>NZ_NFLU01000009.1 GCF_002161085.1 Flavonifractor sp. An112 | reverse complement strand
GGCGTGGCAATCCGTTTCCTCGGCAAAAGGGGCGGATTCCCACGAAAAACGGCCGCCCACCGGGCGGCCGTTTTTCTCGGAATGACGGGTCTTTGTACGAGCTGCGCATTTTGCAACAGGCCCGCTTTCTTATTTCTGAGACTCTGGCAGCCCCTTCAGACGGAATCGCCGGCGGTCGGCCTCCAGCACCCCTTCCTTTTGCAGCTGGCCGATGGTGCGGGACAGTGCGCTTCGATCCACACAGAGGTAGTCCGCCAGCGCCTGGCGGTCAAAGGGCACCACTACCGTGGTCCGACCGGTGCGGGCTGCCTCCTCCTCCAGGTAGGAGAGCAGCCGCTCCCGAATAGTTCGTCCTGAGAGGTGATCCAGTTTCCCCGTGAGAAACAGATTTTTCTCCGCCAGCACCCACAGCAGGTTGTGGATCAGTTTTCCGTGGGCTCCGCAGGCCGAGGCACAGGGGGTAGATAGCCGCCTGCAATCCAGCAGCAGCACCGCCGTATCGGCTGTGGCGGTAACGGTGACCGGTAAACTCTCCGCCCCGGCACAGGCATAGGACTCGGCAAACAGCCGTCCTGGCCCCATCTCCCCCATCACGATCCGCTGCCCGTCCGGACGAATGCGGCTCACCTGCACCTGACCGGCCAGCACTACGCCCAAATGGGTAGCTGGATCTCCCGCTCGAAGCACCGCAGTCCCCCGCGGATACCGCCGCACACCGCCGCCCATACAATCCAGCAGAGCAAACAGCTCCTCCTCTTCCATTCCGCGAAACAGCGCCGTCCGGCGCAGCGCTCCCCCATATTCCCGCATGGATACCCTCCATTGAAGCTCTCGGCTCCTCACCTGATTTCTCTGTTATCCTATCAGATGTCCCTTCGAAATACAAGGAACTCTTGCAATACCAGGCCAGAACTGGTAAGATGGAACTACTCCATAAGAAACGGTGGGTGAAACCATGATGGTCTATTTCTCCCTGGGCGCTCTGTTCATCATCCTGGGCCTGATTTTCCTTCTGATCCCCTTTGAAAAACTGCAAACCGTTTTTCGGCGGATGCGCTCCAGCATCACTACAAAAGTGGGTGGAGCTGTGCTCCTGGTAGCCGGAATCGTTACCATGATTATGGGTCTGCTCCAGTAATATCCATGCGCCGGTGTGTTTTCTCCACCGGCGCACCTTTTTTGATCGTTTTTGCTTGCTTCCTATCTTGAGTTTTCTTTTTTAGCTGGATTTTACCAGAGGACGCCCCGATCAATTCGTCAGACTGTCTAAAAAGCAGTCTGATTTTTTGTGCGTAAACTTGATTGATTATGATTGACTATGATTGTTATCAGTGCTATATTGAAGTCACAAGATAGAACAGTCATTTTCAATCAAACTAGAGCATAGAGGAGGGATTCTCAATGTTGGCAGAGCAGCGTTTTGAAACCATCCTACAGGAACTGACCAACAGCAGGGCTGCCAGCGTAACGCGTCTGTGCGAGCTCACCGGCGCATCAGAGGCCACCATCCGGCGGGATCTCACCATTCTGGCCCGCCAGGGCAGACTAAACAAGGTACACGGCGGGGCGGTTCTGACCAGTAGCACCTTTCAGGGGGAAGAACCGGACGTAACCACCAAGTCCCTGCTCCACCGGGATGAAAAAGATCTCATCGCCCATTATGCCGCCGAGCTTATCAACAATGACGACGTGGTCTACCTGGACGCAGGTACCACCACGGTACGTATGCTGGAGTATTTAAAGGGCTCCCGCGCCACCTTTGTCACCAACGGTATTGCCTGCGCCCAACGGCTGATGGAACTGGGGCTGCGCGGCTATGTGCTGGGCGGCTATCTTAAGCCGGGCACCTGGGCTGTGGTGGGCACCGGCGCGTTGGAGGAGCTTGGTAAGTATAACTTCACCAAGGCCTTCCTGGGCATTAACGGCATTACCATCCGTCAAGGCTTCACCACCCCCGACCCGGAGGAGGCCGCCATCAAGACCAAAGCCGCCGAGCAGTCCTACCTCACCTTTGTACTGGCCGACAGCAGCAAATTTGAGTTGGTATCCACTGTGACTGTACTTCCTCTGGAAAAGGCCACTATCATTACCGAGCATCTGCCCGACCCCAGCTATCTGGAACACACGGTGATCAAGGAGGTATCCGCATGATCTATACAGTAACCTTTAATCCCGCTCTGGACTATGTGGTTTGGATGGACGCTCTCCGTCCGGGCCAGATCAACCGCACTCAGAGCGAGGAGATCCAGTATGGCGGCAAGGGCATCAACGTGTCCACTGTTTTGTCCGCCTTGGGTGTGGAAAACGTAGCACTTGGTTTCCTGGCCGGCTTCACCGGCCGGGCCCTGGAGGAGGGTCTCCGGAGCCAGGGCATCCGCACCGACTTTATCTGGCTTCCCGATGGGCTGACCCGCATCAATGTCAAGGTCAAGGGAGGCGACGAGACCGAGATCAACGGCCAGGGTCCTACCATCGGGCCGGTGGCTCTGCGGTCTCTGCAAGATAAGCTGGACCGACTGGAGGCCGGGGACATCCTGGTGATCTCCGGCTCCGTGCCTGCCGCCCTGTCTCACGACGTGTACGAGCAGATTCTGGCCCGGCTGGAAGACCGGGGGATTCAGTTTGTGGTGGACAGCACCCGTGATCTGCTGTGCAGCGCACTCCCCTATCACCCCTTCCTTATCAAACCCAACAATCTCGAGCTGGGTGAGATTTTCGGGAAGACTCCTGTCACCGATACCGAGATCCGGCACTGCGCCGCTCAGCTGCAGGCCAAGGGTGCCCGCAACGTACTGGTCTCCATGGCAGGAGACGGCTCCCTGCTGGTGGACGAGAGGGGAAACTGCCACCGTCTGGGCGTACCTAAGGGTAAAGTCCGCAACTCGGTGGGAGCCGGTGACTCCATGGTAGCTGGCTTCCTGGCCGGTTGGCTGGAAACTGGCGACTACGCCTATGCCCAGCGTCTGGGCGCTGCTGCCGGTTCCGCCACTGCCTTTGCCGACGGACTGGCCACCAAAGAACAAATCATGGCACTGATCCATACCTTCTAAATCAGAAAGGAGCTCACTACCATGCGCATCATCGATCTGCTGAGCCCGGAAAAAATCGCACTGGGAGCGTCTGCCGCCGATAAGGAAGGCGCCATCGATCTGCTGGTGGACCTGCAAAGCAAAAGTGGCTGTCTCACCGATCGGGAGACCTATAAGCAGGCCATTCTGGCTCGTGAGTCCCAGACCAGCACCGCCATTGAGATGGGCATTGCCGTGCCCCACGCCAAAAGCGCCTGCGTCAAATCCCCCAGTCTGGCCGCCTGCATTCTGAAAGAGGGCGTAGATTACGGAGCCATGGACGGCCAGCCCTCCGACCTCTTCTTCATGATTGCCGCTCCCATGGACGGGGATCTGCATTTGGAGATTCTCTCCCACCTGATGGTGCTGCTGATGGATTTCAACTTTGTCAGCGAGCTGCGCGCTGCCTCTGACCCGAAAACCTTCATGGAAGTCATCGATAAATACGAAGCTGCCAAATTCCCTGAAGAGGTCCCCGCAGAAACCCCCGCCTCCGTTGTTGAAAACCCCGCAGCCGGTCCCCGCATCCTGGCTGTCACCGCCTGCCCCACCGGCATTGCCCACACCTATATGGCTGCCGAGGCTCTGGAGAAAAAGGGCAAAGAGATCGGCATCTCCGTCAAGGTGGAAACCCAGGGCTCCGGCGGCGCCAAAAACATTCTGACCCAGGCAGAGATCGACACCTGTGACGGCATCATCATTGCCGCCGACAAAGAGGTTGATCTGGCCCGCTTTAACGGCAAGCCCGTCCTGCGTGTACCCGTCTCCGATGGCATCCACAAGCCGGAGGAGCTGATCCGTCAGGCACCCAACGCCCCCACCTATCATCACGCCGGCCAGGTGGTTCAGGAGACCTCCAATGAAGGCCTTGGCCGCAAGCTGTACAAGCAGCTGATGAACGGCGTCAGCCATATGCTGCCTTTCGTGATCGGCGGCGGCATTCTCATCGCTCTGGCCTTCCTGCTGGACGACGCCTCCATTGACTACGCCAACTTCGGCACCAACACCCCCATTGCCGCATGGTTCAAAAACATCGGCGGCGTGGCCTTCAACTTCATGCTGCCCATTCTGGCCGGCTACATCGCCATGTCCATTGCCGACCGGCCCGGCCTGATGGTCGGCTTTGTGGGCGGCGCACTGGCCGTGTCCGGCGCTACCTTCGCCTCCCCCTCCGGCACTTCCGTCTCCGCAGGTTTCCTTGGCGCGCTCATTGCCGGTTTTGCCGGCGGCTACCTGATGCTGGGTATGCGGAAGGTCTGCGACAAGCTGCCCCGGGCATTGGAGGGCCTCAAGCCCATCCTGATCTACCCCGTGGTGGGACTTCTCATCATCGGCCTGTTTATGTGCCTCATCAATCCCATTGTGGGCGCCATCAACACCGCCCTGTACTCCGGTCTGGAGGCCATGGGCGAGGGCAGCAAGATCGTGCTCGGTATCGTACTGGCCGGTATGATGGCCGTGGATATGGGCGGTCCCTTCAATAAGGCCGCTTATGTGTTTGGCACCTCCACCCTGGCCACCATGGCCGCCGGACAGGGTTCTGATATCATGGCTGCCGTCATGATCGGCGGCATGGTGCCCCCCATCGCCATTGCTCTGGCCACCACCTTCTTCCGCAACCGTTTCACCGAGGATGAGCGCAAGTCCGGCGTGGTCAACTACATCATGGGCCTGTGCTTCATCACCGAGGGTGCCATTCCCTTCGCCGCCAGCGATCCTCTCCGTGTCCTGCCCGCCTGCATTGTGGGCTCCGGTGTGGCCGGCGCTCTGTCCATGGCCTTTGGCTGCGCCCTCCCCGCACCTCATGGCGGCATCTTCGTCTTCCCCGTCATGACCAATATCCTGGGCTATGTGGTCGCCCTTGTGGTGGGCTCTCTGGTCGGCATGATTCTGCTGGGCCTGCTCAAAAAGAAAAAGGCTTAACCAAATTATCACCTCACCCATCCTATTTGGCTGAATACAGAAAGGAAGTATTACTATGGTTACCGCTAAGACTAAGATCGTCAATCCTCAGGGTATGCATATGCGTCCCGCTCAGCTCTTTGTCAATACCATGGCCAAGTACAAGAGCGACGTCACCATCGTTTTCAACGGCAAGAACATCAACGCCAAGAGCATCATGCATCTGATGGCCGCCTGTATCAAGCAGGGCAGCGAGATCGAGATCCAGTGCTGCGGCGAACAGGAGGCCGACGCTCTGAAGGCCGCTGTGGAGCTGGTGGAATCCGGTCTGGGCGAGTGATCGCCCGGACCCCCGAACCGACAAACAGGAGGAGACCGCTATGATCTTACGGGGCATCGCCGCTTCGGACGGGATCGGCATCGGTAAGGCCGTCTGCGTCCGGGAGCAAAGTCTGGACTACTCCGCCGTGAAATACGGCGGCAAAGAGGTAGAGAAAGATCGGCTCCAGGCAGCTATCACCCAGTTTAACGAGAAGACCACCGCCATGGCGGAGCACATCCGGGCACAGGTGGGAGAAAAGGAATCCGAGATCCTCACCGGCCAGATCATGATGCTGAGCGACCCCTTTATGCAGAGCCAGATGGAGGAGGTCATTGATGCCGGCCAGTGCGCCGAGGCAGCGGTGGATCAGGTGTGCACCATGTACGCCGAGATGTTCGCCGGAGTGGACGACGAGCTCATGCGCCAGCGAGCCACCGATGTGCGGGATATCCGCAGCCGGATGCTGGCCATCCTGCTGGGGGTCACCGGCGTGGATGTGAGTCATCTGCCCGCAGGCAGTGTGCTGGTAGCCCATGATCTGACGCCCTCCATGACGGTGGGCCTGGACAAAGAGCACGTTGCAGCCATCCTCACCGAGGTGGGCGGTCGGACCAGCCACTCCGCCATCCTGGCCCGGGCCCTGGAGCTGCCCGCCGTACTCAGTGTGCCCCGAGCTATGGAGCAGCTGAAGGACGGTGACAGCGTCATCGTGGACGGCAGCGAAGGGACCGCCATGGTCAACCCGGACCAGCGCACTCTGGCCGAGTATCTGGCCAAGCAGGAGGAGTTCCTCCGCAGAAAGGCCTTGCTGGCTGTCTACCGGGACCGGGAGA
Source organism: Flavonifractor sp. An112 (assembly GCF_002161085.1). GTDB lineage: Bacteria > Bacillota > Clostridia > Oscillospirales > Oscillospiraceae > Flavonifractor > Flavonifractor avicola. The sequence goes on along the minus strand of NZ_NFLU01000009.1, from coordinate 140,147 downwards.
CCGTGGATGCCGAGGGCAACCGTTATGCCCTGTACTCCAACATCGGCTCCCCCGCGGAGGCTGGCGCAGCCGCGGAAGCTGGCGCCGAGGGCATCGGCCTGTTCCGCACCGAGTTCCTGTTCATGGACCGGAACAGCGTGCCTACTGAAACTGAACAGTATGAGGCCTATTTGGCTGTTTCCCGCATCATGGCGGGCAAAGAGGTTATCATCCGCACCCTGGATGTAGGCGGCGACAAGGCGGTAGAGTACCTGGGGATGGCACACGAGGACAACCCCTTCCTGGGCCACCGGGCCATCCGCTACTGCCTGGACAACCCCGACCTGTACAAGGTCCAGCTTCGGGCCCTGCTGCGGGCAGGCGCCGAGGAAAAGAACATCAAGATTATGCTGCCCCTGGTCACCTCTCTGGAGGAGATCCGCGGCGCCCGGGCTCTGCTGGAGACCTGCAAGGCCGAGCTGGAAGCTGAGGGTCTGCCCTACCACAAGGACATCCCCCTGGGTATCATGGTGGAGACTCCCGCTGCCGCCCTCATCGCTGACCTGTTGGCGCGGGAGTGCGACTTCTTCTCCATCGGCACCAATGACCTGACTCAGTACACCATGGCAGTGGACCGGGGCAATGCCCAGGTGGAAAATCTGTACACCACCTTCCATCCCGCTGTGCTCCGTTCCATCCGCAGCGTGATTACTGCCGCCAAAGAGGCTGGTATTCCGGTGGGTATGTGCGGCGAGGCTGCCGCCGATCCCCGGCTCATCCCCCTGCTCATGACCTGGGGACTGGATGAGTTTTCCGTCAGTTCCTCTGCTGTACTGGCCACCCGTGCCCAGATCCATCACTGGCACGTTGCCCAGGCGGCCCAGGTAACCCAAGAGGCCATGAGCCTGTCCACCGCCTCCGGCGTGGAGGGTTATCTCCAGTCCGCAGTCAAAGACTAAACCTATCCTTTTTCCTTCTTCCTCATCAAACAGAGCGGCCCCCGGCTTTTGCCGGGGGCCGCTCTGTCAGGATTCAAACGCTTGATTCAAAAGCGGTCTCCCTGGCGGATCGGATTTGACCTGTGTCACAGGTTTCCTGATTTTCTGAATAAGCTTAAAAAGGCTTCCCTGCGCTGTCGTGCAGGGAAGCCTTTTTGTGTTCTGAACGTTTGGACCAGCTCAGTAGCCCTGAGGAGTTTGGCCCTTTACCAGCTTGACGATGGCGGAAGTACCCAGGCGGTCGGCGCCCAGGTTGATGAAGTCCTCAGCATCCTGAAGGGTGCGGATGCCGCCAGCGGCCTTGATACGCACCTGAGGACCCACGTTGGCCTTGAAGAGGGCCACATCCTCCCGGGTAGCGCCGCCGGTAGAAAAGCCGGTGGAGGTCTTGATATAGTCGGCCCCCGCCTCGGTGACGATCTGGCACATCTTTACCTTCTCCTCCTGGGTGAGCAGGCAGGTCTCCACGATGACCTTCAGGATACGCCCCTGGCAGGAGGCTTTGATAGACTTGATCTCCTCCAGCAGGTCATCCCACCGCTGGTCCTTGACCCAGCCGATATTGATGACCATATCAATCTCATCAGCGCCATTGCGAATAGCGTCCTCAGTCTCAAAGACCTTAACAGCGGTGGTGGAGTAGCCGTTGGGGAAACCAATGACGGTGCAGATCTTCAAATCATTTCCCACATAGTCAGCTGCCTGCTTGACAAAAGAGGCGGGGATGCAGACGGAGGCACACTCGTACTTCAGGCCATCGTCACACACGGCCTTGATCTGCCCCCAGGTAGACTCCTGCTTGAGCAGCGTGTGGTCACAGTGGGCCAGAATCTCCTTTACGTCCATGTCAAATCTTCCTTTCTTTGGGCGTTATTTTACCTCGATCAGCTCATAGGCACGGGTACCCACACCGATCTTTTCACAGTGCGCCAGACAAACCTTCCAGTCAGTTTCCGGCATACTGTTGATAAAGTGATCATGGTGGTCGCAGAATCCGGGCTGATGCATCTGTTCATCCAGTGCGGAGCCGGGGATGGGAGCCTGACGCAGGCAGGCGTCGGCACAGGCCTGATCCAGCGCCACGGCATCGAAGGAAGCAAACATCCCCACATCAGGCAGGATGGGCAGATCATTCTCTCCATGGCAGTCACAGTAGGGGGACACATCGATGACCAGACTGATATGGAACTGCGGACGGCCGTCCACCACCGCCTTGGCATACTCCGCCATGCGGCAGCCCAACTCCTCCATAGCGGCGTCATAGCCCGCGTGGATGGCGTCGGCGTTGCACGCTGCGATACAGCGACCGCAGCCCACACACTTATTCTGATCAATGGAAGCCTTCCGGTCCTCCCCGTAGGAGATAGCATCATGGGCACACTGGGCGGAACACTTCCGACAACCCACACAGTGCTTCTGCTCAACCACCGGCTTACCCTGAGCGTGCTGCTCCATCTTGCCCCGGCGGGAACCGCAGCCCATGCCCAGGTTCTTGATGGCGCCGCCAAAGCCGGTCTGCTCATGGCCCTTGAAATGGGACAGAGAAATGATCACGTCAGCCTCCATAATGGCCTTGCCGATCTTGGCCGTGGTGATGTGCTCCGCGCCCTCCACAGGCACCTCCACATCATCGTTACCACGCAGACCGTCGCCGATAATAACCTGACAGCCGGTAGACAGCGGAGAGAAACCATTCTCAAAAGCGGCATCCAGATGCTCCAGGGCATTCTTCCGCCGACCGGGATACAGGGTGTTGCAGTCGGTCAGGAAGGGCACGCCGCCCAGACTCTTTACCACATCCGCAACCACTTTCGCGTAGTTGGGCCGCAGAAAGGCCAGATTGCCCGGCTCTCCGAAGTGCATCTTGATAGCTACCAGCTTATGGTCAAAATCGATCTCGCCGATCCCGGCAGTGCGGATCAGCTTCTCCAACTTATTCAGCAGGTTTTTCCCAGGCTGACAGCGCAGGTCAGAGTAGTATACCTTTGCCTGTTCCATAGGTGTAACATTCCTCCCAGTTTACACTGTAATGTTTATTCAACTTATTTTATACCGGTTTTCCAGGAACCGCAAGTGCTTTTCTTGTGCACGCCTTTTTCGCCACCCCACTTTGAAAGGTGCCCTCTGTGTTCTTTCATCTGCGCCTTATTTTTGCATTATGTTATCGAAAACCAGGCAGTTTCCTTTTTCTTCTTTTCCCCATTGTGGAAATCTCTGTGGATATGTGGACAAATTCATCCACAAATCAGACATCTCCATTCTGGCCCTCATATTTCCGCCTCTCATGCATTTAATTATGTAAACTATCACTCTATTTTGATTGCCTTTTCAGAGTGTCGTTTTTTCCAGGTTTGCCGCAAATATCAGCACCTATTTTTCATTCATCTTTTTCCCTGGCCAAATCGACGAACCTATTCTTGCAGCAACTCCTTCATTTTTCCACCTATAGAGCAGCTTCATACCGCACATCCTAACTTCGGGGTGATATGATGAGAGCATATTACAGGGATCTTTATGTCCTGTTTCGCCACGATTCCAGAGCGCAGGAATACTTTGACCACCTGCCCGCTCATGTACAGGACCGCATCAGCGCTCAATACCGCCAGATTGACTCCATGGACCAGCTGGAGCGCTTTGCTGCCCGTTACCACGCGCCCCTCTTTCCTCTGGAGGGTATCGGCGGGCAAACCTTTCTTCCTCCGCCGGTGCAGCCTTAGGTCTGCACATTGCTTTGCATCGGGCGTTCTTCTGTGCTATAATGTGACAAAGCACAAAAGGAGGCCGTTATCATGGAATTGACCCGCACGCAGGCCCTGGACCTGCTGAAAACATACAATAAGGAGCCCTTCCATCTCCGTCACGCCTTTACCGTAGAGGCTGTCATGGGCTGGTTTGCCCGTCAGCTGGGCTATGAGACGGAGGCTGACTTCTGGGCCACAGCAGGACTCCTCCACGATCTGGACTTCGAGCAGTATCCCGACGAGCACTGCGTCAAGGTCCGGGAGATCATGGAGGAGCAAGGCCTGGACCCCGCCCTCATCCACGCGGTGGTCAGCCACGGCTGGGGTATGACCGAGGGCAACGCAGAGCCGGAGCACCAGATGGAGAAGGTTCTCTTTGCTGTCGACGAGCTCACCGGCCTGATCGGGGCTGCCGCCCTCATGCGTCCCTCCAAGAGCGTGCAGGACATGGAGCTGTCTAGTCTGAAAAAGAAGTACAAGGACAAACGCTTTGCCGCCGGCTGCTCCCGGGAAACCATCGCCCAGGGCGCCCAACTGCTGGGCTGGGAACTGAACGACCTGCTGGAGCGCACCCTTCAGGCCATGAAGGACTGTGAGGCCTCCATTGAGGCCCAGTGCGCCGACCTTTGAGCTCACTGATCTAAGGACCTGCTGCCCCTCCCGACAGCAGGTCCTTCTTTTTTCTTTATTCATATTATTTTACTAGGTTTTCCGCCTCATCTATGATATACTGTTAGCTGTTGTATACCCACAGAAAAAAGGAGCGTAGCATACCCATGGACCTGATATTGACAGACTGCCCCCTCTCTTCCTTGCCCGCAGGTAGTGATTTGCGGCTGGTCAACGTGGCGGAACAGGCGATTGCTCCCTGCGTTGGCTGCTTTAGCTGCTGGATCAAGACACCGGGCCGCTGCGTCATTCGGGATGACGCCCCGTCCATCTACCCTGATATTGCCCGCTGTGACCGGTTACTGGTGGTCAGTCACTTATTTCTAGGCTGTTATGATCTGCCTATGAAGCGGCTGATGGAGCGTTCCCTCCCCAATCAACAGGCCTTTATCCGCCTTCACCACGGAGAAAGTCACCACGTCCAGCGTGCCGTGAAGCCAAAAGAACTGACGGTGGTGGCCTACGGAGCTCAGGATAAGGAGGAACAAGCTGTGTTCGACCGCTGGTTGGCCCGCAATGCTCTGAACACGCTGGCGGAGCACTACACCATTCACTTCGCGGACTCCCAGGCCCAGGCGGAAGCGCTGGCCGGAAAGGTGGTACAGACATGGGCAAACTGATGATTATCAACGGCAGCCCCCGGGCCCCTAAATCCAACTCTAAGCAATACATTCAGGCCTTTTTGTCCGCCTGGTCCGGCTCATATGAACAGTACAGCGTACTCCAGCGGCAGCACACCGCCTGCCTGGAACAGTTGAGGGAATGCTCCGACCTGCTGCTGGTTTTTCCCCTCTATACCGATGGCCTACCTTCCGGTCTGATGGAATTTTTGAAGGCCATGCTGGAGCAACCTACCGCCCCCCTTACCGTCCATGTGATCATTAACTGCGGCTTTCGGGAGCCCCATCAGAACGATGTGGCGATAGACATGATCCGGCTCTTCTGTAAACGGGGCGGGCATAAGCTGGGAAGTGTTCTGCGGATGGGCTGCGGCGAGGCCTTCCCAACCACTCCGTTTATGGGGATGGCTCGTCGAAAGATCCAAAAGCTGGCCCGATCCATTCAAAAAGGCCGCTCTGTTCAGCTTTCCATCACCATGCCGTTGACAAAGGGATTGTTCCTGCGGGCCGCCAACCGGTACTGGCTGAGCCGGGGCGCGCAATTCGGGAACTCCCAGACCCAGATGGCCGCCATGGACATCGAAGGCCCGTAAGGTATAATGGGGCGCGGCTCTGTATATACTGACTCCAGGTGATACAATATGAAACAAGTTCCCTGGAAAATCTATGCCCTGTTTATCCTCGTTACGGAGGGAGTGGGCTTTCTCTCCGGCTGGCTCACCCGGGACGGAGCTCAGGCTTACAGTCAGTCCATTATACAGCCGCCTCTGTCCCCGCCTGCCATCGTCTTTCCCATTGTCTGGGGCATCCTCTTTGCCCTGATGGCCATTGCTGCCGCCCGGATCTGGCTCTCACCGCCGTCGGATCTCCGAACCCGGGGACTGGTGCTCTATGTCGTACAACTGGCCTTCAATTTTTTCTGGAGCATCCTGTTCTTTAATCTCCAAGCCTTCGGTTTTGCCCTTATTTGGCTGGTGGTGCTATGGGCACTGATCCTTTGGCTGTTCCTCACCTTCCGCAAGATTGACCCCATTGCCGCCTGGCTGCTGTTCCCCTACCTGCTGTGGGTGAGTTTTGCCGCCTACCTCAACCTGGGCGTTTGGTATCTCAATCGATAAAAAAATCCGGCAGGCATAGCCTGCCGGATTCTTTATTTAGTTCTCCCCAAAAAACAGCTTCATGTCGTCTTCCACAGTACCGATGCCGGCGATACCAAAGTTGTCCACCAGCACCTTGGCCACATTGGGGCTGAGGAAGGCAGGCAGTGTGGGCCCCAGGTGGATGTTTTTCACACCCAGGTACAACAACGCCAGCAGCACGATGACCGCCTTCTGCTCATACCAGGCGATGTTGTACACGATAGGCAGGTCGTTGATATCGTCCAGCCCAAAAACCTCCTTCAGCTTCAGGGCAATGACCGCCAGAGAGTAAGAGTCGTTGCACTGGCCTGCGTCCAGCACCCGGGGAATTCCACCGATGTCCCCCAGGTCCAGCTTGTTGTACTTGTACTTGGCGCAGCCGGCAGTGAGGATCACCGTGTCCCGAGGCAGGGCCTTGGCAAACTCGGTGTAGTAGTTTCGGCTCTTGACCCGGCCGTCACAGCCCGCCATCACCACAAACTTCTTGATGGCGCCGTTCTTAACAGCCTCCACTACCTGGTCGGCCAGAGCCAGCACCTGAGCATGGGCAAAGCCGCCCACGATCTCGCCGGTCTCGATCTCCTCAGGGGGAGCGCATTTCTTTGCGTGCTCGATGAGGGCGGAGAAGTCCTTCTTCTCCCCTACGCCGCCGGTGATGTGCTTGCAGCCGGGGAATCCGGCGGCTCCGGTGGTATACAGCCGGTCCTTGTAGCTCTCCTTGGGCGGCACGATGCAGTTGGTGGTCATGAGGATGGGGCCATGGAAGGACTCAAACTCCTCCTTCTGCTTCCACCAGGCATTGCCGTAGTTGCCCACAAAGTTGGAATATTTCTTGAAGGCGGGGTAGTAATGGGCAGGCAGCATCTCCGAGTGGGTATACACATCCACGCCGGTGCCCTGGGTCTGCTCCAGCAACTGCTCCAGGTCTTTCAGATCGTGGCCGGATACCAGAATACCCGGATTCTTGCCCACGCCGATGTTGACCCTGGTAATCTCCGGATTGCCGTAGGCCCCAATGTTAGCCTTATCCAGCAGGGCCATGCCCTGAACGCCGTATTTGCCGGTCTCCAGAGTCAGGGCCACCAGGTCGTCGGCGGTGGGGCCGTCATCCAGGGTAGCCGCCAGAGCCCGCTGAAGGAAGGCGTCCACCTCGTCATCGTCCTGCATCAGCGCATTGGCGTGCTTGGAGTAGGCGGACAGGCCTTTGAGGCCGTAGGTAATGAGCTCCCGCAGAGAGCGAATGTCCTCATTTTCAGTAGACAGTACTCCCACCTGGGCAGCCTTGACCGTCCAATCCCCGGAGCCGTCCCACAGGGCGGCCTCAGGCAGGCTCTCCCGTTCCTTTACCCAGGCCAGCAAATCCGCCTTGGCCTCAAGGGTGGCACGGATGCGGACCTCAATGGCCTCCTTATCAAAATTAGCATTGGTGATGGTGGTAAATAAATTCAGGGTGATGAGGTGATTGACCGCCTGCTCCACCGGCAGGCCCTGCGCCCGCAGGGCGGTGGTAACCGCGGACAACCCCTTTGTCACATAGACCAGCAGATCCTGCATAGCCGCCACATCGGCGGTCTTGCCGCAAACACCCACCCGGGTGCAGCCGGTGCAGCCGGCGGTCTCCTGGCACTGATAGCAAAACATATTGTGTTCCATTGATAAGCCCTCCTGGTTTTGCACGGCCCGCTTGCCGTTGTGGGCTTAGTATAGTATAATATCAACAACAAGTCTGTTGTTAAAACAACACCCAGGAGGGAAATATGAAGGGAACCTTGCTGGCCAATACCGCCCTGTTCCGAGGAACATCTCCCCAGGAGGCGGAGGCCATGCTGAACTGCCTCGGCGCAATGGAGCGAGGATATGCCAAGGGGGAGCAGATCTACCATAGCGGAGATTATGTCACTGATCTGGGCATGGTGCTCTCTGGCAGCATACTGATCCAGACCGACGACCTGTGGGGCAACACCACTGTATTGGACAAAATTGGCCCTGGACAGATTTTTGCCGAAACCTATGCCTGTGTACCGGGAGAACCTCTGATGGTGGATGTAGTGGCAGCAGAGGAGAGCCAGGTACTCTTCCTCAATGTTGAACGAGTGTTACAAGTATGCCCCCATACCTGCGCCCACCACAGCAAGCTGATCCGAAACCTGCTCCTTTTGTCCGCCCAGAAAAATCTGAATTTGTCCCGGAAGATCTTCCACACCGCTTCCAAAACCATCCGGGGGCGTCTGCTCTCCTATCTGTCCTACCAGGCCCGCCGGAGCGGCAGCCCCAGTTTCACCGTTCCCTTCAACCGTCAGCAGCTGGCCGACTATCTGAACGTGGAGCGCAGCGCTCTGTCCAACGAGTTGAGCAAAATGCAGCGGGACGGGCTGCTGGTGGTGGAGAGAAACCGCTTTACCCTCACCTCCGATTTGTCTCATCTCTGAAACAACAACGGGCCCGCCGCAAATGCGGCAGGCCCGTTTCATGTGGTTTTTAGTTTCACAGATCGTAACGGTATACCTTTTCCGTGGCACCTTCACCCACCGGGATACGGTCCACGAACTTCCAGCCAATCTTCTCGTAGTAGTTCTCCAACTTGGTAATAAGATAAAGGCAGGGGTAACGTTTGAGCGCTCTAACAGCCTCAATGCTGGCCGCCTGGAGCCGCTGTCCGATGTGGAGATTGCGGTACTCATCTTTCACATACAGAGTCGCCATCCAGGGCGACAGGTCCTGTCTGGTTTTGGCGTCATTGAGCCACAAGGACACCACACCCACCGGCTTGTCTCCCATGACTGCCACCAACATCTGGGGCACCGTGTCCCGCTGGGAAGCATACTTTGTGCGATAAACGATCTCATCCAGAGAATACCCGTCGGCCTTGGCCCACTCCAGCCACAGCCATTGGGAAACCTCCTCCATATACTCCGGTACATCGGCCAGATTCAGGATCTTGATCTCTTCCGGCATGACAGTCCTCCTATTTGCACTTTGCCTGTTGGAACGCCTTCATTATAGGGGCTTTTCCTGTCTGCGTCAAGGGCAGGCGGGTACAGGAGAACTTCATCAGCACGGAAAAGCGCCGGACACTTGCGTGCCCGGCGCTTCGTTTCTCTGATGCAATTGTGGTCATCCCTTCCAAAACAGTCGTTTGTCCAACCATTTTGACCACAAGCTGCTCGACAACTCTTTTTCCGAAAAAGTTCGGAAAAAGTCAGAATCAAGATAAAACCGGGCTAAAAACAGAAAAGAAATAAAAAAAGAGCCCGGGGAAACGAATTTCCTCGGACTCTTTTGTGAGTCATTATTTAGGGACAATGTGCTTGTTTGCGGGGGGACAAGTACATGGTACCTAAGGAGATTCGTTCCAACTAAGACGATTATAGCAGATCCTGTCTTGCGTTGCAAGTTATAAGTGGTATGGGATAGTAAAGAAACATCCTGCCAATAGAATTAAGTTGCTTTGCTTATAATCAATCCGCAACTTGAATCTATTGTGTTGGAGGCAGATAATCAATGTATCCACCTAATCCACCCGCAGATGGTATTTACAGAGTAAACCTTCTTTCCGCCGAGCAAGACGATGCGGCCTTTTATATCCGCTATGACATATCGGTTGGCCCATGTGTTGGTTGGGCTACCTATATATATCAGCAAACCGGCAAGTGGCCTCTAATCTGGAGACTGGATAAGCATAGAGGTACCACTGTCATCCGGTGTGCACTGGACGCACTCCACCTCAGTGGCTGCGCCAATGTACAATCATTGGCGCAGGCAGCCGGACATCATATGTGTCTGGAGCTACATCGCCGGACGGGCACCAGATATATAGATGTAAGGAGATCGTTGCCAGCATCCGCTTATCGAATTACCCCAGACGACATCCGTATTGGTACCGAAGGCGGGTGGCGGCAGGGCGATCCTAACTGGCGGCACGCATTGCTGTTAGCAAACTTGTCCGGGCTGCCCGTACTTAGTAGCGACAGCCGCGAAAGTAAATCTCCCATGGTCGATTGGTGTGCCGAGCATGGTGTCATCATCCTGCCGCAGTACTTACCTGCTGGAGATTATACCACATCAAATAGCAATGTCATTATAGACCGTAAAGACACCATATTGGAACTTTACAAGGATTTTGCGAGTTCAGGAAATAGATATTCTTATGAAAATGCTGCACTTTTAGCACAGATAGCTGGTAAACAGCTGGTGTATGTGGTTGGTACTACCCCAGACAATCATGTGGAGCAGATCTCTGATTTGGCTCATTGGCGGTGTACAATTAAAAATCAAACTTTTGTTGGAACCTACTTACACGAACAGATATTGCGACATCAGGCCATGTATCCACATGTCATCTTTATTTTTGCAAAGCGAGAAGAGGTCTGTCAGACAATCTGGGACACTCTCTCAGAGAGAAGTCTGTGATGAGATGCTGCTTGTCTGTAGAGTAAAGTCATAAGTATTATATGCGTTATCGCAAACTCATATTTTGGGCCCTCTCAGAGTAACCCTTTCAGTGTGTAGGCAGATCTTTTACACAAAAAGATGATTAAGGGGAACTATAGTGTCGCACACAACAGTTTGATTGGTTTGGCTCATGTTGTGAGCAACGAGAAGTCCATATATTGTTTGTGCCAACAGTTATAACTGCATGAGCCAAAACATGCAGCACAAGGGGGCAAAACAAGAGGTAGTACTCTGCCTGCTTTTTGTGTAAAAGCAAAATAAATAAGTTTATATACTTCCCGCTGTACTGTCCATACAAAGACATAAGGATACAGTTTAATATTTTCTAAAGCCCTGAGCTTGTGAGCTCGGGGCTTTTTCTTTGAAGTTTGCCGGAAAATAGAAAATCAAAGGACCGCATATAATAACAATGTCAATAACAGTTGACAATATACTCATCTGATAAGAAAGGAAAATAAACATGAAAAATCATTAACAAAAAGTGCTATGACACAGAAAAAGCCAAGTCCGTTGGATATTGGACAAACTCGGGAAATAGTCGGGACGCCTTTTATATTGCGGAGGAACTGTTTCAAAACTCTAACGGAGAGTTCTTCTCGTTTGGCCGTGGAGGAATGTATACGGAGTATGCCAACGCTATGGGGGGACCCTCCTGCAGCAATGGATCCCTCTGGCTAATCCAGAGGACCATTTTACTTGGCTATCCATAACACGGGAGCTGTTTGTCTTGAGGGATTAGACACTGAAGTGATTTCTCATATACAAAACGAAGTAAGAGACAGCCATCTTCTTACCATCCATCGCCTGTGGCTACGAGTGCGAGGATTGGCATTGTAGTGGTCTCAGAAACCTTGGACTTTATCAGAAAATATGGAATAAGGAAACCGCATATCATAACTATGTCAGAGGCAACTGACAATCAATATACGATAAAGAAAGGAAAACTAAAATGAAAAAGATTATCAAAGGTAAGTGTTATGACACAGAAAAAGCGGAATCGGTTGGCTACTGGTGCAATACGGGGGACACTCGTGACTTCTACCACATTCGCGAGGAGCTCTTTCGAAAAAGTAGCGGAGAATTCTTCCTTTTTGGCAGCGGAGGTCCCTGCACAAAATATGCAGTTTCCGAGGGGTCAAATTCTTGTTGTGGCAGCAGCAAAATCATCCCTCTTACTTGGGATGAAGCACGGGAATGGGCCGAGGAATATCTGGATGGGGATGAATATGAGGAAATCTTTGGCGAAGTTGCCGAGGACGATAGCAGGACTATCATCCCTGTAAGCCTGTCTACGGAGGTTCTGAAGCGTGCCGAGCAAACAGCGTCCCAGGCTGGCGTAAGCTTGAGTGTCTACATTGAGTCTCTGCTTTGAGCACGGGTAAGGTGTGCAGGGAGAGTGATTCTTGTTTTAAGTAAGTTCTGCCTAACATTGAACCCCGGCGGCGCCACAGAAACAAGCGCAATTTCTTCCTTCAAAATATGCAGCGGTTAAACAATTATCCCGGATTGCTTTTTTGCAATTCGGGATAATTGTTAGAGGGCCTGATTTTTGAAAAATATCTTTTGCAATGCGCACATTCTGCAGGGGGCTAAAATACTTTTAAACTTCCTTTCTCTATTGATTCCATGCGTTATCGCAAACTCATATTTGGGGCCCACTCAGAGTAACCCATTCAATGTGTAAGCAGATCTTTTACACAAAAAGATGATTAAGGGGAACTATAGTGTCGCACGCAACAGCTTGATGGGTTTGGCTCATGTTGCGAGCAACGAGAAGTCCATATATTGTTTGTGCCAACAGTTATAACTGCATGAGCCAAAAACATGCAGCACAGGGGCGCGAAACAAGAAGCAGTACTCTGCCTGCTTTTTGTGTAAAAGCAAAATAATAAGTTTATAAAATTTGTATCTAACCGTAAGCCCTGATGCAGGATACAGTGCCTGCCTCAGGGCTTTTCGGTTGTTTCGGAGTCTGATCTTATTAGGCCACGCGCTCTATAAATCCGTGCATATAATGCTTGTACATCACTTTCTGATCAATAAAGTGCGGCGGTATATGGGACAAATTCAGACGCTTACAGGTACCGCTTTAGTTCAAACAAATGATTAGGAATTTTTTCAAAAACACATTATTGGGGTAAGAAACAGCTTCCCACTTATAGCACATCAAATCATATAAGAAAGGAGCAGACGCTATGCATACAGTATTGCTGACACGCATTATCCTTGCTGATGGTGACGAGTTATCCAGACTTACCCAGGTACAAAAACACATTGCTGATCTCCGCGATGGGATCAAACTGTGGTTTCACCCCCTTGTGCAGACCGATGAGGGCGAAGTCCTGTCATTCCTGTGTTCTATCAAAATCGATGTCTTAAAATTTTTCCAAGTTGAAAATGCCTCTGCTCAGCATATCCGAATCCTCCTCCATCTGTTAAAGCATCTCCTTGCCTACGGTGGATATACATTGGACGATATGGCCGTCAGCCGCATCGACTATTGTTACAACATCCGGATAGAGGATGACAAAACTCGGGAGGTGCTCTTTCGTTTATTACAAAAATGCCCCACCAAGGCGCTATATACCACACGCGGAATCAACTACGCTACCTCTATATATAGCCGCAGTAAGAGCAGGGTTGTCAATGTCTACGACAAAACAGCAGAGCGTACAGCCAAATATCTTGCTACTGGTAGTTGCAGCGATCTGCCGCAGACCTACGAGCAGGATATGGTTCGCATGGAGCTGCAAATCAAGGCAGATCACCTGAAGTATATGGCCCGGCGCGGCGTCCGCCGGAGCGTCAAAAATTGGATCCACATGGGCATGGAGTACCATTACTTAAACAAACTCTATGGGATGTTTCCAAAAGGTGACTTTTACACACTCACTCAGGCGGAGAGAATTATTGACTCCGCTGCATACAGGACAAAAATGAAAGACCGTTTGAAGTGCTTTCTCCACATCATTGCCGACAAAGACATGGATGAAGCAAGGGCACAGGTATCTTACAATACTTATCGACGCTATCTGGATATGCTGAGTGCGATTGGCGTTAATCCCATAGCCATCCCAGAGGATTGCGGTGTCTCATATATTCCGTCTCCTTTTATATTCCCCTCTCCAGTTGGCTACCACCCTCCGAAAGTACAGTGAGGACAGGCATCTTGATACCGACCTGCAGCTAGCTCTGTAGCCAGTCCAGCTATATATCGTCTCTCGCTGCACACAACAGAAAACAATTTTGCATCAACTCCAGCCTTATTTATACTGTGGACTGTCATCAGGCGACAGAGGGCAAGCTCTGCGGTGTGATAGCTGCACGACCATTTGCGACCTGTAAGCAGCAGATAAAGAGCCTGAGGAACTGCCCCCCAGGCTCTTTTCACCACAGCATTTAAGGGTAATCTGCTTGTTTTTCAAAGGATGAGTTCAGGCCTTACCCACCCACTGAATAATCGGAGCACTCACCCAAGACAATGGCACCGGTTTCCGGATAGTTTAAGACATACCAGACAAGGCGGGCCAGGGACACAGCATATTCCGCGGAATGGCTCTCCGGAAACAGATAGTGGATGTTTTGACAGGCCTGAGCAAACCATTCTTCGGCTTTGCACTTCCGCAGCAGTTCCCGTTGGGCCTCCGAATATCCCGCTCGGGCAGCTTTCCCGAATTGGACAAACTCCATAAAATCCGCCGCCTCCGATGAGGATGCGCCGCGCTCCGTTAAATACCGGTAGACATCCTCCCGACAAGTAATCAGCTGCGCCGGAGATATCGTCCCGCCTTGGAGCAGAGACTGCTGATTGTCCTGCCAAGCCCCGGCGCTGTGGGCAAGGCTCATAAAACGGGTCAGACTGTGAAGATCCGCAAAGTCCAAGGCATGATAGAGTTCCGTGTCAAATTCATTGACACCGGTGCCCAGCAGTCCGCAGGCCGCCGCCACCGGAGTTTCCGTATCCCCGACGCGGTAGGCCTCCCCCAGAGCTGCATAAACAGCCTTGTCATCCACAGGGATATCTTGATAACGAACGCCGGTACTTGCCGCGCACCGCACCAGTACAGATTGGGCAGGACTTCCAAGAAGCAACACAGAAGGGATGTTCTCTATTCCCCGGGAGCCAAAGGATGACATGCTCAAAATATGCTCCGGCGCACCCAGACCAACAGGCAGTGCGGACGGATCTGCCGCCTCCGGCAGCAGGTGCAGTGAAGTAAAGAATGGGTCCATCTGCATTCGTCCGCTATAACCGTGAACTGCGTAATAAAATGCACCGTCCTCCCGCAATACTTCGGCTGTCTCTTTGGAACAGCAATCCATCAAATATTGCTCAATCAAGGTTTTAACCTCATCCTCTGTTCTTGTTCCTCTTACCATCCGCCGGATCTGGAGCAGCTTGTTCCCATACTGCTTTGCAGCCCTCTCCTTGACCAGAGGGATCAATTCTCCTGGCAGGCGCAGATCGGCGGACAGCAGTGCCTTTTCTGTTCCCAGCAGCGAAACCGGGCAAAGGTCAAGCCCATTGGGCTCCAATTCCTGAGGCAGCGGATTCAACTCTGTAATTTCTAATAGGTAAAGCAGGAACGAACTGTTCCAGGTCCCGGCGATGCTGACACGGCCTCCAGCCTCACGCGCCGTTTTGACGATCTCCTGCATCAGCAGGATCTGCCCTGCCATGCCAAGCTGCTCCAACCGTTCTAGCTCCCAGTTAAATCGCCGGACGATGCCAGGCGCAGGATGCTCCCCGCATCTCTGCTGCAGCGCCGCCTCCGCCATGATACGGAGCTGTTTCTGCCGCTCATGCTCCACGGCATCCGCGTTTCGAGACAGCAGATGCCGCAGCGGTTCCAGCGGCTCGATCTGCTCCATGATCTGCGCCGGTCCCTGGGAAAGTGCCTGCTCCATCCCCTCCCCTTCCCCTGGCAGAACATAGAGGGCGCGAAACCGTTTCGTTAACTTTTCAGGGGGCAGGTACGGATCGGGCCGCTCATGACTCCCCGCATCATAGGAGATAGCCTGAAACGCCTGGATCTCCGCCTCTGAGGGCTCCTGATCCATTCTGGC
This sequence comes from Flavonifractor sp. An112, assembly GCF_002161085.1. GTDB lineage: Bacteria > Bacillota > Clostridia > Oscillospirales > Oscillospiraceae > Flavonifractor > Flavonifractor avicola. The sequence goes on along the minus strand of NZ_NFLU01000009.1, from coordinate 124,482 downwards.
ATTCTGCACGGCGCAGAGGGGGACGGATACTTCCTTGGCAAGCTGCAGAAGCTGCGCCGCCGTGTCGTATGGTTCCAGCGGAAATTCCAGATAATCATACCCCCCGGCAATCTGTTTCTGGCGGTGTACCCCACGGCGCAACTGGATCGCCCGGATCAGCTGCCCGTCCACAGCGCTGGCCCCCAGCAGCAGACCGTCCCGGTGATTTTCTATTTGCTGACGGGTCACACAGCAACCAAAGGGAAACTGATTTTCGTCCAGCAGGCGCATCAGGGCGAAGATATTGCGCCGGCCTGTCTCATTTTTAGCCAGCAAGGTAATGGCGTAGCGATCATCCCGATCCACACAGTCCAGCGTCACACCATAAATCAGCCGGATGCCTCTGCGCTCCGCTTCCTTCTCCATAGCAAGATAGGACAAAATAGAATTCCGATCTGTGCAGGCCACCGCCGCACATCCATACTTGGCACACAAAGAGACGATCTGCGCTCCATCCAGAAAGGACAGTTGTTCTGAGGCGGAAGTGTCAGTATGCAATTCAATCCAGTTCATGCTCATTCTCCTGTTCCAGAATTTGATTCAGCCACCATTGCAGTTCCGTCCAATCTACTCCCCGCTTTTTCGCCTTCTGATACCAGTAGTCGATCCGCTGAAGCAACTCTTCCGGCTCGCCGCTTTTGCTGCGGCCGGTCTCACTAATACTCGTGTTGTCAGGAAGATCGTTGATCTGCCCCCAGCGATAGCGCAGCAGATGAAGCTGCTGCTGTGCCCAGGTATCCTGTTCCGGCAGCTCTATCCCCCGCAGCATGGCCGATAAGATCTTCATCTGCTCCAGCACAAATCGGAGCAGCCGGCCCTGGTATTGGGGTTCCACCGCCTCCGCCGCGTCTGCCACAGAAGAGAAGCAGGATAACAGGGAGAGTTTCAATTCCATATTGGGTAATTCGTCCACCTGCTGCTGAGGCGCAAAGCGAAACAGGCCATCGATCTGCTCCAGCAGTTCCGTCTTTTGGCTCATCAATTCTCTGCATCGCTCTTCCGGCCTTGTTTCAGTGGGACTTCCCAAAAACACTCTGGCCTGATTCTCCGGGGGCAGGAAGGAAAAGACCTGTTTGCCCTGGCAGACCGTGGTGAACATGGGGCGGTCACAAAAGGCCAGCAGCTTGGCCTCGTCGGTTTCTTCCAGAATGGGAACCGGCACGCCAAACAGCGCAGAAATAGCGTCCTTCCGCGCGTCGGGGATAGGTTTATCTCCGCGCTCCCAGGCGCTGAACATCTGGCGGGATACCCCAATCTCCCGAGCGGCCATGCTTTGGGAGTAGTTGCATCGGGTGCGGATGTAATAAAGAGCGGTTTTCATGGCGACTCCTCGTTTCCGGACAAGCGCTTATCCTGGTCTAATCCTACAAAAGGTTGACAAGCATCGTCAAGACGCAACCGCACAAAAAATGGATTCAGGTAGATGACACCCGTTCCGCAGGTCGAGCGCTCCCCTTATATAAATAAGAAGCAGAACTGACACCAGACACATTCCTATGCTATAATAGAGGCGTCGTATCATATGCAGGAGGTGATCCCTCTGGTGTCTCTGATGATTTTTCTCTTTATTATCGTTGCCCTGGTCATTACTGTGGCAACCGGAAATCTCGCCGTTCCCCTTGTCATGGGTGTACTCTTTGTATTGGTTCTGTTTATTGTGGGCGAGGTACAAAAGACTTCTTCCAAAACTAATCGCCGCCGGCAGAACAGCAGCAGAGGCATCCAGCCGCAGGAAACAATTTGCTGCCCAAACTGCGGAAGCCCTGTCTCACTCCGGGGTGATCGCTGGGAGTGCGGATACTGCGGGGATTTTGGTGGTATCTCCTCCCTCCACCCGTCAGAAAAGGCAAAATTGCGGGAAGCGGATACACCGTCCATTCAGCTCACCTTCACAGTGGCAGACACCTCGGAGGAGCCGGAGGAAAACGCACCTCCACGCAGTTTCTCCCGCACGGAACTGGAGGATATGGTCCGCCGGTGGGACTTTTCAGAAAACGAGCAAGCCTGTCGGGACTTGTTGATTGCTGCCTTTCCTGATGCAGTCCGCTTCTGGAATGCGGAGGAGATGTCCGAGATGGACACCATGGAACTTCTGGGAAAAGTCGGTGCGAGAAATCCAGAAACGGGTATCCAGATGATGAAATTTTTGCTGGACACAGCAGAGAATCATCTTCAGGAGCCGGAAGCCGCCCAACAGCTGCTGGGAAATGATCTATACGAGCTCTGCCATGATCAAGCTGTCCAACCTCAGCTGTTGACTCAACTCAAAGCGGATGAACATCTGGCACAGCAGCTGTTCCAAAGCGCTTATGTAAGTGATATCCAGGGTGAATTATTGGATGCGTGTGACTGGTTTGAAGAAAGATCACTGAAAGAATATCTTCTGTCTCTTTTAACGCAAAACGCTTATTTCAAAGGATTTAACTAGAAACACTCCTTAACATACACCAAAAAGGGCTGGTTTCCGTTTCTGTGGAATCCAGCTCTTTTCTTTTGCCTGATCTCACATTTTTGATTGAAATAAAAATGTGATTAGCGACACATAAAAACTATATAATTTTGTGATTGCAGTTGTTCTTTTTAAAATTTTAGCATATAATAAAAATGTGATATCAAAACACAAAAACCACAATAAAAATGTGAGGAGTGAGCCTGTGGAACGCTTTATCTTGAAAAAGCTGCTGGACTGGAAGAACTCTCCCTATCGGAAGCCTTTGATCCTGAAAGGTGTGCGTCAGGCGGGCAAGACCTGGATCCTGAAAGAGTTCGGCAGGCGCTACTATGAAAATACTGCTTATTTTAACTTCGATGAAAATGAAGAATATAAACAGTTTTTTGAGACCACTAAAGATGTTGACCGGATCCTGCAGAATCTGATGCTGGCCAGTGGTCAAAAGATCCTGCCGGAAAAGACGCTTATCATCTTTGATGAAGTGCAGGACTGCCCCAAAGTGATCAATGCGATGAAGTATTTCTGCGAGAATGCGCCCCAATACCATATCGCCTGTGCCGGCTCCCTGTTGGGGATCGCCCTCGCAAGGCCATCGTCTTTCCCTGTGGGTAAGGTCAATTTCATGCAGATCGATCCCATGACTTTCTCGGAATTCCTGCTTGCAAATGGGGATGAAAATCTCGCCGCATATCTGGAGCAAGTGGATACCATCGAGCTGATCCCCGATGCGTTTTTCAATCCGCTGTACGAGAAATTGAAGATGTACTATGTTACCGGCGGTATGCCCGAACCCGTCCTGATGTGGACAGAAGCCCGTGATGTGTCTGCGATGCAGGAAGCCCTGTCCGGCATTATCGGCGCCTATGAGCGTGACTTTGCAAAGCACCCAAACCTCAGCGAGTTCCCCAAAATTTCGATGATATGGAAGTCCATACCCTCTCAGCTGGCGCGTGAGAACAAGAAGTTCATCTACAAGGTCGTCAAGGAAGGCGCAAGAGCCCGGGAATATGAAGATGCTCTGCAATGGCTGGTAGATGCCAGACTGGTACACAAAGTCTACCGAAGCTCTGCACCGGGGCTCCCGATCGCGGCTTATGATGACCTGTCAGCCTTTAAAATCTATTTGGTGGATGTGGGGCTGCTCCGCCGCTTGGCGCAGTTGGCGCCTACCGCCTTTGGAGAAGGCAACCGCCTGTTTACCGAGTTCAAAGGCGCGCTGACAGAAAATTTTGTGCTGCAGACTCTGGTAACACAGTTTGAAGTTGCTCCGCGGTACTGGACACAGAGCAATCCGCCGTATGAGGTGGATTTCCTGATCCAGCGCGAAAATGATATTTTCCCTGTGGAGGTCAAATCGGAAGCCAATACCGCCAGCAAAAGTCTGAAAAAATTCAAGGAGCTGTTTCCTGATAAAGTAAAGCTCCGCATACGCTTTTCACTGGATAATCTGAAACTGGACGATGATGTGCTGAACATCCCTCTGTTTCTGGCTGACCAGACAGACCGCTTGATCGGTCTGGCATTGGAGGAAAAAGACCACCGCATCCATCCATCATGATATATGGTGTTCCGAAAGGATCTGACCAGCAGAAGAAACTCGGTCTATGCCACACGATCATGGCCTTCGCGCTAAACTGTCCTGTGTTTAAAATAACGGCTGCTCACCTCTATTGTCAGGCGCAGATACTTTCATCTGTACGAAAAAATCGTACAGTTCTACTGCTCTCATTGCCCAGGTACCGTGTTACAATCTTTAATGATCTATCACTGTAATGGAGGCTTTGCCGCCTATTGTCACAGGTCGGTAGTCAATATGGTCTTTTCTTTCTCACAAAGAAAATAGTCATGAGGAAGTCTTATGCCGCAAGATGACAAACACATATATTTTTGAGTTTGCTCATTGTAGCGTCTTTGGCTCATTGCCCTGTTTAACCATTTATGCCAAGAACCATAACTTTGATCTAGTTCTTTATATTTCTATGCCGGCATAAACTACTGTCCGGTTTATAGGATAATTAAAACAATAAAATATTTGCAATAGAGTTTCATTCATTTCTGTGTTATTCTGTTCATGGAATATTCTGTAACATATTAGGGGAAGCAGTCTTTTCCTCAATATGTTATTGGGGGAATTTACGAAATGAAGATTATCAATAACATTACAGAAAAACTATCAGATGACCTACAAGTAAGGATTGTTCCCCACAGCAAAATATCCATCGCTGCCGCCTGTTTTTCTGTTTACGCTTATGAAGAACTGAAAAAGCAGTTGGATCAGATTGAATCATTGCGGTTTATTTTTACTTCGCCGACTTTTCTTTCCGAACCAACTACAAAGGAGAAACGCGAGTTCTACATCCCCCGCCTAATGCGCGAAAAAACACTGCATGGCAGCGAGTTTGAAATCCGACTGCGCAACGAGTTTACACAGAAAACCATCTCCAAAGAATGTGCTGATTGGGTACGCCGTAAAGCACAGTTCAAATCCAACTGCACCGATGAGACAATGCCGGGTTTCCTTGCCGTCGATAGTGAACACCCGGTGGCGTATGCTCCCATCAACGGCTTCACTCGGGCAGATTTGGGTTGTGAGCGTGGCGGCAATATGTTTAGCATGATCCAGCAGCTGGATGCGCCGGAGAGCAAGGCCTATTTACAACTGTTCGATCAGCTTTGGGCCGATAAGCGGCGGATGCAGGATGTCACGGAGCAGGTGCTGGAGAGGATCACTACCGCTTATCAGGAAAACAGCCCGGAGTTTCTTTACTTTTTTGCGCTCTACAATATCTTCAATGATTTTTTGGAAAATGTCAGCGAGGATGACCTGCCAAACGAAGCAAATGGGTTCAAGGAGAGCTTGGTCTGGAACAAACTCTACACCTTCCAAAAGGATGCCGTGCTGGCCATCATCAGTAAACTGGAGCAGTACAATGGCTGTATTCTAGCCGATAGCGTAGGCTTGGGCAAAACCTTTACCGCTCTGGCTGTTATCAAGTACTATGAGAACCGCAACCTGCGGGTGCTGGTACTCTGCCCTAAAAAGCTCAGCGATAACTGGATGACCTATAAAGCCAACTATGTGAATAACCCCATCGCTGGTGACCGGCTGCGGTACGATATTCTCTACCATACCGATTTGTCCCGTGGCAAAGGATTTTCCGGAGAACTGGATCTCTCCAAAATCAACTGGAGCGCTTACGATCTGGTGGTCATTGACGAGTCTCACAACTTCCGTAATGGCGGCAGCAGCCACAGCGACGAAGGAAAATATAACCGTTACGATTCCCTGATGGAAAAGGTCATCCGCCCCGGCGCCCGCACCCGTGTGCTGATGCTCTCAGCTACGCCCGTCAATAACCGCTTCTATGACCTGCGCAACCAGTTAGCCCTTGCCTACGAGGGCAACAGCGAGGCTTGGCGGGACAAGCTGGACACCACCCGCTCAGTAGAGGAGATCTTCCGCAATGCTCAGAAAGCCTTTAACACCTGGAGTGAGTGGGATGTGGAGCTGCGCACCACCGACAAACTCATGCGGATGCTGGACTTTGATTTCTTCGAGATTCTGGACGCTGTCACCATCGCCCGCTCCAGACGGCACATTGAGAAATACTACAATGTGGGCGAGATCGGTAAATTCCCTACCCGTCTGCCGCCCATCTCCAAACGCCCGCCTTTGACTGATTTAAGCGATGCCATTACATACAGTGAAATCTATGACCTGCTGCTCAGCCTGACCCTAAGCATCTATACTCCCTCCAACTACATCCTGCCCAGCCGTATGGAGAAGTACGCCGACCTGAACCACGAGGGCAAGAACAGCCTGACTCAGGTAGGCCGTGAGCAAGGCATCCGACGGCTGATGAGCATCAACCTGCTCAAGCGGCTGGAGAGTTCCATCCACTCCTTCCGCCTGACCTTGAAGCGCATTCAGGACCTGATCTGCACGACCCTGGATACCATCGCTCACTACGATCCCAGTCTGACCCTGGAACTGAACGACCTGACCAGCACGGTGGACTTTGACGCCGATGACCAGGAAATGGATCTGTTCGCCGTGGGTAAGAAAGTAAAAATTGCCCTGGAAGATATGGATTATGTGACCTGGCAGCACGATCTGGAGGAGGACTTCAACACCCTCTATGTGCTGGTCAACATGGTGGCTGATATTACTCCGGAGCATGACAGCAAGCTGCAGATGCTGCTCTCCACCATAGCGGATAAAATCGACCACCCCATCAACCCCGATAACCGGAAAGTGATCATCTTCACCGCTTTTTCTGACACGGCAGAATATCTCTATGACCATGTCAGTGCCTTTGCCCAGGATGAATATGGTCTGCACACCGCGCTGGTCACCGGCTCTGTCAGTGGCCGCACGACAATACCCAGATTTAAGGCTGATCTGAACAATGTGCTGACCTGCTTCTCCCCCCTCTCCAAGGACAAGGCGGCCCTGATGCCGGACGGTCCGGACATCGACCTGCTTATTGCCACCGACTGTATTTCCGAGGGCCAGAACCTGCAGGACTGCGACTGCCTCATCAACTACGATATCCACTGGAACCCGGTGCGGCTGGTGCAGCGATTTGGCCGTATCGACCGCATCGGCAGCCGGAACGAGCAGATCCAACTTATCAACTTCTGGCCGGATATGCAGCTGGATGACTACATCAACCTAAAAGCCCGGGTGGAGACCCGCATGAAGGCCCTGGTCATGACCTCCACCGGCGACGACAACCTGCTCTCCCCCGAGGAGCAGGGCGACCTGGAGTACCGCAGAGCTCAGCTCCAGCGTCTCCAGACCGAGGTGGTGGATCTGGAGGACATGGGCACCGGCGTGTCCATCACCGACCTGGGCCTCAACGAGTTCCGCATGGAGCTGATGGAGTACGCCAAGACCCACCCGGAGCTGGAGACCTGCCCCGGCGGCATCAGTGCTGTGGCGGCGGCCACGGCGGACGCTCCGGCAGGGGTGGTGTTCATTCTGAAAAATGTCCACAACGAGGTGAACATCGACAACCGCAACCGGCTCCACCCCTATTATCTGGTCTATCTGTCTGAGGACGGCGTCACCGTCCACGATCATCTCTCCCCCAAGGATACCCTGGACGCCATGCGGCAGCTTTGCCGGGGCAAGGACAAGCCCATTGAGGCGCTGTACCGACCCTTCAATCAGGAGACCGATGACGGGCGGAATATGGCCGTCTACTCCAGTCTGCTGGAGGATGCGGTGCTGTCCATCCTGGACGCCAAGGAAGACAGCGACCTGGATAGTCTGTTTCGGGCGGGCGGCACCTCGGCTCTGCTCAGTCAGGTGTCCGGGCTGGATGATTTTCAATTGATTTGTTTCTTGGTGGTTCGATAGGAGGTGCAATATGGGTCTCAAGCATATGGCAGGTACCCCTTGGCACAAAGAAAGATTTGCTCGTCAAGAAGGTGATGAGCGTCGCCACAAGTCGCACTGTGTTTATTACAAATGGGAAAGTAATAGATGTACTTATGGCGGAATATGCCTGGGAAGTGCTCATTGTACACTCTATAAAAAAATGACAGACGAAGAGGAGGCCGCTGTGAAAAAGCAGAAAGCGGCTGCAAGGAGTTCTTCCCGTAGCAGTAGAGATGACGATGACGGGGTATATTGGTATTGATGGAGGTAGTGCTATGCTGGACTTTCCAAAATCAACAGTCTTCGGCCGCCGGTTCCCCAAGCAGAAATTCTATGAGAACCTGGATGTATCCGCTGATGTCAAGCGGCTCTTTGTGGAGCAGGTGAAGCTGATCACTTGGGCCAACAAGCTCTCCCACGAGACCATGAATATTGCCCCCGGCCAAATGGTGTGCGAAGTCGAAGTGTTTCGCCTGACGCTTCTGGGGCAGGAGTTGGACGAGCGGGTGCTGTCCCTGATGGACAGGCAGATTCCCTACCACATTCTGTTTCTGCTGGAGCGGCCCGATGGCAGTGTCCGGTTCCATGTGACCTATAAGGAGGCCAGCCAGAGCGGCAGTAACGCCTTCCAACTCCGGCAGAGTTATCACACAGAGTGGAGCAAGCCGGAGGACTTGTCCCTGAATCTCACCGCCCTGGATATGGATGCCCTCTATGAGAGTATCGTCCGCCAGATCGCCGGGGACGCCATCGACGCGCCCCAAGGCGAGAGCCTGAAAGAGGCGGTGGAGCAGGCCCAGCATCGGGAGAAGCTGGAAAAACAGATTGCTCAGCTGAAAGCGAAGATGAAGAAAGAAAAGCAGTTGGGACGGCAGATGGAACTGAGACGAGACTTATTAGCGTTGATAAAAGCGTTTGAGAGTAAAGATTAAATGATTGCGTCTATGATATAGTGTTACGATGTTGTTTCTGGGGGAATATCATGTCTGATTATCTTGTTGTTTTAAATAGATCTATGAAAGAAGCTATGCGTCTCATTCTTGAAAATCAAAATCAGTTACGGAAAGATGGTCAAGAAATAAAGAATAGAATTAAGGATTTAAATAAATCAATTGAAGATTCTTATCTCCAGATGATGCCCAATGACTCTATAATCAACATAGTCAGATATTTTTTACAGCACTACAAATATCAAAGATTGAAGTGCGAGGGGCGTCTTATACCCACAAATGTAATTTTTGCATCAAAAGTTCTCCCATTCTCCACAATAGTCAAATATAGATCATCTTTTTTTAACTTTCCTACCAAGCTAAATGATGTGATTTTCTACATACAATTAGTTGATGTAAAGTTCCCACACAAGTGGAAAGCAATGATTTCAGATCTTGAAAGACGATATCAATTACAGGGACTTCCCAAAAATAAAAGTGCCTTAAAATCACTGTTAAGACAATATCTTCTTAAACTTTCTGGAGGGGATTCTACTTTCGCAAATGAGTTTGCAACCGATAACAATGTTCAAATTCTATCCATGGCCATTCACGCAAAAACCAGTTTAAGTCTTACGCAATATTACTCTATTAAGACATTAGACGACATATATTCAAACTTCCACCCCCTTAATATTTTCACATTGCTAATGGATGCAATGGTAGCGTTCGCAGAAATGCAATCTGTAAAAACGCACAACATATCCAGGCACCCTTCCTGGTGCTACTATAACAAGACTGGACGGTGTGAAGAATTTAATAAAGAGTGTCATTCTACGATTGGATGTCCTTTCTTCAAAAAAAGCGAAAAATTACCTTCAGGGGCTATTAAGTTAGGTTAAAATATAACACTAATCGGTTGCTGGCTAAACCTTTTGGTATGAATTATAAGGGAGGCATATCAACCGACAGAGCAGATCAGTTAACTGAATGCGAAGATAAGGAAAGAAAAACAGCGGGGGCAGACGAGAGATCATGGGATTGGAGGAAATGCAATGAGTTCTGTTGATAGAGATACTATTTTAGCCTATGCACATACGCTAATGAGTCGTATCCGCATTACTTTTGCATATCTAGATACCTATAAAAGTTTGTGCGATAACGGAGCAAAATACCAAGATGCCATGAATCAAACGCCGTTGTTTTTTACGATGATATACCGTTCTTTGGCACACACAATTATGATTGATATGTGCAAATTATTCGAAGATGACAAACAAGTGTTAGGAATAAAGAAGTTCTATTCAATTTGCGAACAAAATCAGAAGCTGTTCTTCAACACTCGGCAAGACGAAAACGGAGAGCGTACAGAAATACCATATAGTATCGCAAATGTATTGGCGCTTGCTAAAAAGGATTTCGCAAGAAACAGTAAGGCAATTGAAAACCTGAAAGCGCAACGCGATACAATTTGGGCACATAGTGATAAGCGTTTTGTACTCAATCCGAATAAAGTCGAAAATGATTTTCCTGTAGCGTTGGATGAAATAGAGCAACTGCTTAAATTTGCAAGCGACTTTGTTAACGCAATAATTATAGGATTTACGAATTCAATTGAGTCTCCATTTTTTAATGCACCAACAGCTTGTTCAGAAAATGTAGAGCATCTTTTGGCTCTGCTGGAAAGTGGGATACAAACGAAGGAGATGGCTCATGGGCAAGTTTAAATGAGGAGCATATGCAGCCGCAAGTCTGTCCCTGAACTTGACCAACCTGGATATGGATGCCCTCTATGAAAGTATCGTCCGCCAAATTGCCGGGGGCGCCATTGCCACTCCCCAGGGCGAGAGCCTGAAAGAGGCTGTAGAACACGCCTAGCAGCGGGAGAAGCCGGAAAAACAGATCTCCCAGCTGAAAGCGAAGATGAAAAAGGAAAAGCAACTCAGCAGGCAAATGGAGATTCGACGGGAACTTATTCACATAGAAAAAGAAATTGGAGATTTATATGGAACGGAATAACATCTTCAAGTTATTGGAACAGAACTATAAATCATTCGAAAGCAATTTGTTTCGGATTGATGAGCTTTTTCAAAAACGCTACATGATGGAGCAAGGTTTTGGTCAAAAATCTACATTAAAAAGTTTTGTGCAGCAACATTGCTTTTATAGCTGGAAAAACAGAGGGCATTGCATCGATATAGATGATTTTCTAAATACAATTTGCTATCCGATTGATCCCTATGAGACAATCAATTTATATTCGTATTTAGACAGAATCGAGGGGATCTATAACCTATGGTATCTTGCAAAAAACTATCGATATTTAGCTGAGAAGCCACCTAAATTCTATATAACTTATGATATACTTAAAAAATTACTCGATGATTGTCTTTCTGATTTTAATTACAAAGCATATTATAATGCAGAAGCAGAGCAACTCATAGTAGTTGAGGACAAGCCTGAGGTAACTGCCGTAGCAGAAATCGTAGAACCCCAAACAGCTTTTGAAATTATACGATATAATCACCGCACATTGCAGGGAAACTTTGAGGCGAAAAAACGCATTCTTCTTACAATGGGGGCAGAATTAGAACCCAAAAGAAATGTTTTAAAAGGTATTAATCACGCATTGGAGAGCGGAATTTTCTTTATGCTTAACAATTTAAATCTCCGGCACAACAATTGTGCTGAGGGAGACAAGAACTATAAAAAAGCGGTAGCTTCTATGACACCGACAGACTTGGAACATTGGTATGATGAGCTATATCAAATGATTTTGTTGGCTAATTTGGAGTTAGACAATATGAAGCGAATGCATGATATCGATGATTTGAAGACGACAATTTCAGGAGGAAATCCATAAATGGACAAAATGAAATTTGAAACCCCGGATATGGTGGCCGGGAATATCGAAAAAATCGGGGCGCTTTTTCCTTCTGCTATTACGGAAATGCAGGGCGAGGACGGACAAATCCGGAAGGGTATCAATTTTAAAGTACTCAAGCAGCTGCTCAGCCGGGATGTGTTAGACGGCAACGAGTGCTATGAGTTCACCTGGGTGGGTAAGAATGCCGCCAAGGCCGAGGCCGCCCGTCCCATTACCAAGACCCTGCGTCCGGTGAAGGAGGACAGCCGGGACTGGGATACCACCCAGAACCTCTATATCGAGGGGGACAACCTGGAGGTGCTGAAAATCCTCCAGGAGAGCTATCTGGGCAAGGTGAAGATGATCTACATCGACCCGCCCTACAACACCGGCCACGACTTCATCTATCGGGATAAGTTCCAGCGCTCCCAGCAGGAAGAGAACGAGCAGATGGGAATGTACGATGAAGATGAAAAGCAGATGTTTGAGAACACGGAAAGTAATGGCCGTTTTCATTCTGATTGGTGCAGTATGATGTATTCCAGATTGGCACTGGCACGCAATCTACTGACTGATGACGGCGTTATTTTTATTTCAATTGATGATAATGAATGCGCCAATCTTCTGAATATATGTGGTGAGATCTTTGGTGAAAGCAACTTTGTTGCTAACATTTCGTGGCAGAGGACTTATTCTATGCGCAACGATGCCAAAGGAATTCCGGCAGAAGTCGAACACATTTTAGTTTATAGCAGGAGTGTGGATTGGCAGCCTCGAAAGCTTGAGCGCACTGAATCTATGGATTCAAAGTATAAGAATCCTGATAATGACCCCAAAGGCGACTGGAGAAATATTGTTGCCAGTGCACCAGATTCCATAGCCCATCAAGGGATGGTCTACGCAATCCAAAATCCAATTACGGGTGAATTAAATTATCCGCCACAAGGACGACATTGGAGTTTGGGTCAAGAACAGATGCTGGAAGCGATGTGTAAATGGTGCGAGTATGAATTAAAAGACATCAAAGACTATGAGGCCCGCGCCCAAGTATGCAATGTGTCAGTGGATGATGTTCGGAAAGATGTAATGGCAATTGTTCTGAAGGAAGATCCTATTCGTGCTCGACAAAAAGCGACAGAGATATATCAGAAAGGTCCGCTCCCTGAATTCTTCTTTTCTCGAAATGGGACAGGTGCATTAAGCCGCAAGGCTTATTTACAGCAGATGGGAGGGCGGCCTGTTACAAATCTTTGGCCATATAGCGAAACAGGACACACAGATGAAGCATCTCGCTTGCTTAAAGTGATGTTTGATGGCGTGGCTGTCTTTGACACACCAAAACCAGCCCGGTTGATAGAGCGCATACTTACCATTTCAACTGACAAAGACGGCATTATTATGGATTTTTTCTCTGGTTCTGCTACCACTGCCCATGCAGTCATGAGCAAAAATGCGCAGGATGGTGGACACAGAAAGTTTATTCTTGTTCAGGTGCCAGAGGAAAGCGCATCTCCGCAATATAAAACACTATGTGATATTGGTAAGGAGCGCATCCGCCGGGCCGGGGACAAAATCAAAGAGGACAACCCCCTGGGCACACAGGATCTGGACATTGGTTTCCGGGTCTTCCGGGTGGACAGCAGTAACATGAAAGATGTGTACTACCAGCCGGAGGAGCTGGATCAGCAGTCCATCTTCAATCTCGTGTCCAACATCAAGGACGACCGTACTGATATGGATCTGCTCTACGCCTGCCTGCTGGACTGGGGCGTGGAGATCCACCTCCCCCACACCAGCACCGACCTGGACGGCTGCACCGTCCACAATGTGGACAACGGCGCCCTCATGGCCTGCTTCAGCCCCAATGTGCCCCGCTCCGTGGTGGAGTATATGGCAAAGCAGCAGCCCCTCCGCGCCGTCTTCCGGGACAGCGCCTTCGCCTCCGACGACGCCAAGATCAATGTGACGGAGATCTTCAAAAACCTCTCCCCGGATACTAAGGTGAAGGTGATTTGATGGAGAAAAATGAGTTTTTACAGAACATTTCTGATAAAGACACCATTCAAAATCATCTTACCTTTATGGCCCTCTATATTGCCTTATACGAAAATTTTACCGCAACATTTATAGAGAATGTAAAGGCCTTCCTATGTGATCTCGGTATTAAAGATGGAAAACTAAATTACGGAGAGACTGCGCTGTATCGCGAAAAAATCAAAAACCGAGTGATTGATCAAAACGGAAACAAAGATGCACTAAAGGCTACCATGTTATGGTTGCAAGACAAAGGAGCTATGAGTGCTCAAGATTATTCTGATTTTTTACAAATCAAATCTATTAGAAATACCTATGCGCATGAAATGCCGCGCCTTATCATTGAAGGCGTTCCCCTGGAGAATATTCAATGGTTTTTCAAGCTATTAGAATTGTATAGAAAACTCGATAAGTGGTGGCTCAACGAGATTGAATTCCCTATTAGTGGAATAGTTCTCCCGGGTACTTATGATGAAAGCAATGTAGAAAATGCCATGCTTTCTGCATTCAAGTCTGTGATTGTTAGTCTGTATCGCAACGATGACATACTTAAAAACCAAAGTTGATGGTGAAAAAGCATGAAACTTCAATTCAAACACCAGCCCTTTCAGGCGGAGGCAGCTGCAGCAGTCTGCGATGTATTCAACGGCCAGCCCATGCGCACCACCACCTACCGTCTGGATCTGGGTGATATGACCAATGTCCAGCAGAGCATGGATATGACGGATACCGGCTTCCGGAACCACCCATTGGTGCCGGAGCTGACCCATGCCCGCATTCTGGACAACCTGCACGCTGTCCAGCGCCGGGGCGGCCTGAGGCCCTCCGACACTTTGGCCGGGCCGGGTATCAATCTGTCTATTGAGATGGAGACGGGCACCGGCAAGACCTATACTTATGTCAAAACCATGTACGAGCTCAACGCCCGCTATGGCTGGAGCAAGTTTATCATCGTAGTGCCGTCGGTGGCCATTCGAGAGGGCGTCTACAAGTCTCTCCAGACCACCCAGGAGCACTTTGCAGGGGAGTACGGCAAGAAGATCCGGTTCTTTATCTATTCCTCCGACCGGCTCACCGAGGTGGACCGCTTCGCCTCAGACAGTGCCATCAATGTGATGATCATCAATATGCAGGCGTTTAACTCCAGTAAGAACCAGCGGATCATTGACAAAAAGCTGGATACCTTCCGCAGCCGCAAGCCCATTGACATCATCGCAAAGACCAATCCCATCCTGATTATTGACGAACCCCAGAGCGTGGAGGGCAAGCAGACCAAGGAGAGCCTGAAGAAATTCAATCCTCTTTTTACCCTGCGCTACTCTGCCACCCACAAAGAAAAGTACAACATGGTGTACCGGCTGGACGCCATGGATGCCTACAATCAACACCTGGTAAAGAAAATTGCCGCTCTGGGTGTCACCCTCACCGGCTCCACCGCCACCAACAGCTATGTCTATCTGGAGGGCATCGATCTCTACAAAAACAAGGCACCCACCGCCCGCCTGGGGTTCGAGGTCAAGGGGGCATCCGGCACCAAAACCGTGGTCAAAAAAGTCAGCGGCGGTGATGACCTCTTTGCCCTGTCCAACGGTCTGGAGGAGTACTCCGACCGCTATGTGATCCTGCCTGACGGCATTGACGGCCGGGACAACTCGGTCACTTTCCTGAATGGTCTGAAACTCTACGCCGGACAGATCCAGGGCAATGAGCAGATGACCGCCCTCCAGCGGCGTGTCCAGATCCGTGAAACCAT
This sequence comes from Flavonifractor sp. An112, assembly GCF_002161085.1. Taxonomy (GTDB): domain Bacteria; phylum Bacillota; class Clostridia; order Oscillospirales; family Oscillospiraceae; genus Flavonifractor; species Flavonifractor avicola. The sequence goes on along the minus strand of NZ_NFLU01000009.1, from coordinate 109,023 downwards.
CCGCACCCACATCCGTCGGGAGCGGGATCTCTACCCCAAGGGCATCAAGGTACTCAGTCTGTTCTTCATCGATGAGGTGGCCAAATACCGCTTGTACGACGGCGATAACGACGATGGCCGTAACGGCGAGTATGCTCGGATGTTTGAGGAAGAGTATGAAAATGTGGTAAGCGAGCTCCAGCGGGAGATTGGCGACGAGGCCTATCTCAGCTATCTGGATAAAATCTCCGCCCATGAGACACACCAAGGCTACTTCTCCATCGACAAGAAAAAGGGCAAGAAGGCTCGCTTTGTGGAGAGTAAGGTGGATCGCAAAACCCAGACCTCCGATGACGCCGATGCCTACGACCTGATCATGAAGGACAAGGAGCGGCTGCTCAGTCTGGATGAGCCGGTACGGTTCATTTTCTCCCACTCCGCCCTCCGGGAAGGTTGGGACAACCCCAATGTGTTCCAGATCTGCACCCTGAAGCCCCAGAGCGAGTCGGAGATCCGCAGCCGTCAGGAAATCGGGCGGGGCTTGCGCCTGTGCGTCAACCAGCAGGGTGAGCGTATGGACGAGAGCGTACTGGGCAGCGAGGTACAGGAGCTGAACAAGCTGACCCTGGTCACTGATATGGCCTTCGGTAAGTTCGCCGAGGCGTTACAATCCGGCCTGGCTGAGTCCCTGGCTGACCGGCCCAAGAAGGTGGATGTACAGCTGTTCCTGGACAAGGTACTCACCAATGCCAACGGGGATACCGTCAAGGTCACCCGCGATTTGGCAGAGGCTATCTACGAGGATTTGATCGGAAACGGCTATGTCAAGCGTGGCGAATTGACGGACAAGTACTACACCGACAAAGCCAGCGGCACCGTTCAGGTGGCCGAAGAGGTCAAGGACTGCGCCGCTTCCGTGGTATCCATCCTGTCCACCATTTATGACAGCCACTCTGTGGAGCTTGAGGATGCCCACGGAAATAATGTAGAGGCCAAGGTGGATCCCGACAAGCTGAAAAAGAAGAAGTTCTTGGCTCTCTGGGAGAAGATCAACCAGAAATCCTTCTATACGGTCTCTTTTGACACCAAGGATCTTATTCAGAAAGCCATTGACAAGCTGAACGGTCATCTGGAGGTCTCCCGTATTTTTGTGAAAAAGGAATATGGTGAGCAGGAATCGAAGATTCAGTCGAAGGATCAGCTGCTCCAGGGAGAAGGCTTCAAGCAGCGGAAAGCGGATCAGGAAGTGGCGGATCATTCTGTTCTGGGCAGTGTGCGCTACGATCTGGTGGGCAAGCTGGTGGAGGAAAGCGGTCTGACCCGCGCTACGGTTGCGGCCATCCTTGCCGGGATGGCTCCGCAGAAGTTTGCCATGTACCGCCTCAACCCGGAGGAGTTCATTCTCAAGGCGGGGAAAATTATCAACAACGAAAAGGCCACGGCCATTATCCAGCATATCGCCTATAACAAGCTGGATGCGGTCTACGATACTGATATCTTTACTGCTGCCACGCTGCGGGGAAAACTGGGGCAGAATGCCATGCCGGTGGACCGAAGCATCTATGACTATCTGATCTATGATTCGGATGGCGAGCGCAAGTTCGCCGGACAGCTTGACATCAATGAAAAGGTTGCTCTCTATGTAAAATTGCCCAAGGCCTTCTTCATCTCTACGCCGGTTGGAAAATATAGCCCCGACTGGGCGATTGCTTTCCACGAAGGCACTGTGAAGCATGTCTATTTTGTTGCGGAGACAAAAGGAAGCAATGACACTATGGAGCTGCGCGGCGTGGAAGAGGCCAAAATCGAGTGTGCCAAGGCCCACTTTGCGGCAATCAGCAACAGCAGCATTACCTATGATGTGGTAAAGGATTTTGATCAGCTGTTGAATCTGGTTTCTTAATATTTGTGAAACCGGAAGGCTATCCGCTGTAATAACCATTGAATGTAATCTTTACCACCAACATCGTATTGGAGGATTTAAGATGGCTAAGAATATAGAACCCAAGCTAAAGAAAATTGGTGATTACCTAAAACTTGATGAGGATACCGTATTTACCATACCGGAATATCAACGCGCCTACTCATGGGGAATTGAGAATTGTGATAAGCTGTGGCAAGACATCAATGATTTTGTCGAAAGCGAAAGCAAGGACAGATATTTTTTCGGGACAATCATTATTAACTGTCAGGATAATGATACGAAATATGGGCTGATTGACGGGCAGCAGCGGACAACAACTTTTTTACTTCTCCTAAAGGCACTGTTGATCAGAACCAATATCGCAATCGAACGGACCTCAAATGATGATGACTCTGCCAGCCTTCGCCGTGGACTGCAAGAGCGCAGAAGAAGAATCATGGGTATTTTATATAAGGCAGAAACAGAGGATATTTCGGACACCCCTAATTCGGAAAAAGACGCCGAGATATGTCATCGCGCCATTATCCTCCAAAATTTTTCAATAAATGAACAATACAAGACTGAACTTGAAACGATTCTACAAGTGACAGATTATGAATCAGCAGAAGCAAGAGTTACCAAAATTAAATATAAGCAAAAAGACAACCGGTATACCAACTTCTTTAGAAATTTCAAATTTTTCTACAACAAAATCAGCGAACTATCAGATTCCCAACTGAACAATATTGCAAAAGCAATCACTGACAATTGTGAAGTCATTGAAATTAAGAGTTGGCAGGTTGAGCAAGCCATTACAATGTTTAACTCTCTCAATTCTGATGGGCTACCTCTTTATGATTCGGATATCATCTCCGCTAAACTGTATGCAGCAGCAGAGAGAATTGGAAGAGAGAAAGAATTTGCAGATTCGTGGAGGCAACTGGGTGACATTATAAATGAATTGGAAATAATCGGTATTGCAGATATTAACTCTATTTTGATGCAATATATGTATTATATTCGTACCGTTAATCACGAAACTATTAGTGATACGGGAGCAATCAATGTCACTACCCCCGGGTTAAGGAGGTACTTTACCGAAATTAACAAGGTTCCGGTTTCTGATCCGATTAAAATGTGTGCGGATATGATTAAATTAAGCAAGATATGGAAACAGGTTTCAGACTACACTCAGGTAAAGGTATTATTAAAATTTAACGAAAACTCAAAATTATTTTTGGCCAGCTATTTTTATAGGTTCAATGAGGAAGATATCTCAGCGGAAAATGTAGAGCCCATTGTTAATTGCCTGATTCGCTTATTTTCGCTTCTTGAACTTGGCGATGCGGGGTACTCAAGTAAATATTTCAAAACATTCTTGTTTAAAGAAGAGACTAAGCTCTCAGACAAAACGATTTCAGAAGATGAAATTGAAGCCGATTTCTGTGAACATATTAGTGCTAATTGGGACAGCAATGTAATAGACGCAGCACTACATGATTATGACGGAAATGCACTTGTATATCTAAACGAATACCTGTTTTCAAAAGAAACAAAAGCTGATTTTACACTTGGAGCAAAATGTGATATTGAACATATCATGCCTCACAGCGGGAATAATCTTCAGGAGATCAGAGCTGATGCTGAGATTGAGAACGAAGCTGAATTTGCCGGGCTTGTAAATAAGTTAGGCAACAAAATACTTTTAGAAGAAAAAATCAATAGAGCAATCGGAAATGAATGGTTCCGCACAAAGGTCTCAACTAAACTTGAAAATAAAACAGGCTATATTGATAGCAAATATCCACTTGCACGCGCATTGGTCTCCCAGTACCAGGATAAAAACAAACCATATTGGAAGAAATCCGATATTGCAGCCGCAACGGATAGGGCCAGCGAAAGAATACTTCGGTTCATCTTTGGGCTGTAACCAGCGACCATGGCACTAAGTGAAGGATATGTCGTAAAATAATTGGTTTTGCGGCATATCCTTCTTTGGGGATTGGGCATACATCCGATTAAAGACACCCTCAGAATATAATGAGCCAAAGATACGGCAGTCGAGCTTACTAGCAAGCATTCCTTCCCCAAAAATTCTTTTGTGTGAAAGTCCCCACCCGTTTCTTTTTCACAAAAAGAGTTTAGCGAAGATTTATATTATCTTGCCGATATGGCGCAGCAATATCTTTGGCTCGTTGTATCCTACAAATTTAAAGACACAACAAAGAATGCAACACTCTTTGTTATCTAAAACATTATAACAGGAGGCGGTAGTCGTGAGCAAAAAATCAATTATCGTTACCCCATCTACCCGTAAGATACTGGCTCAGATGGGTGCACAGATTCGTCTTGCTCGGCTCCGCAGAGGGATATCTTGCCAACTCGCTGCGGATCGTGCAAAAATCAGTCGGCAGACTCTGGCCAAAATTGAAAATGGCTCTCCCTCCGTGTCGATTGGGGCCTATGCCAATGTATTACATGCGCTCAACGATATGACTGCTGACTTACTTTTAGTTGCTAAAGATGATATCCTACAGAAAAAATTACAGGATATTCAGTTAAAAATCCAGCAGCGAGCGTCAAAGAAAACTGTGTAGTCGTGCTGTCTGAGTGATGTGACTGTCCCGTTGCCGCAATACATCCAATCCCTGTGCTTTCTAAACCCGAACAAGAAATAGTGCAAATTATATTAGTAATATAGCCGCAGATACCACGGTTTTTTGCGTTTTAGCTCATGACTCCATACTGTTTTACGCCGGGATTACGCCGGTGCGGATACCATTTTAGTACGGATGGCAAAGCAAAAACCAAGATTGCCAGGGAGGTAGGGGTGTTCGGCGAAAATAGAACCGGGTGTAAAACTCTCATTGTTGTTTCAAACACAATTCTCAGTTACATTCTGCTGTCTTCTGTCCCGGGGCCGGCATAAGTGTTCCTGCTGGATCACCTATAGATTGGCCAATTTTATCGTCACCCCTCCAGGTCTGTGCAGCTATCAGCCGCCTGCTGCAGCAGACCTGCCCAAGCCCCCATCCGCTGCTCTTAGATACACCAGAGGCATTTTGCCTATTATCTACATATTATCTGCATATTTCACATATTGCTTGCTTATTAGTCAACTATTAGTTAAATATTAGATAGATATAAGACGCATATTGCCAAAATTGAAAATATATTAGATGCATATTACAATTGCTAAAAAAGCCCCACCATACGGTAGGGGGCTTTCTTCGTTTAACACACCTGGACATTGCCAGCTGGGGTTATAATCTCCATATCCACCTACAGTCTGCGCAAACTACATGATCAACAAAGAGAGCGCTGCAGTTTTGAAGCTGCGACGCTCTCTTTTCTTCCGGTGGTATAAAGCGCACCGAACAACTAAAATTTCAGTTTTTGCAACCGCATATTATATAGATAAGAAAACCAGGAAAGGAGGCAGCCTCTATTAGGGAGACTAAAGACCCAATGTTTCAGCAGAAAAGCCGCACATGAGGCTGACCTCCTGGGAGCAGTATCCGGATGGGAAGATTCAGAAGTATGAAGTGTCCATCGCCAAGAATTATCTCTCCAAAGAGGGACTGCAGGCGCTGGACACATTGTTACCATCAAAGTCGCACAATAGCCATCTTGTAGCCAGCGCTCCAGGCCGCTCCAGCTCGGCCACCAACAACTACAGCCCAGGTCTTGTCCTCTTCCTCGGGGTCCAAGCCCAGCGCCTTAATCGTGCGTGTCAGTTTGGATGTGCTATGGTATGAGTACTTACCCTGGACATAGGCCATCACTTCTCGCCCGTTAATGCGTTCTTCTAGCATCGACACTCTACTCATTTTTGTGTGCTTCCAATAAAAAATAGGATTATATGCCATAGATTTAAGAGTTTCTTGTATGAATTATTTGAAAAATCTCTATCTGAGCTGCTGAGGATTGCTAACACCGGTTTGTACAACCGGAGGGAATCACTGACTGCGTCCTGTACTGCAATCGTGTTCACCCTGCAACTTTATCAAGGTAAGCCATTAAATGTATCTGTGGATGAGTTAATCAGCAACCCTGTCCGATCGGGTAGGGATTGTTGATACTGGCTATGTGCAACCGGAGTGGATCACTGACTGCGTTCTGCGCTTTTGTGAAGGCAGTCAGCTGTTGAAAGACTGTTTGGCAGACCACTGGAAGCAAGCCCTTGAGCCAAGCGTCCTGACCACCCTGTACCTGCCCTGGGAGGCCATGAGCCAAAGACGCTGCCACATCTGCACCTGGCAAATGGACCGACCGTTCAGCACATTCCTTTTGTGTCAAAGAATCATGAGATCCTTGGCTGTCGTGAAAAGAATGCAACACCCCCTGAGCATCGCGAAAAGAGTATAATACGACTCTTTTGCGCTGCTCAGGGGAGTCCAAGACCTCATTTGATCTTGTCAGCGATGATCGACCAGCCTGCTCTCCGCCGTATTCTCGCTCCTCGGCGACCATCCTTGAGCAAGCTCCCCCGGCTCATCGCCGGCGAGAAACCCTCCTGCCTAATTTCTATAATCCCGGACAGGCACACCCGGTTGACGGGAGTTCTTGGATCATCTTTCCCACACATTCCCCCGAGCGGACGCATTGCGGCGGCTCCGCCAGACCTGATCGCGCTTGTTGATATCGAGGGCCGTGATCGCCTAAACCCCCGTCTCCGGATGAACCGGAGAGAGCTGTATGCAGCCAGCCCGCTGCTGGGGATTCGTCAGGAATTATGGGTCTCCTCCTGTACTAGCCCCTCATCTCCGTGCGCTGTCTGGCTATGTCTATTACATCTTATGCGGTTTTCTTTTTTTGTATTTCCACTTTTTGATTGTTTTATATAACAAGGGACAATTTTCTTCAATAAAAGTTGCAGAATATATTTTTATTAGACATTTTTGAAATAATATAAGAACTAAAATTCCTAAAAATTTTTTGTGCGGCACAAATCCAGTGTTCATTATTTCATACGACAGCCAACTGTTTTTCGGAAAAATAGTTTTATAATATTCTAATTTAGAGATTATTTAAACATTTTAATGCATTTTTCTTTGTGCAAAAGAATGTAACCGTAGAATAAAAAAGTTGCAGGACACAAAACTCTCTGATAAGATAGTAAATATAAGGATCATAAACAAAGAAGCCGAGAAATTACCCCAGCATCTGGACAAAGTCTGCAAGGACATCTTGCAGGCTGCTAACAATCGCGTAGATTGTAAGTGCATCAAAAAGTTTGCATAGGAGCCAATTGATATGGGTAAGACAGAAATTATCACAATTACAATCGATAGTGAGTTAATGGCTCAAGTCGAAGATCTGATCAAGCCCATGGGTATTAGCATCGGAGATTTGATCAACCAGTTTTGCCATTGGTGTATCTATGACACAGAAAAAGCTATTGCTTATCTAAAAGCGGACCAAGAGGCACAAACAGAACAAGCATAATTCCCCCAATCATGTAAAAATAATCACGGTAACAGGACAAAACATCGGGCCCGATCAAGCGATCGAGCCCGATATTTTTCATTAACCTCACCACCACTTCTGGGGATGTCACTCTCAAGGTACCTAAGCTCAAGGGAATCTCCTTTGAAACTGCCATCATTGAACGGTATCGCCGCCGGGAGAGTAGTGTGGAAGAGACTCTTAAAATGTACCTGGCAGGTGTATCAGTCCGGCGTGTAGAGGACATCACCGAGGCCCTGTGGGGCAGCAAGGTCTCTCCCTCCACCATCAGTGGGCTAAATGAGAAAGCGTATGTCCACATTGAAGATTCGCTGCGTCCGAGTTTTGCAGTATCCTACTGATAAGTCGTAGGGTTTTAAGCACATCTTTTCGGGTAGCAAGCAAATACCTAAACTATACAACCTATTCCCCTCCAATGGTGTCTTTCATCGCCTTCAGCGCATCCTTGGAGGAATAGCGTTGCTCTGTCAACTCAGTTTCTTTCTCAGCCTCCTGTAACTTGAAATATACTTCACCTCCGAACTGCAAGTTTTCGAATGCCTCCATGCTCAAAACCACCATATCAATATATCCGTTTTTCGTCAAGAAAACAGGTTGAGCTGTTTCATGAACTGTCTTTGATATGTCTACAAAGTTATTTGTCAAATCAGAAACAGGTCTAACCATATTCATAATATCAACCTCCTTGCGAGAATTTTAGCATGATTATGCTGAAATATCCAGGCGATTTATCCAAGGAGCCGTCCGTCCCCGCTTTTAGTCAATTGTCAATGACCGTCTTCGAGTGTGGTCTATGATAGTAGTTTGGTGCAAAGTTTGCCGATATCCGCCGATCACGCAGCCTCAATTTCCGGACACTAGGTAATCAGAGGGCGGTGGCTCTAGGACGGGGCGGAAACCGATGTATGAGCGCTGAGCGGATAAATAGCTAATCCTGCGAATGTGGATTGGACTGAATATCCCTCATGTGGTATGATGGTATCAATGTTAAAAGAACAGGTGTGGCTCCAAATGACAGGCGGGAAAGCAAAACAGGGAGCCGACTCTCATGCTGATGTACCTGACCTTCTTGAAGCAGTATCCGGACGGAAAGATCCAGAAATATGATGTGTCCATTGCCAAGAATTATCTCTCCAAATTGAAAAGAGGGCTTCCATATGAACATTCGTCCATCTGAAGCTATTAGGCAAGATTACGATGAGATTGCAAATCTTTGCAGGGAAACTGGGAAACCTGTTTACCTGACCAAAAACGGTGAAGGTGACCTGGTGGTCATGGACATCGAGAACTTTACTCGGCGTGAAAAGATGCTCAAACTGTGGGAACAACTCCTGGCTGTTGAAGAAGACCGTTTTCATGGGGTTACAGATCACACGCTGGATGAAGTGTCGGCCTATTTGGATCGCGTGATATCGGAGGCGTGACTCATAGAAGAACAAAGTGTGTCAGACCGTTCCATGCGGATGCCGAACTGACAGAGAATACAACTATCCGGGAATTCCGGATAGTTCATGAAGTCGCATGGTGAGCCGGAAAAAGAGTTATAACACAAGCCTCCACAACGCCGGAGCGGATTACTGACTGCGTCCTATGCTACAATCGTGTTCACCCCAAGGCTTTAGCAAGGTAAATTGTTGAACGCTTCTGAGGATGAGTTAATCACCACCCCCTGTCCGAGCCAGTGGGGATTGTTGATATCGGCTCTGTGTAACCGGAGTGGATTACTGACTACCTCCTGTACTGCAATCGTGTCTATCCTGTCGCTTCAGCAAGGTAAACCATTAAATACATCTGTGGATGAGTTAATCAGCACCCCTGTCCAAGCCAGTAGGTATTGTTGATATTGGCTCTGTGAAACCGGAACGGATTACTGACTGCGTCCTGTGCTGCAGGGGGAAATCAGTCAGATGTTGAAAGACTGCCTGGCAGACCACTGGAGGCAAGCCCTTGAGTCAAGCGTCTTGACCACCCTGTACCTGCCCTGGGAGGCCATGAGCCAAAGGCGCTGCCACACCTGCACCTGGCAAATGGACCACACTCACTGCGCATTTCTTTTGTGTCAAAGAATCATGAGCCTTGGCTGTCGAGATAAGGCTGGAAGGCATGAGCTTATCTTGAAAAGAATGCAACACCCCCTGAGCATCGCGAAAAGAGTATAATACGACTCTTTTGCGCTGCTCAGGGGAGTCCAAGACCTCATTTGATCTTGTCAGCGATGATCGACCAGCCTGCTCTCCGCCGTATTCTCGCTCCTCGGCGACCATCCTTGAGCAAGCTCCCCCGGCTCACCGCCGGCGAGAAACCCTCCTGCCTAATTTCTATTCCCGGACAGGCACACCCGGTTGACGGGAGTTCTTGGATCATCTTTCCCACACATTCCCCCGAGCGGATTTATTGCAGCGGCTCCGCCAGACCTAATCGCGCTTGTTGATATCGAGGGCCGTGATCGCCTAAACCCCCGTTTCCGGATGCACCGGAAAGAGTCTGTATGCAGCCAGCCCGCTGCGGGGGATTCGTCAGGAATTATGGGTCTCCTCCTGTACTAGCCCCGTCGTCTCCGTGCGCTGTCTGGCTATGTCTATTACATCCTATGCGTGTTTTCGGATTCAATTCCACAAATTTCTCTGTTTGACAAAACAAAGAACGATTTTCTTTAATAAAAGTTATAAAATACATTGTTATTTGACATTTTTCGAAATAATATAAGAACTAAAATTCCTAAAAAATTTTTTATGCGGCACAAATCCAGTGTTCATTGTTTTATACAACAGCCAACTGTTTTGCAATAAAATAGTTTCATAATATGCGATTATTTAAATATTTTAATTCGTTTCCCCTTGCTTTATTGACGCATTATATAAACACCAGGGTACCTACAGGTTGTCTTGCAGCGGGTTTTAGAAAATGCGAGCCAAAGATGCAACAAAACAATCGGGAGTGCATACCTGTCTGTCTCTTTTCTTTGTGTACAAGGCAAATAAGCAAATAAGATAAACAGGTCAGGAGATATCCACACTTGCAACCTGTCCATATAGTATATATGCAAACAGGATGGACTTCATTGGCACAAACACCGGATCAGGCTATTTTGATGTGGAGTCAAGCCACAATATACCTGGTCGGATAAATTCAATGCGGTACCAAAACAAACTATCGGGCCCGATCAAGCGATCGAGCCCGATGTTTTTCATGTTAATAATCTTGACCAAAACACCTATTTATCAGTTGACTCTCCGTGTTTATGCACACCATCCAGGATGAGATCCAGCCAGCAGTCACAGCAAAATACATCCCGGGCCGTGTACCCATATTTGCGGATCATTGCCTCCTCGTCCACCGGCGCCGGCCTGGGCGCCTTGCCCAGCATATATAGCGCCAGCCGTCTCCCATGGCGCCAGACCTCCGGTAATGTGTATACAGCATGGGCCGGTCTATCCCTGCCGCAGATGCTGCATTGCACCTTCGGGACATCCAGTCCGGCATTTTCAATCTCTTCAAGGATTTCATCCACAGTCGGATTAGTATTTCCTTCTTTTTTCATAATGATTTCCTCCTTATCCAAGTGATATATCTCCTGATTACTAGCAAGTCCCTAGTGTTATTCAATGGGCAGGTTATTGGCTATGCGATAAAATAAGATGTCTTCCACATCTCCGGACGCAAATACAGACTGTCTCAGGGCAGACATTGCAGCCAGTGCAGCCTGATGCATCTTTTTGACTTGCTGTCTCGTTGCAGCTAATGAGGCCTCAAATTTGCTAAGAGTTTCCTGATCCATGCGCAGCAACTCTTGTACGATTTCTTCTGCCTCACCATGATAGTAACAGATGGCGTTATATAGCAACTCCAGGGAGATTTTCGCTTTTTCATCCTCTGTCATCTGCGCGTAGGTGTCGACAGCATAGCGGTAGCATTCCGTCATATCACTTAGCCTTCCTTCTTTTTTATTTCCTAGCCCGAATGGCGGACAAATATCGGTAGACTGTGGGGCGACTTACCTGTGCCAGTCTGGCCAGCTCTGTCACATTGATTTCTTTGCATTGGTATTTCACATAGTATCGAAAAAAACTATCTGGGATGCGCTCTACCGTGATGGGCGGGCGGCCCAACTGTTTGCCTTTGGCCCTGGCGTTGGCCACACCGGAGCGCACTCTGGCCCGGATCATACTCAATTCAAGCTCGCTAAAGACAGCTATGAGCTGGAGAAAGGCCACAGTCATCGGGTCCGGCTCAGTCGTTCTACAGTCGATAGTGATACTCCCTAAGATTTGTAGCCTGATGCGCTTGGACTTGATTATCTCAACGATAGAGCAAAACTGCTGCACCGAGCGAGACAGGCGGGATGGCTCTGTGATGATTACTGTGTCCCCAGGATGGACTGTATCCCACATCATAGCCTGCTGCTCTTTGATTTCGGCATCCCCGTGCTCATACTCCATCCATATTCTGGTTGCCCCAGCTGCCTTGAGTTCCCTCACTTGTCGGTCGATAACTTGACGGGTCTCATTTGTGCTGCATCTGGCATACCCATGTGTAACGATAATCCCCTCTGCCGTTTTCGTTGCAGATTTCACCTCATTTCCCCCTCTTGGAGGCCTCCAAATAGGGGCCTCCCGTGTGTAACGCCAATCACATGCTTTATGGACACACCTCTGCCATTTTGAGCTTTGCTTCGATTGCCTGCTCAATTTTATCGGCAATTATCCTACACGCCAGCCGGTAGACACGAGGGTTAACACCAGCAGGGGGTGGCCTGGAGGTAATCGCCACAAACGCAGACATGGCCCACATCATGGACTCGATATCAGCGTGGGATATCAGAGGCCATAGGGCCTCATCCGTCCAATCAGTCAAGTCATCCTCGCAGGAAATCCAGCTGAAAGTAAGTGCGTGGATCTTGGCGTAACTATCCATCCATATCATATACACTCCTCCTGGACCGCATCGGCGCCAATGCACGGCATGGACTTGTCCCCTGGATCCCTCTGCGCAGGTACCGGGTATATCTCCCGCATCTTGTCGTGCATGTCGCCCAGGAGTCCATCAAGGCGATCCTTGAGTTCAAGATATTCCGCTACAGTGTTGAGTCCATCATCTACGCACAGGGTATACATAGCGGCAATCGCTGCTGCCCCATCCTCCACGGCAATCATGTGCGGGCTCTCATCGACCGACAGACACATAGTCTCTGCGATGACCTCTGCCGTTTTCAGCTGATCTTTTTTCTCGCTTTTTTCTCTCGCTACCTGCAAAATCTTGCGATACTTGTCCATACTTAGGCCTCCGTTGAACCTTGAGGAGGGAATTTTCGCAGCATATTATCCTGCAGATGATCGATCAGATTCATCAAGCGGGTTTTAATATCCTGATAATAATCAACGGTATTGATATTGTGACTGGTACACAGGATGTACAGCGCTATCAATGCACCTACGCCATCTTCCAGCCCTGTTATATAGGTGGCGTCATCTACTAAACTGCACAATGTTGGCATCATGCGCTCAATCTCCTGCTCGCGTTCTTTTTCGTCTGTTTCCAATACTTCCTTTAATATTCGCCGGTGCTGTTTCATTCGCATAACAATTCCTCCTTGTTTTTCAAAACCTCCAAGATGACTGATCTTACAAACACAGCAAGCTGTGTGTTGCCGTTTTCTTTCGCTGCTCGTGCGATAACATCATACTCATTGTCTGTTAGCAACAACCGGATACACCGGTTGCGCTCCTGCCGGATCTGCCGCCAAAAGGGCTCTATATGATACTTTGCCGACAACGAGTCCAGCTGCCCGGGTTGGATGCCCATCTTTGCAGCCAAGTCATTTTTGCCGTAGACAAGGCCGGTCGCCTTGTAACGCAGTAACCGCTCCAGCAGTGGATCGGTTGGCTCAATGGCCGGCCCAAATAGAGTGTCTGCATCCATCCCAACCATCACAGCGAGCAGTGCATACCGATCTGGCGAAGATAACTGCCATCGTGTCATTCTTGCCATCACGGAGGCGGACAGTTTTCCAAAATATTGCTCGTAGATATGCTGCCCATAGTACTCCAGCACGGCCCGCTGAATCTTTGATACATCGATTGATTGATATCGGCTTACCCGATCCTCTCCATATCCGTGTGCGATCAACGCCGTGTGTAGGTTGCTGTGTCCGATTGTTGGCGCATAGTTACCGCACAACAGAGCAGTAATCATATCTGTCAGCGGTTCCATCCATGTTTCAATCACGCTTTCAGCTTCCTGAATGCGAACAGATGCCAGCGGAAGAAATAGTTCCGAAAGGCGTGCGAATTTGACTGGCACGGATACGAGCGGGATCTTATGGGTCGGGCATAATGGCATCAATGGTATCTGGTGGACCCTGTGCCAGTATGGCTCCCCATACTTCGACTCGTCCACTCGATAGCAGAGAGGGCAGAATTTGAGCCCCTCCGTACCATCTGGCGTCTGCGTTCGAACGCTGGTAATTCCTGATCCATGGCCAGCCCGTAATGCATCCCATACCTGTCGCTTTTTATCCGCTTGAAAGAATCTGGTATAGTATGGCAGCAAGGTATGATTGGCCAGTACATCATCGATCGACAGCACCCCTGGCGGTAAATTGGATAAGACGGCGGTGCAGTCACCACCTGGGACAAGCCTGCCATGCACCATTGGACGGCCATTGTACAACTCACTGATGGTGGTTGCGTGCTTGGGGTGCCCAGATTGCACATGGTAACGGCAAAGGACCGAGTACCACCACTCGTCTGGGTATGGGGATGGAAAATAGGTCAGCATCAGTGCAAGACCATCAGATGTGCAAGTGCAACAGTGCCCCGGTGCGTCTTTGGGCTACCCATGATAATCCGCCTCCAGATATCCGTTTTCACTGAGATGAGCCTGGATATCCACTTTATTGTTGTACGCAACAAGTAAATCTCCATCATCCCTCTGTGCTGCCTTACGGCCTCTTTTGACTGCGTATTTCCTGGGCACCTCTTCTTGCTCTGGAGGCGGCTCTGGCGCTTGTACCCCAATTTCAAAGTCCGAAATGTGGGTGCCCGCTGCATAAGTCCGGGGCACCTTGATAGCCAAAATGTCTACCGCTTGCTGAATGACTTTTTCATTTATGCAGCTACGACCTTGCAGCAGGGCCTGGACCTGTGATTCCCCAAATATCTTGATGATGTAGGCTGGTATGCCACCGCTGCAATCGTATAGCTTATTGGTAAGCGAGGTAGTCAGCTCTGCCAATTGCCATGTGTATTGGTATGGCCAGATTCTGCTGACAAACTCCAAGTACGCACCATCTGGTTTAAATGGGGCCAGTCGGATACCTCTGGTGCGCCGTTTGAGATGCTCCTGGGATACAAAAAGCTCTTCTGCCATTGGGGTGCCAACAAAATAGATTGAGGTCATCGTCTCGTTGGTGAGCTCGACCAAAAACCTAAGCAGGGGCTTTTCCTGACGGTTTTTACGGGCGGTCAGCACTGCATTCTGGATCTCGTCGACTACCAATAGCCCCACATGATGGTTGGTAAGCAGGATTTTTGTCTGTACTGAGATTGCAGATGCCGAGGCCGACCTTAGACCCTGTGTTGATTGTAAGTATTTTGAGCCGATAGCCCGATCAAGTGCGGCCATAATCCCAAATCCAAGCGTCTTGACCGAGCAGTCACTCGGACATTCAACATGGAGCCACAGTATCTGCTTACAGAACAAGGGCTGCCCCTGGTACTCCACATGCTCGATCACCTGTGGCATCGTGGATAGACATCGGCGCACGGTGGCCGTCTTGCCGCACCCTGGAACCCCTAAGATTGACCCGCTGTCTGCCTGCGTGGCATAGTCGGTGCTCTGGCCGCAGTAGTAGGCGTTGATTGCCCTGGTCGACTCTACCACATCGGCCGTACGGTATGTCGTGGCGATTGCCCGGTATAGCGTGTCATAGATGGCGTACTGGTATGGCATCGGCACATAGATGGATGCCAGAGACGGCAGCAGCCCCCGGCGCTCCTCAGGCGACATCTGAGCCAGATCATGGGGGATAGGTGGGTAACTTGCGATGACCCGGGCAAATTGCTCCGGTGAGAGCATGTCGGGCATGGCGTCCAGGTATGGGTTGCCTGATGAGCCCTCATAGATGGCGCTGGCCGCATGGCCAGCTGGATACTTGCTCATGTCAGTTGCCCCCTTTCTGTGAGCTTGTCCTGTTTAATTTGCTCTCCATCGACTCGCTGTATTGTCTCCCTGTGACTATCTGCGTGCTCAATGATGGCTCGGATGGCCTGGGTGGCGGCAATACTTGATGCTGTCTCTTTTGCACGGGCCGCTCCCCTGTTCTTCTTGGCTGCTTTATGTG
Source organism: Flavonifractor sp. An112 (assembly GCF_002161085.1). Taxonomy (GTDB): domain Bacteria; phylum Bacillota; class Clostridia; order Oscillospirales; family Oscillospiraceae; genus Flavonifractor; species Flavonifractor avicola. The sequence goes on along the minus strand of NZ_NFLU01000009.1, from coordinate 93,331 downwards.
CTTTTTCCCATTCAATTTCGGAAAGCGGCTGGCCAATCCCAATTGCATGACATGGACAGATCCAGTCAGCCAAGATGATATGGATACGGCGCAGGTCTGCCGGGTCATAGGCAACCGTATAGCTGTCTCCAATGGTCAACCCATCTGCATCATCCGGGGCGTACCACATACGATTGATCCGGAGGCCCTTACGGGTCAGCTTGGCGGTATCCCGTGGCAGCGTCTGTATGTGCAGCTCCTGAGGATCCACCGCCATCAATCGGGGTGATAGCTCCGTCCATCTTTCTGCTGGAGTCTTGCCATCGACAAGTCTCCCGCTGTTTAGGTACAGTACAGAGTGGATTACAACCCGTGCAAAATCATCAAGGTCAAGGGTTGCCTGCGTGCGGTAGTCGGTAGCCCATCGCTCTTGTGCGTCATCCTCGATTACGCCACGGCCCCGCAGCATAGGCTTGTATCTTTGCTGCAGCAGATCAATCGTTTTTTCGACGGCCCCCTTGCAGTCCGGCCGAAATGGCGGTAAGGTCAGTACTTCCAGACCATACCGGCGGCATAGTTCCGACATTCTGGGACCAAAAAACTCACGCCCCTGATCCGTGATGATCTCCGATGGCATCCCAGCAGATGGCCATTGCTCCGGAGTGATCTCGATTCCATAGCGGGCACAATATGCTACCTTATCCATAGTGGCCTGCTCAATGCAAGCCATCACAGCAGTCTCATCGCATGAAAATCCGATATAGACACCAGCAATCAGGTGGGTGGCTGTGTCTACCGCCAAGTAGATATACGGCCTGCCCACCACGATGGATCGTTCCTGCCTGGACACCAGGTAGATATCCGCCTGTGTGGCATCCATCTGATAGCTCCCGGGCTGTGACCGCCATCCGGCAGAGGATCCCCATGCAGGCCGATGGTCTCTCTGATATTTGGTAAGGCCTTCCCGGGCAATGATTTTTTGAGGATCACGATGAAACCCGTGTCCATAGTAGTAGTGCCGGAATTGAGACCATGTCGGAGCATCGCTATCCATCTCTCCCTCGGGTCCCACATAGTCCTCCAGCAGCATCATCTCATAAGCGGATCTTAGGGATAGCCGTTTGGCACCAAAATAGTATCGCCGGATTGCCCGCTCTATCATCTGATTGCTTTTGCTGGCCTGCTGTGTCCGCTTTTGCGTGAGTCGTCCTGTGGCAAGATACCGGTAGTACAGCCGCAGGATGCGGCGTGTCGTAGTCTGGTGCTGCTGTGCCGCCTCTGCCGCCATCTTGTAGCGCAGGGTTTTGTCTGAGATGCAGTCGTCGCAGTCCATCATCGGCTGGATCATCCTCAGGCGGACTTCTTGAGCCGGTGTTATAGTGTGCTCGTCCATCCAACTATTCGGTGCTGGTACTCGCTCATACCTGTCCAAGCTGACCTCAAAAAATGGTGGAGAGGGGCCGTTACAGTCAGTCAGCCAGCAGCCGGCCGGAGTCTCAAGCAAAACTCGATATATGGCGCCCAATCGTTTCACAAAGCGCAGTGGTCTATCCATCTACGATCACCACCATCCACTCCGTATCGGTCGCCGCCCAGTACCTGCGAGATAGCTCCAGGCGCTCTACATGGGCCTTTTTCTTCAACTGTCCTCGCTGCACTAGCTCTCTTACGCCTTTGTGTCCATCAGCGTACCGGATGACAAAGTCGGTAGCCCACCCGGTCTGTAGGTAGTCCGTGCGTATGCCCGCCCGTGATATGCGGCCCATGATGTCGGCATCCAGAGGACAACCTACCTGATAACTCTGCACCCACGCTTGCTCCTCCAACCATCGTGCGTAATTCCTCGCCCACTTACTGTGCAGGCATACGATATCTCCGTTCTTGTTACTGTAAAATCGGATGTCTCGTGTGCGCTCTCCCGTCCGTTCCATGTATCTTGCCCCCCCTAAATAGTTACTCCTCCAGCTATTTCTGTACCAGCAATTTTTGCTTATCTCCCTTGAATTAACTCAAAATTTTGATGATGGCACGGAATTAGCTCAAAATTTTGCGTCCAAAAATTGAATTAAATCAAAAATTTGATGATACTACCCGCAAATTTTTCATTTAATTCAAATTTCGCTGTCAATTTTTTGAGTTAATTGCCATTTCCCTTAGATACCATGTGATCATCCCACTCCAACCTGGTCGTTTGTCCAACCATTTTGACCACAAGCTGCTCGCCCAATCTCTTTCTCAAAAAATTCTAAATTAGTTCTAAATCAAGCCAAACCCGGGCTAAAAACAGAAAATAAATAAAAAAGAGCCCGGGGAAACGAATTTCCTCGGACTCTTTTGTGAGTCATTATTTAGGGACAATGTGCTTGTTTGCGGGGGGACAAGTACACAATTACTTGCCCAGCTGCTTGGCGATCTCCTCAGCGAAGTTCTCCTGCTTCTTCTCGATGCCCTCGCCCTTCTCAAAGCGAACAGCGTTCTTGAAGGTCACAGCGCCGCCCAGAGCCTTGGCAGCGGAAGCGATATACTGCTCCACGGTCATGGAGTTGTCCTTCACGAACTCCTGCTGCAGCAGGCAGTTCTCCTTATAGAACTTGCCCAGCTTGCCAGCCACGATGCCCTCCTTCACCTTCTCAGGCTTGGAAGCCATCTTGGGATCGTTCTCCATCTGGACCAGCAGGATCTTCTTCTCCTCGTCCAGAGTGGCCTGATCCACCTGGCTCTTATCCCAGAAGCGGGGATTCAGAGCGGCGATCTGCATGGCCACGTCCTTACCAACGGTCTCAACCTGCTCGGCGGACAGGCTGGTCTCCAGGTTCACCAGCACGCCGATCTTGCCGCCGGCATGGACATAGGGCACGGAGATACCATCGGTGAAGAAGGCAAAGCGGCGGACCTTGATGTTCTCGCCGATGACCAGCACCATCTCCTGCTGCTCCTCCTGCACGGTGCGGCCGTTGCCATAGGGCAGAGCCATCAGAGCGTCCAGGTCAGCGGGCTTGTTGGCGGCCACAACAGCGGCAACACCCTTCACGAAGTCGACGAACTTCTCGTTCTTGCCCACGAAGTCGGTCTCGGCGTTAACCTCGACCACCACGCCGATGCCGTCCACCACGGTAGCGTAAGCCATACCCTCGGCGGCGATGCGGCCAGCCTTCTTCTGAGAAGCAGCCAGACCCTTCTCGCGCAGGATCTCAACAGCCTTATCCATGTTGCCCTCGGCCTCGGTGAGGGCCTTCTTGCAGTCCATCATGCCCACGCCGGTCATCTCGCGCAGGGCCTGTACGTCTTTTGCAGTGATTGCCATGATCACATTACCTCCATCTCAATTATAAAAAGGAGCGCCCGCCCGCGCGGGCGGGCGCTCCTGTCCTTTGTTTGGGTAAATTACTCAGCGGCCTCGGTCTTCTCGGTCTCCTCAGCGGCGTCCTGGCCCTGCTTGCCCTCCTGGATGGCGTTGGCCATCACACCGGAGATCAGCTTGATGGCGCGGATGGCATCATCGTTGCCGGGAATCACATAGTCGATCTCGTCGGGATCGCAGTTGGTGTCCACGATAGCCACGATGGGGATGTTCAGCTTGCGGGCCTCGTTGATGGCGTTGCGCTCCTTGCGGGGGTCAACCACGAACAGAGCACCGGGGAGCTTCTTCATCTCCACGACGCCGCCCAGGTACTTCTCCAGCTTGGCGATCTCGCCCAGGTGCTTCATGACTTCCTTCTTGGGGAGCATATCGAAGGTGCCGTCCTCCTGCATCTTCTTCAGCTGGTTCAGACGCTCCACGCGGCCGCGCATGGTCTTGAAGTTGGTGAGCATACCGCCCAGCCAACGGGCATTGACATAGTACATACCAACGCGCTCAGCCTCTTCCTTGATAGCCTCCTGAGCCTGCTTCTTGGTGCCCACGAACAGCAGGGTCTGGCCGGACTCGCCCAGAGAACGGACGAAGTTATAGGCCTCCTCCAGCTTCTTCACGGTCTTCTGCAGGTCGATGATATAGATGCCGTTGCGCTCGGTGTAGATATAGGTGGCCATCTTGGGGTTCCAGCGACGGGTCTGGTGACCGAAGTGAACGCCCGCCTCGAGAAGCTGCTTCATAGATACGACTGCCATGGTAAAAATTCCTCCTTTAATTGTTGATTCCTCCACCCGGTTCATTCGGAGCCGGCCAACCTCCAAGCGGAAGCACCTGGCCCCCCGTCCGCGGGTGTGCGTAATCATGCCCGAATATAATATCACAGTGTTTCCAGTTTTGCAAGGATTTTTTCGCCGCAAAAAACGAAAAAGAGCCCGGATCATTCCGAGCTCTTTTTCATCTGGATTCAGCTGTTCTTCCACCCTTCATTGACCTGGTTCCAGTAGGTCTCGTTACGGAAATAGTGGGGGGTAAAGCGGAAGTGGATCACCGCGTCACTCTCTTCCTCCCCATACGCCAGACTGTTGTCGCCTACAAAGACGATATCTTTGATCTGGCCCACATCAACGGGGGAGTCCAACTCAAAGCGGACGTGGTCAGCCCGGAAGAAGGTCTGCCCCGCGTCGTCGTGGAACACATCCTGAACGCCGCCGCCCTTTTCAAACTTGGTCCACACCTGGGTACCGTCCTCCAGCAGCACATACACCTGCCAGGGGCCCTGGGCCTCAAACGCAGCATCGTAGGCCGCCCCGTCGGGGATCACCAGATCCATGGCCACGCTGACCGGTGAGATGGTCAGATTTTCTGCCGTGGCCAGCGTGACGCCGTTCAGATTCACGCCGCAGCGCCCCTCAAAGGAGTAGATCTCCGCCGTGGTCTCGATCGGAATGGCGAGGGTAAAGTCCATTCCGGACAGCACACGGGTCTCTTTCCCGTCTTCCAGTGCCCACAGGTTGGACAGGTGGGTAACCTTCAGCCAGGTCGCTTCTTCAGGCAGGGTCTCATCGCAGGTAATCTGGAGCATCAGGTGGATCACTTGGTCGGTGGTATCCGTATCGTCCACTGCCCGGAACCCCCAGCCCCAGCTGCGGGGGTCCACCCGCTGGGTGCAAGCCTCATCTCCATAGAAGGCTGCGGAGCAGTCCCCCTCTTCCTCCCCCAGCCAGAAATTCCGGCCGTCCGCCGTCTCCTCCGGTATGGGAAGCGCCACCCCTGCCGGAGCGGTGAAGTCCAGCAGCACATAGACCCGCTCCTGATCCTTGACTACCTCTTTGACGGTAATGGAGGCGCCGGAGCCATTTTGATCCTCAAAGACCAAATTCAACTGCTCCGCGCCCAGCTGCTGGGCCTGAGCATCATCGGTAATACCAAACAGTTCCCGGAAGGCGGGAGATACCCCTGCCAGAGATACCGCGCCTACCGCTCCCACCAGCAGGGAGATGGCCGCTACACCTGGGCAAAGCCAAACGTGACAAAACCTCCGGCCGAAGCCGGAGGTTTTTCAAGTCAGCTCTGGTTTTTCTCCCGCCACCAGGCGGCAGATTTCTGCCAGGCAGCGGTATTTTCCGTAGTCTGAGTTCTGGGGACCAGCCCCACCTCGTCGGTCAGGAACCGGCCCAGCCAGGCGGAGAAAATAGCTGCCCCGTCCTGGTTCAGGTGTCCGCCGTCATAGAGATGCTCCGTAGGGATCAGCCCCATCTCCTCGAAGCTGTCCGACCAGTTGTATACCAGCGTCTCCCCATCCAGAGCCAGAATGTCTGCCGTATTGCGGGCGTACTGTTCCTGGGTGCAGCGGGTATAGCTGGGATTGAAGGTGACGATAGGCTGGGCGCCGTGCTCCCGGCAGAGGTCCAGGATCCTGCCCAGCCATACCAGGTTGGCGGCGTAGTCCTCCTCCGACACCGTGCGGTTACCTTCCACCACCGTTTCTCCCACGCCGTCCAGTACCTGATCCACCGGCGTAAAGCCCTTGTAGTGGTCCCCCTGTAACGGAACCACCGCTTTTTTCAGATCGCTTTTACCCATCTCCTTCCAACGGCTGTGGTAGAGGGACAGGTCAAAGAGCAGTCCGGTCCGCAGGTTCTCCTCAGACGCTGTGAAAATAGCGCCCAGTTTGTTGACCGAGAACGGCATTTGGCTCACATTCTGCTGGGTATAGTTCTGGTACTGCTTAAAGTACAGCGAAGTGCCCTCCAGCACCACGGCGGAGGGAGACTGCGTACGGAAAATCTCCTTCAAATACCAATAGGTAATGGACAGAGGCTGTTCCGAGCCCGCCATCACATACCCCGTCAGGCCGGAGGCATCGTACACCACTGAGGGGTTGAAATCGCAGTAGGCAAAGGAGCTGCCCAGATAGATCACGTCCAGGCTGTCCTCCGGTTCCGCCCGGAAGGCACTCCAGGTGGCTCCGTACATGGTCTGTGAGGGCCGCAGAACGTCGGAGATAAAATTGACCATCACTGCCGTCAGCAGCAGGAAGAGGAGGGCAAAGAAGCACTCTTTCCCCTTGTTCAGGCGCTTCATTGGTGTATCCCCTCCTTAAAAACTAAATCCATACATAAAATCCTGAGCGTCATACCCTGCTCCATAGCTGCCGAAGATCAGGCAACCAAAGAGGAGCACCCACAGGATGCACCACCGTACTAGCCGGGGCTGTTGCAAATAGGTCTTCCATAGATTGTATCGCTTGCTCAACAAATCTACCAGCAAGAGCAGCAGAAGCCCTGCAGCGGCCGCCAGCAGCTCCCACCGGTCCAGGCCCATGCTCTGGCGCACCCACAGGGGGCCGTGGAGCATCCCGCCCAGAACCGCCAGGGCATTGGACAGAGAACTGGCCTTGAAGAACACCCAGGCCACCGTGGCCAGCAGAAAGGTGATCAGGATCTGCACCCCATGCCGGAAGGGACCGTCCTCCCTGATGTGGAGCAGCCGGTACCCGCCATCCCGCAGGGGCGCAGTAACCGCCCCCATCACCTGATAGAGGCCGTTGAGCACGCCCCACACTACAAAGGTCATGGCCGCCCCGTGCCACAGGCCGCTGACTGCAAAGACGATGAGTACATTCAGATATTTCCGGGCAGTGCCCCGCCGGGAGCCGCCCAAGGGGATGTAGAGGTAGTCCCGGAACCAGTTGGACAGGGACATATGCCACCGCCGCCAGAATTCTGCAATGGACCGGGAAAAATAGGGTGTGTCAAAGTTCTCCCGCAGGGTGAAGCCCATGCTGTGGGCCACACCCAGGGCCATGTCTGTGTAGGAGGAGAAATCACAGTAGATCTGGAGGGAAAAGGCCGCCGCCGCTCCCATCACCTGCACCGCGCCAAAGGTCTCCGGCGCCCCGAAGATGGTGTTGACCAACACCGCCAGCCGGTCAGCCAGCACCATTTTCTTAAAGGCACCCCACAAAAAGCGCACCAAACCCTCCCGGAACTTGTCCCAGTCAAAGGGGTGCGGTTCCCGGAACTGGGGGGTAAGCTCCCCCGCCCGACCGATGGGGCCGGACACTACCTGGGGGAAGAAGGAGAGAAAGAGGGCATGGAGCAGGAAATTTCCCTGGGCCTCCGCCTTGCCCCGCCATACGTCGATTACATAGCCCATGGCCTGGAAGAGGTAGAAGGAGATACCCACCGGCAGCACAATGTCCAGTACCGGCACATTCCAGGCAATCCCCATGCCGTGAAGAACTTCTCCCACCATAGAGAGGGCGAAGTTGACATATTTGAATAGGAAAAGCAGTACCACGTCGGTCAGCAGGCAGAGCACCAACACCCACCGCTTTTTCTTCTTTCCTAGGGAGATCCCCGCTCCATAGGAGGTGAGGATCACAAAGAGCAGCAGGGTGAGATAGACCGGCTTGGCACACAGATAGAAAAACCAGCTTGCCAACAGCAGCCACAGGTTCCGCACCTTCCGGGGCAGCAGAAAATAGCCCAGCGCTGTTACCGGAAAAAAGCAGAAGAAGGGCAGGGATAAAAAGGTCAAGAGCGGTCACATCCTTTAAAAAGCCCGCCGGGCTTTGCTCCGGGGCCTCTGGCTCCGAAGTCCGCCGCGGCGGGCCGTGATCTGAGGGATTACTTGTTCATCTGGGCGCTCATGGCCTGGTCAAAGTGCTCGTTGATCTGCTTGGTGAACTCCAGAGCAGCATTGTAGCCCATCTTCTTGTGGCGGTTGTTCATGGCCGCCACCTCGATGATGACCGCCAGATTCCGGCCCGGCTTCACCGGGATGGTGAGGGAGGGCACCTGTACGTCCAGAATGGTGGTGTACAGGTTCTCCAGACCCAGCCGGTCATACATGGCCCCGTCCTTCCACTGCTCCAAGCTGATGACCATGTCGATCTCAGCCTCTTCTTTAACAGCGCTCATACCGAACAGGCGGCGCACGTCAATGACGCCGATGCCCCGCAGCTCGATATAATGGCGGATGAGCTCGGGCGCAGTACCCATCAGGCCGCCGGTGACAGTCTGCTTGATCTCCACCGCGTCGTCGGCGATGAGGCGGTGTCCACGCTTCACCAGCTCGATGGCGGTCTCACTCTTGCCCACGCCGGACTCGCCCAGCAGCAGCACGCCCTCGCCATATACCTCCACCAGCACACCGTGGCGGGTGATGCGGGGGGCCAGGTAGGATTTCAGGGAGGCAATGATGGTGCTCATGAGCACACTGGTGGTGTCCTGGCTGCGGAGCACCGTCCGGTCGTATTTCTCCGCCATTTCCATGCACTCCGGGAAGGGATCAATGCCCCGGGAGACGATAAGGGCGGGAATATCCTGACTCAGCAGCAGCTCAAAGCTCTCCCGCCGCTGATCCGGCGTCAGGCCGGAGAGGTAGGTATCCTCCACCTTGCCAATGACCTGGAGCCGATGGGGATCGAAGTAGTCGAAAAATCCGGTAAGCTGCAGGCCGGGACGATTCACGTCCTCCGTGCAGATAGCCTGGTCCTCATAGCCCTCCGCCCCGCGGAGCACCTCCAGATTAAACTTTTTGATCAATTCGCCCAGTTTGACGGTGTACAAGCTTTCCATAGCTCTTCCTCCTATAAAGGCGGGTTGTCCCCCGCCGGTCATTTCAAAGCGATTTGTTTTATTATAATGCGTACTGAACAAAGCCACAAACCTTGAAAACCAAGGTTTTCAAGGCCAAATGGCTTTGTTCAAGTGCAAGGGTTTTGGACGAGATCGTCCAAAAAACCTCGCACTTTCCGTTGGTGCGTTGAGACGCGCCAACGGAAATACGCATTGTAACAATGGCTGAATTTCATAAAAACGGCCACTTCGAGCTGTTTTTATGAAATTGCGCGGCTACCTCCGCGCGAATAAACCGCATCGCGGTTTATTCAGTAGACATTATTATACCATTCTCTCCTCCCGATTTGCAACCGGGAAGGCAATTTGCCAAAAGAAGCGGTGTGGTAAGAACCTGTGTACAGGCCCCCGCAGAAAAATTCCAGTCATTTTGAAAAAAGCACTTGCATTTTTTCGAAAGTTCTGCTATCATATCGTTCGATGCTTTTGTAAGCGTATCCTGACGAGCGAGGAGGTATAAGCGAATGGCCAAATGTGAATTTTGCGACAAGGGTGTCGTGTTCGGTATCAAGGTGTCCCACTCTCACCGCCGCACCAACCGCCCCTGGAAGCCCAATGTGAAGCGCGTCAAGGCGATCGTCAACGGCACGCCCAAGCACGTTTATGTGTGCACCAGATGCCTCCGTTCGGGTAAGGTCACCCGCGCTGTGTGATTGACCGATAGAAAAAGGACTGCCCAGTCGGGCGGTCCTTTTTTCGTTTTCAGGCATGACAAGCCCACCCTTCTGTGCTATACTGAACCCAGCTTGACAAATGAGGAGGTCCTGCTATGAGCGACTGTCTGTTCTGTAAGATCGCCGCCGGGGAGATCCCGTCCAACAAGGTCTATGAGGACGATCAGGTCTTTGCCTTCTATGACATCGATCCCCAGGCGCCCACCCATTTCCTGGTGATCCCCAAGGCCCACATCGGCTCCTGCGGCGAGATCACCGCCGACAATGCCGGCGTGGTGGCCCATATCTTTGAGGTCATTTCCAAAGTGACCGCCCAGCTTGGCATCACCGACTTCCGAGTGGTGTCCAACTGCGGAGAGCAGGCGGGCCAGTCGGTCCACCACCTGCACTTCCATGTGCTGGCGGGCCGGGATATGACCTGGCCTCCGGGCTAATCCCCCAAAGAAAAGCGGCCGCGCTGTGCGCGGCCGCTTTTGTCATGCCTCTTTCTTCTTTAAATGCCCCTCCAGCCAGGCCAGCACATCCTCATAGACCTGCTGGTGGTTGGTCTCGTTGAGCATTTCGTGGCGGCCCTCCGGGTAAAGCTTGACAGCAACATCCTTTACACCCGCCTCCTTGAACCAGCGGGCCACTTTTTTGACACCTTTGCCCTGCTGGCCCACCGGGTCCCGGTCTCCGGCAAAGAAGTACACCGGCGTATTCGGGTCCAGCCGGGCCAGAGTGCTCTTCCTGGCCAGCAGATTGAGCCCGTGCATCATGTCGTGGAACATACTCACCGTGGGCAGGAACTGACACAGCGGGTCGGCGCAGTAGGCGTCCACCACCGCCTGATCCCGGGAGATCCAGTCCGCCCCGGTGCGGGTGGGCTTGAACTGCTTGTTGTAGGCCCCAACGGACAGGTTGTCCAGCAGTTTGCTGTGGGCCCTGGGGCCTTTGGTTTTCAGAAGCAGGCCGGAGAGGGCCAGCCCCGCGTTCACTTTGGTGGGCGCTTCCTGGCCTGTACCCGACAGGATGGCCCCGTCCACTGTACCCGGCCAGTAACTGAGATAACCCCGCACCACAAAGGAGCCCATGGAGTGACCCATGATAAAATAGGGAGCCTCCGGGCAGGCCTCCCCTGCCAACCGCCGCAGGGTGCGGGTGTCCTTCAGCACATACTTCCACCCATCTTTGTCGGCAAACCAGCCGTACTCCGACGGGTCCGTCGCCGTGCGGCCGTGGCCCAGATGGTCGTGACCCACCACCCAGTAGCCGCACTCTGCCAGAAACCGGGCAAAGTCGTCATACCGGCCGATATACTCCGAAATGCCGTGGACCAGCTGCACGATGGCCCTGGGCCGCTCCGTCTCCCCTTTCCACCAGGTGGCTCCCACCAGATGGACTCCATCGCTGGAGGGGAAGGTAAATTCCTGCGTCGTCACCATAGAAATCCGGCTCCTCTTATGGTATAATATCGGGTGCTATTTAGTTTAGTCTATTCCATTGCCCGGTATCCGTCAAGAGCAAGGAACGGAAACCGGGAGAAAGGACGCAGAACATGAACGCTGTGGAACGGTTTTTAAAGTACGTCACCTATGATACCCAGTCAGACGAGCACAGCCAGACCACTCCCACCACCGAAAAGCAGAAGGTACTCGGGGAAACCCTGGCCGCGGAACTGAGTCAGATGGGTCTGCACAACGCTCACATGGACGAGTATGGCTACGTCTACGGCTGGCTGCCCGCCACTCCGGGCTGTGAGGGCATCCCCTGTATGGGCCTCATTGCCCACATGGACACCTCCCCCAGCGCCCCCGGCGCTGATGTAAAGCCCCGCATTGTCCACTATGAGGGGGGCGACATCCTCCTGAATGAGGAAAAGCAGATCACCATGAAGGCCGCCGAGTTTGAGAGCCTGTCCAAATATGTGGGCCAGGACCTGATCGTCACCGACGGCACCACCCTGCTGGGAGCCGACGACAAGGCCGGCGTGGCGGAGATCATGTCCGCTGTGGAATATCTCACCCTCCACCCCGAGATCCCCCATGGCCGCATTGCCGTAGGCTTCACCCCCGACGAGGAGGTGGGCAGCGGCGCCGACCACTTTGACGTGGCGGGCTTCGGCGCGGCGGTGGCCTACACCGTGGACGGCGGCGAGCTGGGCGAGCTGGAGTATGAAAACTTCAACGCCGCTAGCGCTCAGATCACCATTCATGGCGTGAACATCCACCCCGGCTCCGCCAAAAACAAGATGAAGAGTGCCATTCTCATGGCCGTGGAACTGGTCAACCTGCTGCCTCCCGCCGAGACCCCTGCCCACACCGAGGGCCGGGAGGGCTTCTACCACCTGTGCGAGATGTCCGGCGATGAGACCACCGCTACCCTCTCCTATATCATCCGGGACCACGACCGGGCCAAGTTTGAGGACCGCAAGGCCTGCCTGACCCGCATTGCCGACTACCTCAACGCCAAATACGGCGCCGGCACGGTGGAGCTGGAACTGAAGGATTCCTACTATAATATGCTGGAGCAAATCGAGCCCCATATGTACCTGATCCATCGCGCCCGGGCCGCCATGGAGGCGGTGGGTGTCACGCCTCTGGAGGTACCTATCCGTGGCGGCACCGACGGCGCCCGTCTCAGCTATATGGGTCTCCCCTGCCCCAATCTGTGTACCGGCGGCGTCAACTTCCACGGGGTCCACGAGTATATCCCGGTGGACGCCCTGCACAAGATGACCGACGTGCTGGTCCATCTGGTGAAGGCCTGAACAAGCGCAAAACAGCGCCATCTGTTGAACAGATGGCGCTGTTTTTTATGGTCCTTCTGTTTTATTTGCCCGTGGCTTCTGTCAATTTCTGATACAGCTTCATCAACTCCGCCACGCAGGTGGTCTCGGTGGTGGTCTTGATGTCGAAGCCGTATGCCCGCATGACCGCCTTGTCGTTCTGCTGGTGGGCTTTCCGCAGCTCCGGGGGCATGGTGGTTTCGTCGTAGAGATCGGCCAGGCTGGAGTCGGGATAGAGGGCCCGGGCGTCCAGAATGGCCTGGGCGGTCTCCTCGATTTTGGCCTTCTGTTCGTCGGTAGGCGTGGGCCAGGGGAAGTTATTGTAGACAATATCCTTAGAGTAACTGTAATCGCTTTTCATCCTCATACAAGTTGTACGCATCCACGCCATATGAACATTAGATATTATAACCCCAAATTCATACAAATTAGCGTCAGGTATGATTTGTACACGATCAGTCACTATTGTGCCAGCTTTGATAAACCCGATTGGAACATAACGTCTATTCTGAGAGGATACTCTCGGGATAATAATAAAGTCTTTATCAATCGGTTGTGTTCTCTGAGCAAAAAGTGTCGGTGTTGCAGCAAATTTTCGAATTCCTTCAGCAATGCTTCCTTCTCTACTCTCTTTACATTGTTTTACTCGTTCCATTATCATGGGGCATTTGCGCACTTCGCTTGGATTAGCGTTTTCAAGCCATAGACACCAACGTTTCTTACCTTTGATGTATTCCGCCGCACCTAACAGTGGCTTTATAAATTTAACTGATAGTGGATCTTTTCCAATGAAATTATCCAAATCTTCATCTTCAATAATAAGATGGCCTCCATCCGCTGGCTTATTTCCGTATATCATTTTAGGGACTTCACAAATCGGCTTATTCCGACTTCTCACAAGGATGTTTTCACCATCAAACAAATATCGATTAATATTTGAAGCCTGCTTTTTCCGCTCGCCATCATAAATATATTTTTCTTTTCGAGAAATCTTTGAAAATCCAATAATAACACAATGTACATGGGCTTTTACGGCAGCTTCGCTGTCCCACACAAAGGTCCGATATGCAAAATTAATAATATCATTCGGTAAGAAGTCCCAAAATCGCGCAACAGTCTCACCTTGCACTATCGAATTTGTAGAAACAAAACCCGTTTCAATTCCAGTTCCTACAGTAAAATCTGAGGCTTTCTTATACCAGCCGCACACAAGATCTAAGTTTTTTACATCTGGAAATAATATTTGCATATCCGCCTTTTGCTCTTTAGTCATAAATGTAAAGCCATGAAACGGCGGATTGCCCATGATATAATCCAGCTCATGCTTGGGCACCACGCTCTCCCAATCCATCCGCAGGGCGTTGCCCTCCACGATGTTGGCGTAGGATTTCAGCGGCAGGAAATCCAAAGACATATGTATGATGTCCTCAGTCTCCTTCATCATCTGGCTCTCGGCGATCCACAGGGCGGTCTTGGCCACCGAGACGGCGAAATCGTTGATCTCGATGCCGTAGAACTGGCCGATGGAGACCTGAATGGGGTTGATAAAGTCACCCAGGACGATCTGGTTGCTGAGGCTGCGCAGCACCTCGTTTTCCAGCTTGCGCAGGGAGATATAAGTCTCGGTCAGGAAGTTGCCCGAACCGCAGGCCGGGTCCAGAAATTTCAGGCCCGCCAGCTTATGCTGAAAGTCTTTCAGGCGGCGTTTCCGGGTGGTCTCCACCGCCACGGCCTGAATGTCCGCCAGTTCCCCCCGTAAGTCGTCCAGAAACAGCGGGTCAATGACCTTGTGGATATTCTCGATGCTGGTGTAGTGCATCCCGCCGGAGCGCCGGGTCTCCGGGTTCAGGGTGCTCTCAAAGACCGCGCCGAAGATGGTGGGGCTGATGGCCGACCAGTCAAAGTCCGCGCTGGCCCGCTGGAGAATCAGTTCCACAATGGTCTCGTCCAGCCGTGGAATGATAATATGCTCATCGGCAAACAGCCCGCCGTTGACATAGGGAAAGGAAGCCAGATCATCGTCCATATAGGGGTCCCGGTCCTCCGGCCTGGTATCCAGCACCTGGAACAGATCCATGAGGGCGCGGCGGGCGTCGCTCTGGTGGCGCTGCATATAGTCGTGAAATTTGCCGTGGCCCCCGAAAATCTCCGCGTCCTCGGCGTACAGGCAGAACACCAGCCGGACGCACAGGGCGTTCAGGCTCTTCAGCGTCTCCGGGGATTCCGGGTCCTTGTACTGCTTCAAAAGCGCATCGTACAGGGTACCCACGATCTCACCGGCCTGTAAGGAGATCTCCATCTCCTTTTTGATGTTTTCATCCCCGGTGTCCACCAGGAAATTCAGGCGGTGATATTCCTTCTCCAGGCCGGCCAGGGCCACTACTTCCGGCTCGTCATTAGGGCGGTTCATGTCGTGGACGTGGAACTCCCGGAAATTGCATACCACGATCCACCGGGGGTTCTTGTCGTGGGGCAGATAGCCCGCGTAACGGCGGGCCTGCTGATAGGGCGTCAGCATGGAGCCATCGGACTGCTTGTAGCCCCGCCGCAGGTCGATGTCCGCCCCCTTTTGCTCAATGAGGACACGGGTATCCTTGATATATCCGTCAATGAAGCTGACATGGTCCAGCTTCACAGGACACTCAAACTCAATGGCCTTCTCCGGCTCCGCCACACCGTAGACATTCCGAAGCAGGTCGATCCAGAAACGCTGGGTCTCCTGCTTCTCGTCGCCCCGGCCTGCCCAATAGGCTGTAAACTCCTTCGCCGCCGCCCGCTGCTGCACATCTGTCATGACTTCCGATCCTCCTGGGTGCTGATTTACTGTTTTTATTAAGCATAGCATAGACCGGTTCATATTTCCAGCCGCTGCATCAGATTCTCCTGCCGCCGGTTGGACAGAAAAAGTCCCCTCCGTTGGGAGGGGACTTTTTTACATCACCATTTGGAAGAACTGCCAAATCAGCTTGCCGCCGTAGAAAATAATAATAATACCGCAGACAATGTTGATGACCCGCAGGATCTTGTCGTTGAAGCGGGCGGAGAAGAGGGAGATCAGCACCGTGATGCCGAAGAACCACAGGAAGGAGGCGGTGGAGGAACCCAGAATCAGCTGGGTGCTCACCCCGCCGGGGTTGCCTGCCCGGAAACCGCCAAACAGCATGGTACCATCGATAATGGCCTGGGGATTGAACCAGGTGACCACGCAGGCCTTGGCCGCCACCTTGGGCAGAGAGATGTTTACATCCACATTGTTGTCCATGGTGGGCTTATCCCGCAGCAGACTGATGCCGATCCAGATCACGATGGCGCCGCCCACCAGCAGAATAACCATCTGCAGCCAGGTGAAGTGTTCCATCAGCGCGCCGATGCCAAAGAAGCAGGCCAGCGCCAGGGTCACATCGAAGAATACCACGATGAGGGCAGTCAGCAGCGCCTTGTGCCGAGGCTGAGTCAGAGCTGAATTGATGACGAATAGGTTCTGCATTCCGATGGGGGCCACATAGGCCAGGCCAATGCCAAGACCGGTCAAATAGGGCGGCATGGAAATTCCTCCTAAAAAATACTTTTCATTTTTACAACCTGGTAGTATTATAGTACCTATCTTCTCCCAACGCAAGAACGCAGAAATTTCGTACCAGGTAAGGAGGAACTGACCTGTGGAACATGAAAACTGTCCCTGCATGGATACCTGCCCTCTGAACCACGCCCTGTCCCTTATCGGCGGCAAGTGGAAGATGCAGATCCTGTGCTCCCTGTATAATAATGGCCCCACCCGGTACAACCAGCTGAAAAAGACCCTGGACGGGGTATCCAACACTGTGCTGGCCAATGCCCTTCGGGAGCTGGAAGAGGACAAGCTGGTCACCCGGACAGAGTATCTGGAGGTACCGGTGCGGGTGGAATACAGCATCACAGAGCCCTGCAAACAGCTGATCCCCATTCTGGATCAGTTGGGTAACTGGAGCATCTCCCTCTAAATGCAAAAAAGCCGCGGGCAAAGCCCGCGGCTGGATAGAAACTCAGTCTTTGTGGGTCATATTGAACTTGACCCGGTTCCAGAAGGTATCCTTCTCGTATCCCTTGGAGACCCGGAACTTCCATTCCGCGTCCCTGGCCTGCCTGCGGCAAACCCGCTCGGCAGAACTCATCCGGTCCTCGGGGGGCAAAGTCTGGCTCATCTTGATCTGCAAACCAGCAAACCCGAACATACTGTACTCCTTTCTCAGTCGCACCAGTAACAGGGATTCCTTCTGGCTTAAACATACCAGAGCGGTATCCAAAAGTCAACCGTTGAAAATCACCCAGAAACGCCGTTTAACGGCGGTTAGGAGAATCTATATGGCTAAAACATTGGTATTGGCGGAAAAGCCCTCGGTAGCGCGGGAATTGGCCCGTGTGTTGGGCTGCAAAAAGTCCGGCGAGGGCTTTCTGGAGGGGGAGCGCTACATTGTCACCTGGGCCCTGGGCCATCTGGTGGAGCTGGCGCCCCCGGAGGACTATGACAAGGCTTGGGCCAAGTGGGATATGCTTACTCTGCCCATGCTGCCTGACAGAATGAAAACGGTGGTCATTCCTCAGTCCGGGCGGCAGTTCCGGGCGGTACAGGCCCAGATGCGCCGTGGCGACGTCAGCGATCTGGTCATCGCCACCGATGCCGGCCGTGAGGGAGAATTGGTAGCCCGGTGGATCATGGAGAAGGCGGGCTGGAAGAAGCCGGCCAAACGGCTGTGGATCTCCTCCCAGACTGATAAGGCCATCAAGGAGGGCTTTGCCCACCTGCGCCCCGCCGCCGACTACGACAACCTGTACCACTCCGCCCGGGCCCGCAGCGTGGCCGACTGGGTGGTGGGTCTCAATGTCACCCGGGCTCTCACCTGCAAGTACAACGCTCAGCTGTCCGCCGGACGGGTCCAGACCCCCACCCTGGCCCTCATTGTGGACCGTGAGGAGGAGATCCGCAAGTTCCAACCCAAGGAATTTTATACCGTTTCCGTGAAGCTAAATGGCTTCACAGCAACATGGCGTGATAAAAACGGACAGGCCCGTATTTTCAGCAAGGAGCAAGCAGATTCCCTTGTCAATAAACTGGCTGGAAAGACCGCTGTGCTGACCGAAATCAAGCGCACCTGGAAGCAAACACCTCCGCCCGCTGCCTACGACCTGACCGAGCTGCAGCGGGATGCGAACAAAAAGTACGCCTACTCCGCCAAGGAGACCCTGTCCGTCATGCAGAACCTCTATGAGGTCCACAAGATCCTCACCTACCCCCGCACCGACTCCCGCTATATCTCCGACGATGTGGTACCCACCCTGCCTGAGCGGCTGCGCAGCGTGATGATCGACGAATACGCTCCCCTGGCCCGGCAGATCATGAGCCATCGTCCCCTTCAGACCCGCTATTTGGTAAACAACGCCAAGGTGAGCGACCACCATGCCATCATCCCCACCGAGGAGCAGGTGGACCTGTGGCGGCTGTCCGGGCCCGAGCGCAACATCTTCGACCTGGTGGCACGCCGATTTTTGGCGGTGCTGCTGCCCCCCTTCGAGTATGAGGAGGTCTCCCTCAAGCTGACCATCGACGGCGAGGCCTTCCACGCCCGAGGCAAAATCGTGAAGGAGCCGGGCTGGAAAGCGGCCTATGATCGTTCCTTCGACCTGGAGGAGCCCGAGGATGAAGAGGAGCGGGAGCAGTCTCTGCCCGACCTGCGCCAGGGGGACAAGCTGCCTGTGCTGTCCGTCCGGGCCAATGTGGGCAAGACCGCACCTCCCAAGCGGTACACCGAGGCTACCCTGCTCACCGCCATGGAGCACCCTGCCGCTCAGGTACAGGACCGGGACCAGAGTAAGATTCTGGAGGAAACCGGCGGCCTGGGCACCCCCGCCACCCGGGCAGATATCATTGAAAAGCTGTTCTCCGCTTTCTATATCGAGCGCCGGGGCAAGGAGTTGATACCCACCTCCAAGGGCGTCCAGGTGGTAGGCCTGGCCCCTTCCGACCTGCGCTCGGCCTCTCTCACCGCCCAGTGGGAAAAACGGCTGGGTGACATCGCCCAGGGCAAGGAAAAGGAGGATGCCTTCGTGGGCGAAATGAAGGGCTACGCCTCCCATCTGGTGGCCGAAGTGAAGGCCAGCGACGCCACCTATACCCACGACAATGTGACCCGTGAGAAGTGCCCTGACTGTGGCAAATTCCTGCTCAGCGTCAAGGGTAAACGGGGCAAGATGCTGGTGTGTCCCGACCGGGAATGCGGCTACCGCCGCTCGGTCACCCAGACCACCAACGCCCGCTGCCCCAACTGTCACAAGAAGATGGAGCTGCGGGGCGAGGGAGACAAGCAACTCTTCGCCTGCGTGTGCGGCTACCGGGAACGGCTCAGCGACTTCAAGAAACGGCGGGAGACCAAATCCGCCGGTAAGGGAGATGTGCGCCGCTATCTCCAGCAGCAGGAACAGCAGAAGGACAGCGGCAACTCCGCCATGGCCGA
The DNA here is from genome assembly GCF_002161085.1 of Flavonifractor sp. An112. GTDB lineage: Bacteria > Bacillota > Clostridia > Oscillospirales > Oscillospiraceae > Flavonifractor > Flavonifractor avicola. The sequence continues at coordinate 74,423 of NZ_NFLU01000009.1, read as the reverse complement.
GCAGCTGAAAAAGTGGCTGGAACAGAACAAATAAGAGAGAATTAGAGAGAGAAAAGAGGGATTTCTATGGATGTAATCGTATCCTTCATCAACTGGCTGGACGACTTTATCTGGGGTATCCCCATGATCGTGCTGCTCTTCGGCACCCACCTGTTTATGACGGCACGCACCGGCTTCATCCAGCGCAAAACCTTTACGGGCATTCGCCTGTCAGTGACCCGTGACCCCGACTCCCCCGGCGACGTGAGTCAGTTTCAGGCCCTCACAACTGCTCTGGCCTCCACCATCGGCACCGGCAACATCATCGGCGTGGGCACCGCCATTTTCCTGGGCGGCCCAGGCGCGGTGTTCTGGTGCTGGATCGCCGGCATCTTCGGTATTGCCACCAAGTACGCCGAGTCCCTCATCGCCGTAAAGTACCGGGTCCGCACCCCTGACGGTAAAATGCAGGGCGGCGCCATGTACGCGCTGGAGCGGGGCCTGGGCCTGAAATGGCTGGGCGTGCTCTTTGCCGCCCTGGCTGCTCTGGCCTCCTTCGGTATCGGCTGCGGCACCCAGATTAACGCCATTGCCGAGGTCATTGAGAACAACATCCCCCTGCCCATTCCGCCCATCGTGGTAGGCATTGTAGGCGGCCTGCTCACCGCCATCGTTATCATTGGCGGCATCAACTCCATTGCCAGCGTCTGTGAAAAACTGGTACCCTTCATGGCCGCCTTCTATGTACTGGGCTGTATCATCATCCTTGGCTTCAATTACGACTTCATCCTCCCCGCCATCGGCGCCATTGTTCGTCTGGCCTTCACCCCTGGCGCGGTGGCCGGCGGTCTGGTGGGTCAGGGTCTGATGATCGCCATGCGCTTCGGCGTGGCCCGCGGCCTGTTCTCCAACGAGTCCGGCATGGGCTCCGCCCCCTTAGTGGCCTCCGCCGCCCAGACCCGCAATCCGGTGCGTCAGGCCCTGGTGTCCGCCACCGGCACCTTTTGGGACACAGTGGTGGTGTGCCTCATGACCGGCCTGGTGCTGGTATCCACCATTATGAAAAATCCCGCCATCAACATGGCCGACATCACCGACGGCGGCAAGCTGACCACCCTGGCCTTCTCCCAGATCCCCGTACTGGGACCGGTAATTCTGGTGGTGGGTATCATCACTTTTGCCTGGTCCACCATCCTGGGCTGGTCCTACTACGGCGAACGGTGCGCCCAGTATTTGTGGGGCAAGAAGGCCATTCTCCCCTACAAGATTCTCTTTGTAGCCGTTGTGGTGGTGGGCCCCGTGCTGGCTCTGGACCTGGTGTGGACCATTGCTGATATCCTCAACGCCCTCATGGCCATCCCCAACCTGATCGCGGTTCTTTTGCTGTCCGGAGTCATCGCAAAAGAGACGAAATATTACCTGAGCCACCTGGACGAAGTGGACACCACGGAGATCCCCAGCGTAGATAAATAGTTGACAACACTTTTCCACAGTGCTATGATAAGGCCAACAAGTTCATATGCAGTCTTCAGGGCAGGGTGAAATTCCCGATCGGCGGTAAAGTCCGCGAGCGCGTAAGCGCAGGATTTGGTGCAATTCCAAAACCGACAGTTAAAGTCTGGATGGAAGAAGACGCCGGTGGGAATGAATCTTACCCCTGCTTTATATCCGTTTCATTCCGCCCCGTAGATGCTTTCTCAGCGCCCCGAAGTTGCTTCGGGGCGCTTTTTTCGTCCCGAAAAGGAGGGAGAAGCGAATATGAACGACACCGACTATATGGGGCTGGCTATAAAGCTGGCCCAACGGGGTACCGGATGGACCAGCCCAAATCCCCTGGTCGGGGCGGTGCTGGTGAAGGAGGGCCGCATCATTGGCCAGGGCTGGCACCGCCGCTGCGGCGGCCTCCACGCCGAGCGGGAGGCTCTGGCTGCCTGCACAGAGGACCCGACAGGAGCCACCCTGTATGTCACCCTGGAACCCTGCTGCCACCAGGGCCGCCAGCCCCCCTGCACTCAGGCCATTCTGGATGCGAGCATCGCCAAGGTGGTCATCGGCTCCCGGGACCCCAACCCCCTGGTCCACGGCAAGGGAGCGGCCCTGCTGCGGCAAGCCGGGGTAGACGTGGAAGAAGATTTCATGAGGGACCAGTGCGATACCCTGAACCCGGTATTCTTCCACTACATCACCCACAAGACTCCCTATGTGGCCATGAAATACGCCATGACCGCCGACGGCAAGATCGCCTGCCATACCGGCCTGTCCCAGTGGGTCACCGGAGAGACCGCCCGGGCTCACGTTCAGACTCTGCGGCACCAGTACCGTGGCATTCTGGCAGGTATTGGTACGGTGCTCCAGGACGACCCCATGCTCACCTGCCGGATGGAGGGCGGCCGCAATCCGGTGCGCATCATCTGCGACTCCCAGCTACGCATCCCCCTCACCTCCAACCTGGTCCGCACCGCCAAGGAGGTGCCCACCATCGTGGCCTGTGCCTCCCCCATGCCTGACAAGCGGGCTGCCCTGGAGGGCCTTGGGATCACAGTACTGGACCTGCCCGGCGCCGACGGCAGAGTGGACCTGCCCTCCCTGATGACAGAGCTGGGAAAACGGGAGATTGACGGCATCCTGCTGGAGGGGGGCGGCGGACTCAATGAGTCCATGCTGCGGCAGGGGCTGGTACATAAGGTCTACTGCTACCTGGCCCCCAAGCTCTTTGGCGGAGCGGAAGCCAAAAGCCCGGTGGAGGGCCGGGGAGTGGACCGCCCGGAGGACTGCTGGCAGCTCTCTTCCCCCACCTGCACCCCCATGGGCGAGGACCTGCTGCTGGAATACGAGGTGATACAGAATGTTCACAGGAATCATTGAAGAACTGGGCACCGTCCGCAAAGTGGGAGCAGGCAGCCTGGAACTGGCCGCCCGTACAGTACTGGAGGGCACCAAGCTGGGGGACTCTATCGCGGTAAATGGGGTGTGCCTGACGGTAACCGCCCTCTCCCCCGCCGGCTTTACCGCCGACGTGATGCCCGAGACCTTCCGGCGCACCGGCCTAGGCGGGCTCCATCCCGGCTCCCAGGTCAATCTGGAGCGGGCGATGGCTGCGGATGGCCGTTTCGGGGGCCACATCGTCACCGGCCACATCGACGGCACCGGCACGGTAACCTCCCTCCGGCGGGAGGGCAACGCGGTGTGGGTCACCATCTCCACCACCCCGGAACTGCTCTCCGGCATTGTGGAGAAGGGCTCTATCGCCATTGACGGCATCAGCCTGACGGTAGCCGCCGTCACTGACCGGGATTTCTCCGTCTCCATCATCCCCCACACCGGGGCCCAGACCACCCTGCTGGACCGGAAGGCGGGAGACACCGTCAACCTGGAGACCGATATTTTGGGAAAGTACGTGGCCAGACTGCTGGGCCGGGAGGCACCCAAGCCCTCCGGCATCACCATGGAATTTCTGGCTCAACACGGATTTTAAAGGAGGATACATACCATGGGATTTGCCACCATTGAGGAGGCCCTGGAGGAGCTGCGGGCCGGACACCTCATCATGTGCATCGACGACCCGGACCGGGAAAATGAGGGCGATCTGATCTGCGCCGCCCAGTTTGCCACCACCGAGAACGTAAACTTTATGGCAGTCCATGCCAAGGGCCTGATCTGCACCCCCATGTCGGAGGCTGTGGCCGCCCGGCTGGGGCTGGAGCAGATGGTAAAGGTAAACACCGATAACCATCAGACCGCCTTCACCGTATCCATTGACCATGTGGACACCACCACCGGCATCTCCGCCGAGGAACGTGGCTTCACTTGCCGCCGGTGCGCCGCTCCCGACGCCAGGCCGGAGGAGTTCCGGCGACCCGGCCATGTGTTCCCCCTGGTGGCCCGCCGGGGCGGGGTGCTGGCCCGCAACGGACACACCGAGGCCACGGTAGACCTGTGCCGCCACGCAGGCCTTGCCGAGTGCGGCCTGTGCTGCGAGATCATGCGGGAGGACGGCACCATGATGCGTACCACCGAGCTGCTGGAAAATGCCGCCGCCTGGGGCATCAAGGTCATCACCATCAAGGATCTCCAGGACTACTGCCGCCTCCACGACAAGCACGTGATCCGGGAGGCGGTGGCCAAAATGCCCACCAAGTATGGTGACTTCACCATCTACGGCTACACCAACGATCTCACCGGCGAGAGCCATGTGGCTCTGGTCAAAGGCGATATTGGGGACGGCATGGGTGTGCTGTGCCGGGTCCACTCCGAGTGCCTTACCGGCGACGTGTTCGGCTCCCAGCGGTGCGACTGCGGCCAGCAGCTGGCCGCTGCCATGGAGCGCATCGAAAAAGAGGGCCGGGGCGTGGTGCTCTATATGCGGCAGGAGGGCCGGGGCATCGGTCTCATCAACAAGCTGAAAACCTACACCCTCCAGGAGCAGGGGTATGACACGGTGGAGGCCAACATCAAACTGGGCTTCGCCCCCGACCTGCGGGAGTACTGGATCGGGGCTCAGATTCTTCGAGATCTGGGAGTCAAGGAACTGCGCCTTCTGACCAATAATCCGGACAAGATCTACGGTCTGTCCGGCTTTGGCCTGGAGATCACCGAACGCGTTCCAATCGAGATCGCGCCCCAGGAACACGACCATTTCTATCTGTGGACCAAACGTGAAAAAATGGGCCACCTGCTGGAGCAGGTGACCGACGACGATAAGATTCAGGGAGGTATTTGACATGAACATTCTGGAAGGAAAACTGATCGGCAGCGAAAGCCTGCATATCGCCATTGTGGCGTCCCGATTCAACGAGTTTATCGTGAGCAAGCTGCTCTCCGGCGCGGAGGACGGCCTGGTACGTCACGGCATTCCCACCGAGAACATTGACGTTGCCTGGGTACCCGGTGCCTTTGAGATTCCGGTAGCTGCCCTCCACCTGGCCCAGAGCGGCAAGTATAACGCGGTAATCTGCCTGGGCGCTGTCATCCGTGGTTCCACCTCCCACTACGACTATGTGTGCGCCGAGGTGTCCAAGGGCGTGGCTCAGGCCTCTCTCCAGACCGGCAAGCCGGTGCTCTTCGGGGTACTCACCACCGACACCATTGAGCAGGCCATCGAGCGTGCCGGCACCAAGGCAGGCAACAAGGGCTACGACTGCGCCCTGTCCGCCATCGAGATGGTCAATCTCTTCAGCAAACTGGGCTGAAACAGGACTAAAAGGGGCTGCTGCATTTTGCAGCAGCCCCTTTTTAACGCAGCAGCACTGCCATATCATCCGGCAGAGGTGCAGTCCAGTGGAGAGCCGCCCCGGTGATGGGATGGGTCAGAAAGAGCTCTGATGAGTGGAGGGCTGGCCGGGCAATGAGACCCTTGTCCTCCCTGCCGTAGAGGAAGTCGCCGGTGAGAGGACAGCCCAGCCATGCCATGTGAACCCGTATCTGATGGGTGCGGCCCGTCTCCAGAATGAGCTCTACCAGGGTCCGGTTCCCTGTCTGTTCTACTACCCGGTAGCAGGTGGCCGCAGGCTGGCCCGCCGGATCCACCTGACGCTGGATCAGAGAACCAGGGACCCGCCCGATGGGGACCTCCACCCTCCCCTGTTCCGGCACCGGTACCCCGTCGCACACCGCCAGATAGATCCGCCGAAAGGCAGCCGTATGGAGCTGCTCCTTCAGCCGCTCCTGGGCCAACGGGTGTTTGGCAATCACCATCAGGCCGGAGGTACCCCTGTCCAGCCGATGGACCGGATGGACCCCCGCCGGTTCTCCCTTCTGCTGGTAATAATAAGCTACATAGTTGCACAGGGTCTCTCTGCCGTTGCCTGGTCCAGGATGAACCGGTACACCGGGGGCCTTGTTGACCACCAGCAGGTCCTGGTCCTCATAGACCACATCCACCGGCCCAGGCGTGGGGGCCACAGCCTCAGGCCGCTCCGGATCGTCCACCCGCACCGAGAGAACCTGTCCCGCCGCTGCCCGCTGGCCGGTGATAGCCCGGACGCCATCCAGCAGGATGCCGTCCTCCAACCATTTGATCCGTTTGATCACAGTACCTGACAGTCCCAGCTCCCGGCGGAGCAAGGTGTCGATCTTCTCTCCATCCCATGCCGAGGCCACCGTCAGTATCAGCCGCCGTCCATCCTGTTGGGGCATTGTGTCCCCCTCCTCTCTTTTTTGAGTATAGCATGGCAGGCTATGCTTTTCAAATTGAGCTTTTTCATGTATAATAGTTAGATAAGCAAGTGATACTTGGGTAGCACCACTGCACCTTTCCAGGAAGCGAGGCGCCGTCTATGGCAGAAAAACTGGGTATCTACATCCACATTCCCTTTTGCCGCAGCAAATGCGACTACTGCGATTTTTACTCTCTGGCCGGGCAAGAGGGACGGATGGACGACTACCAGAAGGCCTTACTGGCCCATCTCAAGGAAACCGCCCCTCAGGCCAGGGGCTGGCAAATCGATACTGTCTACTTTGGAGGCGGCACACCCAGCTTTTATGGAGAAAAGCGGCTGCGGGAGCTGCTGCGGCTGATCGCCAAACGCTTTGATCTGGCTAAGGACGCAGAAATTACCGTGGAGTGCAATCCGGACAGTGTGGATCTGAAAATGCTCCAGGCCCTCCGTCGGGCTGGGGTCAACCGGCTCTCCCTGGGCGTTCAGTCCGCCTGTGACCAGGCCCTCCAGAGCCTTCACCGCCCCCATACCTTTGAACAGGCGGTTCAGGCGGTCACCCTGGCACGGCAGGCCAAGTTTCAGAACCTGAGTCTGGACCTGATCTACGGTCTGCCCGGTCAGGATCTGGCAAGCTGGCAGGACACGGTGGAGCAGGTTCTCACCCTCAAACCGGAGCATCTGAGCTGCTACGGCCTGAAGGTGGAGTCGGGTACCCCTCTGGACTACCGGGTCTCCCGGGGCGAAAAGCTGCCCGACGATGACGCCCAGGCGGATATGTACCTCTGGACCGTGGAACGGCTGGAAAAAGAGGGCTACCGCCAGTATGAAATCTCCAACTTCGCCCGTTCCGGCTATCAGTCCCGCCATAATCTGAAGTATTGGATGGGCCATCCCTATATTGGCTTTGGCCCCGGCGCTCACTCCGACTTCGGCGGGCGGCGCTACTCCTTTATCCGGGACCTGGAGGGCTATATCTCCGGCGTTTTGGAGGGAGGCGTGGTGATCGACTCCTCCGACTTGATCCCCGCCCGGGAGCGGGGCAGTGAGTACCTCATGCTCCGGCTGCGTACCACCCGGGGCATTGAGGAGTGGGAATACCGCCGGGAGTTCTTCCTGGACTTCGACCCCATCGAGCAGAAGCTGGAGGACTACGAACGCCACGGTTGGGCGGAGCGCCACGACCGCCGCTGGCATCTGACCCCCAAGGGTTTCCTGGTGTCCAATCAGCTCATTGGAGATCTGCTGGTGATCCAGGAAGAGGCGACCTTGGAGAAAACCCTTCCTCGATTGAAACAAGGCCGTCCCGAGGACGCAGAATAAAGATTTGGGTACAAATACCCCCGCTTGTTTACAAGCGGGGGTATTTGTGTTAACATAACGTATGTATCTTTTCACCCTACCATAGGAGGACAATCATGAAGCACTTCATCCGGCGATGCGCCGCAGCAGGCCTGGCTCTGGCCCTGACGGTCACTGCGGCGTCGGCCTCATACGCCCTGGGCTGGGACCTGCACACAGGACAGGTCCCTCTGTCTCAGGGCGCCACTCTGGGAAAAAACATTTTCTGGAGCGACACCTACTCCGATCTGCGCCACGAGTACTACATCTCTTACAGCCCCAATGAAAATGTAGTGCCCACTGTGGCCTACGGAAACAAGGTACTGGACCGGCTCACCCTGTCCAGCATGGCCAAGAATCTGGAAAACCAGGGGAAGCGGGTAGTCTCCGGCATCAACGGAGACTGGTATGTACTCTCCACCGGCTCTACGGTAGGCCTGCTGGTCACCGATGGCGTGGTGCGGGCCACCCCCTACTACAACAGCTCCTGGGCCATTGGCTTCAACGAGGACGGCACCGCCTTCATCGGTCAGCCCGCCCTCTCCACCACCGTTACCTTTGGCGGCGCCACCTATAAATTAAGCGGCGCCATCAACAAGGTCCGCAAGATCACCGCCAGCGACACCAGCGGCGGACTGACCCTGCTCACCTCCGACTTTGCTTCCACCACCCAGAACACCGACCCCGGCGTGGACGTAATCCTCACCCCGGTGGACGACGGCACAGGAGTCTATGCCACTCAGCCCACCATCGGCAAGGAAGTCCAGTACACTGTGGACCAGGTACTGGAGTCCACCGGCAGCATCGCCATTCCCGAGGGCAAGGCCGTCCTCACCATGAATGCCAAGGACAACACCGACATTCTGGCCAAGCTCCGCGCCCTCCAGCCCGGCGATACGGTGACCCTGTCCATCACCAGCACTGATGAGCGCTGGAACTCGGTTACCCAGGCTCTGGGCGGTACTTATAAGATCGTCACTGACGGCAAGGTGGTCTCCTCCGGCCTGCCCTCGGAACGCACCGCCTGGACTGCAGTGGGCGTCAAGGCCGATGGCACCGTGATTTTCTACACTCTGGACGGCAAGCAGTCCGGCTATAGTGTGGGCTGCACCCTGTCCCAGGCGGCTCAGCGCCTGGTGGAACTGGGTTGTGTGGAGGCCATCGCCATGGACGGCGGCGGCTCCACCACCATCGGCGTTACTTATCCGGAGACCGATGGAATGCAGGTAGTCAACCGGCCTTCCGACGGCTCTCAACGCTCCAACAGCACCGCCATCTTCCTGACCACCACCCTTCAGCCCACCGGTGAGCTGGATAGCTACTATGTGACCCCCACCGACTCCATGCTGCTCTCCGGCGCCACAGTTCAGCTCTCCGCCACCGGCCTGGATACCAACTATTATCCTACCACCGGAAACACAGTATCCTGGTCCGTTTCTGACGGTGGCGGAACCGTCAATGAAAGCGGACTCTTTACCGCCGGCAGCAAGAGCGGCTTCTACCAGGTCACTGCAACGGACGGTGAGCACTCGGGCACCGCCTATCTGACCACTGTGGCCACGCCGGACACCATCACCATTTCCAATGAGTCTACCGGCTCCAAAGTCACCTCCCTGAACCTGAATCCCGGCCAGCAGATCGATCTGAAGGCCTCCGCCACCTACCGCACCCTGGCTCTCACCGCCCAGGACACCTGCTTCACCTGGTCTATGGACGCTTCACTGGGCACGGTAGATGCAAACGGTGTACTGACCGCCTCCCAGAACAGCGGCAGCGGCAAGCTCACCGTCTCCGCCGGCGGCAAAAGCGTCACCATTCCCGTGACCATCGCCAGCCATGTCAAGACGCTGGATACCTGTGAGGGCAACCTGTCCTCCTTCCAGAATACCGATACCGCCACCGCCGAGGCAGAAACCGGCCTGGATTTTGTACACAACGGCAACCAGAGCCTGAAGCTGTCCTATGACGCCACCAGCGGCTCCGCCAGTCTGTCTACCTCCCTTTCCATTCCCGAAGGGGAGAGCTGGCTGGGTATGTGGGTCTATGGCAACGGTTCGGGCAATACCCTGATGGCTACCACCGCTGACAAGGATGGGCAGACCCAGCAATTCCTCCTGACCGCTCTGGACTTCACCGGCTGGAAGTATGTCATGGTCCAGCTGCCCACCGGCGCCTCCTCCCTGTCCGGTCTGGATGTGGTCTATGGCGGCGGTGCGGAGCGGCAAATCGGCTCCATCTGGCTGGATCAGTTGGTCACTGCCAATCAGCAGGTTACTGATAACACCGCCCCCACCGTCTCCGTGTCGGTAAAGGGCACCCAGCTCACTGCCACAGTCAAGGACGATCTGGACCAGACCATCCCCCAGAGCAATGTCACTCTCACCTACGACGGCAAGGTCCTGACCGGCACCTGGAATGAGAGCACCGGTACCCTCACTGCCACTCTGCCTGCCGCCGACAGCGGCTATCATCGGGTCACCGTTACTGCCTCTGATGCCAGCGGCAATCTGGCCCGGGCTTCCGCCGATGTGAAGCCCTCCTCCAGCCGGACCAGCCCCTTCGGCGACATGACCGGCCACTGGGCCGAACCCTATGCCACCTTCCTGTACGACCAGGGCATCTCCCAGGGTACCGGTGGAGCCACTCCCCAGTACGAGCCCAACAAGAACATCTCCCGGGCAGAGTTCTTCGCTCTGGTTGCCCGGTGGATGGATCTGGACCTGGAGCAGTATGCCAATGTGGAGCTGCCCTTTGCCGATGCCGACTCCATTCCCTCCTGGGCTCTCAACGAGATCAAGGCCATGTACAGCCTGGGTATCCTTCAGGGCGCCTCCAGCAGCGGCCAGCTGCTGGCCAATCCCATGTCCACCATCACCCGGGCAGAGGCCATCACCATTCTGGGCCGCACTCAGGCCAAGGGATACACCGCCAACGATCTAACCTTTGACGACGCCGGTCAGGTCCCCTCCTGGGCCCTCTCCTACACACAGATTCTGGTCACCCAGGGCGTAGTCAGCGGCAACAACAATCTGATCCGCCCCTCCGACTCCATCACCCGGGGCGAGGTGGCCAAGCTGCTGTACGCCATGCTGTAATATGAAACAGGCAAGAAAAAAGTGCGCTGACGCGCACTTTTTTCTTGCCTTTATTCTGTTTTTGGCAACCGTCCATACAGTTCCATCTGCCGGTGGAGTTTGGCCGCCAGTTCCGGGCTGTCAAAGCCCTCCGCCGCCCGCCAGGTCCAGTTGTGGCCCAGGGTGGAGGGGATATTCATCCGGGCCTCCGAACCCAGGCCCAGCACATCCTGGATCTGCACCACGGCGCACCGGCCCACACTGGCCCAAACCGTCCGCATCATGCCCCAGTTCTCCCCCTCCTGCTGGTCCAGGTGGAGATACTCCCGGGCATAGGCCACATCCTCCGGCCGGGCAGTCACCAGCCAGCCCATGGCGGGCTCGTTGTCGTGAGTGCCCACATAGACCACACAGTTGACCGGATAGTTGTGGGGCAGATAGGCCGGTCCCTCCTTATCCCGGCTGTCAAAGGCAAACTCCAGCACCTTCATGCCGGGAAATCCGGTCTCATCCCGGAGCCGGTGGACCGAGGGGGTCAAAAAGCCCAGATCCTCCGCGATGATCTCTTTTTTGCCCAGAGCCCGCTCCACAGCCTGAAACAGTTTAATCCCCGGTCCCTGCCGCCACCGCCCGTTCTGAGCGGTGGGCTCCCCATAGGGGATGGCGTAGTAGGCGTCAAAGCCCCGGAAGTGGTCGATCCGCAGCACATCGTAGATCTCACACTGATAGGCGATGCGGCGCACCCACCAGGAGAAATTGTCCCGCTCCATGTAGTCCCAGTCAAAGAGGGGGTTGCCCCACAGCTGGCCGTCGGCGGAGAAGCCGTCGGGGGGACAGCCCGCCACCTCGGTGGGCCGCCGGTGCTCGTCCAGCTGGAACTGCTCCGGGTGGGCCCACACGTCCACGCTGTCGGCGGAGACATAGATCGGCAGGTCCCCAATGATTCGGATGCCTTTCCCATTGGCGTATTCCTTGAGTGCCTTCCACTGGCGGAAAAAGAGGTACTGCACCCCCCGCCAGAAGGCCAGATCGGCGGCCAGGGCCCGCCGCACCCGGTTGAGGGCCACCCGGTCCCGGTTCTGGATGGCCGGTTCCCAGTCGGTCCAGGGCTCTCCGCCGTTGGCCTCCTTCATAGCCATAAAGAGGGCGTAGTCCTCCAGCCAGAAGGAGTTTTCCTCGCAGAAGGCCCAGTAATCCGCGGTGGGTGCGGCCAGCAGCGCCTTGCAGGCCTTCCGCAGCACCGGATAGCGGTTCTGATACAGCTTGCCGTAATCCACCCGCTGTGGGTCGCTCCCCCAGTCCAGTCCCTCATAATCCGCCCGGTCCAGCAGGCCGTCGGCCGCCAGGTCGTCCAGATCAATGAGGTAGGGGTTACCGGCAAAGGTGGAAAAGCTCTGATAGGGGGAATCTCCATAGCTGGTGGGACAGATGGGCAGAATCTGCCACAGGGACTGGCCCGCCGCCTGGAGGAAATCCACGAACCGCCGGGCACAGGCGCCCATGGTGCCCACGCCGTAGGGGGATGGCAGCGAAGTGAGGTGCATCAGGATGCCGCCGGTCCGCATAGTTTCACGTCCTTTCCTTCACGCTCTCCCCTTCCAAAAAGGTATAGGGGATCAATTCATGGGCGGGCTTCGCTCCGTCCTGAATCTGGTGGATCAGCAGATCCACGCTCCGCTCCGCCAGCCGCTGGGCGTCCTGGCGGACGGTGGTGAGCCGGGGCACCGCGTACCGCCCCAGCACAATGCCGTCATAGCCCAATATGGAGATATCCTCCGGCACCCGCAGACCCCGGTCATGGAGGGCCCGCATGGCCCCCAAGGCCTGCACGTCGGACATGGCAAACACGGCGGTCATACCGGGCAGCTTATCCAGCAGCCGCTCCATGGCGGCGTAGCCTCCCGACAGATCGAAGCGGGCGGTCTCATATTGGCTCGCCTCGTCCAGGACCAGTCCCCGGTCGGCAAAGGCCTGCCGCACCCCTTCCAGGCGGGCCTGGGCGGCGTCGGACTGCTCCGCCCGGCCGCCCAGGATACCAATGGTCCGGTGGCCCAGTTCCATGAGCCGCTCTACCGCACGGCGGGCGCCGTCGGTGTCGTCGGTGGAGACGCTGGACAGATTGGGCTGGTCCAGCCCGGCTGCCGAGTTGGTCACCAGCACGCATGGGATGGTGATACTGTGAAAGCCGGCCCGGAACAGGCTCAGGTTGCTGCCCAGGAAGAGGATGCCCATGGGCCGCCGCTCCCGGCACACCCGGATGGCCTGATCGATCTCATCGTCATCCTCATCGATGTAGTAAATCAAGCTGGGGTATCCGCTGTCCCGGATACGGGTCTGGATACGCTCCACCAAATCGGCAAAGAGCATATTCTGGGTGCCTTTGACGATAAGTGCCACTCCGCTGCTGGCCTGCTGCTTGAGGTGCTTGGCATTGCTGTTGCGCGTAAAATGGTGGGCCTCCACCACCGCCATCACCTTGGCGCGGGCCTCCTCGGATACGTCCGGGCGGTTGTTGAGTACCCGGGAGACGGTACCCACCGCATAGCCGGACAGCTTGGCGATGTCTTTGATGGTCAAAGAAACTCACCTCTTGTCGGTCTGCGTCTTTTTTATCCCTTGACCGCGCCGGCGGCCACGCCCTTGATGATGTGCTTCTGGCAGGACAGATAGAAGATAACCACCGGGATCACGGCCATAATGAGGGCCGCCATAATGGCGCCCATATCCACCCGGCCATAGGAGCCCTTCATGTACTGAATCACAATGGAGATGGTCTTATACTTCTTGATGTCCAGGGTCAGGTAGGGCAGCAGGAAGTCGTTCCAGATCCACATGGTCTCCAGAATACCCACGGAGATGTAGGTGGGCTTCATGATGGGGAGCACCACCGAGAAGAAGGTACGGATGGGGGAACAGCCGTCGATCATGGCGGCCTCCTCGATCTCAATGGGGATGGACTTGACGAAACCGCAGAACATGAATACCGCCAGTCCCGCGCCAAAGCCCAGGTAGATGATGATGAGGCCCCAGGGGGTACCCAGGCCCAGCCGGTCGGTGACCAGGGACAGGGTGAACATGACCATCTGGAAGGGAACCACCATGGAGAACACACACAGGATGTAGATGGCCTTGGTGACCCTGGTCCGCACCCGGGTGATAAACCAGGCGCACATGGAGGTGCAGATCAGAATGACGAGCACCGAGCCCACGGTGATGAACACTGTCCATCCCACCGCTTTCAGGAAGTCGTACTGGTTGATGGCGGTAGCATAGTTGTCCAGACCGGTAAAGGTGGTCTCATTGGGCAGCTTGAAGGGCTCCAGATTGATGTAGGACTTCTTTTTGAAGGAGTTGAAGAGTACCACCACAACGGGCAGTACATAGAAAATACTGATGAAGGTAAACAGGCCGGTGCCCAGCCGGTTCAGCCGCTTTTTCCGGATCATTACTGCTGCACCTCCTTGGAACGGGTGGCTTTCAGCTGGATCAGGCCGATGGCCACCACCAGAATGAAGAAGACCACGGCTTTGGCCTGGCCCACGCCCTCCCAGCCGGTGCGGCCGTAGAAGGTATTGTAGATGTTCAGCGCCAGCATCTCGGACATCTTGGAGGGTTCGCCGGCAGTGAGGGACAGGTTCTGGTCAAAGAGCTTGAAGCCGTTGACCACCGACAGGAAGGTGCAGATGGTGATGGAGGGCATCATCATGGGGATAGTGACCTTGAAGAGGCGCTGGGGACCGCTGGCGCCGTCAATGGCGGCGGCCTCCATCACGTCGCCGGGGATGGACTGGAGACCGGCGATGTAGATGATCATCATATAGCCGATCTGCTGCCAGGCCACCAGGATAATGAGGCCCCAGAAGCCGTACCACTCGTTGAGGTTGAGGGCGGTGGCAAAGGGGGCCAGCAGGCCGTTGAAGATCAGCTGCCAGATGTAGCCCAGCACGATGCCGCCGATCAGATTGGGCATGAAGAACACGGTGCGGAAGATATTGGTGCCCCGCAGCTTCTGGGTCAGGGCCAGGGCGATGGCAAAGGCGATTACATTGATGACCACCAGGGAGACCACCGCGAAGAGGGCCGTATACCAAAAGGAATGGAGGAATACGGGGTCCTGGAAGGCCTTGATGTAGTTGCTCAGGCCCACGAAGGTGGCGTCGGTCACAGTGGTGAACTCACAGAAGGACAGCCAGATACCCATAATGAAGGGCACGATGAAGCCAATGGTGAATGCGATCAGAGTGGGCAGCAAAAAGATGGGAAAATACCGCTTGATTGCCTTTTCCAAAGGATCGACCTCCTCTCTCATTGCTCAGAAAGGCAGAGGCAGCGGGCGGACAGAATGCCCGCCCGCTGCCGGTTCAGCAGTTATTTTTGGGGGTCAGTCTCAGCCGTTGACGGCGGCAGCCTCGGAGGCCCAGCCATCCACGAAGGCGGATACCACGGCGTCCCACTTGGCATCGGTCTGGTCAGCGGCATAGGCGGTCAGCGCGGAGCCCACGCCGTTCTTCCACTCCTCGGAGGGCATGGTGGAGAAGTTCCAGGACACGGACTCATAGCCGTCGGCCACATACTGGTTGCCGATGTTGACCAGGGGATTGGTGGACTCCAGGTTGCCCTTGAAGGGGATCACGAAGCCCATACCGGCCTGGCCGGAGGGCATGGCGCCCTCGCCGCCGCACATGGCCTTGGTGCCGGTCTCGGAGGTGACGCACCAATACATGAAGTCCAGGGTGGCCTGGATGTCAGCCTCGGAGGCCTTGGCGTTGACGCACCAGTAGTTCTCAGTACCGGTACACAGGCCCTGCTTCTCTTCGCCTTCCACACCGATGTAGATGGGCAGCATACCCAGGTTGTCGTCGCCCAGCTCGGCCACGTCGTTGTAAGCCCAGGTGCCGTTCTGATAGAACACGGCCTGACCGGTCACAAACTCGGCCACGGCGTCGTCGCCGGTCTTGGTGGACAGCAGCGCAGGCTCACAGGTGGCGTTGTTGATGTACAGATCCCAGATCTGGCGGTAGTTGTCCAGGTAGGTACCCTTGATGGCGTCGGTGTTGTCGATGCCGTCGGCCTTGTACTCATAGTAGATGGGCAGGTTGGCCAGGTGGGTCTTGAAGCGCCAGTCGGAGGAGCCGTCCATACCGGCGGAGGTGAAGGCGGAGAAGCCCAGCTCGTCCTTGCGGGCGGTGATGTCCTCGGCCACCTTCTTCAGGTCGTCAAAGCTCTTGATGTCATCGGCGGTGTAGCCGGCCTGCTCCAGCAGGGCCTTATTGTAGATGATGCCGTAGGTCTCGATGACGTAGCCGATGCCGGCCATCTTGTCCCCGTCCATCAGGGCGAACTCGTCGCTGGACAGCTCGCCGGCCACGGCGGAGCCGGTCAGATCATAGCAGTAATCCTTCCAGGCGGCCAGACCCACAGGGCCGTTGACCTGGAACAGGGTGGGGGCGTCGGTCTTGGCCATCTCGGACTTCAGGGTGGTCTCGTAGTTGCCGGAGGCGGCGGTGAGGACGGTGACCTCCACGCCGGTCTCAGCGGTGTAGAGCTCGGCAAGTTCCTGCCACTGGGCGTCCTGCTCAGGCTTGAAGTTCAGGTAATAGACCTTGCCGCCGGTGGCGTCGCCGCCGCCGCTGGGGGAGGAGTCGCCGGAGGGGGTGGTGTCGCCGCCGCCGCAGCCGGCCAGCATACCGGCCACCATGGTACCGGTCAACGCAAGCGCAAACAGACGTTTCTTCATTCTAAGTTCCTCCTGTCACAGTTGATTCGTGTCTCGGCTGGAAACGTTTCATGGAAACGTTTCCAACTCCCTGTGATTGAATCTTACTCCTTCCCGCTTCCATTTTCAAGCATCTTTTTGTCAAACTCCCCAATTTCAGCTTTGCGCTTAATTTATACGCTGTTATTTTGTACAATATGCCAAATCACAAAACCGTTTAGTCCAATTTAAGCAGCTCCATAAGCTTGTCACACCGGTTGTCCTCGGGATGTTCTAATACATGGAGGGCCAGCTTCCGCTGGGCCGCGCCGATCTCCCTGCCCTTTAGACCAAGGGCCGCCAGCTCCCCGCCGGACAGGGCCAGCCGCCGCAGAACCTCCTCCTCCGGGTGGCGCACCCCCCGGCGCAGGGCCCGCTCCACCGGCAGACATTCGATGGGAAATCCGGTGGCGGCGCAGAACCCCCGCCACCGGGGGATGGGTTGGGGAGGCAGCTCCCTCAGACAGGACAGATCAGGGCAGCTGCATACCGGCCACAGGTGGGACAGCAGTCCCCAGCGGAGCAGCTCCCCCGCCCGCTCCGGGTGAGGTGAGAGGAGGATTTTCTCCAGCTCCGCCTTGATCCGTTCCCCTGACACCCGGGCCATCCGCCCGGCATTGCGCCGGATGGCCTCCTCGGTCTCCGGCGCGATGGCAAAGCCCAGCTGGGCGGCAAAACGCACCGCCCGCAGCATTCTCAGCGCATCCTCGGCAAAGCGCCGGTCCGGCTCCCCCACACACCGAATGATCCCGGCGTTCAAATCATCCCTCCCGTCAAAGGGGTCCACTACCTCCCCTTCCGGGCCCAGGGCCATGGCGTTGATGGTAAAATCCCGCCGGGCCAGATCCTGGGTGAGCCCCACGTCAAAGGCTACCCCGTCGGGGTGCCGTCCGTCGGCGTATCCCCCCTCCCGGCGAAAGGTGGTCACCTCCACCGGGCCGTCCTCCGTCAGGACGGTGACGGTGCCATGCTGTATCCCCGTGGGGACGGTATGCTCAAACAGCCCCATTACCTGCTCCGGATAGGCGGAGGTACACACGTCGTAGTCTCCCGGCGTGCGGCCCAGCAGCAGATCCCGAACGCAGCCACCCACCGGATGGGCAGCACAGCCTGCCTTCCGCAGGATATCCAAGCAATGCTGCACGCCTTCCGGAATCGGCCACTTTTTCATTTTCTCCACCTCCCCCGGTATGTTTGGCTTGCTATTTACCTATAATGGATTATAATATAGTGTTGAACTTTTATCATTATAATCTGTAGAAAAGGGTGTGTAAACCCCATGACCAATCCCAACATTCACGACTATCTGACGCCTGGCCGCAAGGCTCACCTGATCGGCATCGGCGGCGTTTCCATGTCTCCTCTGGCCGAGGTGCTTCACAAGGCGGGTATCCAGATCACCGGCTCCGACATGAGCGACAGTGCTACAGTGGAACATCTCCGCTCCCTGGGTATTCCCGTGGCCATCGGCCACCGGGCTGAAAATGTACGGGGCGCCGACCTGATCATCCGTACCGCCGCCGTTCATGATGACAACCCCGAGATTGTGGAGGCCCACGCGCTGAACATCCCTGTTTTTGAGCGTGCTCAGGCCTGGGGTTCCATTATGAGGGGCTATAAAAATGCTCTGTGCATCTCGGGCACCCACGGCAAGACTACCACCACCTCTATGTGCACCCACATCATCATGGCAGCTCAGATGGACCCCACTGTCATGATCGGCGGCACCCTGCCCCTGCTGGGCGCCGGTTACCGGGTGGGCCACGGGGACACCATTATTCTGGAGAGCTGCGAATACTGCAACTCCTTTCTCTCCTTCTTCCCCACTGTGGCAGTGATCCTCAACATTGAGGCCGATCACCTGGACTTCTTCAAGGACCTGGACGATGTGGAGCACTCCTTCCGGGCCTTTGCCGACCGGGTGCCGGAAAACGGCCTGATCGTGGCCAACGCCGACGATGCCAACACCATGCACACGTTGGAAGGCGAAACCCGCCCTGTTCTCACCTTCGGTCTGGAGGAAGGCGATGTCCACGCCGCTAACCTGACATGGAGTCGGGGGCTGCCCACCTTTGACATCATCTATCGTGGCGAAGTCTTTACCCGGGTAGGCCTGCGGGTTCCCGGCGAGCACAATGTGAAAAACGCCCTGGCTGCGGCAGCCGCTGCCATCGCCCTGGCTGTCTCCCCCAAGGCGGTAAGCGAAGGTCTCAACGCATTCCGGGGCGCCGGCCGCCGCTTTGAGCACAAGGGCACTTACAATGGCGCCGAGGTGTACGACGACTACGCCCATCATCCTGGTGAGCTTCAGGCCCTGCTGGCCGCCGCCCGTACCCTGGGTTATGAGCGGATTATCTGTGCCTTCCAGCCCCACACCTACAGCCGCACCAAAGCCCTGTTCGACGACTTTGTTAAGGTCCTGCGTCAGCCCGATGTCACCCTGCTGGCCGAGATCTATGCCGCCCGTGAAACCAACAATCTGGGCATCTCTTCGCAGGATCTGGCCGACCAGATTCCCGGCAGCATTTACTGCCCCACCCTGGAGGATGTAACTGCCAAGCTGAAGGAGTTGGCCCAACCCGGTGATCTGATCCTTACCGTAGGTGCCGGCAACATCTATACCGCCGGCGAGGCCCTTCTCCAAAAATGAGCCATTCTTTCTCTCGCTAAAGCAAAAGGGAAAATTATACCACAAATTTCCGCTGTTGACAAGACTGTTAAAGAGACGTACAATGGTCTTAGTGTCCTGTCCCTTTTGTTCTCTTTTCACAAATATGAATAAGGAGTGGAATCGACATGGAAGAGAAAAAGTACACCTCGATGATCCGTCTGCGGATGTCTGCGAAGGACGCCCACTACGGCGGAAACCTGGTGGATGGCGCCCATATGGTGCATCTGTTCGGCGACGTGGCTACCGAGCTGCTGATCCAGTGTGACGGCGACGAGGGCCTGTTCTGCGCTTACAACAACATTGAGTTCAAGGCGCCTGTGTATGCCGGCGACTTCATCGAGGCCTATGGTGAGATCACTCACATCGGCAACACCTCCCGCAAGATGAGGTTTGAGGCCCGCAAGGTAGCTATCCCCCGCCCCGACATCAGCGATTCTGCTGCTGATTTCCTGGAGGAGCCCATTGTGGTGGCCATTGCTGAGGGCACCTGCGTGACCCCCAAGAAGTGCCAGCGCAAGGAGCATTGATTCCTGCTTACATGAAAAAAGTCCGCCGCGAAGCATTCTTCGCGGCGGACTTTTTTATTGCGAGGCAGGCGTTCCGCTGCGCTCGGCCAGAATACGGGGGAAGAAACGAAGGAACAGAATGGTGGTAACGGTAGCCGCCACGGCATCGGCAATGGGCTCAGACAGGAAGGTAGCCTCCGCCGACACCAGAGCGGGCAGCAGCAGCAAGCAGGCCAGAAAAACCGTCTTACGGAACAGAGAACAGAACAGCGCCAGCCGCACATGACCCAGGGCGGTGGTCTCATCTACCAGAGGGTACTGGACGGCCAGAGGCAGGATCATAGCGGTAAACACCTTGATATAGCCCACTGAGCGGTCAATCAGTTCCGGATTCTGAGTAAAGAGCCGGACAAACACCGGAGACAGGGTGTAGGTCACCACAGTCATCAGGGCGCAGAAGGTCAGGCACAATCCCACAATGGATTTCATGGCCCGCTTGATCCGGGCGACGTTGCCCGCCCCGTAGTTAAAGCTGATCACCGGCTGAGTACCCAAGGTCAGGCCACCCATGGGCATGGTGATGAGAAGCAGATAGCTCTGCACAATGGTGGCGCAGACCACCAGCTTGTCGCCCAACTCTGGGCCGCCGTAGTGCTGGAGCACTGTGTTGAGGACGATGAGCAGCACGCTGTCGGTGGCAATGATCAGGAAGGGGGACAAGCCAAATGTGACAATCCGCATCATGATCTTCCGGTCAAAGCCGCCCCATCGCAGGGGCACCGGCATCTTTTTCCGCAGCAGAGAGCAGAGCACGAAGGCGCAGGAGGCCATCTGGGAGATGACCGTAGCCAGAGCCGCACCCGCCACATCCAACTTTAAAACAAAGATAAAAATGGGGTCCAGCACAATATTGAGCACCGCCCCCAGCATGACGGTGGCCATACCCAGGCCGGAAAAGCCTTGGGCGATCAAAAAGCTGTTCATGCCGGTGGCCATCAGGGCAAAGAAGGTACCGGCGGTGTAGATGGTCAGGTAGGTATCGGCGTAGCCGAAGGTAGCCTGGCTGGCGCCAAACCACTGGAGCAGAAGCCCCTTCATGGCTAGAAACAGTCCCGTCAGTCCCACCGACAACACCAGCAGCATAAAAAAGCTGTTGGACAGCACCCGGCTGGCCTCCTTCCGGTTCCCCTCCCCCATCCGCATGGCCAGGATAGGCGAGCCGCCCAATCCCACCAGGGAGGCAAAGGAACCGAGCAGGGTGACGATAGGTCCGCACACGCCCACTCCCGCCAGGGCCAGATCCCCGATCTGGGGAATGTTTCCAATGTAAATGCGGTCTACGATGCTATAGAGTACACTGACCAGCTGGGCCAGCATGGTGGGAATGGCCAGCTTGCACACCAGGCGAAAAACTGGATCATGCCCCAAATCGTTGGTCCGTTTCATCTCGCTCCTCCTTCAGGCAGTCCACGGCATTATACCTCTTTTTTCTGCGCTCGTAAAGGGGGCTATCCCATCCAATCACTCCATTCCCCGAAGGTTTTAGCACTCTCCATTATTGAGTGCTAAAAATTCACACTCCGTTCATGATTTTTGTTTTGCAGGGGACTATACTGAGGACAAACAAAAAGCTGCCCCTTGAAAGGAGTGTTTTTTATGAATGCACAGAAATATACCCAGAAGTCTCTGGAGGCCGTCCAGACCGCCCAGAGTCTGGCCACGGAATATGGTAACCAGCAGATCGAGCAGCCTCACCTGCTGCTGGCACTGCTCAGCGACGAGTCCGGCCTGATTCCCCAGCTGTTGGGGAACATGGGCCTCACCGTTCCCTCCTTCACCGCTGCCACCAAGGCCGAGGTGGAGAAACTGCCCCGTGTCTCCGGCTCCGGCCGTGAGCAGGGCAAGATCTATGTGGCTCAGGACGTAGACAAATGTCTGAATACCGCTGAGTCCATCGCCTCCTCCATGAAGGACGAATATGTCTCGGTGGAGCACCTGCTGCTCTCCCTGATCGATACCGCCAACCGGGAGCTGAAGGAACTCTTCCGTACCTATAACGTCACCAAGGAAGGAGTGCTCCAGGCTCTGACCGCCGTCCGGGGCAATCAGCGGGTCACCTCCGACAACCCGGAGGAGACCTACAATGCCCTGAAGAAGTATGGCTCCGACCTGGTGGAGCGGGCCCGGCAGAACAAGCTGGACCCGGTGATCGGTCGTGACGACGAGATCCGCAACGTGATCCGTATTCTGAGCCGCAAGAGCAAAAACAACCCCGTCCTCATCGGTGAACCCGGCGTAGGCAAAACCGCCATCGCCGAGGGCCTGGCCCAGCGAATTGTCAAGGGCGACGTGCCCGGCTCCCTGAAGGACAAGACCATCTTCGCTCTGGATATGGGTTCCCTCATTGCGGGTGCCAAGTACCGGGGCGAGTTTGAGGAGCGGCTGAAGGCCGTCCTCAACGAGGTGAAGAAGTCCGAGGGCCGTATCATCCTCTTCATCGACGAGCTGCACACCATCGTGGGCGCCGGCAAGACCGAGGGCGCCATGGACGCCGGCAACCTGCTGAAACCCATGCTGGCCCGTGGCGAGCTCCACTGCATTGGCGCCACCACCCTCAACGAGTACCGCCAGTATATCGAGAAGGACGCCGCTCTGGAGCGGCGGTTCCAGCCCGTACAGGTCTGCGAGCCTACGGTGGAGGACACCATTGCCATCCTCCGTGGCCTGAAGGAGCGCTATGAGGTGTTCCACGGCGTAAAGATCCAGGACGGCGCCATCATCGCCGCCGCTACTCTGTCCGACCGCTATATCACCGACCGTTTCCTGCCCGATAAGGCCATCGACCTGATCGATGAGGCCTGCGCCATGATCCGCACCGAGATCGACTCCATGCCCACCGAGCTGGACATCATCCAGCGTAAGATCATCCAGCATGAGATTGAGGAGGCCGCCCTGAAGAAGGAGGACGACGCCCTGTCCCGTGAGCACCTGGCCGAGATCCAGAAGGAGCTGGCCGAGATGCGGGACGAGTTCAACGCCAAGAAGGCTCAGTGGGAGAACGAGAAGAACGCCATCGGCAAGGTCCAGAAGCTGCGGGAGGACCTGGAGGCCGCCAACGCCCAGCTGGAGAAGGCCCAGCGGGAGTACGACCTGAACAAGGCCGCCGAGCTGCAGTACGGCAGAATCCCCGAACTGCGCAAGCAGCTGGAGGCGGAGGAAGCCATTGCCAACGAAGGCAAAGCCCGTTCCCTGCTGCGGGATAAGGTCACCGAGGAGGAGATTGCCCGCATCATCGAGCGCTGGACCGGCATCCCCGTGGCCAAGCTGATGGAGGGTGAGCGTGAGAAACTGCTCCATCTGGAGGACATCCTCCACCAGCGTGTGGTGGGCCAGGACGAGGCCGTTCGTCTGGTCAGCGAGGCCATTCTGCGCAGCCGTGCCGGTATCGCCGACCCCAACCGGCCCATCGGCTCCTTCCTGTTCCTGGGCCCCACCGGCGTGGGCAAGACCGAGCTGGCCAAGACCCTGGCCGAAGCCTTGTTTGACTCCGAGAAAAACATGGTGCGTATCGACATGAGCGAGTATATGGAGAAATTCTCTGTGTCCCGTCTGATCGGCGCCCCTCCGGGATATGTGGGCTATGAGGAGGGCGGTCAGCTCACCGAAGCCGTCCGCCGTCACCCCTACTCTGTGGTCCTCTTCGACGAGGTGGAGAAGGCCCATCCTGATGTGTTCAACATCCTGCTCCAGGTGCTGGACGACGGCCGCATCACCGACAGTCAGGGCCGCACCGTGGACTTCAAGAACACCATCATCATCCTGACCTCCAACCTGGGCTCCCAGTATCTGCTGGACGGCATTGACGCCAATGGCGAGATCACCGAGGAGGCCAAGAGCGCCGTGCAGGAGCTGCTGCGCCACTCCTTCCGGCCTGAGTTCCTCAACCGTCTGGATGAGATCGTGTTCTACAAGCCTCTCACCAAGGACAACATCACCCACATCATCGACCTGCTGGTGGGCGAGCTCAACCGCCGTCTGGAGGAGAAGCAGCTGAAGGTGGTCCTCACCGACGCAGCCAAGCGCTTCATCATCGACAGCGCCTATGATCCCGCCTTTGGCGCCCGTCCCCTGCGCCGCTTTGTGCAGCACGGGGTGGAGACCCTCATCAGCCGGAAGATCATTGCCGATCAGGTCCAGCCCGGCGACACCCTCACTGTGGACTGTGTCAATGGCGAACTGACCGTGGAGGCCAAGAGCGTCCTCTCCGGCCAGGTGGTGGACCAGGCCTGATCCTGTTGATCCTGTCAGCCCCTGAACGGGCCCGGAATCGGTTTATCCGGTTCCGGCCCCCGTTCGGGGGCTTTTTTTGATAAAATCGAAGGGAACATCGTCAGGTATTCCGCTGTTCCATCGTACTGTTGGATGAAAGGGGGGAAAGGCATGGATACCACTATGGACCGGGACCAGGAGGCCCAGCGCATCCTGAACCAATACGGCAGACTGCTGCGCACGGTGGCGGACGCTCTGCTGTCCGGATACCCGGAGGAGGCCGAGGAGTGCGTCCAGGACGCTCTATGGGCCTATGTGGACGGCGCTCAAAGGTGGGACCCGGCCAGGGGCAGTGAAAAGACCTATCTCTGCGTGCTGGTCCGCAGTCGGGCCAAGGACCGCCGCCGCAGGCTGGCCGCCCGGCGGGAGGACTCCCTGGAGGAACACCAGGGGACCCTGTGGGCAGAGGACCACGCCGAGCGCTCCGCCCTTCGGGACGGCCTCCGCCGGGCCCTGGAGGCCCTGGGGGCGGAGGAGCGACGGCTCTTCACCCTGCGCTTTCTCTATCAATGGCCCTCCGCAGAGATTGGGAAAACACTGGGCCTGTCCCCCAACGGGGTGGACGCCCGGGTGACCCGCCTGCGCAAGAAGCTGAAGCGGCTGCTGGCCCAACAGGGACTGGGCTGGGCCGGAAAGGAGGATACCAGATGAAAGCCTATCATTGGGATGAGCTATTGGAAGATGAGGACCTTATGGAGCTGACAGAGGAGGCTATGAGCCCCAGGACGGCACGGCCCATTCCCTGGAGGCGGCTGGGGGCTCTGGCAGCCTGTCTGGCCCTGATCCTGTGCCTGACCAACTACCAGGCCCTGGCCACCGGGGTACAAACCCTCATCCGCTATTTCTCCGGGGTGGGAGCGGCAGAAACAGGGGCGGATCTCCGCATCCAGGAGGGCGAGCTGGAATTCGAGCTCAGCGGCCGCACCTATCTTATCTCCGGAGCCTATGCCCAGGACGGCATTCTCTTTGTCCCCCTGGAGGTGGTCTCCCGCTCGGAGGAGCGGCTCAACGGCAGCAACTACCAAAATCTGTATGTCAAGATGGAGGTCAGCCAGGACGGGCAGGCCCTGGCCGGCAGCAATCCCTTCCTCAGCCTGTCGGACAATGGCTCCTACTCCACGGGACAGTATACCGCCCTGACCCGCAAGCGCGTCTCCTTCTCCCCTCTGCAAGAGGATCAATATCTGGGTTGGCGCTATCTGCGGGAGGGCTATCAGACCTACGCCCAGGCCGTCTTTACCTATGAAGCGGCAAATCCGGACGGCAGCTATACCCTGCGGGTGGAGGACTACCTGACCGACCAGGTCCGGGAGGTGGAACTGACCCTGGCCCCTCCGGAGGAAATCGCGGCAATCTGTGAACAGCGCACCGTGGACGAGGTCCGGATCACCGCCCTGGTCTCGGCAGACGGCCGCCGCCTGTCCCTTTACGGCACGATGGCCAAGTCGGAGGAGTGGTGGAAGTCCCTGGTAGAATTGCAGGCCGACCCAATCTATGGGGTTCAGTTCATGGAGGAGGATGGCACCTGCCATCAGGGGATTCCCCGCCGTCCGGGCGGCTTGGATGGAGCGGGATACCCCCAGGAGATTCTGCTCACTCAGGACACAGGACCTATCACCGCCGTGCGCATCCAGCGCGTCTATTACGCCTATGACGATATGGATGAGGGACTGATAAGCCAGTGGGTGGACCTGGACTGGGTCATTCCCCTGACCTAGTTCCCATACAAAAAACGACCGCCTTTCGGCGGTCGTTTTTGCATTTACCGTTTTCCGTGGATCAGGGGGGACAGGGGCTTGTAGATCAAGAAGCAGATCACCGCGTCCAACAGGCCCTTCAGCAGGGTGAAGGGGGCATTGAACACCACAAGGCACTCCAGCAGGCCGTTGGTGGAGGGACGGATGGCCTGATACATCTCGATGATGGTATCGATGGGCATAAAGTTGGAGTAAATGGGGTAGGTAATATAGTAGTTCAGGGGGATGGACAGCAGGGCCATGATGATCGCGCCCACCAGAGCGCCCAGGATAGCGGTCTTGCGGGACTTGTGGAGCTGGTAGAGCAGGCCCGCCGGGAACACAAAACAGGCACCCAGCAGGAAGTTGCACAGCTCACCGGCGCCGCCGGTGGTGGTAATAAGCAGGTGGAGCAGGTTCTTCACCAGGCACACCACCACGCCGTACACCGGTCCCAGGCCGAAGGAAGCCAGCAGGGCGGGCAGCTCGGACACATCCATCTTTACAAAGCTGGGGATGATGGGGAGAGAAAACTCCAGGAACATCAGCACAAAGGCCACGGCGGAAAACATGGCCGTCACCGTAACGGCGCGGGCGCCCACCCGCCGCCGGGCGGAAACAGAATTGGTCATAACAAAACACTCCTCATTACCGGATCTGCTGAACCAAACTGCCGTTCAGAGTTCCATGCAATGGGAGCGTGCCAATGTACCACACGTCTTCTTCCATCCAGACTTCGCACATTGTGCGTCACTGTCGGTCCCGGAGTTCCACCGGGTCGGCCAAAACGGCTCGCGGACTTTACCGCCGATCGGGATTTTCACCCTGCCCTGAAGACAGTCATTCAGTTGTCATCCCCTATTATACACATTCCAACACAATTTGCAACTGCTTTCTAAGGCAAAAACAAATGTTCGATTTTTATTGACTTCCAATAGGGAATCGTTTACAATATGGGCAGCATCAAACTGCGGAGAGGGGTTGGCTATGAGACGGGACATCAGTTGCTGCTTTACCGGGCATCGACCGGAAAAGCTGCCCTGGGGTGAGGACGAGCAGGCCCCCTCTTGCCTGGAAATCAAGGATAAGCTGGCCGCGTCGGTAGTGCGGGCCTATGAAGCAGGATACCGACATTTTCTGTGCGGTATGGCCCGGGGCGCTGACTTTTACTTCTGTGAGGCGGTGCTTGCTCTGCGGGAACAGATGCCCGATGTCACGCTGGAGGCGGTTATTCCCTGTGAGGAGCAGGCCGCCCGCTGGAGCGAGCGGGACCGGGACCGGTATTACGCACTGGTGGAAGCCTGCGATGGGGAGACCATGGTACAGCGCCGCTATGACAAGGGCTGTATGCTCCGCCGCAACCGCTATCTGGTGGATCATGCCGCCCGGCTTATCTCCATCTACAATGGAATGCTGGGGGGCACCATGTATACCATCAGCTATGCCATGAAGCAGGAGCTGGAATTGGATATTATCTATCTGTAAAAATCAGGGCCGGACTTTTGTCCGGCCCTGATTTTTATTACAATTCCTCCCCGGCCCGGTAAGCAAGCACCACATATTCCCAGTGCTCCTCTGCCTCCGGCCGGAGGGCTCCGTGCTTCTCCAGATAATCCGTCACCAGCTCCATCAGCTCCTTACGCTGGGCGGTATCCAGATGGAGGGCCCCAAAGCGGAGCACCCCGTAGTCTTTCAGTTCCTGTTCCTCATAGCGGTACACGTTATCCAGCAAACTGCGGAAGGTGCTGTCCACCAAATTTGCTGCCAGGGCCTCCCGCTCGCCCTGAAAGCCGTCCTTCCGGCCCAGACACAGCCGCAGTCTCACATCCCGCATCTGATAGTAAGTCGTCTTGCTCCCGTCCCGCCGGGTACCCTCCCGGGCCGACACCAATCCTATTTTCACCAGCTTGTTCAAATGGGAATGGGCGGCACTGGGAGACAGCTGCATCCGCTCCGCCACCTCATTCGCGGACAGCGGCCGAGCCACCAGGCGCAGCAGATGGATCATTTCCTGCCGTACCGGGTTGAGCATCACGCGCAGTTGCTTTTTTTCCGTCAGTTCTACCGTATACTCCACCAGTGGGGCCTCCTTTGCCACGAAACCGGTTCACATGATCCTTTGTTATCATGATAACACTTACCGTTTGGTAATGGCAAGAGATTTTAGCCCCTCCATCCATTTTTTCTGATTTACGCGGGACGCATATTCTCCCCTTCGCTGACCACCAGGGTATCTCCCTGGCAGAGTACCGTTCCCCCTTTGGGTACAGCGGTGGTACCGTCCGCCCGGCGGACCAGTACAATGAGCACCTCCGCCGGCAGATCCAGCTCCCGGATGGTGCGGCCAATCCATTCCTTATGCTCCTCCACCGGAAGCTCCCGCAGGCTGACACCGCCGTCGTCCTGATAGATGGGCGTGCTCACCACCAGCAGGTCCCCCGCCTGGACCACGGTGCTGCCGTTGGGGATCAGATTCTCTTCCCCCCGGCGGATGGTGACCACCAGAGCATCGGCAGGTAGATTGCACTCCCCTACCGTCTTTCCCTCCCAGGGGTGTCCCTGCTGGATGCGGAAGCGGGTCAGGTGGAGCTGCTGCTGGTCCTGATAGTCGTTGAAGGTCCGTCCAATGTTGTCCTCCGTGTCCACCATATCCAGCTTGCGGGCCACCAGGGGCAGCAGGGAACCCTGAACTGCCACGGACAGCAGGGAGATACAAAAGACAATATGGAACAGATCATAGCCGGTTTCCGCTCCCCCGGCCAGAGCCATAATGGCAAACACAATGGAGGCCGCGCCCCGCAGTCCCGCCCAGGACACCAGCAAACATTGACGCAGTTTGCACCGGAAGGGAGCCAGCAGCACAAAGACCGCCAGCGGCCTGGCCACCAGTGTCAGGAACAGGGCGATGGCCACTGCCGGAAGGAGTACGCCGGGCATCTGCGTGGGGTAGGACAGCAAGCCCAGCAGGAAAAAAATGATGATCTGGCCCAGACCGGTCAGGCCGTCAAAAAAATGGACCAGGGAGGGCTTATGAGGAATTTTGGCGTTGCCAAGAAGGATCCCTGCCAGATAGGTACCCAGGTAGCCGTTGCCTCCCACGGCAGCAGGCAGAGCATAGGCCAACAAGGCGGCTGCCAGCACAAAGATGGAGTCCATGCCGTCCGCC
Source organism: Flavonifractor sp. An112 (assembly GCF_002161085.1). Lineage (GTDB taxonomy): Bacteria > Bacillota > Clostridia > Oscillospirales > Oscillospiraceae > Flavonifractor > Flavonifractor avicola. Next base: position 45,711 of record NZ_NFLU01000009.1, on the reverse strand, counting down.
AGATGGACCCGCCGCAGAACGAGCACCGACAGGCCGGCCACCGCCAGGCCCAGCGCAACACCAAATACGACCTGGGAAAAGACCATCCAGATCAGATTGCCGCTCTCCCCCACCCCCATCAGAGAGAGAGCAATCATGGTCAGCATATAGGACATGGGATCGTTGCTGCCACTTTCCAGCTCCAGCAGGGAGGCCGTATGGTACCGCAGGCCCAGTTTTTTGGAGCGCAGAATGGAGAACACCGAGGCCGCGTCGGTGGAGCTAATCACCGAGCCGGTGAGGAAGCTGGTCAGAGGCGGAAACCCCAATGCAAAATAGCAGAAGAGGGCGGTAAGCAGAGCGGTCATCGCCACTCCCAGGGTGGACAACACCACCGCCCTGGCCGCTGCCGGTTTGGCGGCTTCCCAGCGGGTGCCGAATCCGCCGTAAAACATGATAAAGATCAGAGCCACCGAACAGATCTGCTCCGCCGCCCGGAAGTCATCGAAGGGGATACGCAGCAGCCCATCGGAGCCAAACAGCATCCCCAGGGCCATAAAGAGCAGCAGCGCCGGCACTCCGGCCCGCTGAGAGAAACGGCTGGCCAAAATACAGGCTACCAGCACCACACCGCATAAAATCAACATATATACCATCTATTACCTCCTTTTGCTGCAAAACAGCTCCGGTCCTTCCCAGGTCGGAGCTGTTTCAGGTTCTCCAACTGATATTCCGCTGTTCTCAGGACCGCCGACCGTCGAACCGGGGGTCAAGCGCATCCCGCAGGCCGTCTCCGATACCCGCCAAACAGAGCACCGTGAGAATAATGCACAGGCCCGGCGGCAGCCACACCCAGGGCCGGGCGGTGAGCACCGTCAGGTTACTGGCATACTGGATCATACTGCCCCAGGATGCCTGGGGTGCCCGGATGCCGAAGCCCAGAAAACTAAGGCTGGATTCCGACAGGATGGCCCGCCCCGCCCGCAGGGGGATGGAGCACCATACGGGGGAGATCACATTGGGCAGTACGTTTCGCCGCAGGATGGTCCCGGTCCGGGCGCCAAGGCCCTTAGCTGCCAGCACATATTCCCGCTCACGCACTGCCAGGGTATTGCCGTACACCAACCGGGCAATTCCCGTCCAGCCCAGCAGGCCCAGCACCAGTACGATATTGGTGGCCGACGGACCCACTACCGTCACCAGGCAGAGCACCAGCACGATAGAGGGAAAGGTCTGAAAGATATCAGCCAACCGCATGATCCAGAACTCCCAGGCTCCCCGGCGGTAACCCGCCAGCAAGCCCAGAGGCACGCCCAGAGCGGTGCTGATGGCGGCAGAGCTCAGGCCAATGAAGAGGGATACCTGCCCTCCGCTCAGCAGCCGGGCCAGCAGGTCCCGGCCCACATCGTCGGTACCCAGGGGGTGCTGTGCCGACGGCGGCGCCCAAAAGCCGGCCTCCAAATCGCTGGCATTGGGCTCCAGACCCAGCAGCGGCGGCAGCAGCAATACCGCAAGGATCTCCAGGCAGAGTATATAAAGACATACCATCGCCCTCCGGTCCGCCCTAAACCGGTCCCAGGGGCTGCGGCCTAACCGTTTTTCCTCCATAGCCCTACCCCTTCCCATAGCGCACCCTGGGGTCCACCAGTCCGTAGACCAGATCCAGGAGCAGGTTGGTTAGGAGCACCGTCAGGGCGATGACCACCGTGACACCCATCACCACGGGATAGTCCCGGCCGGAGATACCGGAAAACAGGAGGCTGCCCATACCCTGCCAGCCAAAGATCTGCTCCACCACCACGGAGCCACCCAGGATATGAGGAATGTGGCTGAGAATGGTGGTAAGCACCGGGATCATAGAGCCCCGGAAGGCATGGCGTACCATGACCGCCCGTTCAGTGAGTCCCTTGGCATAGGCAGTGCGGATATAGTCCTCTCCCAAAGTCTCCAGGCAGGCGGCCCTGGTCTGCTTCACCAGCTCGCCCACACTGCTCAGGCACACCACCCCTGCCGGGAGGATCAGATGGCGGAGCAGGTCAGCCAGGCTGGTAAACCGCCCGGCGGCATACATCCCGTTGGCGGGCAGCCAGCCCAGAGTGACGGAAAAGACAAAGATGCCGGCCAGGCAGAGGAAAAAGCCAGGCACACCGAAACTGACCAAGCTAAGGGCAGAGGCCACCCGGTCCCAGCCAGACCGTGGCTTCCAGGCAGCCAACACCCCCAGGGGTAAAGCGATGGCTATCGCCAGCACCACACCGGTGCCGGTGAGCAGCAGGGAGGGTCCTACCCGCTGGGCAATGAGCCCAGCCACCGGTTTCCCGTTGGTGTAGGAATTGCCCAGGTCTCCCCGGAGCAATCCGCCCAGCCAGGAGAGATACCGCTGCGGCAGGGGCTGGTCCAGCCCCAGAGAGGCAGCCAGAGCGGAGCGGTCGGCGTCGGTGGCGCCACTTCCCTCCCCCATCAGGTCCAGGATGGAGCCCTGGGCCAGATTAAGCATACAAAATACCAGAATCGTAATTCCGAAAAAGACCGGAATAGCCGTCAGCAGACGACGGCGGAAATATCGTCCCATAGTTTTCGCTTCCTCCTGCACTTCCGGCCCCAATCAGGGGCACGGGCCGCTATGGGCGGCGGCCCTACGGAGGTCTTTCTAGTTTTGAGAAGGGGCCTTTCAGGCCTCCTTCATGCGCCACGCCCAGATGTTCTCATTGGAGAAACTGGACGAGGGGTAGTCGATGTTGTCCACTGTGGGAGACTGGGCATGGAGGGTACGGCCAAACCACAGGGGGATAAAGGGCCGCTGATCAGCCAGCAGCTCCTGCAGCTTATCCAGCATGACCTGGCGAGTCTCCCAGCCCGAGGAACTCTTGATCTGGTCAATATAGTAAGTGTAGGGCTCCAGATCGGCAATGTGGAAGATGTTGTTGCTCTCACTGAGGCGGCTCTCCGTAAACCACAGAGGCAGCGCGCCGGGGGTATGGCTGGCAATGGCCATGTCGTACTTGCCGTCAGCCATACCGGAGAAGAGGGCGGCGGAGTCCACCGTCTCGATGGTCACATTCATACCCACCTCGGCCAGTTCCTGCTGCATGAGGGCAGCCAGACCGGAGCGGTTGGAGGTACAGGCCAGGGTATAGGTCCGCCCGTCGTAGCCTCCCTGCTCCAGCAGCGTCTTGGCTCCCTCCACGTCCCGCTGCCAGGTCAGGGAGCAGGTGTACTCCGTACCCGGAGTCACGTCGGTGGCAGTGGGCTCACCCAAACCATGGGTGGACTGAAGGCACAGTGCCTCCTTATCCAGGGCCAGATCGATGGCCCGGCGCACCTCTGCACTGGGGATGGTCTCGCAGTTGAGCATCAGTTCATAGAAGGTGTTGGGGACCTCGCCCTCCAGCACCTCAATGCCTCCCGCTTTGGCGGTTTCAGCATCATCCATGGACAGGTTGCCACCAAAGGCATAGTAATCCAGATCGCCGGAAATGAGGGAGGACAACAGGTTGGACTTATCGATCACCGTCACCACCAGCTGATCAAAGTCGGGACAGCCCAGCTGATAGTCCTTGTTGATGTCCAGCACCAGCTGGCTGCCCGGGATCTCCTCCACAAACTTGCAGGGGCCGGAACCTACAGGTGCGTCCCACAGGTCAAGCTCCATAATGTCCGCCGGTTCGGTATCCGCCAGCAGATGGGTGGGCAGCACATAGAGCTCCCGGTTTTTGTCCAGCAGGAAGTCCTCCGGGGTGATAGCGCTCTTGAAGGTGAGCTTCAGGGTGTACTCATCCACTGCCTCCGCCCCCAGCTGCTCCCCCGCCACGGCGCAGCCGTTGCTGTCGGTGCCTGCCAGCACGGAGAAGGTACCACGGCCCAGGGCCGGACAGTCCGGGTTGGTAATGAGGGCAATGGTATCCGCCCAGTGCTGGGCGGTCACCGGAGTGCCGTCGTGGAAGGCAGCCTTTTCATCCAGGTGGAAGAGCACCGCCATACCGTCGTCGGTACTCTCCCAGCTTTTAGCGCCTCGGGGATCCAGGGTACCGTCAGCGTGGACATAGGCCAGCCGGTCATAGATCTTATCACAGACAATACGGGTATAATTGCTGCCCGAAGGACTGTTATAGGGCATCAGGGAGTCCCAGGCATTGGACAGGCCATAGCGCACCGTGACCTGCTCTGCGGTCTCTTTCTCTCCGCCGCAGGCCGTCAGCCCCAGGGCCAGAACGGCTGCCATCAGTAATGCGATCAGTCGTTTCATGTCGTTCCTCCGTCTTTTTTATTCCACTGTTACAGACTTGGCCAGGTTCCGGGGTTTATCAATATCACAACCCCGCTGCAGCGCCGTATAATAGGCGAACAGCTGCATAGGCACCACTGCCAGGGAAGGCAGCAGCATGGGATGGGTCTCAGGAATGGCAATCACATGGTCCGCCGTACGGCTGAGATCGGCCGCCCGGTCCCGGGTGGTAAGACCCAGTACGTCGGCTCCCCGGCTCTTGACCTCCACCGCGTTGCTCACTGTCTTTTCAAACAGGGGCCCGCACCCGGCCAGGGCCACCACCAGGGTGCCCGGCTCAATGAGGGAGATGGTGCCGTGCTTGAGCTCTCCGGCAGCGTAGGCCTCCGAGTGGATATAGGAAATCTCTTTCAGCTTCAGCGAGCCCTCCAGACCCACCGCATAGTCCAGATTGCGGCCGATGAAGAACATGGAAGGCCGGTTGAAGTACAGGGAGGCAAAATACTGGATGTCCTCCCGATTTTCCAGGATCTCCTGCAGCTTGTCCGGAATGCGCTGGAGCTCTGCCAGAATGGCATCATAGTTCGCCCGGTCCAAGGTGCCCAGCAGGTCGGCGCAGTACAGGCCGATGAGGTAAATCACCGCCAACTGGGTGGAATAGGCCTTGGTGGTGGCCACGGCGATTTCCGGTCCGGCCCAGGTGTAGAGCACGCTGTCGCTCTCCCGGGCAATGGTGGAGCCCACCACGTTGACAATGGACACCACCTTGGCGCCCAGCCGTTTGGCCTCCCGCATGGCAGCCAGGGTATCGATGGTCTCACCGGACTGGCTGATGACCAGGGCCAGAGTACGCTCCGACACAATGGGATCGCAGTAGCGGAACTCGGAGGCCAAGGTCACCTCCACCGGCTTTCGCAGCAGTTTTTCCAGGATATATTTGGCCGCCACACCCACATGGTAGGAGGAGCCGCAGGCAATGATATACAGCCGGTCCATCTCCTCCAGCTCACGGGCGGTGAGCCGCCAGTCATCCAGCACAATACGGCCGTCCTTGATGCGGGGGGAGATGGTCTTGCGGATTGCTTCGGGCTGCTCCATGATCTCCTTGATCATAAAGTGCTCGTAGCCGCCCTTCTCCGCCGCAGAGATCTCCCAGTCCACATGGCGGCGCTCCTTCTCCACTGGGCGCAGGTAGGAATCGTACACCCACAGGTGGTCGGCAGTCAGTTCCGCAATCTCACCGTCATCCAGAAAGCACACCTCTCTGGTGTACTTGATGAGAGCAGTGACGTCGCTGGCCAGATAGTGAGCGCCGTCGCCGAAACCCAGAATCAGCGGGCTGTCCTTTCGGGCAGCAATGAGCCGGTCAGGGCAGTCGGCGCACAGGATGCCCAAGGCGTAGGCGCCCCGGATGGTGTGGAGGGTACGCACCACTGCGTCCAGCAGGTCGCCCTGATAGTAATACTCCAGCAGCTGGGCCGCCACTTCGGTATCGGTATCCGACACGAACTGCACTCCCTCGGACTGGAGGAATTCCCGCAGCTCAGCGTAGTTTTCGATGATACCGTTGTGGACTACGGCGAACCGGCCATTCTCGCTGACCTGGGGGTGGGAATTGACGTCCGACGGGGCCCCGTGGGTAGCCCACCGGGTATGGCCCACGCCAATGGTGCCGTGAAGGGTGCTTCCGCCCTTAACCAGGTCGTTTAGCACCTGAAGCCGCCCTTTGGCCTTGGCCACCTGCATTCCTTCTTCTGCTCCGTATACCGCTACACCGGCGGAATCATACCCCCGGTACTCCAGCCTGGACAGGCCGTCCAACAAAATTGGCGCAGCCTCCTCCCTTCCAACATATCCAACAATCCCGCACATGGCGATCCTCCTGCGTATTTGACGTGTTTGATATATGGTGCTTTAAAATAGAATTATAGCACGGAAAAGCTGGCAAAACAATGGCAGAACACCCGAAATTAGGCTCGTTCCCTCCGCTCTCTCTGTCTGACCTGCGTCCCCTCCACCAAAATGGTGTCCGCACCGAAGCGGCGCACCGCTGTCCAGGGAAAAAGCGTGTCCGGTTCCCGCCCCAACAGGCCAAACAGGCGCAGCCGCCCAGGCACCACCAGAGCACTCACTTTGCCCTCTTCCAGATCCATAATCACATCCCCCACATAGCCGATCCGGCTGCCGTCGCTGATATTGATGATCTCCTTGTCCCGTAACTCCGATCCCCGGCACTCCATAGCGCAATCCCCCTTTTTGATATCCCTATGCGCCGGCCAGGTTGACCCATTCCACTTACCATTTGGTAATCTTGCACCTGTATAGCGGAGGGGATATAATGAAATAGATGTCATTTCTGGAGGAGATCGTCATGCTGGACAATCTGATCTATTGTCTCAATGGTACTATACCCATTTTTTTGCTCATGCTGCTGGGTGTCGCATTCCGTAAAATGGGCTTTTTCAGCCAGGCCTTTGCCGATAAGCTCAACAGCTATGTGTTTAAAGTGGGCTTGCCCGTCATGATGTTCAAGGATCTGACCGGCTCCGACTTTTTCCAGGTGTGGGACACCTCCTTTGTGGTATTCTGTTTTCTGGCCACTCTGGCCTCCATCCTGCTCACCGCCCTGCTCAGCCGTATGTTGAAAGAACCCCCGTTGCGAGGGGAATTTATTCAGGTGGGCTACCGCAGCAGCGTGGCTCTGCTGGGCGCCGCCTTCCTGGAGAACCTCTACGGCAGCGCCGGGGCCGCCAGCCTGATCATCATTGGCGCGGTCCCCCTCTATAACGCGGCGGCGGTGACGGTGCTCTCCATTACCAGTCCCAGCCAGAAGGGGCTGTCCAAAGGCGCTGTGAAGAAGGTGGCCAAAGGAATCATCACCAATCCCATCATTCTGGGTATTATCGTTGGCCTGGCCTGGACCCTGCTGCGCATTCCCCAGCCTACCATCCTCACCAAAACCGTGAACAGCATCTCCGCCACCGGTACCCCTCTGGGACTCATGGCCCTGGGCGCCTCCTTTGATTGGAAGAAAGCTATCGGCCGCATCAAGCCCGCCCTCTCCGCCACCGCCCTCAAGCTGGTGGTCTTTGTGGGCATCTTCCTGCCCATTGCCGTGGCTATGGGCTTCCGGGACGACAAGCTGGTGGCCGCTCTCACCATGCTGGGCAGCCCCACCACTGTCAGCTGCTTTGTCATGGCCCGCAATATGGGCCACGAGGGCACCCTGACCTCCAGCACCGTCATGCTGACCACCGCCTTCAGCGCCTTTACCCTGACGCTGTGGCTCTATGTGCTGAAAACCCTGGCCCTCATCTGACTTTGACAAAAATTAACGGATGGGCTCCCTGAAACAGGGGAAAAAGACGGCGTTTTTCCCCCTTGCATTTTGGCATGGAGACACTATACTAATGTCTGCTGAATAAACCGTGATACGGTTTATTCGTGCGGCAGTAGCCGCCCAATTTCATAAAACGGCTCGAAGTGGCCGTTTTTATGAAATTTAGCCATTGGTACAATGCGTATTTCCGCTGGTGCGTTAAGGCGCACCAGCAGAAGGTGCAAGGTTTTGGGTCGATCTCGTCCAAAAACCTTGCACTTGAACAAAGCCAACTGGCCTTGAAAGCTGGTGCTTTCAAGGCATTCGGCTTTGTTCAGTACGCATTATACTAATACGGTACTTTCTATTTCCCATTTCTGTACCGAAAGGAAGCCCCTCCATGGAACAAGCTACCGTTCTCCGCCGGCGCGAGCCGGGCATTCTGTCCCTCACCTGGCCCATCTTCATCGAACTGCTTCTTCAGATGCTGGTGGGCAACGCCGACCAGGTCATGGTGGGGCACTTTGACCCCAACGGCGTAGGCGCCATCGGCAACGCCAACCAGATCACCAATCTGGTACTTCTGGTCTTTTCCGTTATTTCCACCGCCTCCACCATCCTCATCTCCCGTTACCTGGGCGCTGAGGACAAACGGCGGGTTAATGAGACCTATACCCTCTCCCTGCTGGTCAACGCTATCTTCGGTCTGGTGGTGGGCGTCATTCTCATCGCCCTGTGCGGCCCCATCTTTACGCTGATGCAGGTGCCGACGGAGATCCTGGACCGCAGCTGCCTGTACCTGCGGATTATTGGCGGGGGCATGGTGTTCCAGGCGGTCTATCTCACCTTTACCGCTTTTTTCCGTTCCAACCAGATGATGAAGGAGAGCATGATCGTGGCTGTGATCATGAATCTGCTCAACATCGGCGGCAACGCGGTGCTCATCGGTGGTACCTTCGGCCTGCCTGCCCTGGGCGTGGCAGGCGCCGCTCTGTCCAGCGATATCTCCCGTGTGGTGGGCGTCATCCTTATCGCTTTCCTGTTCCGCCGGAAGTTTGGCCCTGTGCTCTCCCTCAAGCTGCTCCGCCCCTTCCCCACCGACCAGCTGCGCCGTCTGCTGCGCATCGGCATCCCCGCCGGCGGAGAGTCCATCTCCTATAATCTGTCCCAGGTGGCCATCCAGTCCATCTGCAACCTGTTCGCCATCTTCGTCATCAATACCCGGGTATACGCCAATATGTTCGCCATGCTCACCTATATGTTTGGCTCCGCCATCTCCCAGGCTGCCCAGGTCATGGTGGCCCACCTGATGGGTGCCGACCGTGTTCCCGACGTGGAGCGGCTGGTAAAACGCACCTTGCTGGCCTCCCTGGCTATCTCCGGTCTGATGGCGGTGATACTACTGGTGTTCTGTCAGCCCCTGCTGGGCCTGTTTACCAAGGATCCCCAGGTGCTGGAACTCTTCCGCATCATTATGATCATCGAGATCCCCCTGGAACTGGGCCGTGCGGTGAACATGGTCATGTGCCGGGCTCTTCAGGCCTGCGGAGATATTCGCTTCCCCATCACCATCTGCATTTTCAGCGCCTGGCTTACCGCTGTAGTAGGCGGTTTCCTGCTGGCCGTGCCCCTGGGCCTGGGGCTGGCGGGGTTGTGGATTGCCATGGCCTGCGACGAGTGCCTGCGGGCGGTGCTCTTCCTGCTGCGGTGGCGCAGCCGGGCCTGGTGCCGCAAAAATGTACTGTCCATGTAAGAAAGGATGTGTTGTCCATGAAGACCGGGATCGTACTGGAGGGTGGAGCCATTCGTACCATCTTTTCTTCCGGTGTGTGTGACGCCCTGCTCACCGGCGGTATTATGACGGACTATGTCATCGGCGTTTCCGCTGGGATCGCTTATGGTGTCAGTTATGTGTCCAGGCAGATCCGCCGCAACCTTGATATTATGGTAAACTACGTCAATGATAAGCGGTATATGAGCATGGGCAACCTGCTCCGCCGGGACAACAAGGCATATTTCGGTCTGAAGTTCGTCTATGACACCATTCCGAACGAGCTAATCCCCTTTGACTATGATACCTACCGTGCATTCCCCGGCGAAGTGGAAGCAGCGGTCACCAACCTTGACACCGGCAAGGCAGAATATTTGCCGGTGGACGACAACGACAAGAGCTTTACCATCCTCCAGGCCACTTGTGCTCTGCCCTTCCTCTTCCCTATTTTCCACATTGACGGCAAACCATTCATGGACGGCGGCGCGGCGGACGCCATTCCCTTTGACCGTGCCTTTGAGAAGGGCTGCGACCGGCTGATCGTGGTACTCACCCGGGAGCGGGACTTCCGGCGGCAGCCAGAGAAGCTCCAGCCTCTCATTGACCGGGTTTACCGGAAGTACCCCAACTTCTGCGACACCATGCGCCGCCGGGCAGATACCTACAACGAGGCCCGGGAAAAGCTCTTTCAGCTGGAAAAGGAGGGCCGTGTACTCCTCTTTGCCCCCCACAACACCCAGGGCTTCAGCCGCACCGAGCGGGATGTGGCCAAGATCCAGGCCCTGTGGCAGGACGGCTACGACGAGGGCATGGCCCGGCTGGACGAGGTACGCTCCTTCCTGGCGGGACAATAAAACAGGACCCGGGCGGCGGCTGCCGTCCGGGTCCTTTGCGTCTTATTCCACTCCGCTGATCTCTGTGACCATAGCCATGTTGGCGTCCTGTCCGGTACCGTCGGGCAGTGTCACATGGGAGACAGCCACAGGCTTTCCGTCCTCATCCAGGGTCACCTGGACGGAAACCTTGGCTCCCTCATCCTCCCGGGTCCAGAGGTAGCTGCCGTCCCGCTCCATGGCCTCGGTGATGTCCGTCTCCTCCCCGTCCACGGTAAGGATGATGCGGCCGTCTCTCTCCTCTACCGCCGTATCAGGCAGCCGCAAAGCGGTGATGGTCTCGCCGGTGTCATCCATCACGATCTCTTCCCGGTAATCTCCGATAGAGGCGGACGAGCGGATGGTGGCGGAGAGCCACTCCAGGGCCTCCGGGTTGGCGGCGCTTACGGTCACCATCAGAGCCACCGTTACCACGGCGGCGATCAGGCCCACCCGCAGCGGGCGGCGGACCGGCTTCTTCTGTTTCTGTTCTGCCATTTCAATGACCTCCTGTAGGGCTTCTTCGGAGACGTGAAGCTCCGAGCATCGTTCACGGTATGCGTTGTGGTCGAACATCGTCGTTCCCCTCCTCTTCTTCGGAAAGCGTCCGGCGCAGCCGGGCCCGGGCCCGCTGGAGCCAGGTCTGTACGGTGGAGGGATTGACCCCCATGGCCGCCGCCGTCTCCTTGACGGAGCAGCCCTCGTAGTAGTAGAGGTAGATGGTCAGGCGGTACTTTCCATCCAGCGCCATCACCGCCTGAAACACCTCTTCCCGGCGGTCCTCCGCCGGAAGGGGCGCCTCGTCCCGCTCCTCCAGCGGTACCGCCCGGCGGCGCCAGAAGGAACGCATCACCTTCCGGCTCTCATTGACCGCCACCCGTAGCAGCCAATGCTTCAGGTGGTCCTCGCTCTCAAAGCCATCCTGCTGGTAGAGCTTGAGGAGCACCGTCTGCACCACGTCCTCCGCGTCCGCCCGGCTCCGCAGGGCGTGGTAGGCCACCCGGTAGAGCATATCGCCATAGGTCCGGGCCGCCTGTTCAAATGTCTCGTCGGTCATGACTACTCCCTTTCTGTGGGTTGGTTTGAAAGGCCTTTCATCAGGAATACCCCCCGGAGGGGCAAAAAATCTCACAGAGAATAAAAAAATTTTGGGGCGTCATCCAGACGCCCCAAAATTCATGCCCGGTCCAGCCGCCGGTAGACCGTGAAATACATGGTGAGGATGCAGGCCAAGCCCCCCAGCACATTGGAAATCGGCTCGGCCAGAAATACGCCGTCCGCCCCGAAGCCCACCGCCGGCAGGATCAGGGTCAGAGGAGCCACAATGAATGCCTTGCGGAGCAAAGAAAAGAAGATGGCGTTTTTGGACCGGCCCAGCCCCACAAAGACCGACTGGCCAATGAACTGGAAGGACATAAAGAAGAAGGTGGCAAAGTAGATGCGGAAGGCGGGGATACCGGCGGCAATGAGATCCGGCTCATTGTTGAAGATACGGATCAGAGGTTCGGGCAGCAGCATCACCACCGCCCAGACCGCCACTGAATATACTACCGTCAACACCGTGGTAAAACGGATACCCTGGCGTACCCGTTGATACTGGCCTGCCCCATAATTGTAGCCCAGCACCGGCTGGCAGCCGTTGGTAATGCCCTGGACCGGCATGGTAATGATCTCCCGAATGGAGTTGATCACCGTCATGACGCCTACATACAGATCGCCGCTGTAGGCCTCCAGGCTGGCGTTGCACAACACCTGGGCCAGACTGTTGGTCATGGACATGACAAACCCGGAGGTACCCAGGCTTAAAATACGTCTGACCCGCTCCGCTTTGAGTCGAAGGGCGGACAGCCGCAGCTTGAGGATGGCCTTTTTCCCGGTGAGAAATTTCAGCACCCACAGCGCCGAGCAGGCCTGGGAGATCACCGTGGCCAACGCGGCCCCCTTTACCCCCATGTCCAGCAGGAAAATGAAGATAGGGTCCAATACGATGTTGACCACCGCACCCACAGCTACCGTAATCATACCCATACGGCTGAAGCCCTGGGCGTTAATGAAGGGGTTCATACCCAGGCTGATCATAACGAAGAGGGTGCCCAAAATGTAAATCGTCAGGTAGTCGTTGGCATAGGGGAAGGTGACATCGCTGGCTCCGAACAGATAGAGAATCGGCCGGCGGAAGATGAGACACAAAACAGTAAGGGCCGTGCCGAACAGAAGCAGCAGAGAGAAGGAATTGCCCATAATCTGCTCCGCTTCCTCATTCTCTCCCCTACCCCGGCAGATGGAACACAGCGGGGAGCCACCCATGCCGCACAAGTTGGCAAAACCCATCAAGATGGAGATGATGGGCAGACACAGCCCCAGTCCCGTCAGGGCCAGGTGCCCCGGCAGACGGCCCAGGTACATCCGGTCCACCACGTTGTACAGGATATTAATGAGCTGAGCCACCGTCATGGGCACCGCCATATAGACGATATTGCGGGCCATACTGCCCTTGGAAAAATCATTCTGGGTCCGGGCTTGCGTGGCCGGTCACCTCTTCTCTTGCAATTTGGATGAATTTGGGGTATACCTATAGGGAACCCCGGCTCCGCCGTTTGGATACGACGGATGCATAATAGTTAATTATACTACCGTTTTAAAGTACAGGCAACGGAAAGGAAATGATTTCTTTGACACTGTTGGAGCAGGCCAAGGCCATGGAGCCTCAGCTGCGGGCCATGAAGGACGATCTCCACCGCCACCCCGAACTGAGCTTTCAGGAGGTGCGCACCACTGGAATTTTAAAAGAAAAACTGACCGCCTTAGGGCTGGAACTCATCGACCTGGGCATGGACACCGGCGTGGTAGCCCTGCTGCGGGGAGCCCACCCCGGTAAGACTGTGGCCCTCCGGGCCGACATTGATGCTATCGCCCAGCAGGAAGCCGCCCACGACGGGGCCATGTCCCAGTGTGACGGACTGATGCATGGCTGCGGCCACGATTTCCACACCGTGGGACTGTATGGCGCAGCCTGCCTGCTGGCCCAGCGCCGGGATCAGCTGGCGGGCAACGTGGTCTTTCTCTTCCAGCCCGCCGAGGAGGTCACCCAGGGGGCCCAGGCCATGATCGACCACGGGCTGTGGGACAAGCTGCCCGCCAAGCCTGACTGTCTCTTCGGCCTGCACAACCGGCCTGAGCTGCCCGCCGGGCAGATCGCCGTGATGGAAGGGCCGGTGATGTCGGGCAAGAGCCACTTTGTTATCACCCTCCATGGTATCTCCGGCCACGGCGGCTCCCCCCACAAATGTACCGACGTGATCGTAGCCGGTGCGGCGGTGGTCAACGCCCTTCAAACGGTGGTGAGCCGCAACACCGATCCCCTGGAAAGCCTGGTGTGCTCCGTGCTGTCCATTCACGCTGGTACCCCGGACAATTTCGTCCCCGACGTACTTACCATGACAGGAAGCATCCGGGCCCACGGAACTGCCGCCCACCGCCATGCCGAGGAGCGGCTGCGTGAGCTGACTCTGGGAGTATCGGCCGCCTACGGGTGCACCGCCGAGGTGGAGTTCCACCCCGGTGTGCCCGCCACTGTCAACTCCCCCGCCATGACCGCTCTGGCCCGAAAGGCGGCTCTGGCTCTGGTGGATGAGGCTCATGTGGTCTCCCCCGCCCCCGACATGGGTTCGGAGGACTTCGCCGTCTTTGGGCAGGAAGTGCCCGCCTTCTTCTACTGGCTGGGCTCCGGCTTCCCCGGCCAGTTTAATCCCTGCTGGCACAACGAGCACTTCCGCACCGATGACGACGCCCTGCCTCTGGCCGCCGCCCTGTTGGCCCAGTCTGCCCTGGTAGGATTGGAATAAAAAGAACAGCACGCCCTCCCATGTGGAGGGCGTGCTGCTTTTTCTCTATATGTACTTCAACGGGCCATATACACCGCGCCAATAGCCTTGAATTGCCGTGCCACCGCACCGCACAGCTCGTTATAATACTTGAGATAGTCCTTTTTTGCCTGGCGCTCCCGGCTCTTCTGCTGTTGAAAATTCGCCCACTGGGCACAGCTTTTGTGACAGCCTTCGCAGTAACTGGAACAGGTCTGTTGACACGGAATCATAGCGGAAACCCCTTTCTGCTCTGTCCGGGTGCTTGCCCCGGCGGTTCCGGCTTGTCTGAAAACATCCGGTGTCTCTATTGTACTTGGCCTGCCCCGCGCTTTCCATCACCTTTTGGTAAAAGACTGTAAAGTTTCTTCTGACTTCCAAAAAGGCTCCCGGCAGCGCCGGGAGCCTTTCCTGTTTTACAGCCAGGTCTCCCCCTGGCTGTGCTTTTCATAGTCGTGGGTCACCGAGGCCTCCAGAATCTCATGGTAGGCCCAGTGGTCCACGCGCACATCGGTGAAGGGGGCCGCTATGTCCCGCTCACCCGCCTGCCGGTCCATGGCACGGTTGAGGATCTTTACTGCCTCCGCTCTTGTCACATTGCGGCCCGGCTGGAAGGTACCATTGGTACCGCCGGAGATCCACCCCTGGGCAGCGGCAAAGGCGATCTCCCTGGCTGCCCAATAGCTGGCGGGCACATCGGGAAAGGCGTGGCTGCCGCCAGTGACAGTAAAGAAGCCGCACACCATCTTCACCAGCTCCGCCCGGCGGACAGGCTGGGTGGGACGGAAGGTTCCGTCCTCATAGCCCTGGACAATGCCGTATTTCCGGGCAAAATGGACATAGGAGCTGTACCAGTCCCCCAGACTCACGTCGGAAAAGCCGCCGGTGCCCTCCTCATAACTGTAAAGTGGTTTCCCATTACGATCCACCGCCAGCCGGGTCAGCATCGTCACCGCCTCTCCCCGGGTCAGAGAGCTGTCCGGGTGGAACTGTCCATTGCTGCCCTGTACATAGGCCATATGGTCCGCCGTATTTAGAGCTGCTTCCGGCTGAGGCGCATAAAATTCCTTATAAAGCTTCTGCAATTCCCCATTCTGCGCCAAAAACTGATATCGGAAGTGAACTTCACCATCCACCTGGGCAATGGTCTCGTTGAGCTCCAGCTGCTGCCGGATGGCCTCCACACCGTACCAGGGACTGCTGGGATCAGTGTTGCCCGCCTGGTAGTCGGCCATACCAATGTAAAGGGAAACATCTGTACCCCTTACTGTGTCTGCCCACCACTTGACGACGGTCTCATAGTCCATACTTTTATGACCGATATACCAGTAGACCTGGGGGCAGATGTAGTCAATCCACTCCTCCTGCACCCACTTCCGGCTGTCGGCGTAGGAGGCATAGTAGCTCTCAAAGCCGCCGGTGGTATTGGAGCCCTGGGACTGGCTGCTCTTGTCGGCCCACACGCCGGAGGGGCTGATGCCGTAAGACAAATCGGGATCAATGGCGTGGAGCCGCTCCCCCATCTCCTTCACCAGCTGGTTCACATTGTCCCGACGCCAATCCCCAATGTCGGAGAAGCCGCTGCCGTACTGGGCATAGGTGTCGGCGTCGTCAAAGTTTGCGCCGGGATAGAAGTAGTCGTCCATGTGGATGCCGTCGATGTCGTAATTACGGGCCAACTCCTCGGCGCTCTGAATGATGTACTCCCGCACCTCCGGCAGACCGGGATCAAAATAGTATTTGCCGTCGTACTCCACCACCCAGTCCGGGTGGACTTTGGCCGGATGGTCGGCAGTCAGGCTGTCGTACTCGGACTGGCCTCCCTTAGTCACTCGGAAGGGGTTGATCCAGGCATGAAGCTCCAGCCCCATCTCATGGGCTTTCTCCACCCAGTAGGCCAGGGGATCAAAGCCATCTGCCGGGGCCTGACCCTGTCGGCCCGTCAGATCGGCGCTCCAGGGATAGTAACTGGAGGGATAGAGGGCGTCGGCGGAGGGCCGCACCTGTAAGATCACGGCGGTCATGCCCATATCGGCGCAGGTCTGCAAGATCTTGTCCGCGTCCGCCTTCAGCACCGCCGGGTCGGTGGTGGCCTTGCTGGGATAGTCCAGCCGGTACACCGTGCTCACCCACACCGCCCGGAATTGGTCGGGATTCTTCACTTCATTCTTCCCGGCGCTGGTCTGGGTACGGATGGCCATACCTGCCAATGCCAGGGCGCACACCAGCACAATGGCCACCACAAATTTCCATACTCTTGTCATGGGATTCTCCTTGCTTTGGTTCTGAGGACGGCGGGCTACTTCTCCTGGGCGGCAATCCGCTCCGCCAAGTCATTGAGATAGACCCAGCGCTCCATCTTCTCCTCCAGGGCGGCCTCCAGCTGGCTCTGCTTCTCCTGGAGCTCCTGGAGGGCCACATAGTCGGTGGCCTTGGCAGCCTGCTCCGCCTGGACCTGGGCAATCTGCTCCTCCAGGGCAGCGATGTCGTCGTCGATGGTCTCAAACTCCCGCTGCTCCTTGTAGCTGAATTTCAGCTTCTTGGGGGCGGCGGGGCGCTCTTTCCCCTTGTCAGAGGTGGAGATTTTGGGGGCTTTGGCCTTCTCCTCTGCCCGCTTGGCGTCCAGATACTCGGTATATCCGCCGGGATAGGCCCGCACAGAGCCATCCCCCTCTACGGCAAACACCCGCCGCACCACCCGGTCCAGGAAATAGCGGTCGTGGGATACGGCAATCACCGCGCCGGGGAAGGTGTCCAGATAGTCCTCCAGAATGGACAGGGTCTGAATATCCAGGTCGTTGGTGGGCTCATCCAACAGCAGTACGTTGGGAGCGGCTGCCAGCACCGAAAGCAGGTAGAGTCTCCGCTTCTCCCCGCCGGACAGCTTACAGATGGGGGACCACTGCACCTCCACCGGGAAAAGGAACTGCTCCAGCAGCTGAGAGGCGGTGAGCATTCCCTCTGCCGTCTCGATGTTGTTGCCAATCTCCTTCACGTAGTCGATGACCCGGGTATCCCCGTCCATGTCGGGCACCTCCTGGCGGAAGTAGCCGAAGCGGACCGTCTCGCCCACCTCCACGGTGCCGGAATCGGGAGCCAGAGTCCCCGCCATCAGGTTGAGCAGGGTGGATTTGCCGCTGCCGTTGGAGCCCACGATGCCGATACGGTCGTCCCGCAGCAGCATACAGTCAAAGTCCCGGACCACGGTCCGGTCCCCAAAGGCCTTGGTGACCCCCGCAAGCTCCACCGTCTTTTTCCCCAGACGGCTGGCACGGGCGGACAGTTCCAAGGTACTTTTTTCCGTGGGGCCGGTCTGGGCCTTCAGGGCCTCGTACCGCTCCAGCCGTTCCCGGCTCTTGGTGCCCCGGGCGGTGGGGCCCTGCATCACCCACTGGTACTCCCGGCGGAGAATGGCCTGGCGCTTGCGCTCGCTGGCCTTTTCACGTTCCAGCCGGGCCGCCTTCCGCTCCAGATATTTGTCATAGTTACCCTCATAGGTGTAGAGCTTGCCGCCCTCCACCTCCACCATTTTCGTGACGATGCGCTCCAGAAAATACCGGTCGTGGGTGACCATCACCAGAGCGCCCTTCCAGCCTCTCAAATAGTCCTCCAGCCAGCCAACCATCCGGTCGTCCAGATGGTTGGTGGGTTCGTCCAGCAACAGCACATCGCAGGGCCGGGCCAGCACCGCCGCCAGGGCCACCCGGCGGCGCTCTCCGCCGGACAGTTCCTCCATCTTCTGGTCGAACCAGGGTACCCCCAGCTGGTTTAGAATGGTCTTGGCCTCATATTCCGCCAGGGCGCGGTCGTCCCCGTCCAGCCCCAGCAGCACCTGCTCCAGCACGGTATGTTCCCCGGGAAATACCGGGTTCTGGGGCAGATAGGCCAGGCGCACATTGGGGTCGGGACGGACGGCACCCCCGTCTGGCTCCTCCGCCCCGGCCAGCAGCCGCAGCAGGGTGGATTTTCCGCATCCGTTGACGCCGATGATACCCACCTTATCCCCCGGCTCCACATAAAACGAGACAGAGTCCAGCAGACTCCGTGTCCCGTAGGTCTTAGTCAGTTGTTCCGCCGATAACAGCATATTGTTCCCTCGCTTTGTCGATATCCTGTATAGTATAGCGGAAATGGCTGAAAAAGAAAAGGCCTCATGGTACTTGACAGGCAACCGTATTACTCATATAATACAGTTAGAAAGTGTACTAGTTCAGTAATACAGTTAGGAGGTGGTATGGCCATGTGTGACTTTGGCGGCTTCGTCCCGGCGGACGGTCTGCCCATCTACCTTCAGATTGTGCGCTATGTGGAACGGGGCGTGGCGGCTGGGACCATTGCCGACGGCGAAGAGCTTCCCTCCCGCCGGGTGCTGTCGGCCCAACTGGGGGTCAACCCCAACACGGTGCAGAAGGCCTACCGCCTGCTGGAGGAGGAGGGGCTTATCACCTCCCGCTCGGGGGCCAAAAGTGAAGTGTGCGCCCCGCCGGAGCAGGTTGCGGCCCTTCGCACCCGGCTGCTGGAGCAGGAGATCGCCGGTTTTGTCCGCTCTCTGCGGCAGTCCGGGCTGGAGAAAGAGGCCGCTCTGGAGCTGATCGACCGGCTGTGGGACCGAAAGGAGGAGGAAGCATGAGACAATATGTGAGCCTGATGATGGTAGCCGCCCGCTCCCGGCTGTGGCAGGTAGTCCTGATCACCGCCGGCACCAGTGCCGCCCAGGTGGCACTGGCCATTTCCATGCTGAACAAAATGAGTCTATATGGTTTTATGCAGAATTCCCTGTTCCATCTGCTGTTCACCGCAGGTCTGGTGCTGGTCTGTCTGTCGCTGGCCTCCTTCGGCATGGAGCGGGGCGGCAGCAAGCTGGGCTATACCTTCCGCCGCCTGCCCTGCGGGGAGGAGAAAGCCACCCTGGTGTTTGCGCTCCACCACTTTCTCTGCCTGCTGATCTACTGGGGCGGGCAGATCGCAGCGGCATGGTATATTGCCCTGCGCTTCTGCGCCCTCTCAGACGACGCCTTTCCCATGCTGGTGTTTTATTACAGCGGATGGTTTCACGGGATCCTGCCCGGCCTGGACTGGCCCATCTACATCCGCAATGTGGTGATGCTGGCGGCCCTGGCCATGGCGGCAGCCACCTGCTCCTACCACTGGCGGCGGGGCGATAAACCCTTTACCGTCGTGCCCCTGGCCGCTTTTGCCGGTCTCAGCTTCCCTGCCGACATCGGCGCCTTCGGTTTACCGGGACCGGGCAGCGATTTTGTTGCCAGTCTGCCCAATGTGTACGCTAAGGTGCCAGATAATATCATGGTGGCGCTCTTCCAGCTGGCCGTCTTTGTGACGGCCCTGATCATCGTCACCTACAACCTGATAGGGAGGGCTCGCTATGTGGACACCTGAACGCGTTTATCCCCTGGGTTTTCCCGGCAGGCAGGCCCTCCAGCTCACACTGGGCGGGCTGGGAGTCGCCTTCGCCATTGGCTATTTCCGGTTTCTTGCCTCCTTTTCTTCCGCCAAAAATGAGCTCTACACGTCCGTCCGGATCGACGGCAAGTGGGTCCCAAAACTCATTGAGGGTTCGGTCAATGCCCCATTCTCCCGCCTGCTGGGCGGGGTATCGCTGGGGCTGACTCTGGTGGCCCTCTGCCTCATCGTCTCCCTCTTTCTTCATTATGCCTGGCATAAGCTGGGCAGCCGCAGCATCTACCGCATGAAGCTGCTCCCCAACCGCTGGGAGCTGTGGCGGCGGGTGGTCGTTATCCCTCTGGTAGGCCTGGCCGCCTGCGCGCTGTTGTGGGGCCTGCTGCTTCTGCTGTGCGCCCTCACCTACCGCTACGGGACGCCGGACGGTCACTTCCCCCCCAACTGTTGGGGTTCCTTCCCCTTCTACTGGATTGGAGGCTGCTATGCTTGAACTGCATCAGGTTCGTAAAAAATACTTCGGCTCCACCATAGCGGTGGATGATCTGTCCCTCACCATAGGCCCTGGGGAAATCGTAGGACTATTTGGGGAGAACGGCGCCGGCAAAACCACGCTGCTCAAGTGTATCCTAGGTCTGCTGTCCTATCAGGGCCAAATCACCCTGGACGGCGCTCCGGTAAACCGGGCCAACATCGCCCGCCTGTCCTTCGCCACCTGCGAGCACTCCTTCTTCCCCAACCTGACCGCAGAGGAGCACAGAATTTTTCTCACCAGCCAGTTTCCTACCTTCCGTCAAAAACGCTTCCACGCTCTGCTGGACTTCTTCGAGCTGCCTGCCCACAAAGCCATCCGCCGGTTTTCCACCGGCCAGAAGAACCAGTTCGAGGTGATCCTGGCCCTGTGTCAGGGCGCCGACTACATCCTGATGGATGAGCCCTTCGCCGGCAACGACATCTTCAACCGGGAGGACTTTTACAAGGTGCTGCTGGGTATTCTGGAACCCAACGAAACCATCCTGCTGTCCACCCACCTGCTGGAGGAGGTACAGCACTTCATCAGCCGGGCCGTGCTGCTGCAAAAAGGCAAGCTGGTGGGAGACGCCTCCACCCTGGATCTGGAGGAACAGGGCAAGAGCCTCATGGACTATGTGAAAGAGACCTACCGCTACAAGGCTGACCGGGTCAGTCAGGCCCTGGATCAGCTCACCGGCAAGGAGGAGGGAGAGGGATGAAAAGCGCTCTTGCTCTGCTTCTGGCTCTGGTGGTCGCCTTCAGCGGACTGCTGGGCTGGACCAATGCCCAGCTGCAGCAACAGGGCACAGACGTGACCGTCTCCTCCACCACCCTGGCAGGGGACCCGGCAGCTGTCGCCGACGTCCAGGTCACCAGCTACACTGAGTATCAAAATCACCTCTTCTGGCGCCAGTCCTTTCCGGCGGACAGCCCAGAGCAGGGTGAGACCCTCTGCACCTTTTCTCAGGCTGCCCATTTCGCAGAGGACAACTTTTCCTGGGGAACCTATTTTAATATCGAGCTCTTCAGACATAGCATAAGCAGTCATTCCTCTATAGAGAAGCAGCTCTCCCCTTCTCTGCTCGCTCTTTTAAAGCAGATCCAGAGTAACCGGCCCAACGTCGCCGTTTCGCAACAGCGGGTGGACCTGTCCGACTATACCGATCACTATCCCCTGGAGGTTTCCGGCTCTTTCACCCAATTTATACACGACCCACTGACATCCAAGCAGCTGATCCAGTTGGTGGAAGACTACTTTTTCTTTCCTCTGTCCAAGAGCACATATGCCATCATCTCTCTGGAGACCGATGAGAAGAGCGGCCAGCTCTGTGGTTATGATTTTGACCTGGAATATGACTTGAGTCTATCTACCCAGACTGTGATGCGGGACTATATTACCTATTTCGCTCTCATTCCCGGAGGTGACCAAGTCGACCTGCTGGACACCAGCCACATCCCCGGCGGCTGGGGGGTATACGCCCTCACCGGCACCAGCGGAGAGGACGCCGCCATCTCTACCCTCTACTCCATACCCGATGGCGGGCAGGTGGTCCGCCTCTTTGGCGGCCCGGAGGGAGACGACTGCCTCTACCTGCTGACTTTGGAAGAGAACACGCTGTTTTTCACCCAGCTGGACCCCAAAAACGGCCAGGTGGTGGTCCATCTGCCTCTCTTCCCCTGGACAGAGGATCAGGAGATCCTCAGTACCCTATGGCATGGAGACTATCTGGTGGTTTTCACCGGCAAAGGCCCCTTCGCGGTACTGGTTCCCGACGGCCAGGGGGGCTGGAAGGTGGATCTGACCGGGGACCTCCATAACCAATACACCCCCACCTACTATCCGTCAGCCGATGAGCTGACCGGGTATGCCCGGTACAGCACCACCTCCTCCCTCTATGACCATGACAGCCACCGGCTGATCTTTGCCGACTCCTATTACGCAGGGGACGAAAAGAACACCTCGTTCTTTCTGTCTGTATACGATCGGGACGGGCTGGCCTATCTGGGGACCTATCAGTTCAGTCTGCCCGCAGATGTGTATAAACTTTATGGTGTCTATACCAACAACTCCCCCTCCCATGTGCTCTCCTGGTCGGAAACTGCCTCTTGACAAAACCGGACGGTTCGGCTAGAATGGGTAACAATCAAATCCCAGAAGAGGCAATGATGGGAAGAAGGCACGTCCCATCCTTCTCAGAGAACCGGTGGTTGGTGCGAACCGGCGGAGGAAAGCGTGCGGATACTGATCCCGGAGCCGCCTGCCTGAAGCTGCTGTTGTAGGGCAGGCCGTCACGGCCACGTTATCGGCCGGGGCCTTGTTGGAGGCCATGAGCGTCCGCCGGTGACGGCGGGCGGAAGCAGGGTGGTACCGCGTATCTTACGCCCCTGACCATAATCTGGTCAGGGGTTTTTCTTATTCCCTGGCCCAAGGAGGAACTGCTATTATGAAACCCGCACAGAAAAAGTACATTCCCTTCGTCCCGCTGAAAATGGAAAAGCGCGCCTGGCCCGACAAGGAGCTGAAAGCGCCCCCCGTCTGGTGCTCCGTGGACCTGCGGGACGGCAACCAGGCCCTTATCGATCCCATGAACGTGGAAGAGAAGCTGGAGCTGTTCCACACGCTGGTGGACATCGGCGTGAAGGAAATCGAGGTGGGCTTCCCCTCCGCCTCCGAGACCGAGTATGAGTTCATCCGCACCCTCATTGAGGGCGGCCACATCCCCGACGACGTGACCATCCAGGTGCTGGTCCAGGCCAGAGAGCATCTGATCCGCAAGACCTTTGAGGCCATAGACGGAGCCAAGCACGTTATCTTCCATTTCTATAACTCCACCTCCACCCTCCAGCGGAAGGTGGTGTTCCACACCGACGTGGCCGGCGTCACCAAGATCGCCGTGGACGCCGCCCAGCTCATCCGGGAGCTGAGCCAGCCCGCCATCAACGCCGGTATGGATCTCCGGTACGAGTATTCCCCCGAGTCCTTCATGGGCACCGAGATGGACGCCGCCGTGGAGATCTGCCAGGCGGTCATCGAGGCCATTGGGGCCACCCCCGACCACAAGATCATCCTCAACCTGCCCACTACGGTGGAAAACTGTATGCCCAACTACTTTGCCGATGAGATTGAGTATTTCATCGACAAGCTGCCCAGCCGGGAGTGCGCCATCATCTCCCTCCATCCCCACAACGACCGCGGCGAGGGCGTAGCCACCGCCGAGATGGGCCTGCTGGCAGGCGCCGAGCGTGTGGAGGCCACCCTCTTCGGCAACGGTGAGCGCACCGGCAACGTGGATATGGTCACCCTGGCTCTCAACCTGTACACTCAGGGCGTGGACCCCAAGCTGGACTTCTCCAACATCAATAAGATCCGTGACGTGTACGAGAAGGTCACCAAGATGAAGATCGGCGAGCGGCAGCCCTATGTGGGTGAGCTGGTGTTCACCGCCTTCTCCGGCTCCCACCAGGACGCCATCAACAAGGGCACCCGCTACATGGAGGAGAGCGGCACCGAGTACTGGGAGGTGCCCTATCTGCCCATCGACCCCGCCGATGTGGGACGGCAGTATGAGCCCATCATCCGCATCAACTCTCAGTCGGGCAAGGGCGGCTCCGCCTTCGTCATGCAACACTCCTTCGGTTTCGATCTGCCCAAGGCCATGCACCCCGAGTTCGGCCACATCGTTCAGGTGGAGACCGACCGGGTGGGCAAGGAGCTCAAACCGGAGGCCATTTACGACCTGTTCAAGACCCACTACATCGACGCCGTCAAGCCCTACGAGATGGTGCGCCACTCCTTTGCTGAGTTTACCGATGAGGAGGGCCACTCCCACGTCACCTTTGCCGGTACCCTTCGCCACACCGACACGGTATTCCAGGTTCAGGGCTCGGGCAACGGCCCCATTGACGCCTTCTTCAACGCCATCCACGGTCAGAAGATGGACCGCTTCACCTTCATCGACTACAAGGAGCACGCCATCAAACAGGGCTCCGACTCCCAGGCTGTGGCCTACATCCACCTCCAGGATGAGGAGGGCCGGGACTGGTTCGGTGTGGGCATGAGCCACAACATCAACCTGGCTCCCCTGAAGGGCATCCTGTCCGCCATCAACCGGGCCGTCAACCACGACGGGCTGTAATCTCACAACGCAAAAGGGGTCCCGCCGGTAAACCGGCGGGACCCCTTTTGTCCATTTTTTACGCGTCGTGATGATGACCACCGCAGTTGTGGTCGTGATGATGCTCGTGTTCGTGATCATGGTGGTGGCAGACGGCATCGGTGGACTTCAGCTCCCCTTTCAGGTACTGCTCCACGGCGGTGCGGGCGTCCCCCTGAACCCCCATCATGGTCTTGATGTTCCGCTGCTGGAACAGAGACACGGCGTGGGCACCCATGCCTCCGGCAATGACTACCTCAACCCCCATATCCCCCAGGAAATTGGGCAGGAATCCAGGCTTGTGCTCCGGATTGGGTACCAGCTCCTCCCCCAGAATCTTGCCGTCCTCCACAGTGTAGATACGGAAATGTTCACAATGGCCGAAGTGGCCTCCTACCTCTGTTCCCACGCTGGCAACTGCGATCTTCATGGTTCGTCGCTCCTTTTCCCGGCATATGCCAATTATTATAGCATCATCATACGCTTATTTCCGGCATATGTCAATATCATTCTAAAAAAGATGGGGGTGCAGCGGATTGCCGCACCCCCAATCTTTTCTTATTTTCGATTGTTTTTCTTCAGATCCACCAGGCAGATGTTCAGATCCACCTTACCCTCGATCCCGCTTACCGTTCCGCTGCTGGAATACTGCCACATATCATAGTAATACGGGAATGTGGTGGGTGTCCAGCCGGTGGTATAGTGGGCCAGCCAGAAAGGATAGTCCTGCAGCTGAGAGAGGTCAAACCCCTTGTTTACCAGATTGGGATTGCTGTAGGCCATGGGCTGATATCCCTCATCCTGGATCACCTGGTTAAATGCCTTGGTACAGTCAATGATCTCCTGGTAGGTCATGTTGTATGTACGGCTGCTGCTGTCGCTGACATACTCCCAGTCAAATACCACCGGATAGGTCACATCATATCCCTCGATCCACTCCAGGGTCTGATAGGCCTCCTCCATTGCTTCTTCCTCGTTGACCGCCTGGGAGAAGAAGTAAACCCCCACATCGATACCCGCTCGGGTGGCGTTTTCTATGTTATAGGTAAAATAGGGGTCCTGCACGATCTTACCCACGGTATACCCTCGATAACCTACCCGAATGATGGCAAATTCCACTCCGGATTCCGCCACCAGGTCCCAGTCGATCTTGCCCTGGTGGGAGGAGACATCGATGCCCACATGGCTCTCCGCATCTCCATTGTAGCTGAGGAAGCCATCCTCATTGACATAAAACGCCTCGCTGTCATAGGGGTTGGATGGGATGGGCATTGGAGTAGGCGTAGGCGTTGGCTCCGGTGTTTCACTGGGAGTAGGTTCCGGATCCGGGCTTTCGCTGAGGGTGGGTTCCGGTGTAAGTGTTGGCGTGGGAGTAGGCGTGGGAGTAGGTGTAGGAGTAGGCGTAGGCGTTGGAGTTGGAGTTGGAGTTGGAGTTGGAGTCGGAGTTGGAGTCGGGGTAGGCGTGGGCTCCGGCTCCGGCTGGCTGTTCTGGTCGTAGCGGGTCAGAATAACCGCTGTCTCCGCCCGGGTTGCCTGGCCGGAGGGATCAAAACAATTTCCCGGCTTACCGCTGATGACCTGCTCCGCCTGGGCCCAGTCCACTGCGGGAACCGCCCAGGACGAGATCTCGTCTGCATCGGCATAGGGTGTACCGGCGCTGGCGTCCGGGCTGCCTGCATAGCGCCACAAAATGGTGGCCACCTGCTCCCGGGTCACAGGGTCGTTGGTACCAAAGGTCTGGCTGCTGTACCCGGTCACATAGCCGTTCTGCTGGGCCCACAGCACCGCGTCGGAGTACCAGGTATCATTCTCTGTATCGGTAAAATTGTCCTTACCACTCACTGCCGGACTGCCCGCCATCCGGTAGAGCACCGTGGCCAGCATGGCCCGGCTCATGGACAATTCCGGCGCAAACATACTGCCGGAAATACCGCTCATCAAACCGTTGTCATACACATAGGATACCGCGCCGGCATACCATATGCCGGGGGCTACGTCGGTAAAGGACCCGCTGCTCCCCGCTGCTTGGACCGTTCCGCCAAAGGACAAAGGAATCATGGCTGCCAGTAGTGCGCCTGCCAGCAACCCGGATACTGCTTTCTTTCTAACCATGGACTTTCCTTTCTGCGTTGGACTCTGTTCTGTCTTGGATGATGCGATTGATAATAGCATAACAGAAATCCTGCTGTTCGACAAGTTTTGAACGGAAATTTTATAATATTTGCTGTTTTCCTTTTATTCCACCCAAGATAGTTCCACGCAGTATACATAAGTTTTTACAGAGTTTTCTGCACAAAAAGGCTCCCGCCAGTCTGGCGGGAGCCTTTTTGCAGGATAAAAATCAACCCAGTTTGCTGTACTCGGTCTCGGAAACTGCCTCCAGCCACTCATTGGAGCAGTTCTCACCAGGCACTTCCAGGGCAAGATGGGAAAACCAGCTGTCCGATACGGCGCCATGCCAGTGCTTGACGCCGGTGGGAATGTTGACCACATCGCCGGGATGCAGCTCCCTGGCCTCCTTCCCCCACTCCTGATAGCAGCCTCGGCCAGCTACGCAAATCAAAATCTGCCCGCCGCCCTTGTCAGCGTGATGGACGTGCCAGTTGTTTCGGCAGCCTGGCTCGAAGGTCACGTTATATACCCCCACCTGGCTGACAGAGAGGGGCTGCAGGTAGCTCTGGCCCACGAAGTACTGAGAGAACCCGTCGTTGGGCACCCCGATGGGAAACACCATTTCTTTCTGGTGCATGGCCTTACCATCATCGCCGGCATCCTCGGCCCACACTTCCTTGGCCATACGGAAGGCCGCCCAGGCCTTGGGCCAACCTGCGTAAAAGGCAGCATGAGTCAAAATCTCCGCAATCTCCTGGCGGGTAATACCGTTTTGCTTGGCAGTGCTCAGGTGATACTGGAAGGAGCTGTCCACCAGCCCCTGAGCCATCAGAGCCACAACCGTGACCAGAGAACGATCCCGCAGGGAGAGTTTGTCCTCCCGGCTCCACACCTGTCCAAACAATACGTCGTCATTCAACTCCGCAAATTTCGGAGCAAACTCACCCAGCGCATCTCTGCCCGCCGTCTGCTTCACTGCCATAACAAATACCTCCTACTCAAGAGAAAATGTAACCTGAACCCTTCCCTCTCCCAGCTTCGCCTGCAAATCGGCGGGATCATCGATCTTTGCAAGCCGGGTGAAGTTCCAGGTATTCGTACCGTAGTAAATCGTAATCTGATTGCCCTGATAGAGGATCACATCCCCCGGCTCCGTGGTGATCTGCTGGTCATTCCGGGTCAGCGTGGTACCCAGCGGGCCCACTTTTTCAAAGCCACCGTAATCCTCCATCTCGATGGTCACCGGCCCCTGTGCCAGCAGCTCCTTGAATTCACGGGCCGAGCTGTTGTCCTCCAAGGTAGCCAGCAGTTCCTCATCGCCTACTGTGATCTTCAATGCCGTTTCCTCCTGACCGGATGCCGTCTCCGCAGATTGTGTCTCTTCTGGAACGCTGCCCCCGCAGGCCGACAGTCCCAATAGGGCAAGGAGCATACACAGCCACTTTGCCGCGGTTCTCATACACCCTTACCCATCTTATAGGCCTCGGCCAGCTTTTCGGTCAGACAGGCCATATCGCCCGGGTCATTGACGCCGCCGCCCCGTACCACACCGGCCAGCCGAGCCTTTTCAAAACAGGCGATCCAGCCATTCAGGCCGTTGACAGGGCCGTCAGAGGCGCTGTCCTCCTCCTCAGCGGAGGCGGTGAGTAAGTAGATATCCCGGAAAGCGTAGTCGGCGGCGTACAGAGAATTGGCCCGGTCCAGCAGGGTTTTCATCTGGCCGGACATCTCGTAATAGTACACCGGGGTGGCAAAGCAAATCACATCCGCCGCCGCCATCTTTTCCACAATCGCGTTGGCGTCGTCCTGAATCACACACCGGGACTGCTTCAGACAGGCCAGACAGCCCCTGCAAAAGTGCAATTCCTTCCCCTGTAGGGAGAGCAGCTCCACCTGATGGCCGGCCTCCTGGGCACCCTGGACAAACTGCCGGGCCAGCAGATCAGAATTGCTGTTGTGACGCAGGCTGGTAGAAATCACCAAAACTTTCTTGCTCATGCTTCGTCCTCCTCGCCGATGGTCCGTATGACTTTTGCAGGTACGCCGCCTACCACGGTATTCTCCGGCACATCTCTGTTCACCACCGCGCCGGCGGCCACAATGGCGCCGTCCCCGATGGTCACACCAGGCAGAATGGTAGCATTGGCGCCGATCCACACATTCTTCCCGATTCGGATCGGTGCGGGGATCATGCTGCCTCGGTCTTTTGGCGAGGCAACGTGGTTAAGGGTCGCCAGCACCACATTATGACCGATGAGGGCACCATCCTCGATAAAAATGCCGCCCTGATCCTGAAATTTGCACCCCGCGTTGATAAACACATTCTTTCCAATATGGATGTTTTTTCCACAGTCCGTGTAGAAAGGCGGGAAAAGCCCGAAGCTCTCATCCACCGGCTTGCCGATCAGCTGAGAAAACAGGGCCCGCAGCTGCGCCGGTTCATGATAGCTCCCGTTGATCTCCGCGGTAATCCGCAGGGCCTCCTGGCTGACGCCGTGCATGAATTGGTGAACCTCGCTTCCGCCCTGCACCACGTTACCGCTGTTCAGTTCATTCAAAAATTCTTCTAGCTCCATGTTACGCTCCCAATTCTTCAGGTATTTGGTTTCATTGTATCACCGGCGCTTTCAGATAACAAATACCTATATAGAATATCTTACTATGCTTGAAACCTATAGTTAAGTCATGCTATTATCTATACAGAGGTGAGCGCTATGGAGTTAAGAGTGCTTCAATATTTTCTGGCCGTGGCACGGGAGCAAAATATCTCAGCGGCGGCACAATCCCTTCACCTGACACAGCCCACCCTCTCCAGGCAGCTCAAGGAGCTGGAGGAAGAGCTGGGTAAGCAGCTGATGGTCCGGGGCAACCGGAAGATCACGCTGACCGAGGACGGTATGCTGCTGCGGAAACGGGCGGAGGAGATTCTGGAGTTGGTGGACCGGACGGAGAAAGAGGTTATGCAGTCCGGCAACACCGTCAACGGGGATATCTATATCGGCACCGGTGAGACAGACGGCGTGCGCCAAATCGTTGGGGCTGCCAAACAGCTGCGGGAGCGCTACCCGGGTATCCATTTCCACATCGTCAGCGGCGACGCTGTGGACGTATGCGAGCGGCTGGACAAGGGGTTGTTGGATTTTGGCGTCCTTCTTGGGGACATGGACAAAACAAGATACCACTATATGGAGCTGCCTATGAAGGACACCTGGGGGGTACTGATGCGGCGAGACAGTCCTCTTGCCCGGCAGGACACCGTTTCTCCCCATGATCTGTGGGACAAGCCTCTGATCCTCTCCCGGCAGGTGGATAATAAAAGCGGCCTGTACCGCTGGCTCAAAAAAGAACCCTCGGAGCTCTACACCGTGGCCACCTATAATCTGATCTACAACGCCTCGTTAATGGTGGACGAGGGGCTGGGATACGCCTTTACCCTGGACAAACTGGTAAACACCACTGGCAGCAACCTGTGCTTCCGGCTCCTGAAGCCAAAGCTGGAGCTGGGGATGCACCTGGTCTGGAAAAAATCCCAGACATTTTCCAAGGCGGCAGAACTGTTCCTGGAGCAACTGCAGAATCACCTGTCCTCTTCTCAAAACGTAAGCAAATAACTTGGACGCCCGGCTGATGCCGGGCGTCCATTTTGTTGCTTGGTTCTTTCTTTGTTTGTAAATTCAAGGATACTGCAGGTCTGTTGCGCCAATCATTCTCCTTCGATTACTTCAGCTGCGCCCCGTCCCGGAAGGCGTTGCCCACCTTCTCACCCAGCTTGCGGTAGGTATTGTGGATGGGGTCAAAGATAATGGGCTGCAGCTTGTCCGGATCGATCTTTCCGTCCTCTCCCAAAACCGACTCATCAGCACTGACATTTACGATCTCGCCTACCAGACGGCAGCTCTCCGGATCATAGCTGACCAGGCGGCACTCCACAGCCATAGGCAGCTCATCAATGAGGGGCGCATCCACAAATTCTGCTTTGCTGGTATGCCAGCCCGCTTTTTCCAGCTTATTGGCCACGTTATTGCCCGACTCAATACCCACATAGTCGCAGGCCACCATCTGCTCTGCCGTGGCCATGCTTACCGTAAAAGCCTTCCGGGCCAGAATATTGGCGGTGGTCTTATGACCGGCGCTGATACACATGGACAATTCTTTCTCCTCGCTGATGCCGCCCCAGGCCGCATTCATGGCGTCCGCCGTGCCATCTTCGCCATAGGTGGCCAGGATAAAGACCGGCTGGGGGTAGGTCCAGGGTTTTGCTCCAAAATTCTTACGCATAAAAGATACCTCCTGTTTGATGATTTTCAGCAGTTGCCAGTATAAACATCATGCAGTTCTTCCCGTGCCACATCTGCCAGGCGGTAGACCGTCTCCACCGGCGTAGGTGGACGGTCCGCCATACGATGGCGGGGGAAAAAGCGGGAGATGTGCAGGGGAATGTGGGAATCGACCGAGGAGAGCCATCGGGACAGGGCCCGGATCTCCTCCTCCGTGTCATTTTCTCCCGGCACAATCAGCGTGGTGACCTCCAAATGGCAGCGGCCGGCAGCCAGGGAGATGGAGCGTTTCACACTCTCCAGATCTCCTCCCAGAGCACGGTACCATCGTTCGGTAAAGCCCTTCAAATCAATGTTTACCGCGTCGATCAGCGGCAGCAGCTTCCGCCACCAGTCCTCTGCAATGGTACCATTGGTCACCAGCACGTTGAGCATCCCGGCCTGGTGTACCAGCGCGGCGCAGTCCCGCACATACTCATAGCCAACCAGCGGCTCATTATAGGTATAGGCCACACCGATATTGCCCCGGCTGGCCAAACGTACAGCCTCCCGTACCAGTTCTTCCGGTGTGCAATCCCTGGTTGGGAATGTCTCCCCTGCTCCAGCGATCTCAATATTCTGACAGAAGGAACAGCTCAGATTACAGCCAAAGCTGCCCACCGACAGTACCATACTGCCTGGATGAAACCGGCGCAGCGGCTTTTTCTCAATGGGGTCCAGGGCCAGCGCAGTCAGCTTGCCATAATTGAGCGGGACAATCCGTCCGCCCCGGTTGCCTCTGGCCCTGCACAGCCCGGTCTGTCCCTCCGCTAATTGGCAGCGGTGAAAACACAATTCACACGAGATGCTCATCGGTGCCGCACCACCTGAAATCGCTGGATCTGATACGGATCCTCCGCGCCGATCCCGCCCTTTTGCCGGGCAATATCCAGCTGCTGCGCCACTGTGTCCACACCTTCCAGGTCAGGCAGCAGCAGTCCCCGCCGCTGCCCGCAGCTGACAATGACTCCATATTGTCTGGGGTCCAACTGATCGGGGGAATCCACAGTTTCCGGCTCCCCCAACACATCCACGCTGTACTCCAGCTCATCCAGCTCCCGGGCCCGCACCGCCGGGAACCGCGGATCTCGGATCCCGGCGGAAATGGCGTTTTGTATGATCTCCCAGGCCACATTTCTCTGGGTTGGCGCAATGGTACCGATGCAGCCACGGAGCCGTCCGTCCTTATGGAGGGATACAAAGGCTCCTGCCGCCTGACTGGTCAATTCCTGGGGCAATCCCGCAGGCAGCTGCCCCAGAGGATCCCCGGTCCGCACATAAGTCTCCAGCGACAACCTGGCCAGCCTTACCCAGGGGTCCTCTTTAGCACGTCTCTCCTCCAGCTGGGCCTGCCTGACCTGCTGGAAAGCGGCCGCATACCGGCGGCCATCGTCCCGTCCGGTGACCGGAAACAACGCCACCGCGTATCCCACCCCGAAAGTACCCTCATGACTCAAAAGCCGGGGCTCCACCGCCAGCCCATCCAAGGCTCCAGACATCATCTGGAAGGCACGCAGGCCGCATTCAGCCGCCCGCTGGCAAAGATCTGCGTCCATGGTGAGAAATTGCAGAAAATCCCCCGACGCCATAGTCTCTGTCACCCGCCGGTCAAAGACCGGTCCCTCCGGCGCAAATCCATAGGGGCCGTTAGATTTCAGTTTATGAGAGAGATCGCCGCTGGCCACAAACACGGCCCGGCGGCCCAATGCCTCTGCCGCCTCGGCCACGCACTGTCCCAGTCGGTAGTGCTCCAGCGGAGAGAAGCCGGAAAGGCCCATCCGTATGATGGGGCAATCCACGCCCGCTTTGCGGAGAAAAACAAGAGGAATCAATGCTCCATGGTCCAGAGCGGGGTTACGCTGGCCCAGGGTGCCAGCCTCCAGACCTTTTTCCCGGGCTCGACGCACAATTTCATCCCGCAGCGGCCCGTCGTACTCTACCTCAATGCGCACCTGCGGGGCGCCAAAAGCAGACATATCGCCCGCAGCACCCGCTCCAGGGGCAATGTGGAAATAATTTCCGTACAAAACCGTGTGTGGTGAGGCTACAATGAGCACATCCGGCTTCCACCGCGCCACCTCTGCAGCGGCGGCACGCATGGCCTGACCGGTGGCATTGATCTCACACTCCCGGCCCCTGCCCACTTCAGGCAGCAGCACCGGAGGATGTGGGGTCAGGATTGCACCCAGCATAGGCATATTATCCGCTCCCTTCCGTCCATACAAAGATTTCTATAAACAGTATAGCACGGCAAAAGGAACAGAAAAAGCCGTTCCCCAACAAAACTGCACACAAATTGTTGTCATGCGTTCTACACATACTGATCTGCAACATCCGCTTGAACGGACTAAAGGAGCAGGCACCCGAAAAAGCTTTCAGTCGCCCGCCCCCTTTTCTGTTTTCTTATTCTCTTTCCGGTACTGTCAGAAATCTTGCCGCCGCCAGGCGATGGAAGATAAACGCAAATACCAGGCCGAAGGTCACACCCAAGATGGTACCTACAATACGAAGGATCACCGCTCCCTGGAGTCCGTAGATCCCGGTCCCCAACATCAGCGCACCAAAACAGTTCATCGCCGTTTTATACCGATAATCGGTGCAAAAGCCCAGACACAGTCCTCCCAAGGGGCCCATTAACGGGTGAAGCGCTTCCGGCGTCACCAGATAAACCACAAAAAACGCACAGGAGCCCGCCACAGCCCCCACAATTCTCTGCCAGAAGCGGGTAACCGTATTGCCGGAGTAAGGATATTCCGATAGCAGCGACGCACAGGCAAATCCCATCCACATGAACCGCTCTGCGCCAAACACCTGTCCCGCAGTCAGCACCAGACTCACGCCAAGGGCCATGCGAAACTGCCACAGATAAACCGGCACAGCAAGATCAAACTTCCGCATGACATGGTGAAAACGCGTCGTCTTATGCTGATCCCGGTGCTTGGCAAACAGGATGGCGCCGCAGATGAGATAACCCACCAAGGCCAACAGTCCGCGGCGAACCAGCGCCTCTCCCACGACGGGATTGCCTGTCAGATAGATGTAGGCAAAGCTGTACAGGCCGCCGTTACCCATTTCAGGCCGTTGGGTGGTCATGCAGAGAATGGCAAAAAAGCCCGCAAAGTGCAGCGGAATCAACAGAACCGGCGGAACCACCGCCGCCGCACTGGGAACCAGAACCAGAATAGCCAGCACCGCTGCCAGGGTAATCAGAGAATCTCCGATGCAATATTCAAAATTGACAAAGCGAATCCCAAGCATCATGCAGAACAGTGCCACTGCCAGAGGGGTGTTGTCGCTTCCGAACACAGCGGATAGCAAACTGATAAACACAATGGCAAAAGCCACGATCAAAACAGACCGAACCGCTATCGCAACCCAGTAATAGGTTTTCTCCCGTTTTACTTCACAGGCTGCAATCTTCCGCTTCAGCACGGAGGGGTCCATCTGCAGCGCGTCATAAAACTTCATGGTCATGGGGCTTTTCCTGTCCTTTCTCAATCTGCACGGCAAGTCGGTCCGCATAATACACAAACGCCTCAAAATCCTGGCTGGAGCTGCGCCATAAATCATAGAAGGGCTGCAGAATACTCTCGTATCCCCTTTTCAATTCTGCAAGACCGGTTTCCGTGATAAAAATCTGATAACTCCGCTCGTCTGTTTCCTTCCGCTGCTTGCGTATGCAGTTTTTCTCATGGAGCGATTTCAGACACCGGCTGACCGCCTCAATTTTCATGCCGCTGTTTTGGCTGAGTAAAACTGGCGTGTTCTGTTCCGGCTTCAGATAGAGATGAGCCAAAAGTTCACATTCGCTGGCGGTAAGCACGGATTTCCGTAGTGGAAGGAGCGAACGCATGACCTTTTGGAGCTGCTGCTGATAATGCACCATATCTGTCCATTCCATAATCGTACAATCTCCCATTTATTTAACTTCGTTAAGTGTATGCCAATTGTAACTCCATGTCAATAGGCAGGATGATCGTCCGCCAAGATAAACAGAAGAACGGGGTTGATACTGCAATGCAGTACCAACCCCGTTCTTCTGTCTTATTTCGTTACGCTGCGCTTGATCTGCAGCAGCATCAAAATCAGACTGACTCCAAGCAGGATATGCCCAATTCCAGCTATACCGGAGATAGCCGCATTCATACCAGCGGACAGCGAGGTCCCCAGCACCTGGGGCACTCCCCGCGCCACCAGCATCACGGCGGTCAGGTTCAGGCCCACATGATAGAGTGCCAGCACCCGTCCGGTCTTTGCGCCTGTGAAGGAAAAAGCCTTTTCCAGCACAAGAATCAACAGGAAGAACACCATACCCAGCAGAAAATAATGGGTATGCACCACAGAGAGCGTGGTCTTAGCCGTAAAGCCGTTGAATTTTGTAAACTCCCGATAAAACACGCCGCCCGCCATGGCCAGGATGGCGTACAGCAGCGCGGTATTCGCATAGCGTTTCATATAGTTCCTCTCCTTATTTGCATTCCCGTTTCATATTCTCCTTCTTGTTCCATTTTGTTTTGGACGGCGCCTGCTGCAATGGTCGCCTTGATAAAGTTTCTGCCAAACAGCAATCCTGCCAGTAGCAGTGCAGCGCCCAGGCCCGTATAAAATACGGCAATAAACCGCTCCGGCGCCAGCCCGCTCACTCGGAGGCCAATGCCCCCGGTCATCATAACCGCCATGATAACAAAAGCTTTTCCGTCAAAAAATTTGAGGAAAAAGTGCCGTTCCTCCAAATAGGCGGCAATCCGGGCAGTGTGCTTTTTGACCAGCCTTCCAAAAATAAAATACTGAAATACGGCAAACACCAGTACCGACAACAGCGCGTTCAGCACCGTAACATAGGTCGGATAGGCCATTACGCCGATCCGAAGGATATTGAATCCCGCCGCGCTCCACACCAAACAGGCCAGAAGCAGCAGCGTATTCCGTTTTACTTTCATCATTGCCTCCTCCTAATGAACAATGTTCAATTTCCGGGATACAAAATTCCCACAGAGTTGTGGGAATTTTAATAGAGGGTCCTGCGGACGATCTCCAATACAACCGAGGGATCATAATCCCGCCGCAGCAACGCAGACAGCATCAGCGAAAACAGGAGATCAGAAAATTTTTCCGCTGTAAATGCTTCGGTAAAGGCATCTAGCCGGACTCTGGCATCCCGCAGCAAGACAGAATGCAGGCTATCCAAAATATGCTGCCAGGTCTGCTGCATCCGCCGTTTTCCATCGGATTTGTCCTCCCCCATGAACCCCAGAGAGTGAAGATTGAAAAATCCGGGATACCGCTTACAGCCGTACTTCATTCGTTGGTACAGCCAGATAATGCAGGCTTGGGTATCCTGAAATACTGCCTCATCCTCCGGGCGGCGGAAGATCTCACACCAGACGCTCTCCACTGTGGCACCCATCAGAGCAGCTTTGGAATCAAAATAGTTGTAGATGGAACCAACCGACACACCGCAGGCGGCCGCCACTGAGCGAATATTGACCGCAGACCACCCCGCTTGCTGGATGAGCTCACGGCTGGTCTTCAGGATCTCCTCTTTGGATGTAACTACGGTATTCATCCTATCACCTCAATATGAACATCGTTCATTATAGTGTTTTATTCTCTTTTGTCAAGTATTTTGGGGCCGGATGCTGCGGTCTCTCTACAAATCGAAATAGCTAAGACTTCCAATAGGTTTTTAGGCGGGCAAATGTCCGTTCCTTGTCAGAACGACCAGTTCATGGTATCATAAAACCAATCAATGAGGAGGTGTTCTCATGCCCCTGCACATCGTTCGAAATGATATCACCACCATGAAGGTGGACGCCATCGTCAACGCCGCTAAAGAGAGCCTTCTGGGAGGCGGGGGTGTGGATGGCGCCATTCACCGCGCCGCCGGGCCGGATCTTTTGAAGGAATGCCGTACCTTGGGCGGCTGCAAAACAGGACAGGCCAAGATCACGAAGGGTTACCGCCTGCCCGCCAAGTTTGTAATCCACACCGTCGGCCCTGTCTGGCAGGGTGGAAGTTGCGGCGAGAGGGAGCTTCTCATTTCCGCCTACCGTTCCTCCCTGGAGCTGGCCTTCGCCAACAAGTGCGAAACGGTGGCCTTTCCCCTTATCTCCTCCGGGGCATACGGCTACCCCAAGGACCAGGCTCTGAAGGTGGCGGTGGACACCATCGGAGACTTCCTGCTCTCCCACGATATGACCGTCTATCTGGTGATCTTCGACCGAGCCACCTACACCATCGGCGGAAAGCTCTTTGCCGATATTGCCGCCTATATCGACGACCACTATGTGTCCGAACATACCGACAGTCTGGAAGAGCAGCGCCGCCGTTCCGCGGGCTTTAACGCCCCTTCCATGACAGAAGTACCGTGGACTCCTGCAAAGGCAGCGCATTGGTCGGACGAAAACCTGAGCCAGCCGGATGAGCGTTTTTTAACAACGTCAATGTGGGAGTCTATTCCAGGAACACCACTGACCCCTACAGCAGCACCATTGCCCCCCACATCGTTGACCATCAGTCTGGACGAGGCCCTCAGTCAACTGGATGAAAGCTTTTCTCAGATGCTGCTGCGGAAGATCGATGAGCGTGGTCTCACCGACGCCCAGTGCTATAAAAAGGCCAACATTGACCGAAAACTCTTCTCCAAGATCCGCTCGGACGTCCACTACAAGCCCTCTAAGCCCACCGCTATGGCCTTCGCCGTGGCCCTGGAGCTGCCTCTGCAGGAGGCCCGTGAGATGCTGGGAAAGGCAGGCTTTGCCTTCTCCCACGCCAGTAAGTTCGACATCATCGTGGAGTATTTCATCGCCCACCAAAACTACAACATCTTTGAGATCAACGAGGCTCTCTTCGCCTTTGATCAGAGCCTGCTGGGAGGTTAATACCATGCCCCGTACCGATGTGACACAGATGTCCTTTGCCAAGCTCTATCCGCTTCTAATCAACAAGGCAGTGAAAAAGGGTCGTACCCGGGAAGAGGTGGACCAGGTGACCACCTGGCTCACCGGATATAGCGTCGAGGACATTGCCCGCCTGGAGCAGTCTGATACCAGCTATGGGGACTTCTTCCGAAATGCCCCGGCCATGAATCCCAATCGAACCCTCATCACCGGCAAGGTATGCGGCATTCAGGTGGAAGCAATCGAGGACCCGTTGATGCGGGAAATCCGGTATCTGGATAAGCTAGTGGATGAGTTGGCCAAAGGCAAACCCATGGCGCAAATTTTGAGAGCATAATTGTCGCCCGCCAGGCGACCAAACAAACATAAAATCCCTCTATACTGTGCTCGTAAACCAAACAACACAGAACAGGGGGATTTTTCTATGAAAAAGAATTTGACGGAACTGGTCTTTATCCTGGACCGCAGCGGCTCCATGCAGGGACTGGAGGTCGATACCATCGGCGGCTTCAACGCCATGCTGGAGAAGCAGAAAAAGGAGCCCGGCGAGGCTTTTGTCTCCACCATTCTCTTTAACGACCATACCCAGGTGCTCCATGACCGGGTAAAAATTGAAGCGGTCGAGCCTATTACCCACAGAGAATACTATGTCCGGGGCTGCACCGCCCTGCTGGACGCAATCGGCGGTGCCATCCATCACATCGGTAACATTCACAAATACGCCCGGAGTGAGGATGTACCGGAGCACACCCTCTTCGTCATCACCACCGACGGCATGGAGAATGCCAGCCGCCGCTATACCTCTCAGCAGGTCAAAACCATGATCCAGCGCCAGAAGGAGAAGTACGGCTGGGAGTTCCTCTTTTTGGGTGCCAACATCGACGCGGTGGAAACGGCGGGATCGCTGGGCATCGCCCCGGATCGGGCGGTAAACTACCACTGTGACAGCGAGGGTACTCGCCTCAACTACGAGGTGGTGAGTCAGGCTGTCACCGCTGTCCGGTGTTGTGCTACGCTGGATGAGCACTGGAAAGACGATATTGAGGAGGATTTTCGCAAGCGGAAGAGCAACCGCCGCTAAAGGATACTCTCCCGCAACACCACGATAAGTAAGGTCCATTTTAGGAGGCAAAGCATGACCTATACCAAAGATGAACTTGTGGAGGCCAAACGGCAGATCGACTCTACCCTGCATAAGCTGCGGGAAACCGTCAAGACTCTGGAAGGGAAAGAAGATCCCGCCCGATTGAAATCTCAAATCACACTGGCCAGACGCCGCATCCAGGCCTTTACGATTGCTGTTTCTCTGATTGAGAAGGAACTGGAACAAATACAGGCATAACAACAACGAGCCCGGAACTTCTTATCATCCAGAAGTTCCGGGCTGTATTCATTTCAAAGATAGTTTTACCAGCTTTGCACGTTTAACAGTTTTAATCTCTTTCGTTTCAAGTGCTTTCGCCGCCGAGAACGGACAGCGCTTGCCAATGCACTGGTTGTTCCGGCCACTGTAAGAGCAGACAGGAATTGTCCGTTCCATCTCTACCCCCAGATGCTCCTTGGTAAAGTCCACGGCGGCCAGGATGGCCAGGAAGGAGTCCCGCTTACAACATCGAGGGCCGCCCACCCGGCCGATGTTCTTCAGCGCCCGGGCGGTCATCTGATTGCTCAAACCCCAGGGTTCCTGGGCCAGGGGTGTGGACTGGGTAACAATGGCCAGGAACTGTCCTGTGGCGATCCCCGCTCCGCAGGCTCCCCAAAAGCCGCAGGCTCCGCCGGGGACCGCCTTGCCCCGGCTATACATCTCCCGAAGCGACTTCTCAAACTCCAAGTTACCACCGGCGTTTTTATAGGCAGTAAGCAGAGCCGCGCCCACCATTACATGGTGCTCCGGACCGTGCATATGGCAGAATGGTAGCTCCATCATCCGGCGGAGAATGGCCACAGGATCGGCAGAAGTCTCAGAGAGACACAGACCAAAGATACTGTCCATACCCTGGGTATGGCAGTCATTGCAGACATAATGACCCGCCACACAACGGGTTTTGCTGGACTCCTTCTTATGGCAGATGGCGCATTCCATGACCTCATCCTGGGTCAGATATTCCAAAGGCGCCTTACAAATCAGACATTCTTCCCTGTTCAAACTCCTGTCTCCTCTCATGCTCATATATGGCATTCACCCGCTCCAGGCTCGTTCCAAGCCCCTCAAAGCCCACGCACCGGCTGGGCTTTGTATTGACGGCATGGTCCAGCAGAGGCTGGGCCTGACAATCCGTATCCAGGCACAGATCCAGCGCCAATACATCCTCCCAGGCCCGGTTGAGAAAGGCCACCTCCCGGCGGCCGTGGGTGCGGGTGATTGCGATCTCGCCCGCCTGCCGCAGATATGTTTTCACCTGATCTTCGGTAAACCCAGCGGCGATAAAGCTTTCCCTCAGCCCCTCCCGAAACAGGCCTGGCAGGTCCGCCCACTGAAGGGGCGTTACATCATAGCGTACAAAGGTATACCGGCTGTGACAGTGGACAGCCAGCAGACACTTGCACCCCCGCAGATCGATGACATGGAGGTCCCAGCAGAAACGCCGGTCTGGCTGCGTGCCGTAGGCCGGCGTTTTCATCTTCAAAAATCGCTTGAGGGGGAAAGTCAGTCCCAGTTCCATCACCTTACCTCGTGGGGAATGGAGATTTTCTCCACCCGAATCTCCCCATCTGCCAGTTCCGCCATCGTCATGGTAATCTCCTGATGGAACCGCCGGGGGCCGCAGGAGCCGGGATTGAGCCACAAAATACCGTTCTTCTCCTCCTGCACATACTTGTGGGAGTGGCCAAATACCACCACATCCACACCGTTAAGCGTTGCGGGAAGTTCTTTCTTATTGTGGACCATATAGAACGTCACACCATCCAAGGTGATGGTAAGATCATGGGGGATGTCTTCCGCCCACTCCTTATCGTTGTTGCCCCGGACCACATAGAGAGGCGCGTATTGCCTCAACTGGTCCACAATGCTCTGTTTATTGATGTCGCCGCCGTGGAGAATGGCGTCGGCGGTTTTCAGCTGCTCCACCACCTCCGGCCGCAGAAGGCCGTGGGTGTCGGAGAGAATGGCTAGTTTCATTTCTGCCCACCTCTGTCGTATGTCTTGCTGAGATTCCGGTAAAAGCTGCGGGCGTTCTCCAGATCCCGCTCGTCCGGATGTCCCTTGGCAATACCGCCTACCAGCTTAAAGGGGCCAAAGGTGTCATAGCCCTTGCAGGAAAACTCCCCCAGCATCCGGCAGTTCTTCTCCTGCGCGATCTTCGCCACAGCCTTGGCCCCACTACCCTTGGCGCCGCCATAGGTATAGACGAAGAACACCGGCTTGCCCTGGGGCAGGTACTGCCGGGCAAACTCCACCACAGCCTTTTGGAATTCAAAACCGTAGATGCCGGAGGCAAAACCGATACAGTCATACTTCTCCAGCCGGACGGTCTGGCGCGTGGTAACATCGATCAGGTCCACATCCCCCTCGCCCGCCATGGCCTTCAAAACGTTCAGCGTGTTCCCATGGTGGCGGGAATAGTAGCAGATGGCGGTTTTCATAGCCCGTTTCCTCCTTGCAGGGTCCATCCAAAGTCATTGTGATAGATCATCTGGCGGGTCATGCCGCCGTCAATGCAGATGTTCTCCCCCGTAAGAAAGCCCGCCTTGTCCGAGCACAGATAGAGCACCATATTGGCAATGTCCAGGGGATTGCCAACCCGGCCTGCGGGCTGCTGAACAGCATCGGGGCCGTCATAAACGGTATAGTCGGTGTCGATCCAGCCAGGCGAGATGGAATTTACCCGCACCTTACCGGCCAGAGTCACCGCCAAGGCATGGGTCAGGGCGGAGATGCCACCCTTGGCCGCCGTGTAGCTCTCGGTCTGGGGCTGGCTCATACGATCCCGGGAAGAGGAGATATTTACGATGGCCCCGCCGGGAGCAAAGTGGGGCGCAAACAGCTTGGCAAGGTAAAAGGGGGCGGTCACTCCCACGCGCAGGGCGTAGTTGAACTCCTCGTAGCTGCACGCGTCAATGCCCTTCATCAGGGGCAGGGCATTATTGACCAAAAAGTCCACATGACCATAGTCGGCAATCACCTTGCGGGCAAAATCCTCCAGAACGGTCTGGTCGGCCAGATCACCCACAAAATAATCGTTGGGAAGTAGGTCAATCGCGCATACCTCGGCGCCTGCTTTCCGGAATTCCTCCGCAATCGCCTTGCCGATACCCTTTGCTCCGCCGGTAACCACGGCAACTTTATGTTCAAACATGGCGTTTCCTCCTCAGTCCGCGTCCTCATCCA
Source organism: Flavonifractor sp. An112 (assembly GCF_002161085.1). Taxonomy (GTDB): domain Bacteria; phylum Bacillota; class Clostridia; order Oscillospirales; family Oscillospiraceae; genus Flavonifractor; species Flavonifractor avicola. Next base: position 3,940 of record NZ_NFLU01000009.1, on the reverse strand, counting down.
GGGTTTCCACCAGAAAGCTCACCGGCCGGAACCCGTCGTTACAGGAGAGCATGGCGGATTGGGGGTTCTTCATCCAGCCGTCGTAGAAGTTCTCACCCCCGTGGCTTAGGGCCAGCACAAAGGGCGAGAGGGTATCCCAGGCGCTTTGGCAAAAGCCCACAGGCTTCTCCCAGCCATTGGCGATAAAGACTTGGCCCACCTCCATGTCGCAGGCATGAGCGATGGGATTCTCATATTGGGCCATCAGGTCCTCGTATCGGGTGATGCGCATGACAGTGATCCTGCACTTTTTCATATGATGATGCCCTCACAGTGGTCGATCTCATGCTGGATGATCTGAGCCGTCCAGCCGGTGAAGGTTTTCAGCCGCTCCTGAAATTTCTCGTTCTGCCAGCGTACCTTGATGGTCTTCCACCGCTTGGCCGGGCGGACGCCGGTCAGGGAGAGACAGCCCTCCTCCGTGTCATAGGGCTCGGACTTTTTAACGATCTCCGGGTTGAACATGACCATGTAGCTGCCCTCGTTATCGAAAGCAATGATGCGCTTATTGATCCCAATCATATTGGCCGCCATACCCACGCAGCCGGCCTTGTGGTGCTCCAGTGTCTCCAGCAGGTCGGCAGCCACTTGAACATCGCCCAGCGTGGCAGGCACCGCCTTTTGGGCCAGGAACGTCTCATCTTTGCAGATATCTCGAATCATCGTAATTTCTCCTTTTGCTCCTGAATGACCGCCGCAATGGTTTCCGTCGCGATACGGGAACCCAGTTCACTGGGATGCACGCCATCGGCGGCATAGAGGTTCTGAGTATCGGACAACTCATAAAACTTCCGCCCTACATCAGCAAGGAGGGCGTGGTTCTCTCGGGCGGCTTTGTGGTAGGCTTCAGACATCTTATGGGCCATCTCACTATAATCCCAGCCCTTGGCTGTCAGCTTGGCCCCGCCTCTCTGGTAAGCCCAGGTGGCGTAGAGAATGGGGACTGCCCCATTCTCCCAAATTTTGTTGCAGAGCTGCTCCACGCTGGCAAAGAAGCTGCCGGGAGCGGTTATGGGCCCGTGGCTCATCTCCTGGAGCACCACATAGTCCCAATGTTCCTTGTCCAGCGCCTCCTGCGTTAATGCACCCAGCTTGGTCTTGAGGTTCAGGTGCTCCGACAGCCGCGCCCCGCCCCGGGTGTGGTGGACCACTTCCGCCCCAGTCAGTTGAGCCAGCATCTGAGGCATATGATTGGTAAAGGTAAAACTGTTGCCCAGCATCAAAATCCGCACGTCCATATCCCTTCTTTTTCTGTTTGCTACAGTATAGCACAGCAATGCTAAAATTGTCATGAAGGCCCCATGTATTTTTGCTGAAAAGGGTGCTCTCCGCTCAGCGGGGAGCACCCTTTTATCGTCAGTTCATGATTCGTGCGTAGATACATCTCAATAAGATTCTCTTGTCGACTCAGTTCTTTCCCTTGCCTGCTCCACCACCTTTTGGTACGGCCCAATGATGTATTGATTCATCTGTCCCTTCATCTTCTTCTGCACAGAGGGAACCGCCAGCATGGCACCTACCAGCTTCATTTGCAGAATGCGCTTTTTCTGCTTCTGGGGGAAGTCGTAGATGCCGTGTTCTTTATAAAACTTGTGGTCGGCTTTCATCATGCCTCTCATAACATAAATGAGGTCCCGGAAAATCTTCATGCCGCCCACCCCGTAGAAATTGGCCGGGCGGGACAGCTTCTTCTCCATAGCAAATACCACAGCATCGGCCAGATTTTGCACATCGGCAGCAGTATTGCCCTCATCGGTGGCCACGCCACACAGATAGTTGCCGCCCACCTCACTGCGGCCTTCCACGATCATGCGCAGGTTGCTCTCATACTGATAGTCGCCGCTGATCAGGTAGGCAATGGGCGTACCGTGGGTAACAGTACGGTGGCCGTTGCAGAACTGCCGGTCATCAAAGCATTTGAAGCTGGAGTGGGTATAATGGTCGGAGATGGTAAAGGCGTAGACAAAGGCGTCGGCGGTCTGGATGGTATTGCGCAAAAATGCGTCAAATCCATCGGTATAGACACATTTCCCTGTGATGGCACAGCCGAAACATCCAAGGCAGCCACCGGCAAAGGGAAACTCCCTCAAATTTACCACCCGGCTCTCAAAGGGCAGCGCGGCACGGAAATCAGCAATCATATTCCGGAGGTTTTCATCCTCAGGGGCGCAGTTGGTAACGATCACAACATCCTTCTCTTTGCTTTTGGAGACAGCGGGCAGTACCGGCTGATAGACCGGCTTCTCCCGCCGAGGCGCTCTGGCAGGCGGTGTGACAAACAGCCCGTGCTCACAGGAAAACATCAGCTGATCGAAAAAACTCCGTGCCTCCTGCTGCCCCTGCTGGGTGAGCAGGTCGTCCATATCGGCGGACAGCCCCCGCACCACCTTCATACCCAAATCAAAGCAGTTTTCCTCCACATAGCGGTGGGCGGTCACATCATAGAAGTGCTTGGATGTGGTGATCTGAGAGGCAAACTTGCCGGAGAGATCCACCCCATCTGCCTTGATGAGCTCGATGAGCCGGTGAAGCTGATAGGGCGCAATAAAGGTATAGACCGGATAGCAGAACAGCAGCAGATCTGCCTGCTCCAATTCCTCTCGCAGCGGAGCAAAATCTTTCTCATAGCTTTTGATGCGCTGGCCCACCGGAAGGACAGTGAAGGTATGCTCCGGGTGCAGCGCCTGCAAATACAGCGCGGTGTGGACCGTGGTGGAATTCTTGCCCTTGGGGCTGGCATTCAAAACAAGAATTTTCATGGTTGTTCCTCCAATTCGTGAAGCAGACGGCTGTACCAGCCAATTTCAAAGTCAGCGGCGGCGATACCGTACTGAATGGTGTATCCCTGGAAGCGCAGTATCTGGGACCAATCGGTCCCAGACGGCAATTCCTGCGGGTCCATCTGACGGAATTGCTGCTGAATGGCACAGAGGACCCCGCGGGTCTCCTTCATCTGCCGGATGTAGTCCCGAATAGCGGCCAGGCGCTCCTCCGGCCGTGCCAGCCCCGCAAAGAACAGACGGGATAGCTCCATGTTCTTCACCCTGTCCGCCTGCATGGGCTGAGCCACCCAGGCAGAAAAAACAGATCTGCCAGTTTCCGTGATGGAAAAGCGCTTTTTACGGCGCTTGCCCTGGATCACTTCACAGGCTGTCACCTTGCCCTCTTTCTTCAGCTTGGCAAGAGCCGTCTGCACGCTGCCCGCGCTATGGGAACAGATCAGGGCCAGGTTTTTCTTGATGAATTGCTGCAACTCATACCCCGTCATGGGAGATAGAATCAGCAGCCCTAAAATCAGGTATTCCATAACGCCCTCCAATATATCTAATAGAGATATTATAGAGCAGGACTTGTGTTTCAGTCAATGCAAAACTGCACAGCTCTACTTGCCGTATCTTGGTAATCCAAGTATACTGAATACAGCATCAGGGAACTGTTTCGCACGGAAAGGAAGGAGGCTGGCTCTATGGATACTATTCGCGCAAAAGAACTGTTGTCCGCCTTGGCGGACGGTATGGACCCGTTTACTGGTGAACTCTTTCCACCAAACCATATTTGCAATCATCCGGATATCATCCGCGCGCTGCACCATATCCTCTCCTTGACTCAGGACGCCAAAAAAGGGGCGAACACGCCAAACGCAGGAAAGTCCTGGCCTCAGGCAGAACAAGATAAATTGGTTGATGAGTTTTATTCTGGAATGAAACTCTCCGCCATTGCCAGAGAGCACGGAAGAAGCCGGGGCGCAATTGAGGCAAAATTGGCACACCTGGGTTTGATTGAGTCAAAACCTCCGGCTAAGCCGGAGGCTTGAGTAGGCCCTAAAAGGGCCTGATACGGACGAAGCCCCTTAAGGGGCCCCGAAAGGTTTGCCGACTGCATTTCTTTCTCGGGCTTACCC
>NZ_NFLU01000008.1 GCF_002161085.1 Flavonifractor sp. An112 | reverse complement strand
GGGCGGGCGGGTGTGGGCGCCCGCCCCTACAAACAGACTTCCAAGATTGATGTAGGGGCCGATGTCCTCATCGGCCCGTCCCCAGGGGGGGTACATCCAATAGGGGGGAGACCGCAGTCTCCCCCCTGATTGGTCGTTTTAAGGAGAGGGGATTTCAAAGGGGAGAGGGAAATCGAAATCCCTCTCCCCTTTGACGGTTCTTTGGTGCCTTTCTGTCCGCACAGAAAGGCACTCGCCCAACAGGGCAAAACTATTTGGAACTAATCGGCTTAATCTCCAACGCTCTTCTGGAAATGATCGCACCAGGGCCGCAGGGTACAGTTTTGGCAGTCGGGCCGCCGGGCCACGCACACTGCCCGGCCATGGAGCACCATCCGGTGGCAGAAGTCGCTGGATTCCTCCGGGGGAAGGATTTTCCGCAGCTGCATCTCGGTCTTGACCGGGTCCTTGGTGCCGTCGGTGAGGCCCAGCAGGCCGGTAATGCGGATGCAGTGGGTGTCGGCCACCACCACGCCGGGGGTCTTGTATACGTCGCCCAGGATCAGGTTGGCGGTCTTGCGGCCCACGCCGGGCAGCTTCAGCAGGTCCTCCATATTGTCGGGTACCACGCCGCCGTACACATCCACCAGCATCCGGGCGGCGGCCACGATGTCCCGGGCCTTGGCCCGGAAGAAGCCGGTGGAGTGGATGTAGGTCTCCACCTCGCTGACGTCGGCCTCCGCCAGGGATTCCAGAGTGGGGAAGCGGGCGTACAGGGCGGGCGTGACCATATTGACCCGCTCGTCGGTGCACTGGGCAGCCAGACGGACGGCGAAGAGCAGCTCATAGGGCTTGGGATATTGCAGGGAACACAGGGCGTCGGGGTAGAGGCGCTTGAGCTCCTCCACAATGGCAATGACATCCTGATGGTCTTTCATAGGATCACCTCGTTAGACAATATAACACACAACGCAGCAAAAAACGAGAGGGTTTTTCCTATGGTGACGATTGTAATTTTGGGAATCATCCGGTATAATGAGTTAAATCGCTAAAATTTTGAAAGGTGGCGACAGACATTGGTCAAGGATATCATGGAGTTTCTTACCGCCCAGGACCCGGAGGTAGGTCAGGCCGTTGAGGCGGAGTACGCCCGGCAGCAGCGCAACATTGAGCTCATCGCCTCTGAGAACTTCGTCAGCCAGGCGGTGCTGGCCGCGGCGGGTACGGTGCTCACCAATAAATATGCCGAGGGCTATCCCGGCAAGCGGTACTACGGCGGCTGCCAGTGCGTGGACGTAGTGGAGGAGATCGCCCGCAAGCGGGCCTGCCAGCTCTTCGGAGCCGACCACGCCAATGTGCAGCCCCACTGCGGCGCCAACGCCAACTTCGCTGTGTATCAGGCTCTGTGCGAGCACGGCGACACCGTGCTGGGCATGGATCTGGCCAACGGCGGCCACCTGACCCACGGCTCTCCCGTCAACTTCTCCGGCAAGAACTACAACATGGTGGCCTATGGTGTCAATGAGCAGGGGTATATTGACTACGACCAGGTCCGGGATCTGGCCAAGAAGCACCAGCCCAAGATGATCCTGGCCGGCGCCTCCGCCTATCCCCGCATCATCGACTTCAAGACCTTTGCCGACATCGCCCATGAGGTGGGGGCCTACCTCTTTGTGGATATGGCCCACATCGCCGGTCTGGTGGCCGCCGGGCTCCATCCCAACCCGGTGCCCTATGCCGACGTGGTGTCCACCACCACCCACAAGACCCTCCGGGGTCCCCGGGGCGGCATGATCCTGTGCAAGGAGGAGCTGGCCAAGAAGATCGACTCCGCCATCTTCCCCGGCAGCCAGGGCGGCCCCCTGGAGCACATCATCGCCGCCAAGGCGGTGGCTCTGGGCGAGGCCCTCAAGCCTGAGTTTAAGACCTACCAGCAGCAGATCGTGAAGAACGCCGCCGCCCTGGCGGACGCCCTGCTGAAGGAGGGCTTCGATCTGGTGAGCGGCGGCACCGACAACCACCTGATGCTGGTGGACCTGCGGCCCGCCCACCTCACCGGCAAGGAGATGGAGCACCGCCTGGACGAGGTCAACATCACCGTCAACAAGAACGCCATCCCCAACGACCCCGAGAAGCCCTTTGTCACCTCCGGTATCCGGGTGGGCACCCCTGCCGCCACCAGCAGGGGCTTTAAAGAGGAGGACATGAAGGTCATTGCCCAGGTCATGTGGCAGACCGCTACCAACTTCGAGGGCAACCAGGAGAACCTGCGTGCCCAGGTGGCCCAGCTCACCGCCAAATACCCCCTGTACGAATAAGAACGTTCCACAAGGCCGCCTTCGGGCGGCCTTGTTGCGTCCACCCATCCAGCTTGACAGGTAAATTATGATATGGTATATTTATCACAAGATGAGCGAAATACATCACACATATAAAGGGGAATGAGATGAAGACCAAACGGTGGTATGGACTGATCGGCTTACTGTCTCTGCTGGGTTTTGTGGGAGTATTCACGCCGGAACGGGCCTTTTTGGGTTTCTTCGCCTTTGCGGTGGACTTCCAGTATTTCTTTGTCCGGGCGGATGAAATGGAGGAAGGGCGGATCCAGCGCTCGGCGGCCTTGGGCTTTTTTGCAGGTATGACGGTCTCTGTGGTGGCAGCCCTTGGCTGCTTGCTGCTGGGAGGGGGCACCAGAGAAGGGCTGTATCCGGCCTTTGCCCTGGGCTGGGGCGTGGCGGTTGCGGTATACGCCTTGTCCGACTTCTGGAGCAGTTGTAAGGAATGGTGGTATACCCGGTCATGATATACAATCGGATCAAGGAGCACCGGGCCCGGCTGGAACTCAGTCAGGAGGAGCTGGCCAAAAGGGTGGGGGTCCGGCGGGAAACCATCAGCAATCTGGAAAAGGGAAAGTATAATCCCTCTCTGGTACTGGCCTGGAATATCGCCAAGGTATTCGGTGTGTCCATTGAAAAGGTCTTTACCGTCACAGAGGAATAGGGGCATTTTCTCTTTACGGTCAATCGAACGTGTGTTAGAATGGAGCGGAAGTAATTCCGCTCCATTCTGCTTTTAAGGGAGGTCGTTCCCATGACATACCGGCCTTTGGCGGACGAGATCCGGCCCCAGTCTCTGGATGAGGTGGTGGGCCAGCGCCACATATTGGGGGAGGGAGGGCTGCTCCGCCGCATCATTGAGGGGGGCAACATCCCCAATCTGGTGTTTTACGGCCCATCGGGCACCGGCAAGACCACGGTGGCTAACATCATCGCCAAGCGCACCAACCGGCCCCTCCACCGGCTCAACGCCACCACCGCCTCCATCTCCGACATCAAGGAGATTATGGCTCAGATCGGCACCATGCTGGCCCCCGACGGGGTGCTGCTCTATCTGGATGAGATCCAGTACTTTAACAAGAAGCAGCAGCAGTCCCTGCTGGAGTTCATGGAGAACGGCAAGATTACCCTCATTGCCTCCACCACTGAGAATCCTTACTTCTATGTCTACAACGCGGTGCTCAGCCGCTCCAGCGTCTTTGAATTCAAGCCCCTCACTGCCGCCGACGTGCTGCCCGCCGTGGAGCGGGGCATCCGACTCATGGGGGAGCGGCTGGAGGGCGAGGTAGTGTGCGAGGAGGGCGTGAAGGAGCATATCGCCTCCGCCTGTGGCGGGGACGTGCGCAAGGCCATGAACGCGGTGGAGCTGCTCCTCAACTCCGCCAAGCGGGAGCAAGGAAAGCTCCTTGTCACTCTGGCCGATGCCCAGACGGTGGCCCAGCGCTCTGCCATGCGGTATGACCGGGAGGGGGACGACCACTACGACATTGCCTCCGCCCTGATGAAGTCCCTCCGGGGCTCCGACCCGGATGCCGCCTGCCACTATCTGGCCCGGCTGCTGGAGGCGGGGGATCTGATCACTGCAATCCGGCGGCTGCTGTGCTCGGCCAGCGAGGATGTAGGCATGGCCTATCCCCAGGCGGCCCTCATCGTTAAGGCTCTGGTGGACAACGCCCTCCAGCTGGGTCTGCCTGAGGCACGGCTGCCGTTGGCCCAAGCGGCCATCCTGCTGGCCACCGCCCCTAAATCTAACTCGGTGTACAAGGCTATTGCCGCTGCCCAGGCTGACATCCGCAAGGGCAAGACGGGGGACTATCCCCGGCACCTGCAGAACGTCCACGCCGATTCGGCCGGGATGGAGCGGGAGCAGGGGTACATCTACCCCCACGATTTCCCCAACCACTGGGTGAAACAGCAGTATCTGCCCGACGCCCTGGCGGGCAGTCACTATTATCAATACGGAGATAACAAGGTGGAACAGGCCGCCAAACGGTACTGGGACGCCATCATGGGGGGCAAACCTTAAATCGGGTTGTCCGCATAAACCACTGCTCTGCCGCATATAGATAGCCCACACTCATACAGAAGGGATGCGGGCCGGCATGAGAGAGCAGCGAAGCAGGGTTGCCAGCAGAAGAACGGGACAAAAGAAGGGAAAAACAGTGCTGGGCCCACGGGAGAGGCGGCGGATCACCCAGCTGGTGGTCTGTCTGGCACTGTTTTTGGCGGTATTTATCGGAAAAGGGATCTTCCCGGAGCGGATCTCCGACCTGCGGGAGCAGGTGCTGGGCCTGCTGCGGGGGGACACGGATTTTCAGGCGGTCTTTGCCGACCTGGGCCAGTCTATCTCCAAGGGAGAGCCGATGTTGGATACCCTGGGGGATGCCTGGAGCCAGATGCTGGGCGGGGAAGAGGCCAAGACCGGCGGAACGGCGGGGGAGAACGCCCTCTATGCCGCCCAGGCTGCCTGGCTCAGCGGCTTTGGCCGTCAGGAAGGCACCGGGACCCTGGGGCTGAAGATCGACCCCCAGGCGACCCCGGCGGTGGCCGCCACACCGGCGCCCCAGCCGGAGGTCACCCCAGAGCCGACTCCCACCCCGGAACCGGCGGTGGAGCACGTGGACTACACCGGTCCCGCTCTGCCGGACAACACCTCCATGGATAAGTACCGGCTGGATGTGGGGGAGACAGTGAGCCCGGTGATGGGGGTGCTCACCTCACCCTTTGGCTGGCGGGAGCACCCGGTGGACGGGGAGGAGAAGTTCCATAACGGAGTAGACCTGGCAGTGAACACCGGTACCCAGGTCAAGGCCTTTGCCGATGGGGTGGTAGACTATATCGGCGATGACCCCGATCAGTACGGCCTCTACCTCCAGATCAGCCACGCCAACGGGGTGAAGAGCTTTTACGCCCATTGCAGTCAGCTGCTGGTCAGTCAGGGCCAGACGGTGAAGGCAGGGGACACGGTGGCCCTGTCCGGCGACACAGGCAACACCACCGGACCCCATTTGCATCTGGAGCTGCGGTTCAACGGGGTGCGGATCAATCCCATCTACTATATCGAGACCAACTGAATGAGATGGGGGCGTGTGGAGATCACGGCAGGGGCCCTGCTGCTGTGGGCCCTGCTGTACTATCTGGACAGCGGGACGCTGGTGCCCCAGGCTTTGGCGGCCTGCGCCCTCCATGAGCTGGGCCATTATGCCGCCATCCGGCTGCTGGGAGGCAGAGTGGCCCGGCTGAAACTCTCCTGCGTGGGGGCGGAGATGGCCCTGTCTGCACGCTGTCCCCTGGGCCCCGCCCGGGAGCTGGCGGCCGCCCTGGCCGGACCGGCGGTCAATCTGCTGTGCGCCTGGATCTGTTCAGGACTGGGGGAGGCCTGGTGGTGCTTTACCGGCCTCCATCTGGCTCTGGGCCTGTTTAATCTGCTGCCGGTGGGGCCGCTGGACGGAGGCCGGGCGCTGAGCTGCCTGCTGACCCTGGCGGGCAGGGAGGACTGGGCACAGCCGGTGGTGGGCCTGCTTTCCGTTGGGCTGTCCATGGGCCTGACCATGGGGGCGCTGTTGCTGTGGCGGGTAGGGGAGGGCAACCTGACCTTGCTGCTGGTTGCTCTGTGGCTGTCTGCCATCCCGCTGCGGAAAACCAAGAAAAAATGAAAAATCTGCTTGCAATTTGTGGTGGGGCATGGTATACTATATCGGACTCAATAAAGGGCGGTCCTCTGCGGCTGCTGTCCAGAGAAGGACGGCGGGAATATGGCCGGTAAGAACGCCTATCAACAGGAGGAAAATCAAATGGATCTTATGCAGGCTTTCAGCGCCAAGTATCAGAAGGCTGAGCCCCCCGTGGCCAATGTGGGCGACACCGTCCGTGTGCACGTGCACATCAAGGAAGGCAACCGCGAGCGTATCCAGGTCTTTGAGGGCACCGTGATCGCCAAGAAGCACGGCGGCATCGAGGAGACCATCACTGTTCGCCGCGTGTCCTACGGCGTTGGTGTGGAGAAGGTGTTCCCCATCCACGCTCCCGCTGTGGACAAGATCGAGATCGTCCGCAAGGGTAAGGTGCGCCGCGCCAAGCTGTATTATCTGCGTGACCGCGTGGGTAAGAGGGCCAAGGTTAAGGAGCGCATCTAATCGCATTGGATTTATCCGAAAAAGGAGAGAGGCAGCTGCCTCTCTCTTTTTTTATGTCTAAAAATAGTTAGAAAACGCAAACTGTTTGCCATCTTGCACAAAAATGCATCGGTAAATTGAGAACGGCGAAGTTTGATGTTCTTGTTTTGGTTATAATTCATAAAGAAACTGAAATATTTTTAAGGTTTTTAAATGGTTTCAGACAGAATAGAGGAATACAGAGGCATAAATGGACTTTTGAAAAACCGTCTTGCAAAAGAAAATGCTTCATGGTACGCTATAGGCAAGAGCAAGAGGAAAGGAGGACAGGCCCAATCGCGCACACCGGGAAACTGAGAAAGAAGAATCAAATAGGAGGCGAAATTCATGTCACGCAAAGGCTTTGGACGCATTCTTGGCACGATTTTGGCACTTACCATGCTTCTCTCCCTCTTCCCCGCCTCTGCGGCCGGCCCTGAGCCCGCCGACAGTGTGTACCGCAACGGCAATATTTATACGGTGGATGAGGAGTTCACCGTGGCCAGCGCCATTGCCGTCAAGGGCGACCGGCTGGTCTATGTGGGCGATGAGGCCGGTGTGGAGGCCTACATCGGCGCCGGCACCAAGGTGGTGGATCTGGGCGGCAACACCGTGATCCCCGGCCTGATCGAGGGCCATATGCATATCAACGGTCTTGGTGAAAGCCTGCTTCAGATCGATGCCTTCTGGAAACCCAAGGAGGACATTCTGGCCGCGGTGAAGGAGGCGGCCGACGCGGCCCAGCCCGGCGAGTGGATCCGCGGCCGGGGCTGGATGAACACCGTGTGGGAGGACAGCGACTATCCCACCAAGGAGGAGCTGGACGCGGTGGCCCCCAACAACCCGGTGTACCTCACCCGGGCGGACGGCCATATGTGCTGGGTGAACTCCATGGCTTTTGAGCTGGCGGGCATCACGAAGGATACCCCCAATCCCCAGGGCGGCGAGTATCTGAAGACGGAGGACGGGGAACTGCTGGGCTGTGTGACCGATACCGCCATGAGTCCGATCAGCGCCCTGCTCCCCGCGTTCTCCATCGAGGAGCAGAAGCAGGCCCTGCTGCTGGCCCAGGATCAGCTGTTCTCCTACGGGCTCACTTCGGCCATGAACGCCGGCACCTCCGTGGAGACCCTGAACGAGGTGTACAAGCCCCTGTATGAGGACGGCAGTCTGAAGTTGCGCGTTTATATTCTGATGTCCCTGTCCTCCACCGAGGGGGCTCAGGCCGATTATCTGCGCAACAATAAGCCTCAGGACGGTCTGTATAATGAACACATGGACGTCCGGGCGGTCAAGCTGTTCAGCGACGGCTCCCTGGGGGCCCGCTCCGCCGCCATGCTGGAGGAGTACAGCGACCGGGCCGGTCATCTGGGCAATTACAGATCCTCCGACGAGGAGATGTACCAGCTGGTGAAGCTGGCCTATGATAACGGCTATCAGACGGGCAGCCACGCCATCGGCGACGGCGCCAACCACCAACTGCTGGACGCCTATGAGCGGGTGATGGAGGAGAATCCCAGAGAGGATCCCCGCCTGCGCATCGAGCACTTCCAGATCCTGACCCTGGAAGACATCCAGCGGGCCATTGATATGGGGGTCCTGCCCTCCATGCAGACCACCCACGCCACCTCCGATATGCTGATGGCCGAGGACCGCATCGGCGCCGAGCGGCTGAAGGGCGCCTACGCCTGGCGCACCATCATTGACAGCGGCAGTATCATCATCAACGGCTCCGACGCCCCCGTGGAACTGGTCAATCCCTACCATGGCCTGTATGCCGCGGTCACCCGCAAGGACCGTCTGGGCGAGCCGCCCGAGGGCTGGCATGCCGAGCAGTGCATGACCCGGGAGGAGGCCCTGCGCTCCTTCACCATCTGGGCGGCCTACGGCGAGTTCAACGAGGACATCAAGGGCTCCCTGGAGGTGGGCAAGCTGGCCGACTTCGTGGTCATTGACCGGGACTACATGAACTGCCCCGCCGAGGATATCAAGGACATCCAGGTGCTCACCACCGTCTCCGGCGGGGAAGTGGTGTACACCAAGGACCTGTCCCAGCCCACCATCATGTGGAACGGCCTGCCCCTGACCTACAACAGCAAGCTGTACGTTGAGCCCGGCACCATCTATGTGCCCCTCAACGATACGGTGAACGGCCTCAGCGCCGCCCAGACCAAGGCCGACGGCATGGTCACCATCAAGCTGGACGACCAGTCGGTCACCCTGCCCGTCAAAACCGTGGACGGCGTGGAGTATGTGGGTGTGCGCGCCCTCTTTGAGGGTCTGGGCCGCAACGTGACCTGGTACGGCCTCAGCTCCTGTGTCTCTGTCGGCTGGCTCAAGTAAATTCTCTGTTCCGCAAAGCGGCTCCGGATTGATCCGGAGCCGCTTTTTTGTGCGTGTTTGCTCTTTTCAAACTACTATATCTTGTGTATAATGGAGCATAAAATTGATTCTAACCGAACCAAAGGAGGCGGGAGCATGAACATCCAATGGTATCCCGGCCATATGACAAAGACCCGGCGGCAGATCCAGGCGGATCTGAAGCTGGTGGACCTGGTGGCGGAGATCATCGATGCCCGCATTCCCATTTCCAGCCGCAACCCGGATATCGATGAGATTGTGGGCGACAAGCCCCGGCTCATCATCCTCAACCGGGCGGATCAGGCCGACCCGGCCATGAACAAGGTGTGGGGGGACTGGTTCCGCCAGCGGGGCTGGTGGGTCATGGAGACCAACGCCCGGGACGGCAAGGGAGTCAATCAATTCTCCGCCGCTATCAAGTCCGCCCTGAAGGACAAGATCGAGCAGTGGAAGGCAAAAGGACTGGTAGGCCGCCCTGTGCGGGCCATGGTGGTAGGGGTGCCCAACGTAGGCAAGTCCACCTTTATCAATCAGGTGGCCAAAAAGAAGTCCGCCAAGGCGGGCAACAAGCCCGGCGTCACCCGGGGCAAGCAGTGGGTCAACGTGGACCCGGGCCTGGACCTGCTGGACACCCCCGGCATTCTCTGGCCCAAGTTTGAGGACGAGATCACCGGAATGCACCTGGCCTTTACCGGGGCGGTGAAGGATGAAATCATGGACCGGGAGACCCTGGCCTGCCACCTGATGGAGATTTTGGGACAGCGGTATCCCCAGGCCATCACCGACCGCTACAAGGTGGAGCCCCAGCCCGGTTTAGCTGGCTGGGAGCTGCTGGAGGCCTGCGGCCGCAAGCGGGGCTTCTTGATCTCCGGCGGCGAGGTGGACACCGAGCGTATGGCCCGGGTGCTGCTGGAGGAGTACCGCAGCGGCAAGCTGGGTAACTTTACCCTGGAGACTCCCCAAGAGGTGTAAAGGAGATATACTATATGGATCTGTGGGAACTGGAGCGGGACTGCTGGGCCCAGGGCCATGAACTGGTGTGTGGCTGCGACGAAGCGGGAGCTGGTCCCCTGGCCGGTCGGGTGTACGCCGCTGCGGTGATCCTGCCCCGGGAGTTGGTGATCCCCGGCCTCAATGACTCCAAAAAGCTGACTCCTAAAAAGCGGGATCAGCTCTACGATCTGATTATAGAGCAGGCCCAGGCCTGGAGCGTGGCATGGGTGGAAGCGGAGGAGATCGATGAAACCGACATCCTCAGCGCCCGGATGAACGCCATGCAGCGGGCCATTGACGGCTTGAGCGTCAAGCCCGACTTCGCCCTCATCGACGGTAACCGGGACCATGGAAAGCACGGAGCCGTCACCACGCCCCACGCAACAGTTGTAAAGGGAGATTCCCTGTCGGCATCTATTGCCGCCGCCTCCATTCTGGCCAAGGTGAGCCGGGACCGGTACATGGAGGAGATGGCGGAACAGTACCCCCAGTACGCCTTTGAGCAGCACAAGGGATATCCCACAAAACTCCACTATGAACGGCTGCGGCAGTACGGGCCCTGTCCCATCCACCGCCGCACCTTCCTGAAAAAGCTATGAGCGGGGGAGAGGCCAAGCTGCTGGGTCGTTGGGGGGAGGCCAAGACGGCGGAGCTGCTGCGGCAGCGGGGCTATACCATCGTTGCCGCCGGTTATCACTGCCGGTTTGGAGAAATCGACCTGATTGCAACGACTGACAAGTATTTATGCTTTATAGAAGTGAAGCTGCGGAAGAATGATTCCTTTGCCCCCGGGCGGGCGGCGGTGGACCGGCGGAAGCAGCAGAAGCTGCGTACCACGGCGGAGTGCTGGTTGGCGGAGCACCCTGATATGGGGCTCCAGCCCCGGTTCGACGTGGCGGAGCTGTATGCGCCCCAGGGCATGGCTACCCGGGAACCGGAGTTTCACTATTGGGAAAATGCGTTTTAAAAGGAGGCGGGTGCCTTGCCGGAGATCGACGTCTTTGACGGACACTGTGATACGGTGCTGAAATGCTGCCTGGAGGGGGGCGGCTTTGGCCGCAATTCCTATCATGTGGATCTGGAGCGGGGGAGAGCCTTCCGCCGGTACGCTCAATTCTTTGCCCTTTTTGGTCAGCCGGAGGATTTCCCCGGGCTTATACCCCGGGAGACCTTTGAGCGGGAATACCAGCTCTTTTCCCGGGAAATGGAGGCCAACGCCTCTGTGATTACCCACTGCCGGACGGCAGAGGAGGCGGAGAAGGCTTTCGCGGCTGGAAAGATGGCTGCCTTCCTGTCTGTAGAGGGGGCAGAGCTGCTGGACTGTTCTGTGGAACGGCTGGAGGAGGCCTGTGCTTTGGGTGTCCGGGCGGTCAATCCCACCTGGAACCGGGCCAACGCTCTGGGCGGCACCAACGCAGAGGACACCGACAAGGGCTTGACCGTTCAGGGAAAGGCCTTTGTCCGCAAAGCGGAGGAGCTGGGAGTGCTGGTGGATGTGTCCCATCTGTCCGACCCGGGCTTCTGGGATGTGGCGGACACCCTGTCCGGTCCCTTTTTTGCCAGTCATTCCAACAGCCGGTCTGCGTTTTCTCATCCCCGGAACTTGACCGACGAGCAATTTACTGCCATAATAGAGCATGGCGGCGTGGCGGGACTGAACCTCTACGCTGAGTTTGTGGGCGGTAAGGCGGATCTGGAGGCCATTGCCGCCCATCTGGACCACTGGCTGGAGCTGGGGGGCGAGAAAAACATCGCCCTGGGGGGCGATCTGGACGGATGCAGCCCCCTGGCCGGCAGCATGGCCGGAGTCCAGGACTATGAACGGCTTTACCACTTCCTGCTGGAGCGGGGCTACGGCCTGGCCCTGGTGCAGGATCTGTTCTTCAATAATCTGATGAGGGTAGTGAGCAAAGTATGTACTATGTAAGCACGAGAAACAAACAGGACCGCTGCACCGCAGCTCAGGCCATTGCCCGGGGACTGGCCGCCGACGGCGGCCTCATGACCCCCGAGGTGTTCCCCAAGCTGTCTCCCAACGGCCTGAATACCATGCGGGATATGTCCTACCAGCAGCGGGCGGTCTTTGTGATGAACTCCTATCTGGACGACTTCACCTCCTCCGAGCTGACCTCCTTTGCCAGCAAGGCCTACGGTGGCGCCAAGTTTGACGTACCTGAGGTGGCTCCTGTCCGGCAGGTGGACGACAAGACCTACTGCCTGGAACTGTGGCACGGCCCCACCTGCGCCTTCAAGGATATGGCGCTGCAGATGCTGCCTTACCTGCTTACCGCCTCCCTGAAGAAGAATCAGGAGTCCAAGACGGTGTGCATTCTGGTGGCCACCTCCGGCGACACCGGTAAGGCTGCCCTGGAGGGCTTCCGGGACGTGGACCGCACCCGCATTCTGGTGTTCTATCCCAAGGACGGCGTGTCTGCTATCCAGGAGCTGCAGATGAACACCCAGGAGGGCGGCAACGTGGGAGTCTGCTCCGTGGTGGGCAACTTCGACGATGCCCAGACCGGCGTGAAGAAGCTCTTCTCCGATGAGGCCCTGCGGGAGCAGCTGGCAGAGCGGGAGTATTTCCTGTCCTCCGCCAACTCCATCAACTGGGGCCGGGTGCTGCCCCAGATCGTCTACTACATCTCGGCCTACTGCGACCTGCTGCGGGACGAGAAGATCCAGAAGGGGGACCCCATCAATGTCTGCGTCCCCACCGGCAACTTCGGCAATATCCTGGCGGCCTACTACGCCAAGGAGATGGGCGTGCCCATCAATAAGCTGATCTGTGCCTCCAATGCCAACAACGTGCTCACCGACTTCATCCGCACCGGTCAGTACGACCGCAACCGCACCTTCTACAATACGATGTCCCCCTCCATGGACATCCTGATCTCCTCCAACCTGGAGCGGATGCTCTTTGCCCTGAGCAACCATGACGATGCCGAGGTGCGGGGCTATATGAACCAGCTGAACACCGTGGGAATGTATAAGGTAAGCCCCGCCATCCAGACCAAGCTCAGCCGCATCTTTGCCGCCGGCTGCTGTGATGATGCCCAGACCCAGAAGGTCATCGGTCAGATGTGGCAGGAGCACCAGTACCTCATCGATCCTCACACCGCTGTTGCCTTTGACGTGCTGGATCAGTACCGGAAGGAGACCGGCGACGAGACCCCCGCTGTGGTGGTGTCTACCGCCAGCCCCTTCAAGTTCTGCGACAGCGTGCTGGGTGCCCTGGGCGTCACCGAGCTGGCGGAGGGGACCGCTATCCTGGATCAGCTGGCCGAGCTCACCGGCGTGCCCGTGCCTGCTCCTCTGGCTGCCCTCAAGAATAAGAGCGTGCGCTTCAGCCAGACCGTCTCCAAGGAGCACATGGTGGACCAGGTGCTGGAGATGCTCAAGTAAATGGCCCTGTTTGTCATTGGCGATACCCACCTTTCCCTGGCCTCCAACAAGCCCATGGATGTATTTGGCGGCGGCTGGGAGGGCTATGTGGACAAGCTGCGGGAGGGCTTTCAGGCGGTAGGCCCGGAGGACACGGTGGTGCTGTGTGGCGATCTGTCCTGGGGTATGAGCCTGGAGGAGGCGGAGGCCGACTTTGCCTTTCTGGACAGCCTGCCCGGCGTCCGCAAGCTGATGCTCAAGGGCAACCATGACTACTGGTGGAATACCGCATCCAAGATGAACCGCTTTTTTGCCGAGAAGGGCTTTTCTACCCTGAAGATCCTCCACAACAACTGCTACGAATACGGTGAGTACGCTCTGTGCGGCACCCGGGGCTGGTTTTACGAGGAAAAAGGGGACCAGAAGGTGTTCAACCGGGAACTGATCCGGCTGGAGGCCTCCCTGAAGGCGGCGGGGGAGAGGAAGAAGCTGTGTTTTCTCCACTACCCGCCCCTGTATCAGGGCTACCGCTGTGCGGAGATCATCGCGCTGCTTGAAAAGTATGAGGTGGAGGCCTGTTATTACGGCCACCTGCACGGCGGAAGCCACCGTTTGGCGGTGGAAGGAAAGTACGGTCCGGTGGTCTATCATCTGGTGGCGGCCGACTATGTGGGGTTCCAGCCCCAAAAAATCCTGGAATAATTGAAAAAAACTATGGCAATTTCCGCGCACATCTGATAATATATAACGGATAACGCGAAAGCTGCCCCGTCCTGGACCCCTGTCCGGGCCCCGGGGCTGACAGGAGGAAGTTAACAAGATGAATGTCAAAAGCGTCGAGAAGCAGGAAAAGAGCGCCGTTCAGCTGGTCATCGAGATCGGCGGCGAGGAGTTTGAGGCCGCGGTCCAGAAGGCTTATCTGAAGCAGCGCAACAAGATCAACGTGCCCGGCTTCCGGAAGGGCAAGGCTCCCCGGAAGATCATCGAGGGTATGTTCGGCTCCGGCGTGTTCTATGAAGATGCCATCAACGAGCTCTATCCCAAGGCCTATGCCGATGCCGTGGAGCAGGAGAAGCTGGACGTGGTGTCCTGGCCCAACGTGGAGGTTCTGGAGGCCGGCAAGGACGGCCTGACCTTCAAGGCCACCGTCACTGTCCGTCCCGAGGTGAAGCTGGGCGAGTACAAGGGCCTCACCGCTGAGAAGGAAGAGGTCAAGATCACCGACGAGGACATCGACAACGAGCTCAAGCCCTACATCAACCGCGCCAGCCGTATGGTGACCGTGGAGCGTGAGGCTCAGAACGGCGACACCGTGGTCATCGACTTCGAGGGCTTCAAGGACGGCGTTCCCTTTGACGGCGGCAAGGCCGAGGGCCACAGCCTGGAGCTGGGTTCCGGCGCCTTCATCCCCGGCTTTGAGGATCAGCTGGTTGGCACCAAGGCCGGCGACGAGAAGGACGTGAACGTCACCTTCCCCGAGGACTATCACGCCGAGGATCTGGCCGGCGCCCCCGTGGTGTTCAAGGTCAAGGTCCACGAGGTCAAGGAGAAGCAGCTGCCCACCGTGGATGACGAGTTCGCCAAGGATGTGTCCGAGTTTGACACCCTGGAGGCCTTCAAGAAGGATCTGGCCGACAAGCTGACCGAGCGCCGTGAGGCCCAGGCCAAGCGCGCCTTTGAGGCCGCTATCATGGAGCAGGTCATGGACAACATGGAGGTTGAGATCCCCGACGCCATGGTGGCCTACGAGACCGACCAGATGGTGGAGGATATGGCCCGCCGCATCCAGGCTCAGGGCATCCCCTTCGAGCAGTATATGGCTATGACCGGCATGACCATCGACATTGTCCGCTCTCAGGCCGCCGCCGCCGCCATGGAGCGGGTGCGCCGTGACCTGGCTCTGGGCGCCGTTGTGGCTGCTGAGAACATTGAGATCAGCGACGAGGACCTGGAGGCCGAGTATAAGCGCCTGGCCGACGAGTACCACATGGAGCTGGATCAGGTGAAGGCCGCCGCTCCCGCTGAGGACGTGAAGAAGGGCCTGGCCATCCAGAAGGCCGAGCAGGTCATCTATGACAGCGCCAAGGTGGGCAAGGCTCCCGCCAAGAAGAAGACCACCAAGAAGAAGGTCGAGGAGGCCGAGGGTGAGGCTGCCGAGGGCGAGGAGAAGCCCAAGAAGCGCCGCACCACCAAGAAGAAGACCGAGGAGGCTCCCGCTGAGGAGGCTCCCGCTCAGGAGAAAACTGAGGAATAAGACGCCGTGAGGCGGGCATACTTTGAGGTAAGCCTGCCCAAGGATGGGGATGGTCCGGGGCCCGGGTCTCTGAGAGGGAGGCCCGGCGCCCCGACATCAGAATAAAGGAGTTTCGCAATCATGAGCTTAGTACCCTATGTAGTGGAGCAAACCAATCGGGGCGAGCGGTCCTACGACATTTTCTCCCGCCTGCTCAACGACCGCATCATCTTCCTGGGCGAGGAGGTCAATGCCACTACCGCCAGCCTGGTGGTAGCCCAGCTGCTGTACCTGGAGGCCCAGGACCCGGATAAGGACATTCAGTTCTATATCAACAGCCCCGGCGGCTCCGTCACCGATGGTATGGCCATCTATGATACCATGCAGTACATCAAGTGTGATGTATCCACCATCTGCATCGGTATGGCGGCCAGCATGGGGGCCTTCCTGCTCTCTTCCGGCGCCAAGGGCAAGCGCCTGGCACTGCCCAACGCGGAGATCATGATCCATCAGCCCTCCGCCGGCACTCAGGGCCAGATCACTGATATGGCCATCCACCTCAAGCGCCTGGAGATCATCAAGAAGCGTATGAACCAGATCCTGGCCGACAACACCGGCAAGAATGTGGCGGAAGTCACTGCCGCCTGTGAGCGCGACAACTTCATGTCCGCTGAGGAAGCCAAGGAGTTTGGCCTGATCGACAAGGTCATCTATTCCCGGTAATCTGCGGGGGAGCGGGGAGGAAACGCCCCGCTCCCTTTCCGGCTTTTTACCTGCTCCCATCTGCAACCAATCCAGAGTACGACGAGGTAACGATATGCCAAAAAACGACGAGCGCAAAAGCGTACGCTGTTCCTTTTGCGGCAAGCACCAGGACCAGGTGGCCCGCATCATTGCCGGCCCCGGGGCCTATATCTGCAATGAGTGCGTCCACCTGTGCATGAGCATTCTGGACGACAACTACGACCCGGAGGAGTCCGTGTCCCCCGACATCCCCGATGTGATCCCCACCCCCCGGGAGATCCGGGACGTGCTGGACCAGTATATCATCGGCCAGGAGGACGCCAAGGTGGCTCTGTCCGTGGCGGTATACAACCACTATAAGCGCATCTACTTCGGCGGCGGGGAGGATGTGGAGCTCCAGAAGAGCAACATCCTGCTCATGGGCCCCACTGGCTGCGGCAAGACCCTGTTTGCCCAGACCCTGGCCCGCATCCTGAAGGTGCCCTTCGCCATTGCCGACGCCACTACCCTCACCGAGGCGGGCTACGTGGGCGACGACGTGGAGAACATCCTGCTGCGTCTGGTCCAGGCCGCCGACTACGACATTGAGCTGGCCGAGCGGGGCATCATCTATGTGGATGAGATCGACAAGATCGCCCGCAAGAGTGAGAACACCTCCATCACCCGCGACGTGTCCGGCGAGGGTGTGCAGCAGGCCCTGCTGAAGATCCTGGAGGGTACCGTGGCCAATGTGCCCCCCCAGGGCGGCCGCAAGCACCCCCATCAGGAGTTCATCCAGATCAACACCAAGAACATCCTCTTCATCTGCGGCGGCGCCTTCGATGGCATGGAGAAGATCATCGAGCAGCGTCTGGACAAAAAGACCATCGGCTTTGGCGCCGAGATCCAGAGCAAGAAGGAGAAGGATACCGCTATCTTCAAGGAGGTCCAGCCCCACGACCTGCTGAAGTTCGGCATCATCCCCGAGCTGGTGGGCCGTCTGCCGGTGATCACCACCCTGAACGCCCTGGACAAGGACCAGCTGGTGCGCATCCTCACCGAGCCCAAGAACGCCCTGGTGAAGCAGTACCAGAAGCTGCTGGAGTACGATATGGTGGATCTCACCTTTGACAGCGCCGCCCTGGAGGCGGCCGCCGACAAGGCCATTGAGCGTGGTATCGGCGCCCGCGGCCTGCGGGCGGTGCTGGAGGAGGTCATGACCCAGGTCATGTACGACGTGCCCTCCGACCCCACCATTACCAAGGTGACCATCACCGCCGAGAGCGTCAAGGACCATGTGCCTCCCACGGTGGAGCACGACCCGGAGCGCACCCACCGGCCCAGGCTGGGCGGCGCGTCCCTCCGTGCCGAGCACGGCGGAAAGGCCCCCAAGGGCAACGTGTCCTGAACAGAACAGCCATAAGACCAATATAGGAGACAGGAACCGGGAGACTGGGCAGGACCGGCCGCCCTCGGTCCTGTCTCCTGTTTCATATTCCCGAGAGGAGGGAAGTCCATGCAAACCAATCTGCCTGCGGTCATGCCGGCCCTGGCCCTGCGGGGCCTGACCATTTTTCCCAATATGATGCTCCACTTTGACGTGGGCCGGGAGGCCTCCATCAAGGCCCTGGACGAATCCATGACCTCCGGTCAGCCCATTTTCCTGGTAGCCCAGCGGGATTTGGCAGTGGAGGAGCCTAAGGAGGCCGACCTCTACCGGGTGGGTACTATCAGCACCGTCCGCCAGATTCTCCGCCTGCCCGGCGGTAATGTGCGGGTGATGGTGGAGGGCGTCAGCCGCGGACGGCTCCAGTGCCTGACCCAGACCACGCCATACTTCACCGCCCAGGTGGAGGAGATCCCGGAGGAGACCACCTTCCGCCGCTCTGCCCGCACCGAGGCGCTGATCCGTCAGACCTACGAGCTGTTTGAGAACTACATCGACCTGGCCCCCAAGATGACTCCCGACATTCTGCTGTCGGTGCTCTCCAGCGAGGAGCCGGGCTATATTGCCGACTACATCGCCCAGAACCTGCCCATGCGCACCGGGGACAAGCAGGCCATTCTGGAAGAGTTGCGCCCCGTCCGCCGGCTGGAGAAGCTGTGCCAGAACCTCCGCCGGGAGGTGGCCATTCTGGAGCTGGAGCACCAGATGCAGGACAAGGTGCGGGACCAACTCACCCGGAGCCAACGGGACTATGTGCTGCGGGAGCAGCTGAAGGTCATCCAGCAGGAGCTGGGGGAGGACGGCCAGGGGGACAGCGAGCTGGAGGAGTACCGCCAGCGTATTGCCCAGGCCAAGCTGCCCCAGGAGGTGGCGGACAAGCTGACCAAGGAGCTGGGCCGGCTGGAGAAGCAGCCCTTCGGCTCCGCCGAGGCTACTGTGCTGCGCAACTACTTGGATACTGTGCTGGAACTGCCCTGGGGCAAGTATACCAAAGAGCGAGTCAACGTGGAGGCCGCCCGCAAGGTGCTGGATGGGGACCACTACGGCCTGGAGAAGGTAAAGGAACGTATCCTGGAGTTCCTGGCCGTCAAGCAGCTCTCTCCCCAGATGAAGGGGCAGATCATCTGCCTGGTAGGCCCGCCCGGCGTGGGCAAGACCTCCATTGCCACCAGCGTGGCCCACGCCATTCACCGGAACATGGCCCGCATCTCTCTGGGCGGCGTCCACGACGAGGCTGAGATCCGGGGCCACCGCAAGACCTATGTAGGGGCCATGCCTGGCCGCATCATTGCCGCCATCAAGCAGGCCGACAGCTGCAATCCGCTGCTGCTGCTGGATGAGATCGACAAGCTGGGCAACGACCAGCGGGGCGACCCCGCCTCCGCGCTGCTGGAGGTGCTGGACGCCGAGCAGAACGCTACCTTCCGGGACCACTTCCTGGAGGTGCCCTTCGATCTGTCCGACGTGCTCTTCATCACCACCGCCAACACCCTGGACACCATCCCCAAGCCCCTGCTGGACCGGATGGAGGTCATTGAGCTGAGCAGCTACACCGACGAGGAGAAGGTGGAGATCGCCAAGCGCCACCTGATCCCCAAGCAGATCAAGCGCCACGGCCTGACAAAGGCCAAGTTCAAACTGTCCGACGACGCACTGCGTACCCTCATCCGGGGTTACACCCGGGAGTCGGGCGTGCGTATCCTGGAGCGGCAGATCGGCGCCCTGTGCCGTAAGGCCGCTATGCGCCTGGTGACAGGCACTGTAAAGTCGGTCAGCGTTACAGAGAAAAATCTGGAGGAGCTGTTGGGCATTCCCCGGTATCACCCCGACCACATCCCCCAGACCGAGCAGGTGGGCGTAGTCAATGGTTTGGCCTGGACCAGCGTGGGAGGAGAGATCCTGGAGGTGGAGGTGGCCGTGGTGCCCGGCACCGGCAAGGTGGAGCTTACCGGCAACCTGGGGGACGTGATGAAGGAGTCTGCCCACGCCGCCCTGACCTATATCCGCAGCCGGGCCGCCCAGCTGGGCATTGAGGCCGACTTCCACAAGACAAAGGATCTCCATATCCACTTCCCGGAGGGAGCGGTGCCCAAAGATGGCCCCTCCGCCGGTATCGCCATCACCACCGCCATGGTGTCCGCCCTCACCGGGCTGCCGGTCAAGACGGAACTGGCGATGACAGGCGAAGTTACTTTACGGGGCAGAGTGCTCCCCATCGGCGGCCTGAAAGAAAAGACCATGGCCGCTTACCGCAACGGCATCCGCACCGTTCTCATCCCGGCGGACAATGAGAAGGACCTGGAGGAGATCGATCCCACCGTCAAGGCGGGCCTGCGGTTCGTGCCTGTGGAGCAGGTGGATCAGGTACTGGCTGAGGCTCTGGACCTGAAGGTGTGTGAACCTGCCCAGCCGCTGGCCCAGCCCCACACCGGGGCCCAGACCGCCGAGCGGCCCAATCTGCGCCAGTAAGACGGGGGCAAACCCCCGTCGCGCATACACATTTGGGAGGTAATTATGCCCATCAATCTGCAAAAAGCGGAATTTGTCCGCTCCGCCGCCAAGGCGTCCGATTTCCCCCGTGACCGGCTGGCCCAGGTGGCCTTTGCCGGCCGCTCCAACGTGGGCAAGTCCTCAGTGATCAACCGGCTCCTGAACCGGAAGAACTTTGCCCGGGTGGGCGCCGCCCCCGGCAAGACCACCCACATCAACTACTTCCTCATCGACTCCGCCTTCTATCTGGTGGACCTGCCGGGCTACGGCTATGCCAAGGTGTCCCTGGCGGAGAAGCAGCGGTGGGGGCGGCTCATGGAGGAGTGGTTTGCCGACAACTCTCTGATGACACTGGGGCTGATGATCGTGGATTCCCGCCACAAGCCCACCGCCGACGACTGTACCATGGCTCAGTGGTTCAAGAACAGCGGGAAGCCCTTTGCCGTGGTGGCCAACAAGCTGGACAAGCTGCGCAAGAGCGACATCGAGCCCAACCTGGCCCGCATCCGGGAAACCCTGGAGCTGGACGATAGTGTAAAGGTAATTCCCTTTTCGGCTGAAAAGGGAGACGGAAAGCAGGAACTGCTCAATCTGATTCTGGACCACGCGGAGGGACTGGCATGAGATATGTAAAACTGCTGCGGGACGGCAAAGGTGTGTGGGGCGTGCTCCAGGGGGACCTGGTGCGCACCTTGACCAAGCCTCCCTTTGAGGAGCTGTGCTACGACGGGGCGAGCTTGCCCCTGGAGGCCTGCCGGCTGGTGGCACCCTGCGAGGCCACCAAGATTGTGTGTGTGGGCAAGAACTACTATGACCACGCGGTGGAGATGGGGGAGGGGGTGCCCGACAAACCCATCCTCTTCCTGAAGGCCCCCAACACCCTCAACCACCCGGAGGGGAGCGTCCACGCCCCCGGCTTTGTGGAGCGGCTGGACTACGAGGGTGAGCTGGCCTTCGTCATCCGCCGCCGGGCAAAGGATGTAAAGGCGGAGAACTTTGCAGACTATATCCTGGGCTACACCTGCCTCAACGACGTCACCGCCCGTGACGTGCAGAAGGGGGACGGCCAGTGGACCCGGGGCAAGAGCATGGACGGCTTCGCCCCCATTGGCCCCGTGGTCACCGACGAGGTGGACCCCGCCGCTCTGGCCATCGAGACCCGGCTCAACGGGGTGGTGGTCCAGCAGGGGAACACCAGCCAGTTCATGACGGCGGTGCCTCAGCTGCTGGAGTTCATCACCGCCTCCATGACCCTGGAGCCCGGCGACGTGGTGACCACCGGTACCCCAGCGGGCATCGGGCCCATGGCCCCCGGCGACACCGTGGAGGTTACCGTCCAGGGCATCGGCACCCTGCGGAACCACATCATCTGAGCAGAGGCCGGACCGGCTGGGCAAACCCGCCGGTCCGGCTTGTGTTTTTCGGGAAAATTTGATATAATCGGAATCAAATTATGGACAGAACTGAGGTGAAATGGAATGGAGCGGCGAATCGTGCTGGGGAAGATGCTCAACCTGCGGGATCTGGGCGGCTATCCTACGGCGGATGGGAGGACCACCCGGTGGGGCGTTCTGCTGCGGGGGGACAACCCTATGGGATTGACCGACGCCGATGTCCAGCTTCTGCTGGAGCGGAACATCACTACTATCATCGACCTGCGCAGCCCGGCGGAGGCGAGACAGTTCCCTGACGAACTGACGGCCCGTTCCGGCTTCTCCTGCCATTTCATTCCCATGTCTACCGGCGAGAAGCTGCCCAACGAGGAGGAGCTCATCGGCCTGGGCTATTTCCGCACCCTGGAGCGGAAGGACACCATACGCTCGGTGCTGGAGACCATCACCGACGCACCTGGGGGTGTGCTCTTCCACTGTATGGCGGGGAAGGACCGCACCGGCTGCATTGCCGCCCTGCTGCTCACTCTGGCGGGAGTGGACCGGCTGGATATCCTGGCCGACTATCAGGTGTCCCAGACCTATATCCGCCCGGTGATCCGGTGGATGCGGGAGACCCGCTCCGACCTGCCCGCCTATGTGGGCCTCTCCAAGCCGGAATATCTGGAGGATTGCCTGGAGAGGTTGGAGGGGGCCTACGGCTCTGTTTTGGACTATCTGTATGCCGCCGGACTGACCGATCCGGTACTGGACCGGCTGAAACGCAAACTGTTGGAGGAATGACCATTGGGTTCTCTGCGTGAATTTGCCCAGCACATGGACTGGTGGGGGCTTGTGGCTCTGCTCATCAGCGCCGTGGCCGCCCTGCTGTGCATTACCCTGCATGAGCTGTCCCACGGCTTTGTGGCCTACCGGCTGGGGGACCCCACCGCTAAAAACGCCGGACGGCTTACCCTCAACCCCATCAAGCATCTGGACCTCATCGGCCTTTTGATGATGGTGGTGGTCAAGGTGGGCTGGGCCAAGCCGGTGCCGGTGGATATGCGCTACTTCAAGCACCCCAAGCAGGGTATGGCCATCACCGCCCTGGCGGGCCCTGCGGCCAACTTCCTCACTGCCCTGGCGGCAGTGGCGCTGGCCTCCGTTGTCTGGCACTTCGCTCCCATCAACAAGGGCACTCTGCTGGCCCTGTGTTTCCTGTCCAATATGGCCCTGCTGGGGGTGGGTATGGGACTGTTCAACCTGATCCCCATTTCCCCTCTGGACGGGTCCAAGATCCTGTTTGCCTTCCTGCCCGACAGGACCTACTATACCATCCTCAAGTATGAGAAATATGTGATGGGCCTGCTCATCATCCTGGTGCTGGTGGGGGTGTTCAACAAGCCCCTGACCTTCCTGATGGTCCAGTGCCTGCGGGGGCTGTGCGCCATCACCGGAATGCCGCTGGAATGGCTGCTCTATCTCCAGGACGTTTCCACTATTCTGAACCTGTTTTGAGGTGAGTGCCATCGAAACGCCCATTTACCATCTGGAAAAAGTGGTCAAGAACCGGGAGGACCTGGAGGACTTCAACGGTCCCCTGGACCTGATCCTCCATCTGCTGAGCAAGAACAAGATGGAGATCAAGGACATTCAGATCTCCCTGATTCTGGACCAATATCTGGCCTGGATGGACCAGCGGCGGCAGCTGGACCTGGAGGTGGCCAGCGAGTTCGTCACCATGGCGGCCCAGCTGGTCTACATCAAGACCCGGATGCTGCTGTCCATCCACGATGAGGAGGCCCTCACCGAACTGGAACAGTTGATGGCCTCCCTGGAGGAGCATCAGCGGCGGGAGGACTATGTCCGCATCAAGGCGGTGGTGCCCACCCTGTCCGACCGCTACGCGGTGGGGCGGGACTACCTGACCAAGCCGCCGGAGGCTATCCAGGCGGACAAGACCTACCGCTACGTCCACAAGCCTGAGGACCTGCTGAAGGCCATGAAGTCGGTCCTGGCCAGGACTGACCACCGGCTGCCGCCCCCCATAGCCGCCTTTGAGGGCATTGTGGGTAGGGAACCCTATCCGGTGGCCGATAAGGCCGACGAGATTCTGGAGCGGCTGGCCCGGTTCGGGGTCACCCGGTTTTCCGCCCTGTTCCGGGGCAACCGGAGCCGGTCGGAGATCGTGGCCACCTTTATCGCTGTGCTGGAGCTGTGCAAGGCCCGGCGGGTGCGCCTGGCCGGGACCGAGCAGGACTGCACCATTACAAGCACCGGGGAGGGCGGGGAGGAGCCCGACTACTCCACCGATGTTTATGAGCCGTCAGACGGGGGATAATCTATGGAAGTAAAGGAAATCGAATCGGCCATCGAGGGCATCCTCTTTGCCGCCGGGGAGCCGGTGGGAGTGGAACGGCTGTGCCTGGCCCTGGACCTGGACCGGGGCACCGTGGACACGGTGTGCAAACGCATGGCCGACCGCTACAGCTATGAGCGCCGGGGCATCCGGCTGGTGCGGCTGGAGACCAGCTATCAGCTGTGCTCTGCCCCTGAGTTCGCCCCCTACATCCGAAAAGCCTTTGAGACCCGCCGTCCGGCCCGGCTGAGCCAGCCCGCTCTGGAGGTGCTGGCCATCATCGCCTACCACCAGACTGCCACCCGGGCCTATGTGGACCAGGTGCGTGGGGTGGACAGCTCCTACACCATCGGCCTGCTGCTGGAGCGGGACCTGATCGAGGAGTGCGGCCGCCTGGCGGTGCCGGGCCGGCCCATCCAGTACCGCACCACCCAGACCTTCCTGCGGTCCTTCGGCCTGTCCAGCCTGGACGAACTGCCCGAGCTGCCCAATATGCCGCCGGAGGACGGGCAAATTACCCTGGAGATGCAGGCGGCGGTGGAGCGGCTGAAGGCGGCGGAGGAAGGGGAGAACCTGTCCGCCATTACGGAAGAAGAGATCGAGGAAGCCGCCAGGGAGCTGGCCAAGTCTGAGGAGGAGTCTGGGGCATGATTGTGCTGCTGGTTCTGGGGATCGTGGTCCTGGCGCTGGTGCTGCTCAGCCTGATCCGGGTGGGGGTATGGGCGGAGTACGCCCAAAAGACCTTTACCGTTCGGCTGCTGATAGGCCCGGTGCGGGTGACCCTCTTTCCCCGGAAGGCCAAACAGCCCAAACCGGCCAAGGCAAAAAAAGCCAAGGCATCCAAGCAAAAAAAGTCCAAGCCTCCAAAGAAACCCAAGACGGCGGGGGAGATCTTTGATCTGGTGAAAGAACTGCTGCCGGTGGTGACCGATGCCGCCGGGCAGCTGCGGCGGAAGATCCGCATTGACCAGTTTTATTTGGACGTGGTTGTTGCCTCCGCCGATCCGGCCAAGACGGCGGTGAATTACGGCAGACTCAACGGGGCCATCGGTATGTTTTGGCCCCTGGTGGAGCAAAATTTCAAGGTGAAGGAGTGGCGCATCCGCACCAACGTGGATTTTACCACCGAGCATCCCACTGTATATCTGCGGGCGGCGGCCACATTGACCATCGGGCAGATCCTTGCCTTGGGCGTCCGGGTGGCATCCAAGGTACTGCCCATCCTTTCCAAACAAAAAAGCGGGAGCAAATCCCGGCAGGAAACACAGAAAGAGGCGGTTTAAGCTATGGAAAAGCATCCTATCGGAGATCTGATGGGCGAGATCGCGGACAAGGTCCGTGAGATCGCAGACGCCAACACCATTGTGGGCCAGCCCATCGTCACCGGCGAGGTGACCATCATCCCCATCTCCCGGCTCAGCGTGGGTGTGGGCTCCGGCGGCACTGAGTTTGGCAGCAAGCACAAGAAGCCGGAGGACAACAGCTGCTTCGGCGGCGGCGCCGGGGCGGGCATCAACCTGATTCCGGTGGGCTTCCTGGTGGTCAAGGACGGGTCGGTAAAGCTGCTGCCCGTGGCGCCTCCCGCCGCTACCACTGTGGACCGGGTGGTGGAGATGGTGCCCGAGGCCATCGACAAGATCACGGACTTCATTGAGAAGCAGCAGGAGAAGAAAAAGGCAGAGAAGGCCGCCCAGAACGGCACGGATAAACCGGGGTTTGAGGGCGTATACTAACGGCATCAACGTGAGGTGATGCTGTTTTGAAACGCTGGTGCGCCCTTTTGCTGGTTCTGTCTCTGCTGGTCCTGCCCGTTTTTGGGGCAGAACCCACCCTGTCCGCCTCCTCGGCCATCCTGATGGACAAAGAGAGCGGGCGGGTGCTCTACGAGAAAAACGCCCGGGAACAGAGGAGCATCGCCAGCATCACCAAACTGATGACCGCCCTGGTGGCGGTGGAACTCCATCCCGACCTGTCCTCCACGGTAACCATCAAGCGTGAGTGGACGGGGGCGGAGGGCTCCTCCATGTACCTCAAGCCGGAGGAGAAGGTCACCCTGGAGGCTCTGCTCTATGGGCTGATGCTCTCCTCGGGCAACGACGCGGCCCTGGCCATTGCAGGCTACTGCGGGGGAGACGTGGAGAGCTTCGTGGCGGAGATGAACAAAAAGGCCGCCCAGCTGGGCATGAACGACACCCACTTTGCAAACCCCAACGGTCTGGACGATCCCGACCACTGCTCCACCGCCTACGATATGGCCATTCTGGCCCGGGCGGTACTGGAGCGGGAGGAACTGCGGACCATCGTTTCCACCCGGTCTATCTTCATTGACGGGCGGAGCCTGACCAACCACAACAAACTGCTGTGGCGGTATGAGGGGTGTACCGGCCTGAAAACGGGCTACACCGACGAGGCGGGACGGACCCTGGTGTCCAGCGCCTTGCGGGATGGCCAGGAGCTCATCGCCGTTACCCTCAACGCCCCCAACGACTGGACGGACCACGCCGCCCTCTTTGACTACGGCTTTGCCGCCTATCCCCGGACTCTGGTGGCGGCGGCGGGGGAGTGGACCCACATTCCGGTGACGGGCAGTCTGTGCCCTTTCACCCGGGTGAGCACCGTGTCCGACTTTTATTACCCGCTGGCCCAGGGCGAGACCGTCCAGCGTACGGTGGACCTGCCGGAGGAGGTGGAGGCGCCGGTGGAGGCCGGGTTTCCGGCGGGGAGCCTCACCCTCACCCTGAACGGGGATGAGATCGGCCGGCTGCCCCTGCTCTACCAGACGGGCGCGGCCAACAACGTGGCCCCTCTGCGGTGGTGGCAGCGGCTGTTCGGATGAATTTGAGAGAATACAGAAGAGGTCTGCCGTTTTACGGCAGGCCTCAACTGCGGAAAGGAGACTGCCGGTGGAAGAACGGCTGCAAAAAATACTCTCCGCCCACGGTGTTTGCTCCCGCCGGACGGCGGAGGGCTGGCTGGCGGCGGGCCGGGTGACGGTGAACGGCAAGCCTGCCGCTGTAGGTGATAAGGCCGACCCAGACAAAGACGATATCCGGGTGGACGGCAGGCCCCTGAAGGGTCCTGAAAAGCGTACTTATCTGATGCTCAACAAGCCAAGGGGCTATGTCACTACCCTGTCCGACGAGAAGGGACGGAAAACGGTGGCCGACCTGGTGAAAGGCTGCGGGGCCCGGGTGTGGCCGGTGGGCCGGCTGGACCTGGATTCGGAGGGCCTGCTCATCCTCACCGACGACGGGGAGCTGACCCAGCGTCTCATCCACCCCAGCCACGAGGTGGAGAAGGAGTATCTGGTGTGGGTGAACGGAGATATCCCCGCCGCTCTGCCGGTGCTGCGGGGTCCCATGGAGCTGGACGGCGTGCCCCTCAGTCCCGCCCAAGTGGAGCGAGCGGGGGAGGGGATTCTGTCCGTCACCATCCATGAGGGGCGCAACCGGCAGGTGCGGCGGATGTGCGCCGCCGCCGGACTCCAGGTCACCCGCCTGCGCCGGGTGCGGGAGGGAGCCCTCACCCTGGGAGAGCTGAAGCCGGGCCGCTGGCGCGCCCTCAGCAGGGAGGAAGTGGCCCTGCTGGAACAGGTACCCCCAAAAAGGTCATAGACTTTTTGCAGGAAGTGATAGAATTCTTGCAAAAAGGGGATTGCTTTTCTTTCGAAAAACCAGTATGATAGTGTTTACTGAATCAAGGGACGTACCGCGGCTGCGCGGCCGTCTATCTGTCCGGTCTGTCCACGGTCACACCGGGGGATGGACCGGGATTCTTTGTCATCAAGGTTAACGGCGTTATGTCGACAGGGATCAGAACGCCGGGAGGTACTGGTTATGCCGAAAGATATTCTCTCTACCATTCAATCTGAAATGAATACCTTCTCCAAGGGGCAGAAGCTCATCGCCAACTTCATCCTGGAGTCCTACGACAAGGCCGCCTTCATGACGGCCAGCAAGCTGGGCAAGACGGTGAAGGTGAGCGAGTCTACCGTGGTGCGCTTTGCCGCCGAGCTGGGCTACGACGGCTATCCCGCCATGCAGAAGGCCCTGCAGGAGATGATCCGCAGCAAGCTCACCTCCATCCAGCGCATCGAGGTGACCAACGACCGCATCGGAGACCACGACATTTTGTCCATGGTGATGCAGTCCGACATTGAGAAGATCCGCCTGACCATGGAGGAGACCGACCAGGCCCAGTTCCAGCGTGCGGTGGACGCCATCGTCAAGGCCCGCCACATCTATATTCTGGGTGTGCGTTCCGCTGCCGCCATCGCCAGCTTTATGGGGTTCTATTTTACCCTGATCTTCAACAATGTGACTATCATCCACACCACCTCCAGCAGCGAGGTCTTTGAGCAGCTGCTTCACATCGGGCCGGAGGACGTGATCATCGGGATCAGCTTCCCCCGTTACTCCCGCCGGACGGTGAAGGCCATGCAGTTTGCCCATGACCGGGGAGCGGAGGCTATCGCCATTACCGACTCGGCGGCATCCCCCCTGGCCCCCTATTCCACCATCAACCTGCTGGCCAAGAGCGACATGGCCTCCTTCGTGGACTCCCTAGTGGCCCCCCTCAGCCTGGTCAACGCCCTGATCGTGGCCATCGGCCGGAAGAAGAACGACGACCTCTCCCGCACCTTTGAGAGTCTGGAACGGATTTGGGACGAGTATGAGGTCTATGAGAAGGTGGACGAAAACCCTTGAGTGAGATCATCGTGATTGGCGGCGGCGCCGCCGGTTGTATGGCGGCCCTGGCCGCCGCGGAGCAGGGCGTGTCCGTTACCCTGCTGGAGCGCAACCCTAAGCTGGGCCGCAAGCTGTACATCACCGGCAAGGGCCGGTGCAACGTGACCAACCACTGCACGGTGCAGGAGTTGCTGCAAAACATCCCCGGCAACAGCCGGTTCCTGACCAGCGCCGCCACCCGCTTTACTCCCGAGGAGGCGGAAGCCTTTTTTGAAGGTCTGGGTGTGCCCCTGAAGGTCGAGCGGGGCAACCGGGTGTTTCCTCAGTCCGACAAGGCCGCCGACATCATCGACGCCCTGCTGCGGGCGCTGAGAAAGGCCCGGGTGGACATCGTTCAGGACCGGGCTGTCGGCCTGATCCTGGAGAAGGGACACATTACCGGCGTGAAGGGGGAGAAGGGGACCTATCCCTGCAAGGCGGCGGTGGTAGCCACCGGCGGCGTGTCCTATCCGCTCACCGGTTCCACCGGCGACGGCTACGACTTTGCCAAGGTGCTGGGCCATACCATTGTGGAACCCCGGCCCTCTTTGGTGCCTCTGGTGGCGGAACAGGCATTCTGCGCCCAGATGCAGGGTCTCAGCCTGCGGAACGTGGCCATCCAAGTGAAAAACAGCAAGAAAAAGACGGTGTATGCCGAGCAGGGGGAGATGCTCTTCACCCATTTCGGGATCACCGGACCCCTAATCCTCTCCGCCTCCGCCCATATGCGGGACATGGGGAAGGAGCACTATTACATCCTGCTGGATCTGAAACCCGCCCTGGACCAGGAGAAGCTGGACGCCCGGGTGCTCCGGGACCTGGGGGAGGGGGCCAACAAGGATTTCCGCCATGTGCTGGAGGGGCTGGTGCCCCGGCTCATGGTGCCGGTGGTGCTGGAGCTGACCAGCATTCCCGGCGACCTGAAGGCCAACTCGGTGACCAAGGGGCAGCGCCGCCGGTTGGTGGAGACCCTCAAGTGCATTCGCATCGATATTTCCGGACCCCGGCCCATCGCCGAGGCCATTGTCACTGCCGGCGGCGTCAAAACTTCTGAGGTAGACCCCCATACCATGGCCTCCAAGAAGGCGGGCGGGGTCTTTTTTGCCGGGGAAGTGCTGGACGTAGACGCCTACACCGGCGGCTTTAATTTGCAGATCGCCTGGTCCACCGGCCGGGCGGCGGGACGAGGCGCGGCGGAGTTCGTTCGTCCCTCCAAGGAGGCAGAGTGATATGACCAAGCACAGGAGCATTGCCATCGACGGACCTTCCGGGGCGGGAAAATCCACCCTGGCCCGGGCGCTGGCAAAGGCGCTGGGTTACCTGTATGTAGACACCGGGGCCATCTACCGTACCGTGGGCCTGCAGGCCTTCCGTACCGGCGCAGACCCGGAGGACAGAGCGGCGGTGATCGCCCTGCTGCCCGGCCTGGACATCGGTCTGGGCTACGGGGAAGACGGGGAGCAGCGGATGTACCTCAATGGAGAGGACGTATCCCAGGCCATCCGGCAGCATGAGATCTCCCGGTATGCCTCCTGCGTGTCCGCCATACCCGAGGTCCGTGCTTTTTTGCTGGACCGCCAGCGGAAACTGGCTCAGGAGCACGACGTGGTGATGGACGGCCGGGACATCGGCACCGTGGTGCTGCCTGAGGCTGACGTAAAGATCTTCCTTACCGCCGCTCCCGAGGCACGGGCCCGCCGCCGCTGGCTGGAGCTGAAGGAGCGGGGCCAGAGCGCCGATTACGAGGCGGTGCTGCGGGACGTGAAGGAGCGGGATGAGAAGGACAGCACCCGCTCTGCCGCACCTCTGCGTCAGGCGGAGGATGCAGTTTTGGCCGATACTACCCAGCTGGACCTGCAACAAAGCTTGGACCTGCTGATTCAGATTGCAAAGGAGCAGTTGCAGGCATGAATATCATCTATATCCTGGCCTATATCGTTCTCTGGCCGGCCTTTCGTATCTTCAAACCCACCCGCTGCATCAACAAGAAGAACTTTCCGGAGGGGGGCGCTCTGCTGTGCGCCAACCATACCCGGATGAGCGACCCTCTCTTTGTGGCTTATGCTCTGGGTCTGAAGCACCAGATCCACGTCATGGCCAAGGAGGAGATCATGCACTGGCCCATCATCGGCTGGATCCTGAAGCACGGCGGCATTTTCGGCGTCAAGCGGGGCCAGGCCGACATTGGAGCCATCAAGACCGCCATGAAGTATCTGAAAAATGGGGAGCTGCTGCTTATGTTCCCCGAGGGCACCCGTCATCAGGACGGTGACTTCGGCGACGCCAAGACGGGCGCCGCCATGCTGGCGGTACGCACCGGCGTGCCCATTGTGCCTATCTATATGCCGGCGGAAAAGCGCTGGTTCCGTTGGAATCAGGTGGTCATCGGGGAGCCTTATTACCCTGAAACAACCTCCAAGCGGCCTACCCCGGATGAGTACAAGGCCATCGCCGAGGACCTGATGAGACGGATCGAGGCTTTGCAGCCTCAGGCGGGACGATGAGGGTGGAGCTGGCCCGGTCCGCCGGATTCTGCTACGGCGTCCGGCGTGCGGTGGAGTTGGCGGAACAGGCCGCCAAAAGCGGCAGACCCTGTGCCATGCTGGGCCCCATCATCCACAATGGCAGCGTCATTGACTATCTGAAGGAGCAGGGCGTGGCGCTGATCCAGTCTCCCGACCAGGTACCGCCCGGTACTGCCGTCATCATCCGCTCCCACGGAGAGGGGCGGGCGGTCCACCAGGCCCTGGAGGAGCGTGGCTGTCCTGTGATTGACGCTACCTGTCCCAATGTCTCCCGCATCCACCGCATTGTGGAGGAGGCGGAGGGGGAGGGCCGGCAGGTACTCATCATCGGGATGCCCGACCACCCGGAGGTGGCCGCCATCGCCGGCTGGTGTGCCCATCCTGTTGTGCTGGAAGGGGAACAGGCTCTGGCCCAGTGGCTGGAGGAGGACCCCAAACGGCGGGAACTGCCCATCACCATGGTGTCCCAAACCACCTCCACGCACTTTATCTGGGCAGAGTGCGTAAAAAAAGCAAAAAAAGAGTGTACAAATTTAAAAATTTTTGATACAATATGTAATGCTACGTATAAACGGCAGTCTGAGGCTCAGGCGCTGGCCGCCAAAAGCGATGCTATGGTCGTCATCGGCGGGCGGGAAAGCTCCAACACCAAACGGCTGGCCGAGTTATGCAAAGCGCTCTGTCCCATGGTCGTTTGGATCGAACGGGCGGCAGAGCTGGAACCTTCCACCCTGTACCGGAAGGCTTCTATTGGAATCACTGCGGGCGCGTCCACGCCTGAGTGGATTATAAAGGAGGTCTATGACAAAATGAGCGACGAAAACATTGAGATCGAGGAATCCTTCGCTGAAATGCTGGAGAAATCGATCAAGACTTTAAATACAGGGGAGAAGGTCACGGGCGTTGTCACTGGCATTACGCCCACTGAGATCTATGTGGATCTTGGCACCAAGCACGCCGGCTACATACCGGTGTCCGAACTGACCGACGACCCTACGGTCAAGGTCGAGGACCTGGTAAAGGTTGGCGATGAGATTGAGACTTATGTCATGCGCGTGAACGACCAGGAGGGTGTTGTCACCCTTTCCAAGAAGCGCCTTGACACCGTGAAGAGCTGGGAAGACGTGGAGCAGGCCAAGGAGGATCACACCACCGTCGAGGGCGTGGTCACCGAGGAAAACAAGGGCGGCGTCGTCGTGTCCATCAAGGGCGTGCGCGTCTTCGTGCCCGCTTCCCAGACCGGCCTGCCCCGTGACACCCCCATGAGCCAGCTGGTCAAGCAGAAGGTGCGCCTGCGCATCACCGAGGTCAACCGCGCCCGTAAGCGCGTGGTGGGCTCCATCCGCGCCGTCGAGGCCGAGGAGCGTGCCGCCAAGGCCGCCGAGGTGTGGGCCAACATCGAGGAGGGCAAGCGCTACACCGGTACCGTGAAGAGCCTGACCTCTTACGGCGCTTTCGTGGACATCGGCGGCGTGGACGGCATGGTCCACATCTCCGAGCTGTCCTGGTCCCGCATTAAGCACCCCTCCGAGGTGGTCTCCGTGGGCGACACCGTTGAGGTGTATGTCATCTCCTTCGACCCCGAGAAGAAGAAGATCTCTCTGGGCATGAAGGATCGCTCCCAGAATCCCTGGGAGATCTTCACCAGCAAGTATCAGGTGGGCGACGTGGCCAATGTCCGCGTAGTCAAGCTGATGACCTTCGGCGCCTTTGCCGAGATCGTGCCCGGTGTGGACGGTCTGATCCACATCTCCCAGATTGCCGATCACCGCATCGACAAGCCCGGCGACGTGCTGAGCGAGGGCCAGATGGTGGACGTGAAGATCATCGACATCGACTACGACCACAAGAAGGTCTCCCTGTCCATCCGCGCTCTGCTGGAGGGCGGTCAGGAGGAGGCTGCTCCCGAGGAGGAGTAATTCTGTCACCCAAACCGGGGACGCCAGTTCTGGCGTCCCCGGTTTTTTGCATTTTGGACCACAGAGCAGCACAGCGGAGGCTTTTTCGCCCGGATTCCCCGCTTTTTTACACAGACGCAAGGGATTTTACTTGCAAAGCATTGAAATCCGGTCTATAATGAACTTGTATCGGATAAAACAAGGTAAGGAGTGTATAGGAACCGGACAGATCTGCTTGGAGGTGGGATCGTGTTTCAGGTAGGGGACAAAATCGTTCACCCGATGCATGGTGCTGGTATTGTGGACAGCATCGTGCAGAAGAAAATCAACGGTGTCGTACGGGAGTACTACATTCTCAAGCTGCCTGTGGGCGGGATGCTGGTCATGATCCCCACGGAGAACAGCGAGGAGATTGGTGTGCGCCCGGTGATCAACGGGGAGGAGGCGGAACGCGTCATTGCCGCCATTCCCGGCATCGAGGTGGATATGACCCCAAACTGGAACCGCCGTTACCGGGAAAATATGCTCCGGCTGAAAAGCGGGGATTTGCTGGAAGTGGCTCGGGTGGTAAAGGGACTGACCCACCGGGATGAGGAGCGGGGCCTCTCCACCGGAGAGCGCAAGATGCTCCACTCCGCCAAACAGATTCTGATCTCAGAGATCGTGCTCTCCCAGAACGCCAGCTATGAGGACGTGGAAAAGCGCATCAATACCGCTATGGCGTAATAGGATACAACGGAGGGACGGCCAACCGCCCCGCCCATATCAAGCGATAAAAAGGGGCCGGCAGGCTCCTTTTTTGTAGAAGGAGGAACCAACATGGCAGGCATATTCTCCCGGCTGTTTCATCGGGACAGGCCGGAATCCCTCCGCTGCGGCGCGGTGGTGCCTGCGGCGGGCAGCTCCACCCGGATGGGGCAGGACAAAGTGCTGCTCCCCCTGGACGGGGTGCCGGTGATCCTCCGCACCCTGCGGACCCTGGACAACTGCCCCCTCATTGACGAGATCGTGGTGGTCACCCGGGAGGATTTGATCGTGCCCATCAGCGGCCTGTGCCGGGATGCCGCCCTGTCCAAGGTGCGAAAGGTAGTACGGGGCGGGGAGACCCGCACCCAGTCGGTACTGGCCGGGGTGGAGGAGCTGAGCCGCTCCATCGAGCTGGCCGCCATCCACGATGGCGCCCGTCCTCTGGTGAGCCAGAAGGTACTGGAGGAAGTAATCCGCCGGGCGGCCCAGTGCGGCGCCGCCGCCCCCGCTGTGCCGGTGAAGGATACAGTAAAGGTGGCCCGGGACGGTCTGGTGGAGTCCACCCCCGACCGGTCGGTGCTCTACGCCGTCCAGACCCCCCAGGTGTTCCAACGGGATCTGATTCGAGGGGCCCTCACCAAGGCACTGGAGGCGGATGCCGCCCTCACTGACGACTGCTCCGCTGTGGAGCGGCTGGGTATCGGGGTGGCTCTGACCCAGGGCGATTACTGCAACCTGAAACTGACCACGCCGGAGGACGTGGCTATGGCTGAGGCCCTGCTGGCCTGGAGGGAAGAAGTATGAGAATCGGACACGGATATGACGTACATAAGCTGGTGGAGGGCCGGAAGTTGATTTTGGGCGGGGTAGACATCCCCTGGGAGAAGGGGCTGCTGGGCCACTCCGACGCCGACGTACTGACCCACGCCATTATGGACGCCCTGCTGGGGGCGGCGGCCCTGGGGGACATCGGCAAGCTGTTCCCCGATAACGACCCGGCCTACGCCGGGGCGGACAGCCTGGTGCTGCTGGAGCGGGTGGGGGAGCGCCTCACCCAGGCCGGGTACCGGGTGGGCAACATTGACGCTACCATCCTGGCTCAACGCCCCAAGCTGGCCCCTCACATTTCCCAGATGAGGGCCAATCTGGCCGCCCGGCTGGGACTGGACGTGGATCAGGTTAGCGTGAAGGCCACCACCGAGGAGGGCCTGGGCTTTACCGGGACAGGGGAGGGTATGGCCGCCCACGCTGTCTGTCTGCTGGAGTCCATTTAAATGCACGGTTCACCCTTTGCTCCTCTTGCACATATGCTGGTGCGAGAGGAGCGTTTTTTATGGTCTATTATCTCATTGTCTGCCGCTCCCTGACCTATGCCCAGCGGACAGCCGCCGCGCTGGAGCGGGCGGGGATCACGGCCCGCATTCTTCGATCCCCCAAACTCATCGACCGGGAGGGGTGCAGCCACTCGGTGAAGGTGGCCGAGCGCAGCCTTACCAACGCCCTGGTGATCCTGAACCGGGCGGGCCTCAACCCTAAACGGATTTTCCTCCAGGCGGAGGACGGCGGCTACCGGGAGGTGGGGCTGTGATCTATCTGGACAGTGCAGCTACTACCCTGCAAAAGCCTCCCGCTGTGGCCCGGGCGGCGGCCTGGGCGGTGGGAAATCTGGCCAGCCCCGGCCGGGGCGGCCATCTGCCCGCCCGCCGGGCGGCGGAGACCGCCTTTGCCTGCCGTCAGGCGGCGGCCGACCTCTTCGGCATGGAGAGCCCCGAGCAGGTGGTGTTCACCTTCAACGCCACCCACGGCCTGAACATCGCCATCCGTTCCTTGGTGAAGCCGGGGGACCGGGTGCTCATCTCCCCCTGGGAGCACAATGCCGTCACCCGGCCGCTCCACGCCCTGGGGGCGGAGATCATGGTAGCCAAAGCCCCTCTGTTTGACCGGCAGGGGCTGCTGGACGCTTTTGAGGCGGGGCTGGAGGCGGACCCGGCGGCGGTGGTGTGTACCCACGTCTCCAATGTGTTCGGTTTCATCCTGCCCATAGAGGAGATCGCCGCCCTGTGCCGCCGCCGGAGGATTCCCCTCATCGTGGACGCCTCCCAGTCCGCCGGCTGTCTGCCGGTGCGGCAGGGGAAGCTGGGGGCGGCCTTCATCGCCATGCCCGGCCACAAGGGGCTGTACGGCCCCCAGGGGACCGGGCTGCTCCTCTGCGCCGGGGAGGCGGTCCCTCTGATCCAGGGTGGTACCGGCAGTGCCTCCGCCCTCCAGACCATGCCAGATTATTTGCCTGACCGGCTGGAGGCGGGGACCCACAACCTGCCCGGTATCGCCGGATTGCTGGCGGGGCTGCGCTATGTGACCGCCCGCACGCCAGAGACTATCGGCAGGAGAGAGGGAGCTCTCATCCGCCGGGCAGCCCAGGGTCTGGCCCGACTGCCCCATGTAAAAGCCTTTCAGGCACGGGACCCGGCCTGTCAGAGCGGCGTGCTCTCCTTCCAGGTGGAGGGGATGGACTGCGAGGCGGTGGGGGAGACCCTGAGCCGCCGGGGCATCGCCGTGCGGGCGGGGCTCCACTGCGCCCCCCTGGCCCATGAAAACGCCGGCACTCTGGAGGCGGGCACCGTCCGGGCCAGTGTCTCCGACTTCAATACCCCGGCGGAGGTGGACCGGTTTGTGTGGGAGGTCTCCCGGCTGGTCCAGTCCTCCCGCTGAGCGAAATGCCCTCCAAGGCCCTCGGCCCGGAGGGTTTTTTGCTGCCAGGAAAGCGTCGGACCCCGTCGGATCTGAGGGAACGGTGAGCGGAATTCACAGAAAATTGATCTTGCTTACCCTTGTCAATCACAGGGGAATACAGTATAATAAATTGGTTAAAGTAGGTCGGTTCAACAGGACCGGCCAGGGAGCAATGACCGGCGCCGCCGGAGAGCGGGAGACGTGGGAGTATGGAAGGCATTTTATATCTGCTGCAGCAGCTCAAAGGGATGGTGACCCCCATCGGGATCTTCGATATCATCGACATCCTGATTATGGCGTTTATCATCTATAAGCTCATTATGCTCATCCGCCGCACCAGCTCCGGGGCGGTGGCAAAGGGCATTTTGGTGCTCATTGTGGCCCTGTGGGCCTCCAGCCTGCTTCAGCTTAACACCGTTAATTTCCTGCTGGGCAGGGTGGTGGAATGGGGCGTTGTGGCTCTGGTGGTCATTTTCCAACCGGAGATCCGCCGCTTCCTGGAGCAGATGGGCCGTACCAGCCTGGGCCAGGTTTTTACCCACGCTGAGGAACGCAACGAGTTGGACGGGGCCATCACCCAGACGGTGGAGGCCTACGCCTCTCTGTCCAAGTCCAAGACCGGCGCGCTGATGGTGTTTGAGCGGAAGAATATGCTGGATGATGCCATCAAGACAGGCACTGCCCTGGACTGCTCGGTGAGCGCCGAGCTTCTGAAAAACATCTTCTGGAACAAGGCCCCCCTCCATGACGGCGCCGTCATCGTCCGGGGCGGCCGGATCGTGGGCGCGGGCTGTATGCTCCCCATGTCGGGCAACGTGAATCTGTCCCGGGAGCTGGGTATGCGCCACCGGGCGGGTATCGGCGCCAGCGAGCACACCGACGCGGTGGTGGCCATCGTGTCGGAGGAGACCGGCTCCATCTCGGTGGCGGTGGGCGGGATGCTCAAGCGGCATCTGGCCCCCGAAACCCTGGAACGGCTGCTCCGCAATGAGCTTATGCCCGAGCAGGAACAGACCGAAGCTCCGTCCAAGTTCAAATTTATGTCGCTGTTCCGGGGCGGAAAGGGGGAGAAGCTGAATGGTGAGAAAGATCACTGATTCCAAGTGGTTCTATATTCTGGTCTCCCTGCTGCTGGCCTTCGCCCTTTGGATCTATGTGGGCAAGGAGGCCAACCCCCTGACCACCGGTACCGTCCGCAACGTACAGGTGGTGTTCAGCGGCCTGGACGTGCTGGAAGAGCGGGGCCTGATGATCTCCCAGGGAGCCGATCAGACGGTGAGCCTCAACATCCAGGCCCGCCGGGAGGTGTTCAAC
The DNA here is from genome assembly GCF_002161085.1 of Flavonifractor sp. An112. GTDB lineage: Bacteria > Bacillota > Clostridia > Oscillospirales > Oscillospiraceae > Flavonifractor > Flavonifractor avicola. The sequence goes on along the minus strand of NZ_NFLU01000008.1, from coordinate 127,150 downwards.
CGCCTGTCCCAGGGGGATGTGACGGTGAATATCGATGTGTCCGGTATTACCGAACCGGGTGAGCAATCCATTCCCATCACCACCCGTATCATCAACTATCCCCGATCCATCACCTCCACCGACGCCATCGATCTGCGGTATACAAGCCCCTCCACTGTGGACTTTACCGTGTCCCGCTGGACGGAAAAGGACGTGCCAGTACAGGCGGTCTTTGAGGGCAGTGTGGCTGAGGGCTATCAGCGGGGTGAATTTTCCATTACTCCGGAGACTATTACCGTTAAAGGCCAGGAGGAACTGGTGGACCAGGTGCAGTACGCTCAGGTGACGGTGGCTCAGCAGGAGCTGACCAGCACCTATAGCGAACAGTGCCCGGTAACCCTCATGGATGCGGACGGAAACGCGGTGAGCGGGAGCAACATTCAGGCCGATCCCCAGACCGTTCTGGTGACCCTGCCGGTAGAGGTGCTCAAGGAGGTACCCCTCACCGTCAACCTCATCGAGGGCGGCGGCGCTACGGCGGCCGACACCAAGGTGACCTTCAGCCCCACCGACACCATCATGGTGTCCGGCGATCAGGCTGATGTGGAGGGCCTGAAGGAAATCTCCCTGGGTGATATCAAACTGGCCGACGTATACGGCACCAATGTGTTTACCAAGGAGATTGAGCTCTCCCCGGAGCTGACCAACGTCAGCGGCATTACCGAAGTGAATGTGACGGTGACCATTCAGGGTCTGGCTACCCGCACCATGAAGGTGGACAACATCGAGATCATCAACACGCCCGAGGGCTATGAGGCGGAGGCCATCACCAAGTCGTGCAGCGTCCTCATCCGGGGCCCGGAGGAGGAGGTCAATGAGATCACCGAGTCCCAGCTTCGGATCGTAGCCGACCTGTCCAACACCGATCCCTCCACCGGCAGCCGCACTGTCCCGGTCAAGGTCTACCTGGATGGCAGCAGCAGCGTGGGCGTGGTGGGCGAATACGCCATATCCGTGTCTCTGACCTAGATTCCTGTCACAGAATAAAGAGAAAAACCAAGGTGATCCCATGATTCAAACTGCAAAAGTAACCAAAGTATTTCCCGATGGCCGGGCGGAGGTGGCGGTGAAGCGCCAGTCCGCCTGCGGCCACGACTGCTCTAAGTGCGGCGGCGGATGCAGCGAGCTGATGGTCAGCTCCACCGTGGCCGTCATGGCGGCCAACCCGGTGCGGGCCATGCCCGGCGACATGGTACGGGTGGAGTCCTCCACCGGCGGCATTCTGAAGGCGGCTGTGGTGGTCTATCTGGTGCCTTTTATCCTGTTTTTCCTGGGCTATTTTATCTGCGCTGCCTTTCAGCTGAGCAGCGGTATCAGCGCCGCGGTGGGCGGCATCGGCTTTGCCCTGGGCGTGCTGCTGGCGGTGCTGCTGGACCGGCAGGTCCGCCGCAACCGCTCCATTACCTTCTGTATCACCGCCATCAATCCCGCTGACTGATGTTCGGCTATGTGCGTCCCTGGCGGGACGAACTGAAGGTGCGCCAGAACCGGGACTATGAGGCCCTCTACTGCGGGGTATGCCACGCTCTGGGCAAGCGCCACGGCTTTCTGGCCCGGATGTTTCTCAACTACGACTTCACCTTCCTGGCCATGCTGCTGGACGGGGCCAAGCCGGAGCCTGCCTCCAGACGGTGTCCCGCCCGGCTGTGGTGCAGGAAAAAGAACTGCGTCCTCTCTGACGGAGTGGACGCAGCCGCCGATGCCGGTACCATCCTCAGCTACTGGAAGCTGCGGGATACGGTGGATGACAGCGGGTTCTGGAAGGGGCTGACTGCCCGGCTGCTGTCCCGGATGCTCCGCCGTGGCTACCGGAAGGCTGCCGCTGCCCGGCCTGATTTTGACGGCCAGGTGCGCCAATGTCTGACGGAGCTGCAGGCGTTGGAAGGGGAGAAGTGCCCCTCCATCGACCGGACGGCGGATACCTTTGCCCGGCTACTCACCGCTGCCGCGCCCCCCTCAGGGGACCGGGCACGGGACCGGGCCATGGAACAGCTGCTCTACCACATCGGACGGTGGATCTACCTGGTGGACGCCTGGGACGATCTGGAGGAGGACAAGCGTACCGGCTCCTACAATCCCATCCTGACCCGCTTTGACGGCAGGCCGGAGGAGGGACGGGAGACGATGCGCACCACTCTGCGTCACTCCCTCAATCTGGCCCGGTCCGCCATGGCCCTGCTGGAGTTGGGCCACTGGCAGGAGACGGTGGAGAACATCCTCTATCTGGGCCTGCCCGCCGTGGAAGAACTGGTTTTTACCGGCCAATGGAAGGCCGTCAATCATACAGACAGGAGAAAACATACATGAGCGATCCTTACAGCGTATTGGGTGTAAAGCCCGACGCCAGCGACGACGAGATCAAGCGGGCGTACCGGGAACTGGCCCGGAAGTACCATCCCGACAACTATCAGAACAATCCTCTGGCCGATCTGGCGGAGGAGAAGATGAAGGAGATCAACGAGGCCTACGACGCCATTACCAAGATGCGCTCCGGCGGCGGCCACCAGGGCGGAAGCTATCAGGGCGGCTATCAGCAGTCCTACGGCTCCTCCTCCCAGGGCTCCAGCCTGTACAACCAGGTCCGCCAGGCCATCAACATGGGGGATCTGAGCCGGGCCGAGCAGCTGCTCCGCTCCGCCCCCAACCAGGATGCCGAGTGGCACTTCCTCACCGGCTCTCTGGCCTACCGGAAGGGTTGGCTGGACGAGGCCACCCAGCACATCCAGATGGCCTGCAACATGGACCCCTCCAACGCCGAATACCGTCAGGCCCTGATGATGATGCGTCAGGGCGGCCAGGCCTACCGGCCCTACGGCTACGGCGGTGGCCCCGACGCCTGCGATATGTGTACCGCCTGTATGTGTCTCAACTGCCTGTGCGGCGGCTGCGGGAACTGAGCCATGGCAGGGCGTGGTTCTTATCGCGGCGGCGCGGGCCGGACAGCGCTGGTGGGCCTGCTCACCGGCCTGTCCCTGATTTCCCTCTACCTGGCCTTCCTGGCGCCCAGCGGCAAGCTGGCGCTGGTGGCGGTGGCGGGGGTGTTTCCGGCAGGGGCGGTGGTGTCCGCCAGCCTGGCCGCCGGGTTCTTCTGCTACGGCGCCACCGGTATTCTGGGTCTGCTCCTTATCCCCAGCAAGAGTGTGGCGCTGCTCTACCTGATTTTCTTCGGATTGTGGCCCATGGTGAAAAGCTTGCTGGAGCGGCTGCCCAGCCGGGTACTGGAATGGGTGGGCAAGCTGGTCTGCTGCAACATCGCCCTGGCGGTGCTGTGGCTCGGGCTGAAGGCACTCTTTCTGCCCTTTTTGCCCGCCGCCCTCAGCCAGAGCTGGATGGTCTTTGCTGCCGGCAACATCGGCTTTGTCATCTATGACATCGGCTTTTCCAAGCTCATTGCCTTCTATGTGGCCCGGGTGGACAGGGGCTTGCGGAAGAATCGGTAGTCTGATATAATATGTAAGATTAGATGCTTTCCTCCCGCCCGGCGGCGGGAGACACTATACACGACAGGGGGAACCCCATTTGGTCAAGAGTATGACCGGCTATGGCCGGGGAGAGGCCAACCTGAACGGCCGTCCCATCACGGTGGAGCTGCGTTCGGTGAACAACCGCTATCTGGACTGCACCGTCAAGCTGCCCCGCATCTATGTGTTTGCCGAGGACGCGGTGAAGAGCCGGGTGCAGAGCCGGATTTCCCGGGGTAAGGTGGACGTGTACATCACCATTGGCCCCTCCGCCAATGGCGACGTGTCCATTTCGGTGAATAAGCCGGTGGCCGACGGCTATTACGCTGCCCTCAAGGACCTGCGGGATACCTATGGCCTGCGGGACGACATCTCTGTATCCCTGCTCTCCCGGTTCCAGGACGTGTTCCTGGTGGAAAAAACCCAGGAGGACCTGGAGGCCCTGTCTGCCGATATCTGTACGGTGCTGGATCTGGCGCTGGACGACTTTGACGCCATGCGCACCCGGGAAGGGGAGAAGCTGTGCCAGGACGTCCGGTCCCGGGCGGCCACCATCGAGGGCCTGGTGTCCAAGGTGGAGAAGCGCTCTCCCGGCATCGTGGCCGACTATCGTGCCAAGCTGGTGGCCCGGATGAATGAGGTGCTCCAGAATACTCAGATCGACGAGAGCCGCATTCTCACCGAGGCGGCCATCTATGCCGACAAGGTGGCGGTGGACGAGGAGACTGTCCGCCTGCGCAGCCATCTGTCCCAGCTGGACCATATGCTGAGCCAGGGCGGCGCCATCGGCCGCAAGCTGGACTTTTTGATTCAGGAGTTCAACCGGGAGGCCAACACCATTGGCTCCAAGTGCAGCGATATTGAGACCGCCGGCTATGTGGTGGATATCAAGGCCGAGATCGAGAAGATCCGGGAACAGATCCAGAACATCGAGTAAGGAGCGGCCCCATGAAACTGATCAACATCGGCTTTGGCAACATGGTATCGGCGGGGCGGCTTATCGCCATCGTCAGTCCGGAATCCGCCCCCATCAAGCGTATGGTGCAGGAGGCCCGGGATAAGGGCAACCTGATCGACGCCACTTATGGACGGCGTACCCGGGCGGTGCTCATCATGGACAGCGACCACATCGTGCTCTCGGCCCTCCAGCCGGAGACGGTGGCAGGCCGACTGGGCGGAAAAGAGACAGAAGCCGCAGAGGAGGAAGAAGCGCCTTGATGGGAAAGAAAAAGGAACGGGGCACGCTCATCGTGCTGTCCGGCCCCTCGGGAGTCGGAAAGAGCACCGTGATCGCCGAGCTGCTCAGCGAACGCAAGGACATCCATTTTTCCGTGTCCTTCACCACCCGGCAGCCCCGGGTGGGCGAGGAGAACGGAGTGAACTACAACTTCGTCGCCCGCGAGGAATTTGAGCGGATGATCGCCAACGACGAGCTGTTGGAATACGCCGAATATGTCCATAATTACTACGGCACCTCTCTGCGGGTGATCCGGGAGAAGCTGGATGCCGGTATCGACGTGCTGCTGGACATCGAGGTCCAGGGTGCCGCCAAGGTACGTGCCAAGTGCCCCGACGCGGTATGTATCTTCATCGTACCCCCCTCCTTTGAGGAGCTGTCCCGCCGGCTGCACCGCCGGGCTACCGACAGCGAGGAGGTCATCCAGGGCCGGCTTCAGAAGGCCCGGGAGGAATACCGGGAGATCCCCAATTACGACTATCTGGTGGTCAATGACAAGGTGTCCGACGCGGCGGAGGAGATCATCTCCATCCTCACCGCCGAGGGATGCCGCACCAAAAACCGCATGAATCTGGTAGAAGGAGTCTGATCGAATATGATGCTCGAACCCCCTATGAACAAACTGCTGGAGCAGGTGCCCAGCCGCTATATGCTGGTGAACGTGGTGGCCCAGCGGGCCCGTCAGGTGGCCACCGAGGCGGAGGACGCCGGCATCTCTCTGGACGATAAGCCTGTCACCATCGCCATCCGTGAGGTGGCCGAGGGTAAGGTGGAGCTGAACCAGGAAGAGGCCTGATATGAGAGGAATGAGAGGCAAGCGACAGACTTTCCGGCCTGTCGCTTGCCTCGGGCTGTCCTTAGGCCTTGTTTGAAGATTGTCAACAAGCCCAATCGGCGGGCCTTTTGCCCCCTGGACGGCACTATTTTTCCTTGAAATCCGTCAGGATTCCTGCAAAAAAATTGCTTGCCAGCGGCCAAAATTCCTCGTCGCTGGGCATATCGCCAATATTCAAACAAAGCCTAGGGGAAATGGGAAGGAGATGGACATGGTAGCGAAAATCGCCCTCAAGGCTGCCACCTACGCCATCGACAAGCCCTACGACTACGCTGTGCCTGCCGAGCTAACTGTTACTCTGCGGCCTGGGATGCGGGTCATCGTGCCCTTCGGCGCGGGCAACCGCCGCACCGAGGGCATTGTGCTGGCCCTGGAAGCCCAGGGCCCGGCAGGTGTGTCCCTAAAGCCGGTGCTCACCGTGCTGGATGACAGCCCGGTGCTGGACGGTGAGGCCATCAAGCTGGCCCTGTGGATGCGGGAGCGGTGGTTCTGCACCGTGTACGATGCCGCCCGGGCCATGCTGCCGGCGGGGCTGTACTATGCACTCCAGGACCAGTGGAAGGTGGCCGAGGGGGTGGACCGGGAGGCGGCCTTTGAGGCCGCCGGCAAGTCGGACCACGCCCGGCAGGTGGTGGAGCTGCTCTTTGCAAACGGCGGCTGCGCCGATGTGACCGCCATTCGGGAGGCCTTCGGCACCAAAGACCCCAATCCCGCCCTTAAGCTGCTGCGGGACAAGGGGATCATCACCCTGGAGACCAGTGCCTCCCGCGGGGTGGGGGACAAGACCGAGCAGGTGGCCACCCTGGCCATGCCCGCCCAGGAGGCCCTGGATCAGGCTGCCGCACGGCGGCGAACCGCCCCACTGCAATATGCGGTGGTGGAGCTGCTGTGTGTCATCGGCGAAGCTTCCACCAAGGAGCTGTGCTACTTCACTGGGGCCAGTTCGTCCACCCTCCGCGCCCTGGCCAAAAGCGGGGTGATCACCCTGGAAAAGCGGGAGGTCTACCGCCGGGTACAGGTGGAGGGCGTGGAGCAGCTGGCCGAGCCGGTGCTCAACGGCGAACAGCAGGCCGCCTTTGACAGCCTCAACGCTTTGGCTGCCGGAAATAAGCCCGCCGCTGCGCTGCTCTACGGCGTCACCGGCAGCGGCAAGACCCAAGTATACCTGAAATTGATCTATGAAACCCTGCGGCGGGGGAGAACCGCTCTGGTGCTGGTGCCCGAGATCTCCCTGACCCCTCAGCTTATGCGCCTGTTCTCCTCCCACTTCGGGGAGCAAATCGCCGTGCTGCACTCCTCCCTGAGAGCGGGGGAGCGGTACGACGAGTGGAAGCGCATCAAGGCGGGGGAGGCCCGGGTGGTCATCGGTACCCGCTCCGCTGTCTTTGCTCCCCTGAAGGGCCTGGGCCTCATTGTGTTGGATGAGGAGCAGGAGGGGACCTATCAGTCGGAAAACGTGCCCAAGTACCACGCACGGGACGTGGCCAAGTTCCGCTGTGTCCAGCACAAGGCCCTGCTGCTGCTGGCCTCGGCTACCCCGTCCATTGAGACCATGTACCAGGCCCGGCAGGGCGCCTACCAGCTGTTTACCCTGAAACAGCGGTACAATCAGCGGCCTCTGCCCCCGGTAGAGATCGTGGATATGAAGGGGGAGCTGCGCTCCGGCAACGGCACCGACCTGAGCGGCGTGCTTACCCGGGCCCTGGCGGATACCGCCGCCCGGGGGGAGCAGGCCATTCTGCTGCTCAACCGCCGGGGTGCCAGTCGGATGGTGAGCTGCGGGGAGTGCGGCGAGGTGCCCACCTGCCCCCGGTGCTCCGTCCACCTCACTTACCACTCGGCCAACGGGCGGCTCATGTGCCACTACTGCGGCCACTCCCAGCCTTTGCCCCCTGCCTGTCCGTCCTGCGGCGGTACCCTGAACTTCATCGGGGCGGGTACCCAGAAGGTGGAGGAGGAGCTGACCGAGGCTTTGCCCGGTCGGGAGGTGCTGCGGATGGACGCCGACTCCATTTCGGCCACCCACAGCCACGAGAAGCTGTTCTCCCGGTTTGAACGGGAGAACATCCCGGTGCTGCTGGGCACCCAGATGGTGGCCAAGGGTCTGGACTTTCCCAACGTGACTCTGGTGGGCGTCATCAACGCCGACCAGTCCCTGTATGTAGACGACTACCGGGCGGGTGAGCGCACCTTCTCGCTGCTCACCCAGGTAGTGGGTAGAGCGGGCCGCGGAGTCCGGGGGGGACGGGCCGTCATCCAGACCTATACCCCCGACAACGACGTGATCCGCTGCGCCGCCCGCCAGGACTACGACGGCTTCTATCAGCAGGAGATCGCCCTGCGGCGGCTGCGGGGCTGCCCGCCCTTCCGGGATCTCTTCGTGCTCACCGCCTCAGGCAAGCTGGAGGCGGCGGTGCTGCGGACCTGTATGCGGCTGCGGCGTACTTTGGAGGGCTGGCTGAGGCTGCCCGCCTATGAGGGATTGGAGGTCCAGCTGCTGGGTCCCGCCCCGGCCTCCATCGCCAAAATCAACGAGCGCTACCGCTACCGGCTCACCATGGCCTGCGCCAACACCAAGCCGGTGCGTGATATGATCGCCGCCCTGCTGCGGGCGGCCCAGACCGATAAAGAAAACAAAGGGGTGTCGGTGACTGCCGACGTGAACCCACTGGATTAGGAGGAAGAACATTATGGCACTGCGTACCATTCTTACCGACGGCGATCCCGCCCTGCACAAGGTCTGCCGTCCTGTGACCCAGTTTGATGAAAAGCTCCACGACCTGCTGGACGACATGAAGGAGACGCTGGCCAAAGCCAACGGCGCCGGACTGGCCGCTCCCCAGGTGGGCATCCTCCGCCGGGCGGTTATCGTGGTGGATGCCAACGATGAGATGCTGGAGCTGGTCAACCCGGAGATCATTGCCCGGGAAGGGGAGCAGGAGGGCTTTGAGGGCTGCCTGTCCGTTCCCGGCCGCTGGGGCGTGGTGAAGCGTCCCATGAAGGCCAAGGTGCGGGCTCAGGACCGCAACGGCAACTTCTTTGAGGTGGAGGGCGAGGAGATCGTGGCCCGCTGCTTCTGCCACGAACTGGACCATCTGGACGGCCATCTGTTTACCGAGCTGGCTGGCCGCCTGTACACCAACGAGGAGTTGGAAGAGATGATGGCGGAGGAGGACGACGCATGAGAATCCTCTTTATGGGTACGCCCGATTTCGCGGTGCCCTCTCTGGAGGCCCTGATTCAGGCGGGTCACCAGATCTGCGGGGTGTTCACCCAGCCCGACAAGCCCAAGAACCGGGGCATGAAGCTTCAGGCTCCGCCGGTGAAGGAGTGCGCTCTGGCCCACGATATCCCGGTGCATCAGCCCACCAAGCTGCGGGATGGTACCGCTCTGGCTCTGATCCAGGAGCTGGCTCCCGAGCTCATTGTGGTGGCCGCCTACGGCCGCATCCTGCCCGACGACATTCTGGCCGCGCCTCCCAAGGGCTGCATCAACGTCCATTCGTCCCTGCTGCCCAACTACCGGGGCGCCGCTCCCATCAACTGGGCGGTGCTCAATGGGGATAAGGAGACCGGCGTGACCATCATGCACATGGCCCACGACCTGGACGCCGGAGACATCATCTCTCAGGCATCCACCCCCATCGATCCCGATGAGACGGTGGTGACCCTCCACGACCGGCTGGCTGTGCTGGGGGCCCAGCTGCTGGTGGAGACGGTGGCTCAGATTGACGCCGGTACTGCTACCCGCACCCCTCAGGACCATGACAAGGCCACCCTGGCCCCCATGCTGAGCCGGGAACTGTCCCCCATGGACTTCACCCGCACCGCCCGTCAGCTCCACGACCAGGTCCGGGGCCTGATTCCCTGGCCCGCCGCCGTGGCTACCTTGGGAGACAAGCGGTGTAAAGTATTTAAAACTGTCGTTTCTGAGGAGCGCACCAACACTGCTCCCGGCACTGTTCTGGCCGCCGGGAAGGATGGCCTGGCGGTGGCCTGCGGGGAGGGCACCGTGCTGCGGCTGGAGGAGATCCAGCCTGACGGCGGCAAGCGCATGAAGGCTGCCGACTACCTGCGGGGCCATCCCATTGAGGTGGGGACCGTGCTGTCCCTGCCGGAGCAGGGGAAATGAACCTGATCTGGACCCTGGCGGTCACCGGCGTGGTGGCCGCCCTGGGTTTGTACCTTGTGCTGCGGTGGCTGGGCCGGGCCGGTGTGCCGGTGCCCCTGGCCGCCAAAGGACTTGCAGCCAAGGGCTATATGCCTGACAGCAGAGAATGTGTAAAGGCATTTGCCGTTACATTTGGATTCCGTATTTTGATCTTCCTGCTGGTGGGGTTGGTGGCCTGTTTCGTGCTTTATCCCGGCTCCGGTCCCGACGCCTTCCTGTGGATCTGGAAGAAATGGGACGGCCTGCACTACGTCAATCTGGCGGAGCTGGGCTATTCCGGCTATGTGGAGGACGGGAAAAATCTGTTTCTGGTGTTTTTCCCCCTGTATCCCTGGCTGATGCGGGTGATTTCCCTTATCACGGGCAATACTATGGCGGCGGGGCTGCTGATTTCCTTTGCCTGTTACGGGGCGGGCTGTGTCTTTCTCTACAAGCTGGCCGCCTTTGAGCTGGGCAGGGGAGGCGCCCGGCGGACGGTGCTCTTTCTGTCGGTGTATCCCTACGCCTTCTTCTTCGGCGGCATTATGACGGAGAGCTTGTTCCTGCTTACCACCGCCGCAGGGCTGTGGTACATCCGCCGCCACCGCTGGTGGCTGGCGGGGATATGGGGGCTGTTGGCCGCCATGACCAGGATGCACGGCGTCCTGCTCATTGGGGCGGCAGCGGCCGAGCTGGTGGAGCATATGGGCCGTTTTGATTGGAAAACCATTGCCCGCAGACTGCCAGCTCTACTGCTGCCAGCTGTGGGCACCCTGATCTATTTGACCCTCAACTGGTCTGTAACTGGCAACCCATTTGCCTTTACAGTTATGCAGCAGCACTGGAGTCAGGGTTTTTGTCCCATTGCCGATACCCTGTGGTATGTGCTGCAAAACGCCCTGAGCTACCCTGCGGAGCTGGTGCGGTACCAGATTTGGATCCCCACCATTGTGCTCTTCCCGGTGTTCTTTGCCCTGCTGGTATGGGCCCGGAACAAGTTCCGGGGTATGTACACTCTGTACGGCTTTGTCTACCTGGTGCTCAACTATTCTTTGTCCTGGCTGCTCAGCGCCGGACGCTATCTGTCCTGCGCCCTGCCCTTTTTCCTGTTTGCCGCCGCCCTCACCCAGAGGAGGCCCAAGCTGACGGGGGTCATCGCCGCCGCCATAGGGGCGGGATTCCTGCTCAATCTGTTCTGGTTCCTCACGGGGGGCCAGGTCATGTGACTGGAGGTCATTATGCCCTTTTTCTACTATTTTGACACCTATTACTGGATTATTCTGGTGCCCGCCATGCTCATTGCCCTGCTGGCCCAGATCAACGTGTCCTCTACCTTCAACCGCTATTCCCGCATTGCCAGCCGCCGGGGCCTTACCGGCGCTCAGGCTGCGGAGGAGGTACTGAAGGCCCACGGGGTGTACGGCGTGCGCATCACCCGGGTGTCCGGTAAGCTTACCGACCACTATGACCCCCGGACCAATACCATCCGGCTGTCCGATGCGGTGTATGGTTCCACCAGCATCGCCTCGGTGGGAGTGGCCGCCCATGAGGCGGGCCACGCCGTCCAGTACGCCCAGGAGTACGGTCCTATCAAACTGAGAGGGGCCATCATCCCGGTATGTAACTTCAGCTCCCAGATCTCCATCCTGCTCATTATCCTGGGCTTTGTCCTGTATTCCAGGCCCCTGTTTGCCGTGGGCGTGGTGCTCTTTGCCGTGGCCGCCTTCTTCCAGGTGGTCACCCTGCCTGTGGAGTTCAACGCCTCCCGCCGGGCAATCCAATCCTTGCAGGATACCCATATGCTGGACGACCAGGAGCTGCGGGGGGCCAAGAAGGTGCTTGGGGCTGCTGCCATGACCTATGTGGCCGCTCTGCTGGTGTCCATTGCCCAGCTGCTGCGCTATATCCTGGCTTTTAACAGCCGCCGGAGGGATTGACATATGACTGCCAGAGAAGCGGCCCTCCGGGCCCTGGTGGCCTGCGAACAGCAGGGCGCCTGGTCGGACGGCTTTTTGAAGAAGATCCTGCGTACCGCCGGACTGGACAGCCGGGACGCAGCCCTCACCACCCGGCTGTGCTTTGGTGTGCTCCAGAACAGGCTGCTGCTGGACTACTACCTGGGCAAGCTGTCCACGGTGAAGCTGGAAAAAATGGAGCCTGCCGTCCGCAATGCCTTGCGGCTGGGGGCCTATCAAGTGTTATTCCTTGACAGAGTGCCCGACCACGCCGCCGTCAGCGAGGCGGTGGATCTGGCACGGAAGGGCTCCAAGAATCCCCGGTCCGCCGGTCTGGTGAACGGTGTGCTTCGGTCCCTGGTGCGGCAGAAGGACAGCCTGGAGCCGCCGGAGGACCCGGCGGTGCGGTACAGCCATCCCCAGTGGCTGGCCGACCTCTTTACCCGCCGGCTGGGCAGGGAGGAGGCCGCCGCCCTTATGGCGGCCAACAACGGGGAGCCGCCCACCTGCGCCCAGGTGAACACCACCAAGGCCACGGTGGAAGAAGTGACCGATTCCCTCCGGGCGGAGGGAGTGGAGGTCCAGCCTCACCCCTGGCTGCCAAACTGCCTGCTGCTGTCCCACACCGGCAGCCTGGAGGAGCTGGCCGCCTTCCGGGAGGGCCTCTTTTACATTCAGGACGCCGCCGCCAAGCTGGCGGTGCTGGCCGCCGACCCCAGAGAAGGCATGGACGTACTGGACGCCTGCGCCGCCCCCGGCGGCAAGTCCTTTGCCGCCGCCATTGCCATGTGGGGCGAGGGGAAGGTGGTCTCCTGCGACATCTACCCACATAAGATGGACCTGATCCAGGCGGGAGCCAAGCGGTTAGGCCTGGACTGCATTACAGCGGAAGTGCTGGACGGCAGGGAGTGTAAAGAAGAATTCCTTGACGGATTTGACCTGGTATTGGCCGACGTGCCCTGCTCCGGCCTGGGTATCATCCGCAAGAAGCCGGACATCCGCTACAAGGACCCCAAGCCCCTGGAGGGGCTGCCCCGGGTCCAGAAGGCCATTCTGGACAATGTGTGCCGCTACGTCCGTCCAGGCGGTGTGCTGCTCTACGCCACCTGCACCCTGCTGGAGCGGGAGAATGAGGACGTAGTGCGGGCATTTTTAGACAAGCATAAAGACTTTACATTGGAGCGTTTTCAGGTGCCCGGCGACTTTGAAGGCGCCAGGGAGGGCATGGTGACCTGCTGGCCCCACCGCCACGGCACTGACGGCTTTTTTTTCGCCAAGCTGCGGCGGATGCGGGGGGTGTATGAGGTCCGGCCCAACGAGGGCATGGGTCCCTTCACCCTGGGCATGACCCAGGCGGAGGCGGAGGACGCCCTGAACAAGCTGAATGAGGAAGAGCACCAAGCCGTGGAGGTGTGGCACCGCTTCGGCGGGTACGGCTCGCCCCAGACCTTCCAGCTGGAGTATGAGGACGGAAAGCTGAGCCGCATTGGACTGGACCGGTGCGAGGATCTCAAGGTCCTGTACCGAGGCCTGGATCTGACGGGTACCCACGCCGAGGACCTGATCCCGGCCCTGGCCAAAGAGACCGGCTATGTGTGTGACTGTGAGGACCATGAGCTGGCCTGTACCTATGAATTTCCCGCCCTGGGTCTGGAGCTGTGGCGGGAGAGCGCCTACCACCCCAAGCTGCTGGCGGTTCCGGAATTCCAGGAGCTGATTCAGGCGCTGCCGGAAAATCTGGAGTACGAGCAGGACCACGGCTGGTGCTTTGCCCAGGTGTGGGTCCAGACCGGGTCCTTCCGGGCCCAGTGTCCTCTGGAGCCGGGCACGGCCCCTTATGCCCACCCCGTCAAGCCAACGCCTCCGGAGCGGGAGCCTACGGCGGAGGAGATGATTGCGTTCCTCCATAGAAAATACGGACTGATACCGCCGGAAAGGCCCGGCAGGGGAGAGTAACATGACTGACATCAAATCTATGGATCTGGCGGAGATGACCGCCTATTTCAAAGAGCTGGGGGAGCCCGCCTTCCGGGCCAAGCAGGTCTTTCAGTGGCTCCACCGGGGGGTACGCTCCTTCGATGAGATGACCAACCTGTCCAAGGCCCTGCGGGAGAAGCTGAAGGCCGACTGCCTCCTGTGTCCGCCGGAGGTGGAGCGCAAGCAGGTGTCCGCTCTGGATGGCACCATCAAATATTTATGGCGCTTATCCGACGGAAACTGCATTGAAACCGTTTTGATGCGCTACCATCATGGGAATACTGTGTGTATCTCCTCTCAGGTGGGCTGCCGCATGGGGTGCGCCTTCTGTGCCTCCACTCTTGGTGGCAAGGTAAGAGACTTGACACCTGCTGAGATGCTGGACCAGGTGCTCTTTACGCAGATCGATTCCGGCCACACCATCAGCAATATTGTGCTCATGGGCATCGGCGAACCCCTGGACAACTTTGACACGGTGCTGCGGTTCCTATCCCTGGTCAACAGCCCCGACGGACTCAACATCGGGATGCGCCACATCTCTCTGTCCACCTGCGGTCTGGTCGAAAAAATTGACAAACTGGCCGAGCATCAGTTACAATTAACCCTATCGGTATCTCTCCATGCTCCCGACGATGAGACCCGCAGCAAGCTCATGCCGGTGAACAGAAGCGTGGGCGTGGAGAAGCTCTTTGACACCTGCCGCCGGTATTTTGAAAAGACCGGGCGGCGGATCTCCTATGAGTACGCCATGGTGGACGGGGTGAACGATTCCGACTGGCAGGCTGACCTGCTGGCCAGTCACCTGAAGGGCACCCCGGGCCATGTGAACCTGATCCCCCTGAACCATGTGGCGGAGAGCCCTCTCAAGCCCAGCCGCCGGGTGGCCCAGTTCCAGAAGCGCCTGGAGTCCCACGGCATTACTGCCACGGTGCGGCGCAAGCTGGGCGGGGACATCGACGCCTCCTGTGGTCAGCTCCGCAGGAAGGCCATGCTGCATACCGATGATTAAGCTGCACTGGCTAAACGCCAGTTCCATTGTTTTGCCGCAGGCCCGGGCAGCAGGGCCGACCGGCTGGAAAAGAGGCTGATTCACTATGATCAAAGCGTGGGGCATCACCGATAAAGGCGTGGTGCGTACCCAGAATCAGGACGGGTATTACTTAGACGTGCCGTCGGAACACCTGGCCGTAGGCGTGGTGTGCGACGGTATGGGCGGCGCCAAGGCGGGCAACATCGCCAGCCTCATTGCCGTGGAGACCTTCGTGGATACCCTCCAGCACGCCCAGGGCGAGCCGGATACCCCGCCGCCGGCGGTGCTGGCCCGTGCGGCGGAGGAGGCCAACGGCGCGGTATACCGCCGGGCCAGTTCCGATCCCGACTGCTTCGGTATGGGCACCACCATGGTGGCGGTGATGGTGGTGGAGAACACCGCCTACCTGCTGAACATCGGAGACAGCCGGGCCTACCACATCAACGAAGAGGGGATCACCCGGCTCACCCGAGACCACTCGGTGGTGGAGGACATGGTGGCCCGGGGAGACATCACCCCGGAACAGGCCCGCACCCATCCCCGAAAGAACCTGATCACCCGGGCGCTGGGCGCGGAGGAGCGCATCCGGGCCGACCTGTATGAGCGGGAGCTGGTCAGCGGAGACTACCTGCTGCTGTGCTCCGACGGGCTGAGCAACATTCTCTCCGACCAGGAGCTGCTCTATGAAGTCATCCACGGGGGAGATCCCGCCGGCTGCTGCCAGCGGCTGCTGGACATCACCATCTCAAGAGGTGCGCCGGACAACGTGACGGCGGTCCTCTTCCAGATCCTTTGAAAAGGGGGTAATGAACTATGGATCAGTACATAGGGAAATTACTCGACAACCGATATGAAATTCTGGAGCGCATCGGCATCGGCGGCATGGCCGTGGTGTACAAGGGCCGGGATCACCGGCTCAACCGGCTGGTGGCCATCAAGATCCTGAAGGAGGAGCTGGCCTCCGACGCCGAGTTCCGCCGCCGCTTCCACGATGAGTCTCAGGCCGTCGCCATGCTGTCCCATCCCAATATCATGGCGGTGTACGACGTGTCCCACACGCCCGAACTGGACTATATCGTCATGGAACTGCTGGACGGCATCACCCTCAAGCAGTATATGCAGAAGAAGGGTGGCAAGCTGGCCTGGCGGGAGGCCCTTCACTTCATCACCCAGATCATGAAGGCCCTGTCCCACGCCCACAGCCGGGGCATTATCCACCGGGACATCAAGCCCCACAATGTGATGGTGCTGCGGGACGGATCCCTGAAGGTGGCCGACTTCGGCATCGCCCGGCTCACCTCCTCGGCACAGGCTACCCTGACCCAGGAGGCCCTGGGCTCGGTCCACTATATCTCCCCCGAGCAGGCCCGGGGCAGCCACATCGACGCCCGCAGCGACATCTACTCCGCCGGCGTGGTGCTCTATGAGATGATCACCGGCCGCCTGCCCTATGAGGGAGATTCCCCTGTGGCAGTGGCCATTCAGCACATCAATTCCATCCCCCTGTCTCCCAGAGAGATCGATCCGGAGATCCCCGAGGCTCTGGAAGCCATCACCATGAAGGCCATGGCCTCCGACGTGAACCAGCGGTATATCTCCGCCGACGCCATGCTGGCCGACCTGGAGGAGTTCCGCAAGAATCCCTCCATCAACTTTGACTATACCCCGGCGGATCTGCTGGTCACCGAAGGGGATGAGCCTACCCAGGTGCTGGGGGCCAATACCCCCAGCAATGTGCGGACCCAGCCCGCCCACGCCGACCGCTATGAGGAGGATACCTGGACCCGGTCCAGAGGTCCCCGGCGGGAGGAGGACCCCCGCAGCCGTACCAAAAATAAGCGGTACGAGGATGACTATGAGGAGGTCCGGGGTGCCAACAGCCGTCTGCCCATCTTCCTGGCCATCGGTGCGGTGGCTCTGTTCCTGGTGGGCATGGGTGTGTTCCTGTGGTTCTCCTTCTTCAATGGCCTGGGCGGCGGCAGTTCCACTCAGTATAATGTGCCCAAGCTCATTGGCATGACCGTGGAGGAGGCCGAGCAGCACTCCGACGTGGTGGAGGCTGGCTTCCATATCGTGGTCGGCAATACGGTGGACAGCAGTCTGCCTGCCGGTCAAATCGTATCTCAGGACCCGGAGAGCGGCCGTAACGCCCAGGCGGGCGCAACCATCACCGTGGATCTGAGTAATGGCAGCGACTCCGACGAGCTGGAGGAGGGCGTCATGCCCAACCTGGTGGACCGGGACAAGCGGATCGCCATCAGCGAGCTTAACGCCCTGGGCTACAGCGAGGAGAAGGGCAACCTGGTGATCCAGGAGGAGGCCAGCGAGGACGTGACCAAGGATTACGTCATCTCCACCGATCCCAAGGCCGACGCCAGCCTGGAGGGCGTGGATAAGGTGACCCTGGTGGTGAGCACCGGCCCGGACGAGGAAACGGCCACCGTCATCAACTTTGTGACCATGACGGAGCAGGAAGCCCGGGATGCCGCCGACAAGCTGGGCCTGACGGTCTCTGTGGAAGAGGTGTACGACGACTCGGTGGAAGCCGGCCATGTGTGCTGGCAGAGCATCGATCCCAACACCGAGGTGGAGAAGGGCCAGACCATCCGCCTGCGGGTGAGCAAGGGTTCCGACCCCTCCGCCGGCGAACCCACCACCCAGCCCAGCACCGATCCCAATGAGTCCACTCCGCCCACCGACCAGCCCACCGAGTCCCCCAGCAGCCAGCTGAAAACCATCTCCTACACCGTCAATCTGCCCCGGGATCGGGACAGCGTGGAGGTGGTGATCACGGTGGACGGACAGGAGCAGTACCGCAAGACCCTGGATACGGTTCAGCAGCTGGTGACGGTGCCCCTGAAGGGCAGCGGCACCCAGACCGTCGGCGTCTACTTCGACGGCCAGCTCAGCCTGAGCGAGCCCAAAGACTTCGGCTGATATGGAAGGGATCATTTTAAAAGCCCTCAGCGGCTTCTACTATGTGGACGACGGCTCCGGCAGGCTCACCGCCTGCCGGGGTCGCGGCAAATTCCGCCACCAGAAGGTGAGCCCCCTGGTGGGGGACCGGGTGGAGTTCACTCCCCTGGAGGGGGAGAGCGGCATCCTGGACGCCATTCTGCCCCGGAAAAATGAGTTCCAGCGCCCGGCAGTGGCGAATATTGACCAGCTGGTGGTGGTGGCCTCCGGGGCCATCCCGGTCACCGATCCCTTTCTGATCGACCGGGTGGTGTCCATCGCCGAGGGGCGGGACTGCGAGAGCATCATCGTCCTCAACAAGTGCGATCTGGACGGGGCGGACAGCCTGTACGACACCTATACCAGGGCGGGCTTCACTACCCTGCGGGTGAGCGCCCAGACGGGGGAGGGCATTGATCAGCTGGCCGCTGCCATTGTTGGAAAGGTATCTGCCTTTACAGGCAATTCCGGTGTAGGCAAGTCCTCCATTCTCAACGCCCTCCAGCCCGACTTCCATATTCGGGTGGGCGAGGTGTCCGACAAGCTGGGCCGTGGCCGCCACACCACCCGCCATGTGGAGTTGTTCCGGCTGGACAGCGGGGCCATCGTGGCCGACACCCCCGGCTTCTCCTCCTTTGATACCGAGGAGATGGAGCTGCGGCGGCCGGAGGAGCTGCAATACACCTTCCGGGAGTTCGCTCCCTATCTGGACCAGTGCCGGTTTACCGGTTGCGCCCATGTAAAGGAAAAAGGCTGTGCAGTCCTTGCGGCGGTAAAAGCGGGGGAGATCCCGGCCAGCCGTCACCAGAGCTATGTGCGGCTGTACCAGCAGGCAAAGGAAGTGCCGGAATGGCAGAGAAAATAACCAAACAGGCCCTCATCGTCGGCGCAGCCCCCTGCGCCGACCTGGCTTTTCTGGGGGCGTATCTGGAGGGAAAGGACTGGACGGTGATCTGCGCCGACGGCGGGCTGCAAACCGCTCTGGCCGCCGGGCTGAAACCGGACTACCTCATCGGGGACTGGGACTCCGGCGGCGGCCCCGCCGGGGACGTGCCCTATGCCACCCTGCCGGTGGAGAAGGACTTTACCGACCTCCAGGCGGCGGCCCACTGGGCCTTGGAACAGGGGTGCAAAGAGCTGCTGCTGTGCGGCTGCACCGGCGGCAGGCTGGACCACACCGCCTCCAATCTGGTGCTGCTGGAGTGGATCGCCCGCCGGGGCGGCAAAGCCGTCATGGCCGACGGGGACAACGAGGTGCGTTTTCTGGAAAACGGCGGCCTTACGCTGGAAGATACGCCCCACTATCACTATCTGTCCATCATCCCCCTGGACAAGACTGTAAAGGGTGTTACCTTGTGTGGCGTCAAATACCCTCTGGAAGGAGCGGAACTCACCCGTGGGGACACCCTGACCGTCAGCAATGAGCCCTCCGGGCCGGTGATGGAGATCTCTGTGGAGGAGGGGGCAGTGCTGGTGATCCGCAGCCAGCGGGAATAACACAAGAGGACCCGAAGGGGGCGGCAAAAGCCGCCCCCTGTTTTATCGTCCGCCTTTGAGGCATGAACACAACCGCCTTCCTGCGCGTATACTGGGACAGAACCAGTGAAGGGAGGCGGCTGTTTTGACGTTGGAGGGCAAGAAGGCCCTTGCCGCGGCGGCGCTGTGCGGCGCGGGCGCGGTGCTGCTGTTTCGTCCGGGCACTCTGGCGGTCTTTGTGGCCGGGGCCTGGATGGGCCGCCGGGGCTTTGGCTGGCTCAAACGATATTGGCTTGACAGGGAGGCATAAGGTATGAAGATCGTGGTAGTGAAGTCCCCCAAAGCCCTCAGCAGCCTGCTGAGGCTGGTATTCGGCATCAAAAAATCCGACCTGGCGCCGGAAAGCCGGTCATAGCCGGACCCCCTTGTACATATATTGCCCTAGCAGCAATCAGTCTGGGCAATGGCCCGTACAAGGAGTGGAACGCTATGGAACTGGAACTGGAACGGACGGCGCTGGACGGATTTCGCGGGGTGCTGGACGCCGCCGTGGCGCAGGAGGAGACGGTAGAGAGCATCGTGCCCGACGCCTGCCCGGACCTGCTGGAGGTCTGCGATACCGAAGGTGTGGTGTGCCTCCATAGGAAGGAGGCCATGGAGGGCCGGGTGGAGCTGTCCGGCACCATCCACGCCCTGCTGCTCTGCCAGCCCGACGGGGAGGTGGGTCTGCGGCGGCTGGAGGTGGATCTGCCCTTCACCTGCACCGCCGATTCCCCCGACATCACCCCCGGCTGCAAGGTGGTGGCCCAGCCCCGGCTGCGGGGGGCGGACGCCCGGCTGGTCAACCCCCGGAAGGTGCTGGTGCGGGCCGACCTGGTGGTGGACGTACAGGTGTTTGCACCGGTGGCCGACTGGGCTCCCGCCTCGGTGCTGGACCCGGAGCAGGCGGGGGTGGAGCAGCTCAGTCAGAGCTGTGACACCTGTGTGACAGTGTGTGTACAGGAAAAACCCTTCCCATTCAGCGACGAGCTTACCCTGGCGGGCAGCCGCCCGGAGGCGGAGGCCCTGCTGAAGTGGCGGGTGTCCCTGGAGTGCGGGGAGGCCAAAGTCATCGGCAGCAAGCTGATTTTCAAGGGCTCCGCCCGGCTCCAGGTGCTCTACCGCTGTGCCGACGGCGGGCTGAGCACCGGGGAGTTCGAGCTGCCCATCTCCCAGCTGATGGAGGTGAGCGGCGCCGGGGAGGAGGCCATGTGTCAGGTGGGCCTGATCCTCACTGATCTGAGCTGTGAGCTGGACGACGGGGACGGCCGCACCATCAGTGTAACCATGGGCCTGCTGGCCCAGGCGGTGATCCGGGAGGAGCGGAGCCTCACCCTGCTTACCGACGTGTACTCTACCCTCTATCAGCTGGACAACGAGATCCGCACCATGGACCTGAGCCGGGTGGCCGACCGGGGAGAGCGGGAGGTGGCCGTCCGGGAGCTGCTGGAAACCGGCGTGGCGCCCCAGGACGTGCTGGACGCCTATGTGACCATGGGAGACGTGACCCAAAACCGGGAGGGGGAGCGGGTATCCCTCACCGTTCAGGCCAATGTACATCTGCTCTGCCGCACCGAGTCGGGGGAGACGGCGGCTGTCACCCGCATCATCCCCGTATCCTGCCCGGTGGACCTGCCCGAGGGGGCACGGTGCTCCTGTCGGTGCGCCTGCACCGCTCCGGTGTACGGGGCCCCCGCCTCCGGGGGCGTGGAGGTCCGGTTCCCGGTGCGCTTTGCCTGGCTGGCCCTCACCGGCAGCAAGGCTGCCGCCGTCAGTGCCGTGTCTTTCGATGAGAATGCCCCCATTGACCACGCCGGTCAGCCCTCCATCGTGCTGCGGATGGTGAGCGGGGGAGAGCGGCTGTGGGACATCGCCAAGGCCTACGGCACCACCGCCCGGGACGTGATGCAGGCCAATGCCCTGGAGGAGGAGGAGCTGCCCGACGGACAGCTGCTGCTCATCCCAAGAAAACGATAAGCCGAGAAAATGGCCGCCATTTGGCGGCCATTTTTGATGGAGCGCGCATCGCCCCGATTTTTCCGCTTGCATTCCGGCGGTTGTTCTGTTATATTAGTAATTGCTTAATTACTTAATTGCTAGGAGGACGATCTATGGCGTCGAAGCGTTATGCCGCTGTGGGGAAGCACTGCGTGGCCTGCGGCTGTTGTGTAAAGGTGTGCCCCATGTCAGCCATCTCCATCTGGCGGGGCGTAACTGCCCAAGTGGACCGGGAGAAGTGCGTGGGCTGCGGCAAGTGCGCCAAAGAGTGCCCGGCGGGCACCATTGAACTGCGGGACCGGGAGGTGGGCGCATGAACAAGAAAAAACACTGGTACGACTATCTGTGGATCGTCACCCCCATCTATCTGGGATTGGGGTTCTTCAACATCCTCTTTGCCTGGCTGGGCATGATCTTCTTCTGTCTGCCACTGCTCATCGCCATCTTCGGCGGCAGCAAGCTGTACTGCAACCGCTACTGCGACCGGGGGCAGTTCCTGTCCCTGCTGGGTGGGCGGCTGAAGCTGTCCCGGAACAAGCCCACCCCCCGGTGGATGCGGACCAAAGCCTTCCGGTACGGCTTTCTCATCTTTTTCTTCGTGATGTTTTTCCAGATGCTCTTTACCACTTACCTGGTAGGGGCGGGAGCCAGAGACATTGGGGAGTTCGTCAAGCTGTTCTGGACCTTCCAGGTGCCCTGGCACTGGGCCTATCACGGCACCCTCTTTGCTCCCTGGGTGGCCCAGTTCGCCTTCGGGTTCTACTCCATCATGCTTACCTCCACCCTTATCGGCCTTATCGTTATGGTGCTCTTTAAGCCCCGGACCTGGTGCGTGTTTTGCCCCATGGGCACCATGACCCAGCTGATCTGCACCCTGCGGGCAGGCAAGGCCCCGGCGGGGGCCTGCGCCGCCTGTTCCGGCTGCCGGAGGTAAGCATATGGACGAACAACTGCGGGAAAAGGCCCAAACCATCGCTTCGCTTATGGCCCAGATGGCCAACGAGAACCGGCTGCTCATCCTGTGCGCCCTGCTGGACGGACCCAAGACGGTGGGGGAGCTGGGGGAGAGCGTGCCCAACATCACCGCTCCCGCCCTGTCCCAGCATCTCCACAAGTTGAAGGACGGGGGACTGATCCAGGCAGAGAAGCACGGCCAATTTGTCACCTATTCCATCAAAGATCACCGCATTCAGGCCTTGATGGCGGTGCTGAGAGACCAATACTGTACCCAATAAGCAGAAGGCGCGGACCGGTACTACAGGCCGGTCCGCGCCTTTTATTTCAATCCCCGTTAATCACATGGGAAATATTTTGTTAAATTGGTGAAATTCCTATTGACATACTCTGTTAGGATGTGTTAATATGCCCATAGAAGATAATGATTCTCATTACTGATTAAAAATATAGACAAGGAGGACGACACCATGCTGTTTAAGACCACGGAACAACACGAGGCCCTGCGGGCTCAGATCCGGGCCTTCGCTGAGGCGGAGGTGAAGCCCCAGGCCTTCCTGATGGACAAGGAAAATCTCTTTCCCGACGAGGCCATCAAGAAGCTGGGGGAGATGGGGCTCATGGGCATCCCCTATCCCAAGGAGTACGGCGGCGCCGAACTGGACGCCCTGAGCTACGCCATCGCGGTGGAGGAACTGTCCCGGGTGGACGGCGGCACCGGCGTCATCCTGTCGGCCCACGTGTCCCTGGGCTCCTGGCCCATCTTCGCCTACGGTACTGAGGAGCAGAAGCAGAAGTACCTGGTGCCCCTGGCAAAGGGCGAGAAGATCGGCGCCTTTGGCCTCACCGAGCCCAACGCCGGCTCGGATGCCGGCGGCACTGAGACCACCGCCGTGGACAAGGGGGACCACTGGCTCCTCAACGGCGGCAAGATCTTCATCACCAACGCCCCCAAGGCAGATACTTATGTGGTCTTTGCTGTGACCACCCCCGACATCGGCACCCGGGGCATCTCCGCCTTCATCGTGGAGAAGGGCTGGGAGGGCTTCACCTTCGGCGACCACTACGACAAGATGGGCATTCGTTCCTCCTCCACCGCTGAGCTGATCTTCAACGATGTGAAGGTACCCAAGGAGAACCTGCTGGGCAAGGAGGGCCAGGGCTTCAAGATCGCCATGTCCACCCTGGACGGCGGACGCATCGGCATCGCGGCCCAGGCGCTGGGTATCGCCCAGGGGGCCTATGAGGCCGCCGTGGAATACGCCAAGGAGCGTGTCCAGTTCGGCAAGCCCATCGGCTTCAACCAGTCCATCGGCTTCAAGCTGGCCGATATGGCCACCAAGCTCCGCTGCGCCCGGCTGCTGGTCTACTCCGCCGCCGATCTGAAGGAGCACCACGAGCCCTACGGCACCGAGTCCGCCATGGCCAAGATGTATGCCTCCGACATCGCCCTGGAGGTCACCAACGACGCCGTCCAGATCTTCGGCGGCACCGGCTTCCTCAAGGGCATGGACGTGGAGCGGATGTACCGGGACGCCAAGATCACCACCATCTACGAGGGCACCAACGAGATCCAGCGGGTGGTCATCTCCTCCGCCATCCTGGGCAAGCCCCCCAAGAGCGAGGGCGGCTCCTCCAGCCGGCCCAAGAAGCCCGCCCCCGTCACCGGCGTGCGCAAGCGCATCCTGCTGAAGGAGGGGAGCGCCGCCGATCAGGTCAACGCTCTGGTGGAGCACCTGAAGAAGGACGGCCACGACTTTACCGTGGGCATCCCCCTGGATACCCCCATCAGCCAGGCCGAGCGTGTGGTTTCCGCCGGTCAGGGCATCGGGGACAAGAAGAACATGAAGCTCATTGAGAACCTGGCTAAGGCCGCCGGCGCCGCCATTGGCTCCTCCCGCCCGGTGGCCGAGACCCTGAAGTATGTGCCCCTGGACCGGTATGTGGGTATGTCCGGCCAGAAGTTCAAGGGCAATCTGTACATCGCCTGCGGCATCTCGGGTGCCATCCAGCACCTGAAGGGCATCAAGGACGCCTCCACCATCGTGGCCATCAACAAGAACGGCAACGCACCCATCTTCAAGAACTGTGACTATGGCATCGTGGGCGACGTCAACGAAATCCTGCCTCTGCTGGCCGCCGCCCTGGACACCGGGGAGAAGCAGCCTGCGCCTCCCATGGTGAAGATGAAGCGCCCCGCGCCTCCCAAGCCCGAGCCAATCGGCAAGCGGTATGTTTGCGGCGGCTGCGGCTACGAGTACGTGCCCGAGCTGGGCGACCCAGACGCCGAAGTGGCCCCCGGCACCCTGTTTGAAAACCTGCCCGAGGAGTGGGTGTGCCCCGAGTGCGCCGAGGGCAAGGATATGTTCATTGAAGCCTGAGTAAGAAGGAGGGACTATCATGTATTGTGTCCGCAATGTGACGGAAGATCTGTACTGGGTGGGTGCCAACGACCACCGGCTCCACCTGTTTGAAAACATCCATCCCATTCCCCGGGGCGTCAGCTACAACGCCTATCTGCTGCTGGACGAAAAGACCGTCCTCTTTGACACCGTGGACTGGTCCGCCTGCCGCCAGCTGCTGGAGAACGTGGAGCATCTGCTGGGGGAGCGGCCCCTGGACTACCTGGTCATCAACCACATGGAGCCTGACCACGGCGCCTCCATCGAGGAGATCCTGCTGCGCTGGCCCCAGGTGAAGGTGATTTCCACCGAGAAGTCCTTCCTCTTCATGCGCCAGTTCGGCTTCCAGATCGACGGCCATGCGCTCATCGAGGTGAAGGAGGGGGACACCCAGACCTTCGGCAAGCACACTGTCACCTTCGTGGCGGCCCCCATGGTCCACTGGCCTGAGGCCATGGTTACCTTCGACACCACCAACGGCGTTCTCTTCTCCGCCGACGCCTTCGGCTCCTTCGGGGCTCTGGATGGCAAGCTGTTTGCCGACGAGGTCAACTTCGACCGGGACTGGATCGACGACGCCCGCCGCTACCTCACCAACATCGTGGGCAAGTACGGCCCCCACATCCAGCTGCTGCTCAAGAAGGCCGGTACCATTCTGGACCAGATCAAGTACATCTGCCCCCTCCACGGTCCCGTATGGAGGAAGGATCTGGGCTACTTCATCGACAAGTACGACAAGTGGAGCCGCTACGAGCCGGAGGAGAAGGGCGTCATGATCGCTTACGCCTCCATGTACGGTAACACCGAGGCCGCTGCCCAGGCCCTGGCCGCCAAGCTGTGCGAGAAGGGCGTCACCAACGTGTGGGTGTATGACGTATCCAACACCCATGTGTCCTACCTGGTCAGCGAGTCCTTCCGGCTGAGCCACATCGTGCTGGCCAGCGTCACCTACAACCTGGGCATCTACCCCGTGATGCACGACTATCTCATGCACCTGAAGGGCCTCAACCTCCAGAACCGTACCTTCGCCCTCATCGAGAACGGCTCCTGGGCTCCCAAGTCCGGCGATCTGATGCAGAAGTTCGTGGATGAGGAGCTCAAGAACATGACCGTCCTCAATGACCGTCTGTCCATCGCCTCCTCGCTCCACGCCGACAAGGCTGCCGAGCTGGAGTCTCTGGCTGACTCCATTGTGGAATCCATGCAGTAACGACCCAAGCGAGCGCTCCCACAAAATTTGTGGGAGCGCTCGCCTTTTTGTCATGAATTGGAGATACTTACAATTTTCTGTGTTGACAAACCGTTACTTTTGTGCAACTATTTGTTTATGACAGGAAACATCCGGAATCCGATGGAAAGAAGGGAGGTTGTTTTTTTCGCGGGACCCCGGACTCGAATCACAAAAGAAGGAGATGTGTACGACCATGAAAAAGTCCTTTCGCATCCTGTCTGCTGCGCTGGCGGGCACTGTGCTGCTGAGCACCAGCGCGCTGGCCTGTACCGGCGTCTATGTGGGCAAGGACGTCAGTGACCAGGGGACCTATATCATCGCCCGCAGTGAGGACCAGAGCCAGGGCGATTACAATAAGATGTTCATGGTGCAGCCCCGGGTGGAGAACGTGCCCGGCCGCTACATCGAGGACACCGCCACCGGCTTCAAGATCCCCCTGCCGGACACCACCTACAAGTACACCTATGTGCCCGATTATACCCGGGGAGACGACGGAATGTATCCCGGCTCCTGCACCAACGAGTACGGCGTGAGCATTTCCGCCACCGTGTCCACCTCCACCTGCGAGGCCTGGGAGAAGGCCGATCCCTTCGTGGAGCCCGGTCTGCGTGAGGCCATTCTGGCCGCCTCCGTGGCCGCCGTGTCCACCAACGCCCGTGAAGCCGTGGACGTGCTGCTGGGCTATGTGGACCAGTACGGCTCCGAGGAAGGCAACACCGTCATGATCACCGATCAGAACGAAGCCTGGATCGTGGAGATCTACGGCGGCCATCAGTACTGCGCCATGAAGATGCCCGACGACAAGGTGGCGGTCTTTGGCAACCAGAACATGATCGGCCTGGTGGACCCCAAGGCCACCCCCGAGGACGGCTACATCTACTCCGACGGCCTGTTTGAGCTCATCGACCAGCTGGGTCTGGCGGTGAAGGAGGGGGACCTCTATCATCTGGCCAAGAGCGTCACCAACAACACCCGCGAGGACTACAACAATATGCGCAACTGGATGGGCATGAAGATCCTGGCGCCTTCCCAGGTGGGCGAGTACGACACCAACACCTTCTATCCGCTGTTCTACAGCCCCGATGAGAAGGTGAGCGTCCTCACCGTCATGGACATCTACCGCAGCCGCTATGAGGACACCCCCCTGGATGTGACCCTGCCCGGCCAGGAGGAGAACCGTGTCATCGGCACCGAGCGCTCCTCTCAGATCCACATCCTCCAGACCTTCCCCGACTGGCCTGCCTACTGCTCCTCCATTGACTGGCTGGCCCTGGGCAACGCTGAGCATTCCGTGTTCATTCCCTTCTTCTCCGGCATCACCGACACCGCCGACGCCTACAAGGTGGACGGAGACACCTACGATCCCGCCGGCGCCTTCTGGATGTTTAAGCGCATTTGCACCATCGCTGAGCAGGACCGCACCCTGTACGGCCAGGGCGTGAAGGACTTCTGGAAGCTGCAGGAGGGCCTGATGTACGAGACCATGCTGGAGCAGGCCCCCATCGTCATGGCCAAGTACCAGGAGAGCCGGGCCGCTGGCGACGCCTATGTGACCCAGCTGGGTATCGACATGGCCGAACATGAGATGACCCTGTCCGACAACCTGTACGCCAAGCTGCTCACCACCATGATGCACAACACCGGCCTGGCCGCCGGCAAGACCCCCACCACCTTCCTGGCCGATGTGCCGGTGCGTGAGGTGGCCGAGGCCAAGGGTTACACCGTCACCTGGAACGGCGCCGACAGCACCGTCACGCTCACCAAGGGCACCACCACCTACACCCTCACCCTGGAGAGCTACACCTGCAAGGTGGCGGGCGGCGACGATATCGAGCTGACCCACTACTGCTACGCCAAGGACGGCCTGACCTACGTCCCCATGGACTTCGCCAACCAGCTGTAATCCAGCTTTCCCGCAAAGGAGCGCGCTTCGGCGCGCTCTTTTGCTGTCTGTACGGCGGACTCGCCTCCAGGCATATTCCACGGCTTATCCCCATACCTATGTAGAGAAAACGCCGGCTTAACATGGCCGAAGGAGGAATTGCCAGTGGAACAACGCAAGCTCTATGAGGATATCGCCCTGCGGACCGAGGGAGATATCTATATCGGCGTGGTGGGGCCGGTGCGGACTGGAAAATCCACGTTCATCAAGCGGTTCATGGAGACCATGGTCATCCCGGGCATCGAGAACGTCTACCGCCGGGAGCGGGCCAAGGATGAGCTGCCCCAGAGCGGCTCGGGCCGCACCATTATGACCGCCGAGCCCAAATTCGTCCCCGAGGAGGCGGTGGAGGTCACCATGGACAGCGGGGCCACCTTCAAGGTGCGGCTCATCGACTGCGTGGGCTATCTGGTGCCCGGGGCGGTGGGCTCTCTGGAGGACGACGTGCCCCGGATGGTGACCACACCCTGGTTCCCGGAGCCCATCCCCATGACGGAGGCCGCCGAGATCGGCACCAGGAAGGTCATTGCCGAGCACTCCACCATCGGCATCGTGGTCACCACCGACGGTACCGTTACCGACATTCCACGGGAGGACTACCTGGAGGCGGAGGAGCGGGTCATCACCGAGCTGAAGGAGCTGGGCAAGCCCTTCCTGGTGGTGCTCAACTCCGCCCAGCCCCGGTCGGAGCGGGCTCAGGCCATCCGGGCGGACATCGCCTCCCGGTACGACGTGACCTGTGTGTGCGTCAACTGCCTGGAGCTGGAGGAGGAGGCAGTGACCGGCATCATCAAGGGGGTGCTGTACGAGTTCCCGGTGAAGGAGCTGGACCTGTTTCTGCCCCCCTGGGTGGATGCCCTGCCCTGGGATCACCCCATCAAACACGGACTGTACGCCGCTATCCGGGAGAGCGCCAAGGGAATGCGCCGCATCCGGGACGTGGAGAGCACGGTGGCCGCCATGGGGGAGTGCGACACGGTGAGCCGTGCCCAGGTCACCTCCATGAATCTGGGCACCGGTCTGGCCGCCGCCGACCTGGAGCTGCCCCGCAGCCTCTT
The DNA here is from genome assembly GCF_002161085.1 of Flavonifractor sp. An112. GTDB lineage: Bacteria > Bacillota > Clostridia > Oscillospirales > Oscillospiraceae > Flavonifractor > Flavonifractor avicola. The sequence goes on along the minus strand of NZ_NFLU01000008.1, from coordinate 98,411 downwards.
CTACGACACCCTGTCCCAGCAGTCCGGCTTCACCATCCACGACGATGGGGACCTGCTGGAGCTTTTGAGCCGCCTGTCCCGGATCAAGGCCGAGTACGACAAGGTGGCGGGCGCTCTGGAGGAGGTGAAGGCCACCGGCTACGGCATCGTGGTGCCCGGCACCGACGAGCTGGTGCTGGAGGAGCCTGAAATCGTCCGCCAGGGCGGCCGGTACGGGGTGCGCCTCAAAGCCTCGGCCCCCTCCATACATATGATCCGGGCCGATATCGAGACCGAGGTCTCTCCCATTGTGGGCAACGAGAAGCAGAGCGAAGAGATGGTCAACTTCCTGCTTCAGGAGTTCGAGGGGGACACCAAGGCCATCTGGCAGTCCAACATCTTCGGCAAGTCCTTCCACGAGCTGGTCAGCGAGGATCTGAACGCCAAGCTCAAGCGGATGCCGGAGGACGCCCGGTCCAAGCTGCAGGAGACCCTCCAGCGCATCATCAACGAGGGCTCCGGCGGGCTGATCTGCATCATCCTGTAAGAAAAGGCGGGAGCATGGCCGGTACATCTTGCTTCGGACTGGGAAATGTTGTATGATAACAGCCGGAGAGGACCCAGAAAGAGAAGAAGGAGAGATACCAATGAAAAGACGTACCCTGTGTGTGGCAGTGGCTATGCTGATGTGCCTGGCGGCGCTGGCCGGTTGCTCCGGCGGCGGTGACGGCCTTGTAGGAAATGTCTACACCTACGACCATGTGTCCATTGAACTGCCGGAGGGCTATGAGGTGGACGAGAGCGGTTCCTTCCCCATCATCTACTGCCCCGGCTACCCGGAGCGGACCGACAATATCAACATCCTCAAAAGCGGAGCAGACAGCATCGACAACTACGACGCCGGCATGATCGACAGCTACTATACCTCTTCCTTTGAAGCTTACAATGGAATGCGGTCCTTTGAGAAAACCACGGTGGGGGGCGTCGACGCCATCGTGTGCTCCTATGGCGTCGGCATGAACGGCGTGGAGATGGTGGGCACCCAGTATTATCTGTTCGGCAAGGATTTTACGGATGTGATCACCTTTACCAGCGTCTCCGGCGACTATGACGACGACTTCGAGGACATTGCCCAGTCCATCACGGTCCATTGAGTACAAGAGAAAAACCGCTGCAATCTTTATGGATTGCAGCGGTTTTTTGCGTCTTTGGTTCAGTTCTCTATACCCATGAGGATCTTCTCTGCGGTGATGGGCAGAGAGCGCACCCGCACACCGGTGGCGTTGTATACCGCCTGGGCGATGGCGGGGGAGGGGGTGTTGATGACCACCTCACCGATGGATTTGGCGCCGAAGGGGCCGTTGGGCTCGTAGCTCTCCTGGAACTCCACCCGGATCTCCGGCAGGTCGGTGCGGCTGGGGATCTTGTAGGTCATGAAGGTAGAGTTGACCATCTGGCCCTTGGGGTCGTAGTTGATGTCCTCCAGCAGGGCCATGCCGATGCCCTGAGCGATGCCGCCCTCGGCCTGGACACGGGCCAGGTTCTTGTTGATGACGGTGCCGCAGTCCACCACGCCTACATAGTCCACAACCTTGGTCTCGCCGGTCTCCAGGTCCACTTCCACCTCGGCAAAGCCTGCCATGAAGGGTGGGGGAGAGGTGGGGCTGCAGTGGCTGGCGGTGGCGGTGAGCCACTGGGTGCCCTCGCCTACCACCAGGTCCTGGGCCAGCTTGTCCAGAGTGATGGAGGTCTCCGGATTGGTGCGGTCGTACACCTTGTCCCCATCAAACTCCGCCCGCTCGGGGTGGATGTTCAGACGGCGGGCGCCCTCGGCGGCGATCTTCTCGTTGAGCTCGGTACAGGCCTTCACCACCGCCATGCCGGTGACGTAGGTGGTGCTGGAGGCGTAGGAGCCGGTGTCGAAGGGGGAGTGGTCGGTATCCACCCCGTCCACGGTGATGCGGTCCATGGGGCAGTTGAGAATCTCGGCGGCCATCTGGGCCAGAATGGTGTCGCAGCCGGTACCCATGTCGGTGGCGCCGATCATCAGGGTATAGTAGCCGTCGTCGTTGAGCTTGATGGTCACCGACGCGGTGTCGATGGCGGAGATGCCGGAGCCCTGCATGGTCACCGCCATGCCCACACCCCGGACACGGTGGTCGTCCACCTTGACGCAGGGGTATTTCTCCTTCCAGCCGATCATCTCCATGCCCCGCTCAATGCACTGGGGCAGCTTGCAGCTGGTGAGGGGCTCGTTGTAGTAGGCGGCCATGTTTTCTCCCACATGGGGCAGGTTCATAAGCCGCAGCTGGGCCGGGTCCATGTTCAGCTTTTCCGCCAGCTCATTCATGGCGGACTCCATGGCAAAGCAGCCCTGGGTGGCGCCGTAACCGCGGAAGGCACCGGCGGCCATGGTGTTGGTATACACCACGTCCCAGGAGAAGCGGAAGGCAGCCTGCCGGGCGTAGAGGGGGATGCTCTTGTGGCCCACCAGGCCGATGGTGGTGGAGGCGTGCTCGCCGTACGCACCGGCGTTGGACAGGGCGTGCATATCCACCGCCTTGATGGCGCCGTCCTTCATGGCGCCCACTTTGACGTGGACCCGCATCTGGTGGCGGCTGTTGGAGGCCTGGAAGGACTCTTTCCGGGTGTACACGATCTTGGCGGGCTTGCCGGTGCGCAGAGTGACCAGGGCGGGGAAGAGCTCACTGACCAGGGTCTGCTTGGCGCCGAAGCCGCCGCCGATGCGGGGCTTCACCACCCGCACCATGTTCTTGGGCAGGCCCAGAGCATGGGCGATGGTGCGGCGGCAGTGGAAGGGCACCTGGGTGGAGGTGACTACGTTGAGCCGCCGGTTATGGTCCAGATAGGTATAGGTGCGGAAGGTCTCCATCATGGCCTGGGCGTTGGCCTTGGTGTAGTAGGTGTGGTCCACCACCACGTCGCAGGAAGCCATGGCGGCCTCCACGTCGCCGTCGGCGTCGCAGCCGCTGGACACCAGGTTGCGCTTCTGGTCGCCGCCGATGTCGAAGTGGTGGAAGTAGTCATCCTCCGGGTGGACCACGGAGGGGTTGTCCAGGGCGTTCTCAAAGTCCAGCACCGGGTCCAGGATGTCGTACTTCACCTGGATCATGCGCAGGGCCCGGGCCACGCAGTCCTTGTCCCGGCCCGCCACGATGGCCACCGGGTCGCCCACATAGCGGACGGTGCGCTCCAGAATGTAGCGGTCGTAGGGGGAGGGCTCCGGGTAGGACTGGCCCGCCAGGGTGTAGCGGATCTGAGGCACGTCCTCCCAGGTCAGGATGCAGGAAATGCCGGGCACCCGGCTGGCGGCGTCCTTGCGGATGGACTTGATGCGAGCGTGGGCGTGGGGGCTGCGGAGCACCTGGACCACCAGGCAGTCACGGGGCACCATGTCCTCGGTGTATACGCCCTTGCCGCCGGTGAGGGCGGCGCCGTCCAGCTTGGGGATGGCCTGATTGACGAATTTCAGATTCATGCCTGACCCTCCTTCTCCCAGGGCTTGTCGTGGAGCCAGGCCCGCAGGGCCCGGGTCTGACCGGCGTAGCCGGAGCAGCGGCACAGGTTGCCCGCCAGATAGTTGGAGATTTCCTCCTCGGTGGGGTCGGTGAGCTCCCGGCGCATGGCCAGCACAGCCATGATGAAGCCGGGGCTGCAATAGCCGCACTGCTCGGCGCCCTGGGCGGTCATGTATCGGCCGAAGGAGGCGGCCTCGTCCTTCACACCCTCCAGGGTGGTGACGTGGAGGCCGTCGGCCCGGGCGGCGGGGTAGGAGCAGGACAGCACCGGCTTGCCCTCCACCCACACGGTACACAGGCCGCAGTTGCTGGTGTCGCAGCCGCGCTTCACGCTGACGTAGCCGTACTTGCGCAGAAACTCCAGCAGCATCATATCGTTGGGGATGTGCTTGTTATACAGCATCCCGTTGACGGTGATCTTGACTTTCATCCCTTGTTCTCCTCCATGCACTGCTCTGCCGCCCGGCGCACCAGTACAGCGGCCAGCTTCTTCCGGTAGTCGGCCCCCGCCCGCAGGTCGGTGCCGTAGGTCAGCTCCTCAGCGGCGGCCTGTCCGGCGGCTGCGGCCCCCTTGCCCTCGTTGAGGCAGGCGGCGGCACTTTCGCACCGCACTGCCCGGGCGGGACGGGCGCCCACCGACACGGTCCACTGGCCGCCCCGGCAGCTCACCGCCGCCGCCAGGGTGGGGAAGTCGGTGGTGGAGCGGCGGACGCTCTGATAGGCGGCCCGGCGGCCGTCGTCCTTGATGCGTACCTTCAGCAGGATATCGTTGAAGGCGATGGGGGAGGCCATGAACTCCGCCAGGGGGAGCTCGCCGCCCCGATGGAGCACCACGGTGGCGTCCAGCGCCAGCAGGGCGCAGGTCAGGTCGGAGAAGCCGAACCGGGAGAACACAGAGCCTCCCACGGTGGCGCAGTTGCGGAAGGGTACCCCCACGATGTGGGATACACAGTCCCCCAGAATGCCGTCAAAGCGGGAGGTGACGGCGGGGTGAGTCTCCAACTGATGGAGGGTGACCGAGGCCCCCAGCTCCAGATAGCCGTCCTTCACTTCGATCTGGTCCAGGCCCAGCCGGGTCAGGTCAATGGCGCGGCCAATGCGGCGGCGGCCCATTTTCAGCCAGCAGCAGCCACCCAGAATGACGCTGGTCCGGGTGTCCCGCTGGAGCAGCTCGTCGGCTTCGGCCAGGTTCTCGGGGAACACATAGCTCTTGATGGTGAACAAATCTAATTCCTCCCCATAAATCGGGTTTTCTCGCGTTTTACAGAAAATTTATTATACCGGCTTCTGCCAGAAATGTACAGGGGAAATCATAAAAATACAAGGTTCAGTTTCCATCCTGCAAAAAGCCCTCCAGGCCCCGGCGGTCTGTCAGCTTCAGGCTCTTGTAGCCCGTCCTGATCCAGCCCTTTTTATCGAACTCGCCCAGCACCCGGCTTACCGTTACCCGGCTCACCCCCACGGAGGCACCAATCTCCTCATGGGTGCAGCGCACCGTATCCTCCGGCCAGGGCAGGATGGTCAGCAGGTGGCGGGCGATGCGCTTGTCCGCCTGGAGGAAGTCCCCGTCCACATGGCCGGACAGCATCCGCACACGGCGGGCCAGATCCTCCAGCATGGCGATGGCCAGATCGGGATGGGCGGCAAAGACCTGGGTTAGGTGCTGCCGGTCCACCGCCACCAGCTGGCATTTGGTCACCGCCATGGCGGAGGATACCCGGGGCTGGCCGTCAAAGAAGGCGGCCTCGCCCATCAGCTCGCCGGCATGGGGGAGGGTGAGGATACGCTCCTCGCCCTCGGGGGAACTGATGAAGCACTTGGCGGTGCCCGATACAATATAATAAAAGCAATCCGCCCGGGTGTCCTGGAGATAGATCAGCTCTCCCGGCTCCTTGTGCAGAATGGGCTGGCCGTCGGCCAGAGGCGTCCAGATGTTGCGCAGCATGGCGGTTTCCTCCTTTCGGGCGGGGACAAGCCCTGCCCTTACGGTAAGATTGTAGCATGGTTTACATTCTTCTGGCAAGGGGGTATGGTATGCTGATACCAACAAGAAATAAGGAGGCGCCCTCGTATGGGAATGACCATGACCCAAAAGATCCTGGCCCGCCACGCCGGACTGGACCAGGTGGTACCCGGCCAGCTGGTGGAGGCCAAGCTGGACCTGGTGCTGGGCAACGACATCACCGCGCCCGTCGCCATCACCGAGTTCCGCAAGGCGGGACTGACTCAGGTATTTGATCAAGACAAGATCGCCCTGGTGCTGGACCACTCCACCCCCTGCAAGGACATCAAGTCCGCCCAGCTGTGCGCCCAGGCCCGGGAATTTGCCAAGGAATTTGACATCACCCACTTCTATGACGTGGGCTGCATGGGTGTGGAGCACGCTCTGCTGCCGGAAAAGGGCCTCACCGCCCCCGGTGAGTGCATGATTGGCGCCGACTCCCACACCTGTACTTACGGCGCGGTGGGTATGTTCTCCACCGGCGTGGGCTCCACCGATATGGCCGCCGGCATGGCCACCGGCCTTGCCTGGTTCAAGGTGCCCGCCGCCATCAAGGTCACCCTCACCGGCAAGTTCCAGCCCTATGTGTCCGGCAAGGACGTGATCCTCCACCTGATCGGTATGATCGGCGTGGACGGCGCTCTGTACAAGTCCCTGGAGTTCGCCGGGGAAGGGGTAGGGGAGCTGTCCATGGACGACCGCTTCACCATCGCCAACATGGCCATTGAGGCGGGCGCCAAGAACGGAATCTTCCCGGTGGACGACAAGACCCGGGCCTACCTGAAGGGCCGTGTTACCCGTGAGTGGGAGGCGGTGGAGGCCGACCCCGATGCCGAGTACGAGCGGGAGATCGTCATTGATCTGAACACCCTCCAGCCCACGGTGGCCCTGCCCCATTTGCCCTCCAACACCCGCACCATCGACCAGGTGGAGGGCACCCACATCGACCAGGTGGTCATCGGCTCCTGCACCAACGGACGCCTGGACGACCTGCGGCAGGCCGCGGCGGTACTCAAGGGCCGCAAGGTGGCCGACGGGGTGCGCTGCATCGTCATCCCCGCCACCCAGCAGATCACCCTGGACGCCATGGCCGAGGGCCTGATCCAGACCTTCATCGAGGCGGGCTGCGCCGTGTCCACCCCCACCTGCGGTCCCTGCCTGGGCGGCCACATGGGCGTACTCTCCGACAACGAGCGGGCCATCTCCACCACTAACCGCAACTTCGTGGGCCGCATGGGCCCCGTGTCCTCCGAGATCATTCTGGCCAACCCCGCCGTGGCCGCCGCGTCCGCGGTGGCGGGCGTGGTCGCCGATCCCCGAACGCTGTAAACAGCGTTCGGGCCCCCATATTTTTCTTCCTCGGGGCAAGTGAATTGCCCCTGCGGCAAGGTTTTGCAGTGCAAAACGCTTGCACGCGCCACTTGGCGCGTCCCGCCTGCGGCGGGTCCCAAGGCACCAAATAAGAAAGGGTGACATCCTTGAAAGTATATAAGTACGGCGACAACGTGGATACCGACGTGATCATCCCCGCCCGGTACCTCAACGCCCCCGACGAAAAATCCCTGGCCTCCCACTGCATGGAGGACATTGACGCCAACTTCGCCTCCACCGTGGAGCAGGGCGACATCATCGTGGCCGGGGCCAACTTCGGCTGCGGCTCCTCCCGGGAGCACGCCCCCCTGTCCATCAAGGCCTGCGGCGTGAAGTGCGTCATCGCCCCCTCCTTCGCCCGCATCTTCTACCGCAACGCCATCAACATCGGTCTGCCCATCATGGAGAGCCCCGAGGCTGCCGCCGCCATCCAGGCGGGGGACACTGTGAGCGTGGACTTTGCCACCGGCACCATCACCGACGAGACCCAGGGCAAGACCTGGCAGGCCGCGCCCTTCCCGGCCTTCGTGGACAACATCATCCAGGCCGGCGGCCTGCTCAACTCCCTGAAAGCGCGAGGTGTGGCCAAATGAATTACAAAATCGCTTTGATCCGGGGCGACGGCATCGGCCCCGAGGTGGTGGGTGAGGCCGTAAAGGTGCTGGAGGCCGTGGGCAAGAAGTTCGGCCACAGCTTTACCTATGAGGACGTGCTGCTGGGCGGCTGCGCCACCGACGCGGTGGGGAAGAGCTACCCCGACGGCACCGCCGAGAAATGCAAGGCCTGCGACGCCGTGCTGCTGGGCGCGGTGGGCGGCCCCAAGTGGGGGAGCGACAAGCCCGCCGAGCAGCGGCCTGAGACCGCCCTGCTGGCCATCCGCAAGGATCTGGGCCTGTACGCCAACCTGCGCCCCGCCGCCCTGCGGCCCGCCATGGCCGACGCCTGCCCCCTGAAGAAGGAGACTGCCGAGAAGGGCATCGACCTGATGATGGTCCGTGAGCTCACCGGCGGCATCTACTTCGGCCAGCGGGAGAAGTATGACACCCCCGACCGGGGCGTGGAGTGCGCTGACCGGATGGCCTATTCCGAGAAGGAGATCGAGCGCATCGGCCGCCGTGCCTTTGAGCTGGCCCGCCTCCGCCGGAAGAAGGTGTCCTCCGTGGACAAGGCCAACGTGCTGGAAACCTCCCGCCTGTGGCGCTCTGTCATGCACCGTCTGGCGGAGGAGTATTCCGACGTTCAGTACGAGGACGTGCTGGTGGACAACTGCGCCATGCAGCTGGTCCGTGATCCCGGCCAGTTTGACGTGGTGGTCACCGAGAATATGTTCGGCGACATCCTGTCCGACGAGGCAAGCATGGTCACCGGCTCCATCGGCCTGCTGCCCTCCGCCTCCATCGGCGACACCGCTCCCGGCCTGTACGAGCCCATCCACGGCTCCGCCCCCGACATCGCGGGCCAGGACAAGGCCAACCCCATCGCCACTATCCTGTCGGTGGCCATGATGTTCCGCTACTCCTTCCACCTGGCCGCCGAGGCCGACGCGGTGGAGGCTGCCGTGGACGCTGTGCTGGCCGAGGGCTGGCGCACCGCCGACATCGCCGAGCCCGGGGTCACCCCCATCGGCACCAAGCAGATGGGCGATCTCATCTGCGCCAAGATCTGAAGATAACATAGGGAAGAGGCGGCACTGCCGCCTCTTCTACTATATATAAAAAGGAGCCGTTCCCTTCGTGGGAACGGCTCCTTTTCAGAGTTTGGATTACATATCGACGGTCAGGACCTTCTTCAGGCGGGCAAAGCGGGGCAGGGAGTGCTCCTTGGGGCCGTTGGCCTCGCCCTGGATGAGGGGCAGGACGTAGTCGATGAATTCCTGCTTCACGCCGTTGCCGGCCTCGTTGATCCACTCGCGGGGCACCTTCTTCTCGAAGTTGGCCACGATGTCCAGGGGCTGCAGCACGGTCTCGCACTTGTAGCCGCCGTCGCGGGTGCACTGGAAGGCCACCATCTTGTCGGTGGTGCCGGCCACAGCAGCCTCCACGGCGGTCTTACCGGCCAGGAAGGCCTCGTCGATGTCGGTCTTGGAGCCCACGTGAGAGCCGCAGCGCTGCAGCAGGGACAGCTCGATGCCGCGGACCTTGGCGCCGGTCTTGTTTTTGATAATGTCGGCCAGCTTGACAGCCAGGCCGCCCAGCTGAGCGTGGCCGAAGCCGTCGGTGGCGGAGGTCTCAGCCTCGGACACGAAGCGGCCGTCGGCATAGTGGATGCCCTCGGACACGGCCACCATGCACTTGCCGGTCTTGTTGTAGATGTCGGTCACGTCCTTGACGAACTGATCCATGTCGAAGTCCACCTCGGGCAGGTAGACCAGGTCGGGGCCGCAGCCGGCCACGGAAGCCAGAGCGGCGGAGCCGGCCAGCCAGCCGGCGTGACGGCCCATGATCTCGATGACGGTGACCATGCCGGTGTCATAGACGTGGGCGTCCTGCCACACTTCGGCGCAGGAGGTGGCGATATACTTGGCGGCGGAAGCGAAGCCGGGGCAGTGGTCGGTGCCGTTCAGGTCGTTGTCGATGGTCTTGGGCACGCCCATGATGCGGCACTCATAGCCCACCTTCTGCATATACTTGGAGATCTTGTTGCAGGTGTCCATGGAGTCGTTGCCGCCGTTATAGAAGAAGTAGCGCACGTCGTACTTCTTGAAGATCTCAAGGATACGCTTATAATCGGTATCGTCCTTGTCGGGGTCGGCCAGTTTATAGCGGCAGGAGCCCAGAGCGGAGGAGGGGGTGTACTTGAGCAGATCCAGCTCGGCGGCGTCCTCCTGGCCCATATCATACAGCTTATCGTCCAGCACGCCCTTGATGCCGTGGGCGGCGCCCAGCACCCGGGTGATGCAGTCGGTGTCCAGGGCGGTGCGGATCACGCCCAGAGCACTGGCGTTGATGACGGCGGTAGGACCGCCGGACTGGCCGATAATACAAGCGCCTCTCAGTTCACTCATGAAAGTTGCCTCCTGTTGGTTGAATAAATTTTTACAAATTTTGATTTTGCGGGAATATCATATCACGTCCTCTTGAAATTATCAAGGAGACCTGCTAAAATCATGGTGCATCAAAAAAAGGAGATGACTGATATGCCTCTCGTAACTACTAAGGAAATGTTCCAGAAGGCCTACAACGGCGGTTACGCCATCGGCGCCTTCAATGTCAATAACATGGAGATTGTCCAGGGCATCACCGAGGCTGCCAAGGAGGTCAACGCCCCCCTGATCCTCCAGGTGTCCAAGGGCGCCCGGGCCTACGCCAACCACACCTACCTGGTGAAGCTGGTGGAGGCCGCCATCATTGAGACCGGCCTGCCCATCTGCCTGCATCTGGACCACGGCGACAGCTTCGAGACCTGCAAGAGCTGCATCGACGGCGGCTTTACCTCCGTCATGATCGACGCCTCCTCCAAGCCCTTCGCTGAGAACATCGAGATCACCAAGAAGGTGGTTGAGTACGCCCACGATCACGGCGTCGTCGTCGAGGCCGAGCTGGGCGCTCTGGCCGGCGTGGAGGACGAGGTCAACGTGTCCGCCGCCGACTCCCACTATACCCGTCCCGAAGAGGTGGAGGAGTTTGTCTCCAAGACCAACTGTGACTCCCTGGCCATCGCCATCGGCACCAGCCACGGCGCCTACAAGTTCACCGCCGCTCAGTGCACCCGCAATGAGAAGGGCGAGCTGGTTCCCCCGCCCCTGCGCTTCGACATCCTGGACGAGGTCGTGAAGCGTCTGCCCGGCTTCCCCATCGTGCTCCATGGCTCCTCTTCCGTGCCTCAGGAATTCGTGAAGATGATCAACGAGAACGGCGGCAAGATGCCCGACGCCGTGGGTATCCCCGAGGAGCAGCTGCGTCAGGCCGCCCGGGGCGCTGTGTGTAAGATCAACATCGACTCCGACCTGCGTCTGGCCATGACCGGCACCATCCGCAAGTTCTTCAACGATCATCCCGACAAGTTCGACCCCCGTGAGTACCTGAAGCCCGCCCGTGCCGCCATCAAGGAGCTGGTGAAGCACAAGCTGGTTTACGTTCTGGGCTGCGACGGCAAGGCCTGATCCAACAAAATCACCACAGAAAAGGAGAGGGGAGACCCTCTCCTTTTTTTGCACCCTGACCCGCTGCCGCATAGAATAGCGGGAAGGGAGAGAACTGTTATGTGGGAGCCTGTTCCATACGACCGCCGTGCCGCCGTGCGCTACGCCCACCGCTGGGCCTTTGGCCGCAACCCGGCCTACTACGACTATGAGGAGGTGGGGGGCGACTGCACCAGCTTCGCCTCCCAGTGCCTGTACGCCGGCATCGGGGTGATGGACTATACCCCGGAATACGGATGGTATTACCTGGACGCCAACAACAAGGCCCCGGCCTGGACCGGAGTGGAGTTTCTCTACCGCTACCTGACCCAGACCCAGGCGCGCCCCGGCCCCTACGCCGTGGAGACCGGTCTTGACCTGCTGCTGCCGGGGGATATCGTCCAGCTCAGCCCCCAGGGGGAGGTATTCACCCATACCGCCGTGGTGGTCCAGGTGGGGGCACGGCCCACCCTGCGCAATACCCTGGTGGCCGCCCACTCCTACGACGTGGACCGGAAGCCCCTGGGGAATTACGCCTTCCGGGCCGTCCGGTACCTCCATATCCTGGGCGGCTTGCGGGAGACCGGGGGAGTTTCGTAAAGACGGAAAGGGGTCTGTTGCAAAATGTGCAGCTCGTACAAAGACCCGTCATTCCGAGAAAAACGGCCGCCCACCGGGCGGCCGTTTTTCGTGGGAATCCGCCCCTTTTGCCGGGGAAACGGATTGCCACGCCAGTGTGCGCACTGGCTCGCAATGACAGGTTTGTGCAAAACAGCTATTTTGCAACAGGCCCTTTCTCGTTGGGTCAATTCCCCAGGGTCAGACCGGAGTCCTCCAGATAGAGCCGCCGGAAGAAGGAAATGGTACTGCCGCTTTCGTCCTGGCAGGTGCCCGCCAGCACCACGCAGCCCTCCAAAGGATCGGCGGCGGCGGTGTCCAGACTGCGGAAGGCGGGCCAGTGCTCCTTTAAAAAGTCCGCATAGGTGACGGTGTAGATGGTCCCGTCCCGGCGGAAGAAGAGCTGCTTGTCGGTGATCAGCTCACAGTCTCCGTCCCCGTTCAGGTCCAGGATGCGGACATTTCCCCGGAGGGTACTCTCTGCCCGCAGGAAGCGGACCAGACCTTCCTCCTGGTTCCACCGGTACAGGTCGATGGTCCAGTTGACCTCCTTGGAGTCATTGCTCCAGCCCGCCAGCAGGCCCTGGTAGCCCAGCAGGGCGGGGAAGTCGTCCAGCCACCGGTTGCCGGACACAACCCCCAGGGGGAGACGGTCAAAGGAGGGCACCACGTCATCATTCTCCAGGGTGATCCGGGGGACGCAGGTGCCGTCCTCCAGGGTGTAGATGCCGAAGTAGAACTGGTCGTCGAAATTGCGACCGAACCGGGTGGACTCCCTCCAGGGCTCGGGCTGGGGGTCGCTGAGCTCCTCATACACCGTCAGCTCCTCCAGGGGAACGGCGACAGGCTCCCCGTTCCCGGCGGCAGGCTGGTCCACCGTGAGGGTGTCACCGCTGAAGGTGAGGGTGCGCAGGAAAGAGGTGGTGGTGCCGGTTTCATCCTCCATCGTGCCGGAAAGCAGGATGCAGCTGCCTCTGGCGGACAGTCTGGCCCCCTCCAGAGTGCGGAAGGCGGGCCAGCGCTGGGCCAGCAGGTCGGCGTAGTTCACGGCGTAGAGGGTATCCTCCCACTGGAGGAGGAGCTGCCGGTCGGTGATCAGCTCCTCCTTCCCGTCCCCGTTCAGGTCCTGGGTCAGCAGCTGACCGCCGGCGCTGCCGTAGGTCTCCGCCAGCAGGGACCGGTTTCCTTCCTCGTCCACGGCAAACAGGTCGTAGAACCATTCATCCTGCCGCTCCGACGGCACGCCGGGGTAGGAGGTGATGAAACCGTCGGTGCCCATCAGGTCCAGGTAGTAAAACAGCTGGTAGGTCTCCTGCAGCCCATCCATGCTGCCGGACTGCTTGCGCTGTAGGAAGAGCATGGCGCCGGCGTTTTCGCTTCTGGGACCCTCCCGCATGGTCCAGGGTGGGGTTTCGCCGCCCTCACCATAGGAGTCCAGGTCGAAGAACTGCTCGATGGTGGGATTTTGGGGCACGGCGGGGGCGGAGTAGGGGGACAGGTCGGAAAGGGACAGGGTGAAGATCCCATCCTCATATACAGCGGTCCGGGGTCCCGAGAAGGTACAGGCAGCCGCCAGACCTGCCAGCACCACCGCCGCCAGCACAGCGGCCAGGATGGGGCGCTTTTGGTGGGCGATGCGGGTGATGCGGTCCTTCAGCTGCCGCTTGCCGGAGGTCATGGTGGTGGCGGCCAGCAGGGGATTGGTCGGCCTGCCCCGCACCGGCACCAGGGCCAGCAGGGTGCGGCCATAGGCTAGCCGCCCGCTGTGGTCCAGCTCCGCCATGGCTCCCTCGTCGCAGGCCAGCTCACAGTCGGTGCGGGACAGAAGGGCCGCCGCCCACACCAGGGGGTGGAACCAGTAGATGGTGAGGCACACACACCGCAGCAGAGCCCACAGGGGGTCCAGATGTTTGGCGTGGGTGCGCTCATGGAGGAGCACATAGTCCAGACGGTCCGACTGGACGGCGGCGGGGGTCAGATAGATGGCGGGCCGCGCCAGCCCCACCAGACAGGGGGAGGAGAGCCGGTCGCTGAGATACACCGGCAGGGGACAGCCCTCCGCCGGGAAGGGGACCCGGCTCTTTTTCAGCCTCAGCCGGAACCGCAGGTTGGCAATCAGGAAGAAGGCGGCCATGGTTACCATGCCCACCTTCCACACCACATCCAGCACCTGGGCCAGGGAGAGGGTGGAGGCGGGGAGTGCGGTACTGGTCTCTGCGGTGTTGGGGATGTTCTGGATCACCTGGGTCTGGGTGTTGTCCGGAATCGGTTCGGCGGCCGGTTGGGTGGGGACCTCCACCGGACGCTCCAGAACGGCGGTGAGCTGCTGCCCGGCCTGCTGGCTCACATCCAGCACCGAAACAACGGGCAGGGCTGGCAGCTGTACCGGCACCAGCAGCCGCACCAGCACCAGCGCCCACAGGGCGTACTGTACCCGGCGGGGGATGGCGGTGCGGAAGAGAAACCGGAAGAGGATCAGGGCTAAAATCAGCACCGACGCGGTGAGGATCACTTCTTTCATGACGACTCCTCCTTTGCCTGCTCCAGAATGGCGGAGAGCTGGTCAATGTCCTCCTGGGTCAGCGCCCGGCTGTCCACCAGGGCGCTCATCATCAGCCCCAGGCTGCCGCCGTATACCTTGTCCAGAAAGTGCCGGGTGGCGGTCTCCTCCGCCTGCTGGCGGGGGAGCAGGGGGGTATACTCCTTGGCACGGCCCTCCGCATGGTGGGTCACCGCCCCCTTGGCCTCCAGCCGGGAGAGCATGGTAATGATGGTGTGCTTGGACCAGCCGGTCTCCCCCTCCAGGGCGCGGGTCAGCTGGGTGATGGTGGCCGGACCGTCCTCCCACAGGCGGTCCATCAGCTTCCATTCGCCGTCGGACAGGTGGATCTTCATAGGGCATCCCTCCATTGGTGTACAGTTGTCTACCTCTTCTAATTGGAGCATAGCACAAAGGTAGACAGTTGTCAACCATAAGTACAAAAAAGAGGGCGGGGATAAACCCCGCCCTTATGAAGGCTGCTCCAGAGCCCGCTCCAGGGCCTCAATGACGATCTTCATGGCCTTGATGCGGGCGTATTTCTTGTCCACCGACTCCAGGATGTGCCAGGGGGCAAAGGCGGTGCTGGTGCGCTGGAGCATCTCGTTCACCGCCACCTCGTAGGCGTCCCACTTGTCCCGGTTGCGCCAGTCCTCCTCGGTGATCTTCCACTGCTTGGCCGGGTCGGCCTGCCGCTCATTGAACCGCTCCAGCTGAGTGTCCTTGTTGATCTGCACCCAGAACTTGATGACCACCATGCCGGAGTTCACCAGTTCCTGCTCGAACTCGTTGATCTCGTCAAAGGCCCGCTGCCAGTCGTCGGTGGTGCAGAAGCCCTCCAGCCGCTCCACCATCACCCGGCCGTACCAGCTGCGGTCAAAGATGGCGATATGGCCCGTCTTGGGCAGCCGGGTCCAGAACCGCCACAGGTAGTGGCGGGCCAGCTCGTCCTTGGTGGGGGCGGCGATGGGGAGGACCTCATACCCCCGGGGGTCCAGGGCGGAGGCCAGCCGCTTGATGTTGCCCCCCTTGCCGGCGGCGTCCCAGCCCTCATACACCACCACCACCGGCACCTTCTTCCGGTAGAGCTCGTTGTGGAGGGCGGCCAGCTTCTTGCGGCACTTTTTCAGCTGCTTGCGGTAGTCCTTCTCCTCCAGCGCCTTGTCCAGGTCCACCTGGGCCAGGGGCAGGGTGGGGGCCAGAGGCCACTGATAGGAGGGGTGGACGGGGACGGGCCGGGCCTCCAGAGCGGCGCAGATCTGGTCGTGGAGCCAGTCCGCCGCCGCCAGGTTGGCCTGGACGGCCTGGGTGCTGTCGATGATCTTCCAGGGGGCCCAGGGCTTGTCGGTGGCCGCCAGGTAACCGTCAAAGACCGCCAGGTGCTTCTGGTAGTTCCTGTTCTGCCGCCGGTCGGCCTCGGTACACCGCCAGGCGGTGTCCTTGTCGGCGGCCAGGTTGTCCAGCCGCTCCTTCTGGCTCTGGGCGTCGATGTGGAGGAAGAGTTTTATAAGCAGATAGCCCCCGGCAGCCAGCTGCCGCTCAAAGATGTTGATGCTCTCCAGCCGGGCCTGGTACTCCTCCTCCGACAGATCCCCCCGCAGGTAGGCCTGGACGGTCTCCTCCATCCAGCCGGTGTCCAGAAAGAGCACCTTGCCCTGGGCGGGGATGGTCTCAAAGTGGCGCTTGAGGAAGGGCCAGCGCTTCTCGGTATCGGTGGGGGAATTGACGCTGATCACCTTGAAGAACCGGGGGTCCAGCTCCCGGATCAAAGACTGAATGGTGCGGCCCTTGCCCGCGGCGCTCCAGCCCTCCAGCAGCACGATCACCGGCAGGCCCGCCTGCTGCAGCCGCTGCTGCAAGCCCGCCAGCTGGGTCCTGCGGGCCTTCAGCAGGGCCTTGCACTCGGCCTGGGTCCGCCGCTCGGTGTGAAACGCAAAGTCACTGAGCATGGCTTGTGCCTCCTTCGTGTGGTTTTGTCCTCAGTTTACACCCGAATACCGCCGCTGACAAGCCTTACCGCCCCAGGAAGTTTTTCTTGTGGCGGCGGCGGTTTTATAGTATACTATGTAGAGTCGATTTTACGAAAAAGAGGTTTTTTGCATGGATCACGCCCGTTATGAAAGTCCCCTCTCTTCCCGCTACGCCAGCGACCAGATGCAGTATATTTTCTCCCCGGACAAGAAGTTCTCCACCTGGCGGCGGCTGTGGGTCGCCCTGGCCCGGGCCGAGATGGAGCTGGGCCTGCCGGTGACTGCGGAGCAGGTGGCCGAACTGGAGGCTCACCTCACCGACATTGACTACGACAAGGCCGCCCAGTACGAAAAGAAGCTGCGCCACGACGTGATGGCCCACGTCCACACCTACGGCGAGGCCTGCCCCAAGGCCATGCCCATCATCCACCTGGGCGCCACCAGCTGCTATGTGGGCGACAACACCGACGTGATCCTCATGCGGGAGGGCCTGTGCCTGATCCGGGATGAGCTGGTGCGGGTGCTGGACAAGCTGGCCAGGTTTGCCCGGCAGTACAAGGCCCTGCCCACCCTGGGCTTCACCCACTTCCAGCCCGCCCAGCTGGTCACCGTGGGCAAGCGGGCCACCCTGTGGATGAACGAGCTGCTGCTGGATCTGGCCGACGTGGAGTACCGCATCGCCAACCTGAAGCTGCTGGGCTGCAAGGGCACCACCGGCACCCAGGCCTCCTTCCTGGAGCTCTTCGACGGCGACCACGCCAAGTGCCGTGAGCTGGACCGCAAGATCGCCGCCGAGATGGGCTTTGAGGCCACCGCCGCCGTGTCCGGCCAGACCTACTCCCGGAAGGTGGACTATCAGGTGGTTTCCACCCTGTCCGGCATCGCCCAGTCCGCCAGCAAGTTCGCCACCGACCTGCGGCTGCTCTGCCACCTGAAGGAGGTGGAGGAGCCCTTTGAGAAGAACCAGATCGGTTCCTCCGCCATGCCCTACAAGCGCAACCCCATGCGCTGCGAGCGTATCTGCGCCCTGGCCCGGTACGTGATGGCCGACGCGGTCAACCCCGCTGTTACCGCCGCCAGCCAGTGGTTCGAGCGCACCCTGGACGACTCCGCCAACAAGCGCCTCAGCGTGCCCGAGGCCTTCCTGGCGGTGGACGCCATCCTCAACATCTGGGCCAACGTGGCCGACGGCCTGGTGGTCCATGAGAAAGTCATCGAGAAGCACGTGCTGGAGGAGCTGCCCTTCATGGCCAGCGAGAACATTATGATGGACGCCGTCAAGAAGGGCGGCAACCGGCAGGACCTCCACGAGCGTATCCGCGTCCTCAGCCAGCAGGCCGGCGCCAACGTGAAGGACCTGGGCCTGTCCAACAACCTGATCGACCTCATTGCTGCCGATCCGGCCTTCTCCATGCTCAGCCGGGAGGAGCTCACCGCCCATCTGGAGCCCAGCCGCTACATCGGCCGCTGCCCGGAGCAGGTGGAGGAGTTCCTCAAGGAAGAGGTGGAGCCGGCGCTGGAGCGCTATCCCCACGCCCTGGAGGGCAAGACCGCGGAATTGAAGGTATAAACAGGGACCAAACGGGAATTTAAGGAGGAAATTGTCATGGAAAAGGCAGTTCGGCGCATTGGCGTATTTACCAGCGGCGGCGACGCCCCCGGCATGAACGCAGCCATCCGTTCGGTGGTTCGTACCGCCGTCCATATGGGTATTGAGTGTATCGGCATCCGCCGTGGCTATCACGGCCTCATCAACGGCGACTTTGTTCCCCTGGACTTTAACAGCGTCAGCGGCCTGTCCCGCCGGGGCGGCACCATGCTCTACTCCGCCCGCAGCGAGGACTTCAAGTCCGAGGTGGGCCGGGAGCGTGCGGCTGCCACCTGCAAGCTGCTGGGTCTGGACGCCCTGGTGGGCATCGGCGGCGACGGTACCTTCCGGGGCCTGCTCACCCTGGCCGACAAGGGCCTGAGCGTCATCGGCATCCCCGGCACCATCGACAACGACATCGCCTGCTCTACTTACACCATCGGCTTTGACACCGCCTGCAACACCGCCCTGGAGTCCATCGACAAGCTGCGGGACACCATGCAGTCCCACGAGCGCTGCTCCGTGGTGGAGGTCATGGGCCGCCACGCCGGCCATGTGGCCCTCAACGTGGGCGTGGCCTGCGGCGCCACCGCCGTGCTGGTGCCCGAGCAGGTGGTCAACTACGAGGAGGACCTGATCGAGCCCATCCGCCGGGCCCGGCTGTCCGGGCGCACCCACTTCATGATTATCGTGGCCGAGGGCGTGGAGGGCGGCGCCTATGAGGTGGCCAAGCACATCCACGAGGCCACCTCCCTGGACACACGGGTCACCATCCTGGGCCACGTCCAGCGGGGCGGCGCACCCTCCCTCCGGGACCGGGTGGCGGCTACCTACATGGGCTACGAGGCCGTGCGGCTGCTGGCCGAGGGCAAGACCTGCCGGGTGGTGGCCATGGACGGCGAGTCCTATGTGGACTACGACATCCACGAGGCCCTGCAGATGAAGAAGGGTCTGGATCAGCAGACCTACACCGTCATGCGCGCCCTCACCGGCGTGCAGTAAGCCAACCCACAGAAACGGAGAGCGGAGCCCGGCTCCGCTCTCTGCCTTTTTGGAAGGAGGGACCGCCATGATCCTGGCACTGTGCCTGGACGACAAAAACGGCATGGCCTTCAACGGCCGCCGGCAGAGCATGGACAAGCTGCTGCGGGCCGATTTACTGACGGCGGCGGGGGAGAGCCCTCTGTGGGTGAGCCCCTACACCGCCAAACAGTTCGACCCCGCCCCTGCAAACCTGCGCCCGGCGGAGGCTTTTCTGCTCCAGGCGGGCCCAGGCGAGGTCTGCTTTGCCGAGTTTCCCCCTCTGGCCCAGGTGCTGGACAGGGTGGAGGGGATTCTCCTTTACAGATGGAACCGGACCTATCCCGCCGACCAGTATCTGGATTTTGACCCGGCGGCGGCAGGGTTCCGGCTGGTCTCCGCCGCTGACTTTTCCGGCTCCTCCCACAAAACCCTGACCAAGGAGGTCTACACCAAATGAAACGAATTTCTGCCGCTCTGCTGGCGCTGACTCTGCTGTGTGCCTTGACCCTCAGTGGCTGTAAAGGAAATGAACCTGTCCCCAGTTCCACCCCTGCCGCTTCTTACGACCTGACCAGCCTGCCCGATTACAGCGGCGATCCCTATGTGGCAGTCAATGACAATGTTCCTTACTTTACAGAGGACGACTACACCACCAACTCCTTTGAGTCCTACAGCGACCTGGACGACCTGGGGCGCTGCGGGGTGGCCTACGCCTGCGTGGGGTCCGATCTCATGCCCACCGAGGACCGGGAGAGCATCAGCTCGGTGAAGCCCAGCGGCTGGATCAACGTGGAGTATGACGGGCAGTACCTCTATAACCGCTGCCACCTGATCGGTTTCCAGCTCACCGGCGAGAACGCCAACGAGAAGAACCTCATCACCGGCACCCGGTACATGAACGTGGACGGGATGCTGCCCTTTGAGAACATGGTGGCCGACTATGTGAAGGAGACAAACAACCATGTGCTCTACCGGGTGACCCCCGTCTTTGAGGGGGACAACCTGGTGGCCTCCGGGGTGCTGATGGAGGCCTACAGCGTGGAGGACAGCGGGGAAGGGGTCACCTTCTGCGTGTACGCCTACAACGTGCAGCCCGGCATTACCATCGACTACGCCACCGGGGCCAGCGCCGCCGGCGGTGAGGAGGTGCCCCAGCCCTCCATTCCCGCTCAGACCACCAGCGGCTCGGAGGAGACGTCTCAGCAGTACGTCCTCAACACCAACTCCATGAAGTTCCATGAGCCCGACTGCTCCGGGGTGGCCTCCATGAGCGACGCCAACCGCCAGGACTACACCGGCTCCCGGCAGGATCTCATCGATCAGGGGTATGCTCCCTGCGGCATTTGCAAACCCTGAAATAGAACATCCTGATTCATTTCTTCCCAAGCGAGGTTTCCCATGAAAGACATCGTCACATCCTTCGGGGCCTGGATTCAGACCCTGTGCGACAAAAACCCGGAAAAGGCCCGGAAATGGCTCACCACCGGCTACCGGGCCAAAAACCTGCAATTAAAGCTGGCCCCCGGCAAGCTGACCACCAAATCCGCCCAGATGGTGGCGGTCCAGACCATGAACTCCATGATCGCGCCCCTGGCCCACCCGGACAAGGCGGCCATGGTCAGCCTGTTTCTGCCCTGCGAGCCCCTCCAGGTGCTGGGATTGTCCCCATACTCCTGCGAGGGCTTCGGCTGCTTCCTCTCCGGCACCCAGGCGGAGGGGGCCTTCCTCCGCTACGCCGAGAGCGAGGGCCTGCCCGAGACCTTCTGCTCCTACCATAAAATCTTCATCGGGGCGGCGGAGAAGGGCCTGATGCCCAAGCCCCGGTTCATTCTGTCCACCACCCTGGCCTGCGACGCCAATATGCTCACCTTCCGGCGGCTGGCGGAGTACTTTGACGTGCCCCACTTCATGGTGGACGTGCCCTACCGCACCGACCAGAGCGCCGTGAACTATGTAGCCGACCAGCTGCGGGACATGGTTGCCTTTCTGGAGCAGCAGACCGGCCAGAAGCTGAGCCGGTCCGACCTGGAGGAGACGGTGGCCCGCAGCAACCGGAGCCTGGCCAACTATGACCGCTATATGACCCTGAAGGCGGACAAGTGCATCCCCTGCGAGATGACGGGGGAGATGTTCGCCGCCTTCGCCCTCCATATTCTGCTGGGCACCCCGGAGACCGAGGCCTTCACTCTCCAGTGCCTGAAGGACGCGGAATCGGCGGGACCGGCGGAGGGGGTGCGGCTGCTGTGGCACCACACCACCCCCTTCTGGGTGGCCCCCCTGCGGCAGGTCACCGACTTCAACCGGGACGTGCAGATCGTGGGGTGCGATATGTGCTTTGAGGGCATCCAGCCCACCTTTTCGGCCGACCCCTATCAGGCCATGGCCCAGCGGGTGGTGTACTCCGCCTTCAACGGCCCGGTGTCCCGGCGCATTGAGAAGGGGGTGGAGGCCGCCCGCCAGCTCAAGGCCGATGGAGCGGTGTGGTTCTGCCACTGGGGCTGCAAGCACACCCTGGGGGGCGCACAGCTGGCCAAGGAGACCTTTGAGGCCGCCGGCATCCCCACCCTGGTACTGGACGGCGACGGCTGCGACCGCAGCCACGGCGGCGAGGGCCAGCTGGCCACCCGTATGGAGGCCTTTGTGGAGCTGCTCAAGCAGGGAAAGGGGGGACAGGCATGACCCACTATATCTGTAAATACACCCCGGTGGAGCTTTTGCGCGCCCTGGGGGGCGAGTGCGTGGTGCTGGACCAGATGCCAGACTCCTTCCCCCTCAGCGACCAGCTGGGCCACCCCAACCTGTGCGGCTTCGGCAAGGCGGTGCTGGAGGCCTGCCTGTCCGGGCAGGTGAAGGAGCTGGTGCTGGTCAACTGCTGCGACGTGATCCGCAGCGTGTACGACATCCTGCTCCAGCACGGCAAGCTGGACTTCCTCTACCTGATGGACCTGCTCCACTGCGGGGGCGACTGCGCCAAAACCCGGATGAAGGGGGAACTGCTGGCTCTGGCGGAGGCCTACGGGGCCTACAAGGGCACCAAGTTTGACGAAAAGGCTTTCCGGGCGGCCTTCCAGCCTCTGGACCGGCCCACGGAGCCCTACCTCAGCGTGCTGGGAGGCAGGGTAGGGGACAAGCTCTTTGAGGCCATGGAGGAGGCGCTCCCCCTGCCGGTACGCAACGACACCTGCGTCCACAACCGCAGCGTGGCCCCGCCGCCGGAGGGCGGGGACTTTGATACCCTGATGGGCTGGTACGCCGGGGCTCTGCTGGAGCAGATCCCCTGTATGCGGATGACCGACGCCGCCGGGCGGCGGCAGCTGGTGAACGACCCCCATCTCAAGGGTGTGGTGTACCACACGGTGAAATTCTGCGACTACTACGGCTTTGAATACTCCGGCCTGCGCCATGAGCTCACCGTGCCCATGCTCAAGCTGGAGTCGGACTATACGGCGGGGAGCAGCGGACAGCTGCGTACCCGGCTGGAGGCCTTTGCCGAGACCATGGTCCCGGCACAAACCACGGCGAAAAAAGGAGGCAACGCCATGAGCGGCGGACGGTATTATGTGGGCATCGACAGCGGGTCCACCAGCACGGATGTGGCCATTCTGGACCGCAGCCGCCAGCTGGTGGCGGGGGTGATCCTGCCCACCGGGGCGGGGGCCTCGGCGGGGGCGGAGCGTGCTCTGGAGCAGGCCCTCAAACAGGCGGGGCTCACCGAGGCGGACATTGCCGCCACCGTCACCACCGGCTACGGGCGCTCCGCCATCCAGATGGGGGACAAGTCCATCACCGAGATCACCTGCCACGCCAAGGGGGCCTACTTCCTGGATTCCACCGTCCGCACCATCATCGACATCGGCGGTCAGGACAGCAAGGTGATCCGGCTGGACGGCCAGGGCAACGTGGTCAACTTCCTGATGAACGACAAGTGCGCCGCCGGTACCGGCCGCTTTCTGGAGCTGATGGCCCGCACCCTGGAGCTCTCCATGGAGGAGATGAGCTGGGCCGGGCTGGAGTGGAAGGAGGACATCGCCATTTCCTCCATGTGTACCGTTTTTGCCGAGTCGGAGGTGGTGTCCCTCATCGCCCAGAACAAGGACCGGGGGGACATCATCCACGGCCTGAACCAGTCGGTGGCCTCCCGCACCGCCGCCCTGTGCCGCCGCCTGGGGGGCGAGCCCAACTATATGATGACCGGCGGCGTGTCCAAGAACCGGGGCGTGGTGGAGGCCATCCAGCGGGAGCTGGGGGTGGAGCTCATCGTCTCCGACCGGGCCCAGCTCAACGGCGCTCTGGGCGCCGCCCTCTTCGCCCTGGAGGGGTAATCTCATAGCTATTTCAAAGACCTTCCCTGTGGGGAAGGTCTTTTTTTGCCGCTGGATGTACCAAAACATACAACAAATCCCCCCAAACACCCTACAGGTGAAAGGGGGGAGGCCCATGAAGCTGGTACGCTACGGCAGGGAGGGGGCGCTGACCAACTATCTGCCCCTGCCCAGGCCGCTGCTGGAGCTGGATCTGTCGGGGACGGCCCTGCTGCTCTACGCTCTGCTGCTGGACCGGGCTACCCTGTCCCAGAAGAACGGCTGGTGGTCAGAGGAGGGGTGGGTGTATGTGCGCTATCCTATCAAAAAGCTGGCGGCAGCGCTGGGGCGGGGAACCACAGTGGTCAAGAATCGGCTGAAGGAACTGGAACAGGCGGGCCTGATCCGGCGGGTGACGCCAAGGAGGGGGGAGGCCAGCCAAATTTTTTTGTCCCTGCCCGAGGACACTTTTTTGACCGGGAGCGGGCCGAAAAACCGACCGGGTCCCGGTCGGAAACCGGACCATGACCAGGGCGGAAAAGCGTCCCCTAACAACCTGAGGGAACAACAGAACTTAAACAACCATTCTTATCAATATAGAGAGGGGGAGAGTTTATAATGGATCGGGAGGAACGGCTGCGGGAGGCTATGGAACGGGAAAAGGCCAACCGCATCCAGCAAAAGCGCAAGCGGGTGTTCGGCTCGGCCCAGGGGCTGATGGACTGTACCTTCGACAGGGACAACGGGGCGGTGCCTCAGCTGGCCTGGGCCAGGCAGTATGTGGAGCACTGGCCGGAGATGCGGCGGGAGAACATGGGCCTGCTGTTCTGGGGCCCGGCGGGGACAGGCAAGACCTTTGCCGCCGCCTGTATCGCCAACGCCCTGGTGGATCTGGAGGTGGGTGTGCGAATGATCACCCTGGGGGAGGCTCTGCTCAATCTGTTCGGCATGAGCGGCGAGGAGCGCATCCAGTATCTGGAGGTGCTGACCACCTGCGGACTGCTCATCCTGGACGACTTCGGCGTGGAGCGCCGGACGCCCTACGCCCGGGAACAGGTGTACGAGATCGTCAACCGCCGGTATCTGTCCGGGCGGCCTATGGTGGTGACCACCAATCTGACTCTGAAGGAGCTGAAAAACGCTGACCGGGACGACAGCCGTATTCATGACCGGGTGCTGGAGCGGTGTGTGCCGGTTTGCTTTGACGGAACCAGTCTGCGGCAGGAAAAAACGGCGGAGCGGATCAAACGGATGCAGACGCTGCTGACCGGCGGCAGTCCGGCGGATTGACAAAGGTCCGCCGGGATGGTATCGTTGACTATATCGGCCGCAGGCGGCCCAAAGCCGGACGCCCGCCGAACCACCGCCGATACACCACTCAAAAGAAACAACACAAATACATACAACAGCATTTTTTATTTTGTTGCAGCAGCCGCCGGCGGAGCCGGGCCGTTTGGGGCCTGCCGGAGCCGGCTGGAGGGACCCCTCCGGACCTCAACTATGAACTCAACAAAATAAAAATTTTGTTGAGTTGAGAGGAGGGGGAAAGCCCCCATGGACCATAATGACTACAAATTGACCGCTCCTGAGCTGCTCCGCAACTTCCTGGTCTACCACGAGACCATTCAGGGCCACTCCAAGAAAACCGTGGACGAATACTATCTGGATCTGCGCAACTTCTTCCGCTACATCAAACTTGAAAAAGGCCGGGCGCCCCGTGACACGCCGCTGGATCAGATCGACATCGGCGACCTGGATCTGGATCTGGCCCGTTCGGTGAATCTCAGTGACGTGTACAGCTACATGAGCTACCTCAGCCGTGACCGGGTCAAGCACGCCAACAGCCCCACCTCCGGCTACGGCCTGGAACCCTCCGCCCGGGCCCGCAAGATCGCCGCCATCCGCTCCTTTTATAAGTATCTCTCCAGCAAGGCCAAGCTCATCGGCGAAAACCCCATGCAGGACCTGGATTCCCCCCGGCTGAAGAAATCCCTGCCCCGGTATTTGTCCCTGGACGAGTCCATCATGCTGCTGGAGGCCGTGGACGAGCCCAACCGGGCCAGAGATTACTGTATTCTCAGCCTGTTTCTCAACTGCGGGCTACGGATTTCAGAGTTAGTCGGTCTTAACTTAACCGATGTGCGGCAGGAGCAGCTCCGGGTGCTGGGCAAAGGCAATAAAGAACGGATGATCTTCCTCAACGAGGCCTGCCGGGAGGCGCTGGACGACTGGCTGGAGGAGCGGAACAACCAGGCGGCGGCAGACAAAAACGCCCTCTTCCTCACCCGCTCCCACACCCGCATGACCACGGCGGCTGTCCATTATATGGTAAAACAGCGGCTTTTGAAGGCGGGTCTGGACCCGTCCCTCTACTCCAGCCACAAGCTGCGCCACACCGCCGCCACCCTGATGCTGCAAAATGGCGTGGATGTGCGGACCTTGCAGGAGGTGCTGGGCCACGAGAACCTGAACACCACCCAGATCTATACCCACGTGGACAACGAAAACCTCCGTGCCGCCGCCAAGGCCAATCCTCTTGGAAAGGCGCGGAAAAAGAGCAAACAAAGCGAAGAAACGTAAAAAATGGCCGCCATTAGACGGGTGCTCGTAAGACAGTAATTCTAAAAATTACTATTTTACGGCTTCCCATGATAGCAAGCGCCATTTCCTTAAATGGAAATCGGCGGCAACCGCCGCCTTGTCTGCCTACAAGCGAAACGGACGGGCGCTGTCAATGGCGGCGAAGCCGTTCATCTTGACCATTGACAGCGTTCGGCTGTTTTGCTACACAACGATATTTTGAATGAAACGAATTGAAGCGAAGGAGGAAGAAAGTCATGCACAAAATATTCGGGGACAAATGCGAGGTTTCCTATGTTGACAGGAAAGGTGCGTATATTATTCCGTCCCATAATGGCAAACTCGGTGTTGTGCAAACTTCAAAAGGTTTCTTTTTCCTTGGCGGCGGTATTGATGAAAATGAAACTGACATTGAGTGTATTCAAAGAGAGTGTTCAGAGGAAGCTGGCTGTACTGCCGTTGTTAAGGAGTTTATATGTTCCGCTGAAGCATATAGTGAGCATCCTGTAATTGGACACTTCCATCCAATTCAGAATTATTACGCTGGCGAGATAATTCAGAAAGACCAAGAACCGATTGAAGCCGACCACAAATTAGTTTGGATGACCTATGAGGAACTAAAAGGCAATATGTTTCTTGAAATGCAAAATTGGGCGTTAGACCGGTATCACGAGCTTAAAGAAACCGAGAAAGATAATGCGATTGTCGAACTCACCGCCGACGAAATAGACGAGCTTGTGTTTGAAGAACAGCTTGCAAGCGGCGAGTATGACGAGGAAGTTCCCGAATGTTGGCTACATTCCTGTGGATGAACTGATAAAAGCGGAACAGGCATGACCGAAATCATGCCTGTTCCAAGAAATTCGCATATTACTGTTTTACGACCACCGAGCATTTGGCGGCCATTTTTCTATCTTCACTTGTTCGCCAGGGCGGACAGCTCCTCCAGGGTGACCTGGTATGCCTTTTCGGCATGGATCAGCCAGTTCGGCTTGTCCGCCGGCACCGGCAGGGCCTCCCCCCTGTTCTCCAGGATGCGCTCCGCGATCCAGGCCAGGAAGGCCGGGTTCTTCACCAGCACCGGCCCGGTGATGTGGGTGCCCACCACGTTGCCGTGGCGGAAGCCCTCGGGGCCTCCCTCCTGCTCGTTGCCCATGCCCATGGTCATGGCCTCAAAGATTGGGGTCTCTACCCCGCTGGTGTGGGAGCACTTGTTCATGAAGCCCACCACCGGCTCCGGGAACAGTTCGGTTTTGGCGATGGCGTCGTGGGGCACACGCTTGTCGGTCTCCACGGTGGCAAAGCCCCCAAAGCCCAGGCCCTCATACACCGTCCCCTTCTGGTCGGTGATGGAAGCCCCCAGCAGCTCCATGGCGTTGCCGGTGAAGAGCACCAGAGAACCCTCCGCCGCCTCTTTCAGGGCGTCTTTATAAGGCGTCAGCCAGCCCAGGGCGGCCTTCTGGGTGCGCTCGGTGCCAGCCCCCATGTAAATGAGGTCGGCCCTGGTAAAGTCGGGGGCCTCGTCACAGCCCACGGCCTTGACTTCCACCTCAGCCCCCCGCCAGGTGAGATAGCGGGACAGCAAAGTGAGATTGGCGTACTCCCCGTACAGGCTCATGGCCTCGGGGTAGAGGTGCAGCAGTTTGATATTCATATCCACCCCTCCTTATTCCGTCCGCTGGACCCGGCCCAGCAGCTTGTCCCGGTCGGAGAAGCAGGTAACCACATACAGGTCCTCTTCCCCGTCCTGCTCCAGCAGCTCCGCCGCCTGGGCCACAGTGTCCAGGCAGGTGATCTTGTCCTGAGGCACCGCCGAGCAGTCAAACCGCAGGGCCAGATCATTGACGTACTTGCCGCACAGCACCACGCGCTTGACATGGGGAGCGGAGAGCTGATCGAAGTCGATGTCCCACAGCCAGCTGGTCTCGCCGGTGAAGTATTTGCGGCTGATGGCGTCCACGATGACCAGCACGGAGCAGTCCTTGCCGGTGTCCTTGATATACCGCAGGTTGGTGTCGTAGGCCACCGAGTTCTCATGCTTGCTGGTAAGCAGGGTGCCGTGATGCTTGCCCAGAGTGAAGGTGACCATCCGGCCGTTTTTCAGGATGTAGCTGCCCAGCACCTTGGCGATGGTCTGCTTGTCCACCCCGCACAGCCGGCACAGGGACCAGGCCGCCAGGATGTTGTACACGTTGTAGATGCTGCGGAAGCTGAGGGCAATCTCGGTATCCCCGTCCAGCACCAGCTTGCCCTCCTTCAGGTCCAGGCCGGTAGCGGCAAAGTCGGGCTCGTGGCGGTGGTGGCCGCAGGCGGTACAGCGGTAGTGGCCCACCTGATTGTAGTGGTAAAGGGTGTACTCCATTTTCCCCTTACACACCGGGCACCGGGCGCCGTCGTGGTACACGCCGTGGTGCTCCTTGGTAGCGCCCTCCCAGGCCTCCAGGCCGAACCACTTCACCTTGTCGTGGCCCTGGGCGAAGCAGGACACCAGGGGGTCGTCGGCGTTGAGCACCAGGGTGGTATCGTCGTGGATGGCGGGCAGGATGGCGTCATACACCCACTCGGGATGGCCGTTGCGGGTGAGCTGATCCCGGTACAGGTTGGTGATGACGAAATGGGTGGGATGGAACCACTTGAAGCTGTAGCGGGCGTAGCGCTCGTCACTCTCCAGCAGCAGCACGTCCCCCTTCATCTTTCCGCCCAGGGTGCAGTGGGTGAGGATGAGGGTGGTGACACCCTCGATCTGGTTGGAGCCCTCGGCGTTGTACACCACGTCCTTCCCCGCCGCACGCAGCACCGAGGCGATCATCTCCACGGTGGAGGTTTTGCCGTTGGAGCCGGTGACGGCGATGACGTAGGAGGGCAGCTTCACCCGCCGCAGCACGTCGGGGCACAGTTTTAAGGCAAATTGGCCGGGCAGGCTGCTGCCCTTCCCTACCAGCTTGCCCACGAAGCGCAGGATCTTGCACAAAATGATGGCCAGCACCATTCTCATGGACAGTTCACTCCTTATTGAATGCGTACCCTATATTATATCCACCCTTGTATCCGGAAGTCAACGGCCTGAGGCGGATTGGCGGGGATTTTGTCATTCCCCGATTCCACGCCGGGCGGATAAAAAAGAGACCGCCATCGGCGGTCTCTTCAGGTTGCCAAAAAGGCGCTAGTCATACAAGCAACTCTATTCTCCTTGCATCAGAAAAAGCCCTCGGCAGAGTTTTTCCGCCCGCAGGCGGCAAAAGAAAGTCCAAATCCGTTTTTTCCCAGGACATGAGCCTGGGAAAAAACACTTCTCAGCCCACAAGCGTGCGCGCTTTGCGCGTGCGACGCAGTGGGCTGCATCCCCTCTCAAAAATGCTTGCATTTTTGAGAAGTGTGCGGGAACTTACTCCGCCAGGAACTTCTTCAGACGGGCCAGGCCCTCCCTGATGTTGTCCATGGAGGTGGCGTAGGACCAGCGGACGAAGTTGGGGGCGCCGAAGCCGGAGCCGGGCACCACGGCCACCAGGCCGTACTTCAGGAAGGCATCGGCAAACACGTCGTCGTTGGTGATCTCCACGCCGTGGATGGTCTTGCCGATGAGCTCGTTCAGGTTCATCATCACATAGAAGGCGCCCTCGGGCATGATGCAGCTGACGCCGGGGATGGCGTTCATCTCCTTGACGATGAAGTTGCGGCGCTCCTCAAAGGCCTTCTTCATGGTGAGCACCTCATCCTGGGGACCGCTGAGGGCGGCGGCAGAGGCCTTCTGGGAGATGGCCACCGGGGAGCCGGTGGAGTGGCTGACGTAGTTGGCCATGATCTTGGCGATCTTGGCATTGGCGCAGGCGTAGCCGATGCGCCAGCCGGTCATGGCGTAGGCCTTGGACACGCCGTTGATGAGGATGGTGCGCTCCTTGGCGTCCTCGCTGAGGGAGGCGAAGCTGGTAAACTCCCGGCCGTCGTACACCAGGCAGGCGTAGATCTCGTCGGAGATGACGTACAGGTCGGCCTTGGCGCACACCGCCTCCAGAGCCTCCAGCTCCTCCCTGCTGTACATCATGCCGGTGGGGTTGGAGGGGTTGTTGAGAATGATGGCCTTGGTCTTGTCGGTGATGGCCCCCTCCAGCTTGTCGGCGGTGAGCTTGAAGTGCTCGGCCTCGGTGGCGGTGACCACCACGGGCACGCCGCCCACCATCTTGATGAGCTCAATGTAGCTCACCCAGTAGGGCGCGGGCAGAATGACCTCGTCGCCGGGGTTGACGATGGCCCGCAGAGCCAGGTACACCAGGTGCTTGGCGCCGCTGCTCACCACCACCTGGGCGGGCTTGTAGTCCAGGCCGAAGTCGGCCTTCATGCGGTCGCACACCGCCTGACGCAGCTCCACGGTACCGGCTGCGGGGGTGTAGCGGGTCACATTGTTCTGGATGGCGGCAATGCCCGCCTCCTTGATGGCGTCGGGGGTATCAAAGTCGGGCTCACCGGCGCCGAAACCGATGACGTCGATGCCGTCGGCCTTCATCTGCTTGAACATGGCGTCAATGGCCATGGTGGTGGACGCCTGGACGGCCTCCGCGATCCTGGACAGCTCTTTCAATGGAATCTCTCCCTTGTATCCGTTTTCTTGACATATTATATGCGTCGACTTGCAGAATTGCAAGTCCTTATTTGAAAAACTTCCTGGTTTTTGAATGAGCACAAGCCTCAAAATGCAAAATGGACTGCCGGTCAGCAAAAAAGCGGGCGGCCCGAAGGCCGCCCGCTGGCATATTGGGATGTCAGGACCGCTTTCTGGCCCCCACCACCCGGACGATCACCGTGCTGAGGACCAGGTTGATGGCCAGCTCCAGCAGGAAGTTGACACCGGTCATGATAAAGATGATGTAGTAGATCAAGTCAGTACCACCGGCCCATGCCACCAGGATGTCGTAGAAGAACAGAGTCAGGCCCACGATGAAAATGCCGGTGTTGACCACCGGGCAGACAATACCGGCGGTGATGGCGGCTCCCATGGGGGAGCGGCGGGACAGGCCCCGGAACACCAGGCCGGACACAAAGCCGGCGGCAGCGCCCTTGACGATGCACAGGGCGGCAGTGAGCAGCGGGTTAGCGGTAAACAGGATGTTGCCGCCTGCGTCCCAGCCTGCAATACAGGCGATGAGCACCACCACACCGAACACAGCGCCCAGCCAGGCGCCTGCGCCCGCGCCGTACAGGGCCGCGCCGATGATGATGGGGGCCAGGGCCAGGGTGATGGAGAAGGGGCCGAACTTGACAAAGCTGGCGACTACCTGCAGGACCACGATGATGGCCGTCATTAAGGCCAGTCCGGTCAGGCGTCTGGTTTTTTCGTTTGCTCTCATGGTTACTTACCTCCTGCTGCCGCTCCTCTTTGAGGATGCAGCGCACTTATATTTACCCACGGCAATGTGCCGTTGAGTACCAGGTCAGGCCCTCCTGGGCTTCCGGCTATTCTTCTGGTGGAGCAGGTAGAGCCCCCGCATCACCAGGTCGGCGTCGTAGTGGACGGTGCGCTTGCAGTAGCGCAGGATACGGGGCGCGCTGCCGCCGGTGGCCACCACGGTGACGGGGCTGCCCGCCGCCGCCTCCATCCGGTCGATGACGCCGTCCAGCATGGCGGCGTGGCCATAGAGCGCGCCGGAGCGCATGGCCTCCTCGGTGGTGCGGCCCAGCAGCTCCACCGGGGCGGTGGTCTCCAGAGAAATGGGAGGCAGGGCGTCCGCCCGGTCCCACATAGCCTCCAGCGCCAGGGTCAGGCCGGGCATGATGACGCATCCCTCGTACACGCTGCCCACGATCAGGGAGGCCGAGGTGGCGGTACCCAGGTCCACCATGACAATGGGGCTGGGATAGGCGGCAATGGCCGCCACCGCCGAGGCCACGATGTCGCTGCCCAGCTGATTGTGGATCTCAGCTTTGATGTTAAGCCCGGTCTTGATGCCGGGCCCCACCACCATGGGCGTCCTGCCGGTGAGACGGGTGAGGGCATCGGTAAAGACGGCGGTGAGCGGAGGCACCACGCTGGACAGGATGGTCCCATCCACCGCCTTCACGTCGGCGCCGTAGAGTCCGAACACGCCCAGCAGGTCAATGGCGCACTGGTCCCGGGTCTTGTTCCGGGAGGTCTCCAGGGTGGCCCGGAAGAGCAGCTTGCCCTCCCCGTTAAACAGACCTACCGTGGTGGTGGAATTACCTACGTCTACCGCCAGCACCATGCCGCCCGCTCCCTTCTATTCCTTGGTGATCAGGATCCAAAATATTGTAGCAGTTTTGGGCCGGAGCGTCAAGGGCGGCGGTTGGCGAACAAAACCGCCGCCGGAGCCCCACGGGTCAATATGCTTAGCGAAACAGGAAGGAATTCAGCAATATACTTGATTCATTCGCACTTTAAGAGTATCCTATATAAGGGTAATTGTGTAAGTTTGTGGATATTAAAAGGTGCCCATTCAATCGATATGAGAGATGGAGGAAATAAAGAGATGCGAGAACAAACAGGGGCGTTTTGCCCACAGTGCGGTGCTCCCACCGGATTAGATGCAGTATTTTGCGGAAAATGTGGGAAGCAGTTACCAGCCAAAGGGAGAAATTCGTGGGCGCTCCCTATCACACTATTGCTGTTTTTTGCAGTCAGTAATATCACGGGAGCACTCGTCTCCTGGGCATTTGCCGGTCTGGGATTGGCTGTGGTTTTTGTTTTATGGATCACAAAGTGCATCAAGCCAGAGAGAATAGAGCTTAGTGCATTATGTATTCCCATAGCAGTTCTGCTATTGGAAGGGATGAGAAATCTGGGATTTAGGGTTATTTTCATTTTCGCAGGACAATTTATGGGACAATATGGTGCCATATCGTCTTTCTATGCTTCGTCTGTTTTTCCTTCTATCGAAAACACCTATGGAGCAAACGCATTGTGGCTTTGGGGACTGTTGATATGGTTTCTGCTTCTTCGCAGCAATACGGTAAGACAAAAAGGAATCCATTACTTAATCGTTGGGATTGGACTTGTCATTTGGTCTTTGGTGCTTGCGCACATGGTGCCGGGGCATATGCTTGCTATGGAACAAGGAATGCCCGCAGAAATCCTCCATTATTTCAACACTGCATATGAACAATACTTTACCTGGATGTTTTTGCGTCGGTTTCTCGTTTATTGCCTGTTCTGTTATGCCGGAACCAGACGTCTGGGACCTGTTGGCACGCTTATCTTCCCGGCAGTTGTTATTGTTGGAAGCATGATTCTTATGGTTTTTTGTTTTTACCAATTGAGTCTCGGAATGGTATCGATCGGTGCGTTGTCCTTCGGATACTTGTTTGGTGTCATAATTCTGCTGGCTGCGCTGATCAGAGAAAAGAAGAAGCAGAACCGAACAAGCTCCTAAACTGGCGTTACAAGGCCTGAAAAAAGGGTTCCGCCTGTACTAAATTTAGTACGGGCGGAACCCTTTTCTGTCTTATTCCTGTCCCAGCAGAGCCAGCAGCTCCTCCTCGGTGAGCACCGGGATGCCCAGGTCGTTGGCCTTTTGCAGCTTGGACCCGGCGGCCTCCCCCGCCACCACATAGCTGGTCTTTTTGGACACCGAGCCGCTCACCTTGCCCCCCTGAGCCTCGATGAGGGCGGCGGCCTCCTTCCGGTCCATGGTGGGCAGGGTGCCGGTGAGTACGAAGGTCTTGCCCGCCAGCTTGTCCCCCACCGGGGCCTCGGTGCTGTCGAAGGACACCCCCGCCTGCCGCAGGGCCTCGATGAGGTGGCGGCTCTGGTCATTGGCAAACCAGTCCAGCAGGCTTTGGGCCGTAATGCCGCCGATATCGGGCACGGCGGTGAGCTCCTCTTCACCGGCGTTCATGAGGGTGTCCAGAGTGCCAAACCGGGCGGCCAGCACCTTGCCCGCCTTCTGCCCTACCTGCCGGATGCCGAAGGCAAAGAGCAGCCGTCCCAGCCCGGCGGACTTGGACTTCTCAATGGCGGCCATCAGGTTTTCCGCACTCTTCTTGCCCATCCGCTCCAGAGGCTCCACCTGGTCGGCGGTAAGGCTGTACAGGTCGCCGGGACCCTTCACCAGTCCCGCACCCACCAGGCTCTCCACCACGGCGGGGCCCAGACCTTCGATGTCCATGGCGTCCCGGCTGGCGAAGTGGACGATGTGCCGCAGCCGCTGGGCGGGGCACTCGGCGCCGGTGCAGCGGATGTGGGCTCCGTCCTCATCCCGGGCCACGGGAGCCCCGCACACCGGGCAGTGGTCGGGCAGATGATAAGGTACCGTGCCCTCAGGGCGCTTGTCCTTAATGACCGACACGATCTCGGGGATGATCTCTCCCGCCTTCTGAACCAGCACCGTGTCCCCAATGCGGATATCCTTCTCGGTGATGAAGTCCTGGTTGTGGAGGGTAGCATTGGTGACGGTAGTACCTGCAAGGCGTACCGCCTTTACAACCGCCTTGGGCGTAAGGACACCGGTCCGTCCCACCTGCACCACAATGTCCTCCACCACGCTCTCCTTCTGCTCGGGGGGATACTTGTAGGCAGCGGCCCACCGGGGGAATTTGGCGGTGGAACCCAGGGTGGTTCGGTCTGCAAGGTTATTTACCTTTACAACAGCGCCGTCGATGTCGAAGGGGAACTCCTCCCGGCCGTCCCCCAGGGCGGCAATGCGCTCGGACACCTCCTGAATGGTAGAGCAGGTGTAATGTGGAATTACTTTAAAGCGCTGTTTCCCCAAGTATTCCAGGGTTTCGGTGTGGGTGGTGAAGGTCTTGCCTTCGGCCCACTGGACGTTGAACACCCGGATGTCCAGCTTGCGGGAGGCGGCGATCCTGGGGTCCAGCTGCCGCAGAGAACCGGCGGCGGCGTTGCGGGGGTTGGCAAAGAGGGCCTCGCCCCGCAGCTCCCGGTCGGCATTGAGCTGCTCAAAACTCTTCTTGGGCATGAACACCTCGCCCCGGACGATGAGGGAGGGCAGGGCCTCAGGCAGACGCAGGGGGATGGAGGGGATGGTCTTGAGGTTCTCGGTCACGTCCTCCCCCACCTGGCCGTCACCACGGGTGGCGCCCCGGACAAAGAGGCCGTTCTCGTACTCCAGCGCCACCGACAACCCGTCCACCTTGGGCTCCACGTCGTACTCCACCCCGCCTGTCAGGGCGTCCTGGACCCGCTGGCCGAAGTCGGCCAGCTCCTCAAAGGAGAACACGTCCTGGAGGCTCTCCAGGGGGACCCGGTGGTGGACCTCGGCGAAGCCGTCCGCTACCTTGCCACCCACCCGCTGGGTGGGCGAATCGGGGGTCACCAGCTCGGGGTACTTGGCCTCCAGCTCCTCCAGGCGGCGCAGCTTGTGGTCGAAGTCGTAGTCGCTCATGCTGGGGTTGTCCAGCACGTAATATTCATAGTTGGCCTGCTCCAGCTCCCGGCGCAGGCTTTGGATCTCCTGTTTCTCGTCCATGGCGGACCTCCACTTGGAATTTTCGGGTGAGTTTGGGGGCCAGCTTGCCCAGTGGCAGAGTAATGAGCCCGCCCAGGAAAGCCCCCGTGGTGTTGAGGATCAGGTCGTCCACATCGGTGGAGCGGTTGACGAACAGCTGTAAAAACTCGATGGTAAGGGACACGCAGAAGCCCACCACCAGCCCCTTCCACCACCGGGGTTTCCGCCACAGCAGGTTGGCAAAGAAGCCGATGGGCACAAAGATCAGGGCGTTGGCCGCCGCCATATAGAAGGTCCAGCTGCCAATGGTCTGGAAACTATCCAGAAAATAGGGTGTCCATCCAATATACTGCACCGATTCGCTCAGGGGCGTGATGGGGAAAAAGGGCCGCAGCCCCTGAAAGGCCTCCTGCCAGTGGGATACCGTCCAGAAGTTGGACGGGAACACCGTCAGGGCCGCCAGTCCGGCGCAGAAGAGCACAAATACAAAGAGGCCGATCTCCCGCACCACACCGCTTTGCAGCCCCCGGCGGTACAATCCCCGCCTTCTGTGATGCAGCAGGGCCAGAAAACAGCCCGCGGCTATGGCTATACAGGGCAGCATCTGCTTCAAATAGTCCAGGGTGATCTCAAAATACCACAGCAGGTCGTCCATACAATCGCCTCCTTTTTTCTGAAAATATGATATCACAGAAAAAAGAGGACGTGTCTTACGCTTTTCTTACGAACCAGTGGCGGGCAGCCCCAGATAGGTGTCGGGCACCTCCCCCACCAGCAGGGTCTCGGCCACGCATACCTGGGCGGTGACGCTGGTCTCTGCCCGCCCGCCGGGGATGAGCAGGGTGACCTCCACCGTGATGTCCAGCATGATCTGATGCAGGGTCTGGTTGATGCCCTGGGCGGTAAACTGGTTGGAGAACTCCGCCCGTGGCACCGCCGCCGTCAGTACACCCACTGGCAGCGTGGGCCCCCAGTCGGAGGCGGTGGCAAAGCCGGTGAGGCTGCCCAGCGGCACCCCCAGCTCCTGGGCGTCCAGTCCCTCCACCTGTTCCAGAACCTCTTGCAGAATCTGTGTACGCAAGGTATTCAGCTTGACAGAGTCCACCGCCAGCAGGGACACCTTTCCGCTCTCATCCCGCTCCACCGTCACCAGGTCGGCGTAGGCCACCCCCTGGTCGGCCAGGGTGGCGGTCACCGCGTCGTTGACGATGCCGGTGATCTTGTTCTGGGCCTGAACGGTGGCCAGGGTGGTGACAGCGGGCCGCAGGGCGGCGTCCAGCAGCCAGATCACCAGCAGCGCCAGACCGATCCCCACCGCAGCCGCCAGCAGCAGGCCCCTTCCCCGCCGCCGAATATGGATTCTGCGGCGGGGGGACCACATCCGCAAGGACCGCCTCATGGCCTCACCCCCTCAGGGCAGCCTATGCGGG
Organism: Flavonifractor sp. An112; assembly: GCF_002161085.1. Taxonomy (GTDB): domain Bacteria; phylum Bacillota; class Clostridia; order Oscillospirales; family Oscillospiraceae; genus Flavonifractor; species Flavonifractor avicola. Next base: position 61,938 of record NZ_NFLU01000008.1, on the reverse strand, counting down.
GGCCGGTTCGTCCTATGCCTTAATCCTTGAGCAGTTCCTCTACCGCCAGCATAACGCCGGCCTTGCCGCTCTCATAGGTGAGGCCGCCCTGGAAGTAGGCGGTGTAGGGCTCCCGCATGGGAGCGTCGCAGGACAGCTCGATGGAAGCGCCCTGGATGAAGGCGCCGGCGGCCATGATGACCGGGCAGTCGTAGCCCGGCATATCCCAGGGCTCGGGGGTGACGTAGGAGTCCACCGGAGCGCCGAACTGGATGCCCTTGCAGAACTTCTTCAGGGGCTCGGGAGAGCCGAAGTGGACCATCTGGATGATGTCGTGGCGCACCGCGTCGGAGGCGGGCTCCACCTGGTAGCCCAGCAGCTCCATGATCCGGGCGGCAAAGACGGCGGTCTTGACGGCCTGGGCGGTGGTGTGGGGGGCAAGGAAAAGTCCTTGATAGAGGCTGCGGTTGGCCCCAAAGGTGGAACCGCACTCCTTGCCGATACCGGGGGTGGTGAGCCGCATGGCGGCACCCTCAATGAGGTCATGGCGTCCGGCGATGTAGCCGCCGGTGGGGGCCAGACCGCCGCCTGGGTTTTTGATGAGGGAGCCCACCACCAGATCGGCACCCACCTGGGTGGGCTCGATGGTCTCCACGAACTCGCCGTAGCAGTTGTCTACCAGCACGGCAGCGCCCGGATTGTTGTCCTTGACCACCTTGGCCAGTGCGCCGATCTCGGCCACCGACAGAGAGGCACGGGTGGCGTAGCCACGGGAGCGCTGGATGAGCACCGCCTTCACCCGGGGGTCCTTCACGGCCTCCGCCAGCCCCACCGGGTCGGGGGCGTTGTCAACCAGATCTACTTGCCTGTATTCGATGCCGTAGCTTTTCAGGGAACCGGGGCCCTTGTCCACCACGCCGATGACACCCAGCATGGTGTCGTAGGGAGCGCCCACGGCGGACACCAGAATATCGCCGGGCTTGAGGGCGCCGAAGAGGGCGCAGGAGATGGCGTGGGTGCCGTTGACAAACTGCACCCGCACCAGAGCGTCCTCGGTGTGGAAGAGGTCGGCGAAGATCAGGTCCAGGGTATCCCGGCCCAGATCGTCGTAGCCGTAGCCGGTGGTACCGGCAAAGTGGGCCTCGGCCACCCGGTGCTTCTGGAAGGCGGCCAGCACCTTCTGGGTGTTCTCCTCGGCGATGGCGTCGATGCGGGCAAACTGCTCCGCCAGGTCGGCCTGGGCCTGCGCCGCCAGGGCTTTTACTTTGTCGCTGATCTGTAAAGACATTTTCCTTGATCCATCCTGTTCTATCTATGGTTTGTGGGTTTGGCGGGACGTCGGAGACGTCCCGCCATTTTCAGAGAAATTACGCCTCCAGCTTGGCCTGAGCGAAGGCGGCGGTCAGGGCCACGCAGGCCTCGATGTCGTCCAGGTCGGCCACCTCCATGGGGGTGTGGACGTACCGGGTAGCCACCGAGATACCGCCGGTGTACACGCCGGAGCGGCTCTGATGGATGGCGCCGGCGTCGGTACCGCCGAAGCGGAGGATGTCCCGCTGGTAAGGAATATTCCTTGCCTGTGCCAGATCCTCCAGGGTTTTCACTACCGCCGGATGGCAGATGACCGAGCTGTCCATCACTTTGATGGCGGCGCCCTTCCCCGCCACGCTGGAGCACTCGTGGGGAGCGTCGGGGATGTCGTCGGAGTCGGTCACGTCCACGGCGATGCCGTAGTCAGGGGCGATGCCGTAGGCGGCGGTGCGGGCACCCCGCAGGCCCACCTCCTCCTGAACGGTAAAGACAAAGTACAGGTCGTTGCCGGCGTGCTTGATGCGCTCCATGGCGGAGAGCAGAATGGCACAGGCGATGCGGTCGTCCAGATAGGGGGAAAACAGCTTGCGCCCGCTGACAAAGGGAGTGGTGTCAAATACGGCGGTGTCCCCCACCTGCACCATGGTCTTGGCCTCGGCCTGATCCTTGGCGCCGATATCAATGTAAAGGTGATCCAGTTTCCAGTCCTTGGGCTCCACCTTTCCCTGGACCGCCACCACGCCCCGGGTGCCGTTGCGGAAGCGGACGGGGGTGCCGGGCAGGTCGTGGGCGGACAGGCCGCCCACCTGGCCGAAGCGCAGGTAGCCATGCTCGTCGATGTGGGTAATGATGAAGCCGATGGAGTCCATGTGGGCGGCAAACATCACCCGGGGGCCGGTGCCCTGCTTGTGGCAGATCAGGTTGCCCAAAGCGTCGGTGGTGATCTCGTCCACATAGGGGGCGGCCAGGGTCCGGATGGCGGCAGCCACCTGGCCCTCGTTGCCGGAGGGGCCGTGGCAGGCGTTGAGGGCCTGCATGATCTCTAAAATATCCATATGGTCAGTCCTCCTTGGACAGATGGTTAATGAATGCCCGGGTCAGCTGGAGCATGGCCTCGATATCCTCGGCGCTGGCCAGGGTGGCGGGGGTGTGGGGATAGCGCACCGGTGCGGCGATGACCGCTGTACGCACGCCGGAAGCGGCCCGCTGGACCGCCATGGCGTCGCCGGAGCCGGTGGTGGCCTCCCGGAGCTGCCAGGGAATGTTCTGTTCCTCCGCCAGCTTCCGCAGGGTCTCAAAGAGCTTCCGGTCCACGATAACGCCCTTGTCCATAATGGGGAGCACCGCTCCCTTGCCCAGGGCGCAGGCCTTTTTGTGGGCGGGCACCCCGGCCAGATCGGCGGCGGGGGCTCCCTCCAGCACCAGAGCAATCTCCGGCTGCACCGAGAAGGCGGCGCCAAAGGCACCTCTTGCCCCCACCTCCTGCTGGGCGGTGAACACGAAGGTGCAGTCCATGGGCAGCTCCTCCCGCATAAGCCACAGCAGCACGGCGCAGCCGATGCGGCTGTCCAGGGCCCGGCCCTTCAGCAGCCCGTTCCCAAAGATCTCAGGGGTGCTGTCAAAGGCGGCCACGTCCCCCAGACGGACCAGTTTTTCCGCCTCTTCCCTGCTCTTGGCCCCAATATCCAGGTAGAATTCGTCCAGCTTGGGGACGTTCTTCTCCTCGTCCCGGCTCACCAGATGGTAGGCCTTCAAGCCCACCACAGCGGGCAGCAGCCTGGGGCCAACCAGCACTCGCTTGCCCAGCAGCACCCGGCGGTCAATGCGGCCCACCGTGTCGAATTTCAGGTAGCCCTCGTCGGTGATGGCGCGCACCATCAGGCCCACCTCGTCCATATGGGCTGTGAGCAGCAGCTTGTTGCCGGTGGCCTTGGTTCCCTCCTTGAAGGCGATGACGTTGCCCATGGCGTCCACACGCAGCTCGGTGGCGTACTGACCGGCCACCTCCATCACGCAGTCCCGCACCTGGTCCTCCCAGCTGGACACGCCGGGCAGGGCGCACAGTTTTCTCAGCAGTTCCTTCACAGCTGCCCCTCCTTTCCCAGATCCTCCACAAAGGCGGCCAGCAGAGCCGCGGTGTGCTCCAGATCGGTGAGAGACAGCACCTCAATGGGGCTGTGCATATATTTCAGAGGCAGAGACAGCACCGCCGTGGCAACGCCCTCCCGGCTGATCTGCATCTCCCAGCCGTTGGTGCCGGTGTGGCCGCTCATGACCTCCTGCTGGAAAGGAATTTCCCTTTCCTGTGCCTTATCCAGCAGCCTTTGAGTCATCCAGCGGGTCATGTTGGGGCCCACACCGATGGCGGGTCCCCCTCCCAGCACGAAGGTCTTGTCAGCGGGGCCATCGGGGGTGCGGCCGTGGGTCACGTCTACGGCGATGCAGCAGTCGGGCTGTACCGCCCAGGTACCCACGGTGGCGCCCACCCCGGAGACCTCCTCCCGGGTGGAGCCCATGACGTACACGTCCATGTCCAGTTCCTTGTCCTTCAGCAGCTCCATGCAGCGCAGCAGAATGGCAAAGCAGGACCGGTCGTCCATGGCTTTGCCGCACATCTGGTCCTCCCCCAGAGGGAAGCAGGAGCCCCGGTACACCATGGGGGTGCCCACCAGCTGTTCCGCCTGCTCCTGGGTCAGACCGGCGTCTATCACCAGTTCAGCGATGGGCACGGACTTGCTCTCGTCGTCCTGCTCGGGGCCGGGGCTGGCCACCATGCCCACCATGGGGGGCTGGGTCAGGATGGTCACTTCCCGGCCGGGCAGCATCCGGGGGTCCACCCCGCCGATGGTGCGGAACCGGAGGTAACCCTCCTCCGCCCCGGTGACGATGAGGCCGATCTCATCCAGATGGGCGTCCAGCAGGACCTTCCCGGTGTCCGGTTTGCCGCAGCGGCGCACACCGATCAGGTTGCCCATGCGGTCGATGCTGGTCTCATCCACCAGGGGGGCCAGCAGGGCCTGGGCGGCCTGCGCCGCCGGGGTCTCAAAGCCGGAGGGCGCCGTGCAGCCGCACAGGGTCTCCAGCACAATTTTCATATCCAAATGTAACTCCTCCTTATGAGGCTATTTATGACAATCCATAAATGATCTTCTTAAAGGCGGCGCCCCGTTCCATAAAGTTCTTGAACTTGTCAAAGGAGGCGCAGGCGGGAGACAGGATCACCACGTCACCCGGCTTGGCGGCCTTGTGGGCGGCCAGTACCGCCTCCTCAAAGCCGTCGATGACGGTGATGGGCAGGGCGGAGGGGAGATAATCAGGGCAGTTCTCCACGGCGGCCTTGATCTTCTCCGCGGTATCGCCTGTGAGGAACAATTCCTTTACATGGCCGATGATCTCAGGGCCAAGCACGTCGAAGGGGATGTGCTTGTCGTAGCCGCCGGCGATGAGGATCACCTTCTGGTGGAAGGAGCGCAGGCCGGCAATGGTACGGGAGGGGCTGGAGGCGATGGAGTCATTGTAGTACTTCACACCGTTCAGGGTGCGCACCAGCTCGATGCGGTGCTCCACCCCGGCGAACTTCTGGGCGAAGTCCCGCACCACCGGATCGGGCACCAGGCCGTCCAGAGCGGTGATAGCCGCCATATAGTTCTCCACGTTGTGGGTGCCGGGCAGCAGGATGTCACTGACCGGCAGCACCGGGCGCTCGTGCATCTCGTTGCGGACCCAGATCACCCCATCCCGCAGGAAGGCGCCCCGGGCGGGCTCAGACAGGCGGCTGAACATGGCCACCCGGCCCTGAGCCTCTCCGGCAAAGCCGTGGGTGATCTCGTTGTCGGCATTGACCACCAGCAGATCCTGTTCGCTCTGATGGAGGAAGATGTTCTCCTTGGCCTCAATGTACTCCTCCATGGACTTGTGGACGTCCAGGTGGTTGGGGGCCAGGTTGGTGACCACGGCGATGTTGGGGCTCCGGTCCATGGTCATCAGCTGGAAGGAGGACAGCTCCAGCACGGCGATATCCCCCGGCTCCATGCCGTCCACGTCGGGCAGCAGGGGCTTGCCGATGTTGCCGCCCACATAGACGGTCTCCCCCGCCGCCTTGAGCAGCTCGGCAATGATGGTGGTGGTGGTGGTTTTTCCGTCGCTGCCGGTGACGGCGATGGTGCGGCAGGGGCAGACCTGGAAAAAGACCTCCATCTCAGAGGTCAGGATGGCCCCCTTCTGCTGGGCGGCCACCAGCTGGGGCAGGTCGGGCCGCATACCGGGTGTGCGGAAGATGACCTCAAAGTCCAGGTCCTCCAGGTAGTCCTCCCCCAGCTTCAGAGTGGCGCCCAGGCTCTCCAGCTCCTCGGCCAGACCGGCGAAGGCGCTCATGGGCTTTTTATCGCAGGCGGTGACCTTCACACCCGCCCGCAGCAGCATTTTGATCAGGGGGGTGTTGGACACGCCGATGCCGATGACGGCCACCCGCTTGCCCTTCAGACCCGCCAGATATTCCTGTATGGTGGAACGCTTCATAACAGTTCCTCCCTTTTCATAGTTTAACCAATTTATTATATCCCACTTGAGCGGAAAATGCAAACGCTGAGCGCTTTTGATTTGACAATCCGGGCAAGATAGCGTAAAATAGTCGGGCAAGCAAGCTGGACAGCCGCGCCTGCGGGGCGAAAGGCCCGTGGGTGAGGAAAGTCCGGGCTCCATAGGGCAAGGATAACGGGTAACACCCGCCGGGGGCGACCCTAGGAAAAGTGCAACAGAAATAGACCGCTGGCCGGTTGCCTCCATGTGGAGGCGGATGCATCACGGCGGCCGCAGGCCGACGTGATACACCCATTTTCCGAAACTAGGAACAGGACCGCCTTCAGATGGAGGCGACCGGCCAGTAAGGGTGGAAAGGCGAGGTAAGAGCTCACCCGATGGCGTGCCAAGCGTCCATCGCTGTAAACTCTATCCGGAGCAACGCCGTGGAGGGACAACAGGCCGGCCCGGCCGTCCCGGGGAGGCGGCTTGAGCGTACCGGCAACGGTGCGTCGAGATAGATGGCTGTCTTAAAGGACAGAACCCGGCTTACAGGCTTACTTGCAGATATGATGGACCGGAGCGTGCAGCTCCGGTCCATCTTTTTTTGCAAAATCCCTTGACTCTTCCCTTACGTCAGATGGTACACTGTCCTTACCCAGGGAGGGATGGCCCATGAAAATGAAGGAAGTATGCGCCCAGACCGGGCTGACAGAGCGTGCGGTGCGGTTCTATGTGCAGGAAAAACTGGTGGTTCCCCTGGCCCAGCGCCGGGGCGGACGGACCTGGCTGGACTTCTCCCCTAACCACGTGGACCGGCTGAAAGCCATCTCCACCCTGCGGAAGGCGGGCTTCACCCTGGAGGAGATCCGCGCCATGATCGAGGATTTTCAGAAGAACGCCTCCGGGGCGGCCTTTTCCCTCCGGCAGCGGCTCCAGGCGGCCATAGACGCCTACGACAAGCTGCGCTTCACCGACACCGCCCAGGCCAGCGGCCTGGAGGATTACGCCGCCCTGCTGGAGCGGGAGGTCAAGGGCCGTCCCATCCCGGAGTCCGACCGGGTCCACACCGGAATGGACAGTTCCAAGCTGGAGGCCTTCTGCATGGTGTGGGCGGTATATTTCATGTTTCGGTTTTACGTCTTTTTGCTGGAACACTTCTCCGACTACTCCGTCCTGCTGCAAGCCGCTGCCTGGAATCCGCTGGTCTTTGTCCTGCTCTTTGTTGTGATCCCCCTGCCCATCGCTCTGGTGCTGGGCAGCAAGGCGGGTAAATGGATCTGCCGCCATATTGAGTATATTCCATGAGAAAGGGAGCCTGCCGTATTTGCGGCAGGCTCCCTCTTTTTCGTAAACTCAGCCCTGATCCCAGTTGTGCCAGACGTTCTGAACGTCGTCGTTGTCCTCCAGCAGGTCAATGAGCTTCTCCATGTTCTTGATGTCGTCCTCATTTTCCAGCTTGACGTAGTTCTGGGGCACCATCTCCACGGCAGCCTGAACGAAGGTGTAGCCCTTCTCCTCCATGGCGGCCAGCACGGTGCCGAAGGAATCGGGGTCGGTGTACACCTCAAAGACCTCGTCCTCCACCTGCATATCGTCGGCGCCGCAGTCCAGGGCGTCCATCATGACGGTGTCCTCGTCCAGGTCCTCTTTCTCGATAATGATGACGCCCTTGCGGTCGAAGGACCAGGACACGCAGCCGGTGGCGCCCAGGCCCTTGCCGTACTTGTCCAGCAGGTGACGGACCTCGGGGGCGGTGCGGTTGCGGTTGTCGGTGAGGGCGTCCACGATGACGGCCACGCCGGAGGGGCCGTAGCCCTCGTACACCACGTTCTCGTAGCTGTCGGTGTTGCCGGAGCCCAGAGCCTTATCGATGGTGCGCTTGATGTTGTCGTTGGGCATATTGGCCGCCTTGGCCTTGGCGATGACGGTGGCCAGGCGGGAGTTATTGTTGGGGTCGCCGCTGCCGCCGGTCTTGACGGCCACGATCATCTCGCGGGCGATCTTGGTGAAGATCTGGGAGCGCTTGGCGTCGGCCGCGCCCTTGGTCTTCTGAATATTATGCCACTTGGAATGTCCTGACATTGGTACTCGTTCCCTTCTCGTCGAAAATCAGCGCATCTAGTTTATCACTTTTTCTGTGGCTTGACAAGCCCTCACAGGTAGGAAAACACCTCTTTATGGGCCTGGGTGGTAAGCACCTCCACCTTGGGGAAGCCGTCGGTCAGCCACTTGGCCAGCACAGGCACCACCACCTGCTCGGTGGGATAGTGACCGGCGTCGATGAGGTTGACCCCCAGAGCCTTGGCGTCCAGGAAGCCGTTGTACTTCACATCGGCGGTGACAAAGGTGTCGCAGCCCAGGGCCAGAGCGTCCTTGAGCATATCGGCGCAGGCGCCGCCTCCCACGGCCACCCGGCGCACCGGGCGGCGGGCATCCACAAAGCGCACCCCGTTTGCCCCCAGCGTCTCCTTCACGAAGGCGGCGAAGGCGGGGGCGTACATGGGCACCCCGGCGGTGTTGCCCACCCGGCCGATGCCGTAGGGCCGGCCGGAGGCATCCACCCCGTCCTGCTTGAGCTGCTCAATGTTGGTAAGACCCAGCTTGCGGGCCAGAGCGTCGTTGACGCCCCCACACACCGCGTCCAGGTTGGTGTGGGCGCACACGGCGGCGATGTTGTGCTCCACCAGGGAGAGTAGGATACGCCCGTCAGGGGTGGCGTCGGTCACCGACTTGGCGGGGAAAAAGATCACCGGATGGTGGGACACAATGAGCTGGCACCCCAGCTGGGCGGCCTCAGCCACCACCTCTTCGGTGATGTCCAGGCTCACCAGCACCTTGTCCACGGCCCGGTCCCCCCGGCCCACCAGAAAGCCCGCGTTGTCAAAGTCCATCTGGAGGGAAAAAGGGGCCAGCCCATCCAAGTATTGATAAATCTCTCTTACGGTTGCCATGACAGCCACTCCTCTCGCAGTTCCAGCAGGCCCCGGTGGGCCCGCTCCATTTCGTCCAGACGCCCGGCGTCGGCGCTCCGGGTGGAGCGGCGCAGCCCCTCCACCGCCCGGCCGGTCTGGTCAATGAGCCGGTTTAAGTATTCGCTCCGCAGAGGGTCGGCCTCCCCCCTGCTCTGCCGGCCCGCCCACAGCTCACCGGCGGTGAGCTCCGGCATGGGTCCGGCCTTTACCTGGAAGGTCGTATAAATGGTATCCCCTTCCCGGGTCAGGATTTCCCGGGCAATGGTGTAGCCGTGCTCCTGGAGCCACAGCCGCAGCTGGGGCTGGGCGCTCATGGGCTGGAGGAGCAGCAGGCAGTCCTCCCGCCACGTCCAGGGCGCGGCGGACAGGATGGCGGCGATGGTCTCGCCCCCCATGCCGGCGATGGCGATGGTGTCGGCCTCGCCGGGGCGCACCCCCGCCAGGCCGTCGCACAGCCGGAAGTCCATCTGCTCGGTCAGGCCGTATTTCTCCGCCGTGGCCCGTGCTCGGTCCAGAGGCCCCTGCCGCAGATCGCAGGCCAGGGCTTTTGTGATGATCCCCCGCTGAAGGAGCCACACCGGCAGATAGGCGTGGTCGGTGCCGATGTCGGCAAATTTGGCCCCCTGGGGCACCAGCTGGGCCACCGAGCGCAGCCGGGGAGTCAGTTCCATGGGACGCATCCCTTCACCTCCTACGAAAAAAGGAGCGGTCTGACCGCTCCTTTTTTCAGTTTATCAAAAGAGCCTCGCAGAGTTCGCGCCCGCAGGCGCGAAAAAAGTCCAAATCTGTTTTCGGCCGCGACAAGTGCGTGGACGAAAACACTGCTCAGCCCGCAAGTGTGGACTCTGTCCGCGCGCGGCGGGCTGCAGCCTTCTCGAAAAAGCGGCTTTGCCGGTTTTTCGAAGCTTTCAAAAAAGGAGCGGTCTGACCGCTCCTTTTTTACGGTTGTTACTGAGCAGCGCCCACGCTGGCGTTGATCTTGGCCAGCAGCTCGTCCACGTCCACGCCGTGGACCATGCAGGCCTCCTCCACGGTCTCGCCGCGGGAAGAGGGGCAGCCCAGGCAGTGCATACCGATGGACAGGAAGATGGGAGCGGTCTCGGGAGCGATGTCCAGGATATCGCCGATGATGGTATCTTTGGTGATCTGAGCCATAAAGGGAATACCTCCAAATTTCTAGGATATTGGTAGTATATCCGATTTTCTCCCTTTTTGCAAGAGAGACTTGCTTTTTCAGAGAAAATTCTGAGAGATGGTTCGATACTCACCCGGCCTTCCCCTCATCCGTCATTTGCTCCGCAAATGCCACCTTCCCCCAGGGGAAGGCTTCCTTTATAAAAAGGCCAGGGCCTCCCGGATGTTGCGCACCTTGATGAGCTGGAGCCCATCGGGGACCTCCAGCTTGGCCCCGGTGCGCTGGGGCACCAGGCATTTGGTGAAGCCCAGTCGGTGGACCTCGCTGAGCCGCTGACCCAGGGCGTTTACCGACCGCAGCTCACCGGTGAGGCCCACCTCCCCGATGGCGGCCAGGTCGCCGGGCACCGGCCGGTCCCGGAAGGAGGAGGCCAGAGCCACCACCATAGCCAGGTCTGCGGCGGGCTCGTCCAGGTTGAGGCCGCCGATGACGTTGATGTAGGCGTCGCAGGAGCTGACCATCAGCCCGCCCCGCTTCTCCAGCACTGCCAGCAGCAGGTTGGCCCGGTTGAAGTCGAAGCCGTTGCAGGTGCGCCGGGGCACGTTGAAGCTGGTGGGGGCCAGCAGGGCCTGGACCTCCGCCAGCACCGGCCGCACTCCCTCCATAACGCAGGTGACGCAGGTGCCGGGGGTGTCCTGGGGCCGCCCGGCCAGCAGCATCTCCGAGGGGTTGGGTACCTCAGTGAGACCGGCGTCCCCCATTTCGAAGACCCCGATCTCGTTGGTGGCGCCGAAGCGGTTCTTGGCCGCCCGGAGGATGCGGTAGGAGTTCTGCTGCTCGCCCTCGAAGTAGAGCACGCAGTCCACCATGTGCTCCAGCACCTTGGGTCCGGCAATGGAGCCCTCCTTGTTGACGTGGCCGATGACAAACACCGTCACCCCCCTGCCCTTGGCCAGATTCATCAGGGCCATGGTGCAGTCCTTCACCTGGCCGATGCTGCCGGGGGCGGCGGACAGCTCTCCGTTGTACATGGTCTGGATGGAGTCCACGATGAGCACGTCGGGCTGGAGGGCGGTCACCGCCTCCACCACGTCGTCCAGGTTGGTTTCCGCCAGCAGATAGAGCTCCTGCCCCCGCACCCCCAGCCGCTCGGCCCGCAGCTTGATCTGCCGCTCGGACTCCTCGCCGGAGACATAGAGCACCTTGGCAAACCGGCATAGGTTCTGGCAGATCTGGAGCATGAGGGTGGACTTGCCGATGCCCGGGGCGCCGCCCACCAGAACCAGGGAGCCCTGGACGGCGCCGCCGCCCAGCACCCGGTCCAGCTCGTTCATGCCGGTCTGGAACCGCAGCTCCCGGGTGGTCTCCACCTCGTCCATGAGCCGGGGTTTGATGCTGCCCCGCCGCTCCCCTGCCGTGGCCACGGCCGCGGAGCTCTTCCGCTTGGTCTCGGCGGGCTGCTCCACAATGGTGTTCCACGCCTTGCAGGCGGGGCACTGGCCCGCCCACTTGGGCAGCTCGTTGCCGCATTCGGTACAGTAAAACATGGTCTTTGCTTTCATGGGTGGATGATCCTCCCTTTATTCTTTGGTGTAGCCGCCCTGTACGGCGGCGTTACGATGTAAAATTGCCCTCATATTGCAGCCACGCCCCGGTGAGAGCGGCGGCCAGCTGGAGCTGATAACCCTCCGAGCGCAGCTTGCCCTCCTCCTCCGGGTTGGACAGAAAGCCGCACTCTACCAGAATGGCAGGGCGTGTAATGTGGTTCATGAGGTAGACCGTGTCCGGAATGGGCTTGGCCTGGCGCTCATTGGTTTGGTCCACCGTCTGCCGCAGCACCTCCTGGGTGTGGACGGCAAACTCCTGGCTTCCCTGGGTGGGGGCGTAAAACACCTGTGCCCCGTGGTACTTGGCGTTGGTGAACATATTCTGATGGATGCTCAGCAGCACCCCGTTTTCCGTCCCCTCCACCATCGCTACCCGGTTTTTCAGGTCAGAGACCTTCTTTTCTCTTAGTGTATCCGCCGACGGGTCGTGGAGAGATATATCCTCCTGCCGCAGCACCACCGGCGATTGGCCGCACAGCCCCAGCAGCAGATCCAGCTTCTGCACGATGGCCAGATTGATCTGGCTCTCCGGTACGCCGGTCAGGGATACAGCGCCCCCGTCCTCCCCGCCGTGGCCTGCGTCCAGCACCAGAACGGGTCGTCCGCTGTCCATAGGCCCCGCGGTCTGTACCGTGCCTCCCGGCCAGAACACCAGATAACCGGCGGTGGCCAGAGCCAGCACCCACAGCAGGGCCCACTGTCCGATCCGCTTCATACCGCTCCCCCCCTTTTCAAGGAAGAATATGCGGCGGCGGGGCGGGATAGAAGAAACCGTCCCTGCTATTCTACCATGAAGCGCCCCGCTTGTCCAAATTTCTGTTGCCTTTTTGCCGCCCTGGGACTAAGATGGAAGCAACAACCATGGAGGTGAGCCCAATGGTCATTGATAAAATGAAAAACGCGCCCCTGTATTACGGTCTGGGCCAGCGGTTCCAGCAGGCCCTGGAGTGGCTGGCCAAGGTGGACCCGGATACCCTGACCCCCGGCCAGAGAGTTGACATCGATGGCGACAACGTGTACGCCACCCGGTTTGACGTGGACACCAAGCTCCCCGCCGACTGCAAGCTGGAGTGCCACCGGGATTACGCCGATATTCAGTATGTGGTATCCGGCACCGAGGGCATGGGCTACTCCCTGCCCGACGCCCCCTTGACACAGCTCAGCGAGTACACCCCCGATATCCAGTTCTTCACCACCGACTGGGACACCCTCACCGTCCGGCCCGGCACCTTCTACATCGTCTGGCCCCAGGATCTCCACGCCCCCCGTGTGGCGCTGGAGTCCCCCGTGCCTGTGAAGGTCATTGTGGCCAAGGTAAAGCTCTCCTGACCGGCAAAAAAGACCGCCCTCATCACCTGGGCGGCCTTTTTTTATGCCTCAGCTGATAAACGCCCTGGATGGGTTGTGAAATTTTATGCAATATTCAATGAAATAATATTTGATTTATGCAGCGGGTGGTGCTATACTCAGAAACGCGTCCAAGAGACGACGGCAAATCTGTAAAAGGGATGAAGCAAATGAAACAGAAACGGTTGAAACAGCTTGGAGCGGCACTGCTGGCCGGTTCCCTGGTGGTAAGCAGCGGCGTCAGCGCCAGTGCCTGCTGTGGTCTGTATGTAGGCAGCCAGCAGTCAGAAAACGGCTCTACCTATGTGGGCCGCTCGGAAGACATCGGCAAGCTGTACGATAAAGTGTTTGAGGTGCGCCCGGCGGCCGATCACGCCGAGGGCGAGATGTATGAAGATACATACGGCTTCTCTATGCCCTATCCCTCCCATACCTATCGCTATACCGTGCTGCGGGACTCCATCGAGCAGGGCGAGTCTGTGGTGGATGAGGACGGCAACCTGGTGCGTGAGGCCTACGGCGAGGTGGGCATGAACGAAAAGGGCGTCTCCGTCAGCGCCACCGTGTCCACTTCCTATAACGCCAATGCCAAAGCCGCCGATCCCCTGGTGGATACCGGCATCTGCGAGATCTCCCTCACCTCCGTGATCCTGATGTCGGCAGACTCCGCCCGGGACGGCGTGGAGAAGCTGGCCGAGATCATCGATACCTACGGCTCCGGCGAGTGCAACTCCTTCACCATCAGCGATGCCAACGAGGTGTGGGACTTTGAGACCCTGTCCGGCCACCAGTATGTGGCCATGAAGATGCCCGACGACAAGGTGTCCGTCAACCCTAACATGGTGGTGATGAACGAGATCGACGTCTCCGACACCGAGAACGTGGTGGCCTCCGCCAATCTGATCTCCCTGCCTCTGGAGAACGGCTTCCTGGTGTCCTCTCAGCAGGGCAAGGTGGCCGATGACCAGATCACCAAGATCGACATCCAGAAGACCTACGGCTCCGAGGACTTCGGCAACGGCCAGTACTTCCGTTACTGGCAGGGCGTCAACTACCTGAACGAAGAGCTGTCCCAGTCCGTTTCCGTGGAGCGGGACGGTGAGGCTGCCCCCGAGGGCCCCTTCAATATGCTCTTTGAGGCCGATCATCAGCTGACCACCTACGAGGTGCTGCGGCTGCTGGCCTGCCGCGGCGAGGGTACTGAGTATGCCGCCGACAATAACCCGGAGAAGAATCCCAACGGCACCGCCATCGGCAACGAGCGCCAGGCCGAGTGCCATGTGTTCGAGATCCGCAGCGATATGCCCGAGGCTCTGGCCACCATCCAGTGGCAGACCATGTCCCGGGCTGAGTTCTCCGTCTACCTGCCCTACTACAGCAACCTGCTGACCGACACCTCCGACATCTTCCAGACCGAGTACAGCCCCAGCATCAAGGACATCGAGGAAGTGCTGGATGATGAGGACTTCCCTGCTGAGACTTCCGCCTACTGGGTATTTACCGCCATCAACGACCTGTGCGACAATGACCGGGAGCGCTATGGCGCCAACGTGAAGCTCTACTGGGAGAACTACCAGAAGGCCCTCATCGAGCAGCAGGAGGCGGTGGATGAGGATATGGAGCGCATCTACGCCTACAGCCCTGAGCTGGCCGAGGAAAAGGCCACCGCTCTGGCCAAGGCTGTCTCTGAGGAGGCCTTTGAGAACGCCAAGATCATCCTCACCGAGCTGCGTGCCTTCATCGCCGCCGACCAGGCCGGTGAGCTGACCGAGGAGGACGTGTTTACCCCCTCTGTTCTGACCGAGAACAAAATGCCCACCTACTCCATGGATATGGCCTACAGCTTTGACGATGTGGACTCCTCCGCCTGGTACGCCGACGCGGTGTCCTATGTGGCAGAAAACGGCATCATGAACGGCGCCGGCAACGGCACCTTCGCTCCCGACACCGTGATGTCCCGGGCCATGCTGGTACAGGTACTGTACAACCTGGAGGGCAAGCCTGAGGCTGCCGACTGCACCTTCACCGACGTTGCGGCGGATGCCTGGTATGCCGATGCTGTGGCCTGGGCTGCCGACGCCGGTATCGTCACCGGTGTGTCCGACACCACCTTTGCCCCCGATCAGATGATGACCCGGGAGCAGATCGCCACCATCCTCTATCGCTATGCCGCCTACAAGAACTATGATGTGACGGCGTCCAACGATCTGAGCAGCTACACCGACGCCGGCCAGATCGGCTCCTATGCCGTTGAGGCCATGCAGTGGGCCAACGGCGCGGGCCTGATCACCGGCAGCACCGCTACCACCCTCAATCCCCTGGGCAGCGCCACCCGGGCGGAAGTGGCTACCATTCTCATGCGCTTCCTGGAGAGCGTGGGCTAATCACCCTTCCTATGACAAGAGGCCGACCCTGATGGGTCGGCCTCTTGTGTTATTTCTTGGCGGTATCGAAGGCGGGGTTGGTGAAGTAGACGTTCTTCTGGTCCATCTTCTCCTTGGCCAGGCGCACCGCCTCGCCGAAGCGCTGGAAGTGGACGATCTCCCGCTCCCGCAGGAAGCGGATCACGTCGCTGACGTCGGGATCGTCACTGAGGCGCAGGATGTTGTCATAGGTGACCCGGGCCTTCTGCTCGGCGGCCATATCCTCGGTGAGGTCGCAGATCACATCCCCCTTGACGCCGATGCTGGCGGCGTTCCAGGGGGCGCCGGAGGCGGCGGTGGGATAGATGCCGGTGGTATGGTCCACAAAATAGGGAGCGAAGCCGCCCTCTCTCAGCTGCTCCTGGGTCAGTCCCCGGGTAAGCTGATGGACGATGGCACCGATCATTTCCAGGTGGCCCAGTTCTTCGGTACCGATGTCGGTGAGCAGGCCCTTGAGCTCGGGATAGGGCATGGCGTACCGCTGGGACAGATAGCGCAGAGAGGCGCCCAGCTCGCCGTCAGGTCCGCCGTACTGGCTGATGACCCAGGCGGCCAGCTTGGGGTTGGGGGTCTTGATGCGCACGGGGTATTGCAGCTTCTTCTCGTACTGGAACATTACTTGGCCCCTCCTTCCGCGGTGTAGTTCCAGGGCCAGTCGCCCTCCAGCCAGGCGGCCCAGCTGTCGGCGCTGGCGGCGGCATTCTGGGTCAGGGGGCCGTGGGCGGCCTCATACTTTTTGCGGGCCTCGGCCTCCAGGGCGGCGTACTTCCGGAAGAGCTGGAAGGCCTCGGCGTCGTCCTGGTGGGTGTCCAGGTAGAGGCCCAGCTCCTGGAGCATGAACTCCAGGGCCTGGAGCTCCGCCAGCTGGGTGCCCAGCACCTTCACCGCCTCCGCCTTGATGCGGAAGGGCAGGTTCAGGCCGGGAAACAGGGTGCCGTTGGCCAGGGCCTCCTGCTGGGAGTAGCGCTTGGGGTTATTGGGCTGAAACGGCACATAGGGGACGGCCAGGGGGGCGCACTCAGGGAGCGTGCCGCAGCTGTCGTCACAGATGCCGGGATTGTTCTGAGGGTTGTTCTCAGGATACAAGGGGTGTCCCTCCTCCTATGGATTGGGACGGGACGGGAGCCCCGTCCAGAACATCCTATGCGGAGGTTGGAAAAAAGGCACCATTCAGTCAATAGAAAAAGGCCGTCCCGAACGGGACGGCCTTTGGGGTATGCAGATTAGTGCTGCTCGCCGCGCATACGGGCGAAGCAATCGCTGCAGTAAACAGGACGGTCGGACTTGGGCTCGAAGGGCACCTTGGCCTCGCCGCCGCAGGAAGCGCAGGTAGCGGTGAAGTACTCGCGGGGGCCGCGGGAGGCAGCCTTGCGGGCGTCACGGCAGGCCTTGCAGCGCTGGGGCTCGTTCTGGAAGCCGCGCTCGGCGTAGAACTCCTGCTCACCGGCGGTGAACACGAACTCCTGGCCACATTCCTTACATACCAGAGTCTTGTCTTCGTACATGATGTTACCCTCTCTTTGCTTCTTTGCCCAGGTCCGGATGATCCATGTGCTGGGTCAGTGTAATATTGCGATCAGCCTTTGCTGATGTCGCCGGAAGAAGTTTGCTGCGCCAGCTTGCGCCGGATACGCTGCACCGCGTTGTCCACCGATTTGGGGGACTTGTTTACCTCGGCTGCAATCTCGGAGTAGGACAGACCGTTCAGATACAACCGAAGTACGCTTGCCTCGAAGCCGGACAGCTGACCGATCAGCGCCTCCAGACGTTCCCGGAAGGATTCCCGGCTGAGGAAGATCTCCTCCGGGTCTGTTCCCTGTCCGTCAGGTGCGCTGAACGCCAATGGATCGCCGTTCCCACTAAAAAGAGGGGTTCCGAACGAGACGGAGTTGTTCAGCGGTATGTGCTTATCTCTTGCTGCTGCTTTGATAACGGAGAACAAACGGTTTTTGATGCACACCTCCGCATAGGTGCGGAAGGAGGCGGCCTTTTCCGGGTCATATTCCCGGATAGCGGCCAGCAGCCCCACCATTCCCTCCTGGATCAGGTCCTCGCTGTCTCCGCCGGCCAGAAAATAGGGCCGGGCGCAGATGCGGACCAGTCGGTTATAGCGCACCACCAGGTCCTCTTCGGCCTGACGATCGCCGGAAGCGGCCAGGGCACACAGGGCCTCATCACTGGGCTCCTGCGGTTGGAAATAGTCCTCTTTCATGCCGTTTCTCCTTGCACATTATAAGCGTTGATACCTGAATTTGTCAAGTGTTTGCCAGAAATATTTCAGTTTCAGCCCCGATTTTTTATGACATTTGCCAAGAGCTCTGCAACTTTCTCTGCATCCTCCTGGCTCTGGGCCTCCACCATCACCCGCACCAGGGCCTCGGTGCCGGAAGGACGGACCAAAATCCGTCCGGTGCCCGCCAGCAGCTTCTCCTGCTCTGCCACGGCGTCCATAATGGAGGGGTCGTTCATGATGGCCTGCTTGGCGGCATTGTCGGCCACCGGCACATTGATGAGAGTCTGGGGGTAGCGCTTGCAGCCCTCCACCAACTGGGAGGCCTTCTTGCCGGAGCGGCGCAGCAGAGCCAGGAACTGCAGGGCGGTAAGCTGGCCGTCGCCGGTGGTGGCGTATTTGCGGAAGATGGTGTGGCCGGACTGCTCGCCGCCCAGGACCCAGCCTTCCTCCTCCATCTTCTCCAGCACGTTCCGGTCACCCACAGCGGTGCAGAACAGCTCCATGTTGTGCTCCCGGCAGAAGACGTGCAGGCCCAGGTTGCTCATGACAGTGCCCACGATGGCGTTGCCGGGCAGCTTTCCCTGCTCCAGCAGCTCCAGGCCGCAGGCGGCGATGACCTGATCGCCGTCGATCTCCTCGCCGGTCTCGTCTACCATAAGGCAGCGGTCGGCGTCGCCGTCAAAGGCGATGCCCAGGTCGTACTTGCCGGCGGTGACCATGGCCTTCAGGCCGTCCAGATGGGTGGAACCGCAGCCGTTGTTGATGTTCACGCCATCGGGGTCGGCGTTGATGATGTCGGTGTGCAGGTCGGGGAAGGAATCGAAGAGCCGGCCGGCGGTGGCGGAGGCAGCTCCGTTGGCGCAGTCCACCAGGATCTTCAGGCCGGACAGGTCGGAATCGATGGTGGATACCAGGTGATCGATGTAGTCCTGGCGCTCCTTCTGGTCGGCGTAGGTCACCCGGCCGATGTCGCCGCCGGTCTTGCGGGGTACGGGGACCTTGTTGAGGATAATGTCCTCAATCCTGCCCTCCAGCTCGTCGGGCAGCTTGAAGCCCTGGCTGTTGAAGATCTTGATGCCGTTGTGCTCAAAGGGGTTGTGGGAGGCGGAGATGACGATACCGGCGTCACAGCCGCTGTCCACCGTCACCCAGGCCACGCCGGGAGTGGGGATCACGCCCAGGTGGAGCACGTCGGCGCCGGCGGAGCACAGACCGGCCACCAGCGCGCCCTCCAGCAGATCGGAGGAGATGCGGGTGTCCTTGCCGATGGCGAACCGGGGACGCCCCTCCCCTTTCGCCTGGGCCAGCACATAGGCTGCCGCCACGCCCACATCATAGGCCAGTTCTGCGTCAAGACCGGCGTTGACCACGCCGCGAATCCCATCGGTTCCAAACAGTTTACCCATGCTAGATTACCTCTTTCTACCGAAATCATCCAAACGATATTGGAAAGTTCCTATTTGCCTTGTAGGGGCCGATACCCTCATCGGCCCGCGCCTGCACACCGGGCAGTCGTGGGTTGTCTACAAACTTATATCATCACTTTTTATATCATAGACACTAAAAGCTCAGCTGCTCCATTCCCACCCCGCCGGGGACGGCCAGGCCCAGGTGCTCATAGGCCCGCCGGGTGACGCACCGGCCTCTGGGCGTGCGGGTGAGGAAGCCCATCTGCATCAGATAAGGCTCGTATACGTCCTCCAGGGTGACAGCTTCCTCGTTGATGGTGGCCGCCAGGGTCTCCAGACCCACCGGGCCGCCGCCGTAGTGCTCAATAATGGAGCGGAGCATCCGCCTGTCGATGGCGTCCAGCCCCAGGTGATCCACCTCCAGGGCGGACAGGGCCACGTCGGCCACCTCCCGGGTGATGACGCCCCCGGCCTTCACCTGGGCGAAGTCACGCACCCGGCGCAGCATCCGGTTGGCGATCCGGGGGGTACCCCGGCTGCGCTTGGCGATCTCCATAGCGCCGTCAGGCTCGATGGGCACATCCAGGATGCCCGCCGACCGGGTGACGATGAGGGCCAGCTCCTCCGGGGTGTACAGCTCCAGCCGCAGGGTCACACCAAACCGGTCCCGCAGAGGGGCGGACAGCTGGCCCGCCCGGGTGGTGGCTCCGATGAGGGTGAATTTGGGCAGGTCCAACCGGATAGAGTTGGCAGACGGTCCCTTGCCGATGATGATATCGATGGCAAAGTCCTCCATGGCAGGATACAGGATCTCCTCCACCGACCGGTTGAGCCGGTGGATCTCATCCACGAACAGGATGTCGTTTTCCGCCAGATTGGTGAGCAGGGCCGCCAGATCGCCGGGCTTTTCGATGGCCGGGCCGGAGGTGATGCGGATGTTGACCCCCATCTCGTTGGCAATGATGTTGGAGAGGGTGGTCTTACCCAGACCAGGGGGGCCGTGGAGCAGCACATGGTCCAACGGCTCGTTCCGCATTTTGGCAGCCTGGATAAAGACCTCCAGGTTGCCCTTGGCCTTGGCCTGACCGATGTATTCGTTTAAGGTTTTGGGCCGCAGGGAGCCCTCGTTCTCGTCATCCCGGGTGAGGGATGTGGTCACCAGAGGCTCCTCGGTCTCAAAGCCGTCTTCAGAAAATGCAATGCTCAAAGTCTCACTTCCTTATCCACGCCACCCGTCCAGCAGCTCCTCCACTTTGTCCAGGAAGGCGCCCTCCCCCAGGGTGTTGATCTTGAACAGCATGGCCTGACTGCCGCCGGAGGTAATGGCGGACAGGAACAGATGGGGGCCGTTGCCCACCAGAGTCAGGTTCAGGCTCACCCGGTTGCCTCCCATGAAGCTGTACCGCTCATACACCCGGACGGCCACCCGGA
Source organism: Flavonifractor sp. An112 (assembly GCF_002161085.1). GTDB lineage: Bacteria > Bacillota > Clostridia > Oscillospirales > Oscillospiraceae > Flavonifractor > Flavonifractor avicola. The sequence goes on along the minus strand of NZ_NFLU01000008.1, from coordinate 41,570 downwards.
AGGAGCCGCTGTGGTAGTCGCTGCTGTCCTCCCAGCTGGCGGAGGAGCTGCCGTTCAAAATCCCGTCGTGCAGATAGTCCAGCAGTCCGTCAAAGCTGCCGGTGAGGTTTCGTTCCAGTTTGGCCATGGTGGTTCCTCCTTCCGGGGGATTACCCCTTCATCATTTTCTTGAGGGCCTGCTTGATGATGTCCTCCAGGCTGAGGGTGTCCACGTCGATGCCCTTGAGAGCCATGCCGATCTCGGTCTGGGAGTAGCCCAGCACCGCCAGAGCGGCGGCCGCCTCGGAGGACTTGTTCTCCGGGATCACCGTGACCCCGGTGCCGCCGTAGCTCTCACCAACCGGGCTGATCTGGCCCTTGGCCAGCTTATCCTTCAGCTCCAGGATGATGCGCTGGGCGATCTTCTTGCCGATGCCCTGGGCCACGGTAAGGGCCTTCTCGTCCCCGGTAATGATGCTCATGGCCAGGGACTCGGGGGTGGCGGAGGACAGGATGGACAGGGCCGCCTTGGGTCCCACACCGGATACCGAGATCAAGAGCTGAAAGCAGTTGAGCTCGTTTTCCGTAGCGAAGCCGTACAGCTCCATGGCGTCCTCCCGGACGTTCAGGTGGGTGAAGAGCTTGGCGCTCTCCCCTTTCTTCAGCCGGGCCAGGGTATTGTTGGTGGTGCGGCAGGCATAGCCCACCCCGCCGCAGTCAATGACCGCCAGATAGGGGGCGGTATGGGCCACGGTTCCTTTCACATAGTAAAACATAATCGTAAACTCCTAACGGCGTGTCTCATACCGGCCGCTGCCCGGCCGGTTGGCGTCGGGGCTCTGGAGCCGGGAGGTGTACGAGCGGGCGTGGCACAGAGCGATAGCCACCGCATCGGCGGCGTCGTCCGGCTTGGGGACAGCTTTCAGGTTCAAAAGCCGCTTTGTCATGTCCATAACCTGCCGTTTTTCCGCCTTGCCGTAGCCCACCACTGCCTGCTTCACCTGGCTGGGGGTATATTCGTAAATGGGCACCTGGTGCCGCTCCGCCGCCAGCAGCAGCACACCCCGGGCCTGGGCCACGCCGATGCCGGTGGTGATGTTGTTGTTGAAGAAGAGCTCCTCGATGGCCATGGCCTCCGGCTTGAATTGCTTCAGCAGCAGGTCCATGTCATTGGAGATCTGGAGGAGCCGGGCGGGCAGGGCCTCACCCGCCGGGGTGGTAATGGCCCCGCACTGGACCAGCCGGGCCCTCCCCCCCGCCGTCTCCACCAGGCCGAAGCCCACGATGGCGAAGCCGGGGTCGATGCCTAAAATCAGCATAGCGTCGGTTTCCTCCCTGTTTTCCATACAGAGAATATTGTATCACGGCCTTGAAACGGGCGCAAGGAGGAATTAGGCCCGCCCCGGGGCGCAAAAGGGCCTGCTGCAAAATAGCTGTTTTGCACAAACCTGTCATTGCGAGCCAGTGCGCACACTGGCGTGGCAATCCGTTTCCCCGGCAAAAGGGACGGATTCCCACGAAAAACGGCCGCCCGGTGGGCGGCCGTTTTTCTCGGAATGACGGGTCTTTGTACGAGCTGCACATTTTGCAACAGGCCCTGGCTGTTTACGCTCTGGGATGGGCTTTGTTGTACACGTCCTTCAGCTTCTGGCTCACCACCTGGGTGTAGATCTGGGTGGAGGAGATATCGGCGTGGCCCAGCATCTCCTGAATGGAGTGGAGGTCGGCGCCGTTTTCCAGCAGATGGGCGGCAAAGGAGTGGCGGAGGGTATGGGGGGTGATGTCCTTCTGAATGCCCGCCTTCTCCTGATAGTGCTTGATGATCTTCCAGAACCCCTGGCGGCTCATCCGCTCCCCGCTCATGTTGACGAAGAGGGCCTTCTCGTCGGGGTGCTCCACCATCTGGGGCCGGACCCGGTCCAGATAGTTCTGCAGGGCCCGCACCGCCGCCTGGTACAGGGGGATGATCCGCTCTTTCCCCCGGTTGGCGCACCGGATGAACCCGGCGGACAGGTTGATGTTGTCCAGATTCAGGCCGATGAGCTCGCTGACCCGGATGCCGGTGGCGTAGAGCAGCTCCAGCATGGCCTTGTCCCGGCAGCCCTTGGCATCGGAGGGGTCCGGCTGCTCCAGAAAGAGCTCTACTTCCCGGGAGGTAAGGATGTGGGGCAGCTTGCGCTCTACCTTGGTCTGGGACAGACCCCGGGCGGGGTTTTCGCCGATCTGGCCGATCTCCATCATCCAGGAATAGAAGGACTTGAGGGAGGCCTGGCTCCGGGTCACGGTGGCAGCAGACTTGCCCCGTGCAGTCATGCTGCGGGTATAGGCCTCCACATCGGCGTGGACTGCCTGAGTGGGAGAGATTCCCTCCTCCCCCAGCCAGTCCAGGTATTGGCGCACATCACGCAGATAGGAACTCAGCGTATTGGGGGACGCCTTTTTTTCTTCGGTCAGAAATCGTTCGTATCCACTGAGATATTCCATCCATCCAACACCTTCCCGTTTCTCTCTATCGGTTCAAAAGAGCGCCTGCCGCGCCGGAAAGCAGAGCGGGCACCACAGTCCGCTCCAGCAGAATACACACACAAACAGCGCCGAGACACAGCGCACATCGGACCAGACAGTCCCGGCCCCACAGAACCCTGCCCTTTCCCTCTCCCCGGACCCGGGCGGCCAGGGCGCGGGCGGACAGGATACTCTGTACCCCCAGCACGAAGAGAGCAGGCAGAGACAGCACCCCGCCGACGCCAAACACCAGGCTGGCCAGCAGCCAGCCGGCGCCGCCGAAGGCCCGCACAAAGGAGGCGATGGAAAAGGCCAGCAAAAATCCCCGCAGGGCGAAGAGCACCGGCAGGCCCAGCACACCCAGCGCAGTGAATCCCAGCAGCAGGGCAAAGAGGGGCCAGCGCAGCGTGTCCCAAATCTGAGCCCACAGCGCGGGAACATCTACGGCACCCTCCTGTGCGGCCAGCAGAAAGGCCTCCAGATACTGATTCAGGCTGGCTTCACCAGCGCCGCCCACCTGGGCGGCCAACAGACAGCCTGTCAGCCCACCGGCCAAAAAACAGGCCGACAGGATGATCAGTGCCGGGACGATCCAGTCCCTGGGCACATTCCAAGCGGCCACAATGGTCCTGCGCAAAGGCTTCACCTCCCAACAGAAGCCTATGCGCCAGACTGGTAAATCAGACCTGCCTGTTTATTTCTTGGTATAATCATAGCTTAACACGGAGCATCGTGCAAGGTGCGGCAAGAAAAAAAGTCATTTTTGTCGATTATGCCGAATACTTATGTTAAGTATATTATGTCTACCATCGTATCAGTCAGCACGGCAGAGCCCGACAGCGGCCCTCTCTTCCCCTGATTTTTCCAGGAAAATGAGTCTTTATTACGACAAGGAAAATCCCTTGTCATCCTGTTTTGCCAGCCCCTCCCCTGTGCGGAACGGTCTATCGGCCAGGGGTTGCTCTCAATTGTCACTCATCCCGGTAAAACAGAGAAAAGCCCTGCTGCTCAAGGGTTTCCGCCTCGAACAGCAGGGCTTTCTGCACTGATTACGTCGATTACAGATAGTATAATTACGTTTTGTATACCCCCTAATCGGCCATACCGGCATCGATGGCCTTGAGGGCGATGGCGCACTCCAGACGCTTGCGCTCCAGTTCACAGCCCACCTTGTGGGGGTGCTTTATGTCGCCGCCGACAAGCAGGTTGGAGGCAGAGCAGCCGCCGGAGCAATAGAACCGGGCCCAGCAGTGGGCGCACTCCTCCCGGGTGTAGACGTTAAGACCGGCAAACCGGCTGGACAGGCTGTTGTCGAAAGTGCCGTCCTTCACGCTGCCCAGCTTGTAGTCCTCGTTGCCCACGAACTGATGACAGGGGTAGATGTCGCCGTCGGGGGTGATGGCCACATACTCGCAGCCGGCGCCGCAGCCCCGCAGCCGCTTGATGACGCAGGGGCCCTGCTGAAGGTCCACGTTGAAGTGGAAGAAGTTGGTCTCCCGGTGGTCCTTCAGATACTCAGCCAGCTTCTCATACTCCGCCTTCAGCTCAGGCAGATCGGACTCCTGAATGGCGTAGGGGTCGGTCTCCTTCCCTACCACCGGCTCCACGGACACGTTCTTGCCGATGGCGGCCAGCTCCTTCACGTCCTCGGCGAAGTCCTTGTGGAACCGGGTGAAGGTGCCCCGCAGATAGTAGTCCTTGGTGCCCCGTCCGGCGATGAGCTTCTTGAACTTGGGCACGATGACATCATAGGAGCCCTTGCCGTTGATGGTGGGCCGCAGATCGTCGTTGACCTCCTTGCGGCCGTCCAGGGACAGCACCGCGTTGGACATCTCACGGTTGATGTACTCGATGTTCTCGTCGTTCAGCAGTACGCCATTGGTTGTAATGGTAAAGCGGAAGCACTTGCCATGCTCCTGCTCGATGGAGCGGGCATATTCCACGGTGGCCTTGACGGTATCCATGGCCATGAGGGGCTCGCCGCCGAAAAAGTCCACCTCAATGTTGCGGCGGTTGCCCGACTTGGCAATGACGAAATCGATGGCCTTTTTGGCGGTTTCGATGTCCATGGTCATGCGCTTGCCGGTTCCGAAGTCGCCGGTGGAGGCGAAGCAGTACTTGCACCGCAGGTTGCAGTCGTGGGAGACGTGGAGGCACAGGGCCTTCACCAGGGCCTGCTGCTGCATGGAGGCGGCCTTGTCCCGATCGATGTAGTCGTCGGCCTCGAAGAGCAGGCCCTCCTTTTTCAGCTCCCGCAGCTCCTCCCAGGCCTCGGCCAGGGCGGCGGGATCATACTGAGGCAGGGCAGCGGCCAGAGCCTCGGGCAGGGCCCCATCCAGGCTCTCCCCGTTCTCCTCCCGCTCCGCCAGAGCGGTGAGCAGGTCGTGGGTCAGCTCGTCCAGCACATGGACGGCGCCGCTGTTCACGTCAACGGCGATGCGTACGCCGAGACACTGAAAGGTATGTACCATAAATTTTTGTTCCTTCCTCAGGGCATGGAAAAGGGTGGGCCTACACGCCCACCCTTGCCCTGTTGTTTGTTACCGGTTCTCGCACTTCTGGTTGGCCACGGTGCAAGAGGTCTTACAGGCGGACTGGCAGGAGGTCTGGCACTCGCCGCAGCCGCCGTGGGCGGCGCTCTTCTTCAGAGTAGCGCCGTTGAGCGTCTTGATATGCTTCATTCTGATTTCCCTCCCAAATAGAGACTTTAGGTCATTATACCATAGGGTCTTTCCAATTTCAACGCTTTCTGCGTTTTTTCCGCTTGCTCCCTCGATTGCCGCTCCCCAGCAGACCGGCAGCGGCCCCGCCGCACAGGGACCCGCACAGCAGGCCGATGCCCCCCGACTCCAGAGATACATCCCGGAAGCACAGGGCTCCCAGGGTGAGCACCAGCAGAAAGAGCACCCCTCCGGTGAGCAGTCCGGCGGCCAATCCCCCGCCGCAGCGGCTCACCGCCAGCAGGGCGCCGCAGAAACCGCCCAGCACACACCCCACGATGGTGATCTGATACGTCAGGTCCATGTCCAGCAGACCGCCGGAGATGGCCACCGACGCTCCCAGCAGGAACAGCATACACACGCCCAGGGCCAGTAGCCCGCCCAGCAGGATACCCAAAGCGCAGCGCAGCAGCTTGGCGCCCTGGTCCTCCTCCTTTTTACCCATAAAAACACCCTCCCTTACCACAGGTTCCTGATGAAACCTATGCCGGGAGGGCGTTTCTTATTACTTCTTGTCCTTGGCGTCCTTGGTCTCGCCGGGGCCTTCCTCAGTAGTCTGAGTGCCGCGGGTGGACACAGCCCACTTGGTGAACTCCATGCGCACGCGATCAGAGCTGGTCTCGATCACGATGGTGTTCTCCTTCACCGCGCAGATGGTACCTACGATGCCGCCGATGGTGGTGATCTGGTCACCCACGGACAGCTCGGAACGCATCTTGGCAGCGGCCTTCTTCTTCTTGTTCTCAGGACGGATCAGCAGGAAATAAAACACCGCGATGAGCAGTACCAGCGGGATAACCATGCTCAACATACTACCTGCCCCACCAGCATCAGTGCCGGTGCTGGACAACATCGCGTTGGTGATCTGTGCTGTCAATACAATCCCCTCCGATTTCAACTTTGACGCCATGCGTCATCAGTGGAATATTATAAAACGATTTGCAAGTTTTGACAAGTGTTTTTCGCCATGATTCACAATTTGTTTTAGATTCGTCCGGCCAACTTCTCGGAATATTCCGCCCGGAAGGCCGTGAATTGACCGGCATCCAGAGCATCCCGGATGCGCTGAGCCAGTTTATTATAGAAATACAGGTTATGCATAACGGCCAGGCGCATAGCCAGCATCTCGTCCGCCACGAAGAGGTGGCGCAGATAGGCCCGGGAGAAATTCCGGCACACCGGACAGTCGCAGTCGGGATCGATGGGCCGCTCATCGGTCTTGTACTTCTCGTTGCGGATGTTCATGGCTCCCGACCAGGTGAACAGTTTGGCGTGGCGGGCGTTGCGGGCGGGCATGACGCAGTCGAAGAAGTCCACGCCCCGGGCCACACCCTCAATGATGTTGGAGGGGGTGCCCACGCCCATGAGATATCGGGGCTTGTCCGCCGGCATATGGGGCTCCACCGCGTCGATGATGTCGTACATCACCTGGGTGGGCTCCCCCACCGCCAGGCCGCCGATGGCATAACCCTCGCAGTCGATCTTGGCGGTCTCTTTCATGTGCCACACCCGCAGATCGGGGAAGGTGGCGCCCTGGTTGATGCCGAAGAGCATCTGATGGGGATTCACCGTGTCGGGCAGCGCATTGAGCCGGTCATGTTCTACCTTGCACCGCTGGAGCCAGCGCAGGGTGCGCTCGCAGGAGGCCTTGGCATACTCATAGGTGGCCGGATTCTCTACGCACTCGTCAAAGGCCATGGCAATGTCGCTGCCCAGGTTGGACTGGATCTGCATGGACTCCTCAGGCCCCATGAAAATGCGGCGGCCGTCGATGTGGGAGGCAAAGGTGACCCCCTCCTCCTTGATCTTCCGCAGGCCGGACAGGGAGAACACCTGGAACCCGCCGGAATCAGTGAGGATGGGCCCGTCCCACCGCATGAACTTGTGGAGGCCTCCCATCTGGCGCACCACCTGGTCGCCGGGACGCAGGTGGAGGTGATAGGTGTTGGACAGCTCCACCTGGCAGCCGATGTCCTTCAGGTCAAAGGCAGACAGAGCCCCCTTGATGGCGCCCTGGGTGCCTACATTCATAAAAACCGGCGTCTGTACCGTGCCGTGGGCGCAGGTAAAGACGCCCCGGCGGGCCTTTCCCTCGGTTTTGATCACTTCAAACACAATAAAACCCCTTTATTTTGCAAGTGTTACTATCATACCAGAAAGCGGAGGAAATGACAACGCCTCAAAACCAGAAAGAGCGGCGCATAGCGCCGCTCTTCCCTGTTTACTTCACGCTGTCCATGGTCTGCTGCACCACCGACTCCATGATGGACGCCGTCATGGCTCCCGGCACATAGCCGTACACATTGCCGTTGACGTCAATCATAAAGGTGGTGGGAAAGGCGGAAATGCCGTAATAGGCCAGAGTCATGCCGGTATCGTCCATGAGCACCGGGAAGGTGTAACCGTTGTCCTCCAGGAACTGCTCAATCTCCTCCTGAGACACGTCCTGGCCGCCGGGATTGGCCACCGCCAGCACCACCAGATCCTCGCTGTTTTCTCCATAATTCTCATACAGCTTCTGGATGTCTGGCATCTCACTCTTGCAGGGGCCGCACCAGGTGGCCCAGAAGTTGAGGAACACCGTCTTGCCCTGATAGTCGGACAGAGTGTGGGTGTTGCCGTACTGATCGGTGAGGGTAAAGTCGGGGGCAGCAATCTCAGGCTTGGGCGTGGGCTCAGCAGAAGGCTCGGGAGAGGCGCTCTCCGCAGGCTCCGGGGTCTGGGTGGCCTCCGGCGTGGGAGAGACGCTTTCGCTCTGGGTAGGCGTCTCGGTTACGCCGGTCCCTCCCCCAATGCCGGACAGATAGCCGGTGATGCCATTCATAAAGCCGGTGAAGGTCATGATGCCCATAAGGACCAGCAGGGCCGCCCCCACCTTGCCGGTATACTTGACCACCTTCTGATGGGTCTTGAAGAAGTTGAGCACCGTGCCGGTGAAAATACCCACCGCCAGGAAGGGGATCACAAAGCCGGCAGTATAAACGGCGATGAGCAAAAAGCCCTTGCCGGCGCTTGCGGCGGAAGAGGCCATCAGCAGCACGCTGCCCAGAGTGGGGCCCACGCAGGGAGTCCAGGCAAAGCTGAAGGTGAAGCCCAGCACCAGGGCCACCAGGGGGTTCATGGCCCACTTGTCCAGTCGGAAGGGCAGCCGGTGCTCTGTCTCCAGCGCGGCGGCCTTGCCGAAGAAGCCGAACTGATAGACACCAAAGAGGATCATAATGATGCCGCTGATGCGGGCAAAGAGGGTCTGATTGCCGCTGAAGAAGCGGCCTGCGGCGGTAAAGCCCAGCCCCAGCACAAAGAAGGCGAAGCTGACACCCACCACAAAGAACAGGGTGTTGACCAGCACCTTGCCTCTGGGATAGCGGATATTGCCCTTCTCATCCACCGTCCGGGCCCCTCCCGCCAAATAACCCACATACAGAGGCACCAGCGGGAGCACACAGGGCGAAAAGAAGCTGAGCAGGCCCTGGATAAAGACGGTGAGCACCGGTACGCCGGTCTCAAGCTGCAAATTCATAGGGGTTCTCCTTTTTGTATGGATTCCAGTTGTCCCTCCAGGTCGGAGAGGCGGAGCTGGGCCAGCCGCGCCTTGCAGCGCCGGTCCAGATCGTCAAACAGGTGGTCCATCACCCCGGCCATGCCGGAGGCCACCATACAGCCGCAGTCCACGCCTCCGCCGCTGTGCCAGGCGGGCTCCACGAACCGCACCTCCAGGGCGTCGGCCACCGTGTCCAGGGTCACCTTCTCCGGATCAGCCACCAGCTGATAGCCGCCATCGGTGCCGGTGCGGGTGGTCACCAGCCCCGCCTTTTTCAGCTTGGCCATCACCTTGCGGACCCGGGCCGGGTTGGTGCAGATGTTGGCCGCCAGCTCTTCGCTGGAGAGCAGACATCCCCGCTTGTCCAGATAGATCAGGGCGTGGACCGCCACACAGAACAGGCCGTTCATGGAATGGGATTCTCCTTTACACGCGTTTCAGCAGATAGTCCTCCGCCCAGTGGGCGGCGTTGGCGCCGTCGGCGGCGGCGGTGATGACCTGCCGCAGAGCCTTGGTACGCACGTCTCCGGCGGCAAACACACCGGGCACGCTGGTGCGGCAGCTCTCGTCTGCCACCAGATAACCCGCCTGATCGGTCTCCACCTGTCCGGCAAAGAGGGCGGTATCGGGCACCCGGCCCACCGCCACAAAGAGGCCGTCGCAGGCCAGCTCGCTTTTCTCGCCGGTGACCACATTTTCCAGCTCGATACCTGTCAGGCGTTTTTCCTTGCGCAGGTCTGTCACACGGGTGTTCCAGAGGATTTCCACCCCGGCCTCCTCCAGGGCCTTGTGGTACACCGCCGAAGCCCGCAGGCTGTCCCGCCGGTGGATGAGATAGACCTTCTTGCACAGCTTGGACAGGTAGAGGGCGTCCTCCACAGCGGTGTTGCCACCGCCGTTTACTGCAACCACCTTGCCCCGGTACATCATTCCGTCGCAGGCGGCGCAGTAAGCAATCCCTCTCCCCCGCATCTCGCTCTCGCCGGCGAGGCCCAGCTCCCGGGGGTAGGCTCCGGTGGCCAGGATTACCGCGTCGGCGGTCAGGTCCCCCTCGCTGGTGTGGAGCACCTTGGGAACAGCAGTTAAGTCGGCCCCGGTGACCTCGGCGTATACGGTTTCCGCCCCATACTTCCGGGCCTGCCGCTCCATCTTCTCCCCCAGCTCGAAGCCGTCCACCCCATCGGGGAAGCCGGGGTAGTTGTCGATCACTGAGGTGGTGGCCATCTGGCCGCCGGGGGACAGCTTCTCCACCACCGCTGTCTTGCGGCCGCTGCGGGCGGCATACAGGGCCGCCGCATAACCGGCGGGGCCGCCCCCTACGATGAGGATTTCATACTGCGCCATGCCGTCCGCCTCCTTTTACAGTCCCATCCAGTCGATGATCTGAGCCTTGGAACCGGGGTTCACAATGGGCTCCCCCGTCTCCCCGTTCTTGAAGAGGAACAGGGTGGGAATGACCTCCACCTCAAACTGCTCCTCCAGCTCCGGCTCCTCGTCAATGTTGATCTTGCCTACCACCAGCTGGCCGTCAAACTGCTGGGCGATCTGGTCCAGCACCGGGCTGATCCGGCGGCAGTAGCCGCACCAGGGGGCCCAGAAGTCCACTAGCACCGGCTTGTCGGAATGAAGCACTACTTCTTCAAAATTGGCTTTGGTAATGGTAATGGGAGTCATATCCATCGTCCTTTCTGTTCCGAATAGCAGGCAATCGCCTGACTGTATGATATGCTTTTAACTGTAACTTTATTTGTTTCATTTCTATACTGTAACTATATCAGTTACAGTTAGTCTTGTCAACCCCTTTTCCTACTTTTTTGCTGGGCGTTCCAGCGGCGCACCTCCCGTCAGGCAAACGCATAGGCTGTCATGTGGCACAGCCACAAGCCAAGCGGATAAAGGAGTACAATATGAACCACTATCTTCCCTCTGATCGGGAGTGGAAACGGAAACAGGAAGGTGGGGCCTGCTGCTGTCCGCCAGGCTGCTGCCCGCCGCCCTGTCCCCCTCCCTGCCCCGTGCCTGGTCCCACCGGACCTACCGGGGCTACCGGTCCCACTGGTGCTACCGGGCCTACCGGGCCTGCCGGTTCCGGCGCCGCCGGTGCTACCGGCCCTACTGGACCCACCGGGCCTACCGGACCTGCCACCCCCGGACCCACCGGACCCACCGGCGCGGCAGGTGTGACCGGACCCACTGGCCCCCAGGGTATTCCCGGACCTGACGGCGCTACCGGTCCTACCGGACCTCAGGGTATCCCCGGCCCCGATGGCGCTACCGGTCCTACTGGCCCCACCGGACCCACCGGCCCTGCCGGTACCGCGGGTACTGCCGGCGCTACCGGTCCCACCGGACCCACCGGCCCTGCCGGTACCGCGGGCACTGCTGGCGCTACTGGTCCTACTGGCCCGACCGGGCCTACCGGCCCTGCCGGTGAGACCAACGCCGCCGCCACGGTCACCACCCTGCAAACCAGTGCCAGCCTGACCGACGCTATCAACGCCATCAACCAGATTATCCAGAATCTGAAGGCCGCTGGCCTGATGGAAACCTGATCCTGCGGGAGGGGGGCAGTCTGCCCCCCTCTCCTTCTGTGAAAGGAGAAGGCACTTATGAAAATTGTAGTCTATGCCATCTGCAAGAATGAGGCCCAGTTTGTGGACCGTTGGATGGACTCCATGTCGGAGGCCGATCAGGTGGTGGTACTGGACACCGGCTCCACCGACGACACCGTGGCCCGTTTGGAGGCCCGAGGAGCCGTTGTCACCGTGGAGACCATTTCTCCCTGGCGGTTTGACACTGCCCGCAACCGCTCTCTGGACCTGGTGGATGAGGACGCCGATATCTGCGTATGTACCGACCTGGACGAGGTGTTCCATCCCGGCTGGCGGGCTGCTCTGGAGTCGGCCTGGACGCCCGGCACAGGTCAGGCCCGGTACCGCTACACCTGGTCCTTCCGGCCCGATGGAGCCGATGGCGTGGTGTTCTGGTACGAGAAGATCCACCGCCGCCACGGTTATCGGTGGGTCCATCCGGTTCATGAGATCCTGCGCTGGGAGGGGCCCGGTCAGCCCGGCCTCATGGTAACTGCGCTGGGGGTGCAGCTGGATCACCACCCTGATCCCTCCAAATCCCGGGGCCAGTATCTCCCTCTGCTGGAGCTGTCGGTACAGGAGGAACCGGAAGACGACCGCAACGCCCACTATCTGGGCCGGGAGTACTTTTTCCATAGCCGGTGGGACGACTGCATTGCCACCCTCAAGCGGCACCTGTCCATGCCCACCGCCACCTGGAAGGATGAGCGGGCAGCCTCCATGCGGTACATTGCCAAGTCCTACATACAGAAAGGGGACCCCGCCCAGGCCAGAAGTTGGTTTTTCCGCGCCGCCGCCGAGGCCCCCCATCTGCGGGAGCCCTGGATGGATCTGGCCACCCTTTGCTACCAGCAGGAGAACTGGGACGGGGTGCTGTATTTTACCGGTGTCGCTTTGGCCATCACCGTCCGACCTGATACCTACATCTGTGAGGCGGAGGCCTGGGGGCCACTTCCCCACGACCTGCGGTGCCAGGCCTATTTCCGCACCGGGCGCATCGGCCCCGCTCGGGAGGAAGCGCAAAAGGCCCTGGTCCTCTCCCCTACCGACCCCCGGCTGGCGGGCAACGTGGAAATTCTGAGCCGAATGTGAGCAAAGCGCTGAACCAAAAAAGATCCCGCAGAGGTTGACACCTCTGCGGGATCTCTCTTTCTGCCACTAAGCTCATGCAGCAGCTTTAAGTACTCAACCAAGGTCAGCCCAGGTTTCACCGTCGGTGTCCTTGGTATAATCGTGGGTGTTGGTGGCCTCCATGATCTCATAGTAGCCCCACACATCCTTCGATACATCGGGGAACTGCCGAAGCTCGTCCGTATGACTGTCCACGAAGGCCTCGTCAGCGGAGCGGCCCAGCATACGGTTGGTAATGGCCGTCACCTCGGAGCGGGCAATGTTGTTGTAGGGCCGGAAGGTCCCGTCCGTATAGCCGTTGATCCAGCCGTACTGAATGGAGCCTACCACTTCCTCGTAGAACCACTCATCCTCGCTTACATCGGAGAAGATATTCTCGCCATCCAGTGCGCCGTTGGTGAAACGCATGGCAATGGCGGTAAACTCCGCACGGGTGATGGTGCGCTCCGGGGCAAACTTGCCGTTGCCGATTCCCTCCACGATGCCCAGGGAGGCCAGTGCCTGCACCGCGTCACGGTACCAGGCCTCCTCAGGCACGTCGGTAAAGGTGACGGTGACCGGCACATCCTGATCCTTCAGCAGATTGTAGAACATCTGGGCCACCTCGGCGCGGGTCATCTTGTCGGTGGGGCCGAAGTTGCCGTTGCCGTAGCCCTGCAAATAGGCTCTGTGCTCCTCGGTTTCCAGCCAGTCAGAAACACCGCTGTTATCCGGATCCGCGGAGTCCAGGCTCCACTTGGCATAAAGCGTTACGGAGGAACGGTTCACCTTGACATCCTCCTCCACGCGATTGGTCAGGCTGCTGTCCAGATACCATCCCTTGAAGATGTAGCCTTCCCGGACAGGCACCGGCAGCTCGTCGTAAGCCTTCACCCAGGAGCGGGACTTGGATTCCGACTGGATCTGCTGGCCGCCATTGGTGTTGTAGCGGAGGGTGTAGGTGTGGGAGTTAATGATCTCTTGCTCATATACAAGCACAAAGGGAGAGAAGGAACCAGTCTCAAACTGAATGTACTGCTTGTCGTTTACTGTTACAAGCTCGGCATCCAGCACATCCGGACCGTTCTTGCTAAGCTCATCGCCCAGATTATTATAATTACGATCCAGCGCATCAAAATGCACCACGTAGAAGTCTTTGCTGGTGTCGAAGTCGTCGGGAACCGGCCAGTAAATGCTGAGCTTCTCATTTTCACCCAGGCTCAGGTATGCGTTGCCGTTCTTGGTGTCCACCAGGTCCAGGTACTGCTGCTTGTAGACATAGTCTCCGGCAGGGATCTTCCCGGTCATGTTTTCCTGGATATATGCCTTCAGCACACCGTCATCCAGGACCTCATCCACCAACAGCTTTACGCCGTCGGTATCGGACAGCTCCACATTGCTGCCGTTGATGTAGTAGGTAACGCCGCCTTTCGGCAGTACGGCAGAAATATTGGAGGAGTTCAACCCGCTTTCCGCGGCGACAATATCTGTCGTAATATTCTCGCTCGTCAGGCCGCGGATCACTAGTTGGCCTTCTGTTCCTTCAACTTTACAGGTATATGTTTGGCCGTTGATCGTAATCTTTGCAGTGACCTTGTCAGCTGTTACTTCATCTGTGTAGATACTCATATCATACGCCTTGTACTGCTCATTGCTGTTGGGCGTAAACTGATCGCTGGTAATTATTTCATCTGTGATCTGATCGGTCAACTTCAGGCGAACAGGAATGTTCCCAGTCCCCTCGCCGGGCACAATGCGGTAGATGTAGCGAGCGGCCTCGACGCCTGCCACATCCGTACTATGGGCAGTTGTGCCGTATAGGCTAAGATTCCATTCTTTTTTGTCGCCGTTCCCATCGTCATAGGTCAGCACAAGCTTATCCGACAGATTTTCTGCATTGGCATAGCCACCCAACTCCTCGTTCATCCAATCGGGCAGGGTGATAAAATATCCTGGCTCCGGCATACCATTGGCAGTTGTTGTCGTTTGACCTTCGCCGTCCACCACACCGGTATAGCCCTCGCCGCCGGTGTAAATAGTGATGTCCGCGGGGGTGATGGTGATGGGGGTGATATCCTCCACATCTACATTCATAACATAACTTCTGTCGGTTGCATTATCACCGGCAATAAAGTTATGCCCAGATTTATAAAACCGCTTGGCCGTCCCGTTGTTTTCAACATAGTAGCCGAAGATCTCTACCAGATAGTAATCTCCGTCCGCCCGGATATCAGAGGTATTGCGGATCGGGATCTCGTTGTTATCTGTAAATACTCTGTTGTAATTGCTGGAGTTTGTCGCCGTGGAGAAGAGCTTAGGTTCGGTTTCACTCCGGGGACCGTTCACACCGTCGTCCTTCTCATCCCACCAGCAGTATTTGAAATAGACATAGGTACCGCTTTCTTTGGCTTCCTCAGTTGCCAGGGGATGGGTAACCTGTACGCCGACAGTGCCGGGGTTCTCCTGGTCCACAGTGACGGTGAGGTCCGGTACACCAGAGCCGGCGTCCTTAACCACACCGCCATTTACCATGTATTCCACGGTGGGCTTAGAAAGCACAGTGCTTCCCGTGACCGTGACGTTCAGATCATCTTTAATGGTACCTACCACATTAGAGGTCGATGTTAATAGCTTGCTGCTGCCTTCGATCTGCCAACCGTTGTCATATCCTGGTATAGCAGCAGAACCGGCATCCGGCAATACATATCCGGCGGTTTTATTCCATCGCCCGCTAGCCACATCCAGCTCATATGCGATAGAGACATTAAACAACTTTTGGGCAGTGCGTATCTCAATTCCGTCTGCGTCAATAAAATGCAATGTAACCGGAAAAGCTTCCTTGGCATAGTTAAAACCGCTGGAAAAACTGCTGTCATGAGTGGCTGCCTCAGCATTCTTATATATTAGCAGTCCGTTATTTCCATATTTAAAAGCATTTGAAGCATAGCCCGTAAAGCTACCATCCTTTACCTCGCGCTCCAATGTAAGCTGGGAAAAAGCAGAGGAATAGAAAGCCTCACTTCCTACAATATCAACGGAGGCAGGAATGCTTCCTACAATGGATGCTGAAGGGGTGAATGCACTTTTAAACGTCTGCTTCCCGATTACCTTTAGCCCGGAGGGCAGCTCAAAATCGGCGGTCTCACTGCCGCCCGCGGTACGCACAAACTCCAGGCCTGTACAACCGTTGAACACAGAACCAGAACTGCCGTTACTCGTGCCCAGCACCTCGAGGGTCTGAGGCAGGATCACGCCAGTCAGGCCGGTACAGCCGCTGAAGGCGCTCTTTTCGATGGTCTCAACCTTGGTATTGGACAAATCCAGTACGCCCTGCAGAGCTGTAGCGCGCATAAAAGCTTGACTGTTAATTTTCTTAAGGCTAGTAGCATTGGAAAAATCCATCTGCAAGCTATATCCGCTTCCAAGACGAAAACCTCCATAACCATCGCCAAGTTCAGTGATGGAGTCGGATACCTCTAATTTCAGATAAAGAGTACTCCCATCTTGGGGTTTGTTGGTATTCAGCCACTCTTGTGAAATTTCTTCCAAAATAGTTCCCGAAATAGTGAGCGCTTCCTCCGGCACCACCATGGGATCATCCGCTGTAAGGCCTGTTCCGTCTCCCTCAGGCGCAGCTATCGCTGTCGTTGGCAGCAGCCCAACAATCATGCACAGAGCCAAACATATTGCCAACAATCGTTTCTTCATTTCATCAATTCCTCCTTTTGAGTTTTATAAAAGGCTATTTCCGACACAAATTGCGGTTGCTTTCCTGGTCTTATGTGCCGGCAATAGGAATTCATCACTCTTACCGCATTGCACCTCCTGTCACAAAACATATACCTTGCCTATCATATGTGTAATATTGTACCCTAAAAAGGTGCGAAAAGGCAAGATAAAACTGCTTTCCTCCCAAAGATTGCTGTGACAGAGTCCGCAAAAAGCAGCAAAAAACAAACAATTCGACCATTTTCACATTCCAAAATCACAGTTCCGCATAAATTCCATATTTTTATAGTCATAACTTAATCTATATTTTATGGTAAATAATTATTTTTGTGATATCACTCAACCGGTGGTGCTGGACACCGGCTCCGCCGATAACGTCGCGGCTCGTTTGGATGACCGGGAACTCTTGCCCTCTCCCCTTCCGATCCCCGGCTGGCGGGCAACGTGGAGGTACTGAGAAGGATGTAAAAAAGGCCTGCCGTTTTACTACGGCAGGCCTTTTGGCTGTTTCAGCAGATAAACATGGCGTCTCCGAAGGAGAAGAAGCGGTATTTCTGCTCTACCGCCTCCTTGTAGGCGGCCAGGATGCGCTCCCGGCCCGCCAGGGCGGACACCAGCATGATGAGGGTGGATTCCGGCAGATGGAAGTTGGTGATGAGGCAGTCCAGCACCTTGAATTTGTAGCCCGGATAGATGAAGATATTGGTCCATCCGGCGCTCTCCTTCAGGGTTCCGTCCTCTGCCGCCCAGCTCTCAATGGTGCGGCAGGAAGTGGTGCCCACGCAGATCACCCGGCCTCCCTCGGCCTTGGTGCGGTTGATGGTCTCGGCGGTCTCGGCGGAGATCATGCAGTACTCCGAGTGCATCTCGTGGTCCAGGATATCCTCCTCCTTCACCGGGCGGAAGGTGCCCAGGCCCACATGGAGGGTCACATAGGCCAGACGCACCCCCATGTCCTCCACCTGCTTGAGCAGTTCCTTGGTGAAGTGGAGACCGGCGGTGGGGGCGGCGGCGGAGCCCACCTCCCGTGAGTAGACGGTCTGATACCGCTCCGGGTCGTTAAGCTCGGCCTTAATGTAAGGAGGCAGAGGCATCTTGCCCAGCTGCTCCAGCTTTTCCAGGAAAATGCCCTCATAGTCGAAGCGGACCAGCCGGTTGCCGCCCTCCAGCACCTCGGTGACCTCGGCGGTGAGCTGGCCCTCGCCGAAGGACACCTTCGTACCCGGACGCATCTTACGGCCGGGCCGCACCAGGCACTCCCAGGTCTTATTGCCCCGGTCGATGAGCAGCAGCACCTCCACCGCTCCCCCACCGGGCTCCCGGTGGCCGATGAGCCGGGCGGGCAGCACCCTGGAGTCGTTGAGCACCAGGCAGTCTCCCGGTCTCAGCAGGGTAGGCAGATCGAAAAAGTGCATATGCTTCGTTTCGCCGGTGTGCTTGTCCAGCACCAGCAGCCGGGAGGAGTCCCGCTTTTCCAGAGGAGTCTGAGCGATCAGCTCCTCCGGCAGGTAAAAGTCAAAATCAGACGTCTTTATGGCTTGCGCACCTCTATTCCAGTATAGTAGAAGGTCAGGATATCCTGATAAGTATAGCCCTGCTGGGCCATGGCATAAGCGCCCCACTGGCTCATGCCCACGTTGTGGCCCCAGCCGGAGCCGGTGATGGTGAACACAGCAGAGCTGTCCCCGCCGCTGCCGCCGGAGGGCGCGGCCTGGGTCACCTGGCCGCTGCCGTCAATGATGTACACGTCGCCGCTCAGCTTGGAGGTGGAACCGCTGCCGTCGATGGCATAGGCCCCGTCCAGGCTGCCGAGGGTACCATTTCCGTTCACCGTGTAGCTCCCTCCCCCGCCGGACGAGCCGCTGCCGGCGGAGCTGGACACGGTGTAATGGATGGACCGCAGCCCCAGGAAGGTGCGGCAGTCGTCCCGGATCTTGCTCCAACTCTTGCCGGAGGAGTCGGTGAAGGTGATCTCAATGGCATTGCCGGTGGGGCTGGTCTTGGTGACCTTGAAGTCCACGATGCCCGAGTTGGTATAGCCCTTGGAATTGAGCAGGTCGGTGAGCTCCTGGGCGGTGTAGGTCACCGTCCAGTTGTAGTTGGGGACCTTGCTGGCCACCGACGCTTCATAGGGGTCGTACTTGCCGATGAGGTAGGCCACGTTGCTCCCCCACACATTG
Source organism: Flavonifractor sp. An112 (assembly GCF_002161085.1). Taxonomy (GTDB): domain Bacteria; phylum Bacillota; class Clostridia; order Oscillospirales; family Oscillospiraceae; genus Flavonifractor; species Flavonifractor avicola. The sequence continues at coordinate 23,215 of NZ_NFLU01000008.1, read as the reverse complement.
ACGGCGCTCTCGGTGGCGCCGCCGTCGTGAGAGGAGTATACCGCCTCAATGAGGGAGCCGTTGTACCAGGCGTATTCGCCATAAGTCTCCTCCACCGCCTTGCTGCTGTTGGCCGTCACCTCGTCCATACCGTAGTACACCTGACAGCAGGTGGAGTTGCAGATGTCGAAGCCCTGGCTCTTGTGCTTGCTGGCGGTGTAGTTGCGGTAAGCGTAGGTACGGGCACTCACCGCCTGGGCTTTCAGTGCCTCTGTGGGCCAGGAGGAGCTCATCTCCCGGACAATGACTCCCTGTACATAGTCCTCCAGGCCAATGACATTGCTCACCGTCAGGTTGCCGCCGCTCACCCGCTGATACTGGAAGCCGCCGTAATAGGTACAGCCCCGGAAAATGGTCTCGGTCTTGACGCTGTCGTCCAGGCCGGGCTTGATGCCCAGACACTTGGAGGCGCTGTCAAACTGGAAGAGGATCTGGCTGGTGCCCGTCTTGACCACCGACACCCCGGCGCTGGAGGTACCAACCACCTCGGCGTCCCCAAGGCCAAGGCTGGTCTGGGCGGCCTGGGCAGATTCCTTGTCCAGGTAGGCCCCCACTCTGGCCTGCCACGTCCCGTCGATCCAGGCCGCAAAGCCGCCGGAATAGGCGGAAGCGGCCGCGGCAGCCTCGTCGTAGGAGCTGTAGCTGCCGGGCAGCTTCAAATGCCAGCAGCCCACGGCGATATTGGAGGTAATGGTGTCGTAATAGCCGCTCCACGTCCCCACCTTGCCGTAGTAGACATTCTGGGTTTTGACCACCGAGATGGCGGTCTCACTGGTGGCGGCCAGCTGCTGAAACACCCGGTTGTCGTCATAATAGCCCAGCCGGTACCCGCTGCCCACATCGTTGAGCAGGTTGGCGCCGGGCAGGGCGTTGGAGCCGTAAAAGATACCCACTTTAATGGTGGGGTCCACCGCCACCGAGGCGGCGGAGGCCGGCGCCTGGCTCAGTGGAAGGGCAATGGCCAGGGCCAGGGCTGCAATCTGCACAATTTTTTTCATCTTTCCCGTTTTCATTTGGCGGAAATCCCATCTCGCTTTCGTTGACACTTTGCCAGAACTTGTGGTACAATTTTGCAAACTAAATAGCGAAATTACATTTGCAGGATAGAGGCGCGGCTCTTCAAGAGTAGCGTGGTGAGGGTGCCGGGCCCGGTGAACCGCGTGAAAGGGGAGGCCGCCGAAGGGACGCTCCCGGTGGTGCGTTTGCCTGGTCGCCCGGATAAGATCCGTTCGACTGTCGCCGCACACGCGGCGGAGTGCTGTCTGCTTTTGTCTGGTATGGTCGGGGACGCGCTGTCCCTGTCATTATAGTACAAAATCAGCAGTTCTGTAAACTGCTGATTTTCTTTTTCTTTTCGCTATGAGTTTCCGGTCTGAGACAGGCCGGTGTTGGAATAAACTTTGAGCAACGGAGGTATGGTCATGGAAAAATACAAAGTAGGCGTCATCGGCGGCACCGGTATGGTGGGCCAGCGTTTTGTTTCCCTGCTGGAGAATCACCCCTGGTTCCAGCTCACTGTCATTGCGGCCAGCAGCCGCTCCGCCGGCAAGACCTATGAGGAAGCCATCGGCTCCCGCTGGGCTCTGGAGAATCCCATGCCCGAAGAGGCCAAGAAGATGGTGGTCATGAACGCGGAGGCCGATATCGAGGCCATTGCCTCCCAGGTGGATTTTGTCTTTTCCGCCGTGGATATGAAGAAGGAAGAGATTCAGGCTCTGGAGGAGGCCTACGCCAAGCACGAGTGCCCCGTGGTCTCCAACAACTCCGCTCACCGCTGGACGCCCGACGTGCCTATGGTGGTGCCGGAGATCAATCCCGAGCATATCAAAGTCATCGAGGACCAGCGAAAGCGACTGGGGGTGGAGCGCGGGTTCATTGCCGTTAAGTCCAACTGCTCCCTCCAGAGCTATGTTCCCGCCCTGCACCCCCTGCGCGGCTTCGGCCTGAACCAGGTGCTGGTCTGCACCTATCAGGCTATTTCCGGCGCGGGCAAAACCTTCGACACCTGGCCTGAGATGGTGGACAATGTGATCCCCTACATCGGCGGCGAGGAGGAGAAGAGCGAGCAGGAGCCCCTGAAGCTGTGGGGCAAGGTGGAGAACGGGGTCATCGTCAACGCCCAGTCCCCCGCCATCACCGCCCAGTGTCTGCGGGTGCCCGCGTCCAACGGCCATATGGCCGCTGTGTTCGCACGCTTTGAGAACAAACCCTCTATGGAGGAGATCAAAGAGATCTGGGCAAATTACAAGGGCCGTGCCCAGGAGCTGGCCCTGCCCTCCGCTCCCAAGCAGTTCCTGCACTACTTTGAGGAGCCCGACCGTCCTCAGACCCGGCTGGACCGGATGACCGAGGGCGGCATGGCGGTCTGCATTGGCCGTCTGCGTCCCGACACGCAGTACGACTATAAGTTCGTCTGCCTGTCCCACAATACCCTTCGCGGCGCCGCGGGCGGCGCAGTCCTTCTTGCCGAACTTCTGTGCGCGGAGGGTTACATTTCAAGGAGGTAACCCTAATTATGAGAGAGCCTGTTTTTACCGGAGCCTGTTCCGCCATCATCACCCCGTTTGACCACAGCGGCGCCATCAACTACGATCAGTTCGGGAAAATCATCGACGAGCAGATCGAGCGGGGCCTGGACGCCATCTGCGTCTGCGGCACCACCGGAGAGTGTTCCACCCTGACCATCCGGGAGCACATTGCCGCCGTGGAATACTGTGTCAAGCGGGTGAACGGCCGGGTCAAGGTCATTGCCGGCGCGGGCAGCAACGATACTTCCGCCGCCGTCTACCTGTCCCAGCACGCCCAGGACTCCGGTGCCGACGCCCTGCTGCACGTCACCCCCTACTACAACAAGGCGTCCCAGACCGGCCTCATCAAGCACTACGAATACATTGCCGACCGGGTGGATCTGCCCATTATCCTCTATAATGTGCCCTCCCGCACCGGCGTTTCCTTCACCGCCGAGACCTACAAGGTGCTCTCCCAGCACCCCAACATCAACGGCGTCAAGGAGGCCAGCGGCAACTTCTCTCTGCTGGCTCACACCCTGGCCATCTGCGGCGACGACTTCTATGTCTGGTCGGGCAACGACGACCAGGTGGTCCCCATGATGAGCCTGGGAGCCAAGGGCGTGATCTCGGTGGTAGCCAACATCGCTCCCGAGGTCATGATCCAGATGACCCACCTGTGCCTGGAGGGCAAGTTTGACCAGGCCGCCGCCCTTCAGCTGGGCTACATGGACTTCATTGACGCCCTCTTCCTGGAGGTCAACCCCATTCCCATCAAGGCTGCCATGAATCTGGCGGGCTACGACATCGGCTCCCTCCGCCTGCCTCTGTGCGATATGAGCGACGGACCGCTGGAGACCCTCCGTCAGTCTATGGTCAAGGTGGGACTGCTCTCCGCCTGAGCCACTGGGAAAGGATGTTGGAAATGCTTCGTTTGATCCTCTCCGGCTGCAACGGCCGGATGGGCCGGGCAGTGGAGCACCTGTGCGCCGCCCAGCCCGACCTGGAAATCGCCGCCGGATTTGACCTGCTGGGGACTGGCGACCGGGACTTCCCCGTGTTCTCCTCCCCCGCTGAGTTCCAGGGGCAGGCTGATGCCCTCATCGACTTCTCCTCCCCTGCCGCCCTGCCCGCTCTGCTGGACTTCTGTTTGCAGCGGAACATCCCGGCAGTGCTGGCCACCACCGGCTACTCGGAGGAGCAGCTGGCCGCCATCGGCCAGGCGGCGCGGGTCATCCCCGTGTTCCGCTCCGCCAATATGTCCCTGGGAGTCAATGTGCTGCTGGCCCTGGTACGCCAGGCAACCGCGGCTCTGGGGACGGACTACGATATTGAGATCGTGGAAAAACACCATAATAAAAAGGTGGACGCCCCCAGCGGCACCGCCCTCATGCTGGCCGACGCGGCGGCATCCGCTCTTCCCTACCAGCCCGACTATGTGTGTAACCGCCACAGCGTCCGCAAGGCCAGAGACAAGGAGGAGATCGGCATCTGCTCTGTCCGCGGCGGCGGCATCGTGGGAGATCACGACGTGATCTTTGCCGGTGAGAATGAGGTCATCACCCTGAGCCACTCCGCCATGAGCCGAGAGGTCTTTGCCTCCGGCGCCATCCGGGCGGCCCGATTTCTTGCCGGTATGGAGGCCCCTGGTCTCTACTCCATGACTGATCTGGTCCAGGCCACCCTTTCCTAACAGCAAAAAAAGACCGCCCAATGGGCGGTCTTTTTTCATTCTTTGTCCGGCGGTGTTTGGGGCTGCTCCTCCAGGGGCTTGCCGTTGCCGTCGATTTTTTTTGCCTTGAGACGCTTGTTGACCCACTCCCGAACCAAAGCATAGAGCACAGCGAAGGTAGGCACGCCCAGGATCATGCCAGGGAAGCCAAACAGGCCGCCGCAGGTGACAATGGAGATGAGCACCCAGATGGCGGACAGGCCGGTGCTGTCGCCCAGGATCTTGGGCCCCAGGATGTTGCCGTCAAACTGCTGCAATCCGATGACCAGGGCAAAGAACCGCAGGGCGGCCCAGGGGTCCACGATCACCAGAATAAACAGACAGGGAATGGCGCCGATGATGGGGCCAAAGAAGGGGATCACATTGGTGACGCCCACGGTGACGCTGACCAGCATGGGGTAGGGGATCCGGAAAATGGCGCACAGGATGAAGCAGAGCACGCCGATGATGGCGGAATCGATGATCTTGCCGTTGATAAAGCCCACGAACACCCGGTTTGCCTGACCGCATACCCCCAGCAGCCAGTCGGACCGGCGCTTGGACACGGTGGCGTAGAGGAGCTTTTTCAGCTGGGGTACCAGCCGATCCTTCCCCGCCAGCATATAGATAGAGGAGATCAGGGCGGTGATACCCGCAATCACGCCGCTGCCGATGGCAAAGCCCACATCCAGCAGCTGGGGCAGGGCCTCCGCCGCTTTTGCGGTCATGTTGCTGATCATGTTTTGGAAGTTACCGAACATATCGTTGATGGCGTCGGCATCCAGATCAAATTGCTCGGTCAGATCCTGCACCAGCTGATCCAGGCTGGTCAGGTAGGTCTGCATATTGCCCGCCAGGTCCTTGACGCTCTGTACCACCTGAGGCACGATGAGCCCCAGCAGAATGGCCACCACCGCAAAGGCCAGCACATAGACCAGCAAAATGGACAACGCACGCTTAAACCGGTGGTTGGGAAAGAGTTTTCGCTCAAAAAAGCACATGGGGGTATTGAGCAGATAGGCAATGGCAAAGCCCACGATAAACGGGGACAACACCCCCATAAACTGGTTGATTCGGACAGTTACTACGCTGAAATGGTTCAATCCCACATAGAACAGGATGGCAACGATGAGCACAATGAGCAGCTGCACATGGCTGCCATCCAGGATGTACCATTTCTTCTTGTTCTTCGGGTCCTCTTTTTCCGGCACAGTGCCTTCCTCCTTTGCAGCCGCCACACACATTGCCGGGGCGGTAAGCCTTCCAACAGGTTTATTGTATCATGCCTGTTTGTCGCCTGCAACCAAAGTCAGGTAAAATTAAGAAAGGGGCTGCCCCACTGACGGCAGCCCCTGAACACTCAGCCCTGCAGAGAGGCCCGGTGGAAGACCTTCTTGCCCTTCTTGATCATGACACCGTCGCCGGAGAGCTGCTCGGCAGTCACGGCAGTGTATACGTCCGTTACCTTCTGGCCGTCCAGCTCCACGCCGCCCTGCTCGATGAGGCGGCGGGCCTCCTTCTTGGAGGGTGCCAGCTTACAGGCCAGCATCAGGTCCAGGATACCGATGGCGCCGTCGGTGAGCGCACCGGCCTCCAGGGCGGTGGAGGGCACGTTGCTCATATCGCCGCCGCCCACAAACAGGGCCTTGGCAGCATCCTGGGCCTTTTGGGCCTCCTCCTCGCCGTGAACCAGCTTGGTCAGCTCAAAGGCCAGGATCTCCTTGGCGGTGTTGAGCTGGCTGCCCTCCCACTTGTCCATCTCGTCGATCTGCTCCAGAGGCAGGAAGGTGAGCATCCGCAGGCACTTGAGCACATCGCCGTCGCCCACGTTGCGCCAGTACTGGTAGAACTCGTAGGGGCTGGTCTTATTGGGGTCCAGCCACACGGCGCCCTTGGCAGTCTTGCCCATCTTCTTGCCCTCGGAGTTGAGCAGCAGGGTGATGGTCATGGCGTGGGCGTCCTTGCCCAGCTTGCGGCGGATCAGCTCGGTGCCGCCCAGCATATTGGACCACTGGTCGTCGCCGCCGAACTGCATATTGCAGCCGTAGTGCTGGAACAGATGGTAGAAGTCGTAGGACTGCATGATCATGTAGTTGAACTCCAGGAAGGAGAGGCCCTTCTCCATGCGCTGCTTGTAGCACTCAGCCCGCAGCATATTGTTGACGGAGAAGCAGGCGCCCACCTCACGGAGCAGCTCAATGTAGTTGAGCTTGAGGAGCCACTCGGCGTTGTTCACCATCTGGGCCTTGCCCTCGCCGAACTCGATGAAACGCTCCATCTGCTTCTTAAAGCAGTCACAGTTGTGCTGGATGGTCTCCGGGGTCATCATGTTGCGCATATCGGTACGGCCGGAGGGGTCACCGATGTAGCCGGTGCCGCCGCCGATGAGGGCGATAGGACGGTTGCCCGCCATCTGGAGCCGCTTCATCAGGCACAGAGCCATGAAGTGACCCACATGGAGGGAGTCGGCGGTAGGGTCAAAGCCGATGTAAAAGACGGCCTTGCCCTCGTTGATCATCTTGGAGATCTCCTCCTCGTTGGTGACCTGGGCAATGAGGCCACGGGCCTTCAGTTCTTCGTAACAAGTCATGTTCATTCTCCTTTATCTCAATGGTGTAGTCATCAGTATAACCGCTTTCCGCAGTGGGGACACTTGGCGTCGTCCATGTCGTGGAGGATTCCGCAGTGGGGGCAGGGGACCTGAGCAATGCCCGATCCCTCATCCTGAGAGATGCTTCCCGACAGATAAAAATCTAGGTGTTGGCAGCTCTGGCAACACCATAGCTCCACAGGCATTAAATCTTCCATCCCGTTCCGCTCAAGATTCCCTCTCAAATGCCAGCCCGGCACACCTTTTTTCAGAAAATGCTGTCCAATGCAAGCCATCTCCCCGCCGCAGCGGGTACAGACATTCCGATCCACAAAATCCCCCTTTCATGCAAAAAGCCCTCTGTCCGTTCGGACAGAGGGCGTAAAAACGCGGTACCACCTCTGGTTCTCCGTTTTCTCACAAAAACGGCCTCATGCCGTGCCAACACACGGCGGCGCGATAACGGGCGCACCCGACACGGCCCTACTGGGGGTCTCCCCTGTTCAGGCGGCTGCTCCAGAGTGTATTTCCCAGCCTGTCCCCTCCCCCTCTCACCAAACCGGGGGTTCTCTGGGCGGGACGGGGGTTGGTACTTCTCCCTGTCATCGCAGTGTCATATTGATGAGGATTATAATCGCTCTTGCTCCGTTTGTCAAGCAGAAAAGGGGTACTCAACAAAATCTAGCTTTTGTGTAGTTTCTTGTAGGCCTCCGCACTGTCCAGCAGCTCCCCAGCGGCGCCAAGGGTGGCGTCCGTGATGTGCTCACCGGAGGTAAGCCGGGCCAGCTCCTCGCACCGGCGCTGACGGGTCAGCCGCTCCACCTGGGTATAGGTCCGGCCGCCCCGCTCCCCCTTCTCCACGGAGAAGTGGACGTCGGCCATGGCGGCCAGCTGAGGCAGATGGGTGACGCACAGCACCTGCTTGGCGCGGGCCACATCGGCCAGCTTTTCCGCCACCTTCTGGGCCGCCCGGCCGGACACGCCGGTATCCACCTCGTCAAAGACCATGGTGCCCACCTGATCGTTTTCCGCCAGCACGTTTTTCAGGGCTAGCATGATGCGGGCCAGCTCACCGCCGGAGGCAATCTTCTGGATGGGCTTCAGGTCCTCGCCTACATTGGCAGACATAAGGAACTGCACCTCGTCCATGCCGGTGTCATCCATAGCGAACTCCCCCGGCTTGGGTCCAAACTCCACCTGGAACCGGACCTTGGGCATATCCAGCTGGGCCAATTCGCTCTGAATCCGCTGTTCCAGCGCCTTGGCCGCCTTCTTTCTACTCTGGCTGAGGGTCTCCGCCGCCTTTCTGGCGTCGGCCAGGGCTTTGGACTGCTCCTTCTCCAGCCGGGCAATGGTATCGGTAGAAAACTGGATCTCATCCAGTTCTTTTTTACAGCGGTCCAGATAGTCCAGCATTTCGTCCACCGAATCGCCGTACTTCTTCTTCAGCCGGTGAAGCACATCCAATCGGCTCTCGATCTGATCCAGCTCCCCCGGCTCAAAGTCGAAGGCGTCCCGCAGATCCCGGATCTGCTCGGCAATGTCGTCGGCGGCGCAGCGGAGTTCCACCAGCTTTTCCAACAGCTCGGCGGCCTGGGTGCTGATGCGGCCGGCGGCATGAAGAGACTGCTCCGCCTCCCCCAGCAGGGCAGCGGCTCCTTCCCGTTCATCATCACCGGACAGGGCCAGATGAGCCCCTTCCACGCTCTCCATCAGCTTGCCGGCGTTGCGCAGCAGATCCCGCCGCTCCGTCAGCTCCTCTTCTTCCCCGCTCCGCAGTTCAGCCCGTTCCAGTTCGCCGATCTGAAATTCCAGGCTGTCAATGCGCCGGGCCTTCTCCGCCTCGTCAATCTGGAGGGCGGAGATCTCCCGCCGGATGGCGGCCAATCTATTATAGCAAACCCGGTAGGCATCCAGATCCGCCCCGGTGGCTCCAAAGCCATCCAGGTAATCCAGGTGACACCGCTCGTCCAGCAGCTGCTGGCCGTCGTGCTGGCCGTGGATATTGAGCAGTAAGCGGCCCAGCTGCCGCAGCTGGGAGACGGTGATGAGCCGGCCATTGATGCGGCAGATGTTCTTTCCGTCTGGCTGGATCTCCCGCTGGATGAGCAGATTGCCCTCCTCGTCGGGGCCTACGCCGTTCTCCCGGAACCAGTCCAGCTCTGGCAGGCCGGTAAACACCGCGTTGACCAGGGAGGACTTTGCCCCGGTACGGATCAGATCTCGGCTGGTGCGCTCCCCGATGATGGCCCCGATGGCATCCACCACAATGGACTTGCCCGCGCCGGTCTCGCCGGTGAGGACGTTAAAGCCTTTGTCAAACTGGATGTCCGCCGTCTGGATCACCGCAATATTCTCAATGTGAAGCAGAGAGAGCATGGTATCACCTGTCCATCTATTTCAGCATGGCATGGATCTCGTTGCAGAAGGAGGCAGCATCCTCATTGGTGCGCATGATGAGGATGGCGGTATCGTCTCCCGCCAGGCTGCCCACCAGGCTGGAAATATCCATGCCGTCAATGGCGGCGCAGGCCGCAGAGGCCAGACCGGGCATGGTTTTCAAAACCACGATATTCTGAGCCACATCAAAGGAGGTAACGCCCTCCTTGAAGATGGTACGCAGCCGTCCCGCGATATTCAGGGAGGCCTTCCGCTCCGAAACGGCGTAACGATAGGTCCCGTATCCGGTCAGTTCCTTAATGAGGTGGAGTTCCTTGATGTCCCGGGAAATGGTGGCCTGGGTGGACTGCACCCCCCTGGCCCGCAGCTCCGTCAGAAGCTGATCCTGGGTATCAATATCCTGCTCCGCAATGATCCGCAAAATCTCCTGCTGCCGTTTCGCTTTCATGGCTTACGCACCTCCCAATTTATGATTCAAAATCTCATAGAATGTCCGGCCGGTCACCCGAACCAGTCTGGTTTTGGATTTGGACATCTTGGTCTCCACCACGTCGCCGCCGTTGAGCTTGAAGGCTTTGCCTCCATCCACCGACAAAAAGGCGGTCTTGCGGGCCATCCGGCCCAGCTTGATGGACACCGTCCGCTCATGGCCCAGCACAAAGGACCGGGCAGACAGGGCGTGAGGACAGATGGGCGTGACAATGATGTTTTCCGCCGTGGGCTCCACGATGGGGCCGCCTGCCGACATGGAATAAGCGGTAGATCCGGTGGGAGTGCTGATGACCACACCGTCGGCAGACATCTTGGTAATGGTGGTCTTATCCCCCAGCACCTCCAGGTCCACCACCCGTGCCACCGCCCCCTTGGTGAGGGCAGCGTCGTTGAGGGCGATGTCAGAATAGATCACCTTGCCGTCCCGCCGCACCGTCACGTCCAGCATCATGCGGTCCTCCACAGCATACTTTCCGGCGGGCAGCTTGGAGAGCATGGACAGTTCCCCCAGTTCCAGCTCCGCCATGAAGCCAACGCTGCCCAGGTTAACGCCCAGAATGGGCACATGGTGCTGGTTGGCGTCCTTGGCTGCATGGAGGATGGTGCCGTCTCCGCCAAAGCACACCAGAATATCCGCGTCCTTCAGTTCCTCCTCGGTCTGCTTGAACTGGATGTGCTTGGGGAATTCGATGTTTCCCCCCTCCACCGCAAAGGGCAGGCAGATGGCGGTCTCCACCCCGGCGGCTTTCAGAATCTTCTCCGCCGCCTGGGCGGCCTTCAATCCCCGGTCCCGATAGGGGTTGGGGCTCAACACTACTTTCATTGTCCGGCTCCTTCCAGGGCCGCGTGGGATGCCTCTACCAGGGCTGCCGGATCGCCGGTCCAGGAGGCTCCGCCTCCCCCGGCCAGCAGGTGTCCCAGGTACTCAATGTTGCCCTCGGGTCCTCTGATTGGTGAAAAGGTCATATCCTTTACAGTAAAATCCGCATCAGCGGCGTTCTTAAGAAATTGTTGGATCACTTCCAAGTGGACAGCGGGGTCCCGCACCACGCCCTTCTTGCCCACCTTTTCCCGGCCGGCCTCAAACTGGGGCTTCACCAGGCACACCGCCTGGCCGTCCGGCTTGAGCAGGCCACGGAGGGCAGGCAGAATCAGCTTCAGGGAGATGAAGGACACGTCCACGCTGGCAAAGTCCAGCTCGTCGGGAATCTGCTCATGGGTCAGATAGCGGGCATTGGTCCGCTCCAGACACACCACCCGCTCATCGCTGCGGAGGGACCAGGCCAGCTGACCGTAGCCCACATCCACGGCGTACACTTTGACCGCTCCATTTTGGAGCATACAGTCGGTAAAGCCGCCGGTGGAGGCGCCGATATCGCCGCACACCGCCCCGTCCAGGTGGATGCCCTCAAAGGTTTTCATTGCCTTTTCCAGCTTCAGGCCGCCCCGGCTCACATAGGCCAGGGTCTGGCCCCGCACCTCTACAGGCGCATCCTCGGGGATCTGGGCTCCGGCCTTGTCCACCTTCTGCTCTTTTACATAGACCTGGCCGCTCATAATGATGGCCTGGGCCCGCTGACGGCTCTCCGCCAGCCCCCGCTCCACCAACAGCACGTCCAGTCTTTTTTTAACAATTGCCATGTCCGCAGACCTCCAACGCTGTTTTATACAGGGACGCCCCATCCAGGCCGCACAGGGTTCTCAGTTGGGACACAGGCCCGTGGGTGACAAAGCCGGGCCCGGTGTTGACCATGGCCACCTTTGCAGCAACACCCCGCTCCAGCAGCTTTGCAGCCAGCCGCTGCCCCACACAGTTGCCTGGGGCAGCTTCCTCTGCCACCAGCAGCCGCCCGGTTTCCGCCGCCGAGGCTGCCACCGGCGCCCCGTCCAGGGGCGTGATGGTATTGAGCTTGAGTACCTGGGCCTGGATACCGTCGGCCTCCAGCCGCCGGGCACAGTCCAGCAGCGCATTGACTGTGATACCGTAGCCTGTCAAGGTAATATCCTTGCCAGCACGCAGCACTGCGGTGCTGACCAATCCGGAATCGTCCTGATAGTCCCCCTGTCCACCCCGGGGATAGCGGACCGCCACCGGCCCCTTTACCTCATAGATGGCATATCGGAGCATCGACTCCAGCTCAGCATAGCTGGAGGGGCACAGCACTGTCATGCCGGGCACCGTATCCAGAAAGGCAGGGTCAAAGACACCGTGGTGGGTCTCACCGTCCTCTCCCACCAGCCCGGCCCGATCAATGGCAAAGACCACATGAAGGCCCTGAAGGGCTACGTCATGGATCAGCATATCGTAGGCCCGCTGAAGGAAGGAGGAATATACCGCAAAGACCGGGATCATGCCCTGCTTGGCCATACCGGCGGACATTGCCACCGCATGGCCTTCGGCAATGCCCACATCAAAGAACCGGTCCGGGAATCGGGCGGCAAAGGTGTTGAGTCCCGTTCCTCCCTGCATGGCGGCGGTAATGGCGCACAGTCTGGGGTCCTCCTCCGCCATCTTGCAAAGGGTCTGTCCAAAGACAGCGGAGAAATTGGTACCGCCGCCCTTCAGCACCTCGCCGGTCTCCACACAGAAGCGGCCCACACCATGGAATTGATCGGGGTTGCGCTCCGCTGGTGTGTAGCCCTTTCCCTTTACAGTTCTGACATGGAGCAGCACAGGGCCTTTCAGGTCCCGGGCATACTTGAGCAGCCGGGTCAGCCGCTTCACATCATGGCCGTCCACCGGCCCCAGGTAGGTAAAGCCCATATCCTCAAAGAGACTGCAAGGCAGCAGGGTCTCCTTGATGGCGGTCTTGACCTTGTGGGTCACTTTGTAGATCCCACGCCCCAGAGCGGTAGCTCCCATTACCTTCCGGTAACCCCGTTTGAAGCGGAGATACTGGGGCTTAAGCCGCTGACGGGCCAGATGGTCGGCCACGCCGCCCACGCTCTTGGTGATGGACATCCCGTTGTCGTTGAGAATGACGATAAGGGGCTCCTTGCTGTCCCCTGCGTCAGACAGACCCTCATAGGCCAGGCCGCCGGTGAGGGCCCCGTCACCAATCAGGGCCAATACACTGTAATCTTCATGCTGTAAAGTTCTTGCCCTTGCTATTCCGAGGGCCACCGACACTGAGTTGGAGGCGTGGCCGGCGATGAATGCGTCGGTGTCGCTCTCGGAGGGTTTTGGATAACCGGCCAGCCCGCCGAAGGAGCGCAGGGTCTCCATGGCGGCATTGCGGCCGGTGAGGATCTTGTGGGCGTAACACTGGTGGCCCACGTCAAACACCAGCCGGTCCCGGCCGGTATCAAATACCCGATGAATGGCAACGATCAGCTCCACCGCCCCCAGACTGGAGGCCAGATGGCCGCCGGTGCGGGAGACCACATCCAGGATGCGGGCCCGCAGCAGACCGCAGAGAGCAGCCGCCTCATTGTCGGTCAGGGCGCTGAGATCGTTGGAACATTGCTCCAGACTAAGAATGGTAACACCTCCCGGTGAAGGATCAAATCAACAAATCAGTGGGGCTGTCAACTCCACTGCCAAGCGCCGAACAAGCCCACTGCCACACCCAGTACACCACCCATCAGGACCTGGAAGGGCGTGTGACCCAGCAGTTCCTTCAGCTCCTTGCCGAAGAGGGCGGGCTTCATCTCCGTCCAGTGGTCCATGATATAGTTGAGGATCTTGGCCTGCTCCCCCGCCGCCTTGCGGACGTTGGCGGCGTCATACATGACCACGATGGCCACCACCGCCGCGATACTGAACAGGGGCGAGCCCCAGCCGTACATATAGCCCACCGCCGCGGCGCAAGCGCATACGAAGGCGGAGTGGGAGCTGGGCATCCCGCCGCTGGCCACCAGATAGTGCCAGTCCAGCTTCTTTTTTGTGCAGAAGGTAATGATGATCTTCAACACCTGCGCAATGAACCAGGCCAGGATCGCCAGGTTGAGGATCAGATTGCCGGTGAAAAAGTTTACTACGTTTCCCATGATGCGCCTCACTTCTCACGGCTTGCCAGGGAGCGGGCCAGCCAGCACAGGCTGTCGCCCTCATCCCCAAAGATGGACAGGGCTTCCACGGCCTCCTCGGTCAGTTTCTCCACCAGATGGCGGCACTCCTCCACCCCTTTCAGGGTCACGAAGGTGTTTTTCTCGCTCTTGGCGTCGGAGCCCACCGGCTTGCCCAAGGTGGCCTCGTCACCTACCACATCCAGGATGTCGTCCTGGATCTGGAAGGCAAGGCCGATCCGCTCCGCGTAGCGGCACACGGCCTTCCGCTGTTCCTCACTGCCGCCGGCCAGCACGCAGCCCATCTCGGCGGCGGCCCGGATGAGAGCCCCGGTTTTGAGCCGCTGGAGCTCCTCCACCTCGGCAAGACCCATGGCGTGGCCCTCGCCGGCCATGTCCAGCACCTGGCCGCCCACCATACCCTGGGCTCCGGCGGCCCGGGCCAGTATCCCCGCCGCCTCCAGCACCCGCTCCGGCGGCAGGGTCACAGACGGGTCCAGCATCCACTCAAAGGCCGCGGTCAGCAGCGCATCTCCCGCCAGTACAGCGGTAGCCTCGCCATATACCTTGTGGTTGGTGGGCCGGCCCCGGCGCAGGTCGTCGTCGTCCATGCAGGGCAGATCGTCGTGGATCAGCGAGTAAGTATGGATCATCTCAATGGCCCCGGCAAAAGGCAGCGCTTTCTCCGGATCGCCGCCGCACAGCCGGCAGCTCTCCAGCAGCAGCACCGGCCGGATCCGCTTGCCGCCTGCCAGCAGACTGTAGTACATGGCGTCGTAGAGATCCCCACGGGGCGCCCGGCCCTGGAAGCAGTGGCGCAGCCATTCCTCCGCCTGAGCCCTGTGGCCGTCCAGTCTCTCCTGTTCCGTCATACCTGTCCCTCCTCAAACGGCTCCTCTGCCGGCTGACCATCCGGCCCTGCCAGCAGCTTGCGCACCTTCTGTTCGGCACTGTCCAGTTGGGCGGAACAGCCGCCCAGCAGCCGGGTCCCCTCCTCAAAGAGGGACAGAGCCTCCTCCAACGGGGCGTCTCCCCGCTCCAGCCGCTTCACGATCTCCTCCAGCCGGCCCATAGCCTGCTCAAAGGTCAGTTTTTCTTCCGCCATGTCCTTAAGTCCTTTCCAAAAGCAGTCAAGTTAAACCACTTGACAGGATATCTCGCCATCGGCCACCCGCAGCTTCAAAGGGTCGCCGGGGGCCACGTCGGTCACAGACCGGACCACACCGCCGTCCGCCTTTCGGGGGATGGCGTAGCCCCGGCCCAGTACCTTCAGAGGGCTGAGGGCGTCCAGCTTGGAGGCCAGCTGTCCAAAACGCTGCCGCTCCCGGTTGAGAGCGGCGTTCAGTCCTGCCGCCAGCTTCTCCCGCTGGTAGTCCAGTACCATCCGCTTGTCGTCCACATAGTTCATAGGGTCCTGAAGGGCCCGGCACCGGGCCGCCCGGTCCAGATCCTTTCGGGCGGACTCCAGCTTGCGGCCCATGGCCTGGGCCAACCGCCCCTCCATCTGCCGCAGCCACACCGCTACCTCGTTCTGGTCGGGTACTGCCAGCTCGGCGGCGTTGGAGGGGGTGGCCGCCCGCAGGTCGGCTACAAAATCGGCGATGGTCACGTCAGGTTCATGCCCCACCGCAGAGATCACCGGAATGGCCGAGTGATAGATGGTGCGGGCTACGTTTTCGTCATTGAAGGCCCACAGATCCTCCATGGACCCGCCGCCCCGGCCGGTAATGATGAGGTCGGCCACCTGATGCTGGTTAGCCCAGGCAATAGCGGCGCAGATCTCCCCGGGGGCCTCCGCCCCCTGGACCCGCACCGGCAGGAGAAAAACCTCCGCCATGGGCCACCGGGCCCCCAGGATGCGCAGCATATCCCGCACCGCCGCGCCGGCGGAGGAGGTAATGAGAGCGATGCGCTTGGGGAATTTGGGGATGGGCTTTTTGTGGGCGGGGTCAAACAGTCCCTCCGCATACAGCTTCTGTTTCAGCTGTTCAAAGGCCAGATGCAGATCCCCCACTCCCTCCGGGGTCAGGGAGGTACAGTACAGCTGGTACTGTCCGTCCCGGGGAAAGACCGCCACCCGGCCGAAAGCGATGACCTTCATGCCGTTTTCCGGCCGGAACCGGAGGGACATGGCCTCCCGCTTGAACATAACGCAGCGGATGGCCCCCTCCCCGTCCTTCAGGGAAAAATAGTGGTGGCCAGAGGGATAGGCCTTGTAGTTGGAGATCTCCCCCCGGACATACAGGGCGGTCAGCTCCCGGTCCCGGTCCAGCAGGGATTTGATATACTGGTTGACCTGAGAAACCGTGTAGATATGGCTCATGTCAACTCACCCGCCTTTACAGCCCGCCAGGTGAGGATGGCGGTACCCATGGCGTTGTCGGTGGAGAACCGGGGCTGGGCAAACACCGCTCCCAGAGGCTCCATCACCTGCCGCAGCAGGGAGTTGGAAGCTACACCGCCGGAGCACAGCACCGGCAGGCCGGGATACTGCTTCAGGGCGGCCAGGGTGGTGCGTCGCACCACGTCGGCCACCGTCAGCAGGGCAAAGCGGGCGATGTCTGCCTTCTCCGCCCCCTGCTCTGCCATAGCCTTCACCTTATTCTCCATACCGGAGAGTGAAAACGTAAAGTCATTTAGCTTCACAGTAAATTTCTTGGCCTGCCCCGCCTGAGCCAGCTGGTCCACCGCCTTACCCGCCGGGAATGGCAGGCCCAGCAGCACGCCGGTGCGGTCAATGAGCTGTCCGGCGGAGATGTCGCTGGTGCCACCCAGCAGAGTGGCTTTCACATTGACCCCCTCCGGCTCCACATGGAGCAGCTCGGTGGTGCCGCCGGACAGGTGCCAGGCCAGCATAGGCCTGTCCAGCAGATCCATCCGGCCCGCCGACCAGGCGGCGGCGGCAATATGGTCCTGCTGATGAGAGCAGGCAAAGAAGGGCACATTCAACGCGGCAGCCAGGGTACGGCCCTGGCTCTCCCCCGCCAGGAAGCAGGGCATATAGGACCCTTCCACCGCCCGGGGCCGGGTGGAAGCGCCCACGGCAACAATACCATCCAGCCAGCCGCCCTCTCTCAGCTGGGCAAAGCGGTCGGGCAGAGCCTTGACGTGCTGGAACAGGGCGTCGCTCTGCCGCAGGCCCAGCTCGCCGGGGCGCACTTCCAGCAGGCGTCCGGCGTTCTCGCCCCCCTCGCCGTCAAAGACGGCGGCGGAAGTGGTGTAGTTGCTGGTGTCGATGCCCAGGGTACGCATCAGCCCTCCGCCTCCGGCTGCTCCTTCAGGCCTACCGGGTCAGGGATGTGCTCCCCCCGGACGAAGGAGCCCAGAATACCGTTGACAAAGGAGACCACCTCGGGCTCCTCGTAGTGCTTCACCAGCTCCAGGGCCTCGTTGATGGCGGCGGCATTGGGGATGTCCTGCATATACAGGATCTCATACATCGCCACACGCATAATGGCCACGGCCACCCGGTTCATACGGGAGAACTTCCAGCCGATGGCGTACTTGGAGATATACTCGTCCAGCTCGGGGGCGTGGTCATAGACCCCCTCTACCAGACGGGTGATGTAGGTCCGCTGGGCCTCGTTGGGGAATTCGGCATACAGGGGCTCCTCCTCCCCGATGAGGGCGAAGGTCTTGCGGTTGAGGGCCTCGTCCAGCAGCTCCCGGGCGGTCTGCCCGGTGAAGCCCAGTTCAAAGGTCAGGTGGACGGCGATCTCTCGGGCGGCGGTTCTGGTCATGATGGGTTCCTCCATTCCGGCATGATGAGCCGGTGATATTCACAGTTATTATGATTATACATCAACTGTATGCAAAAAGGAAAGAGATATTTCAAAATTAGACTCCAGATTCCAGCCCCTTTTCCTGGGGCAGACCGGCCAAAACACACAAAAGGGCCTGTTGCTTGCTCTGCAACAGGCCCTTGGTCTGGCTTGATTTACTTGTGTTCCTTTTCAAATACGATGCCGGCCACATGGACATTGACGTGTTCCACGGTCAGGCCGCTGGTATTTTCAATGGCGTTAAAGACGGCGCTCTGCACCTCTTTGGCCACGTCAACGATGGTATACCCGTATTTGACCAGCAGGGACACGTCTACCCGGACGCTCTCCCCCACCATAGTAATGCGGATGCCCTTGGACAGATTCTTCTTTGCGCCCAGCAGCTCCGCGATATCGCTGCTCAGATTGGTGGACAGACTGCCCACGCCCTCCACTTCCGTGGCGGCGGCCGCCGCGATCACAGCCAGCACATCCTCGGAGATATGGATGTTACCCAGTTCGTCAGGCCGGGAGATATATTCCTTTCCATCGCCCATACCGGTCACGCTCCTTTTGTGTACTATGGGACCATTTTACCACAAATCAGAAAAAATACAACTGATTTTTGGCGGGGACCCTGGGGCTCAGGGCTGGGCTTCGATGATGGTGATGGCGCTGGCCTCCAGGCCGGTCTCTTCGGTGACGATCTCGGTGATGCGGGCCACATCGGCGTCGGTGAGTCCCTCCTCGGTGTCGGACACCACCACGCTGACGCTGCCGTCGCTGATGAAAGCCACGCAGTCGGCGTACCCCTTGGCGGTGACCAGATTTTCGATCTGGGCCTCGGACACGGTGTAGTCGGCCAGGGTCTGGATAGCCTCACCGGTCTCCGCCTTCATGGTCTCGGTGGCGTTGGTGTCGGCGGCGGCCTCCTGGAGGATGGACAGGGCGCTGTCTCTGGCCTGCTGGCGGTTGAGCCGGGCGGCGTCAAAGTAGCCGCTGCTCTTGTCCGTGGCGGTGGGCGCTGGCGAGGCCGAGGGGTCCGCCGAGGGTGCGGGACTTGTTTTAAGCAGCGGGTCGGCGCTCTGCATGGACACCAGCTCCGCCTCGCCCAGAGTCTTGCCCGCTTCCTCGCTCTGCCCCTTCTGATAGGACCAGTTGAGATACACCGCGCCGCACACAAAGAGCACCACTGCGGCCACCACCGCGTTTCGTTTCCATACGTTCATACTGTTACTGCCTCACTTTCCTTTTGATACTGCGATCTGATTGGCCCCCAGCCCGGTGAGGGCGGATACCGCCTCCACCACCTGCAGGCGTACTGCGGGGTCGTCCCCGCCGGAGCATACCACAAGAGCCCCCTGATATTGGGGCGAAAGCTGTTGGAGGATCACCGGTTCCTCATAGCCGGAGCCCTTGGAGAGCACCACCGTGGACTGGGAGGACTCGCTTCCCTCCTCCCGCACCGAGTTCTGGGTATCCTGGGCCAGTACCTGGCCCGGTCCGGACCGCAGAGTGAGCACCACCTCTGCCTGCCCCACCCCGTCCATCTGAGACAGGGCCTCCTCCAGCCGTCCCTCCAGTTCCTCCGTTCCAAATTCCACCTCCTGGGCGCTCTGCTGTCGGGTCTGGGTGTTCTCCCCGCCTCCGCTCAGGGCGGGCAGGGCCATCATGATCACGCCCACTGCCACCACCAGCAGTGCGTATTTATACCGCTGGAACAGCTCCATGAGCCGCCCCTTGTACAGGACCAGCCCGTTTCCTTTCTCCGGTTCTCGCCGGTTCATTCCGCTCCCCCGCTTTCGTAATACTGCCGGTCTGCCGGGATGGCAAAATCGGCCTCAATCTGCTCGGTGAGGGCCTCCCGCTCCTCCCGGGACAGCTCCCCGGTGATGGTGACCACCTTGGGGATGGGGTATTCCGCCGCCTCGTCGGCCTCCACCTGCACCGTGCAGGTGATGCCCAACGCTGCCGCCTTGTCCTGAATATATGCGGCGGACTGGGCTTCTATGATGTCCATCATCAGGGTTTTATTCTCCTCCTCCAGCGCCTGAGCAGAGTATTCCGCGTCCAGGCGGTATTCCGTCATGGCCCGGGTGAGGGCCGAACCGTCCAGGCTTATCAAGGGCTTCACCACGGCCAGCAGCAGGAGCAACCCGCCGGCCAGCCTGGCCGCCCGTTTTGGCCCCCCTGCCGGGGACAGGCCCTCCGCCAGGGCCAGGATCATGGCCGCACAGGTCACCCCCATCAGCCATTTTCCCAAAAATTCTACCATCGTCTCACCCCCCTGCCAGCGACACGGCGGAGATCATGGAGATGAGCAGCAGCAGGGCGCAGGCCCCGGTCATCCCCAGGATCAGTCCAAAGGCCCCGCCGATCTGGTCGATGAGGGAGGCCACACGGCTGCCCGACAGGGCGGCGCTGAGGGCGGAGGACACCTTATAGGTCAGATAGTGAAAGCCCAGCTGGAGGAAAGGCACCAGACAGATGCCGATGACCACCAGCATCCCGAACACACCCACCGTATTTTTCAGCACCCCCGCTCCCGCCAGCACGGTCTCCGCCGCGTCGGACAGAATGCCGCCCACCACCGGCACCATGCTGGACATGGTAAACTTGGCGGCCTTGACGGTGAGGGCGTCGGTGGTGCCCGCGATGACCCCGCTGATGGTGAGATAGGTGACAAAGAGGATGAGGGTACCGGTGAGCACCGTGGTCACCGCCCACTTGAGGGTAGCCGCCATCCGCTTGAGGCCATCGTTGCCCACCGCAGCCCAGGCCACACAGGCCGCGATGTAGGTATACACCAGGGGCAGCAGTACACGGTTGATCAAGGTGATGAGCAGGTCGGAAAAGAGCATGGTGGCCAGCTGCCGGGCCACCGCCCCTCCCGGGGACCCGGCGGCGGAGGCCGCCGCCGTCACCGCGGGCAGCAGCAGTTTGGAGAAGCTGTCCATATGCTCGATGGCCTCCCGGCCCATGCCGATGAGGGAGTTGGCGTCAGCCGCCGCAATGGCGGTCACCGCCAGGGCCCCCACCAGAGCCACCCCATTGACCGGCCCCTGGCCCGCCCCCATGCCCTCGGCCAGAGAGCAGAAGAGCACCACCGCCAGCAGCAGGGCCCCGCTGCGCAGGGCTTTGCGAATCACACCCCCCAGCTCCGCGCTGCCGGTATCCAGAATCTGGTCGATGCTGTCGTCCAGATCTAACCCGGCGGACAGGTCGGCGTCAGGCATCCACTCCTCCCCGGCGTTCTCCAGCCCCTCCAGGTCCAGGGCAGCAGACTGAGCGTCCAGCACGCCCTGACTGGCCCAGGCCGTCCCCGTCAGTACCGTCAGCAGCACCACCAGCACCGCCAAATGC
The DNA here is from genome assembly GCF_002161085.1 of Flavonifractor sp. An112. GTDB lineage: Bacteria > Bacillota > Clostridia > Oscillospirales > Oscillospiraceae > Flavonifractor > Flavonifractor avicola. Next base: position 2,344 of record NZ_NFLU01000008.1, on the reverse strand, counting down.
CGTATCATGGTCCCTTCCTCCTCTTTTGTACCAACTTCTCACAGCAGCTGTGCCACCGTGTCCAGCACCGCCCGCAGCAGGGGCAGGGCGGTACACAGAGCCAAGGCGGAGCCGGCCGTCTCGGTAACGGCGGCAATGCCCCCCTCCCCCGCGTCCTTGCATACCTGGGCGGCAATGTGGGTGAGGATGGCAATGCCCACCGTCTTGATGACGGGGGCCACCACCGCAGGGGACAGCCCCGCCATATCCTGCAGCTCCTCCGCCATGGCCACCACGTCCTCCACCGCCCCCAGGGCCAGGCCAAGCACCACAGCGGCGGCGGCAATGGAGAGCACCAGAGCCAGCTGCCGGGCGGTGCCCTTCACCATCACGGCACACAGAGCACCCAGGACGGCCACCGCCCCCACCTTCAGCATGGTCTCCATGGCTACAGACCGAACAGGTCCTTGACCAGATCAAACAGCCCGCTGATCTGCTGGACCACCATCATAAGTACCACCACCAGCCCCGCCAGGGTAGTCATGGTGGCCTGCTCGTCCCGGCCAGACCGGGAGAGCACCTGATTGAGCACCGACACCAGAATTCCGATGGCGGCGATTTTAAAGATCAGATCCACATCCATGTTTTTAACTCCTTTAAAGCAGCAGAATGACCAGCAGCCCGCCGCAGGTCAAGCCCAGCACCTGATACATCCTGCCCCGCTTTTCCCCGTCCTCCCGGGCAAGTTCCGCCTCCCGGGTCAGTTCCGCCACCGCCCGGGCCAGAGCGGAGCGCAGGCCGGATTCCTCGAACCGGCCCAGCACCTCCCCCAGCTCGTCCATCACGGCGGCAGACCGGCCTTCCAGATCCAGCGGGGTATCCTCCAGAGCCTGCCGCCAGATCTCCGCCAGGGAGCGCTCCCCCAACTCCTCCATGCCCTTCCGGCAGTTGGCAAACAGCTCTCCCACCGGCGGCGGATAATCATCAGCCAACTCCTCCATCAGCTGGGGCATGGGCGTAAGGCGGAAGGAGATCTCCCGGTCCATCTGCTCCAGCGCCCCGGCCAGCTGCCGCAGCACCCTGGCCCGCCGCTTCAGCCGCCGGTGGGCGTCAAAACCCAGAAAGGCCCCGCCGCCCACCGTCAGCAGGGCGCCCATCAGCCGGATCACAGCTGGTACACCTGACAGCTCCGCCCCTCCGGCCCCCGGGAGAGCACCGCCAGCTTCTGAAAGCAGCGGTTTTCCAGCAGAGGCCGGTACAGAGGCCGGGTCTTCAGGTCCTCCAGGTCGGCGGCGTGGGCGGTACAGAGAAGGCGCACGCCGCAGTTGGCTGCCAGCAGCAGGGCAGCGCAGTCCTGGGGCGCGGTGATCTCGTCGGCGGCCAGCACCTGGGGATTCATCCCCCGCAGCAGCATCATCAATCCCTCCGCCTTGGGACAGCCGTCCATCACATCGGTCTGCCGCCCCACGTCAAACTGAGGCAGGCCGTTGTACATGGCCGCCAGCTCCCCCCGCTCATCGGCCACCCCCACCCGCAGGGGCGGGTGGCCCGTTCCGTCGGAGAGCCTTCGGATCAGATCCCGCAGCAGGGTGGTCTTGCCGCCTCCCGGCGGGGACAGGATGAGGGTGCTCTGAAAGCGATCCCCCTCCCACAGCCTGTCCGCCACAGCGGCGGCGGCTCCCGGCACCTCACGGGCGATGCGGATGGCCAAAGAGGACAGCTGCCGCAGATTGAACACCGCGCCATCCTTCACCACCGCGCTGCCGCAGATACCGATGCGGTGGCCGCCCGGCACGGTAAAAAAGCCGCTTCTCATTCGCTCCATGGCAGTGTGGGCGGAGGCCCGGGTGGCGATCTCCACCACCAGGCTCAGGTCCGCCGGACTCACCGGCTCACCACCGGGCAGGGGCCGCTCCCCCGTAGGGCACACCACCGTCATTGGCCTGCCCGCCCGCAGCCGCAGCTCCTCGGCCACCGCCTGACTGGACTTGTCCAACCCCTCCGCCTGCCGCCGCATATGGGGCGGCAGCAGGGCCGCCGCCTGTAAATACCGCGTTACATCCCCTTGTTCCCGCATAGCGTCACATCCTTCTTTGGTGTCTGCAACATACCTATGAGGGCCCGTCCCCATTTATGACCATGAAACTTCATGCGCTTATGGGCCGTCCCGGCCCATGCGCTTTGATTTCATGGCCGTGCCGCTGAAAGCGGCACATGGCCAATTTTGCTATGCTTTTGCATAGCAAAAAGGGCCTGTTGCAAAATAGCTGTTTTGCACAAACCTGTCATTGCGAGCCAGTGCGCACACTGGCGTGGCAATCCGTTTCCCCGGCAAAAGGGGCGGATTCCCACGAAAAACGGCCGC
>NZ_NFLU01000007.1 GCF_002161085.1 Flavonifractor sp. An112 | reverse complement strand
TGTGTTTGTCAAACGAAAATGTGAGCAAAAGGGCCCCAAAAAAGTGAGCACCTTCAGCACCAGATTTCATGTCGTGAGCAATGTTTTTCCCAAGTACCAAATGCTCACCTTTTGAGTACCCGGAAAGATGAGGGCCTTTTGCAAGAGTGAGTGCCCTGGGGGCCTAATGCTCACATCGGTCCCCCGGAGGCCAAACGCTCGCATCGGTGCCAATAGGGGCCAAGTGCTCACATCGGTGCCCAAAGCCCTTTTGCACTAATTTTGAGTAGTCGAAATTGCCCGTTGCCACAAGCAACGCATATTAACATCCTTAAAAAACAGCAATTTGAGGTCATTGTTTTTTGTTGTTTATCAGTGCGGAAATGTAACGGTTTCAAACACGGTTTTGAGGAGTTCAGGGGGAAACATACGGCAACGCATAAACGGGGCCGGAAATGCCTTGAAATACCTGGGCTTTTCAGCCCCGAAAGCGTTACATCTGCCCCCGGTGGCGGCGCACCCGATCACGGGTTTTCTTTCTTTGTTCAAAGGCGGCGCAACGGGGACAGTACAAGGCCCGGTTGCTTCTGGCCTGGAAGGGCTTGCCGCAGGAGCGGCAGCGTTTCAGTTCATCAGCTCCCAGGCCGATGGCAGCGCACAGCTCCGCGTCCGCAGGCAGGACCGCCTCCTTAAAATATCGGCAGAGAAGGGAGTAAGAAATGCTCTGCACGCAGACGCATCCCTCGCCTTCATCCAGGGCCAGGCAGTTTCCCTCGTCATAGTTGGCACACAGGCGGCGGATCAGCTTTCGGGCGCGCCGAAGCTGCCCCTCCGTCATGCGGGGCTTATCCATTTCCGAACACCAGCTTGAAGTTGGTCTTTTCGCCGGTGTCCTCCATCACCACCGTTGCGTCATAGGTCTTGCCGGTTTTCTCCGAATAGCAGCCGGTGAGCTTCACCCGGCCATCTCTCAGGAGAGAGGCGGCCACCGACTTGGTGAGGTTCTTTTTCTTGGCGGTGAAAAACTTGCTGTTTTTCCAAAGGGCAAACCGGCAGCCAGCGTTTTCACAGAAAAATCCCTGCTTGCGCTCGGTGACAGCCCCGCCGCAGCGGGGGCATTTGCCCACCGTCTCCCGGTCAGAGGGGAAAAGCACCTGGGAACCGTCAATCACCTTGTAGGTCCCCACCAGGTCCCGGAGCATATTGCAGATACCGTCCATGAACTCGCTGGGCTTCACTTCACCGCGCTCCACCTCTTTGAGCTGGTGTTCCCATTCCGCAGTCAAAAGCGGCGATTGGAGCTGCTCCGGCAGGACGGTAATCAGGGAAACGCCGATCTGCGTGGGAATGAGGTTGGTGGCTTTTTTCTGTTTCTTGCGCTCCACAAAGCCGGTAGATACCAGCTTTTCCAAAATACCGGCGCGGGTGGCCGGTGTGCCGATGCCCTTGCGCTCCGCATCCTCCGACATATCCTTTGCGCCAGCCGTTTCCATCGCGGAGAGCAACGTGTCCTCGGTGTAGTGCTTGGGAGCCGTGGTCTTGCCCTCCTTGATGGTGGCAGCGGTGACAGGGAGCGTCATTCCTTCTGTCAGTCCGTCCGGCAGGACGCTTTCTTTTGACGGGTCTGCCTTTTCTTTCTGATAGGCTTTCCAGCCCGGATCGGTGATGGCCTTTCCTTTGACGGAAAACTGGTTCCCGCCGCAGGACAGGGTGACAGCCGTTTCCTGGTAGCGGTAAGAGGAGCCGGTAGCGCAGAGAAGCCCCCGCGCCACCAGACGCAGGATTTCCCGTTCCCCGGCAGGCAGGGCCTCCACATCCGTCCGCCCAGCTCCCTCGGTGGGGACGATGGCATGGTGGTCGGTGACTTTGGCGCTGTTGCAGACCTGGGCGGCCAGAACGGTGTCCTGCACAGCCACCCCGCAGATCTTCGCCGCCGCAGCCGTCAGAGCCGGAACCGTCCCTTCCATATCGGCGGTCAGATACCGGCTGTCGGTGCGGGGATAGGTGCAGAGCTTCTTTTCATACAATGCCTGGAGATATAGTCCCGTGTGCGCTCTACGCGAAAAACTGCCATATTCATCACTCCCATTCTAAAAGGGCGGCCCGGCCCTGGGGCCAGCCGCCTTACTGGTTACGGTTCATAGACCGGCTGGGTATGTTCATACACCGGGCCGCACAGCCCGTTTAAGTCCTCTACAAGCTCGCCCAGGTCCAGGCACAGCTCACTGTCCATGACCGGCGTATCCTTGATGGTGCGGTACTGCGTGATGTAACCGTCATGGTCATAGTTCACACTCACGCAGGAGACAACGGCCAGGGACATATCTTCCAGGAGCCACAGCTCCAAGGTGCGGGTGGCCACCACGATCTCCATTGTCACCTGGTCGGTTTCCTCATACAGCAGGGTGGCTTTCTGGCGGAACAGGTCCTCGCCCCGGTAGTTGAAGGACCGTTCCTGCCTGCCCTGGGTGATGTAGGAATACACCGTTGTGGCATTGTGGCGGACCACCTGCAACAGACTGTAAATGTCCAGGCTTTCCACCAGCTCGGCGGCCTCGTCCTCGGTGTAGCAGCCTTCCTCCACCGCCTGCTGAAACAGATCGTCAAAGGTTTCTTTCAATGCTTCATAAGCGTCCATACTTAAATCCTCCTATGGGTGAGCCTGCCATCAATGGCGGCGTTTTTTGGGTTTGTCGGGCAGGATATGCCCCTCGATGATTGCAGCGTGGCGGCGGATCTGAAGCTGGCCCTGGCGTTCCAGGGACCGCATCCGGGCATACTCGTCCTCGGTCAGAAACAGCCGCTTATACTGGCCCCTGCGCCCCAGGGGGCAGTGGGTGGACAGGATGAGAAATTCCGCCATGTGCCGGGTATCGTCCTTGAACCGTTCCACAGCCAGCAGGTCGTGGCCTTCCAGCGGGAGATGCAGAGGTTTCATGCCTTGCGCCCCCTTTCGTGAATATCCAGGACCGCACAGCCATACCGGGCGATGAGCAGGGCGTTCACGATCATGCGGAGTGCCGCAGCGTCTACAACTTCGGCATCCGCCAGGTCACGGGTTGTCAGGCCGCCTGCGTTAGTGTAGATGCCCCGCGCAGCGATATAGAGGGTGTAATCGTGGGGCGAAATCTCATGGAGCCTTGCATAGTCGAACTCCGCGCCCCGCCTGCACAGGCAGTTTCCGGCGCGGCGGTAAATGTCCTCATCGGAAGTGAACAGGAACATGACCGCAAAGAAAGCAGGCGTGTCCCGGCGTTTGCTGTGGCCCAGGTGGATTTTCACACCCTCCATGCGCTGCCGGTGGCGCTCATCCTGCCAGAGCATACCGGGGAAATCCCGGATCAGCGGTTCCAGGCGGGCCATCAGGCGCTTATCGTGGGGAAACATCTGCCGGACCACCTCTGCATAGCCCACAACGCCCGCCTCGATGCGCTCGGCCATCCAGGGGCAGCCGCAGGCGGTGCAGCCAAATTTCTTGACATACTCGGTGCAAAGTTTGCAGTCTACATCTGCCGGTGTGTATTTGAAAGTGTTGATATACATGGATACCTCCTTGTGAAAATGAAAAGGCCGGGCAAATGGATTGTCCGGCGGGTTAAGTGTATTCGGTTTTATCGCTCCTGGCTGCGCTGGCGTTTCCTCTGCCATGCCTCAAGCAGCTTGATGATGGTGTTCTCCATTTGCAGGGGCGTATAGGATTTTGGAAAATACTTGCGTATGCGGTCCCCGTCCAAAGTCAGGCTGAATTTCTCCGGCTTCTTTTCCTCGGACATGATTGCCAGCATACTGTCCTCATTGAGTTTCCCGGTCTGGCTGAATTTCTTCATCCGCTGGGCCTGGGAGAGTGACGGGGTGGCCTGCTCATAGTCTATCGTGGTAACGAGTATCTGCTGTTCCTCCGGCTTGAGAGCCGCAATCTGATAAGCGGGTGAAAGTGCAATCTTGCCATCATCCACCATCTGCATCAGCTCCGGGACCAGGTTCGTCAGAGAAATATAGTTGCGGACGGTATCGCCGCTGACACCCATCTGCTGGCCGATCTCATCATCGCTTCTCAACTTCGCCGAAATTTTCGGCGAAGTCAAATCGTTTCGTGCGCCCTGCCGCTTGATGGCCTCCAGCTTCATCTTGTATGCCTTGGCCCTTTCGCTGGGCAGGATGTTCTCCCGCTGAAGGTTGCTGTCCACCATGATGATGGTGGCGGCGTCCCGGTCCAGGTTACGGATCAGGACCGGCATCGTGTCCAGACCGGCCTGCTCACAGGCGTATTTGCGCCGGTGTCCGGCCACAATCTCATAGCCGCCTTCCTCGCGGGGCCGCACAATGGCAGGGACAATCACGCCATACTCTTTGACGCTCTGGATTGTCTCCCGCATTTCCTCATCGTCCCGCACCTGAAAAGGATGGTCCGGGAATGGGTGAAGGTCGGTCAGCGGCAGGCGGACCACCACTTCTTCCTGGGGTGGCTGCTGGGTAGGCGGGGCGGTTTTCTTTCGTCCCCTGGCAGGTGACGCGGGCTTGTCGCTCAATGCTTCTCACCTCCATTGAGACGCAAAAAGGAGGCCCAGCCCGGAACCTCCTTCGCATCTGATTTTGGGCATAGAAAAACGGACATCAGCAGAAACACTAATGTCCGTCAATCCATCGGCTCACAAGAGCCGCTATATTCAGTTGTCCGGCTTCACACAGGGGAGGCTCCGGCGGAGCCTGGCACACATCACGACAGTTCTCTTTGCCACTTCATTCTCTTGTCGTTCCCTGTGTTTTGCCCTTAATTTTTCCCTCACGAGCGTCCGTGAGGCCATAAAAATGCGGTAATGTTCGATAACAGCCTATAACGCCTTCACATGGATAAATTGGCGTATTTTCAAGGATTTCCGGGGCTTTAATAACACCCGATAACGCCTCTCGGAATGTGGTGAAATCTCAAAGGGGTAATTTGCTTTTACCGAAAACAATTCCCTTGTGCTTCGAGCAATTATCTGTCAAAATAAAAGCAGATCAGTTTAGGCGGAAAGCGAGGGAAACATGATGTTGGAAGAAGTCCATCCCATACCGCACAATGACCAGCAGTTGGAGAGCGGCCCTTCCCTTTCTCAAGAGTTTCAAGTTAGAAAGCATGAACTGACCGATGATGAAAAAATTGATTTGGCCGCCGCCCGGATTTTGGAAACATACCGAGAGGCATTCCTGGAGTTGGCAAAATAAAGTTGCTTGAAATCAAAGAAGCGCTATCAGACACACAGTTGCTGATTTGTGAGTGCTGGGCGATGTAGCAGGGGGTGTTGGTAAACCAAGCGGGCATATCGTTGGTAGAGCAGCCCCTTTTATTGGAGCCAAAAATCGGAGCAATCCACTTCGGTTATTCCGGCTTGATAAAGTCCCACAGGTGCTGCATGGTCTTATTCATGTTCATTGTATAGATGATGCGTTGTCTCAGCGGGTCAGGGTTGAACGTGGAGCAGACGATTCCAGCGATATCCACATCCCGCCCGTTACAGGGCGCTTTTGGCACCATAATATCAGAAACCCGGCTCATATCTGATGTACAAACCGGGTTTCTGACAGATATGCGGGACGCTCCAAAAGGAGCGTCCCGCATGTCTTGCTTGTTTCAAATTACTGGGAGATGTTCTCAACGAAGCGCATGAGGATAGTCGCCACTTCAACACGGGTAGCGGTGCCCTTGGGATCCAGCAGACCGCCGCCCTTGCCGGTGAGCAGGCCCTTGTCCACAGCCCACACCACGGCGTCCCTGGCCCAATCGGAGGTCTGACCGCCATCGGCAAAACGGGACAGATCGCCCTGAACGGTGCAGTCATATCCCTTGAACTGGGCGTAGCGATACAGGATCGCCGCCATCTGCTCCCGGGTAATGTCATCCTTTGGCCCGAAAGTGCTGTTGCCGTAGCCGTTTACCAGGTCGTTGGCCGCGGCCCAGTTCACCCCTTCGGTGTACCACTGGCCGTCGGAAACATCGGTAAACCGGACGGGATTTCCGTCGGGAGATCCCTCCAACCGCCACAGAATGGTAGCGATCATGCTCCGGCTCAGCATGGCGTTGGGCTGGAAGCTGCTGCCGCCGGTGCCGTTCATCATGCCGCTTTCGAAGGCAAATTGTACCGCCTCGTAGAACCAGTCGCTCTCCTTCACGTCGATGAAGGGCAAGCCAGTGACGTCAGATGCCTGTACGAAGGTGGCGGCAACGGAAACCTTGCCGGAGGGCATGGTGAAGGTATACTGGTTCTCGCCCTTCTGGCTCAGGGGAACGACCTCGCCGGCGGTGTTGGTAACCGTCAGCTGGTCCAGGACATAGCCGTCATCGGGACTGACCGTAATGGTAACAAGGGTACCCTGCGCGGCGTTTTTGGGGCTGACGGACACGCTGCCGTTGGCCGTATTACTTGGGATGGTCACCGCGTAGGTGGGTGTGGAGCCGCCGCCGGAGGTGCCGGGATTGCCGGAGGTGCCGGGATCGTCAGGCTCGTCAGGCTCCTCGGTGACCGGCTGGAAGACGGCGGATACCTGGATGGCGCTCTGCAGATTACTGATGGTGTAGCTGCCGTTGGTGAGTGCAACCGTCGTGCCGTCCACCTGCAGCGCGCTCAGCTCATAGCCGGTGTCAGCCGTGGGCGTAATGGTCACCGTGGCGCCCGGCTTGATGGTATAGACGTCGTTGACGATGCTCTCCACGGCGTCGCTGCCGTTGAGGGTGGCGGTCACGGAAAGGGTACCGCCGGTATTGACTGTGCAGGTGACGGTGGGTGTAAGATTTTCCCCGCTGACCAGGGCGTAAGCCGAATGGGCGCCGGTGTCGGCGCTCCGCAGCCGGGCGTACACCAGGCCGGTGGAGCCGGCGGTCAGGGTCAGCTGGCCGTTATCGTCCACCTGGAGGGTGCCGGTAGCCGGGGCGGCCTCCCACTCCACCAGACGGCTGCCGTCCAGGGACAGGGTTTCTCCGCCTTCCAGTACCGCCCGTACCGACAGGGTGGTGGTGCTGGTGGGCTGGAAGGTTTCCTCTGTGATGTCCTGGTCGTTGGCGTAGATGGCGATGCTCTTCATCTGCCCCAGGGCCGGGTTGACCACCTGGATGGTGCGGACGGTCTCATTCCCTGCCGCGTCAGTGGCGGTGAGGGTAAGGGTGTGGCTGGCGGCGGAATCGTCCAAGGCCAGAGACTGGGAGAAGGAACCGTCCGCAACGGTGATGGATTCAGCCTTGCCGTCCACCAACAGGCTCAGGGTGCCGTCGGTCCAGCCGGTGAGGGTAACGGAGCCGTCGCTGCCGAAGAAGGAACCGCTGATGGGGGAAGATACCAGCAGGGCCGGGGGCGTGGTGTCCACCGAGAAGCTCTTGGTGTACAGGAAGGCATCGCCCTGGCTGTTGGTGCCCTGGAACCGGATGGTGTGGGAGCCCTCGGTCAGTTCTGTCAGCTCCATCTGGATGGTGCTCTGGCTTTCAACCTTCCGCTCCGCGCCGCCGTCCAGGGACCAGACGCCGCTGACGGCCTGGCGCTTTGTTTCCGTCAGGGTGACGGTGAGGGCATTGGTCCGGTAGGTAAGTGTGGAGAAGGTCTCCTCCCCGGCCTTGGTACTCACAGTGGTGCCTTCGACGTCGGCATTCCAGGAGAAAGCGGGCGGGTTGGGGGCGGAAACTTGGACGGAAGCGGTGGCTTCCTCCGAGTAGAGGGTAACGCCATTTACTGTCCTGTAGGCAGATACGCCCATGGTGTAGGTCTTGCCCGCCTCCAGGCCCACGGTGACGGTATTGCCGGTGGAGATAAGGTTGCCCTCACTGTCCAGGACAAGCTGCCCATCTTCATCGGTCTGGTATTCCGGCACGGTGGCCTGGCCGCCGGCGGTGTAGGTATTGCCGGTGCTGGATTTTTCCAGCATCAGGCCGCTGACGCCGGAGACCAGATTTTTGCCTTCATAGAAGTTCACCCGGTAGCCGTCAATATCCCCTGCAGAGGTGGCGGTGAAGGACACCTTGTAGTCCCCGGCGGACTGCACGCCGCTCACCGTGGGCTTGGCGGGCTGGTTGGAATTGGTGTACGTCCAGTTGGCTTCCACGGTGGAGAACATGGTGCTGTCGCTGTCCACGGCGACGGCCCGCAGGTTGTAGCTGCCGGAGGGCAGGGCGGCGGTATCCATGGGGACGGTGACGCTGTCGCTGTCAAAGGCACCGTTGTCGCTGGTCACATGGCCTACCATACGGGAGTTGTCAGGATTCTCCTCGTCCACTGCCAGCAGGGTGATCTCGGAGAATTTGTTCAGGTCAGTGCCGGTGACAGTGACGGTGGTGTTGCCCTCGTTGACAGTGACATTGGTCAGCTCCGGCAGGGGGGCCAGACGGTACAGGGTCAGGTCGGCAGGCTGGGCCGTGGTGATGGTATAGGTGCCCGCCGTGTCTGCCGGGAAGGTCACCGTCATGTGGGCCTGCCCGCTGTCTTCGTCATAGTACACATAGGCGTTGGCGTTCTGGTTCTCCGGTGCGTCGGCGTCTTTTTCCGGATCAAGCCAGGTCAATTCATAATTTTGATCGTTACCATCTTTAATATTTTTAATGGTCAGCTGCTTCCCTTCCTCAATGGCCTTCTCCTCGCTGGCGCTCGACCAGGTGAAGGTCAGAGCGGCGTCGGAGGGGTTGGATACCAGGGTCAGCTGGTGCTCCGTCCCGGAAACATTGCTGCTCAGGGAGTCGCTACCGGTGCGGGCCGCCGGGACGTTCAGGCTGGCCCCCACCTGGGGCAGAGCCGTTACGGAGACATTGCTGCCCACGGCGGCATACAGGGTCCTGCCGGTTTCCGCGGAGGTGTACACAGGCACCGCGGCCAGGCCCAGCAGATCGGGGTAGCTGGGGGTGGCGTCGTCTCCATTCCAGCTGACCTCGCCGCCCCAGTAGTAGGTGATGCCCACCTTCAGCCCCAGGGCCTCGGCGGCGCCCCAGATCTTCTCGGCGTTGGCGCCCATGCCCACATCGGCCAGGGTCAGGCCGCCGATGAGGGGCAGGGTGCCGGGCAGGCTCAGGGAGGCCCGGATGAAGAACTCATAGGGGCCGCCCTCCTCCAGGACCAGATAGCCGCCGCCCTGAAGGACACCGTAGATGTTCATATCCACCGAGGCCAGGAAGAAGAACTCGGGGTACCAGTCAAACTCCAGGCTGGCGCTGTCCAGCACGGCCACGGCGTTGGCCAGGGTGCCGTTGCTCAGCTCCGCGCTGATGCCCTGGAGGCTCAGGGCCAGCGTGGCCCGGGCGGAGATGATCTGGAGGACGGAGAACTGCGCCTCCAGAACGAGCTGGAGGGGCGGGATGGACTCGGTGAGGAAGATGGTGTCGTACAGGTTGTTGATGCCGCCGCCGGCGCCCTGGAGCCACAGCACGCCGAAGCCGTCCAGGTTGATGCCGGGGACGAAGCCGCCCACGAAGAAGTGGAGGGTGTCCGGGTAGGGGATGCCGTCCTTGCTCTGGATGGCCAGCTCCGCCTCCATGGCAAAGGTGGCGAAGGAGGCCGCACCGGACACATCCACCGCCCAGTCGCCTACTGTCCTGACGGTGAGCACGCCCTCGATACCGGGCATACCGTCAAAGTAGCTGGGCAGGCCCAGGGCCACGGAGAAGTTGACGCCCAGGTATCTGCCGCCGCCGAAGAGGATGTCGTCCACCTGGATGGTGGCCGAGCGGCTGTCGCCGTCCCCGGCTTCGGCGCCGTCTCCCATGTCGGTGGAGGTCTCAAAGGGGGGCGCGTTGGTGTTCACGGTGTCGGCGTCATGGGGGATCTGCTCCTCCAGGGCACGCAGGTTGTCCGGCGTGTCCGCCCCTCTTTCGATCAGGTCCTGCTTGGCCTGGTCCAGGGCGGAGGCCTCCGGGGCGGACTGCTTGGCCGCGGGCACCAGGAAGGACAGGTCCAGGCCGCCGCCGAAGCCGATGACGCCGCCTATGCCGTCCATATAGCCCAGCTCGCCGTACTTGAACTCGAAGAGCAGGCCCAGCAGACTCTGGGCGGCCTGGCCCACGCTGGGCCACAGGAGGGTGATGTTGCCGTCCTCGTCCCGATCACCGTTTTCGTCATAGGTGGTGAGGGAATAGGCGGAGCCGTCCTCGATGGCGGTGAGGCAGCACCGGCCGCTCCACACCGAGGTGCCCACCCCGGAGACGGTGAGGGATGCGTCAAAGTCCACCTCGATGGTCCCGTTCTCGTCGGTGATGGTCACCTGGCCGTCCCGGATGTCCAGGCAGTTGTTGAGGGTGATGACGTTGTCCTCTTTCCCCAGGGACACGGCGGTGTAAACGGTACCGCTGCCTTCGGTTTTCTGGGAGAAGGCGCCCCGGAACTCCAGCAGGACGGTGTCGTTGCCCAGCTCCTTGCCGGAGTCTTCGTATTTTTCTTCCGTTTCGTAAGTTTTGACAGAGTAGGTATTATTGCCGTCGGCTTCTACCGTCACCACGCCGTAGCCGTCGTTGCGGTACTCCGGGTCGTCGGTGACCTGGAAGCGCAGGGCGGGGGCGGTGATGTCGGCCGTCGCGGTGTCGGTGTAGTCGATGGTCAGCTGGTATTCCCCGATGGGCAGCTCCTGGGTCAGCACCACCTGGGCGGTGTTGTCCTCCGCATTGATAATAAAGGCGCTGCTATCGATTGCAATGCTGCTCTCTCCGTTAATCTGTGCCCCATCGGTGCGGGAAAGACGCAGCGTGTAGTTGCTGCCCACCAGCATACTGAAATTGGTGCCGGTGAGGTATAGGCTGCGGTTGCCGGTGGTGTAGATCAGGTCCGGAGAGGCACTGGTGAAGCCGATCTCCGGCACGTTGCCGTTGGTGCCCGGGCAGAGGATCCACACCGTCTCGGCGCACAGCAGGTTCTGGGCCTGGAGGACGGTGGAGGTGCCCTCCAGCTTGTAGGCCTGGAAGGTCAGTTTCCGGTAGGTGGCCTCCTCGCCAGGCACAGCGTGGAATTTGAACTCCATGCTCTGGGACCCATCGGCCTGCAGATTGGTCAGGTCGACATAGTAGGGGTCCAGATAGCTGACGTTCGTCTGAAGGACGCCGCTCTGGTTATAGGGGGTAATATCCTCCCCGGGATAGACCACCACCCGCACGTTGTCCAGGCTCTGGCCGGAGATGTTGGTCATGGAGGCGGTGACGGTAAAGTCGCCGCCGTTTTCATAGGCTTTCCCGGTGTCGTCCATCTCCAGAGCCTGGGGCACATTGGTGAAGTTCAGGGTGGCCCCGGCGGTCTCCGGCACGTCGGCGTTGGAGAACACGCCGTAGTAGCCTGCGGCGGCGGCGCTGCCCCCCTCAGCCACCGTGCCCAGGTCATAATACAGGGCAAAGGCGCTGTCGGCAGTCAGGTAGTCCCGGTTGTAGGGGGTGGTGAAATAGAGGCTTGTGTCGGGGTCGTAGTCAAAGACGGTGGCCGCCAGATTGTTCCAGTGGGCAAAGGTCACCTTCGCCGGCGTGCTGGCCGTGTCGCCCACGGAGCCGTTGAGGAAGTAGGCGAACACGCTGGGATTCTGGAGGTCGTCGTAGGCGAAGAAGCTGTTCTGGTAGCCGGAAATGCTCTGCTCGCTCTCCACCGTCTGGTAGCCGCCGCCGGACTGGGCCACCTCATAGATGCCGTAATCCTGGGTGCCCAGGGCGGTGTCCATCAGCAGGCGCAGCTCCACCCGGGCCGGTTCGCCGCTGTTCTGGGCGGTGTAGCTCAGGTAGGCCATGCCGTGCTCATTGGAGCCGGGATTGGCCAGGCGGATGGTCTGGGTGACGGTGATGCCGTCCACCGACCACACCGCCCGGATCTCCTCCGACGTGGCGGTCACCGCCACGTCAGAGGAGCCGGCGTACTTGCCGCCGAACACATAGTCCTTGGTCTCGCCGTTCCGGGTGACCCGGAGGGAGGCGAAGGAGGTGTCGTCCTCTCCCAGGGGGAAGAGGAGGTTCTTGTTGTTGTCGTCCTTCCGGATGGCGTCCCCCTCCAGGGTGCGGATGGAGAAGCCGCCGCTGCGTTTATCCACCAGCACCTGCAGGTTCTCGTTGGACAGGGTGTCCACGTTCTGCAGCTCCGCCGCCAGGACGGAGATGGGCAGCAGTCCCGTGATCAGGCACAGGGCCAGCACCCAGGCCAGGAGGCGGGATAGGGTTCGCTTTTTCATGTTCATGCTCCTTTCCGGCCGCTCAGCCCTTGACATAGAGGTAGTAGACGTACTCCGTCCGGTCCTGGGTGCGGAGGTAGAGGGTATAGAAGCCGGTGGTTGTGAGATTGGCCTTGACAGGCACGGTGTAGCTGCCGTTGAGCAGCACCTGGGCGTTCAGCTTCATCTGGGCGACGCTCTTGTAGCCCGGTTTCAGCGCCAGGTACACCGGGGTGTTGACGCCGTTGAGGGTCAGGCTGGTCGTTCCCTTGTCGAGAGTGAGGGTGCTGCCCTGGTAGACGGTCTGGCCGTTGACGGTCAGCGTGATGGGCGCCTCCCGGGTGAGCACCAGGGTGCGGGTGGCGGTACTGCTGTTGCCGGAAGCGTCCGTGGCGGTGTAGGTGACGGTGTAGGTGCCGGAGGTGTCCCAGGTCACGCCGCTGTCATCCACCGTGAGAGTGGGCGCATCGTCCCGATTGTCGGTGACGGTGACACCCTCCCGGAGCAGATCCAGGTTCTCCGCACCCGCCTGGGCATAGACGATCTGGCTGGGCAGGGAGATCACCGGGGGAACGGTGTCGGGCAGCTCCACGGTGAGATAGGCGTACAGGGTGTTCTTGTCCGCATCCACCCCCTTCAGGACCACAAGGCCCGAGGTGCTGGGGAGGGTGAAGGCTGTCCAATCGCCCTTTGTCACTGGTTTGGAAGTGTCGGTCCCCAGGGTGATATCGGCATCCCGGGTGGACTTTACATAGAAGGTCTGTCCGGCCTTCAGCCCCAGGTCCGTCGGGTCGGTGACGGCGCCGGCGCCGTCTGCATTTTTGGAGAAGGACAGGGTCAGCTTGTCGTCCAGATTTTGGATGTTCAGGGTTACCTGGGTCACGTTGCCCGCCCGGTCGGTGAAGGTCAGGCTGACCTCCCCGTTCCTGGCGGCCGTATAGGTGTGGGTCAGGCTGAAGCTGCTGTCCCTGTCCGCCGCGGTGGCCTCATTGGTGGTGAAGGTCAGCTCCACGCTCCGCTTGTCGCTGCCGTTTACGGTGTAGGTGTTGCTGCCGCCGGGGGTCACGCCGGTCCCGCTGACTGTGACAGTGGGGGCCGCGGTGTCGATGCAGGTGACGGCATCCAGGGTGACCTCAGTTGTCTTTCCGTTCCGGGCATTCAGCGTCAGGGTCAGCGCCCCGGTGGTATTGGCGAAGAAGGTGATCCGGGCCTGGTTGGCCGCCACGGCGGCGGTGACGCCGGTGGTGCCCAGGGGCAGCGTCACGCTGTCCAGGGCGATGTTGGTGTTGATGATGGCGGTGACGGCCACGTTGGTGTGGAGGTCGCTCTGGGCAGTTGTCCAATCCGCCTGGCTGAACGTCTGGCCTTTGGTCAGCCACTGGATGCTATTATCGGAGACTTCCAGTTCCGTGGTGTCGATGCTGTTTACCGTGGCCGTGACGGTGCCGATGTTGCCCGCCTCGTCGGAGAAGCGGAAGATGTAGCTGCCGTTGGTCTGGAACTCATAGTAGTACTGGCCCTGGTGATCACCGGCGGTTTCGTCCTTCTTCAGCAGGTTGGTGTCCAGCACGGTGAAATCGCTGGCATCCGCTTCGCTGGGCACCAGATAGGCCCGGACGGGCGGCAGGGCCAGGTTCTGCTCCTCATTGCCGCTCACATATGCCACGGTGGCGGTGGGAGCAATCTTATCCACGGCGGGGAAGGTAAGGGTCAAAGCGGCGGCGTTGCCGGAGGCGTCCACCAGGTAGACATAGACGGAGCCGCTGCTGCTCGTGCCCTCCCAGGTGAGGGTGGAGCCGGTGACCGTCAGGCCGGAAATGGGATCGCTGGCCGTGTCATAGCCGGGGGTTGTTTCGCTGCTGCTCTTGACGATCAGGTTCACCGGGGAGTCGTCCCGGATGGAGAAGGCCAGCCGGATGGCCTGGCCCGACTGGTTGGGCAGTTCACTGGCCAGTCTCGCGGGAGAGAGCGCGCCGGTTGCGATCTGGGAGTCATAGCTGTTGATCTGGGTCCAGCCGCCGCTGCGCTGGGTATAGAGGCTGACCGTATACTCCGGCGCCGTGGTGTCTGCCGGAGGCGTGGTTTCGCCGGTTTCACTCACCACGGCCCAGGGCAGGGCGGCGGTGACGGTTGTGGTGTTGCCCAGCAGGTCGGTCACCTGGAAGGTGTAGGTGCTGCCCTGGGCGGAACCAATGGGGAACACATGGCTGGTCTCCCCCACCAGCAGCTCCGCACACTGCAGGGCGGCGGTCACCGGGCCGGTGACGCTTTCCGCGCCGCTGCCGGCGTCCAGCAGCTGGCCGTCGGGGCCGTAGAAGGCCACGGTGATGGTCTCCACCTGGTTGTCGATGTTGGTGACCTGCACCTGGTGGGAGGTCCCGTCGGACAGGGTGATGGTCACCGTGTCGTTAGCGGTCAGCTCCAGGGTGGCGGTGGAGCCGGAGATGGCGCCGCTGCCGTTCTTCTCCGAAGTGAGGACGGTGATGGTGCTGCCCTCCCCGGTGGCGGTGGCGGTGAGGGTCACCGGCCCACGGGTGGCGGCGGTCTCCGACAGGGTGACGGAGAGGTCCCCGAAGGGAGAGGCGGAAATGGTTTCCGTATACTGGTTGCCGAACACATCCTCATAGGTAATGTCAGCGCTGTCGGTATAGATGGGCAGGGTGTGGGCGGCGGCAAAGGTGCCGGCGGTATCGGTGGGCACCGGGTCCAGCACCCGGATGGGCAGGTCGGAGGTGAGGGTCACCTGGCCCTCGCCGCCGCTGGCGGTGACGGTGGGCTCCGTCGCGCTACAGGTGCAGTCCAGTTCCTTCCAATACGCGTGGTTATACTGATCCTGGTCCGTCCCCACGTTGCCCTGGTTGTCCCGGCAGGACAGGGTGATCTGCACCATGCCGCTGGATTTATAGGGGAACTGGCCGTAAATCTCCAGGCTGGCATCGGTTTGGGACCCTTCGGTCTCCTTGACCTGATAGATCCCGTGGTGGTCGGCGCCGCTGCCGGTCCAGGTACCTCCGGATACGACAGGCAGTGACACTTCGACGGTTTCGCCGCCGCTGTACTGGAAAGTGAGGGCGAAGCTGTTGAAATCCAGGCCGTCAGAGTAATCCCCCTTGGCATATGTATCCGTAATAGACGCAACCAGTTTATAGGCGCCATCTTTCAACTCTGTGTAAGAGTTGATACAGTTGATCGCGGGCGGCAGGATGTCTATGTAGCGGTTCGGATAGATGTATTGCCAGGTGAAATTGCCGTACTCGTCCATCAGCTGGATCGCCGCGGGGTTGCTGACCCATACGCCCGTCGTCACCTCCGCCTGGGTCAGGTCCAGGCCCAGGTTGCTGTCCAGGGTGATGGTTTTGCTTGTCCAGAAGGTTCTGTCTTCGGACACGCGCAGGGTGCGGCCGTTGAGGGCCAGGGCCTCCTCCGCGTCCCCGCTCAGGTTTGTGAGCTGCATCCGCAGGCCGCCCGCCTCGTTGGGGGTGAACGCCACTTCAAAGGTGGGGTTGGCGGTGCGCACCGTGATGACCAGGGTCTTGGTGGCGGCGTAGGTCCCGTTGGGCAGAAGGCCCCGGTACCGGACGATGTTTTCCCCCTCCACCAGGTAGAGCGTGGTTTGAGAGGACGCCCCCTCGCTGTACATTTGGAGGGTCACCTGTGTGTTGCCAAAGGTGTCTGGATTGCCCGTAATATGGAAAGCATCCCCGCCCAGGCTCTCGTTCCAGATATCGATGGGCATATAGCTCAAGTTGCTGGTGTTGCTGTTCTTGTACGCTTCAAAAGCCTGAAGGGACAGTGTGACATTGTTCCAGCCGGTGAACCCCAGGGAGACCTGGGCGGCGTCTTTGCCCAGCTCCACCGTCCGGGAGGTCTGGTTCGTGCTGTTGCTTTGCTCCACCTTTATGAGATAGCAGTCTCCCACCGCGGGGGCGTCGTTCATGTAGAGGGCGGCGCCTTCCGCATCCCATTCCGATCCGTCCAGATAGACCAGATGGAGCACCGGGGTATAGGTATCCCTATTTCCGGCCAGGGGCACGGTGATGGGATAGTTGAGGGTCCAGCCAGCGTTCAAGTCACCGTCCAGCAGGCCGGCGCTGAAATAGTACTGGCTGTCCTCCACCTCGCCGCCGAAACTGTATTGCAGGCAGACATAGGACTTGGCATAGTCGATGTCCTTCAGATAATACTCGCTGTAACCACCACCATATTTCGCCCGCTCCAGTTTGATGGGCACGGTCAGGCCGGTGAGGGTCTGCACCGACACGGTACTGCCGGTCACATTGGACGCGATGGCATTGGGGACATCCTTGTTCTCGGCGTCTTTCGGCGTCTGGAACGCGATGGTATAAATTTCCTGCGCGGTATTCGTCCCGGTGGCATTTTCGTCAAACGCCTGGGCCGCCTTGATGGTGAACTGCTCCACGGCCAGGTTCGCAGTCTCGGCGGGAATGGTCACATCATAAGAAGCACTTGTTCCCCCAGCCTCGGTCTCCGCAGCCGACCGAATTGTATTCCAGGTGTCCATCGGCAGGGTGACCAGGGTCACCTTGATATCGCCGTAGGTGTAGGCGGGGTCCCAGCTACCGGTACTGGCGGGCGACCGGTAGCTATCAATTGTGACTGTACCCGCATCTACGGCGGCTCCCTGGCAGGAGGCGGAAACTCTGTTCAGGTTTCCATCGGAGAAAATCTCAAAGTGGGAGCCGGAACTGTCGATGGCGTAGATCAGGGGTATTCCATTCTTCAGCTCCAGCACCGCCAGGGTGATCATTTCATCGCCGGACGACGCATCGCCCACCCTGGCCGGGGCGTAAAGCGTCAGGCCGGGGTGGCCGGTGACCACACCCGGAGGGCTGTTCAGCGTATACCGGGCGGAAGCGGTCAGGTTGTAAGTATATTCTTTCGACAGTTCATACTCATTGCCCACCACGTCGGTGGCGGTGACTTTCAAAGTAGCGGAATTGCTGCTGAACCCGCTCAAAACCGCCGTGCCGGAATAGGTGGTGGAAGTATTGGAGCTAAAATCACTTGGAGATGTTGCCGAAGCATCACCCCACTGCACGGTGACGCTTTGCAGATAGGACCTGTCGGACACCGTAAAGGGCACCGAAATCTGGCCCTCCCCCGACACCGTACAGGTATCGGACAGGGTGATGGTGGGGGCGGTGGTGTCGGTCTGTACGGAATAGCCGCCCAGGTTTGCTGTGCCCTGGTTCCCGGCGTAGTCCCGGGCAGTGATCGAAGCCCCGATGGCCAGCTCGCCGGTGGCGGGGTCGGCGTCCCAGCTCAGATTGCCGCAGTAGATATGCAGATAATAGATATCGTTGCTGGAAGCGGGCAGGGGGCAGGTGGGCTGCTGATAGCTCAGCAGCCGGTAGGCGCTGTTATCCTTATCCGGCGCGACAGCACTGTCGGTAATGCAGTAGCGCACCGTGAAAGCGGTGGCAATGTCGATGCCCAGGATGACCTCCTGCTCGCGGTCCACGCCGGAGCCGCCAGTCTCATCCGTCACGGTGAAGGGGATGGTGACGTACCGGCCGTTGCCGCTGGTTTCTACGGGGTTTACAGTGACTTGCCCATCCAATATGGTCACCTCAGGCGGCGTCACGTCCAGCCCCAGCTTCTCCACCACCAGGTCTTTGCTCACAGCGGTGGCCAGCGGATTGCCCGCCATGTCGCCCAGGGCGCTGTCGTCGGGGGCCTTCAGGGAGACGATGCTGATAGCGTCGCCCTCCAGGGTCATCCCGTCGCCAGGCCGGAAGGACTGGAAGGTCAGGATGGTGCTGTTGCGCACGTCGTTGACGTTGTCCATGGCATAGGATACGCTGCTGAGGCCCACCTCAACGGAGTCTCCATCGCCGTCCTTCACGTTGAGGACGGCGGTGACGCCGCTGTTCTTGGTGAGCTGGGCGTAGCTGTCCCCCGTCCACAGCCCCACCTCTTCATTCAGGGTGAGGGTGAAGGCCAGGTAGTCCCCCACGCCGGCCCAGGTGGCGGAGGGGGTGATGTCGCTGGGCCAATTCCCATCGGTACCAACCTTGTAGCCCTGGGTCATGTTGCCCTGGGCGTTAAGCCGGGTATAGCCGGGGGCCACGTCGTCCAGGTACAGGCGGCTGTCCAGTTCCCGGCCGCTGGTCCAGCTGAGGGGGTTGCCCGCCAGGTCGGTGACCAGGCTGTTGACGGTGAAGCTGCCCTTGTCCATGGGGCTGCCGCTCTCGTCCAGCAGCTTCAGGGCATAGCTGCCGCCCATCCAGTCCTGCTGGCTGGGGCTGACGCTCACCACGGTGTAGTCCATGTTCTGCCCGCTGGGTACGGTGTAGGAGAAGATCAGCTTGCTGCCGGTGAGGGCATAGAAACTGGCGGCGATGGTTTGACCAGCGCTCTGGCCGGTGGAGGTGTTGATAAGGTCCAGATTCAGCGCCAGATCACTGTGGGCCACGCCGTCGGCAAAACGGATGGGCTCGCTCATCTCCAGGGTGAGGTAGAGGGTCTCCCCGCCCTTGTAGGCGGTGCGGCTAACCTTATTGCCCGCCCCGTCGCTGACGTAGATTCCGGTGAGGGTGGGCGCTGCCGTGTCGGTGAGGTAGATATAGACCTTGCTCACCTTGGAGCTGCCGCAGGCGCAGTCGGTGGCGCCCATGCGGAAGCGGAGATTGGTACCCCCGGAGGTGAGCACGCCGCTGCTGGTGTAGGTGCGGGCCACCCCGTCCGGGTCGTCGGAGCTGTTGCTCACCTTCACAATGGGGGAGGTGTTGTAGCCGGCGTACAGATAGGCCTGGGCCCGGTCGGTCAGGTCCTTGTGCGTGCCGAGGTGCATATGCCGGTCCGCCGTCAGCGAGGCGCTGATGGTGGCGGTGATCTGCATGGTGGAGAGCAGCTCCTTCAGGGTCTTCCCCATGTCCACCCACTGGTAGGTGGTCCACCACTTGCGGTTCTCGCTGTGCATATAGGTGCTGGCGGGGCTGAGAACCGCTTTGTCTCCGCCGCTGACGCTGACGGCGTTCTGCTCAGTTGTCAGTTCGGCAAAATGGCCGTCCACATGGAGGCCGTTCGCCGTCAGCACCTCGGTGCGGACAAAGCCGCTGTCATTGGCCGCCTGGGCGGGCAGCAGGTAGGCGCCCGCCACGTCGGGGTCGTAGCCGGCCGGGTCCGCCGCCCGGGCGGGCAGGGGGCCCACCAGGGACAGGATCAGGCTCAGGGTCAGGATCAGGCTGAGCCCGCGCTTTCTTCCTTTCATTCCTCAAATCATCCTTTCTTTCGCTGCTTGTTCCGCTCTACCCAGCGGCTGAGTCCCTCCCGCAGCGTTTCCTCAGTCCATTCGCCCTGCACGAAGTAATCCGCCCGCAGCCGATAGGCCTGCAGGGAGAAGTCCAGGTCGCTGCTCCAGATGAGGGCGCAGCGGGGACAGAGCCGGCGCAGGTGTTCGGCGGCGTTCAGCCCCGCCACCCCGTCCATGGCCAGCACCACCCCGTCCGGCGGGGAGGCCCGCATGGTGTAGTAGAAGTCCTCCAGCTCCTCCGGAGCCTCCAGGCATGGGAAATATCCCATGCGGGCCAGATGGTCTCCCAGTTGTCTGCACAGCCGCATTCGGGTGTCCGGCGAATGGCTCAGTACCGCTACCCGACGCATGTTCCCCCTCCTTTCGGCAAACCTGTGGTTTTGCCCTTTTTTCTTCAGGTTCCAGCCTGAAAAAGCAGAGGATCCGCACTCCTCTGCACACTGACAGCATTATGGTATGCTTTAGAAATTGTCGAGGTCAAGGCATCTGTCCCGAACTGTAATTTTCCGGCCTGAATTGTAGCCGCGGGAAACATAATTTGCTATACTATTATAAAAGAACACAGATTGCCCAATGGCCGGGCTGGAGAGGAGGGGACAACTATGCGCCTGGCAGTGGTGGATGACAATCCCCGGGATCGGGAGGAGCTGCTGCGCTGGCTCAAAACAGCGCTGAACCAGCGCCGGAAGCCGGTGGAATACCTGGCCTTTGCGGATGGGACCTCCTTCCTGGATGCCGCCGCACGGGAGCCCTTTGATCTGGTTTTTCTGGATATCTACATGGAGGGGATTGACGGCGTAACGGTCGCCCGCACGCTGCGGGGGTTTGATCCCGACTGCGTGCTGGTTTTTACCACCACTTCCACCGACCACGCCCTGGACGGCTATCGTGTCCGGGCCCTCCAGTACCTGGTCAAGCCCTACCAGATAGCGGAGGTGGAGGAGGTGCTGGAGGAGGTGCTGAGCCATCTGCCTCCGGAAGAGGCGGTGATCCGGCTGCACATCGGCCGGCAGGAACGTCTCCTGGCGCCGGGGGAGATCCTGTGGGCGGATCATTTCCGGCATCAGATCCACATTCACCTCAGAGATGGAACGGAGACCGCTGTCCGCATGACGTTTGGCGAATTTACCGAGCTGCTCAAGGAGGAGAGGCGTTTCCTGGTGTGCGGCCGCGGCGTGCTGGTCAATCTGGAGCATGTCCGGGACTTTGACGGCGCGGCCTTCCTACTGAACGACGGCACCCAGGTGCCGGTCAGCCGCAGCAGCACCGAGAGCGCCCGGGCGGCCTTCGGAGAATTTCTGTTCCGGAGGGGGGCGACGCGGTGAATCAGGCTGTACGCGCCGCGCTGGAGTTGGCGGTAACCGCGCCCGCGGGGCTGCTGTGCTTTCTGGCGCTGGGAGAGCATCTGCGCATAGGCAAGGCCCGGCTGATCCTGCTGTTCCTTCTGGTGCTGGGGGTGTGGGTTCCGCTGGGTGGCTGGATCTGCGGCCGCCTGGGCTGGGGGAGCAACGTGCTGCTGCTCCCCTCCCTGCTGGTCTTTGCCTTGATCCTGCGGCGACTGTGCGCCCTGTCCGCCTGGAAGTCCATCAGCGTGTTCCTGGGCGTCTGCGGCGCCTTCTCCTGCCTGGCCAATCTGTCCAGCGTGGTAGACCTCTGGGTGGCACCCGATAACCTCAGCGTCTGGTTTTCTCTGCCGGCCTGCCTGGCCTATAACGGTTTCTGCTGGATATTCGTTCTGGCCATGTGGTATCCCGCCGTCCACACGGTCCGCCATCTGCTCCGGGAGATGGAAATGCCGGGCACCTGGTATGTGTTCTGGCTGTTGCCCCTGGTCCTCACCCTCCTCAATGTGGTCATTCAGCCTATGGCCATCTATGGCCCACCAGCCGGCCGGAACCTCTTTTTCTTTTTCGTCGTGGAGCTGATGCTGCTGTGTCTGCTGCTGCTGTGCTACCTGATGTTCTACCTGATGGCCCGGGGCCTGGGGGAGAATCTGCGTCTGCAGCAGCAGAACCAATTCCTGCAGATGCAGACCAGCCAATATGAAAATCTCCAAGCCACCATTGCCGAGACCCGCCAAGCCCGCCACGATCTGCGCCACCACTTTACCGCCATTGACGCGCTGCTACGCCGGGAGGAGTGGCAGGAGCTGCGTACCTATGTGGACGCCGCCGTGGAGAGCCTGCCTGACACGGAGCTGAATTTGTGCGAAAATCCCGCCGCGGACGGGGTGGCGGGCCATTATGCCTCCCTGCTGCGCCGGGAGGGCGTACCTGCCGAGTACATTCTGGATCTGCCGCGCCTGCTGCCTGCGGATGAAATGGATGTATGCGTGGTGCTCTCAAACCTGCTGGAAAATGCTTTGGAGGCCAGTCTGCGCCTGCCTCCTTCATTACGCTGGGTCCGGGTACGCGGGGAAATTCATGGAAATGCCGTGGTATTGCTGGAGGTGGAAAACGCTTACACCGGCGAGATCCTGGAGGACAAGGGCGGGTTCCATTCCTCCAAGCGTCCGGGACATGGTATCGGCCTGCAGTCGGTGGGCCGCATTGCTGCAAAAAATGGCGGCTACTGCAAGTTCCAATATGACGGGACGGTGTTCCGCGCTCAGGTCATGCTCCGGGGAGAGCACTGATGGTGAGGTAAGGTCTGACACCATGGATTCTCGCCCCATTATTTAACGGATTAGCTATTATACGCAAATGGGCGGCGGAGCCGCTTCTCATAGCCGGTTGCCCACAGGCGTGAGCCCTGACGCTGCAGCTAAAAAACCGCTGAAATCGCAAGATTTCAGCGGTTTTATTCTGCTTTTATGTGCTTTTTGGTGATTTCGTTTCTGGAAAATTTTCGTTGCCCCAGACAATGCCACATACGGGAAAATGCGTGGAAAGGGCCGGAACGCTCTGGAGAGAGTCAGACGCTGCCGGAGAGAAGTTTCCCCATGGTGTTGACCGCAGCTTTCTGGTCCGAAGTGGTCACGTGAGCCCAGGTATCCAGGGTAAACCCGGCGCCGAAAGAAGCCGCACAGCGACCCACAGGAGCAAACAGTGAGGAAACTGCATAGGCCATTGCAGTTCCTCCCTTGTACAGCTATTCTCTTACAGATTCTTCGCTGCATTCCTTTTTGGCAAAGCCGTAATCCTCAATCCTTGAGCGCCGTCACAGGCAGCACAAATACCCCGTCCGGCCGTTGGTAGGCCGCATTGGCCATGCCGCACAGGACACACAGGACTACGGGCGGCTTGCCCTTGGGGTCGGCCTCAATTTGCTTTTTAATTTCCAGCAGATTTTCCGCCGCGGCGTCAATCTGATTTGCTCCCAGTTTAATCTCAAATGCACACCACTGGCCGTCCGGTAACTCGACCACCGCATCGATCTCCTGGTTCTTATAGTCCTGGTAGTGGTAAAGCTGCGCCCCGAAAGACTCGGCATAAATCCGCAGATCCCGCTCGCACAAAGCCTCAAAGAGGAAGCCCAGAGTCTCCAGATCCCCCAACAGGCTGGCAGGTGTGGCCTTCAGCAGGGCGCAGGCCAAGGATGGATCAGCAAAGTGCCGTTTCTCTGCCTGCTTCACCCGTACAGAGGAACGGATGCCCGACGAGAAGGGCGGCTGATTGTCCGTAATAAACAGCCTCTTGAAAACATCCAGGTAGGCTGCCACCGTGTTGCCGTCAATATCCTCGTCGTCCACCGCCTTAATGTCCTTCATCAGCGTTTTATTGGTGACGGTGGTACTCTCATTCCGGGCCAGAGAGCGCAGCAGCAGGCGCATTTTCTGGGTATCCCTCTTCACGCCGTCTATCCGGTACACATCATCATCGATGACAGCGTCCAGGTATTGGGCGGGAAGCAGCGCCGCCTGCTCCAAAGTCAGGCCCAGACTTCCCGGCCAACCGCCCCGAATAATCAGTTCGATCAACTTTTTCAGATCCACCTCGCCGGTCATGGCGGGGGTCACTTTCCCCTGGCACAGCTGCTCCAGAGACACCTTGCCGCTGGAGTCCCCAGATTCCCACAGGGACATGGGCCGCATCCGCAGTCGGGCGATCCGTCCCGCGCCGCTGTGGAGAATCCCCTTGTGGTTAGGGGTGGCGGAGCCAGTGAGGATGAACTGCCCCTTTTGCGCTGTCTGATCTACTTTATAGCGCACCGCGTCCCAAAGAGGTGGTACTTCCTGCCACTCGTCAATCAGCCGGGGCGTCTCTCCCTCCAGCACCAGAGCAGGAGACAACTCCGCCAACTGACGGTTCTGAAAGTTGCCGGCAGGGTCACCAATATAGATCTCACTCTGGCTGTGATAGGAGGAAGTCCAGGTCTTGCCGCACCATTTCGGCCCCTCCACGCAGACGGCACCGAAGGCCGACAGATATTCTTCCACCTGATGATCGATAATGCGGGGCTTATAGATTTGTTTGTCCATGGCAGTCACCTCAATGATTCAGTGAAATCATTATACTCTATTCAGTTAAATTTTACAACTCTATTCAGTCAGATTTTCAATTTTGAGTGCACTCAATCTATTTCGTTGGGGTCAAGGATAATTACGCTGTGTCCCAATTTCTGCGCGTAGCGTATGGTCGCCGCTGTGCCGCCCCGATACTCACCGTTATAGATGGCCAGCAGAACATCAGAGTGGGCGGCCAGAAAGTGATTGCGTTCCAGCATACAATTTTTTCGGAAGATCCGGCTGACATAGATGACGGAATCCGCCTGCGCCAGAATGGCGTGATACCGGGCCTGGGATGCAGCGGGCCACTCCGTTTCCTGCCCCTTATAGGGAAAGATGCAGTGCAGTTTGATGCAGGGGTATTCCGCCCGCAGATTCAAGACAATCTCCGCCGCCAGCAAATCAATTCCTTCGGCCATACCGGAGAGGAAATCCGTCACCCCCTCTTGAACCAGTGAACGAATCTGCCGCTCCAATGCAACTTTCAGTGCGACGCACCGCACATCTGTCTCATTGTAGCCCCAGGGAAGTTTTTTCGGGCGGTGACCGGTGAACGCACAGGTTTTTCTTGCTTTCTTCAAAAAATCATCTCCCGTATTGAGTATGGGGATTATATCCCCTTAATAATGCGGATTATAACCCCCATACTGTATGGTGTCAATGATGGGGGAATGCAGATGATTGTATTTGATAATTTATGGGTGCTGATGAAGGAAAAGGGTGTCTCCACCTATCAGCTGAGAGAAAAATGCGGCATTGACAGTAAAACCATCCGCCGTCTCCGGGCCAACGATAATATGGAGACCAAGACTTTGAACAAGCTGTGTGCCGTTCTGTCCTGCGAGATCGGAGACATTGCCAAATATATCCCGGATGATCCGGCATGAGGCCGCTTCTACACATAAGCTGTGGAGGCGGCTTTTGATTTTCTGTCGAAAGAAGTCGAGAAATTTTTCAATCAACATCATATATATGGCTAAATTGCATTGACAAACACAATATATTGTGGTATATAATAATTACTATTGATTCTTTGCGCGTACTCGGTGGAACTCCGGGGCAGGATTCATCTGTGAGCGAGAGGGACATCTCGCATTGCGCACGCTGTTAGGTTTGTACGCTTCAGCCGTTTTCCGCCAGGGCAATGCCCTACGGCTGTTGTCTCCGTTTCAGTGGACAACAAGGGAACCATGTTCATCGGCTGTCTTTTCCTTTGATGCTGTGGTGCTGCGCCGAAGATGTTGACTTCTTCGGATGGCCATGAGAAAGAATACGAGCACTTGTTTGAGGGTGCGAAAAGTTTACTGCCTGTGTAGATCAGGCACAGAAGGAACTTTTCGCACCCTCTTTTTGTGCGTTCATAGCCCCGCACTCCCGTTGGGAGTTGCCCCAGACTCTGCCAGTCTGCGGTAAGGTGCCAGAAGAACTTATCCTAAAACATGGCCGTCTCCCTTCTCCGCGTCGAGGTGTGCGGAGTGACTTGGGGGGCTGCACCTCGGAGCCTGTGGCAGCAGGCTCACCCCTCTTTGTTCCGGCACAGTGCCGGTTCGGCAGCAAAGAGGACGCAATTCCCTTGATCCCAGCCGGAGGGATCAACAGACACACGCAGGCTGTGGTTCTTTACCGCAGTTTGCAGCCGAGTTTCAGCGGTTGTGTCGGCAGTCGTCATCGGAGCAATGCCCTCCGATGGCAGGGTCTATCCCCATACTGCACTCGTACTGACCTGGTTCCAACTGAAAAAGAGACAGAGATTCGCCGTTCATGGCTCGCTTCCTGGAAACGCCTCTGCTGCAAGGGGTTCCGAAGCGATTGCCCCCAGGCTCCAGGAAGATTTTCCTGGAGATCCGGCGGAAACAGACGGCTCTGCCAAGGGGCGAACTGTGCCCATCCGAACTACTTATGAAAGAAAAGGAGCACTTTATTATATGACACGATCCATTCAAAACAAGGGTCTCTATCTGGCCCTGGTGAGCCAACTGAACAAGTTAGCCCGCCATAATCGTCAGGGCAGTTTCCGCACCAAGGATCGCTATTACGAGGCGTGCAAGCGGTTCTGCGGCTATCTGGCTGATGAGTACCACCTTCAGAAACTGAGCAACATCAGCGGCAAGCACCTTGTTGGCTATGTGCTGTATTTACAGGAACATGGGAAGTCGGCTTCCACCATAAAAACGGATTTGGCAGCCATTCGCTTCTTCCACGACAAAATGAGCAACCCCAAATATGCGCTGCCCACCAACAGCGAACTGGGAGTCGAACTGGAGCGCCGACGCTTCGGCGGTGTGGACCGTACCTGGAGTACAGAGGAGTTCAACCACATGCTGGGCAAGGCCCTGGCCGCGGAGCGTTGGGATTACATTCTGGCTCTCTACCTGGCCCGTTACGCCGGGCTCCGCATTCACGAGTGTTTCCGCATGGACACCGCCGCAGCAGAGCAGGCCCTTCGGGAGCAGGCCGTCACCGTCAAGGGCAAGGGCGGCAAGATCCGCACGGTTCCCATCAACGAGCAGATCGCCATTGCCCTGCGGCGTCAGCTGGTGCGCACCCCGCGGGGCCACAAGTTGCTGGTGCCGGACGATATGCCCACCGACCAGGCCATCCACCGCCTGCAGCTGTTCATCGCAGCGCATCGGAGCAGCATTCAAGTAAAATCTGATCCTCCCCTGACCTTTCACGGACTTCGCCACACCTTTGCGGCGGAGAAGTATGAGGAACTGATGGACAAAGGCATGGGCGCTCTGGACGCCCACTTCACGGTGTCCCGGCTGCTGGGCCACGAACGGGCGGATGTGACCAATGTCTACCTGGCTTCCCTGTCCGCAAAGGACATGAAGGACAAGCATTGACGCATATACTGCCTTACCAAGAAAGAGGGGATGTGCGTTGGGCGTTATCATGCATTATCCGACAGCTCCGGAAAAGCAGGAAGAACTTTTTAAGAAAGTTGCTGCCGTCCATGCGCAGACAGTCATGGAACAAATCAAAGCCATGCCCTGCCCCGTGGAGCAGAAAGCGGAGTTGATTGAGGCAATCAAACGAATACATCAGCAAAGGGATGGGGCATAACCCCATCCCTTTGTGTTATCCTCTGATTTTCAGTCTGCGCCATGTCTGCTTGCAGATCTGTACCCGATCCTGCTCCCACCCTTGCAGCGTGCCAAAGGGGACACCCAGTCGCCTGGCATATTCCACCTGGGTCATGTGACGCCGCCGGCGCATTTCTTTAATCTGTCGTCCCTGACCATTGTAGAGGAACAAATTAAACTCGTCCAGCAAATCCGTGACCGGCACGGCGAACAGCTCCGCAATCTTCTGCATCTTCTCGATGGGGTAGTAGTCCCGCTGGGTATTCTCATAGCCGGAATATGTACTACGATCCAGACCGGCGTAGTCTGCCACATCTCTTTGCAGCAGACCATGCTGGTATCTGTACCACCGCAGCTTGTCCGCTATATTGTCGATTTGAGTTGGATCTGTGTAGATAAGATTGAACTTCTCCGCCTCCACCAGCGTGTGGGGCTGGACAAGGCGGAAACTGTGAATATACAAGGGCGCGTAACTGACCACATTGAGAGCATAGCGTGTCATGACTACCACGCGTTCCGTAGGTTGGCAAAACACACGCCATTTATCCCTTAAGTCGGTGCGATCCGCCACATGAAGGGGTAAAAAGTCCGTTACGATAGTGTAGCATTTTCAATGCAGCGGGACGCATAGGTAGCCAGCCGTACTTTTTTATCCGGTTTAAAGGTACCAATTCCTTTGATCAGCCCAATGGTACCAATAGAAATCAAGTCGTCCTGATCCCCATTGGGGGTATAGTACTTCTTAACAATGTGGGCCACCAAGCGCAGATTGTGCTCGATCAATTTGTTGCGGGCCTCCAGATCGCCCTGAGCAGCCTGTTCCAGATACCGGCGTTCCTCTTCCGCTTTCAGCGGGCGGGGAAAGGAGCCGTTTCCCCCGCCGGACAGGCGAAGCGTAAAGAAAACCTGATTGAGCAGCAGCAGGATCCATGCAGGAATCATTTGTCACACCTCCATGGTCCCACTGTATTCCGACAATGTTTGTCCCTATACGGCAAAGCCTTGTCCCAATCTTATGATTGGGTCAGCCCCTGTATCAACTCCTTCTGGCCGATTCCCCAGAAATGATCCTGGGAGATTTCCTCTTCCGTTCGGCCAAAATACCTCCACTGGCTCTCATCCGGGCGTCCCGCGTCCCAGGTCGTATCAAAGTAGCGGTATTCCCCATCCAGCAGAGCGCAATTCCACATATGCTCCTCCCCTGCTCCGGTACCGGTGACGTTCCAGCAGGGGATACCGGCCTCTTCGCAGAGCACACGAAACGCCCAGGAAAACCCGCCGCAGATGGCCGTTCCGTTCTGCAATGGTCCGAAAGCTGTCCTGGATTCATAGGGCAGCGTGTCCGGGCTCTGATAATATCGGTAGTCATATGTGGTATTTCCCACAATAAAGCGATAAATAGCCTTAAGCTTTTCCTCATCATCCATGGTATCGGTCAGAATTGTCGCCGCAGTCTCTTTTGCGATACTCTGGATCTCCTGTATCTTCCCAACACTCTGCTCAATCGTTTCAGAATCGCTTGGAAAAGTTTGGATTGCCGTGGCGTCGCTGTTGAGCGTATACAATATATAGCCATACCCCGCCAACTGCAGGGCCCGCTGCATATCATCCACCACCAGCTCCGGGTCCCGGATCACAATAGAAATCTCTTCCTCACTAAGAGCGGCGTCCGCCGCCTTCACCAATTCCGCAAGGGTATTGATTTCCACGGCTCCCTCCGGTTTGCCGTCCGGATACCCCAGTTTATACGGCATATACGAAATCTTACAGACTGTCCCATCCACTCCTTCCGTACATTCCGGGGCGTAGGCATATTTCAGCTCCGGCCGGGCGCTCAACACCTCATTGGACGCGTTCTGGAGCAGAATGGAACGCTCCTGAAAGGGCAGATCTTCCTGCGTAAAGCGGAAGGTCACTTCCTGCACAAATCCTTCATATGCCCGCTCCAGGATCTGAGCTGCCTCCTCCTGGGTACTCACGGGATAGATCTCATCCATTGGCTCCGGCGAGGCTGGCACTTCACTTTGCAACGGAGTGGGGGATGGTGTCTCAATGCTGGGACTGTTGGTATCCACGGCATTGGACTGAGCCTGTGAACAGCCGCTCAGCACATTGCAGATAAAATCGTTAGGACAACAGCAGTCGTACCAATTCTTTTCATGTGTATCTCCTCCTGCCAAATGCTGCATCTGACGGGAGTCCCGTCATGTCATAGACGTGCTGCTGCTGTAAAAAGTTTCTTGTCCTGCCTTGAGGCACCATATCAAATCCAGGGTCACAGGGCACAGACCCTCACCTGAAGTTCGGTGACGTACTCCTCCGGACGGTTGGTGTCGTGGGCGTCGATGCGGTAGAGCTCCAGCGGCGCCCCCTCTGGTATCCGCCCAGCCTCCTGGATTCCCGTCAGCAGCGTTCCCAGATGCTCCTCCATCCGATCATATTCGCCCCGATAGTACAGCCGGGCATATTCACCTCCGGGCAGTATATCATCGTAGGGCAGTCCAGAGCTTGTGAGGAAAAAGACCCGAGAAAAATGATTGAAGATCCCTTTTTTCAGACTTTCCTCGTCCACCTGGGCCCCCATACATTGGCTGCCAATGACCTGGATGTAATCCTGATGCCGCTGCTCCAGCCGCTTGAGCTGGAAGTCCACTTCCTTCTCCAGAATAAAATCCTTTTCCAGAAAGACGTAGGGCCGCTCCGGCTCCCGGACAAGCTCTACATATCCGGCCTCCACCATGCGGTAGCGCTCCAACCGTGCTCGGCGCTCTGCCGCCTCCTTCCGTGCAGCCTCCAATTCCTCCATCCGACGCTTGAGCAGCGTCTCCTCCCGATCCAGCAGCTCCAGGGTCTCCCCTACGCTCCGCCGCTCCAGATAAGCTCCGATCTCCCGGGTGGGCAGATCCAGCTCCCGCAGTGAGCGAATGATATTCAGAGTACACACATCCTGGATACCGTACATCCGGTAGCGGTTCTCTCCCCGCACCGGGTGGAGCAGCCCCTTCTCCTCATAATAGCGCAGGGTATCGGGACAAAGATCGAACAATTTGGCCAATTCATGGATCTGATAAAATTCTTTCAACTTTTTTGCCTCCCGCTCTTGACTCTCGGACAGTACGAGGGTTTATCATATCCCCAGTAAGAGGAGGTTTTACCCGTGAATCTGGTTGCTAAGTTTTTCAAGTTTACCGTTCCATCCATCGTCTCCATGTGGATCTTCTCCCTGTACACCATGGTGGACGGCATTTTCGTGGCCCACGGTGTGGGCAGCCACGCTCTGGGAGCAGTAAATCTATCCATGCCTTTTGTATCCCTTATCTTCACCATAGGCATCCTGCTGGCCACCGGCACCTCCACCGTCCTGTCCCTGTCTCTGGGCCAAGGGGACGAGGAGAAAGCCCGCAACTACTTTAATCAGAACCTGGCAGTGGTCATTGTTCTGTCTCTGGTCCTGACGGCAGTCGTGCTGCTGAACCTGGAGCGCGTGGCCCTGTTCCTGGGCGCCACTGGGGACCTGCTGCCGCTGGTAAAGGAATATGTAGGTATTATCGCCTGCTTCTCCGTCTTTTTTACCGTGTCTTACAACCTTGAGGTTCAGGTGAAGGCAGACGGCGCCCCCCACGTCAGCACCATCGGCGTACTGTCCTGTGCCATTATGAATGTGGTGCTGGACTATGTGTTTGTGATGCACTTCCACTGGGGCGTGTGGGGTGCGGCTCTGGCCACCGGCTTGTCTCAGGTCACCTCCACTGTGATCTTTGTCATCTACTTCGTGCGCCACCCCAACCCTCTGCGCTTTGGCCGTTTCAAGCCCGACTTCGGGGCCTACCGCCGGATCATTCCTCTGGGCACCTCCGACGGACTCAGCGAGTTCTCCAACGGCCTGGTCATTTTTCTGTTCAATCAGACTATCCTGCAGGTGTCCGGCGAGGCCGCCCTCACCTCGTACACCATCATCAGCTATGTCAACACTCTGGTGCTCATGACCATGATCGGCACTGCCCACGGGGTCCAGCCTCTGTCCAGCTTCTATCTTGGCGCGGGACAGCGGCCCCTGTGCCACAAATTCCTGTCTTACGGCATCAAGCTGGTGGCAGTGGCAGGAGTAGGCTTCTTCATCATCTGCCAGCTGCTGGCCGGTCCCATTGTAGGCCTCTTTCTGGAGCCGGCCGATCCACTCTTTGGATACACCGTCAATGCGCTCCGGCTCTATGCTCCCGCCTTCCTGCTTATGGGCTTTAACGTCTTGATCTCCGGCTTCTTTACCGCCGTTGAACACCCCTTCCCCGCCCTTACCATCTCCTTTGGCCGGGGCCTGGTGCTCATCTCCGGCTGCCTGGTGGTCCTGTCCAAAGTGCTGGGCGATACGGGCATCTGGCTCTCTCCCCTGTTCTCCGAGGGAATCTGCCTGGTTATCACCCTGTTTTTCCTGCTGCGATACCTTCATAAAATCCGTCAGACCGAACCGGAACAGCAGCCCGACTTCTCTTCCGTCGCCCGCTAAAATCAACTATGAGGAAAAACGGCGCATGACAATGGTCATGCGCCGTTTGATTATGCATTCAGCAGATACTGTTCCACAGCCATACCGACGCCGCCCTCCCGGTTGGTGCCAGTGGTATAGCGTGCGGCGGCCTTGGCCTCACTGCTGGCATTGCCCATGGCGAAGGACCAGCCCGCCCAGCTCAGCAGCTCCAGGTCATTGCCTGCATCGCCAAAGGCCATCACTTGGTCAGGCTCCAATCCCAGCCTGGCACACAGGGCCTGTACCGCCGAACCCTTGTTGACACCGGGGGCGGTGAGCTCCATGTTCTCCCCAAAGGAGGTGGTCACCGCCAGGGGGCCGCAGGCCTCCACCGCGCCCAGCAGCTCTTGCCGGCGCTCCGGAGGCACATGGAAGATGTGGATCTTCTCCACCGCCTTACCTTCCAGGGCCGCGTTCAAATCTTCGGGAAAATGAGAGCAGGT
The DNA here is from genome assembly GCF_002161085.1 of Flavonifractor sp. An112. GTDB lineage: Bacteria > Bacillota > Clostridia > Oscillospirales > Oscillospiraceae > Flavonifractor > Flavonifractor avicola. Next base: position 138,218 of record NZ_NFLU01000007.1, on the reverse strand, counting down.
CCGCAGTACCTGAGCAAACTCCGGGGACAGGGCGCTGCCCACCACCTGCTCAGTGCGGTTGGCCTGAATATAGTTTTCTCCTTCGCAGTAGACCTCAAAGGGCAGGCCCCAGTCCAGCAGCAGGGTGAGGATGGTACGGCGGGCAGCCGGGTCCATGGGCCGGCGGTAAATCCACTCCCCCGTGGCCACATCCAGCACCGCCGCGCCGTTGGACAGCACGGCGTACCGGGTAACGCCAATCTGGGCGTCCACCGCCCGCAGCAGGGACCAGGCCCGGCCGCTGGCGATGGTCACCGCCGCCCCCCGCTCCGCCGCTGCCCGGAGAGCGGCCACATTTCTGGGGGGCACGGTGGCGTGGTCGTCGTCCAACAGGGTGCCGTCCATATCCAGGCAGATCAGTCGGATGTCACTCATTTCTTCAGCTTCAGGGCCTGACGTACCTTCTCGATGATGCCCTCGGTGGTGAGGCCGTAGGCCTCCAGCACCGCCTTGGCAGCGCCGGAGCGGCCGAACTCATCGTTGACGCCATGGCGCACCACAGGCACCGGGCAGTGCTCGGCCAGGAATTCCGCCACAGCGGAGCCCAGGCCGTTGAGAACGGTGTGCTCCTCGGAGGTGACAATGCAACGGGTCTCCAGGGCAGCCTTCAGCACGATCTCGCCGTCCAGAGGCTTGATGGTGTGCATATCGATGACCCGGACGGAGATGCCCTCCTCCGCCAGCTCTTCAGCGGCAGCATAGGCCATCTGGACCATCATGCCGGTGGCAATGACGGTGACGTCGGTGCCATCCCGCAGCAGAGAGCCCTTGCCCAGCTGGAAGGAGTAGCCGGGCACCTCATCAGTGATGCTGTCTACCGCCAGGCGGCCCAGCCGCAGATAGGCCGGTCCGTCATAGTCCAGCAGAGCCTTTACCGCCAGACGCATCTCGGGGCCGTCGCAGGGAGAGACCACCATCATGTTGGGGATGGTACGCATGAGGGCATAGTCCTCGATGCACTGATGGGTGGCGCCGTCCTCACCCACGGACAGGCCGCCGTGGGAACCCACGATCTTCACGTTGAGACGGGGATAGGCCACGGAGTTACGGACCTGCTCATAGGCTCGACCGGTGGCGAACATGGCAAAAGTATGGGTATAGGGCATTTTGCCGCAGGTAGCCAAACCGGCAGCCACGCCGGTCATGTTGGCCTCAGCAATGCCCATGTTGTAAAAACGCTCAGGGTGGGCCTTGGCAAAAAAGGCGCTCTGGGTGGAGCCGGACAGGTCGGCGTCCAGCACCACCAGGTCGGGATACTGGTCGGCCAGCTCGGCCAGGGCCTTACCATATGCCACGCGGGTGGCGATCTTTTCACTCATGGCTTACTTTCCCTCCAGTTCCGCCAGCGTCGCAGCCAGCTCCGCATGGGCCTTTTCATACTGCTCATCATTGGGCGCCTTGCCATGCCAGCCGTAGTCTCCCTCCATGAAGGAGACGCCCTTGCCCTTGATGGTCTTGGCCAGCAGCACGGTGGGCTTGCCCTTGCAGGCAGCAGCGGCGTTAAACGCCTCTTCCAGGGCGTTGAAGTCGTGGCCGTCCACATGGATCACATTCCAGTTGAAGGCCTCAAACTTCTTGTCCAGGGGCTCGGAGGGCATGACCTCAGCCGTGGGTCCGTCGATCTGCAGGCCGTTGACGTCCACAATGGCGCACAGGTTGTCCAGGTGGTACTTGGCCGCAGACATGGCGGCCTCCCACACCTGGCCTTCCTCGATCTCGCCGTCGCCCAGCAGAGCATACACACGATAGTTCTTCTGATCGGCCTTACCCGCCAGAGCCATCCCCACAGCGGCGGAGATGCCCTGACCCAAAGAGCCGGTGGACATATCCACGCCCTTAATGTGATGCATTTCGGCATGACCGGACATCTCGCCCTTGATGGAGCGGAAAAGTTTCAGATCCTCCACGGGGAAAAAGCCCTTCAGAGCCAGATTGGGATAGAGTGCGGGGGTACAGTGTCCCTTGGACAGCACGAAACGGTCCCGGTCAGGGTCCCGGGGATTGGCGGGATCTACCCGCATCACATGACCGTACAGGGTGGTAATGATGTCCATGGAGGACAGGGAGCCGCCGATGTGGCCGGAGGCCGCGTCATGCACCATGTCCATCGCCAGCAGGCGGGCACGGGCGGCTGTGACAGCCAGTGCGTGGACCTTTGACTGTTCCATTCGATTCACCTTTCCATTCTGTGGGCCCGAAGGGCCATATTCTCTGACCTTTAGTATACATTAGAAAACCGTACGTTTCAACCATCGGTTCACACAAAAAGACAGATTGGACCCCTCCCGTCCTTGAGCGTTTGGTACTTTTATCCGCAAAAAAGCGGCAGGCACGGGACCGTGGCTCCGGTCCCGTGCCTGCCTGATGAGGGAAAGGATTTAGTAAGGGGGAAAATAAGGAACAATCATTAGTGACTGGAAGTTCCTTCAAAGAAGGTTCTGGGATTGGCCGTCAGCAGGCCGTCCACCACGGCGGGCTCCAGGCCCCGCTCCCGCAGAGCGGGCAGTACCCGACGGTGGATGAAGGTGAAGTCCTCCTCCAGATGGAGGTAATCGCTGTTTTTGGTGGTCTCCCAGCTGTCCCAGAAGGCCAGATAGGCGGCCAGATCGTGGCTGAGGAGCAGCTTGTTCCCCCAGCCCATTTCGCACAGCCGGGCAATGGTGTCCACCCGGGGCTCCAGCCCCAGGTCCCGGTCGCAGAAGCCGAAGCGGTCCATGCCCAGCCAGCAGCCCCGCTCCAGCATGGCGGTGAGGTATTCCAGCTCGGTGGTGTCGCCGCTGTGACCCAGGATCACCCGGTTTGCGGGCACGCCGCAGCTCTCGAACAGGTCCAGAATCTCCCCGCCGCTGTGGACAGAGGGATCATGGTGGCAGAAGATGGGCAGCCCGGTCTCGGCGGCCACACGGCCGGTGGCGTGGAGTACCTTGTGGAGCAGAGGCGTCACCCCGGCCCGGGCCACGCCCGCCTTCAGGATGCCCGGCTTGCTGTCGGTACCCTGAATACCGTCGGTGCAGTCGCCCATCAGCAGGTCGTAGATCTGCTCCTCGTCCCGGAAGCCCAGCCAGGGCTCCTCCTGATAGTAGAAGCCGGTGGAGGCGATGATGTTCAGTCCTGTACGGCGGGCCACATCCCGCATCAAGTGAATGTCACGGCCCAGGTTTACAGGCGTGCCGTCCACCACGGTGGCCACACCCTGCTGTGCTGCCTTGCCCAGCATTCCGCAGGACATCTCGGTAACCTTGTCCGCTTCATAGAAGCGGGAACCGAAGTTCATCCGCATGGACCAGTCGGCACAGGTCAGATGCTCGTGCATCAGCACCTGGCCCAGTTCCGACGTGTCCACCGGGCCCAGTACGCTCTGGATCTTCATATCAGTCGATCCCCAGAGCGGCGCGGACCTTCTCGCCGTCAAAGGCGGGGATGCCTAGGATCTGGCGGGCCTCGGCGGGGGTAGCGGGGGTATTGCCGAAAGCCTTGACAGCGGCCACGGCACGCTCCACCAGCATATGGTTGGTGGCCATGATCTTCTTGCCGTTCTCGTCCACGCCAAAGACCACATTGTCCTCCATGCCCACACGGATGTGGCCGCCCAGGGCCAGGGCCGCGAACATGATGGGCAAATGACCCTTGCCCACACCGAAGGCGGACCAGGTGGAACCGGCGGGGATGTGATTTACCAGATAGAGCAGGTTCTCCACGGTGGCGGGCATACCGCCCAGCACGCCCAGGCAGAACTGATAGTGGCAGGGAGTGGGCAGGTGGCCCTTCTTCACAAAGTAGTCGGTAACACCCAGCATACCGGCGTCAAAGATCTCGATCTCCGGCTTGGTGCCCTTCTCCATGTACAGGTCGCCCAGCTGCTGGAGGAACTGGGGGGAGTTGATGAACACACCGCCGGGCATCCAGTTGAAGGAACCGGCATCGTAGGAGCCCATCTCAATGCCGGGCAGCTCCTTGTGGTGCGCCATACGCTCCTCATCGGTGGCGGGATGCTGGGGAGAGGCGCCGGAGGAGGTGCAGTTGATGATGACGTCACAGTCCTTGTGGCTGCGGATCAGGCGGATGGTCTCACGGAACTTCTCCTTGTCCATAGCGCCCAGGCCGTCGTCGGCACGCATATGCAGGTGGACCACAGCGGCGCCCAGCTTCCAGGCGTCATAGGCCTCGTCGGCGATCTGCTGGGGGGTTTCGGGGATCTTGTAACCCGCGGGGGTGACCGCGCCGGTCAGCGCGGCGGTAATGATGGTCTTTGTCATTTCAGTTCCACTCCTTTTTCATGGTTCCGCGCCGGCATCCGGCACGGTTTAGGAAACAGGTATGGGAAAAAGAGGCCGGATACGGCCCCTTCTTCCCTGTTGGATTAAAATTCGTAGCCTTCCGGCTCGTTGCTGTGCTCAAAGACGAAGGGATTCTCGATCTCTCCGGCCTTGACCTTCTGCCACCACTGGTTGGCCTTCTGGGGCATGGTGCGCCAGCTCTCGGCGGTCTGGGGCTGCTCCATGTCGTGGGTGGCGTAACGCCAGTCGTTCACGCGGCTGATGTACTTCTCATCCTGCTGGGCGGAATTCTCGTCGCCCAGCTCCCCGGCGGCCACCCGCAGCAGAGAGCCATACTGCTCAGACACGGTGTGCAGCTTCAGGTCCTCCACCAGCAGCTTCTTCAGAGGACGCTTGGCCAGGTTGGACATGATGGTGCGATTCTCGTAGGGCATGGTCTTCCACATCCGGGCGATCTCCCAGGCCCGCTCCAGCACCTTACCCTTGGGCAGCACCTCGTTGACCATGCCCCAGTCCAGCATCTGCTGGGCGGTGAACTGGCGGGAGGTCATCATATAGTAGTTGCCCCGCTTGGTGCCGAAGAAGTGCTGGCACATCAGGCCCATGCCGTCGCCGGGCACCAGGCCGCCCTGAGCGTGAGGCACCTCCATCTTGGTGTCCTCGGAGCACAGGGTGATGTCGCACAGCATGGCGGAATCCCAGTGGAAGCCGGGGCCGGGGATGGCGCCGATGGTGGGCACATCCAGATCAAAGATCATGTTCTTGATCAGGTTGGTGTCGTCAAAATACTGATGCTGGAACCGCTCGGTGGGCAGCTTGGAGTAGGTCTCCCAGCCGTTGGCGTCCGACTCGATCATCCAGTTGTCGCCGATGTGGGTATAGATAATGATCTCGTTCTTGTAGTCCAGGCTCAGCCAACGGGTCAGCTGGCTCATGGCCCGATGGGACATACCGCTGTGGTGCATGGGGCCGTCGTTGGTCTTCCAGGTGACCTGGACGATGCCGTCCTCCCGCTTCAGATCGGCGAAGTCCTTGAACCACTCTTTATACTCGTCAAACTCGGGCAGCTTGACGTAATCAGCCATAGGCTTTCCCATTACAGTAACCTCCAATACTCAAATCATGCCGGGGTTTGGCTTACTTCTCGTCGGGACGATAGGGCTTCACCGGACGGCTGGGATCGAAGGGGTTGACCTCCCGACCGGCCTCCACTTCCTTGAACCACTCGATGGGCTTGGTACGGAAGCCAGCCCAGCTCTCCCGGGTGGGGGGCTGCTGCATCCAGTCGTGGCAGTAACGCCAGTCGTTGGTCTGGCTGATGTACTTCTCGTCCTGCTGGGCGGCGTTGCGGTCGCCCATGTCGCCGGCGGCGATGCGCAGCAGAGAGCCGTACTGCTCGGACACAGTGTGCAGCTTCAGATCCTCCACCAGCAGCTTCTTCAGAGGACGCTTGGCCAGGTTGGACATGATGGTGCGGTTCTCGTAAGGCATGGTCTTGAGCATCCGGGCGATCTCCCAGGCGCGGGCCATAACCTGATCCTTGGGCACCACTTCGCTGACCATGCCCCAGTCCAGCATCTGCTGGGCAGTCCACTGACGGGCGGTCATCATGTAGTAGTTGCCCCGCTTGGTGCCGAAGTAGTGCTGAGCCATCAGGCCCATGCCGTCGCCGGGCACCAGGCCGCCGTGGGCGTGGGGCACCTCGATCCAGGTATCATCGGAGCAGATGGTGATGTCGCTGAGCATGGCGGAGTCCCAGTGGAAGCCGGGGCCGGGCAGCACACCGATGGTGGGCACATCCAGATCGAAGATCATGTTCTTGATCAGGTTGGTGTCGTCAAAATACTGGTGCTGGAACCGCTCGGTGGGCAGCTTGGAATAGGTCTCCCAGCCGTTGGGATCGGACTCGGTCATCCAGCTGTCGCCGATGTGGGTGAAGATGATGATCTCATTCTGGTTGTCCAGGGACAAGATGCGCACCAGCTGGCTGATGGCCCGGTGGGACATACCGCTGTGGTGCATGGGGCCGTCGTTGGTCTTCCAGGTCACCTGCAGGATGCCATCCTCACGGTACAGGTCCGCGAAATCCTTGAACCACTCCTTGTACTCGTCCAGCTGGGGGAGCTTCACATAATCGGCCAAAGGCTTACCCATAATCAATACCTCCATAAAATGGTCAATATAATAATTGTTGTGTCAATTTATTCCGCTTTGAAGATACCGGCCGCGCCCATGCCGCCGGCAATGCACATGGTCACCAGGGCGTACTTGCCGCCGGTGCGGTGCAGCTCAGAGATGGCCTTGCAGGACAGTACCGCGCCGGTAGCGCCCAGAGGATGACCCAGAGCCATGGCGCCGCCGTTGGGGTTGACCTTGGCGGGATCCATGCCCAGCTCCTTGATGCAGGGGCTGACCTGGGCGGCAAAGGCCTCGTTGAGCTCGATCACGTCCATATCGTTCACGGTGAGGCCAGTATACTCCATCACCTTGGGCACGGCGTAGATGGGACCCAGACCCATATAGGCGGGGTCCAGACCGCCCACGCAGAAGCCCAGGAAGGAGGCCAGAGGCTTGATGCCCAGCTCAGCGGCCTTGTCCCGGCTCATGAGCACCAGGAAGGCAGCGCCGTCGCTGGTCTGGGAAGAGGTGGCGGCGGTGACCCGGCCATTCTCCCGGAAGCAGGGCTTCATGGAAGCCATCTTCTCCATGCTGGTGTCACGGCGGATGCCCTGGTCCTTGTCAAAGACGATGGGATTGCCCTCGGCATCCACGCCGGGCAGAGGGATAATCTGATCGTCAAAGTAGCCGGCGTCCTGGGCATGGGCTGCCTTCTGATGGCTGGCCAGGGCCAGAGCGTCCATCTCCTCCCGGGTGACGTTGTACTTCTCAGCCACATTCTCAGCGGTCTCGCCGTTGGAGATATACTGATTGGGGTCGTGCTCCAGCAGCCAGGGGTTCATGTCCCCGCTGCGGTCCAGCGTCATGGGCAGAGCGGTCATGGACTCAATGCCGCCGGCCACGATGCAGTCGGCCTGTCCGGCCTCGATCTGCCAGGCAGCCAGGGCCACAGCCTGGAGAGAGGAGGAGCAGAAGCGGTCCACGGTGAGGCCGCAGGCGGTGTAGGGCAGTCCGGCCCGGGCAGCCACCAGGCGGGCGGGGTTCAGGCCCTGTTTGGCCTCGGGGATGGCGCAGCCCAGGATCACATCCTCCACCAGAGCGGGGTCCAGCTGGTGGATCTTCTCCATAACACCCTTCAGCACCAGGCCGCCCATGTCGATGGGATGAAGCTGACGCAGAGCGCCCTTCTTACCGGATTTAGCTACAGCGGAGCGGCCGTAGGCCACGACCACTGTTTTGCTCAGCGGTTTTGCCATATCAATCTTCCTCCATTACAATCAGATCAGGGGCCACCAGAAGCTTAGGCTCCACAGCGGCCTGAATTTCTTTCACGGTATGGCCCTTGCGGATCTCGGCCAGCACCAGACCCTCCGGGGTCACGTTGATGACACAGCGGTCGGTAACGATGTGGTCCACGCAGTGGATGGCAGTGAGGGGCATGGTGCACTGGTTCACCACCTTGGGCGCACCGTTTTTAGCCACCAGATCCATGGCCACAATCACCTTCCGGGCGCCGTTGCACAGGTCCATGGCGCCTCCCATGCCGAAGGCCCGGCCGGGAGAGGCCCAGTTGGCCAGATCACCGTTGGCGGATACCTGAAGGCCGCCCAGCACGGTGGCAGCCAGCCGACCGGACCGGATGACACCGAAGGACATGGCCACATCGAAGGCGCTGGCGCCAGGGACAGGGATAAAGTTTACGCCGCCGGCATTGACGAACCGCTCGTTCATCATCAGGCCCTCATTCACCGTGGCGCCGATGCCGATAAAGCCGTTCTCGCTCTGGAACAGAACCCCTTCGGCGGCATAGCTGCCGCAGAGGCTGGGGATACCGATGCCCAGGTTGACCACGTCGCCGGGTTTGAAGTAGGCAGCAGCCCGCTTGGCGATAAAGTTTCTGTTGTCCATCTGCTCCCCCTCCTTACACCAGAATCATGTCCACGAACATACCGGGCACCTTTACTTCATCCGGGCCGATCTCACCCAGGTCGCAGAAGTGATCGCACTCCACGATGGACAGGTCGGCACAGGTGGCAATGACCGGATGGGAAGCATGGCCGCTGCTGCCCCGATAGGCCAGATTGCCCAGAGGATCGGCCTTCCGGCAGCGGGTCAGCGCCACGTCGGCGTGGAGGGCGGTCTCCAGCAGGTACTTCTGACCATCGACCTCGATGATCTGCTTGCCCTCCTCCACCACGGTACCCAGGCCGGTCTTGGTGAGCACGCCTCCCAGGCCCATGCCGCCGCAGCGGATGCGCTCGATGAAGGTACCCATGGGGATAAGCTCGGCCTTCAGGGAGCCGTCCTGAATACGGGCGTTGGTACGGGGATTGGTCCCCACATGGGTGGTGATCATTTTGTCCACCCGCCCGGCCTCAATGATGCGGCTGATGCCCATGCCGGGGTCGCTGGAATCGATGGAGTACACCGTCAGATGCTTGGCCCCGCTCTCCAGCACACAATCAATCAGCCGTTCCGGCATATAGTGATTGGTCTGGCCGCCGATGGCGATGGTCTGGCCGTCCTTGAAGCTGGCGATGATCTGCTCCATGGTACGTACTTTACTTAGTTCCATATCATTCTCCTTTGCGGGACACAGGTTTCAGGAATCGGGAGAGGACCAGGCCCACCGCTGCCAGCACCGCGGCAGTGACATAGGCTCCGGTATAGCTTCCCCCTCCCATGGTTTTAAAGGTAGTGGCCAAACTGGGCCCGATCAGGCTGGCCAGACCGAACACCACATACATCACACCGTAGTTTTCCGTGATGTACCGGGGGCCGAACATCCGGGCGGTGAGGGGTGTGAGGATGGAGGCCAGGCCGCCATAGCAGGAGGCCGCCACGCCCATCAGCACCAGCACCAACACCTCCTGCCCCACCACGGCCAGCAGGCCCATGGACAGGATGCACAGCACAAAGACCGCACCAGCGGTATTGACCAGTCCCAGCTTGTCCGACAGGCTGCCCCACAGGAAGCGCCCGGCCATGTTGCAGGCGGCAAACACGCTGACGAAAAGGGCCGCTCTGGAGGAGGAATAGCCCAGGGACTGCTGGAGGATGGGAGATGCCTGGCTGATGACGATGACGCCGGCCACCAGGCCGCAGGTGAACACCACAACCATCTTCCAGAAGGTTCCGGTACGCACCATCTGGCCCCGTCTCAGGTCGGCGGCCCCTCCCTGCTCCCCCCTGCTCTTGGGCGCCATAGCGGCCTGAAAACCCTCGGGCGGATCAATCAGAAGCAGGGAGCCGACCAAAATAATTACGGCAAAGAGGATGCCCAGCACCTGAAAGGCCCGGTCCATGCCCACACCCTCCATCAGCGCCGCGGCGGTAGGGGCCCACAAAATGGCGCCTGAGCCGTAGGCGGCGGTGCCCAGTCCGGAGGCCAGTCCGGATCGGTCCGGGAAGAGGCGCACCACATAGGCCATCATGCTGGGGTAGATGAAACCTACGCCCAGTCCGGAGATCACACCGTAAAACAGATAGAGCTGCCAAATCTGGTTCATCCATCCCGTCAGCAGCAGTCCGCCGCCGAAGAGAATCGCACCTACGATCACACCGGCCCGGGTGGACATACGGCGGATCAGTCCGCCGAAGATCAGAGGCGCCATGGTGGAACACAGTACCGTAATGGTATAGGCCAGGGCCACGCCGGAGTCAGCCCAGCCGAAACGAGTCACAATGGGGTTTTGCAGCACGCTCCAGGCGTAGCCGAAGCCGGCGCAGACACAGATCACCATGGCGGAAATGAGACAGACCCAGCGCCGCCGGGTAAACGCGGTAAAATCCTTCGGGAAAGCCATGAAACCTCCTCTTACAGCTTGCGGTGGAGTTTCAGCAGCTCAATGAGCATCTGATCCCGATACTTGGCGCAGTCCTCATTGGTGTGGCCGATGTGATCGGGGAAATTGGCCATCTCCTTATCCACACCAGGCTGAGCCACCTCGGCCCAGTTATCGGGCTGATGGGTCCAGGAGGCCATGTCAGCCAGCCAGCGGTCGCCGGAGTTGCCCAGCATCTGCACCATACCGGTGAGGCCGCCGGGGTTGCCCAGCTGCATGATCATGTTGTGGCCGAAGATGGCCCAGCGCAGGCCGGGGCCGTATACCAGGGCCTTATCTGCGTCCTCTACGGAGCACACGCCCCGCATGACCAGATCCTGCACCTCACGGTAAAGGGCCAGCTGGAGCCGGTTGGCAATAAAGCCGGGGCACTCCTTGCGCAGCAGCACCGCCTCCTTGCCGATGGACTGATAGAAGTCGTAGGCCAGCTGGAGCAGCTCCGGATCGGTCTTGTCGCCGGAGGTCAGCTCCACCAGGGGAATCAGGTGAGGGGGATTGTAGGGGTGGGCACCCACGCACCGCTCCGGGTGAGCCGCCTGGGCTGCAATATCACTGACCAACAGGCCGGAGGTGGAGCTGGCATAGATGGCGTCGGCGGAAGCATACTCCTCCACCTGGGCCAGGATAGACCGCTTGATCTCCAGCCGCTCAGGGCCGCTCTCCTGGATGAACTGGGCGTTCTTCACCGCCTCTTCCATGGAGGTGGTCAGCTTCACCCGGTCGGCGATCTCCTGCCGCCGCTGGGGTGTCACTGCCTTGAACTGCTCCAGGGCATCCAGGCTCTTGTGCATCTGAGCCTGACTCTTGGCCAGCTGCTCGTCATTGATATCGTACAGAACCACATCCAGGCCCTTCATGGCAAACTGAATTGCCCAGCTGGAACCGATCACACCGCCGCCCACACAGGCCACTCGCTTGATCTCTTCCGGTTTCATATGTAAATCTAGCTCCTTTCACTGTGTAACCCGGCGGCGTGCTGGCGCCGGCGGTCCGTTGGGACCCAGGTTCGAGAATAGAGTCAGAGCCCTGGAAAGACACTCTTTCAGGGCAAGCTGACTCTGTTCCCGCGCAGGGCGTCCCGTTCTTGGACTTCAAAGCCCTGCGCCCTGCCGGGGCGTGATCCCATCCCGCCCCGGCAGAACATCTGTGGAATTATAGCGGAGGCCTGTATCCGAACGGGTTCAGGCCTCCCCTTCCCCGCTCTCAGCTGCAGTGATAGCGCAGGCTGGTGGCGGCGCGCACCATCTCGTCCCAGTTGGAAAACTGGGTGCTCTCCTTGACAAAGCTGTCCAGCAGAAGGGGCGCATAGACGATGGTATCCGCCTTCCAGTTGACCATCACCGCACTGGAGAATTTGAACCCGTCAAAGTTCTCAAAGCGGGTGTTCCGCTGCATGAATTCGTCGGTAAAGATATCCTCCAGCAGCTTCATCAGTTCCGGGGCGTTCCCCAGGAACACATAGCCCTGATTATTATTTGTTGCTTCCATAGAACTTCTCGGCCTCTTTCTCAACATAGCCACGCCAGGCGGGAGCGTCGTCTTCCATGCGCTGGCGGATCCAGGGCATCAGCTCGGGCTGGCCGGTGACAGGCTCCTTGCGGACAACGGTCATGTACAGGGAACCCTCTCCGGGGGGGCAGCCGGGCAGGAAGTAGGCATCGGGATGCTCCTTCAGATGCCGGCGGGTACAGTTGCCGTGGAGGATGATCTGCTTGTCGGGGGTGTTGGGATCCAGCTTGTTGTCGCAGCCGGCCACAACGGTCATGCCCTTGTTCTCATCGTAGATGCCGATGGCCTTCAGGGTCTCCATGTTCAGGGTGAGCAGAGCCTGGCAGCTGGAGCAGGCGCCGTCGCAGTGGACGTCATACTCGGGCCAGCGGTTGCGGATGTCCTCCAGGTAGGGGACCCACATCTTCTTGCTGCAATCGGCCAGCTTATCGCCCACAACCTCAATGTTATCGGGGTTGGTGGTGCCCAGGCCCACCTCATCGGCGACCTTGAAGTAGCTCACGCCGTCGGGATCGATGCCCACCAGCTCGCAGGCGATGCGGTCCAGGGCCACGGGATCCTTGGAACCCATGACACAGTCCAGCTCAATGGGAGTGGGAGTGTGGGGAGAGTAGCCGCTGGCAGCGCTCATCACGTCCATGATGTTCAGGTCGGGCCGGCAGACGCTCCACACATCCATCATGGCCATGGTCAGGTTCTGGCGGTGCATGGTGGTGTGGACCTGATCCTGCACCACACCCTTGATGTTCTTCAGAGCGCCGGAGAACACCATGCTGGCGTGGGCCTTCAGGATGGGCAGGTTGATGATGTGCTCGGCCTCCAGCAGCAGCCGGGGCAGTTTCACATGGCTGATATTGGAGCGGTAGTCCCGGACGGCAACATTGATCAGGTCCTTCTCCCGCTTGATGTCGTAGAGCTCAACGCCCTCCTCGGCAGCCATCTTGGCGATGCCGCAGGCCTCGTAGCACTCCATGGTATCGCAGCCCACAGCGGCGGACTCGGCAATGACGATGCGCTTGGGATTGGCCTTGCGCACCTCGTGGATCACGGCGCGGACGGTCTCGGGGTGGGTACACACGGCAAACTCGGGGGGAGCCGCGTGGCCGGCGTTGGGCTTGAGAATTACGGTGGTGTTGGGCTTGATGAGGTTGGTGACGCCGCCCAGCATATCAAAGACGCGGGTTACATTTTCCTGAACGTCCATGCCGTGGGCAAGGGCTACAGTAGAGTTCTTGCTCATAGGGTTACCTCCTTTTGTATTTGGACCGCTCACTTTTTATGGGCGGCCATGTAGTCCTGGTCATACTTGTGATCCTGCAGAGCCAGAATCAGCAGGATGGAAATAAAGGCCAGTACCGCGAAAACGATGTAAGCCACGCTCAGGCTGTTGAACAGCTGCTTGATCAGGCCGTTGACAGCAAAGTTGAGCATGAAGATGATGCTGGTCAGGGGGAACACCACGCTGTTGACCTTGGCGTAGCCCACCCGGCCGAACACGGAGCCGGGAACGGAGTTCATCAGGTTGGGAGCGGCAGCACCCAGGAAGCCGATGATCACCAGGGACACCCACACCAGAGGCATGATGCCGCTGACGTTACACAGCATGGCGATGATGTACAGAACGCCGGTGAGCACGCCCGCCTTCTTGATGCCAAGTTTAAACACGATGCGGCCGAAGATCACCGAACCGATGATGCCGATGACAGCGATGGCGCTCATAACGCCGGTGGCCATACCCAGATCCATGCCCACCTCCATGTTGCGTGAAACCAACTGGGTCATAATACCCATCTGAACCAGCATCAGCAGGCCGGTGGCAAACACACACAGCCACACTTCCTTGGTCCGCAGCAGCTTGCCGGTGGTCCAGCCCGCATCGGAAACCTCGGGGGGCTTGGTGGAGTAGTTAGCCTTGAACTCGGCCTCAGTGACGTTATCGGGATACAGGCCTCGCTCAGTGGGGGTATTGCGCAGCAGGATGGCGCCGATCACGCCCACCACCACAGCCACAATGCCGCAGATCATGGAGCTGGTGCCGATGCCCATGGCGCCCACCATCACGGTGAGCAGGGGGACGAAGAGCATGGTGCCCAGATTGGAACCCATGGCCACAACGCTCATGGCCTGGCCCTGCTTCTTGGGGAACCACATGGCCACCAGGGTACCGATGCCCACAAAGGAGCCGGCGCTCAGGCCGCCGCCCACGCAGCACATGGCGATGAGATACATGGGCACGTTCACGGCGTTACCGGCAGCGATGTGACCCAGGCCCGCCAGAATCAGGCAGCCGGCAGCCACCTTACTGGGGCCGATGCGCTGATTCACCTGGCCGGCCACAATGGCCACCAGAACACCAATCACACCGGCAATGGAGTTCATGGTAAGGATCAAACTTTGATCCACGTTCAACTTTTCCGCTACTGCGGGAGAGATCACGTTGGTGCCGTCAGCAAAAAAGCCGCCGTTGCTGAAGAAGATCAGCAAACCGAAGATCAGCAGAAACCAACCCCAGGCACCAAAGCCTCGCTTCGTTTGTTCCATACTTTCACATTCCTTTTTACACATTCCATCTGGGCAAACCGGACAGCTCCGCCTGCCCTTCCCTCTTGCGTAGCATTGCCTGACGTTCCGGATCGTCTTGGAGCGATTATCAGTATAAGCTTTACAAGCATTTTTGAAAAATATATAATGTTTACAACAGTATAAACAATTCATATACTTACCAGGAGGAAACTTGGCATGGAACTTTCACAGCTTCGGTACTTTTCTGCCGTAGCCCAGTTGGGTAATATGTCAAAAGCAGCCGAGACCATGTTTGTGTCCCAGCCCAATCTGAGCACTTCCCTGTCCCGGCTGGAGGAGGAGATAGGAGTCCCGTTGTTTGAACGCAGAAGGGGTAAGATCACTCTGAATCAGAGCGGTGAGTGCTTCCTGCACTATGTGGACCATGCTCTGTCCGCCCTGGAAAAAGGCGTGCAGGAGGTACGCAATCTCAATGCCGACCGCCCGGAAGCGCTGTCCATTGCCTGTATGGTGGACGATACCATCATGCTGCAGCAGTTCCTGCTGAAAAATCCGGATATCAGCCTCAACCACCAGCGTGCCGATCTGCCCTCCGTCACCGCAATGCTGGAGCGCCAGGAGGTAGACCTGGCCCTCACCGTACTGGAACCTCCGGGAGACGATCTGGCCTTTGAACGGCTGTACGAGTGTGACTTTGTGCTGCTGCTCAACCGCGCCCATCCTCTGGCCGGCTGCCAGAGTATCAGCCGCCAGCAGTTGGCGGGCGAGCACCTGGCCATCGACGGCTCCCGCGTCAACCGGACCACCTTCTGCGCCGCTGAAGAAAAAATGGGAAACAACCCCATCATCGACTACGATGTGCGGCACCTGGAACTGCTGCTCTCCCTGGTGGAGGCAAACCGCTGCATCTCCATTGTACCGTCAGTGAAATACCGGGAACTGCGGCTGCTGGGCAAGCACAACGATGTGGTCTGCCGTCCCTATACCGACGGCGCGCCGGTGGCCTATTTCGGCATCGCCTACCACAAGCGCCGTCCGCTGAACGCTCAGGGCAAGCGCTTTCGGGACTTTGTGCGCGACTATATGCAGGGTATTGACCGGGCCTATGAGGCACTGATAGAGCAGGTCCGCTCCGAGATTGCGGACGGTGTATCCCAGAGCACCATCTGATCTGAGCGCATATAAAAAGCCCCCGCTGAGGACCATTTGAGGTCCTCAGCGGGGACTTTTTCATTCTGTTATGCTACGTTCTTTGCGATTTTCCAGCGGTTGGAGCGGTAGAACCACCAGCCCACCGGCACCGAGCTGGACACCGCAATGCCGCAAGCCAGATAAACACCGTAAATGCCCATAAAATGCTCCAGAATTACCGCCAGCACCAGACGGACCACGATGCAGTTGAGGAAGGAGTTCCACATAATAAACACCGTGTGGCCCGAACCAGTGGCCAACGTGTTATAGGTGTACATACCTGCATAGAAGAGCTGGCATACAATCTCAATCCGCAGGTTGATGACGGCCCAGTGCTGAACCTCCGGGTCGGGGGTGAAGATCATCACCAGCCAGGGAGCCAGGACCTCGGCCAGCACGATGATGACTGCCGCCATACCCAGGGACAGCTTCATACAGGTCTTCATCACCTGCTCCGCCCGGTCGTACATCTTGGCGCCCAGGCACTGGGCGCACATGGTGCCGGCGCCGGTGGTGAGCGCGGACAGGAACAGCTGGCAGAAATCCCGGATTTTATTGGAGGCTCCGTTACCGGCAGACACCGCCACACCGTATTTGTTCACCAGGCTCAGCACCACCAGCCAGGAAATGCTGGCGATGGTCCACTGGAGGGCCACCGGCAGACCCAGCTTCAGGGTCATACCCACCACGCGGCGCTCCGGGCGCAGGTACTTCAGCCGCAGGCCCAGGCTGTCCCTATGGATCAGGCTGAACACCAGGGCTGTTATAAAAGACACCGCCTGACCAATTACAGTGGCCATAGCCGCGCCTGCCACACCCATCTCATAGACCGCCACAAACAGAATGTCCAGGATTACATTGAGGCTGACGGACACAATGATGCAGTACAGCGGGATGCGGGAATTTCCCACCCCCCGCAGAATGGCCGACAGTGCGTTATACCCAAAGATGAACAGCAGACCGATGCCGCAGATTCCCAGGTAGGCCACCGAATCCTCCATGGCAGGGGCTTTCAGCAGCGTCAGGAAGGGCCGGCCCAACAGCAAAATCGCCACGGTAAACAAAATACCGGTGATAACGCCCACCGTGAAGGTATTACCTGCCGCTTTCTTGCGCTCCTCGTCCGCGCCGCTGCCAAAGTAGCGGCCCACCAGGATGTTGCCGCCCACCGTCAGGCCTATGGCCACCTGGGTCAGCATATTCATGATGACGCTGGAGGTGTTGATGGCGGAGATACCGTTATCTCCGATGAAATGACCGGCGATGATAATGTCCGTGATGGAATAGATGGCCTGCAGCAGGCTGGATGCCACCAGGGGCATGGCGTATCGAATCAGCTTGCGGCTGACACTCCCCTCGGTCAGATTGTTCTGAAGGGCGGGCATACCCATCCTCTCCTTTTCTCTTTCTCATACATGGTATAGTGTACCGCGCCGTCCTTCTCCCTGCAATCCCCACCTTTTGCTCAGTCACTTTCTTTTTAGTAACCAATTTCATATCAAATAAAGCGGGGCCCGCCGGAATCCGGCGGGCCCCGCTGAACTTTTATTTGCTGTGCTTTTTGGTCAGATACTCGTGCATGGAGGCGGCAGCCTTCTTGCCGGCGCCCATGGCCAGGATCACGGTAGCCGCGCCGGTAACCGCGTCGCCGCCGGCGTACACGCCCTCCCGGCTGGTCTCCATGGTCTCCTCGTTGACCTGGAGGCAGCCCTTCTTGTTGGTCTCCAGGCCGGGAGTGGTGGACCGGATCAGGGGGTTGGGGCTGGTGCCCAGGCTCATGACCACAGTGTCCACGTCCATCACGAAGTTGGAGCCCTCCACCACCTTGGGGGCACGGCGGCCGCTCTCGTCAGGGGCGGTCAGGCGCATCTTGACGCACTCCAGGCCGCCCACCTTGCCGGTGCCGTCGTCCAGCACCCGCACAGGGTTGGTGAGCAGCATGAACTCGATGCCCTCCTCCTTGGCGTGGTGGACCTCCTCCTTACGGGCGGGCATCTCCTCCTCGTCCCGGCGGTAGAGGACATAGACGTGCTTGGCGCCCATACGCTTGGCGCAGCGGGCGGCGTCCATGGCCACGTTGCCGCCGCCGATGATGGCGGCAGAGCCGGAGATCTTCAGGGGGGTGTCGTAGCCCTCCCGGTAGGCCTTCATCAGGTTGATACGGGTCAGGTACTCGTTGGCGGAATACACGCCCGCCAGAGTCTCGCCCTCGATACCCATGAACATGGGCAGACCGGCGCCGGAGCCGATGAACACGGCCTCATAGCCCTCCTCAAACATCTCGTCGATGTCGAAGGTCTTGCCGATGACCATGTCGGTCTCCAGATCCACGCCCAGAGCGGACAGCTTGTCCACCTCGTTCTGCACGATGGCCTTGGGCAGACGGAACTCGGGGATGCCGTACACCAGCACGCCGCCGGCGGTATGGAAGGCCTCAAACATGGTGACCTGATAGCCCAGCTTGGCCAGATCGCTGGCGCAGGTCAGGCTGGCAGGACCGGAACCCACCACCGCCACCTTGATGCCGTTGCTCTGGGGCTTCTCAGGCATGGCGTTGATGTTCTCCCGGTACCAGTCGGCCACAAAGCGCTCCAGGCGGCCAATGGCCACCGGCTCACCCTTGATGGCACGGACGCAGCGGGCCTCACACTGGCTCTCCTGGGGACACACACGGCCGCTGACGCTGGGCAGGGCGTTGGTGTCGGAGATGATCTCATAGGCGGCCTTGAAGTCACCCTCGGCCACCTTGGCGATGAACTCAGGGATGCGGATATTCACCGGGCAGCCGCCCACGCAGGGCTTGTGCTTGCAGTTGAGGCAGCGACCGGCCTCCTCCATGGCCATCTCGGCAGTGTAGCCCAGAGAGACCTCCTGGAAGTTATGGTTGCGTACATTGGGGTCCTGCTCCGGCATGGGGACCTTCTTCAAACTCATATTAGGCATTGTATCAGTCTCTCCTTACTGGATCATTTCCTTGGCAAGCTGGTCCATACGGCAGGCGTGGCGCTCCTTCTCCTCCGCCTCCTGGGCGCGGTAAACCGCGTTGCGGTTCATCAGCTCGTCAAAATCCACCTCGTGGCCGTCGAAGTCGGGGCCGTCCACACAGGCAAACTTCATCTTGCCGCCCACGGTGACACGGCAGCCGCCGCACATACCGGTGCCGTCGATCATGATGGGGTTCAGGGAGACGATGGTCTTGATGCCGTAGGGCTCGGTGGTCTTGGACACAAACTTCATCATGGGGATGGGGCCGATGGCGATGACAGCATCATAGTGGATGCCGGAGTCAATGAGCTCCTTCAGCTTGACGGTAACGAAGCCCTGCTCGCCATAGGAGCCGTCGTCGGTCATAATGTAGCAGTGGTCGCTGACAGACTTGAACTCGTCCTCCAGAATGACAATATCCTTGGAGCGGAAGCCGGCGATCACGTCCACCTCCAGGCCCTCGGCATGGCAGGTCTTGGCCTGGGGATAGGCAATAGCGCAGCCCACGCCGCCGCCCACCACGCAGACGCGCTTGGCGCCCTCAGGCAGCTCGGTGGGCAGGCCCAGAGGACCCACAAAGTCCTGGATGTGGTCGCCCTCATTCAGGTCGGCCAGCAGCTCGGTGGTCAGGCCCACCTTCTGGAAGATGATGGTGATGGTGCCCTTCTCACGGTCATAGTCGGCAATGGTCAGGGGGATGCGCTCACCCTGCTCATCCAGCCGCAGAATGATAAACTGTCCCGCCCGCGCCTTCTTGGCGATCAGGGGGGCTTCAACCTCCAGCAAGGTAACGCTGGGGTTCAGCACCTTCTTGCGTACGATCTTTACCATAGTATTCAACCTCTTCTTCTCAATAACAATCTGCGGCACGGTTTCCCGTCACGGCCGCTTCCGCCATTTTTATGACTGCCCAGTTTAGAAAACCTTACAGCCCCAATGGTTTGCGGCCTTCCAGTCATACGGATAAACGATATCAGTTTTCCCTTACTTTGTCAAGCGGCAATCACCGCCTTTGGCACATCATCCAAAGCTTCGCCCCTGCCAAAGGGGCCACTGTACCCGAATGGCAAACATACCGTTTTCCAGTTCAGCGGTCAGTTGGCAGCCCATCTGCTCCGCCAGAGTTTTGACAATGGCCAGGCCCAGACCGGTGTTGCGGCCGGTGCGCATTTTATCGGAAGTAAAGAAGCGATCGAAGATATGGGGCAGGTCCTCCGCCGTCAGCTCATCGGTCTCGTTGGCAAAGAGGCTCACCACCTTGTCCCCCTCCTGCCAGAGCCGGACGGTCATCTTCCCCTGTCCGTGGTCCAGGGCATTGCGGATCAGATTGGTGAATACCCGCAGTACGCCGCCGTTGTCTGCCTGCACCGGCGGCAGATGCTCAGACAACTCCACTGTCATATCAAAGTGCCGGTCGGTAAAGTCGTTGTAGAAGGCGGCCAGCAAACCGGACAGGCTGGTATAGAGATTCACCGGTTCCTGCTCCAGAGGATACTCTCCCCCTTCCAGCCGGGACAGGTCATAAAAGCCGGTGATGAGACTCTGCAATGCCTTGGCCCGGCTCTCCACCACCGCAAGGTACTCCCTCCGCTCTCCCTCCGGCAGCGAAGGGTCCTCCAGCAGCTGAAGATAGCCCAGGATGGAGGTCAGAGGGGTACGCAGGTCGTGGGACACGTTGGCAATCTGCTGGCGAAGGGAGCGCTCCCGCTCCAGCCAGCGGGACTGGTCCTCCCGCCGCAGCTCCAGCAGGTGGTTGACCCCCTCCAACAGTTCCTCCGCCGCCCGGTTGGGTACCGCCATCCGCAGCCGTGCGGTGCTGTCTCCCTGGGTCAGCTCCCGCAGTTGCTCCGCCGCCTCTTTTAACGCCCGGTACTGTGTCCAAACCCACAGGCCCAGTCCGGCGCATACTGCGGCCAGCAGGATACAAAGGATGATCGCCATGGTCCCATCTCCTCTCCAGCCCAAGCGGGCGTGCCGCAGGAAGCGGCACGCCCGTGGAAAAGTTTCTTTTTACTTGATCTCCCGCCGCCGGAACCAGAGCAGGCCCAGCGCTGTGGTAAATACCAGCCAGCCTATCCCTACAGCCCAGCACCAGAACTGGTACTCCCAGGTAAGCCAGCCGGACAGAAAATCAGGCATCAGCAGGGATGCTGGCATTAAAATCGCCTGAATCAAACTGCCGACCCGGCCCTCGGTACCTATGGCCGCCAGGGCCACCAGCACAGGCTGGCCAAAGAAGCTGAGGATATAATAGAACGCCATCCATGCCGCCGTGCTGGGGATGAGCAGGGCCATCATGTGGCACAAGCTATATATCCCGCACCAGACGGGAAGGGCCCCCAGCAAAGAGAAGCCTACCACCGCCAAAGCAACCAAATCGGCCTCCCGGGAGTAGTGAGGCAGGGCCAGCCAACCCACCAGCAGGTAGCTTCCCAACAGCAGCAGGCACAGCACCAGCCCCAGCATCAATCCGGCCAACAGCTTGCCCCAGTAGATCCGTCCCCGGCTCAGCCCGAAGGACACCTCATTTTTTAAGCTCCCCAGGGCCTTGCCGTCCACGATCTGGGTAAGCAGCGGGGCAACCAGCATCCCCAGCAGCATGGTAGTGGAGGCAGCGGAGGCCATTTGGGAAAAGTCGTCAGCCTCCAGCATCATAAAGGTGAACAGAGCGGTACACACTCCCAGAAAGAGAACCAGCCCGTAGATTCCCTTGTGCCGGAAGGCCTTCCACAGCTCCGCCTTAATGTAGTTGAGCATATGTCTCCCTCCCGGCGCTGTCTGTCAGCGAATCTCTTTTTTCCGAAATGCCAGCAGGCCTACCAAAATGGACCCCGCCAGCACCACCAGGCCTACCACCCAGCACCGGCCCACATAGTCCCACTGGAAGGCATAGAGATGCAGCTGCTCCAGCATAACGGCGGGCATAAATTGCCGGATCATTTCAAAGGTCGGATGGATGAGCAGACCGCACAGTTGGAGGATGGAGGGCACCACACCCAGCAGGGCCACCGCCACAAAGGCGGCCAAGGTGGTGTTGCGCACCAGGAAATAACAGGCCAGTACCACGCCCTGGGCTCCCAGCCACAGGGGGAGCGCACCGGCGAGGGTGTAGCCCACCAGTGCCAGACCGGTCTGGTCCAGTTCATTGTGGGGCAGCAGCACCCAGCAGCCTGCCATATAGAGGGCCACCATCACCACCGCCGCCAGCAGTGCCACCAGGGTAGCCACCGCCAGCTTGCCCAGGTAGATCCGCACCCGGGACACGCCGTAGGACACCTCATTTTTCAGAGTGTTGTGCTTATACTGCTCGGAAAAGACCATGTCGCCGGTGAGGATGGTGGCGTACAGTCCGACACTCAGCATCATGGGGATCATGATGACAGCGGAATAAAAGTCCATTTGCGTGTTGCCGTTGGACCAGGTGAACCAGAACCCCCACAGCATCAGCCCCTCCAGGGCCAGCACCACCAGCAGGGTCAGGTAGAGATACTTTCTCCGGAATACTTTATAACATTCAGCGGCCAGATAGTTACGCATGGCAGACACCTCCGATCATGGACAGGAAGTAGTCCTCCAGGTTGGCCCCCCGGCTCTCCAGGGAGCGCAGGGCCACGCCGCCCTCCACCAGCACCTTTGCCACTGTCTGGGGCTGGTCCAGGAAGCTGTACAGCCGCAGGATACCGCCGGAGAGCACCTCGTAGTCCCGGGTACCCAGCTTCTGCTCCAGCACCAGGGAGGCGGCGGAGGGGTCCTCCACCCCCACCTCGATGCAGGCCCGGCACTTCTCCTCCAGATCCCGGGCAGTGATCTGCTCCAGCATGACCCCGTTGTCGATGAAGCCGTAGCAGGTGGCCAGGTTGGCCAGCTCCGGCAGGATGTGGCTGGAGATGAGGATGGTGGTCTGCCGCTCCCGATTGAGCTTGAGCAGCAGGTTACGGAACTCCACAATGCCCTCCGGGTCCAGACCGTTGATGGGCTCGTCCAGCAGCAGGAAGTCGGGCCGGTTCATCAGCGCCAGGGCCAGGCCCAGCCGCTGCTTCATGCCCAGGGAAAAGTTCTTAAAGATCTTTTTTCCGGTGTTGGCCAGATCGGTCTCCTCCAGCACCTGGTCCACCGTTCCCTTGCCGGGGATGCCACGCTGGATGCGGTAGTATTCCAGGTTCTGCCGGGCGGTGAGGTAGGGATAGAAGCTGGGGGTCTCTACCATGACCCCGGTGCGGGCACGCACCTTCATCAGGTCCTTACCCGTGGCCCCGAAGAGGGAGATCTCCCCCGCCGTAGGCACGGTCTGACCGGTCACCATGCGGATGATGGTGGTCTTTCCGGCGCCGTTGCGGCCTACCAGGCCATAGATCTGGCCCTTCTCCACCGTCAGCTCCGCCCGGTCCACCGCAGTGTGGGCCCCGTACCGCTTGGTCAGGCCCTTTGTGTGTAATACGGTATCTGTCATAGGGCATCAGCCTTTCTCTTGGTTTGTGATGCCAGTATACAGGCAAGTCAATAACCGGGCTTTAAGCAAAGGTGAAGAATGTTTAAAGTTGGGTGTGATCTTATAAATCGTTCAGTTTGAAGCCGATACCCCACACCGTCTTGATGTACTCCGTGGGGCTGGCTTTTGCCAGCTTAGACCGCAGATTGGAGATGTGGACGTTTACCGTATTGTCGTCCCCCATATACTCCCCGCCCCACACCTGCTGGTAGAGCTCCTCCCGGGTAAAAACCTTCTTGGGATGCTCCATCAACAGGGCCAAAATGCGGAATTCCCGGGCGGTGATGGTCACCGGCTTGCCGCCGGCGGTGACGGTGACACCCTCCTTGTCCAGCACCAAGTCCCCGTGGGTAAGCACAGCCCCGCCGCTCCCCCGGTCAAACTGTTTGTACCGGCGCAGCTGGGCCTCCACCCGGGCGAGCACCTCGGCGTTGTCGAAGGGCTTGGGAATAAAGTCGTCCGCCCCCAGCCGCAGCACGTTCACCCGATCCTCCAGCCCCGCCTTGGCGGAGAGAACGATGATGGGCATGGTTTTACGCCGGCGGAGCTGGGCAATAAACTCCTCCCCGGTCATGCCGGGGAGCATCAGGTCCAGCAGCACCAGATCATAGTCATACTGCTCCGCCCACAGGGCGGCTTCACTGCCCGAGTAAGCGGGCCGGCAGTCATAGCCCGCCCCGGTCAGGATCTTGCACAGCAGGTTATTGATGTCCTGGTCGTCTTCCACCACCAGGATGTGGCAGGTCTCCATATATGATCTCCTCCTGGTCCCCGGTTATTTCACCCGCAGGCGCTTGGCCAGCTCGTGGTCCGGGTCCACCACGGCGGTCTGATAGGTGGTATACACCACCATGCCCGGCCGGGCCCCGGCGGGCTTTTTCACATACTTCACCGGGGTGTAGTCTACCGGCACCCGGGTGCTGTCCCCCGCCTGAGAGAAGGTAGCCGCCAGAATGGCCGCCTCGGTGAGGCTCTGGGCGTCGGCCTCCCCTCCTTCCAACCACAGGATCACATGGGAGCCATGGATCTTCTGGGTGTGGAGCCAGATGTCGCTCTTATAAGCCATCTTGGTGGTAAGCTGGTCGTTCTGGCTGTTGTTCTTGCCCACGGTGATGCGTAGGCCGGTGGTGGAGCGGAACTCCATGGGCTTGCCCGCCACCCGCTTCTCCCGCTTGGCGGCAGTCTTGGCCCGGCGGAGATAGCCGGTGTCGGTGAGCTCCTGGCGGATCTCGCCCAGGTCCCGCTCCCCTTCCGCCAGGCGGATGTTCTCCAGCACGCTGTTCAGATACTCCAGCTCGCGCTCGCCCTTCTCAATCTGGATGGTGAGCATCTCCTCCGCCTTCTTGGCTTTGTTGTAGTCCTTATAATATTTGGCGGCATTCTGCTGAGGGGTGAGCAGTGGGTCCAGTTTGATGTCGATCTCACCATAGTCCGGGTCGTAGAAGTTCTGGGCATGGAGCACCGCCATCCCCTTCTCCATCCGGTGGAGATTGGAGGTGATGATGTCTCCCTGCTCCCGCAGCTTTTCCCGGTCAAAGGTGGCAGTCAGCTCCTTCTCCTGGTTGGCCAGCTTGCGGGCGGTACGGTCTCGGGCGTTGGTCACCGCCTTCACCAGATCCTGGCCCCGCTGCTTGACCCGCTCCGCCGCCTCCCGGCGCTCATAGAAGCCGTCCAGCAGAGCGGAAAAGCTGTCCTGCCGGATACTCTCGGTCTCCGGCCCGTACTGGAGGATGGGCAGGAAAGAGAAATCCACCGGTTTGCCTTCCCGCACCAGCAGATAAGCTGTAAAGCTATTTTGCTGTACAATATTTTGCAGCTTGAGCAGCTCCTGAACCAGGCCCTCCTCCCCTCCGGCCCGGAACACGATTTCCCGGGCAATCAGGGGTGAAAGGCCAGTAAAGGTATCCATCAGCAGCTTTTCCGGCTCTTTTCCCATGGGATTATCCAGGGCCGCCCTCAGCCCGCCCTCATCCAGTGTAAAGGGATTCAGCTTGGCAGGCGGAGCAGGGAGCCGATAGAACAGGCCGGGCAGCACCTGGCGCTGTCCTCTGGACAGGTCGCCGTCAATGCGGCGGATACAGTCAATGATGCGCCCCTCCCCGTCCAACAGGATCAGGTTGGCGGAGCGGCCCATGGCCTCCAGCACCAGACGGCGCTCCACCCGGTCCCCCAGTTCGTCAATAGTCTCCAGCTTGAAGTCCAGGATACGCTCCAGGGGGGGCTGGTTCAGCTCCAGAATGCGACCGCCCAGCAGATGCTTGCGCAGCAGCATACAAAACATAGGGGGCTTGTCCGGATTCTCCCGATTCAGGGTGGTGAGGTGGGCCCTGGGGTGGCCGGGATTGGCAGAGAGCAGCAGCTTCAGATTCTCGCCCTGCCCCCGGAGGAAGAGCACGATCTCATCCCGGGTAGGCTGATAGATCTTGTCGATCTTCCCCCCTACCACGGCCCGGCGAAGCTCCTCCGCCACGGCGGTCAGGCACAGTGCGTCTAACGGCATTCCTCTTCCTCCATCATTACGGCAAACAGTTCATTGAGCCGGTCGGTGCGACCCTGAAGCCACAACCATCCGAACAGAGCCTCCAGGCCGGTAGCGGCCTGGTAGTCCGCCCGACTGGCATTCTGGGGCACACTGTGAGGGCTGGTATTGCGGCCCCGGCGGAACACGTCCTGCTCCGCCTCCTCCAGCAGGGGGAGGATCTTCTCCACTGCTCTGGCCTGGGCGGGAGCCGCCACATAGCGAACAGTGGCCCGATGGAGGCCCTTGGAGGTGGCCTTGCCGTGGAGACACAGCCAGGAGCGCACCATCAGCTCAAACACACCATCCCCCAGATGGGCCAGCCCCAAGCTGCTGATCCCCTGGATCAGTTCCGGCCCGGCATTGAGATGAAAATAATCGATCATAGTTCATTCCTCATTTGTAAATAGGATCTCATTCTGTCAGTATAGCGCAAACAAAGAGAAATTACAACAGATCGTCCAGCCGGGGGCAGCCGCCGGGCCGGAAGGGAAAACAGAGATAATCCCGCCCCTCCAGCGTTTCCAGCCGTGCAAAACAAAACAGCGGCGTCAACGGAAAAGGCCGGTCCTTCTGATACAGATAGGCCAGGAGAAAGCCACGCTCGTCCCGACAGATTAGGGCAGGACCTCTGGCGGCAGCAGCCAGCAGCGGTTCCCCCATCAGCCGGCCGGGATTGTCTTCCCGCTGCCACCCTGCCGGAAGCTTCTCTGCTCCATCAAAAGAGAATGCCAGTACGGCCTGACCGCCCTCCGGCGGCCAGACACCCTGCCGCTCCAGCTCGCTGATCGTCAAGGTACGCTCCAACCGCAGGACACCGCCCTGGGGCACAAAGGTGCCCAGCAGGGCTTTTCCTCCCCCTCCGGTAAGCCAGCACTTGTACAGTCCTTTGCCGTCGTTAGGCAACTGTGCGGCACACACCGCACGGTTCTGCTCCTCCCGCACCGTGAGCCAGCCCCGGCCCTCCCACAGTGAAAACCGCCGCTCCATACCCCGTCCCCCCTTTCTGCCATTCTATGCGCTCCGGGGACTGGACAGACGAACCGGGGGGATGCCTTGTTTGGCATCCCCCCGGTTTTTTCTATGGGTATGGACTCAGCAGCAGCTGTTTCCGCAGCCGCAGTTGTTGCCGCAGCTATTACCACCGCCGCAGCAGCAGCACAGCAGGATGATGATCAGAATGATCCACAGGCAGCTACCGCCGCCAAAGCCACAGCCACAACCATTATTGCACCCCATCATAGAAGTACCTCCCGGTTTAAATGTTAGAAACCTGGAGCTGGCGGCGGAGCTTCCCGCTGTCCGGCCCGGTCTCATTCCATACTATGCCGCGCTCCGGAGGTGGTGCGTGCTGAAGGAAAAAATAGCGGGCCGCCCCGGTATGACCGGGGCGGCCCGCCGCAAAGAGAGGGTTTGCTTACTCCAGCTCAAACGCGCCGGTGTACAGCTGATAGTAGAGGCCCTGCTGAGCGATCAGGTCCTCGTGGTCGCCTCGCTCCACAATACGGCCGTGATCCAGCACCATAATGGCGTCGGAGTTGCGTACGGTGGACAGGCGGTGGGCAATGACAAAGACGGTGCGCCCACACATGAGGGAGTCCATACCCTGCTGGACAATGGCCTCAGTACGGGTATCGATGGAAGAGGTTGCCTCGTCCAGGATCATCACCGGGGGATCGGCCACGGCGGCCCGGGCAATGGCAATGAGCTGCCGCTGGCCCTGGGACAGGTTGGCACCGTTGCCGGTCAGCATGGTATCGTATCCCTGAGGCAGCCGCCGGATGAAGTCATCGGCATTGGCCAGCACAGCGGCAGCCTCCACCTCTTCATCGGTGGCGTTCAGGTTGCCGTAGCGGATGTTCTCCCGGACGGTACCGGTAAACAGGTTGGTATCCTGAAGCACGATGCCCAGAGAACGGCGCAGATCGGGCTTTCTGATATCGTTAATGGAGATACCGTCGTAGTGGATCTTGCCGTCGGCAATGTCATAGAAGCGGTTGATCAGGTTGGTGATGGTGGTCTTGCCTGCGCCAGTGGCGCCCACGAAGGCCAGCTTCTGGCCAGGCTTGGCAAAGAGGCTGATGTCGTGGAGGATGGTCTTGCCCTCCTCATAGGCGAAGTCCACATGGTCAAAGCGCACATCACCGGCCAGCTTCACATACTGGACGGAACCGTCCTCCTGAGGTACCTTCCAGGCCCACAGGTTGGTATGCTCGTCGGTCTCATGGAGGGTACCATCCTTGTCAAAGGCCACATTCACCAGAGTCACGGTGCCGTGGTCCTCCTCAGCAGGCTCATCCATCAGATCAAAGATACGCTGGGCGCCGGCCAGAGCCATAACCACCGAGTTGAGCTGCTGGGAGATCTGGCTGATGGGGTTGGACAAGCTCTTGGACAGCTGGAGGAAGGTAGCGATGACGCCCAGGGTGATGCCGGGGCCAATGCCGCTGAGGGCCAGAGCACCGCCGGCCATGGCGATGATGACATACTGGGCGTTGCCGATATTGATCAGGATGGGCATGAGGATGTTGGCGTACTTATTGGCCTTGTCGGCGCTCTCGAAGAGGGCGTCGTTTACCTTATCAAAGCCCTCCTGGGCCTCCTCCTCATGGCAGAAAACCTTGACTACCTTCTGGCCGTTGATCATCTCTTCAATATAGCCGTTCAGATCGCCCAGCTTCACCTGCTGGCGAATGAAGTAGCGGCCGCTGCGGCCGGCCAGGAACCGGGTCACCAGCAGCATACCGATGATGCAAAGAATTACCACGCCGGTAAGCAGCAGATTGGTGAAGATCATGCCCACAAAGGCCACCACAATCATCATCAGAGAGTTGATGACCTGGGGGATACTCTGGGAAAACATCTGACGGAGGGTATCCACGTCGTTGGTGTATACACTCATCACGTCGCCGTGAGCGTGGGTATCAAAATACTTGATGGGCAGGGACTGCATATGACCGAACAGGTCGTCTCGGATCTTTTTCTGCACGCCCTGAGAGATGGTAACCATCAGACGGTTGTAGGCAAGGGCACACAGGGCACCGGCAAGATAGAGGCAGCCCATAAGAACAAGGGCATGGAGCAGGCCATCAAACACTGGATTGTCCATGGCCATCAGAGGGGTGATATAGTCATCGATGAGGGAGCCCAGGAACAGGGAGCCGGACACCGAGGCGATGGCACTGATCAGGATGCACACCAGCACCAGCAGGAACCGGAACCCGTACCCCCGCTTGACGTACTGCATCAGGCGGCGTATCGTGCGGGAGCGGTTCACAGGAGGCTTCTGTCTCATATCAGGTTTCATCTTCGCCGCCTCCTTTGGTCTGGGATTCATAAATCTCGCGGTAAATTTCGCAGGTCTTGAGCAGTTCCTCATGGGTACCCATGGCGGAGATCTTGCCGCCGTCCATCACCAGGATTTTGTCGGCGTCCTCAATGGAGGAGATACGCTGGGCAATGATGAACTTGGTGGTGTCGGGGATCTCCTCCCGGAACGCCTTGCGGATCAGGGCGTCGGTCTTGGTGTCCACTGCAGAGGTGGAGTCATCCAGAATGAGGATCTTGGGCTTCTTCAGCAGAGCCCGGGCAATACACAGGCGCTGCTTCTGGCCACCGGACACGTTGGAACCGCCCTGCTCGATGTGGGTATCGTACTTGTCTGGGAACTCCTGGATAAAGGGATCAGCCTGGGCCAGCTTACACACCCGGACCATCTCTTCGTCGGTGGCCTCCTTGTTGCCCCAGCGCAGATTCTCCTTAATGGTACCGGAGAAAAGCACATTCTTCTGGAGCACCATGGCCACCTGCTCACGCAGAGCCTCCATATCGTAGTCCCGCACATCCACGCCGCCTACCAGCACGCGGCCCTCAGTGGCATCGTACAGACGGGGGATCAGCTGGACCAGGGTGGTCTTGGAGGTACCGGTACCACCCAGAATGCCCACGGTCTCGCCGGACTTGATGGTGAGATTCACGTCCTTCAGACACTCCTTGGTGGGGTCCTTGGCGTAGCTGAAGCTGACGTTCTCAAAGCCCACGGAACCGTCCTTCACCTCATAGATGGGATCGGGGCCGTTCTTCAGGTCGCTCTCCTCGTTGAGCAGTTCCACGATTCGCTCGGCAGAAGCCCGGGCCAGAATGATCATCATCAGCACCATGGACAGCATCATCAGGCTCATGAGGATCATCATGATGTAGCTGAACATACTGGTCAGCTGTCCGGTGGTCAGCTCGCCGCCCACCACCAGGTTGGCGCCAATCCAGGACACAGTGAGCATACAGGCGTAGACACAGATCTGCATCAGCGGCATATTGAATGCCACCATCTTTTCCGCCTTGGAGAAGTCCATATAGATCTCATTGGACACCTTGCCGAACTTCTCCTTCTCATGATCCTCCCGCACAAAGGACTTCACAACACGGATGCCCAGCAGGTTCTCCTCCACCACGTTGTTCAGCCAGTCATACTTCTTGAACACACGCTCGAAGACAGGGTGGGCCGATTTCATAACGAGCAGAATACCCGCTGCCAGAATAGGAATGACCACCAAGAAGATCAGCGCCAGCTTGGGATTGAGGGTAAAGGTAAGGAACCAGGCGCAGATCAGCATGATGGGGCAGCGCACCGCAATACGGATAATCATCATAAAGGCCATCTGCACGTTGGTCACATCAGTGGTCAGACGGGTAATGATACCGCCGGTAGAAAACTTATCGATGTTGGAAAAAGAAAACTTCTGTACGTTCTGATACATCTCTCGGCGCAGATTGCGGGAGAAGCCGGTGGATGCCCGGGCCGCAAACCGGCCGGACAGGCCACCCAACAGCAGTGCCATCAATGCCATGGCCACAACCAGCAGGCCATACTGAATGATCCGGCTCATATTGCCCGCTCTGACGCCTTCATCCAGCAGCTTGCCGGTCATCATGGGAATCAGTACATCGAAGGCCACCTCTCCGATCACGAAGATGGGTGTAAGGATGGTAGCCGTCTTGAATTCCCCAATGCAGCTGATTAAGCCGCGTTTCTTCTTCATAGGGTTCCCTCCTTAGGATTTGCGCGTAAACCACAGTCTACGCAGGAATGACGCACTGTAAGCCGCCACACGGACGGCTTACATCAGATTCTGCTTCAGTTTTTCCACCGTGCTGAGGAATTGCTCCACCTCCGCCTGACTCAGCCCCTGGGTCAACAGGTCTTCCACACTGTTGATCCGATCGATGATCTCCTGATGGAGCGCATCCGCCTTGGCAGTGGTGGTCACCCGCTTGAGCCGGGCGTCCCGTTCCACTGACTGCCGCACGATAAAGCCTTGAGCCTCCAGCCGCTTGAGCAGCCGGGATGCCGTAGACCGCCGGATATAGAAGGCTTCCTCAATATCCTTTTGGCAGATCTCCTGGTCCCGATTATGACACAAAAAACCCAGCAGCTTCACCTGCATCTCGGTAAAATCGTCTCCTTCCGGTGTGCAGGTCATCTCCAAAACCTTTCGCCGCAGCAGATTGGACAGGGCTTTGATCTCATAGCCCACATGGCGCTCCTGCCGCATCACGTCATCTCCTTTTTCTGTACTATGTTTAGTTTAGTTTGTCTGCTAACAGTTGTCAATGCACAACATTAACAAAACACATAAGTTGATCTCCCCGTAATTCTGTTACCGAATTTGCTACGATATCCGGTATATTGTCAGACAAACATACCCGTTTGGGGAGCGCTGTACAGCAGCAAAAAAGGGCCCGCCGCATATTGCGGCAGGCCCTGATGCAGGCATTTTCAGTTTTTCTCCCTGTCGGCCTCGATCAACAGCTTAACCGCCTCGATACCAACCTCCAGAGCAGCGGACAGGTCGTGGCTCTCGGTCTGATCCAGTCCGGCGGCCTCTCGCTCCTGATTCCAGATCACATGGAAGCAGGAGCCGCACCGCACGCCCAGTGCGGCGGCGCAGCAGAACAAAGCCGCCGACTCCATCTCAGAGGCAAGAACCCCAAGGCGCTTCCAGGCCTCCCACTTATAAAGCAGTTCCTGAGCCACCGGCATCCGGGCCGGACTGTGCTGCCCATAGAAAGAGTCCTTGCACTGGACCACGCCAGCGTGCCACGGCTTCCCCAGATTCTTGGCCGCCTTGACCAGAGCGGTTTGGACTTCGTAGTCGGACACGGCGGGGAATTCAATGGGCGCGTACTCCCGGCTGGTACCCTCGTGGCGCACCGCGCCGGTAGCAATCACCACATCGTCGCTTTTGACAGGCAGAGCAATACCGCCGCAGGTACCTACACGAATAAAGGTATCCGCCCCGATGTTATGTAGCTCCTCCATGGCAATCACAGCGGAGGGACCCCCGATGCCGGTGGAGCATACGCTCACCTTTTCGCCCAACAGCGTGCCGGTATAAATGGTATATTCCCGATTACTGCCAATCTTCACCGGATTATCAAAATAAGCGGCTATCTTCTCGCAGCGGCCCGGATCACCAGGCAGAAAGCAATAGCGGCCCACGTCGCCCTGCTTACATTTTATATGGAACTGCAATTCATGTTCATGCATCTCGGATACCTCCTCGGTGTCGCATACATCCCTTTCATCCCCGGATCAGACCGGGTATGGTCCACGGATGAGCGTACTGTATTATATCAGTTTCTGCTCCCCTTTGCAAGGTGCACAAATATCTCTCCTTTTTGTAACGTTTTGTTGTTGTATTTTTGTTTCATCCGTTTTAGAATAGTTCTGCTGAAGGACAGGCTGCATTTTTACCTGGTCCGGCAGACATCTCGATTTAAAAGGAGGCGGCGAATATGAAGCGGGCAGCCCTAATGACCGTACTGGCTCTGCTGTGCGGACTGGTTCTGGGTTCTATGGTGGGACTGTCTCTCTCTTCCTCTAATAACTCCGCTGCTGTCTCTTCCTCCATTCCTACTGTCGCCTATAATCAGCATACCTACGCCTCCGCTGTTCCTACGGAGCCACCCTTGGATGTCAACGACAATACGCTGCTCCTGGAGCGTGCCAGTCAGGTATTGGAGGCACTCAAGCAGGAAGATTATTCCGCGCTCTCCCAGCTGGTCCATCCCAGGCGGGGGGTCACCCTGACGCCTTACTCCACCGTGGACTATTCCTGTGACAATGTACTCTCGCAAGATCAGGTGGCCGGTTTAGCGGAAGATAAACAGCTCTACACCTGGGGTCTGGCTGTGGGCTCCGGCTCCCCCATCCGCTGCACCTCCAAGGACTATTTTGCCCGCTATGTTTTTAACACCGACTATACCGAAGCTCCCCAGGTGGGGATTGATACCGTGCTAATCAGTGGAAACGCCCTGGAAAACGTGGCTGATGCCTATCCCAACGGTCGTTTTGTGGAATACCACTTCCCTGGTATCGATCCCGCGCTGGAGGGCTTTGACTGGTGCTCTCTCAAGCTGGTTTTTGAGATCTGGAACAACGACTGGTACCTGGTGGGCATCATCCACGGCGAATGGACCAGTTAATCATCCTGCCGCCGCCCAATCTGCCGGTCACAGACCGGCAGATTTTTGTTCCGAGAAATCTTTCTTTTGCTTTCCCGAAGTTTGTCGGAATGATGAAAGAATACTTGCATCTACTGACAGATTGCGTTAAGATGGAGGCTACGATCATACATCATGAATGGACCGCTCTCGCCTGATTTATATAGAGCGTCTACAAGGGGACCCCGACCCCTGAAAGGATGGATATTGCTTGAAGATCATCATTGTGGGAGATGGAAAGGTCGGTTTTACACTGGCAGAGCATCTGTCTCAGGAGGAGCACAACGTCACGGTAATCGACACCAACGACGACGCCCTGCGCCACGCCTCAGAATCTCTGGACGTGATGTGCGTCAAGGGCAACGGCGCCTCCATCTCCGCCCTGAAGGAATCGGGTGTTGAGTCGGCAGACGTGCTCATCGCCGCCACCAGCCTGGACGAAGTCAACATGGTCTGCTGCCTCACCGCCAAACAGCTGGGCGCCAAATTTACCATCGCTCGGGTACGCAATGTGGAGTATGCCATGGAGCTGTCCCACATGAAGCGGGAACTGGGCATTGATCTGGCCATTAACCCGGAGAATGCCACCGCCGTGGAGATCTCCCGCCTGCTTCGTTTCCCCAGCGCGGCCAACATCGAAACCTTCTGCCGGGGGCGGGTGGAGTTAATCGGCTTCCGGGTGCGGGAGGGCGACTTCCTGGCCGACCAGCCTCTGTCCGCCCAGACCAGCAAGATCCGGGAGCTGCCCATGCTCCTGTGCGCGGCGGAGCGGGAAGACGGCGAGGTCATCATTCCTGACGGCACCTTTATTCCCCGGGTAGGCGACCGGCTCTATCTGGTGGGTCAGCCCGCCGGCCTGACCGCCTTCTTCCGCCTGCTGGGACGGCACATTCCCAAGCTGCATTCCGCCTTTATCATCGGCGGCGGACGCATCGCCCATTATCTGACCAGCATTCTGCTCAAGATGGGAATGCAGGTCAAGATCGTGGAGCGTAACCCGGAGCGCTGCCGTCACCTCAGCGATGTGCTTCCCCAGGCCCTCATTATTCAGGGCGACGGCACCGACCAGGAGCTGCTGGAGGAGGAAAACGCCAGCGCTTCCGACGCCTTTATTGCCCTCACCGACCGGGACGAGGACAATATCATCATCTCCCTCTACGCCATGCAGCAGGGTATCAAAAAGGTGGTGGCCAAGTCCAACCGGCAGAACTACGCCAGCATCGCCCACGCCGCCGGTCTGGACAGTGTGATCTCCCCCAAGCTCATCACCGCCAGCCACATTCTTCAGGTGGTCCGCGGAATGCAGAATTCCAAAGGCAGCGTGATGAACGCCCTGTACAAGATCTGCGACGGACACGCGGAAGCTCTGGAGTTCATCGCCAATGAGACTACCCACAATCAGGGCGTGCCGCTGAAGGATCTGCGGCTGAAAAAGGGCATCCTCATTGCCGTACTGGTCCACCAGGGCAAGATCATCATTCCTGACGGCTCCAGTTCCATTTCCGCGGGCGATACGGTGATTCTGATCTCCCGCAACCACGGCATTCTGGACCTCAATGATATCTATGAGGACTCTCTGCTGGATCTGGGGGCGGCACAATGAACTTCAGACTGGTATTTAAAGTAGCCGGAAAGACCCTGATGGTGGAGGCCATCACCATGCTGCTGCCGGTGCTGGTGTGCCTGATCTATCAGGAAGACCCCACCCCCTTTCTCTTCACCATACCGCTGGTCATGGTAATCGGCTTCGCGCTTTCCCTTCTGCCCAGTGACGACCACTTCTTTACCCGGGAAGGCTTTTTCGCGGTGGCGCTGATCTGGCTGCTGGTAGGCGCCTTCGGCGCGCTTCCCTTCTATTTCAGCGGCTATTTCTCCTCTTACATAGACTGCTTTTTTGAAGCTGTCTCCGGCTTTACCACCACCGGTGCATCCATTCTGACCGCAGTGGAGCCGCTGCCCCGCGGCATTCTGTTCTGGCGCTCCTTCATCCA
Organism: Flavonifractor sp. An112; assembly: GCF_002161085.1. Lineage (GTDB taxonomy): Bacteria > Bacillota > Clostridia > Oscillospirales > Oscillospiraceae > Flavonifractor > Flavonifractor avicola. The sequence goes on along the minus strand of NZ_NFLU01000007.1, from coordinate 103,230 downwards.
CTGGCTGGGCGGTATGGGCGTGCTTATTCTTACCATCGCACTGCTGCCCAGTCTGGGATCCCGCACTCTCCACCTGATGAGGGCCGAAAGTCCTGGCCCTGTAGTCAGCAAGCTGGTTCCCAAGAGTAGCCAGTCCTCCAAAATCCTGTACGGGATCTACTGCGGTCTGACCGCCATTGAGATCATCATTCTGAAGATCGCCGGGATGCCCTGGTATGACAGCATCGTTCACTCCTTCGCCACAGCAGGCACCGGCGGTTTTTCCACCAGAAACATCTCCATTGCCGCCTACGGCAGTCCCGCCATTGAGATCATCATTACGATCTTTATGCTGCTGTTCTCCGTGAACTTCTCCCTCTACTTCTTGCTGCTCTGCGGAAAGGTGAAGCAGGTACTGAAAAGTGACGAGTTGCGCTTCTTCCTGATCGTAGTCTTTGCCAGTATCACGCTGATCTCCATCAATATCTGGAATCTTTACCCCACCGGCGGAGAATCCATCCGCCATGCCGCCTTCCAGGTCGGTTCCATCATCTCCACCACTGGCTTCGCCAGCACGGATTTCAACCTATGGCCAGAGTTCTCCAGAACCCTGCTGGTGCTGCTCATGTTTATCGGCGCCTGCGCCGGCTCCACCGGCGGCGCTATCAAGTGTTCCCGTGTCCTGCTGCTGGGCCGTTGCATCAAGCGGGAGATCCGCCAGGTTATCCATCCCCGGGCCGTCAACGTGGTCAAACTGGACGGTCGTGTAGTGGACGAGACCGCCCTTCGTTCCGTCCAGATCTTTTTTGCCGCCTATATCTTTATCACCCTGGGCGCCACACTCTTGGTCTCTGTGGACAACAACTCCTTCGGTACCACCTTTACTGCGGTGGTCTCCTGCATCGGCAACATCGGTCCCGGTCTGGAATTGGTAGGCCCCATGGGCAACTACGCTTTCTTCTCCGGCTTCTCCAAACTGGTGCTTTCCCTGTGCATGATTGTGGGCCGCCTTGAGGTTTTGCCCATTCTGGTGCTCTTTAGCGGAAATGCATGGAAACGGTCTTAAACTGTCCATTCGTTTTTGTCCAAAGCGTCAAATCCTCGGATTTGACGCTTTCTTTTTTGAATACTCTTGCCAAACGGATGTATTTTGAGGTATTATAATGTTGTCTGTAAAACCGGAAACCCTTGCGCTACAATGGTTTCCGAATTAAAGGAGTTGGGTAAGATGATCGAAAACCTCTTTTGGCTTGGTATAGTAGGCGCTTTTATCGCGCTAATCTTCGCCGTAGCCCAATCAAGGAAGGTGCTAAAGTTTTCTGAAGGCACCGAACTGATGCAAAAGCTCGCCGCCTCTATCCGCAAAGGCGCTAACGCTTACCTTAAGCGCCAGTATACCACCGTCGCAAAGATCTTTATTGTAGTCTTCGTGATTTTACTTATTCTGGCAGGAGTGGATATGCTGGATAACTGGTTTATCCCCTTCGCCTTCCTCACCGGCGGTATCTATTCCGGCCTGGCTGGTTTTGTTGGCATGAAAATCGCCACCTCCGCCAACGCCCGTACCGCCAACGCCGCTCATGAGAGCCTGAACCGGGGCCTCAACGTGGCCTTTTCCTCCGGCGCCGTCATGGGCTTCACCGTGGTGGGTCTTGGCCTGCTGGACGTGTCCATCTGGTTCCACATTCTGAAGTACATTGCTCACTTTGAAGCCGCCAAGATCGCCCAGACCATGGTTATGTTCGGTATGGGCGCTTCCTTCATGGCGCTGTTTGGCCGCGTAGGCGGCGGTATCTTTACCAAGGCCGCCGACGTGGGCGCCGACCTGGTGGGTAAGGTTGAGGCCGGTATTCCCGAGGATGACCCCCGTAACCCCGCTACCATCGCCGACAACGTGGGCGACAACGTGGGCGACGTGGCCGGCATGGGTGCCGACCTGTACGAGTCCTACGTGGGTTCCATTCTGGCTACCTTCGCTCTGGGTGCTGCCGCTTATGCCAGCGACAACATGACCTGGAACGCCATGCTGCTGCCCCTGGTCATTGCCGTGGTGGGCGTGATCTGCTCCGTGCTGGGCAGCTTCCTGATCCGCACCAAGGAGAACGCCACCCAGAAGTCCCTGCTGGCCACCCTGCGTAAGGGCACCTATACCGCTGCTGTTCTGGCCGCAATCGCCGCCGCCCCCATCACCTACTTCATCATGGGTTCCTGGGGCCCCTACATCTCCATCCTGGCCGGTCTGGTGGCTGGCTGCGCTATCGGTTACTTCACCGAGTACTACACCTCCGACACCTACAAGCCCACCCAGGGCCTGGCCGACTCCACTGAGACCGGCGCCGCTACCACCATCATCGGCGGTATTTCCCTGGGTATGCTCTCCACCGCCGCTCCCATCATCATCATCGGCATCGCTATCATCGTCTCCTTCCTGGCCTCCGGCGGCTCTCTGACCACCGGCGGCGCCGACTATGAGCTGCTCTTCTCCAAGGGCCTGTACGGCATTGGTATCGCCGCCGTGGGTATGCTGTCCACCCTGGGCATCACCCTGGCCACTGACGCCTATGGCCCCGTGGCCGACAACGCCGGCGGCATCGCCGAGATGAGCGGCCTGGGCGAGGAGGTCCGCAACCGTACCGACGCTCTGGACTCCCTGGGCAACACCACCGCCGCCACCGGCAAGGGCTTCGCCATCGGCTCCGCCGCCCTCACCGCTCTGGCTCTGCTGGTCTCCTATGTGGACGTGGTCAAGGGCAAGCTGGACCACGCCATGGACCTGTCCCTCACCAACCCCGCCGTGCTGGTAGGTCTGTTCGTGGGCGCCATGCTTACCTTCATCTTCGCCGCCCTCACCATGAGCGGCGTGCAGCGTGCCGCCCAGTCCATCGTGGTGGAGGTTCGCCGTCAGTTCCGTGAGATCTCCGGCATCATGGAAGGCAAGGCCGATCCTGACTACGCCTCCTGCGTGGACCTGTGCACCAAGGGCGCTCTGCATGAGATGGTTATCCCCTCCCTGCTGGCCATTATCGTCCCCGTCATCGTGGGCCTGATCCTGGGCGCTGAGGCCGTTGTGGGCCTGCTGGGCGGCGTTACTGTCACCGGCTTCGTGGTCGCTGTGTTCATGTCCAACGCCGGCGGCGCTTGGGATAACGCCAAGAAGTACATTGAGGCCGGCCACCACGGCGGCAAGGGTTCCGATTGCCACAAGGCCGCCGTGATCGGCGACACCGTGGGCGACCCCTTCAAGGACACCTCCGGCCCCTCTCTGAACATCCTGATCAAGCTGTGCTCCACCGTTTCCATCGTGTTCTCCGGCCTGATCACCACCATTCACCTGTTCTAATCCAGCATAAAAAAGGACGCCTGACGGCGTCCTTTTTTGCTATGCAAAAGCATAGCAAAATTGGCCATATGCCGCTTTCAGCGGCACGGCCATGAAATCAAAGCGCATGGGCCGGGACGGCCCATATGCGCATAAACTTCATGCGCCACAAGCCTCGCCCGTTTTCGTGGTGTGCTCTTGGCGCATGAAGTTTTATGCCCTTTTAGCTCAGTTCAAATATACCGTTGTACAGCTGATAATATTCTCCCTGCTGAGCCAGCAGGTCCTCGTGGCTGCCCCGCTCCACGATCTGACCCTGTTCCAGCACCATAATAGCGTCAGCATTACGGACCGTGGACAGCCGGTGAGCAATCACAAACACCGTCCGCCCCTCCATCAGCTGGTCCATTCCCTTTTCGATGAGGGCCTCGGTGCGGGTATCAATGCTGCTGGTTGCCTCGTCCAGAATGAGTACCGGTGGGTCAGCCACTGCCGCCCGGGCAATGGCAAGCAGCTGCCGCTGGCCCTGAGACAGATTGGCTCCGTCTGCCGTCACCATAGTGTCGTAGCCCTGGGGCAAGCGGCGGATGAAGGAATCAGCGTTGGCGATTTTGGCCGCCTTCTCCACCTCCTCCATGGTGGCATCCAGCTTGCCAAAGCGAATGTTATCCGCAATGGTTCCGGTAAAGAGGTGGGTATCCTGAAGCACCATGCCCAGGGATCGCCGCAGATCATCTTTCCGGATGTCCTTCACGTCAATGCCGTCATAGGTCACCCGCCCCTTTTGCACATCGTAGAAGCGGTTGATCAGATTGGTGATGGTGGTCTTGCCCGCGCCGGTAGAGCCCACAAAGGCGATCTTCTGGCCTGGCTTGGCAAAGAGGCTGATGTCTTTCAGAATGGGGTGACCGGCATCATAACCAAAGGTGACACCTTCAAAGCGGACATCCCCCCGCAAGGGCACCTCAGAGCCGTCAGGCTTGCGCCAAACCCAGCCCCCGTCGCGCTTTTCCAACCTCACCTGACCGTCGTCAATCTCCGGAGTCTGGTCCATAGCCTCAAAAACCCGCTCGGCGCCAGCCAGGGCAGCCAGCAGGAAGTTGGTCTGCTGGGTAAATTGGTTGATGGGCATGGCGGCCTGACGCACAAAGACCAGATAGCTGGCCAGGCTTCCCACGTCGGTCATGCCTGCCATGGCCATATAGCCTCCCAGGGCAGCCACAATGGCATAGTTAATATAGGAGATGCTCACTACCGCAGGGATCATGGTGGCTGCGTAGCTCTGAGCACCGGTGCCCGCCTTGCGAAGCGCTTCGTTTTTCTCTCGAAACGTCCGCAGGTTGGCTTTTTCGTGGTTAAATACCTTGACCACCTTTTGGCCTGCCACCATCTCTTCAATATAGCCGTCCAGATCACCCAATGCACGCTGCTGCTTGTTGTAGTAGGCCTTGCTTCGCTTTCCGCTATAGCGGATATAGAGAAACATGACTACATAGCACACCGCTACTACCAGGGTGAGCCGCCAGTTGAGGATGAAGAGCATGGTCAGGGTACCTGCTACCTGAATGAAACTCTGGATCACCATAGCGAAGCTGTTGTTCAGGGCATCCGAAATGGTGTCCACGTCGTTGGTGAAGTAGCTCATCACGTCGCCGTGGCGGCGGGTATCGAAGAAGCGGAGGGGCAGCTTCTGGAGATGGGCGAACAAGTCCCGGCGGATATCGTAAAGTACCTTCTGTGCCGCCTTCACCATGGTCTGGGTATAGCCCCAGGCCGCCAGGGCTCCCGCCAGATAGATGAGGGCAGTGATGGCCACCCCTCTCAGCAGGGCTTCCATCCCCCCTGTAGCCAGGTTATTGACCACCGGTCGGATCATATAGGTGCCCAGCAGGTTGGCCAGAGCACTGACAGTAACCAACACCGCTACCGCCAGCAGCAGGAACTTGTGTCTTCCCAGATAGGACAGAAGGGCGCGAATGGTGTAACCCAGGTGCTTTGGCTTTTTTGCGCTTAGCTGCCTAGCCACGGTCCTCCCCTCCTTTCATCTGGGATGCGTAAATCTCCTGGTAGATGGGATCATGCTCCAGCAGCTCCCTATGGGTGCCGGCGGCGTGAATTCTGCCGTCTTCCAGGATGACGATGAGATCGGTGTGCATCACAGAGGTGACTCGCTGGGCAATGATGATCTTGGTCACACCGGTAAGCTTGGTCAGAGCCCCCCGGATCTTGCTCTCCGTTGCAGTGTCTACCGCGCTGGTGGAGTCGTCAAAAATCAGGATCTTGGGGTTCTTCAACAGCGCCCGTGCAATACACAGCCGCTGTTTCTGTCCGCCGGAGACGTTGACGCCCCCCTGTCCCAGGTCGGTGTCCAGGCCGTTCGGCATCCGCTCCAAAAATTCATCGGCGCAGGCCGCCCGGCAAGCCGCCCACAGGGTCTCATCGCCGGCATCCGGGTCTCCCCACTTCAAGTTCTCCCGTACAGTACCGGAGAAGAGCACATTTTTCTGGAGCACGATGCCCACCGCATCCCGCAGAACTGTCAGGTCGTAGTCCTTTACATCGTGCCCACCAACCCGAACAGTACCTTCCGTGGCATCGTATAGCCTGGGAATGAGCTGTACCAGGGTAGTCTTGGCAGAGCCTGTGCCGCCCAGGATACCCACAGTCTGTCCTGCTCTAATATGCAAATTTACCCCAGACAGAGCATACTCCCTGGCGTCGGTATGGTACTTGAAGGACACACTCTCAAAGTCCACGCTGCCGTCGGGCACTTTCTCCACCGGCTGAGCCGGGGAAACAAGGGCCGGCTTCTCCTCCAATACCTCCGCAATGCGATGGGCACTGGCCAGAGACCGGGTGAGCAGCAGGAACACGTTGGAAATCATCATGAAGGAGTTCATTACCTGAAGCACATAGCTGAGAAAGCCGGTCAGTTCCCCCACCTGGAGACTGCCGCCCAGGATCATGCCGCCGCCGAACCACAGAATGAGCACGATGGCAGTATACATCGTGAACTGGAAGGCGGGCAGGTTGAGTACCGCAAAGTGGAAGGTCCGCTGACTGGTGGCCATCAGCTCCTCATTGACCGACTGGAACTTCTCCTCCTCATACTCCCCCCGCACAAAAGCCTTCACCGCCCGGATGGCAGTAAGACCCTCCTGAACCACATTATTCAGCTTATCCATGGCCTTCTGGAGTCTGCCATACATGGGCGCTACTTTACGCACCACAAAGAAGAGGATGAGTGCCAGAATGGGGGCAGTCACCACAAAAATCAGGGCCAGCCGGGCATTCATCCAGAAGGATAGCCCTAACCCCATCACCAGCATCACCGGACTGCGCACCATGGGCCGCAGTCCGCCGTTGATGGCATTTTGCAGCACCGTCACATCAGTGGTCATACGGGTAACCAGAGAAGAACTTTCAAATCGGTCCAGGTTGGAAAAGGCATAGTCCTGGACCCGCTCATACTGGGCCTCCCGGATACGGGCGCCCCAGCCGTAGGCCGCCCGGGCGGCAAACCGAGCATACAGCAGGCCGGTGATCAAAGCCAGTACAGCACATACGCCCATCTGTACACCCTTGACCACAATATAATTCAGATCCCGGTTCTCTACTCCCACGTCAATGAGGTCAGCCATCAGCACGGGAATCACCAGCTCAAAAGCCGTCTCCACCAGCACCAACAATCCGCCCAGAAACAGGTCCCGGCGGTAGGGGCCCAAATAGGACAGCAGGCGTTTCAGTTCTTTCATGGCCGTCCCTCCCCTGCCGTCTTCAGATTGCGGTACGCCCGACTCAGATAGTCGGCAAACCGCTCCTGCTCCTCCGGTGTAAACCCCTCCAGCATCCGTTCCTCCATGGTACGGCAGCAGGTCCGCCAGGCATCATAGGCCGTCTGACCAGCAGGAGTGATCTCGATTCGGTCCCGGCGCTTGTCCTGCCCATCCCCGCATCGGGTCACGAAGCCACCCTTTTCCAGGCTGTCCAGCATCCGGCATACCGCCGCCGGATCGATCTCAAAGTAGTCGGCCAGCTGACGCTGGCGGCTGGGACCATGCTGGCTGAGATAACCCAGCAGTTTGGGCTGACCGGTTCCCAGTCCTACCTCCGCCAGGCAGGGACGCAACGCCCCCCGCTGGGCATGAAAAGCCCGGTAGAGCAGCATATGGAATGTCTTTTCCATCCACTCACCTTCCTAATTGACATATCAACGATTGACGTATCAATTATATCCCGAGATTTTACACTGTCAAGTCCAACAATGGTTGGATTCTACTTGCAACCGGAGGCATAAAGTGGGATAATATTGGCAACGACATCCAAAAGGAGGCCCTCCCATGGAAGGTAAGAAAGCATACCGTCCGGAAAACCTGCACTACCTGAAAATGCTGGCCCGACAATACCCAAATGTCCAGGCTGCCAGCACCGAGATCATCAACCTCCACGCCATTCAGAACCTGCCCAAAGGCACTGAGCACTTTATCTCCGACGTACACGGCGAGTATGAGGCCTTCCTTCACATCCTGAATTCGGCTTCCGGCGTGGTACGCGAGAAGCTGGACAGCCTGTTTGCCACCACCGTATCCAAGGCCGATCTGGACCAGCTGGCCACTCTTATCTACTATCCCCAGGAAAAACTGGAGGAGATCGAGCGGGAGACCACCGATATGCGGGAGTGGTACCGCATCACCTTTCACCGCCTGATCGAGATGTGCCGGCTGGTCAGCTCCAAATACACCCGTTCCAAGGTCCGTAAGGCTATGCCTCCTGAGTACGCCTACATCATTGATGAAATGATCCATACTCACTATGAGGACATGGACAAGCGGGACTATTACGAGAACATCATCTCCACCATTATCGACATCGACCGGGCCTCCAACTTCCTGGTGCAGCTGTGCGAGCTCATCAAGCGACTGGCGGTGGACCATCTTCATCTGGTGGGCGATATCTTTGACCGTGGTCCTCGGGCGGACATCATTCTGGACTCTCTGATGGACTACCACAGCGTGGACATCCAGTGGGGCAACCACGACGTGCTGTGGATGGGTGCCGCCTCCGGCTCCCGCACCCTGGTGGCCACCGTACTGGCCAACTCCCTGCGCTACAACAACCTGGAGGTCATCGAGACAGGCTACGGCATCTCCCTGCGGCCTCTGTCGGTCTTTGCCAACGAGGTATACAAGGACTGCGATGTCCACTGTTTTGAGGTGAAGCTGACTAACGAAGACGCCGCCCACTACACGGAAAAGGATAAGCTGCTTGCCGCCCGAATGCACAAGGCCATTACCATCATTCTCTTCAAGCTGGAGGGGCAGAAACTGCTGCGCAACCCCTGCTTTGGTATGGCGGACCGGCTGCTGCTGGACAAGATCGACTATGAGAATAAGTGCATCACCATCAATGGCACCACTTATCCCATGGAGGATACCGACTTCCCCACTGTAGACCCCAACGATCCCTATACCCTCACTGAGGAAGAGAGTACCCTCATCAATCAGCTGACCAGCTCCTTCCTCCACAGTGAAAAGCTCCAGCGACACATCCGCTTCCTTTACTCCAAGGGCAGTCTGTACAAGGTCTACAACGGCAACCTGCTCTTCCACGGCTGCATCCCCATGACGGAGGATGGTCAGCTCCAGTCCTTTACCATCGGCGGTGTGACCCTGTCCGGCAAAGACTTTCTGGATTATGCCGATACCAACGCCCGCCGGGCCTATTACAGCAAACCGGGCACGGAAGAACGGGAGTTCGGCATGGACTTTCTGTGGTTCCTGTGGGCAGGCCGCAACAGCCCCATCTTTGGCCGTGACCGTATGACTACCTTTGAGCGCCGGTTCATTCTGGATGAGTCCACCTGGACCGAGCCCAAAAACGCCTACTATCAACTGTACAACGACCCCGCTGTGTGTGAGTTCCTGCTGAAGCAGTTCGGTCTGGAGGGACCTCACTGCCACATCATCAACGGGCACATCCCGGTAAAGTCCAAAAAGGGCGAGAGCCCCATGAAGGCAGGCGGCAAGCTGCTGGTTATCGACGGCGGCTTCTGCAAAGCCTATCAGAAAACCACCGGCATTGCGGGCTACACGCTGATTTACAACTCCGCCTGCTTCCGGCTGGTCTCCCACGAGCCCTTTGTTGGACGGGCCAACGCCATCCGGGAAAACCAGGACATCGCTTCCTCCTCGGTGGTGTTCGAGCGGTTGGAGTCCCGGCTGAAAATCGCCGGGACTGACGTGGGCCGCCAGCTCCAGGAGCAGATCGACGATCTGATGGCTCTGGTACAGGCTTTCCGCAATGGTGAGATCGTAGAAGACCACAAGGACTGACTTATTAAAAAATGCCGGCCGCAAATGCGGCCGGCATTTTTTGCTCACCCAACTGGTTATCTTCTTGACTGCGCTCCCCCTTTTGTGTTAAACTTCATTTACTAATTTAGTAATTTAGTAAATAACTAACTTGTTATTAGGAGGTAACCATGCAAATCCCTACCAATTTGAAGCACAAGCCGGTCTTTGTAGCCGAGGACTACAGCAATATTGACGGCCGCAGCGCCTATCAAACCGACGCCCAGGGTCTGAGCCTTGGCCTGGCCCAATGGAATGACCGGGGCCGGGTGGATATCTCCGCCAAAGTCTGGCGGCACACTGGTGAAAAGTGGTCCCGCCAGTCGGAGGAGCTCCCCCTCCACCGGGTGCTGGACCTGGCTATCCTCACCTGCCGGGCAGTCCACTACATTCGGGAGGAGAGCTACCGCTTCCCTGCTCTGTATGATCCGGACACCCCTCAGATCGACCGGGTGGGTCTCCAGGGAGACGCTATGACGGTAGAGGTATGTACCGGCAACGACCATATCTGCGAGGATATTGCACTCTTTCGGGATGCGTTGGCTCGGGATGGTGATCTGCTGGGAGAACGAATGCAGGTTTTGGCCCGCCTGCTGGCTGACCTGGGCTATCATGGATAATAAAAAATGGTCCGCTGCAAATGCAGCGGACCATTTTTATTTTGTAACTGCTTGGCAGATTAGCCGATGCCGCCCCAGGCAATGCCGAGCACGAAGCAGAGGAGGCACAGGGGGACGAAGACGTACTTGCCGAAGGGCAGGAACCACTTCATGATGGGCTTGTCGGAGCCCAGCTGAGCGGCGGCCAGGGCATCCTTCTTCTTCATGACCCAGAAGAACATGATGCCGGCGGCCACAGCACCCAGCGGCAGGATGTAGATGGAGACCATGTCCATCCACTGGGAGGTCCAGGGCTGGATCAGCAGCGCCACGATCACGCCCACGACGTGGATGAGGCCCACGGCCATCCAGCGCTTCAGGTGGAGCTGCTGCTGCAGGAAGTTGACGGGCGTCTCAAACAGGTTGATGACGGAGGAGACACCGGCGAAGAGGATGGCCACGTAGAAGAAGATGACGATCAGTCTGGCGATGCCGCCCATGCCGTTGAACACGGGGAGCACATAGATGAACATCAGGCCGGGGCCGCCGTTGCCCAGGTCGGCGCCGGTGGTGGCCATAGCGGGGATGATGATGAACATGGCCAGCAGGGCCGCGGAGGTATCCAGGATGGCGCAGATGATGGCAGACTGGCGGATCTTCACGTCATCGCCCAGATAGGAGCCGTACACCACGGAGCCGGAGCCTGCCACCGACAGGGAGAAGAAGCACTGACCGAAGGCGTAGACCCAGACCTGGGGATTCAGCAGGCCCTTGGGGTCGAAGGTGAAGATGTACTGATAGCCAGCGGAGGTGCCGGGGATGAAGATCATCACGATGGCCAGCACGATGAAGAGGACATACAGGATGGGCAGCATGATCTTGCAGGACTTCTCGATGCCGCCGGACACGCCGGCCAGCATGATGACCAGGGAGACCACGACGCCGATGATGATCCAGAAGTTGTTGGCGCCGCCGGTGGCGAAGGTCATCTGCAGAGCCTCGGGGAGGGTATCGGCCTCAGGGGCCATGGCGCCGAAGGTACCGCCGATAGCGTTCATATCGGTACCCATGGCGGTCAGCTCGCCGGTGATGGCCATCTTGGTGTAGGCGAACACCCAGCCCATGACCACGGAGTAGCCGATGGCCAGGAGCAGGGAGCCCAGCACGGGCACGCCGCCGATCCACTCGCCGAGCTTCTTGGAGTGGCCGCCGTTCTCCATGGCCTTGCCGAAGGCGCCGGAGGGGCCGCTGCGGGCCCAGCGGCCCAGGGAGAACTCCTCCATCATGCCGGACTGGCAGATGATGAATGCGAAGATGAAGTAGGGGATCAGAAAGGTCAAACCGCCGTACCGGGAAACCAGCATGGGGAAGCGCCACACGTTCGCCATACCCACACAGGAGCCCACAGCAGCCATGATAAAGCCAAATTGGGACTTGAAGCCATCTTGATTTTGCAGCGTATCGGGAGTTGCCATAAATTACACCTCTCATTCTTTCGCCGCAGCTCCCGGAGGAGCGGCAACGAAATAAAACCTTTGCATTGCAAAAGAGACGGCGTCCAACAAACGGACTATTCTGTTTGTTGGGCGCCGGTCCCGCCAGATTGGCCGCATTGTTACCACGTCATGCGGTCACACAAAATTGTCCAGAATTTGGGTAGAGAGATCTTACTTCTCCTCGTTGGGATAGGGCTCCAGGAAGGCGTGGAAGTGACGCATGGGCAGCTTGTGGCCCCAAACGATACGCATATTGGGGATGGACTCACGATCCTTGTACAGCTGAGCCACAGCAGCGATGACGTAGTCCAGGTGCTCCTTGGTCAGGCGGCTGCGGTCGATCGCGAAGCGAACCACGTTGGCCAGCTCGGCCTGCTGCTCGGGAGTCTTCAGGTCGTACTCCATGGAGAAGTCGCCCAGCTCGGACACACGGATACCATAGCGGCGGATCAACTCCAGGGAGAAGCCGGTGCCGGCAAAGGTGGTGTGATCGCGCTTGCCGTCGAAGAACTCGTCCATGTTGATGTACACAGCGTGGCCGCCAGCGGGCAGAACAACGCCCTTAACGCCGTTCTTGTAGAAGCCCTGAGCCAGGTACTCACACTGCATGGCACGGTCATGCTGATAGTTGAAGTCGCAGGACTCGTAGAGGCCGGCAGCCAGAGCCATGATGTCACGGCCGGACATACCGCCGTAGGAGTCGTTGCCGTAGCAGGAGATCTGCTTGACCTTGATGAGCACGCCCACGTCGGTCTTGACGGTGCCGTCCTCGTTGAAGTCGGAGAACTTCTTCCAGAACAGGCCCTTGTCGCGGAAGGCCAGCATACCGCCCATATTGGCGTGGCCGTCCTTCTTGGCGGACATAGTAAAGGCGTCGCAGTAGGAGAACATCTCGGTGGCGATCTCAGCGATGGACTTGTCGGCGTAGCCGTCCTCGTTCATCTTGATGTAGTAGCAGTTCTCAGCCCAGCGGGCCACGTCGAAGACCAGAGGAATGTCATACTTGTGGGCCACGCGGTTGATCTCACGGATGTTAGCCATAGAGACAGGCTGGCCGCAGATGGGGTTGTTGGTGATACAGGTGAAGATCAGGGGCACGTTGTCCACGCCCACGGCATTGATCAGCTGCTCCAGCTTCTCGATGTCCATGTTGCCCTTGAAGGGGTTCTTCTCGTACTTGCCGCCTTCGGGAACTTCGTACAGCAGCTCCTTGTTGTACAGGTTACGAGGAATGGAGCCCATCTGCTTGATGTTGCCCTCGGTGGTGTCGAAGTGACCGTTGGAGGGGATGGTGAAGACCTTGCCGGGATGACGGGCGGTGAGGATCTTCTTCACGATCTCCATCAGCACGGACTCAGCGGCACGGCCCTGCTGGATAATGAAGGCGTTGGGGCGCTCCATCTGCTTGGCGCCGCCGTTGAACAGGCCGCCCTCGTACTCGCAGAGGAACAGCTCGTCCATCATCTTCTCCAGGTCGCGGCAGTCGGTGCGGACCAGGTCGATGCTCTTCTTCCAGTTCTTCTCGCCGCCGCGCTCGAAGATGTCGCGGAAAGTGTCCAGAAGCACATAGTAGCCGGTGTTGCGGCCATAGGCCTCGTCGCCCAGGAACAGAGTCGCCCACTGCTGGTTGGTCATAGCGGTGGTGCCGGAGTCGGACAGCATATCAACGGTCAGCAGTCCGGAGGGGAAGGAGAACTCGTTCCAGTGGGTGGCGTTCAGAGCGCGCTCACGCTGCTCAACAGTGGCCTGGGGCAGGTCGCGCACCGCAAAGGCGCAGTGCTGGGGCATCTCAACATTCTGAGCCAGAGGATAGTGCTTCACATTCTTGTCCATTTTGTTTACCTCCATTTAATTTGGCGCTTTGCGCCATCTTTTTACTAGAGGATACCCCGGTCGTCGGAAGCCGGTGGTTCCGGCTCCTGCAACTGGCGGACAGTAACCTTTCCGAATGTGGTTGATAGGGTACTTTACTTGACTGCGATAACCTCGATCTCCACAAGGGCGTCCTTGGGCAGACGGGCAACTTCCACAGCAGAGCGGGCAGGATAGCCGCCCTCACCGAAGAAGGTGGCGTACACCTCGTTCATGGCGCCGAAGTTGTTCATGTCGCTGAGGAACACGGTGGTCTTGACGACCTTATCCATGCCCAGGCCAGCCTCGGCCAGGATGGACTTCACGTTGGTCAGGGACTGACGGGTCTGCTCCGCGATGCCCTCGGGGAACGCACCGGTAGCGGGATCGATGGGCAGCTGGCCGGAAGTGATGACCAGACCGTCGATCTCAACCGCCTGAGCGTAAGGGCCGATGGCCGCAGGCGCCTTGTCGGTATTGACGATTTTCTTCATGTTTGTTTTCCGCCTCCTTTTCACTTGGCAACAGTAATTTATCACGGAGAGAATTTTTTGTCAACACACTTTTGTGTATTTCGTACGATTTTACAATTTAACTTTGATATTTTGTAGGAATTATCAATACAAATTTTTTGCTTAAACTTAAAAATTTTTTTGCCGTGAGAAAATTATTCTAATCTTGTTTTGACATTGCGCCTGTTATCGGCTATACTAATTATAAACTGTATAAAATTTGTCGCGTCTTTTGAATAAGAGAGAATCCAAGCCGAATATCAAGGATAGAGGTGAGCCGATTGGCCAGTCCATTGTTGCAGCATTACATCAAGCTGACTGAGTTTTTGGGCTATGCCCTGGGTCCCGATTATGAGGTAGCCCTTCATGATCTGACCGACAAAGATCGCTCCATCGTCGCCATTGCCAACAACCACGTCAGTGGTCGCGAGGTGGGCGCCCCTCTGACCAATGTTGCCCTGCGCATTCTGCGGGACAAAAGTTATGAGAATCAGGACTATATCCTTCACTATTTAGGAGTATCCAGCACCGGCAAGACCCTGCGCTCTTCCACCATGTTCATCAAACACGACGGCAAGCTGATCGGAATGCTGTGCATCAATTTTGATGACAGCCGATTCCAGGCAGTGAGCGATGCCTTACTGCGGCTCTGCCACCCCGATCATTTTGTTGATACCAATTTTCAGGTGGATGAGACTGTGGCAGACCGTTTTGCTCCGGCAGAGCGCTTCCACAACTCCATCCACGGTGTGGCTACCGAGGCGGTACTTCGGGAACTGGACCGCAGAAACATCACGGCGGACCGTCTCAATTCCGAAGAACGCATTCAGATCATCGGCGCACTGGACAGCGAGGGCGTTTTCCTGCTCAAGGGCGCCGTAAAGGATGTGGCCGACGCTCTGGAATGTTCCCAGGCCAGCGTATATCGTTACCTGAGTGCGATCCGCAAGGAAGAGACCTGAGGTCTCTCCCCTTTTCCTCAGTTCTATGGGAGGTAAGATCAAGATGGGTTATCACTATCCCCGCCGGCTGCTCTGGGTAGTTCTGGGCATGGTGATCAGCGCGGTGGGTATCGTTATGATGTTGCAGGCCAACATTGGCCTGGAGCCATGGAGCGTCCTGCAGCAGGGTATGGCCCAAACCTTCGGCATCACTTACGGCACCGCCTCCATCATCGTAGGCGCGGCCGCCATCGGTGTTGCCATTCTATTTGGCGAGGGTTTCGGCCTGGGTACAATTTTAAATATCACCCTATGTGCCATTTTTATCGATTATATGTTGGCCCAGGGATGGATTCCTCTGATGGAAAACCTGTTCTCCGGCATTCTGATGCTGTTGGGCGGCCTGGAACTGCTGGCCATCGGGACCTGGCTGTACATGAAGGCGGCTCTGGGCGCCGGTCCCCGGGATTCCCTGATGGTGGCACTGGCCCGCAAGACCAAACGGTCCGTGGGCCTATGCCGGGCAGTGGTGGAAATCGGCGTCATTATTCTCGGCTGGCTGCTGGGCGGCCAGGTGGGAATCGGCACAGTTATCTCCGCTATCGTGTTGGGTACCCTGTTCAATCTGAATTTTGCCCTCTTCCGCTTCCGCGCGGCAGAGGTTCATCAGGAAAATCTGATGGAAAGCTTCCGCAATCTGGCCAGCAGAATGCACAGCCCTTCCCACGGATAAAAAAATTCCTCCGTCCTGAGACGGAGGAATTTTTTTATGTAATTACTTGTTGCCGCTGCAGGCAGTGCAGCCGCCGCACTGGGGGTGGGACTGGGCCCACAGCTTGTCGGCGGTGGGCTTCCAGTTGTCGGCGTAGGGGTGGGTCTTGGAGGTCAGGTGCTCCACGGTCTCGGGAGACTGAGGATCGGTGGAGTGAGCGCCGGTCTTGTTGACGATCTCCTCGATGCGCTCGGGGTTCTCCAGCATGGGGCAGGGACGGAGCATATTGTCATTGAAGGGCTGGTTGTCATGGTAGGCCATGAACAGCGGGGACTGCAGGCACTCCAGCAGGGTCTTTTCGTGGATGTTGGAGTCGGAGTAGTGGATAAACACGCAGGGATCCACGTCGCCGTTGGCATTGATGTGCAGGTAACGGCGGCCGCCGGCAATACAACCGCCCACATACTCACCGTCATTCTGGAAGTCCATGGCGAAGATGCCCTTGGTCTGACGCATGGCGCGGATGCGGTGATAGATCTCCTCACGCTGCTCGGGGGTGGGCATCAGCTCAGGAGCGGCATCGTTGCCCACAGGCATATAGTGGAAGAACCACACAAAGTAGGCGCCCAGGTCGATGATCTTGTCGTAGAACTCCTCGCTGGTGATGTCCTTGTAGTTGACGCTGGTGTAGCAGGTGGAGATACCGAAGGGCAGGTGATGGCTCTTCAGCAGGGCCATAGCGTTGGTAACCTTCTCGTACACGCCCTGGCCGCGGCGGCTGTCGTTGGCCTCCTCAAAGCCCTCCAGGCTGATGGCGGGAATGAAGTTCTTCACCCGCAGCAGATCCTGGCAGAACTCCTCGTCAATGAGGGTGGCGTTGGTGAAGGACAGGAAGGCCACGTCATTGTGCTTCTCACACAGGGCAATGATGTCCTTCTTGCGCACCAGGGGCTCGCCGCCGGTGTAGATGTACATATAGATGCCCAGTTCCTTGCCCTGGGTGATGATGGAGTCGATATCGTCAAAGGACAGATTCAGCTTATTGCCGTACTCCGCCGCCCAGCAGCCGGTGCAGTGCAGGTTGCAGGCAGAGGTGGGGTCCAGCAGAATGGCCCAGGGAATGTTGCAGCCGTACTTCTCACGCATCTTCTCCTGCTTGGGCCAGCCCACCAGGTTGGCGTTGACGAAGAAGTTGTTGAACACGGTCTTGAGCACATCGGGGTCGGTCTGGGTCCAGACCTTCTCGATCAGCTGGTGCCAGCAGGAATCCTTGTCGTTGATGGCCTTGTCGAACGCCTCACGCTGAGTGGACAGGGTGTCCCCGGAGAACTTATTGACCAGGTCCATAACCTTGCTCATATTGTTCATAGGGTCTTTATCCAGATAATCAAACACCTTGGCCAGGCCATAGCGCTTCAGACTGTCAGGAATTTTCATCTTTATTTTCCCCTTTCACGGCATAACAATACCTATCATTGTGTGTCATGATACCTTTTCTGACGAAAATTGAAAATAGACAAAACCCGTTTCATGTCCAAACTCTATACAAAAACAGCAGTTTGCTTAAAAGCGTTTCAGATTTTCGCCTTAGTTTTATATAATTTTATCCATCCTATAATATAGTTTGTAAAACTATATCAGTCCCCCGGCGGCAACCGCTGGTCCTCCCTGTCCGGCTCTCCCGCTGGATGGACGGCAGAAGCAATGGAGATGGCTCCCCTCCCATATTTGTCCCGGATGGAATCCATGGCCTTCTCCAGCTTCTCCAGCTTATCGCGGCAGGGTATGGCGTCGGCGGCAAACAGATCCACCTGCTCCCCTGCGTCCCGCTCCTCCACCAGGTTCTGGGCCGTAATGGTAAGGGCCCGGACTGGCTGCCGCTCACTCCAGCAGCTGTGCAGCAGCTCCATCCCGCACTGCGCCAGGTCCCGGGAGATATAGGTGGGGGCACTAAGCCGCTTCTGGCGGCAGATATCTTTAAAGGACGGATCACGCACGGTGATCTGTACGGTGGTACATTTGAGGCCGTGCTTGCGCAGCCGGACCGCAACCTCGTCCGCCAACTCAGACAGCGCCGTACGCAGCTGCTCCCAGCCCACCAGATTTTTAGGGAAGGTCAGTCCGTTTCCCACCGACTTGGGCCCTGGCATATCCCGGGCAGGTACTACCGGGGCGTGTTCCCTGCCCGTGGCATAGTCGTGGAGGGTATATCCTCCCTTGCCCAGAATCTGCCCCAGGCTCTCCCGGTCAAGCCGGGCCAGATCGCCAATGGTGCGTATCCCGTAGCCATTGAGCACCCTGGCCGCCGCACGGCCCACAAAGAGCAGATCGGTCACCGGCAATGGCCAGAGCAGCTGTTGAAAGTTTTCCCGGGTGATCACCGTTGTGGCGTCCGGTTTTCGGTAGTCGCTGCCCATTTTCGCAAATACCTTATTAAAGGAAACGCCCACCGATACCGTCAGCCCCAATTCCTGCCGCACAGTTTGGCGAATCTGGTCGGCCAAAGCCTTTCCATCCCCTCCAAAGAGATGAAGGGTCCCGGTCACATCCAACCAGCTCTCGTCAATGGAGAAGGGCTCCACCAGATCGGTATACCGTTCATAGACGGCATTCACCTTTTTGGAATACTCCCGATACTTCCAGTGGTGGGCCGGCAGCAATACCAGGTCCGGACACTTCCGTCTGGCCTGCCAGATGGTCTCTGCCGTCTGTACTTTATACTTTTTGGCCAGCTCATTTTTGGCCAGAATGATTCCATGGCGACTCTCCGGGTCACCACATACCGCCGCCGGCCTGTCCTTTAACTCCGGATGATCCAGCAGCTCCACCGATGCGTAAAAGCTATTCAAATCACAGTGAAAAATGACCCGGTCCAAGCACTTCCCTCCCCTCTCCCAAAAAGATACGGCTGATTTTTTTATTATATGCTTTTTTTGCCGCAAAGTCAAACATTCGTTCTATTCGCTGTATTCCAGGGGAACACCGCTGTTCATGGCTGCATGGATATGATACACTGATAGCAAAGGAGGGGTTTTCATGGACGAAAACGCTCTGCTGTTTTTTCAGCAGGATATAGAGGTGCTGCCGCTGTATGAGCGGTTGGAAGGCCTGATCTTGGACCGGATTGCCGATGTACAAATCAAGGTACAGAAAAGCCAGATTTCCTTTTATAACCGGCATATGTTTTCCTGCGTCTCCTTTAGCAAAGTCCGCAAGGCCAAGGATCGCCCCGCCCACTACATTGTGGTCACCTTTGGCCTGGATCACCGTCTGGAATCCCCCAGAATCGACGTGGCTACCGAGCCCTATCCCAACCGCTGGACCCACCATGTGCTTATTTCAAACCTTGATGAAATCGACGATGAGCTAATGGGATGGATCTATGAGGCCAGTGTCTTTTCCGCGCTCAAATAGTCCTTCAATTGCTTTTCTCCCGTATTGACACCCTCATCAAGTCGTGTTAGAATTCTATCAGAATACAGAGGTGGTTTGTATGAATTATGACACCATTATTTTAGAACTTCTTTCAAGGATTCAAAAGCTCGAGGAGGAGGTAAAATCTTTGCGGGAAGTCATCAGCTATGCCTCCACCGAGCATACGGCAGGAGATAATCCCAAAACCACCACAGGAGATATCCGGACTTATATTGAAAGCCAAAAATTGCAGGCATACAGCAGCGGGCAAACCGAGCTTACACTAAAGGCAAATGATATTCATAAGAATCTGCAATTAAAAAACAGGATGCCAATGGTATGTAATGCCATGAGACAATGTATGGCCGACCATGATGTCGTGCTGCATGACACCGCCAGCGGACACTCATCTACCCTGGAAATCAAGTACTATCTTTCAGGCAAAAGCTGATCCAGTACAGAACGTCCGGTAATGTCAGTGTATAAAGCAGAAAGATACAGATGGTATCTTTGCGGATCTTGGTATGTGAGGTAACGACCAAGGACAATGATACGGGCTGTTCTACTTTGCATCCTCCGTCGAGATAGAAAAAGGCTCCAAAAGCAGATTGCTTCTGGAGCCTTTGGCGCAGCGGGAGGGATTCGAACCCTCGTGCGGTTGCCCGCAAACTGATTTCGAGTCAGCCCCGTTATGACCACTTCGATACCGCTGCATTTCTAAATTCACTTCGCCAACACTATCTGGTTTGGCGCCGTAATGTATAAGATACCTCATTTTTGTTCGCTTGTCAATATTGCAGCCAGGTATGAAATAAGATATAATCAGTGCTGTATGTAAGCAACCTGGCAATATATGCAGGAGGAGATCATGGAAGAACTAAAACGACGCATACTCAGCGAAGCGATCGTGGGAGAAGGCGACATTATCCATGTGGATATGTTCCTCAACCACTGCATGGATATGGAATTGATGGAGCGTATGGGCGCCACCCTTGCCAAGCGATACCGTGGTCAGCACATTACAAAAGTACTGACAGCAGAAAGTTCCGGAATCGCCCTTGCCTGCTTTACCGCCCGGGCGCTGGGTGTGCCGGTGATCTACGCCAAAAAATTTCAAACCGGATACATCGATCCTGACGTTTACTCTGCGGACACCCACTCCTTTTCTCTGGACAAGTCCTACACCCTGCGGGTATCCAAGAAATATCTGACCGAAGAGGATCAGGTTCTGTTGGTCGACGACATCCTCTCTAACGGACAGACCATGCTCAGCCTTCTGGAGCTGGTATCCAAAGCGGGTGGAGAAGTCGCCGGTGTGGGCGTTGCTATCGAAAAGTCCATGCGGGAGGGCGGCCGTGTCCTGCGTCGGATGGGAATCCGGGTCGAAGCCCTGGCCACTGTACAGGCCATTGAGCACGGTCAAATCATTCTAGCATAAGGAGACCCCCATGGAAAACACCACCAACGCACTTTTGCCTAACGCATTTGCACTTTTCAACGGCATTCATTCCAGCTCTTCCGGTCCAGACCACGGCGAGTCTGTACTCACGTTGGGACCAGACAGCCTGAATCCTTACGGCCTACTTCATGGCGGTGCCTATTATACGATGGCTGACAGCGCCTGCGGAACCGCCTGCCGTACCGATGGAAGAAATTACGTCACCCTGCACGGAGGCCTGAATTTCATCCGTTCCGCCCGCAGCGGTACCGTAACCGCCCGGGCCGTGGTCCGACACCGGGGCCGCAGTACCTGTCAGGCTGATGTTGAAATCACAGATGAAAGCGGAGCTCTGCTGGCTACCGGTGATTTCACCTTCTTCTGCATCGGGCAGCGCTGAGTTCTTCATGATAAGGCGTGCAAGGGACGGCTTCAAGGCCGTCCCTCTTTCTTATCCATCACCACATCCCGGTCCAGCCAGATCTGCCAGGCAATCATAGTCAGTACCGGCATCAGGATCATACCTGCCACACCAAAGATCTGAAATCCCACATACATACTGACCAGCGACACCAGGGGCGGCAACCCGATACGTTTCCCCAGCAAGCGTGGTTCCAGTGCCCCCCGAACCAGTGTGACCGCTCCATAAAGAAGGAGCAACCCCAGGCCTAAGGGTGTCCTTCCTGCCAACAGAGAAACCAGACTCCAGGGCAGCAACACTACTCCGCTTCCGAAAATGGGCAGTGCATCCACCAGGGCAATCATCCCGGCCAGCAGCAGTGCCGGCTCCACCCGCAGCACCAAAAGGCCTACAGAGAGTTCTCCAAAGGTAAGGAGGATGAGAATTCCCTGGGCCCGCAGCCAACTGCCTGCCGCTCCGGACGCTGCCCGCTGCCAGCGTTTCATCCGTTCCTGCCACGCCGTCGGCAACTGTTGGGCAGCCGCTTGCAGACCGGGGCGGCCTGCCATGAGGAAATAAGTCGCCAGGAAGGCAGTGAACAAAAACAGCCCTGCGGCCGGCAGCGCAGTCAGCAGTCCGCCCGCCCCTTCTGCCAGGGTCTCCCCTGCCCAGGACGGAAATGCCAGAATGCCCCGGACCGCTTCTTCCACCGCTTGTCTGGCCGGCTCCCGCAGTTCCGCAGGTAGCGCCACAAAAAGACGATAAAGCCATACCTCCGCCTGTTCTGCCCAGCCATTCAACTCTGTCAACAGCCCCGGCAGCCGTCCCAGCAACCCCATCAGCTCATACCACAGCCTCCAGGCCAGCAATGCCGCAAGGCCTCCTGCCGCTCCCGCCGCAGCCAGCACACATAGGGCAGCCGCCCACCGGCGGGGCAACCGCAGGAACCGGATAAGCCAGCTCACAACCGGTTCCAGCAGCCATGCCAGCACCACGGCCACCAAAAAGGGCGCCAACCAGGGCAATACCCACC
Source organism: Flavonifractor sp. An112 (assembly GCF_002161085.1). GTDB lineage: Bacteria > Bacillota > Clostridia > Oscillospirales > Oscillospiraceae > Flavonifractor > Flavonifractor avicola. The sequence continues at coordinate 81,186 of NZ_NFLU01000007.1, read as the reverse complement.
GTGCGCCCGCCCAAACCGCCGCCAAAACCAGTCCGATCCACAACAGGCGGATCACACGCCGCAGGTACCTGTCCTCCCTCATAAAGACGCCCTCCTTCCGAATTATGTATAATATGACGAAAATCTCGCCAAAAATCTGGAAGATATCGGCGCGTCAGAAAAACTTGGCCCTTGCAGCCAAGACTTTATTGTGCTAAAATAGGCTCCAATACAAGAACAAATGCTTTTCTGTCACGGACAAGAGGAGGTCCATAGAATGGGCAAGGCACCAGCCTATTTCATTGTAGAGGCCAGCGCGCTGCCTGAAGTGTTTCTGAAGGTGGCGGAAGCCAAGCGTCTGCTGGAAACCGGCGAGGCCGGAGCAGTCAATCAGGCCGTACGCCGGGTCGGGATCAGCCGTAGCGCCTTTTATAAGTATAAGGATGCGGTCCGGCCGTTCAACGATATGCTCCACGGACGGATCGTCACCTTTCAGATCGTACTGAAGGATGAGCCGGGCGTATTGTCCGCGGTCCTGAATATCTTTGCCATCACCGGCGGAAATATTCTAACCATCAACCAGGCCATCCCGGTCAGCGGCTGCGCGGCAGTAACCATTGGTGCCGAGACCTCCGGTCTTCAGATCTCCATGGAGGAGCTACTGGAGCGGCTGCTGAAGGTGGAAGGCGTCCTGCGCAGCGAAGTGATATCAGGGTAATACCCTTTGGAGTAAGGAGGCATTGTAATGGTGAACGTAGCGATCCTGGGTTTCGGCGTGGTAGGCTCCGGTGTGGCGGAGGTCCTGGCCACCAACGGCCCTCACATTGATAAAAAGGTGGACGATCTGATTCGCCTGAAGTATATTCTGGACGTACGGGACTTCCCCGACAGTCCCTTTGCCGACAAGGTCATCCACGATTTCAGCATCATCGAGAACGACCCTGAGGTCAACATTGTGGTGGAGACCATCGGCGGCGCCAAGGTAGCCCTGGACTTCACCCGCCGGGCTCTGGCCGCCGGAAAGAGCGTGGTCACCTCCAACAAGGAGCTGGTGGCCGAGCACGGCTGTGAGCTGCTCAAGCTGGCCCAGGAGAAGGGCGTCAGCTATCTGTTTGAGGCCAGCGTAGGCGGCGGTATCCCTATTATCCGCCCCTTGAACCAGTGTCTGGCCGCCAATGAGATTGAGGAGATCGCCGGCATCCTCAACGGCACCACCAACTATATCCTGACCCGGATGATCCGGGCCGGTCTCAGCTTTGATGCCGCTCTGAAGGAAGCCCAGCAGAACGGCTACGCCGAACAGGATCCCACCGCCGACATTGAAGGACACGACGCCTGCCGCAAGATCTGCATCCTCTCCTCCCTTTCTTTTGGCCGACACGTCTATCCCAGCCAAGTGCCCACCGAGGGCATTACCGGCGTCACGCTGGCCGATGTGGCCTATGCCGACGCCTGCGGCAAGAAGATCAAACTGCTGGGCCGCGCCATCCGCCGCCCCGATGGAAAGGTGTGCGCCTTTGTGGCTCCCCACCTGGTAGATGTGGAGAATCCTCTGGCCGGCGTGGAGGATGTGTTCAACGCCATCGCCGTCAAGGGCAACGCCATCGGCGACGTCATGTTCTACGGTCGGGGCGCCGGTAAGCTTCCCACTGCGTCCGCCGTGGTGGCCGACGTCATTGATGCCGCCCGCCATAAGGACGCCAAGAAACGGATGGTATGGGCCGAGGGCGGCGACGATGTGGCCGTTCCCCCCACCGACCTGGAAAGCGTTTGGTATGTCCGGGTGGAGGGCACGCTGGAGGCCGTGAAGGCTGCCTTCCCCGACTGTGCTCTGCTGCCCCGTGCCGGAGCACCGGAAAATGAATTTGCTTTCCTGACACCGTCCATGACCCGTTCCGCACTGGACAGCCAGCTGGCGGGGCTCAAGCCCTGCTCTGTGTTCCGTGTGCTGGACTGAGCGCATAGGATATCGTAAGAGATTTCACCTGATTTAGGGGGTACAAACGCCAATGGGACTCATTGTACAGAAATTCGGCGGCAGCTCCGTGGCTGATGCAGACCGCATCCGCAACGTGGCCCGCATCATCACCGAGACCTACCGCCGGGGCCACAGTGTTGTGGCCGTGCTTTCCGCCCAGGGGGACACCACCGACGACCTGATCGCCAAGGCCGCTGAGATTAACCCCAACGGCTCCAAGCGAGAGATGGATATGCTTCTCTCCACCGGAGAGCAGATCTCCTGCTCTCTGTGCGCCATGGCCATCGAAGCCATGGGCTACCCTGTCATCTCCCTGACGGGCTGGCAGGCCGGATTCCGCACCAACTCCGTCTACGGAGACGCCCGCATCAAGCGGCTGGACACCGAGCGTGTACTGGCAGAACTGGATAAGAAGGCCATCGTCATCGTCACCGGCTTCCAGGGTCTGAACAAGTACGACGACATCACCACGCTGGGCCGGGGCGGCTCCGACACCTCCGCCGTGGCCCTGGCCGCTGCCCTCCGCGCTGATCTGTGCCAGATCTACACCGATGTGGACGGCGTGTTCACCGCCGATCCCCGCCATGTGGCCGGTGCCTTCCAGCTGGAAGAGATCACCTATGATGAAATGCTGGAACTGGCTACTCTGGGCGCTCAGGTCCTGCACAATCGCTCGGTGGAAATGGCCAAACGCTACAGCGTCAATCTGGAGGTTCTCTCCAGCTTCTCCGGCAAGCCCGGCACCAAAGTCAAGGAGGTTGCAAAAACCATGGAAAAAATGCACGTCAGCGGGGTGGCCTGCGACAAGAACGTGGCCCGTCTGGCCGTTGTGGGGCTGGCCGACCAGCCCGGTATCGCCTTTAAGATCTTCTCTCTGCTGGCAAAAGAGAAGGTGAACGTGGATATTATCCTTCAGTCCATCGGCCGCAACAACACCAAGGACATCAGCTTTACCGTGGGCAAGCAGGATATGGATCGCTCCAAGGAGATTCTGGAGGCCCACAAGGGCGCGCTGGGCTTTGACCATATCGACGTCAATGATTCCATTGCCAAGGTCTCCATTGTGGGCGCCGGCATGATCCATAATCCCGGCGTGGCCGCCAAGATGTTCGAAGCTCTGTATAACGCCGGGATCAATATCAATATGATCTCCACCAGCGAGATCAAGGTATCCGTTCTGGTGGATCTGCCTGAGGCTGATCGGGCCGTGCAGGTCATCCACGACCGTTTCTTCCATGAGTTTGGCGGTAACTGATCGTTCATACAATAAAAAAATGCTGGCCCGCGCATTTGCGCGGGCCAGCATTTTTTATTGCAGTACGGATATTTTTTTGTGATAGACCACCCGATAGAGCAGCAGCGCCACTCCGCAGGAAATCACCTCTGCCACCAAAAAAGCCAGCCATATCAGATCCGTGTATAGCCAGCCGAAGGCCAGCGCCGCCGGAAAGAGCAGAATCACCTGCCGCAGCAAAGAAATCAGCAGACTGGCGTTGGCAGATCCCAGGGCCTGCAGCGCAGAACACAGGATAATGGAAATGCCGGCAAACAGGAAGGAGAGCGCAACCATACGAAGGGCCACCGCACCAGCCGCCAGCAGCTCACCGTCGGCGTCAAACAGAGTCATCAGCGGTCCAGCCAGGAAAATCAGGAACAAGGTCCCCACACCCATAATGATTACCGTCAGCACCATAGCAAAGCGCACCGTGCCGGTGATGCGCTCCTTGCTCTTGGCGCCGTAGTTAAAACTGACGATGGGCACCAAGGCATTGTTCATGCCGTACAGCGGCATAAAGATAAAGGACTGGATCTTGTAATAAGCACCCAGGATAAAGACGCCAAAGGGATTAAACAGGCGCAGGATCAGGTTCATGCCAACGTTCATAACGCTGGACAGCGACTGCATGACAATGGCAGGAAAGCCCACCTTGAACATAATACGAATGATCTCCCCGTTGGGCCGGAAGCCCCGGAAAGAGAGTTTCACCACCTTGCTGCGCCGCACCATCCAGAAGCTGGCCACCAGGCCCACAATTTGACCCAGAACGGTAGCCAAAGCGGCCCCCGCAACCTCCAGCCGGGGGAAGGGACCGATGCCGAATATGAACAGCGGGTCCAGAATCAGGTTGACCACCGCCCCGATACCCTGAATAATCATGGGCCCCACGGTATCTCCTGTGGCCTGCAGGGTACGTTCGCCGGCAAATTGCATACACACACCGATGGAGAGGCCGGTGACAATGGAGAGGTACTGCACTCCATATTCAATCTGTTGGGGCACATCTGAGAACAGGCACAGGAAAGGCCGGGCAAAACCAACTCCCAGGATCAGAAAGACCAGCCAGCAGACAAAGTAGACAAAATAGCCGTTGGCCGCCACCTGATCGGCCTCCGCCTGCCGCCGCTCCCCCAGTCTGCGTGCCAGCAGCGCGTTGAAGCCCACACCTACGCCTACACATACCGAGATCATCAGCGTCTGCACCGGATATACCAGCGCCAGCGCCTCAAAACCGTCCCGGCTCAGGTTGGCCACAAAAAGGCTGTCCACCAGATTATACAGGGCCTGGATCAGCATGGACAGCATCATGGGCCAGGACATATTGATCAGCAGCCGGCGTACCGGCATCACCGCCATCTTGTTCTCTTCCACCCAAATTCCTCCTATGATTCTCTTTCTGTAAAAATCGGGGCGTGCTGACGCACGCCCCGATCTATTCTCCTCCAGCGGCGTGGCAGCCCGCTGGATACTTATAAAGTTTTGATATACCGCAAATCATTGCACACCATATCATGAGGAAAGGGCACCTTTTGAATGGTGCCGTCCCATGCAAAGCCGTGCCGCTCATAGAACCGGCGGGCCCCTTCATTCTCCTTCAGAACAAACAGCGTACAGCCTGGATAGCCTGCCTCTTTCAGGCGGCGAGCCGCCTCCTCCAGAAGCAATCCTCCATACCCGCAACCGGTTCTGGCAGGCTCAACGTAAAGGGAAATCACCTCACCCCATCCGCTGTAGTTGGAGGAATCAATTACCAATCCTTCGCTTTGGCGGGGACTGGGGCCGCTGCGGACGGGGCCGTAATTACAACACCCTACAGGAATATCATTTTCGTAAAGCAAAAGCCCTTTGCATCTCTTGGTGGCGTAGTCTTCCCGGAAAAACGGAATCCAATGCTCCTCCGTGATGACCTCGCTCAGGTAGTCCTCCGGCACAAAGCCCGGATAGGCCGCCCTCCAGCCTCTGCAATGGATGGCACTCATGGCGGCAAAATGCACTTCTGAGCAGGCATCTACAAAGCGCAGGGGATCAGACATGGACCTCTTCCCCTGCCGTCTCGGGCTCCTGCTGAGCTGCCTGCCGGGCCAGAGCCCGGGCGTTGGCCAGCATCAGCTTGATGCGGTTCTCCTGGTTGATCTTGGTGGCGCCTGGGTCGTAGTCAATGGCCACAATGTTGGAGTTGGGATAGTCGTCCTTCAGCTTGCGGATCATGCCCTTACCCACGATGTGGTTGGGCAAGCAGCCGAAAGGCTGGGTGCAAACGATGTTGGGGGTGCCGGAGTGGATGAGCTCCAGCATCTCGGCGGTAAGCAGCCACCCCTCCCCCATCTTGTTGCCCTCGCCCAGATAGCCCTTGATGAGCCGGCGCAGATCCTGGAAGGTACCGGGGGCACGGAAGCCGCCTCGCTTCATGGCATCAATCATGGCCCGCTGGCACTTCTCAATGTAGTGGCGCAGGGCGGCGCAGGCGGCCTTTTTGGCCAGCTTCCCGCCGTAGATATCCACGTCCACTTCCCGGTTATAGATCTTGAAGATGATAAAGTCGGTGAGGCCGGGCACCACCGGCTCCGCCCCCTCGGAGAGGAGGAACTGCTCCAGATTGTTGTTGCCCAGGGGGGAGTATTTGATGTAGATCTCCCCCACCACGCCTACCCGGACCTTGGGCTCGCCCTGTACCGGGATGGCCTTGAAGGCGGCCACGATGTGGTCGAAGTTCTCCACCATGCTCTTGAAGGACAGGCCCTTGCCCTTTTCCATCTCCTCCAGCAGGTGGTTCTCCACCTCCTCGATGGTGCGCTCGGTCTTGCCCTCCTCCACCTCGTAGGGGCGGACCTGGTTGGCCGACTGGACGATGATATCGCCGTACATCAGGCCGAAGATGGCCTTGCGGATGATGTCCAGATTGAGCTTGAAGCCGGGGTTGTGCTCCAGGCCGGACAGGTTCAGGGAGATGACGGGGATATACTCCAGCCCCGCCTTCACCAGAGCCTTGCGCAGCAGGTGGATATAGTTGGAAGCCCGGCAGCCGCCGCCAGTCTGGGTGATGAGCAGGGCCACCTTGTGGGGATCGTACTTGCCGCTCTTCACTGCGTCAATGAGCTGGCCGATGACCAGCAGGGCGGGGTAGCAGGTGTCGTTGTGGACGTACTTGAGCCCCTCGTCCACGATGTTGCGGTGGTTGGTGGTGAGCATCTCCAGCTTATAGCCCTCCCGCTCGATAATCCGGGCGATCAGGCCGAAGTGAACGGGCAGCATGGTGGGAAAGAGGATGGTATACTCCTCCTTCATCTCCTTGGTGAACAGCAGCCGCCCCGTCTTGTCATAAATCAGTTCTGCCATAGTAACGAAGGTTCCTTTCTCAGTCCTGGTGCTTTCGGGCGTCCATAGCCGCCATCAGAGAACGGACCCGGATGGTAACGGCGCCCAGATTGCTGATGTCGTCGATCTTCAGCTGGGTGTACAGCTTACCGCCGCTCTCCAGAATGTCGCGCATCTCATCGGTGGTAATGGCATCAGTACCGCAGCCGAAGCTGACCAGCTGTACCACCTGCATATCAGGCTGGGTGCACACATAGCGGGCGGCATTGTACATCCGGGACTGGAAGGTCCACTGATTGAGCACCTTTCGGGGCGCGTAGCCCTCCAGATAGCTGAGGGCGTCCTCGGTAACCAGCACAAACCCGAAAGAGGTAATCAGATCATTGATCCCGTGGTTGATCTCCGGGTCAATGTGGTAGGGCCGGCCGCAGGCCACAATGATGGGCATATCACGGGCCCTTGCATACTCAATGTATCGCTTGCCCGTCTCCCGCACATCGTGGAGGTAGGTGTCATAGGCCGTGTAGGCCGCCTTGGCAGCCGCCTCGGTCTCCCGCTTGGGGATATTGAACTCCTGCTCCATAATCACGGCAATGCGTTTGGTAAAGTCCTTATGGCGCCACAGGCCCACATAGGGATTGAGGAACCTGGTCTGTTTGAGCATGGGCACGTTGGCAGCCAGCAGCTCAGGGTAATAGGCCACCACCGGGCAGTTATAGTGGTTGTCACCGATACCCTCGTCGTTGTTGTAGGACATACAGGGGTACCAGATGGCGTCCACCCCCTCCTCCACCAGGGCCTCCACATGACCGTGGAGCAGCTTGGCGGGATAGCACACCGTATCGGAGGGAATGGTGTGCTGACCCTTTAGATAGAGCTTGCGGGAGGACTCAGGGGACAGCACAACCTCAAAGTTGAGGCGGGTAAAGAACTCAAACCAGAAGGGCAGGTTCTCGTACATATTCAGGCCAAAGGGGATGCCCATCCGGCCCCGGACGCCGTTGCCGGCGCCCTTGCCGTGAAGGGCCCGCAGCCGCTTGTACTTATAGTGCATCAGGTCGGGGTTCTCGGTGCGCTCCTTGCCCAGAGGCCGGGAGCACCGGTTGCCCGAGATGAACCGCCGACCGCCGTCAAAGGTGTTGACGGTCAAAGAGCAGTGGTTGGTGCACAGGTTGCAGGTCACCGGCTTGGCTGTGTGGGAGAAGGTCTTCAGATCCTCCGCCGTCAGGATGGAACTCTTGTCCAGATGGAGATCCCGGGCAGCCAGTGCCGCGCCGAAAGCGCCCATGATGCCGGCGATGGTGGGCCGGGTCACATTGCGGCCCAGCTCCAGCTCAAAGGCGCGCAGCACCGCGTCGTTATGGAAGGTACCGCCCTGTACCACGATGTGCTTGCCCAGGTCGTCGGCATTGGCGGCGCGGATAACCTTATACACGGCATTTTTCACGATGGAGATGGACAGGCCAGCGGAGATGTCCTCCACGCTGGCGCCGTCCTTCTGGGCCTGCTTCACCGAGGAGTTCATGAACACGGTGCAGCGAGAGCCCAGGTTCACCGGGTGCTGGGCCAGCAGCCCCAGCTTGGAAAAGTCGGCGATGTTGTAGCCCAGTGCCTTGGCAAAGGTCTCGATAAAGGAGCCACAGCCGGAGGAGCAGGCCTCGTTGAGCATAATGGAATCGACAGCGCCGTTGCGGATCTTAAAGCACTTCATATCCTGGCCGCCGATATCGATGATAAAATCCACGTCGGGGGTGAAGTGACGGGCGGCATTGTAGTGGGCCACCGTCTCCACCAGACCGGCATCGCAGGAGAAGGCGTTCTTGATCAGATCCTCACCGTAGCCGGTGACAGCCGCACCCTTAATGACAATGCGGTCACCACACAGGTTGTAAAGCTCCTTCAGCTGGTCCAGCACAATGGCCACCGGGTTGCCCAGGTTGGAGTGGTAGTAGGTATACAGCAGACCGCCGTCGGCGGTGATCAGCACCATCTTGGTGGTGGTGGAGCCGGCGTCAATTCCCAGCCAGGCATCGCCGGAATAGGTGTTGATGTCCACCTCCGGGGGATGCATGGCATTGTGGCGGGCCAGGAAGGCATCATACTCGGCCTGGTCCTGGAACAGAGGCGGCATGGTATCCACCAGGCCCACATTGTCCACGCTCTTCTCCAGCCGGTCCAGCATCTCGTCAAAGGAGCACTCGGCAAAATCGGTGGCGCACAGGGCCGCGCCGATGCCGGCAAAGCAATCGCCATCCTCCGGGAAAATGGCATGGGCCTCGTCCAGCTTCAGGGTCTCCACAAAGCGCTGACGCAGGCCCTGCAGGAAGTGGAGGGGGCCGCCCAGAAAGACGATCTTACCCTTGAGCTCACGGCCCTGGGTCAGACCGGCCACCGTCTGGTCCACCACCGCCTGGAAGATAGAGGCCGCTACGTCCTCTTTCCGTCCGCCCTGGTTCAGGATAGGCTGGATGTCACTCTTGGCAAACACGCCGCAGCGGGAGGCAATGGGATAGATCTTCTCATGTTTGAGAGAGAGTTCATCCAACTCGTTTACCGTGACGTTCATCAGAGTGGCCATCTGATCGATAAAAGCACCGGTACCGCCGGCACAGGAGCCGTTCATCCGCTCCTCCAGTGCACCGCCAAAGAAGATGATCTTGGCGTCCTCGCCGCCCAGCTCGATGACGGCATCCGTATCCGGTATGTAGGTGTTGACAGCGGCAGCGGTGGCGTACACCTCCTGCACGAAGTCGATGTCCGCCGCTTTGGCCACGCCCAGACCGGCGGAGCCGGTGATGGCAATACGCACCTGCTGGCCCCGCAGCTTTTCTTCGATGGAACGCAGAGTCTCCGCTGCCCGCTCTCTGGCCTTGGAGTAGTGCCGTTCATAAGAGCGGAAGAGCAGCTTGTTCTTCTCGTCCAACACCACCACTTTTACCGTGGTGGAACCAATGTCAATTCCAATCCGCAGACTCATAGATTCACCTGGTATCCTTATTATAAAGAATTTCGTATTCATCATAATATAACAAAAAAAATTTTTTTACAAGACCAAACCTCGAAAATACAGGATGTTCCGTATCCGGAAAGAATTGTGCCTAAAAATCCATCCCCCATCCCTGGCCGCTGACGCATTTTTACCAACGCCTTCTGACCGCAACATCTATGTTGACAAGCAATATTATACGTCATATAATATTAGTCAGAATGAAAGGAGGGCTTGGATATGACCTTTCCTTTGGGCGCTCCTCTGCTGGATGCCTGTGTACTGGCGGTTCTGGATGAGGGGGACACTTATGGCTACCGTCTGACCCAGCGCATGAAAGAACAGGTGGAGCTATCGGAATCCACCCTATACCCCGTCCTCAGGCGGCTGCAGCAGAGCGGCTGCCTCACCGTCTACGACAAGCCCTTTCAGGGCCGCAACCGGCGCTATTACGCCATCACACCGGCCGGCCGGGCGCTGTTGTCCGGTTATCGAGAGGAATGGGTACGCTACCGCAGCCAGATCGAGGCGCTTCTGCTGGGGGAAAAGGAGGAGAACCATGAATAAGGCAGAATTTTTAAAAGAACTGCATGACATTCTGGCGGGCAAGCTGCCGCCGGAGGAACTGGACGATGTGCTCTCCTACTATGAGGCCTATTTTGCCGATTCCGAAGAGGATGAGGAGACCGTTTCCGGACGTCTGGGCTCCCCCGCCTCGGTAGCGGAGCAGGTACTCAAGGACGCAGGAGAAAGCGCCCGACAGGTCTCTACCCCACCCCCTGCTTCCGCCGGACGGCGGCGACGGGCAGCTCCGCTGATCATCTCCATCGTGATTGGGATCATACTGGTCATCTTTGTGCTGCCCTCCACTCTGCTTCTGGCGCTCAGGACCGATGATTCCCTCACACCTACCGTTTCTGAATCTAACACCCCCGTTCTCGTTTCAGAGGATTCTGATCTATCGGTAGAGCTGTCCCCCTTCGATGCACTGGAGCTGGATGTTGCGGTGGCCTCCGTTCAAATCAGAACAGGCAGCAACTGGAGCATTCGTCTGGTCAACCAGAGCCAAGATACCTCGGAGGACTCCTACCAGCTGAACTACCGCAACCGCAACGGCATTCTTTCTGTCTGGAGTACCTCGAATCCCACCGATGTTCTTCCCGATCAAAGCTCTGCGGACATTCTGGTGTATGTGACCATTCCGGAAGGGATCGCACTGGATCGGGCGGAGCTGGCTTTGGGCGTTGGTTCTCTGGACTGGAGTGGCTGCGCTGTCAGCGGAAAGTTGAAAGCGGAAACCGGCGTTGGCAATCTGGATGTGTTGGCCTCATTAGGGGTGGCCGATCTCTCCGCCGGTGTGGGCAATGTGGAACTGAAACTAGCCGCTCCCGCAGATAAGGCCGACCTTACCGCCGGGACAGGCAACGTAACCCTGGAGATAACAGACGACCAGTCCGATTACTCCTGGCAGTTGAGCACAGGCACCGGCGACATCCGTCTGAACGGAGAAATCATGTCCCCCTTCCTACTGACCGGCGGCGACGGCAATAAGATGCTCTCTCTGAGCAGTGGCACCGGAGATCTCAGTCTGGAGTTTCAATAAGCCTCTCTATAAAGAACTGCCTGCCGCAGGACTGCGGCAGGCAGTTCTTTCTTTATCTCCGATAAGTACGGGTGATTCTGGCCAGTTTGCCGGACACGGTCGGATTGAGCGCATCCACACGCACCCGCCAGGACCAGTTCTGATTTCCCAAAGTGCCGGGGGCGTTGACCCGGGCGTCCCCGCCTAGGCCCAGCAGATCCTGGAAGGGGGCGATGGCCAGACGGCAGGGGGACATCCAGGCCCCGCACACCGCGCCCCAGCCGAAGCCCTCGTCCTCCCGCAGCCGCAGGTAGTCGAAGGCGTACTGCCGCTCGGCCGGGTTGGCCTCGGTAAAGAGCCACTGCACAAAGGTGGGGGTGTCGTGGGTGCCGGTATACATTACCGCGTCCCGGGGGCAGTTGTGGGGCAGATAGGCGCTCTCCCCCACCGGGTCGAAGGCATAGACCAGCACCTTCATGCCAGGCAGGCCGCTCTGGGCGATGTAGGCCAGGGCGTCGGCGTCCAGGTCCCCCAGATCCTCAGCGATGAGGGCCAGGCCGGGTACGTTTTTCAGCACGTCCAACAGGTCGTTGCCCGGCCCCTTCTCCCAGTGGCCCTCCCGGGCGTCCTTGGCGTCCTCCGGGATAGCCCAGTAGGTGTGGAAGGCCCGGAAGTGGTCGATGCGCACCACGTCGTACAGCCGGGCCATGTGGGCGCCCCGGCGCTTCCACCAGGCAAATTTGGTCTTTTTGTGGTAATCCCAGTCGTACAGGGGGTTGCCCCAGTGCTGGCCCTTGTCGGAAAAAGCGTCCGGCGGCACACCGGCCACGCCGGAGGGCCGCATATCCTTCTTGAGCTGGAAGAGCTCCGGATTGCCCCACACCTCGGCGCTGTCGGGGGAGACATAGATGGGCAGGTCCCCGATGATGGAGATACCCTTGGCGTTGGCGTAGGTCTTGACCGCCTTCCACTGTTGGAAGAACAGATATTGCAGGAACACCTGGAAGGCGCACTCCTCCGCCAGCTCCGCCCGGTACTGCTCCATGGCCCTGGGCCGGCGCAGCCGGGCCTCGTCAGGCCAGTCGGCCAGCTCCTTGCCACTGAAGTGGTCCTTCAGGGCCAAAAAGAGGGCGTAATCGGGCAGCCAGTCCCCCTCCTGTTCTTCAAATTCCTTGAGCTGAGCGGCATACTTTGCACGTCCCCGCTCAAACGCCTTCCGCAGCAGAGGCAGCCGCGTCTCGTGAAGCCAGGCATAATCCACCCGGTCCGGATTGTCCCGGCAGGCAGACCGCAGCTCGTCCTGGGTCAGCAGTCCCTCCTCCGCCAGCTCATCCAGATCCAGAAACAGGGGGTTTCCGGCAAAGGACGAGGGGGACATATAAGGGGAATTACCCCCGCCCGGCGGTACCAGAGGCAGGATCTGCCAGAATTTCTGGCCTCCAGCCGCCAAAAAGTCGATAAACTGCCGGGCCGGCTTGCCCAGCGTGCCGATGCCGTAAGGCCCCGGCAGGGAGAATACGGGAAGCAGGATCCCGCTGGCTCTTGCTTGCATAAACAGGCCTCCACTTCATTGATTACGGACGTTCCTATTATATTACATCCCCGAAAAAGCCGCAACCCTTGAAAGCCGCGGCTTTCAAGGGTTGCCCTCTGATCAGGTACCGGCCTCTATGGCCGTTTTAATGGTGTCCAGCACCTGGTCGGAATCCTCACACATAACCATCAGCACTGTGCCGTCCTCCAGGGTTTCCAGCCTGGCTTTTTCCGCGATAGCATACTGATCGGCCAGGTAGGTCTGGAAATTGCTCTTCTGTCGGTCAATAAAGGCCTGCAATCCATCCACCACCACGGCCTCCCGGCCCTCGGCGGGCAGAATGGCCGCAATGCCATAGGCCTTGACATTGACGGGAGAGATGGCAATGGCATAGGCCTGCATATCCTCCTCCGTCACACCAATCAGGCCAAAGATGGCGGGAGCCAGATCCGCCTCTTCCGAGGTTATGGCAGGCACCGCCTCGTTCATTTCCGCATCCCTGGCGTTTTCAATGGCGGATTGATAGAGCACAGTCCTTTCCTCCGCCGTCAGGTCTTTTTTCTCCTCCTGTTTGTCTCCGCAGCCCGCCATGACGAGCATCAGAAGCGCCAGAGGGATCATCAGTTGTTTTCGCATGGTTCCTTCTCCTTTTCTGCTTCCTGTCTGTGCAGGGTCAGACTTTTACCGGTCTGATCCACCACCAGGGTATCTCCCCGGCCTACCTTGCCGCCCAGCAGCAGTTCGGCTGCCGGGTCCTCTATTTGGGTACGGATGGCCCGGCGAAGGGGCCGTGCCCCATAGTCAGGGTCGAATCCCAGCCTGGCCAGCACCTCCAGCGCCCCGTCAGTCCAGGTGAGCGTCACCCCAAGGGCTTTGAGCCGCTCCCCCACCTGGGACAGCAGGCGGCAGGCAATGGCTTTGATTTCGCTGCGGCCCAGCTGGGTAAAGACGATGGTCTCGTCCAGACGGTTGAGAAATTCCGGTCGAAATACCTTTTTCAAATCCTCCAGCACTGCACTGCGCAATTCCTCCGGGGTGCGGGTCTCACCGTCCCGGTGCTCGGCAGCGGAAAAGCCCAGTTTGCTGCCCTTTGCGGTAATCTTGGCCGCACCTACGTTGGAGGTAAGCACCACCACCGCGTTGCGGAAGTCGGCTTTGCGGCCCTGGGAGTCGGTGACCACACCGTCCTCCATGATCTGGAGCAGAATGCCCCACACGTCAGGGTGAGCCTTCTCGATCTCATCAAAGAGCACCACGCAGTAAGGCCGCCGCCGCACCTTCTCGGTGAGCTGTCCTCCCTCCTCATGGCCTACATAGCCCGGCGGGGAGCCGATGAGCCGGGAGATGGCGTGCTTTTCCATATACTCCGACATATCAAATCGAAACAGGGCTTCCTCGCTGCCGAAGAGGGCCCCCGCCAGGGCACGGCTCAGTTCCGTCTTACCCACGCCGGTGGGACCCAGGAACAGGAAGCAGCCAGTGGGCCGCTCCGGCTCCTTCAAGCCCACCCGGCCCCGGCGCACCGCCCGAGCCACCGCCTTGACGGCTTCCTCCTGTCCCACCACCCGGCGGTGGAGGTCCTCCTCCAGCTTGAGCAGGCGATCGCTCTCGGCCTGGGTCAGGGTGGTGACCGGGATGCCGGTCCACCCCGATACCACCGCCGCTATATCCTCGGCGGTCACGGCGCCGGTATTCTGGCCTGCCCGCCACAGGGCCTTCTGCTGGTCCAGCTCCCGGCGGAAATCCTCCTCCGCGTCCCGGAGCATGGCGGCCTTCTCAAAGTCCTGGCTGCGGATGGCCTCCTCCTTTTCCCCTCTGGCCCGGGCCACCTTGCTCTCCAGTTCCCGCAGATCGGGAGGAGCCGCCAGCCGGTCCAGCCGCACCCGGGCCGCCGCCTCATCCATGAGATCGATGGCCTTGTCAGGCAGGCGGCGGTCCCCGATATATCGGCTGGACAGGGCCACGGCAGCGGTGATCGCCCCATCGCTGATGGTGATGCGGTGGTGGGCCTCATACCGATCCCGCAGGCCAAAGAGGATGGCCTCCGCCGTCTTCTGATCAGGCTCTCCCACCAGTACCGGCTGAAACCGCCGCTCCAGAGCCGCGTCCTTCTCAATATATTTGCGGTACTCCTCGGTGGTTGTGGCGCCGATGACCTGGATCTCTCCCCGGCCCAGAGCAGGCTTGATGATATTGGCCGCGTCGATGGCCCCCTCGGCGGAGCCTGCCCCTACAATGTTATGGAGCTCGTCAATGAAGAGGATTACATCCCCCACCCGTCGAACCTCGGACATGACGTTTTTGACCCGTTCCTCAAACTCGCCCCGGTACTTGGTCCCCGCCACCATGGCAGACAGGTCCAGGGAGATGAGCCGCTTGCGCTGCAGCTCCTCCGGTACCTCTCCGGCCACCATCATTCGGGCCAGGCCTTCGGCCACCGCCGTCTTGCCCACGCCAGGTTCGCCGATGAGGGCAGGGTTGTTCTTCTGCCGCCGGGACAGGATCTGGATCACCCGCCGGATCTCCTTGTCCCGCCCCACCACCGGGTCCAGCTGACCGCCAGCCGCCAACCGGGTCAGGTCCCGTGCAAACTGCTCCAGCACCTTGGACTCGCCGGGATAATCCCGCTCGGTACGGGGCTTCCCGCTGCCCCGAAAGGAGGGAGGCGGCGGCGCCTCCCCTCCCATGGCGGCGGACAGGTCGCCCCGCAGACGGCGGGGCTCCACCCCAGCGGCGTCCAGCACCCGGACCGCCACGCCGTCCCCCTCCCGTAGGATACCCAGCAGCAAGTGCTCCGTGCCCACATACTGGTGGCCCAGCCGCACCGCCTCGGTGAGGGAGAGTTCAATGATCTTCTTGCACCGGGGGGTCAGTCCCTGGGAGGGGGCAGCGCCCGGCGTACCCACCCCCACCAGCTGGGCCACGGTCTTTTTCAGCTTCTCCGGCTCCAGGCCGGCGGCCAAAAGCACCTTGGAGGCCACGCCACGGCCCTCCCCAGCCAGCCCCAGCAGCAGGTGCTCGCTGCCCACATAGCCATGGCCCAGCTCCGCCGCGCTCTCCTGAGCCAGCCGAAGCGCGGCCTGGGCCCGCTGGGTAAACCGGGTCTCATTCATGCCGGCGCTTCGCCATCCCTTCCTCCAGGGGAAGAGCCTGCGTTTTTTCTTGACGGGCTTCATACCTTGTGCCACGCCCCTTTTCCTTTGTTCTATGCGGATGGGCCCCGCTGCACGGAGCCCCGTTCAGCTCAGGGGTCAGATCCCCTGCCGCTTCCATGCGGAACCTCGATGTTCTGTCCATCGGATCGCTCCCTTCCGGCTGCGCATCGCAGTTATCATTTTTCCCGCCAGAAAAAAATATACCCATGGTACACACATTTTAGCATTGCAATTTTGAAAAGTTATGATACAATATCGTTAGCTTTGAAGTTTGGAGGTGTATCCAATGGCCTATGTCATCAGCGACGCTTGCGTGAGCTGTGGCGCTTGCGAGGGCGCTTGCCCCGTCGGTGCTATCGCTCAGGGCGATGACCACTACGTGATCGACGCCGGTTCCTGCATCGATTGCGGTACTTGTGCCGACACCTGCCCCACGGGTGCTATTTCCCAGGGCTAATTGACGCACTACGTAAGAAAACAGCGGCATACCACTGGTATGCCGCTGTTTTTACTTCCATACCAAATCCACATTGGGGCCGGTAAGGCCCTTTCCCGCAGAAAGAGAGGATATTATGCAGCTTAAGGGCAAAAGCCTGCTTCTGGTGGGCCTCACGCTGTTCTCCATGTTTTTCGGAGCAGGCAATCTGATCTTCCCGCCCGGCATTGCCGCCCAGGCCGGAACCGCCACTTGGCCCGCATTTCTGGGCTTGGCCATCAGCGCTGTTGGCCTGCCGGTGCTGGGCGTGGTGGCAGTGGCCCGCGCCGGTGGTCTGGATACCCTGTGCAGTCGGGTCCATCCTCTCTTTTCCAAGGTCTTTACCATCGCCGCCTATCTGGCTATCGGTCCCTGCCTGGCCATTCCCCGTACCGCCACCACCTCCTTTGAGATGGCGGTGCCCCCATTTGCCGGACCGGATGCTCCTCTGTCCCTCTTCCGGCTGATCTACTCTCTGGTGTTCTTTGCCGCCGCTCTGGTCATTGCCCTGCGGCCGGAAAAGCTCACCGACCGGCTGGGCAAGATCCTCTGCCCCATTCTGGTGCTCCTCATCGTGGTCACCTTTGCCGGCTGCCTGGTCAACCCCCTGTCCGGCTATGGAGCCGCCTCCGGCGACTATGTGACCCACCCGGTGGTCAAGGGCTTTCTGGAGGGCTACCA
The DNA here is from genome assembly GCF_002161085.1 of Flavonifractor sp. An112. GTDB lineage: Bacteria > Bacillota > Clostridia > Oscillospirales > Oscillospiraceae > Flavonifractor > Flavonifractor avicola. The sequence goes on along the minus strand of NZ_NFLU01000007.1, from coordinate 64,222 downwards.
GACCATGGACACCATTGCCGCGCTGGCCTTTGGTATTGTGATCGCGGTGAATATCCAAGCCAGAGGAGTCAGGGAGGACAAAGCTGTGGTCAAAGGCACCATCCGCTCCGGCTTCATTGCCGGGGCTATGCTGCTGGTGGTCTATGCCATGCTGGCGCACATCGGCGCTCTGTCCGGCGGCGCAGTCCCCAACCCCACTGACGGCGCTGCCGCTCTCACCAATGTGGTGGGTCTGCTGTTTGGTCCTCTGGGCAATGCCCTGCTGGCCGCCATCTTCATCATCGCCTGCTTCAATGTGTGCGTCGGTCTGATCAGCTCCTGCGGCGAGTTCTTCCACAAGCTCTTCCCCCGTCTCAGCTACCGGGGCTGGGCAATTCTGTTCGCCGTGGTCAGCATGATGATCTCCAATGCCGGTCTGGCCCAGATCATTTCCGTTTCCGCCCCCGTGCTGGGGGTACTCTACCCCATGGCTATCGTGCTCATTGCCCTGTCCTTCTTCCAGCGCTGGCTGGAAGGAGAGCGGCTGGTCTATCCGGTGGCCATTTTGTTTACCGGCGTGGCCAGCCTGCTCTATGCACTCAAGGACATTGGCCTCCCCCTCTCCTTCCTGAACTATGTGCCTCTGGCTTCCATGGGGCTGGGCTGGGTACTCCCCGCTGTTGTGGGCATCCTGCTTGGTTTGCTTCCGTCCCCTAAAAAGCAGTAGTCTTCCCCCAAACGGGATACCGCCAACGCGGTATCCCGTTGGTTTTTGCTTGCCTTTTCCCACGCATACGGGTATCATATTGTCTATTGAATCCCTATCCTGTTTGGTGATGCTTTTTGAGACGAGTTTTCCGCATTCTGCGGCGCACGATATTGATCCTTCTTCTGGTGGGAGCAATCCTTCTGCTGGGCTTTTTCTTCCTGCGCTGGCGCGGGCTGATCCTGTACTCCCACGAATCCAACCCGGACCAGTGGGAAGTATTCGGTGTGGACGTATCCTCCTATCAGGGGACGGTGGACTGGCACGTCCTGGCCAGCCAGGGGGTAGATTTTGCCTTTATCAAGGCTACGGAAGGTTCCCTCCTTCAGGACAAGCAGTTTGCCTCCAACTGGAACGGCTCCCTGGAGGCCGGAGTCCGGCCCGGCGCCTACCACTTCCTCAGCTATGACAGCCCCGGGGAGACCCAGGCTGACAACTTTATTTCCATGGTCCCGGTCACCGATGGGGCATTGCCTCCGGTGGTGGATATTGAATTTTACGGCGAATACCTGGAGAATCCGCCGGAGAAAGCCCAGGTCCAGAGCATTCTGGACCCTCTGCTGGCACGGCTGGAGGAGCACTATGGGGTCAAGCCCATTCTCTATGTAACCTACCGCTCCTACTACAGCTACCTCACCGACGCCAAATATGCGGATTATCCGGTGTGGTGCTCCAGTCCCACGGTGTTCCCTCTGGTGCCCCGGTGGCACTTTTGGCAGTACTCCCACTCCGCAAAACTGGAAGGCTATACCGGCGCTCAGCCCCTTATTGATCTGAACGTATTCCGGGGCAGCCAGGCGGAGTTTGATGCCTTTGGCCTGGGATAAGAACTTCTAATTTCCCCCTCTTTTTGATATAATACCAGTACGCAAAACTGTAAGGAGGCCCCTATGGACCGTTTTGATACTCTGATTCAGGAACTGCGCCGCCGTGTCCCTCAGCTGGAACTGCGGGAGCAGGAGCCTATGTCGTCCTATACCACCTTCCGCATCGGCGGTCCCGCCCGGCTGATCGCCCTGCCCAGAAGCCGGAAGGAGGCCATCGCCGCGGTTCAGGCGGCCAAAGAGCTGGACATCTCCCCTTTCTTTCTGGGCAACGGCAGCGACCTGCTGGTGTCCGATCAGGGGTATAACGGTTTTGTCCTGAAAACCTCCGGGTTGGATGATGTGCGGGAGGTAAACCACCGTCTGTGGGCGGAGAGCGGTATTCCCCTGGCCCGGCTGGCCATGGCGGCCCTGGGCAGAGGCCTGACCGGCCTGGAGTTTGCCCACGGCATCCCCGGTACCCTGGGAGGCGGCGTCACCATGAACGCCGGCGCCTACGGCGGCGAGCTGGTTCAGGTTCTGACCTCCGTCACCTTCCTCAACGAGGCTGGAGATGAGGTCACTCTGCCTGTGGAGGAGTGCGCTCTCACCTACCGGCACAGCCTGTTTACCGACCATCCGGAATGGCTCATTCTGGAGGCTGAGTTTGCCCTCACCCCCGGAGACCCCGCTGCAATCAAAGCCAAAATGGATGAGTTGGCCCAAAAGCGCCGTTCCAAGCAGCCCCTGGACCTGCCCAGCGCGGGCAGTACCTTCAAACGCCCCGAGGGCCACTTTGCCGCCGCTCTCATTGAGCAGTGCGGCCTGAAAGGCGTGGGCGTAGGGGGCGCCCAGGTATCGGAAAAGCACGCCGGCTTTGTCGTCAACCGCGGTGGGGCCACCGCCGACGATGTACGCCGACTGATGGAGCTGATCCAGAACACCGTACTCCGCGAGACCGGCATTGCTTTGGAACCAGAAGTGAAGTTTTTGGGTTTTTGAGGTGAGTTCCTATGGATTTTATTATTATTTCCGGCCTATCCGGCGCAGGCAAGAGTAAAACCGCCTCCTTCCTGGAGGATATCGGCTTTTATGTGGTCGACAATATGCCCGCCCCCCTGATCCCCAAATTTGCCGAGCTGTGTATGGCAAATCCCTCCCGGTATGACCGGGTAGCTCTGGTCACCGACATCCGGGGCGGTCAGACCTTTGACGGGCTGTTCTCCGCCCTGGACGCCCTCCAGGAGATGGGGTGCGAGTATAAGATCCTCTTTGTGGAGGCCAGCGTGGAGGCCATCATCAAGCGGTACAAGGAGACCCGGCGCAGCCACCCCCTGGCCAGCTCCGCCCACTCCCTGGACGAGGCCGTCAGGCTGGAGCGCACCGTCCTCTCCCCTGTCCGCCAGCGGGCGGAATACATCATCGACACCTCCGCTCTCTCCACCGCCAAGCTACGCGGGGAGGTACTGCGCCTCTTCGGCCACGGTGGCGATACCCCCGAGATGAGCGTCAGCGTCATCTCCTTCGGCTTCAAGTACGGTATCCCCATCGAGGCCGATCTGGTGTTTGACGTACGCTTCCTGCCCAACCCCTATTACATTGCCGAGCTGCGCCATCAGACCGGACTGGACGACGGCGTGTACGACTTTGTGTTCGGCTATCGCCAGACCACCGAATTTATGAACTATCTGGAGAATCTCATTGGTTTCCTCCTCCCCCTCTATGTGGCGGAGGGTAAAGCCGCCCTGGTTATCGCCGTGGGCTGTACCGGCGGACAGCACCGCTCGGTAGCCATTACCCACGCGCTGGCCGAGTACATCAAGCAGAAGGGCTATCAGGCCACCGAAAATCACCGGGACATGACCCGGGCATAAAGGAGGAGCCGCCGTGTATCAGTCCTTTTATGAGCGCCGCTGGGCCCAGGGGCCCAAGGTCGTCGCCATCGGCGGCGGCACCGGTCTGTCCACCATGCTCCGCGGTCTGAAAAACCACACCAAGAATCTGACCGCCATCGTCACCGTTGCCGACGATGGCGGCAGCTCCGGTATGCTGCGGCAGGATCTGGGGATGCCCCCTCCGGGAGACATACGCCACTGCATGGAGGCTCTGGCCAATGCCGAGCCTTTGATGCAGCAGCTGCTCACCTACCGCTTCCCCCAGGGCTCCGGCAACCTGACCGGCCAGTCCTTCGGCAATCTGATCCTGGCCGCCCTCAACGGCATTTCCGGCTCCTTTGACGAGGCGGTATCCAAAATGAGCCAGGTTCTGGCCATCACCGGCCGGGTACTGCCTGTGACCAATGCCGACGTGGTATTGGAGGCCACCTTTGAGAATGGCACCAGAGTCCAGGGCGAATCCAAGATCAGCGACTTTAAAAAGGCCCAGGACTGCCGCATCCAGGGTGTGCGCCTGCTGCCCGAGCACCCCAAAGCCCTGCCCGAGGCCATCCGTGCCATCCAGGAGGCCGATTTGATCCTGCTGGGGCCCGGCTCCCTGTATACCAGTGTCATTCCCAATCTGCTGGTGGACGGCATTTCTGAGGCGGTATGCGCCTCCAAGGCCCTGAAGATCTATATCTGCAATATTATGACTCAGGACGGCGAGACCGAGGGCATGACCGCCTCCGACCATGTGAAGGCCCTGCTGCGCCACTCCGGTCCCTGCCTTATTGATATCTGTTTGTGCAATTCCGCCCCGGTGCGTCCCGGCCTGCTGGAGCGGTATAAGGAGGAGGACGCCACTCCCATCGTCGTGGACAAAGAGGCCATTGAAGCCTTGGGGGTGGAGCTGGTCACCCGTCCTTTGGCCTCTGAAACCCTGGATTACGCCCGCCACTCCTTTGCCCGGCTGTCCGCCGCGGTGATGGATCTCTACCAGGAGCGGGCCTCCACCCGGATTCTGTAAGGAGGGCGTATCATGTCCTTTTCCACTCAGGTCAAGGCGGAGCTGTGCCGCGCCCCCCTCAACCGGAAGTGCTGCGCCCAGGCGGAAGCCTACGGGGTACTGCTCTACTGCTCCCTGTCCACCCCCACCGAGGTCCGCATCACCACCGAGTCGCCGGAGTTTGCCGACCGGCTGCCCCAACTGTTTCAAAAGGCTTTTCAGGTGCGCTTTGACCGCCTGCCCGCAGAGGGGGCGGGCAAGCGCATCTTTTCCATCACCGCTCCGGACAAGCTGTCCGCCCTCTGGTCCGTTTTTGGACATGATCCGGCGGAGGCGCTGGTTCACCACATCAATTACGCTGTTCTGGAGGAAGATCACTGCCGTACCGCCTTTCTGCGGGGCGCCTTTCTGGCGGGTGGCTCGGTGACCGACCCGGCCAAGCGCTATCATCTGGAACTGGCCACCTCCCATCTGTCGGTAAGCCGGGAGCTCCACGCCCTGCTGCTGGAGATGGGCTTCTCCCCCAAGGAAAGCCGCCGCAAGGCCAACGCCATCACCTACTTCAAGCAGAGCAACGCCATTGAGGACTTTCTTACCGCCATGGGGGCCCCCTTGGCGGCCATGGATCTGATGAACGCCAAGGCGGAGAAGGACCTGCGGGGCAGCATCAACCGCCGGGTCAACTGTGACGCCGCTAACCTGGACAAGGCGGTGGATGCCGCCCAGGGCCAGATCGAGGCTATTTACAGGTTGGAGGAGCGGGGTATGCTGGAAAACCTGCCGGACAAGCTGAAGGAGGCGGTGGACCTTCGGATGGCCCACCCGGAACTCACCCTGTCCCAGCTGGCCGAGCTGTGCGATCCGCCGGTTAGCAAATCTGCATTCAATCACCGTCTGCGCAAACTGGTAGAACTGGCCAACCGATAGTCATTGGTTCCGCTGCACAGAAAGGAGCGAAGGCTATGGCACGCTTTGTCACTTCTCTGTCCCAGGAGCAGTTGTACCGCCTGCTGATGTCCCTGAACGGGACTATATTGCCTGACGGCAGTCGTCTGAATGTGAAGATATACAACTGGAAGACTGAGATAACCCTCGCTAAAAAAGGTGCTGAGGGCAAAGAGACTTTCAGCGAATGGAAAGGCCGCATTCTGTCCAGAAAGGATGGCAGTGCCATTATGCGTGGCTATTTCGGCCTCTCCCTGTTTCATTGCTTCTTATTTGCCATTCCTTTATCCCTAATACTCCTCTTGCTGCTGTTATACCTGCCCGGTGGCGGTGGCTCTGGCCAGCGGCACTTCTCATTATTTGAATTATTCTTTCTCCCCCTATACGGAGATTTCTGGGGAACTATGATCCCTATGCTGGGCTGCTATTTTGTCAGCTTCCTGATTCTGCTCAGCTCCAATGTCAACATGAAGGAGCAGGCCAACCGCAAGATCCTGCGGGACTATCTGACCCAAACGCTCTGTCAGCATACGACAATCCCCCGCTGAACGCCGCTACCATCTCAAGGAGGTATCCCTATGTCCTTTGTCCACCTGCACGTCCATACCGAGTTTTCCCTGCTGGACGGCGCCTGCCGCATTCCCCTGCTGGTCAAGCGGGTGAAGGAGCTGGGTCAGCCCGCCGTGGCCATCACCGACCACGGGGTCATGTACGGCGTGGTGGACTTCTACAAGGCCTGCAAGGCGGAGGGAATCAAGCCCATCATCGGCTGTGAGGTCTATGTGGCTCCTCGTGGCCGCACTGACCGGGTCCACGAGCTGGATGCTTCCATGTACCATCTGATCCTCCTCTGCCGCAACGAGGAGGGCTACCGCAACCTGTGCTATCTGGACTCCTGTGCCTTCACTGAGGGCTTTTACATCCGTCCCCGCATCGACAAGGAACTGCTTCGCCAGCATTGCGGCGGACTCATCGCCCTGTCGGCCTGCCAGTCCGGCGAGGTGCCCCGGCGCATTCTGGCCGGGGACTATGAGGGGGCCAAGGCAATCGCCCTGGAGATGCGGGAGCTCTTTGGAGAGGACGGCTACTACCTGGAACTTCAGGACCACAACCTGCCCAATGACCCCGCCATCAACCAGGGGCTCATCCGCATCCACCAGGAGACCGGCATCCCCCTGGTGGTGACCAATGACGCCCACTACCTCCGCCGGGAGGACGCCCAGATGCAGGACACCCTCATGTGCATCCAGATGGGCAAGACGGTGGACGACCCCAACCGCCTGAAAATGGAGACCAGCGAGCTGTACGTCAAGTCCACCGAGGAAATGACCGCCCTCTTCCCCGATTACCCGGAGGCGGTGGAAAACACGGTGAAAATTGCCGAGCTGTGCAACATGGACTTCCAGTTCGGCACCTATCACCTGCCGGAATTCAAGCTGCCCCAGGGCTATACCGACGGGGACGCCTATTTTGAGAAGCTGTGCCGGGAGGGGTACGCCCGCCGCTACCCTGACAATCCCGAGGGGTACCAGGACCGTCTGGCCTACGAGATGGGCGTCATCCGGCAAATGGGATTTGTGGACTACTTCCTTATCGTTTCGGATTTTATTGGGTATGCTAAAAGCCAGGGCATCCCGGTGGGCCCCGGCCGCGGTTCGGCGGCAGGCTCCATGGTGGCCTACTGCATGAACATCACCGATGTGGACCCCATGAAGTACTCCCTCTACTTTGAGCGATTCCTTAACCCCGAGCGTGTCACCATGCCCGATATCGATATCGACTTCTGCATCCGCCGGCGGCAGGAAGTCATTGAGTACGTCCAGCGCAAGTACGGCGAGGACCACGTGGCTCAGATCGTCACCTTCGGTACCATGGCCGCCCGAGGGGCCATCCGGGACGTGGGCCGGGCCCTGAACATTCCCTACGCTGACGTGGATGCGGTGGCCAAACAGGTACCCAGCGGCCCCGGCGCCCTCCACATCACCCTGGACCAGGCCCTCCAGCTGTCCAAGCCCCTGAAGGACCTCTACGAGGGAGATAGGCGGGTAAAGGAGCTCATTGACACCGCCAAGGCCATTGAGGGAATGCCCCGCCACGCCTCCACCCACGCCGCTGGCGTGGTTATCACCCGCCGCCCGGTGATGGACTATGTGCCCCTGGCCAAAAACGACGAGTCGGTGGTCACCCAGTACGTCATGACCACTCTGGAGGAGCTTGGCCTCCTGAAAATGGACTTTCTGGGCCTGCGGAACCTGACTATTCTGGACGACACGGTGAAATTGGTGGCCCAGAAGCGCCCCGGCTTCTCTCTGGCCGACATCCCGGACAACGATCCCGAGGTATTCCAGATGCTGTCCGACGGCAAGACCTCCGGCGTGTTCCAGATGGAGTCGGCGGGCATGACCGGGGTGTGCGTGGGGCTGAAGCCCCACAACATCGAGGACATCACCGCTATCATCGCCCTCTACCGTCCCGGCCCTATGGACTCCATCCCCCGGTTCATCGCCTGCAAGCACAACCCGGACAAGGTGAAGTACAAGCACCCCGCCCTGGAGCCCATCCTGTCGGTGACCTACGGCTGCATCGTGTATCAGGAGCAGGTCATTGAGATCTTCCGCCGTCTGGCGGGGTACACCATGGGCCAGGCTGACATGGTGCGCCGGGCCATCTCCAAAAAGAAGAAGGCCCAGATCGAGAAGGAGCGGCACACCTTTGTCCACGGCGACCCCGAGCGGAATATTGCCGGTTGTATGGCAAACGGCATCCCCCAGCAGACCGCCGAGGACATTTATGACGAGATCGAGGCCTTTGCCCAGTACGCCTTCAACAAGGCCCACGCGGTGAGCTACGCCATTGTGGCCTACCACACCGCCTGGTTCAAGTGCCACTACACCAAGGAATACATGGCCGCCCTCCTCACCTCGGTGCTGGACTCCAGCGAAAAGGTGGCGGAGTACATCGCCGAATGCAAGGACTGCGGCATTCCTCTCCTCCCCCCGGACATCAACGAGTCCGGGGCCGACTTCACCGTATCCGGCGACCATATCCGCTTCGGTCTGGTGGCCGTCAAGGGCGTAGGCCGCGGCTTTATCAACGACGTACTGACAGAACGAAAGGAGGGGGCGTTCACCTCCTTCCCCGACTTCTGCCAACGGATGTTTGATTCCGACCTGAATAAGCGGGTGCTGGAAAGTCTCATCAAGTGCGGCGCTTTTGACAGTATGGGAATCTTCCGCTCCCAGCTGCTGGACGCCTATGAGTCCCTGGTGGACTCCATCGCTCAGAACAAACGCAAAAATCTGGAGGGACAGTTCGACCTCTTCGGCGGCGGCGGGGACGAGCCCCAGTCCGCCCCCCAGCTCAATCTGAAAAACATCCCTGAGTTCTCCCGCCGGGAACTGATGACCATGGAGAAGGAGACCACCGGCCTGTACCTGTCCGGCCACCCCATGGATGAGTACCGGGACCTGGTGAAAAAGCGGAAGGTGGCCTCCATCGGTGCTATTCTCTCCGACTTCGCCCAGGAAGGCGGTCCCACCACCTTCCGGGACGAGCAACGGGTGACCATTGCCGGTGTGGTGTCCGCCTCCCGTACCCGCACCACCCGCAACAACACTCTGATGGCCTATGTCACCCTGGAGGACGACACCGGCTCCATGGAAATGCTGGTGTTTGCCCGGGCTCTGGGCGAGTGCGGCCCCTATCTGAAGGAAAATGTGCCGCTGCTGGCAGAGGGCCGCATCTCCGTCCGAGACGAAAAGGCCCCCCAGCTCATGTGTGACCGAGTACAGCCTTTAGATCACCTGCGGGACGGCTACGAGGAGCCGGACCAGCCCACTTTGAAGATCAAAAAGCTATACATCCGTATCCCCAGCCTGGAGGACTCACGCTGGCGCCGGATCAAACTGGTGCTCACCATGTTCCCCGGCACAGAGCAGCTGGTGATCCGCTGCGCCGATACCGGCAAGCTGCTGTCCACCCCCTGTGTGATCCATCCAGCCCTCGTCGAAGAACTGAAGGAGCTGCTGGGCGGAGAAAATGTGGTCGTGAAGTAACCATCATGCGGCAAGGAGTAACCCCGTGAACATCAAAAAGCTATCTTCCTTTCTCTTTCAGCGCTCGGTGATCGTGGCTGTGCTCATCATTTTGCAGGCCACGGTACTTCTGGTGCCCATGATATGGGCCTGGAGTTACTATGTCTACGTATACTGGGCCTGTGTGGTACTCTCCCTGCTGGCTGTACTGGTCATTGTCCGCAGGCAGACCGACCCGGGGTATAAGATCGCCTGGATCATCCCCATCCTGCTCTTCCCCATGTTTGGCTGGCTGGTCTATCTGCTGTGCGGCGGCAACAAGCTGTCTGCCCGGATGCGCCGGAAGATGCAGGGTATGGACCGTACCATGCTGGAGCAGCTGGAGGGGGACTACAAGGCTCAGAAGCTGGCGGTGCTGGGCCGTGACGCGGTAAATCAGGCCCGCTATCTGGAGCAATATGCCCGCTGCCCGGTGTATACCAATACCTGGACACGGTACTTCCCGCTGGGAGACGACGCCTTCCCCGCCATGCTGGAGGAATTGAAAAAGGCCAAACATTATATCTTTTTGGAGTATTTCATCCTGGCCCCCGGTGTGTTCTGGGACTCCATCGTGGAAGTTTTGAAGGAAAAGCACGCTGCCGGCGTGGACGTACGGGTGATCTATGACGACGTGGGCTCCCTTGGCACCCTGCCCGCCAATTACGCCGAAAAATTTGAGCAGGAGACCGGTATCCCCTGCTGCTTCTTCAACCGGTTCAAGCCGGTCATTTCCATCCGCATGAACAACCGGGACCACCGGAAGCTGTGCATCATCGACGGACACACTGCTTTCACCGGCGGGATCAATCTGGCCGACGAGTATATCAACCAGAAACCCCGCTTCGGTCACTGGAAGGACAGCGCCATCCTGGTAAAAGGAGAAGCAGCCTGGAGCATGACGGTGATGTTCCTCACCATGTGGGAATATATCCGGGAGATCAGGGTGGACTATGCTGCCCTGCGGCCCACCTCCCTGCCTCCCGAGGCTGTTATGGGAAAAGATTGCTTTGTACAGCCCTACGCCGACAATCCCCTGGACAATGAGCCGGTGGGCGAGACAGTATACCTGAACCTGATCTCCAAGGCCAAGCGGTACGTCTATATCATGACTCCCTATCTCATCGTCAGCGACAGCGTCAATACCGCCCTGTGCAACGCCGCCAAATCCGGAGTGGATGTACGCATCATCACCCCTCATATCCCGGACAAAAAGCTGGTATTTGAATTGACCCGATCCCATTACCAGCCTCTGCTGGAGGCTGGAGTACAAATCTTTGAGTACACCCCCGGCTTTGTCCACGCCAAAAATCTGGTGTCCGACGACGTGTGCGGAGTTGTAGGCACCATCAACATGGACTATCGCAGTATGTTCCTCCACTTTGAGGACGCGGTGCTCCTCTACCAAGACCCCACAGTGCTGGACATCAAGGCCGACTTTCTGGCCACCCAGCTGGCCAGCCAAAAAGTCACCCTGGAGCAGTGCCTGGAGCGCTCCTGGCCCCGGCGGCTGTTCCGATCCATCCTGCGTGTACTGGCTCCCCTGGTATAAACGAACACAGCCCCCGCGGCATCTTGCCGCGGGGGCTGTGCTTATACCTGCTCCACCACGCCCACAAAAAGGACGGCATCCCCGTCCCGGATCACGAACAGGAAGGGCCGGTCCAGATCCATGACGCAGATGGCGGGGTCCTCCACGATGGCCTCCTCGGCGTCGGCAGCCAGCAGGGTGACGGCGGCGGCCTCCACCCCCTCCTCGTCCACCTTCACCCGGGCGATCTGTCTGGCCTCTTCCAGCCACACCGGAGTGAGGTCGACGAGGGGGGTGAAGTCGGCGGTCCCCCTGTACAGCACGTCGGTGATCCCCATACCTGTCAGGGCAGGAATCAAATCCAGATCGGAACTGACGTCGAACTTGGGAACCGACCATTGGACCTCGCCGTAGATCTTGCTGTCAGAATCGGTGAGTTCCGTCAGAAAATCCGGGTTGGCCAGCAATTCGGCGGGGGTGACCCCCTCGTCGGGGAGGACAAAGGTCATCGTGCCGCCGGTGGTGCCCAGGCTGGCTGCCTGATAGCCGTTCTGGCGGAGAAAGCCGGTAGTCTGGGTCATGTGCATGAAGTCCACCGTCGTCTCGCTGCCATCCGCAGCGGTGAACACATCCTCCGCCGTGAGGCTGGGATCAAACTCGTCACTCCACCGGGCCTGGAAGTACAGGGTGGAGGCCAGCACCGCCAGAGTCTCGGCCCTGGTGGTCAGCACCTTGCCGTCGGAGCCGATAAGGCCTTTTGTCTGCTCCGATACCCACTCCGTGATGGCTCTGTCCGCCTCGCCGGTACCCATGGGGACCCGGAAGGAGCCGGCATAATAGTACTCCGCCAGCCGCTCCAGGGTGTCCTGGTGGAAGTCTAACTTCTCGCTGAGCCAGATGGAGATGCCCAGCAGAGTGGCGGCGGTGCCGTCATCCAGGTAGAGGGTGTGCCACAGGATGTCGGCCCACTCCCGCAGCTGATTCACATCGGAAGCCCCTAAAGCATCCAGTATCTGCTGCTGAGTTTCTCCGTCCGTAGTCTCGCTCAGCATGGCCAGAGCAAACCACAGGGATACGGGAGAATAGACCCGGTTGCCCTCCCCTGCCAGAGCCAGGGCGGCGCTGGTGCCGGTATAGTCCGCCAGGGCGGCAGTCAGCTCAGGGGTGTCACGCAGGCTGACGGTCTCGTCCTGGTAGGCCTCCCAGGCGTCCAGATAGACATCCAGGTCTGCATTGAATTGCTCCCACTCCGCGTCGCTGCCCCCCAGGGGTTCAGCTGGGTGCTTGGGCAGATCAGGGTACTCCGGCAAGGCAATGGCATAGGCGCTGCCTGTCAATGGCCCGCCGCCGGTCTCGCCGTCCGTGCCGGGGATACCGGTGATAAGCAGAGCTACGGCTGCCACAGCCGCCACTCCCGCCGGCACCAGTGCTTTCAGCGGCCTTCCTTTTCTCTTGGAATCCTCCCCCCTCACCGCCCGCTCCACAGCGGAATGGGTGGGATGGAGGGTATCATTGGCCCGTTTATATTCATTCATCATGGTCACTTGTCTCCTTTCAGTGCTTGAGACAGCCGGTCCCGCCCCCGGGACAGCCAGCTTTTCACTGTGCCCGTCTTGGCTCCGGTGAGGGCAGCAATCTCCTCCACCGAATACCCCTCATAGTAATGCAGGTGAATGGCAGTCCGGTACTTTTTTGGCAGGGACAGTACTGCTTCATAGACCGTGCGATCCGCCGGTTCCATGGCCTTTGTCACCGCCTCCTCCAGGGGCAGGTGGGTCCGCCAGCGAGCGGACAGCAGGGTGTTGGTGCAGTTGAGGGTACAGCGAATCAGCCAGGCCTTCCGGTGCTCATCGCTGTCCAGCTCCTCCTCATGGCGGAAGAAGCGGGCAAACACCTCCTGGAACACATCCTCGCTGTCCTGGATATGGCGAGTGCGGGCCAGGGCCAGCCGCCACACCATATCTCCCCAGCGCTCCACCTGAGCTCTGGCTTTCCGCTCGTCCGTCATGGTCTTTCTCCTCCCTTATGGGCATCCGGAGGCCGCCGATTCCTCCTGCGCTCATGCCCGTAAGCACAGGCCCCGCCGGTCCTCTGGTATCCATAATACCACAGCACCCATCCAATGGTTGCATCTACCAGATATTTTCCTTTCCAACATCTTAAAGATTGATAAATTTTCCCCCGCCCCCTTTACAGCCGGACCATTTTCGGCTACAATGGGAAACAGATTTGGACCGGGAGGTGCGACAGGTATGGAGACCGATTACACTCGCAAATTCAGCATCCGCTACGAAAAAGATCCTGAGATCAAAGAGGTGCTGACCTCCGTATACAACTCCCTTCAGGAGAAGGGCTATAACCCCATCAACCAGATCGTGGGGTACATCCTCTCGGAGGACCCGACTTATATCACCAACTACAACAACGCCCGGGCCCTCATTCGTAAGCTGGACCGGGACGAGTTGTTGCAGGAGTTGGTCAAGCAGTATCTCAGGGATTGAATTTGATTGCGGAAAAAAGATGTCTGCGCCACAGCGCAGACATCTTTTTTCTGTTTGTGTTGCTTCTGCAACATACCATGGGCTCTTACTCTGGTATCCTTGGCTCACACAAACACAAGGAGGCGTTCCATATGAAACGCAAGATCATAAAAATTGACGAGGCCCTGTGCAACGGCTGCGGCCTGTGCGCCGCCGCCTGCCACGAGGGCGCCATCGAGATGGTAAATGGTAAGGCCAAACTGACCCGGGAGGACTACTGTGACGGGCTGGGCGATTGTCTGCCCGCCTGCCCCACCGGAGCCATCACGTTTGAAGAGCGGGAAGCTCCTGCCTACGACCACGCCGCCGTGCTGGCCGCCAAGGCGGCCAAGGAAAAAGCAGCCCCTCCCCTGCCCTGCGGCTGCCCCGGCAGCATGAGCCGGGCCATCCATCGTGATGAAGCCTCCCCTTCCCCCTGCGCCGGGCAGGTACCCAGCCAGCTGCGTCAGTGGCCGGTACAGATCAAGCTGGCACCCATCAATGCCCCTTACTTCGACGGCTGTCATCTGCTCATTGCCGCCGACTGCACCGCCTACGCCTACGGTAACTTCCATCAGGATTTCATCAAGGGCAGGGTAACGCTCATTGGCTGTCCCAAGCTGGATGAGGGCGATTATACTGAGAAACTGACTGCCATCCTGGCGGGCAACGACGTAAAGAGTGTCACCGTAGTCCGCATGACGGTACCCTGCTGCGGCGGTATCCAGCGTGCAGTTCAGAACGCCGTGGCCGCCAGCGGAAAGAATATTCCCCTGCGGGTTGCTATCGTAGCCCCCGACGGCTCCATACAGTAACTATCAAAATACCCCCGGACCTCTGAAAACAGTGGTCCGGGGGTATTTGATTTTATCCAACCAGATAAGGGGCAAGCCACTGGAAGCAGCCCACCAGAATACAGGCCAGAACCAGCATGAAGAGGGCCCATTTCAGAACCGCAGACAGTACTTTGCTGTCCTGACCCACCAGGCCAACCGCCGCCACAGCGGTGGCGATACACTGGGGAGAGAGGATTTTGCCGATACCGGCACCCACAGAGTTTGCTGCCGCCAGCCAGTAGGGCGAAGCGCCGATGGCTGTGGCCGCTTCCGACTGAAGCCGGCCCAGCAATACCTCCGTGTTGGTACCGCTGCCGGTAACAAAGGCACCAATGGCAGCAATGATGGGGGAAACAAAGGGATAGAACACACCAGTAATGGAGACAAACAGTCCTGCCATGTCAGAGATCATGCCGGAATAGGTCATGATCTTGGCCACCGCCAATACCGCCATAATGGTAACAATGGTGCGGCTCATCTGCTTCAGGGTGGCCAGGAAGGTCTCCCACATCAACCGTGCCCCTGCCTTCTGCACCACGCCGCCGATGATGGCCGCCACAAAGATGACCACACCGGGGGTGTTGACCCAACTGAAGGAGGTCAGCCCCGCCGTCTCAGCGGTGCTGATCTTGAAGGACGAGGCAAACTGAGACAGGAAGCTGTTGACCGGCGGCACCAGCTTGGAAGTGAGCAGCAGCAGCACAAAGATCAGCAGGAAGGGCAAAAAGGCCACCACCGGGGACATCGTCCCCCGCTCCCCCGTCTGGGCGGGCTGCCCACTGGACATCTGATATTCCGCGGGCACCGGCTTACCTTTCCGCAGCCGGGCCATGGCCAGCGTGCAGGCCAGGGACACCACGCTGCCCACCACTACCGTGAGCTCCGGCCCCAGGAAGTAGGACACCGCCAGCTCAGGCACCACAAAGGACAGACCGGCCACCAGGGTGATACCCACCACCCCTTTCAGGGCCTTGACGCCACCGCCGCCGGCAATCACCATCAGGAAGGGCATCAGGATCATGAAGGGAGCCATTTCCACCACGGTGGTAAAGGCCAGCGGGATGGCATCCAGCCCGGTCACACTGACCAGCGTGGTGGTGGGAATACCCACCGAGCCAAAGGCCGTGGGGAAGGCGTTGGCCAGCATACACACCAGGCAGGACAGCACCGGGTCCATACCCATACCTGCCAGCATACCGGCGGGAATGGCCACGGCGGTACCAAAGCCCGCCATTCCCTCCAGAAATCCGCCGAAGCACCAGCCGATCAGCAGGATGATGACCCGCCGGTCCCCCGACACATTGGACAGCATCCGCTTGATCACATCCATAGCGCCGGTGCGCAAAGACAGATTGTAAGTAAAAATGGCGGCGATGATCACCAGAATGATGGGCCACAGGGCCGCGGCAAAGCCCTCCAGGGCGGAGGTCAGGCAATCCACCGGCGGCATCTTCCACAGGGTCAGGGCCAGCACCGCCGTGAGCAGCAGCGCGATGAGACAGGCGCGATGGCCCGGCATTTTCAGAACAGCCAGCGCAATTATCAGCCAGACAATAGGCAGCAGCGTAAGGATCGACATCAACAACGGCATTGAAAACGGGACCTCCTTTGTCTCCTGCCGCCGCCGGACACAGGGCGGCGGCCCACTTTTTATTGGTTCTACCAATCAAAATACAAAAACCGAAATTCGCCCTTCTCTCCCTCCTTAATTTTTCCATACTTTTCCGCAGTAAATGATATTTCGATAAACTGACTGGTCTTATTATAAATTCGTACCAGCAAATTGTCTACTCCCTTTCTTTATTTCAGCTCAAAATTGGCGCTTTGCATAAATTCAAACCCATTTTTTCGGAATATGTGAGAAATTAAAAACTGGGGATTGCATTTTTCAAAAATTGTGGTAAAGTGATGACGTCAGCAAAGTGGTTGTACCACTTCATTCTTAATTCCGATCTGCAAGGAGGTATTTCGAATGGCCCTTACCATTCCCTTTGGATCTTCCGGCATGACGCTGCACGCTGATCTGTCCGGGGCTGAGGTACTCACCTCTCACATCGGGGAGCTGACTGCCTCCGACTCAGAGGACGCCCTGGTCCTGGCCGCCATGGCCAAGCCCATTGACTCCAAGCCACTGCATGAGCTGGCCGCCGGCAAGAAAACCTGCACCGTCATCATCAGCGACCACACCCGGCCGGTACCCAGCAAGCACATTCTCCCCCATATGCTGGCTGAGCTGCGTCAGGGCAACCCAGACATCCAGGTCACTCTGCTGGTAGCCACCGGCTTCCACCGCCCCACCACCAAGGAAGAGCTGGTGGGCAAGCTGGGTCAGGACATCGTGGACCATGAGACCATCGTCATTCACGACAGCCGGGACGCCGCCTCCAACGTAAAGATCGGCGTGCTTCCCTCCGGTGCCGACTGCGTCATCGATCGTCTGGCTGTGGAGACCGATCTGCTGGTGGCTGAGGGCTTTATTGAGCCCCACTTCTTTGCCGGTTTCTCCGGCGGCCGCAAGAGTGTGCTCCCCGGTGTGTGTGATCAGGTCACCGTGCTGGGTAATCACTGCTCCAAGTTTATCGCCTCCCCCTACGCCCGCACCGGCGTGCTGGACGGCAATCCGCTTCACACCGATATGCTGGCGGCGGCCAAGATGGCCAAGTTGGCTTACATCGTAAACGTCATCATCGACGAGGATAAAAAGGTAGTGGCCGCCTTTGCCGGCGACCCGGAGACCGCCCACCGCAAGGGCTGTGACTTCCTGCTGGGTTACTGCCAGGTCAAGCCGGAGCGCCGGGGCGATATCGTCATCTCCAGCAACGGCGGCTACCCCCTGGATCAGAACATCTACCAGAGCGTCAAGGGTCTCACCGCGGCGGAGGCCGCCGCGGCAGAAGGCGGCGTGCTCATTATGGTCAGCTCCTGCATGGACGGGGCCGGCGGGGACAGCTTCTATCATGCCCTGCGGGACGCCTCCTCCCCCCAGGCCCTGACCGATGAGATCCTGGCCACGCCGCAGGATCAGACCAAGCCGGATCAGTGGGAATTTCAGATCCTGGCCCGGGTCCTGTGCAAGCACCGCGTGATCTACGTCACCGTTCCCGAACAGCGCCAGACCATCGAGGACATGAAGATGGAGTGGGCCCCCGACGTGGACACCGCCCTGGAGCGGGCCCGTCAGGCCAAGGGCGCCGACGCCCATCTGGTGGTCATTCCCAATGGTATTTCCGTCATGGTACGGGAGTAAGTTCCGTTTTCCATCCGTTTATTTCTATTTCTTTCACTATGTATGGAGGAGGTTCTACTTATGGCAACGTACAATCCTGTCACGCCTGAAATCATCGCTCAGTTGGAGCAGGTGGTACCCGGCCGCGTCGTGGTGGGGGCCGACGTCAATCCTGACTACGCCCGGGACGAAATGCCCATCTACGGCGTGAAGATGCCTGAGGTGTCCATTGACGTGCTCACCACCGAAGAGGTGGCCGGCATCGTCAAGATCTGCTACGACAACAACATCCCTGTCACCACCCGGGGCGCGGGCACCGGCCTGGTGGGCGGCTGCACCCCCGTGTGCGGCGGCGTGGTGCTCTGCACCATGCGGATGAACAAGATCCTGAGCTATGACCTGGAAAACTTCGCCGTCACTGTCCAGCCCGGCGTGCTGCTGCAGCAGCTGGCCGACGACGCCCTCACCCACGGCTGCCTCTATCCCCCCGATCCCGGCGAGAAGATGGCTACCCTGGGCGGCAACGTGGCCACCAATGCCGGCGGTATGCGGGCTGTCAAGTACGGCGCCACCCGTGACTATGTGCGGGCCATGACCGTGGTCCTCCCCACCGGCGAAATCACCCACTTCGGCAGCACCGTGTCCAAGACCAGCTCCGGTTACAGCCTGACTAACCTGATGGTGGGCTCCGAGGGCACCCTGGGCATCATCACCGAGCTGACCCTGAAGCTCATCCCCGCCCCCAAGGCCACCGTCAGCCTCATTGCCCCCTACGAGGATCTGGACGCCTGCATTTCCACCGTGCCCAAGGTGTTCATGAACCACTTCAAGCCCCAGGCCGTGGAATTCTTTGAGAAGGAGATCCTCATCTCCTCCGAGGAGTACCTGGGCAAGCAGGTCTTCCCCCGCAAGGTGGACGGCGTGGAGGCCGGCGCCTACCTGCTGCTCACCTTTGACGGCGACTCCATGGACGAGCTGGACCCCATCGTGGAGCGCGCCGCCGAGATGCTGGTGGAGGAGGGCGCTCTGGATGTGCTCATCGCCGACACCGCTCCCAAGCTGAAGGACGCCTGGGCCGCCCGTTCCTCCTTCCTGGAGGGTATCGAGGAGCAGACCAAGCTGCTGGACGAGTGCGATGTGGTGGTTCCCGTCAACAAGATCGCCCCCTATGTGGCCTTCGTCAACGAGACCAAAGCCAACTACGATTTCGAGGTCAAGTACTTCGGCCACGCCGGCGACGGCAACCTGCACATCTATGAGTGCTCCAACACCATGGACGAGGCCGAGTTCCGCAAGCAGGTGGATCAGTTCCTCAGCGCCATCTATCAGAAGGCCATGGAGTTCGGCGGCCAGATTTCCGGCGAGCACGGCATCGGCTTCGGCAAGGTGAAGTACCTGGCCCAGGCGGTGGGTCCCGTGAATATGGCGCTGATGCAGGGCATCAAGAAGGTCTTTGATCCCAAGATGATCCTCAACCCCGGCAAGGTCTGCTGCACGCTGTGATCGTTCGGAAAGGAGTTTCGTTATGAATATTCTGGTATGTATCAAGCAGGTCCCGGATACGACGGAGATCAAGATTGATCCCGTCACCAACACCCTGGTCCGGGACGGCGTTCCCAGCATCATCAATCCCTTTGACGGCTACGCCCTGGAGGCCGCCGCCCGCATCAAGGACAATGACCCGGACACCCGCATCGTGGTGCTGTCCATGGGTCCCAAGCAGGCCGAGGCCGCTCTGCGTGAGGCCCTGGCCATCGCCGCCGACAAGGCCTATCTGGTCACCGACCGTATGTTCGGCGGTTCTGACACCCTGGCCACCAGCTACATCCTCTATAACGCCATTTCCAAGGTGGAGGAGCTGGAGGGCGTGAAGTTCGACGCCATCTTCTGCGGCAAGCAGGCCATCGACGGCGACACCGCCCAGGTGGGTCCCGAGCTGGCCGAGCTGCTGGACTACCCCCAGGTCACCTACGCGCTGGAGGCCACCAATGCCGACGGCACCCTGCACATCCTGAAGGAGGGCGAGGACGGCAACTATCTGATCGGCGTCAAGACCCCCTGCCTCATCACCTTCACGAAGCCCGCCTTTGACCCCCGCTTCCCCACCATCAAGCGGAAGATGGCCGCCCGCAAGGCAGTCATTGAGAGCCTGACCTCCGCCGAGCTGACCGCCATCGATCCCGCCCGGGCCGGTCTGAAGGGTTCTCCCACCAAGGTGAAGAAGACCTTCGTGCCCCCCCGCAAGGAGGCCGGCGTGGTGATTAAGGAAGAGACCGGCGAAGAATCCGCTCAGAAGCTGTTCGCGCTGCTGAGCGAGGCCCATGTGATTTAAGGGAGGCGTACAACATGGAAGCGAAAACCAAGGACCTTTGGGTATTTGTAGAAACCAAGGAGGACGGCTCCGCCAAGAACGTGGGCATCGAGCTGCTGAATCCCGGTCGTGAACTGGCCGACAAGCAGGGCGGCAAGCTGGTGGCTGTGGTCATCGGCTGCGGCGTGAAGGCCGCAGTGGACGAGGCCGCCTGCCACGGCGCCGATCAGGTGCTCTACATCGACGGCGAGGAGTTCCGTCAGTATTCCACCGACGCCTATGTGGCGGCGCTGAATCATCTGGTGGAGACCTATGGCCCCACCACCATGCTCATCGGGGCCACCCCCAACGGCCGTGACATGGGCCCCCGCCTGTCCAGCCGCCTGCAGACCGGCCTGACCGCCGACTGCACCGGCCTGGCTATCGACGAAGAGACCGGCTGTGTGGCCTGGACCCGTCCCGCCTTCGGCGGCAACCTGATGGCCACCATCCTGTGTACCGATCACCGGCCCCAGCTGGGCACCGTCCGCCCCGGCGTGTTCAAGAAGCCTGAGGCCGGCGAGGCCAAGGCCGAGGTGGTGAAGGTGGACTTCTCCTTCCCCGCCGAGTCCATCCGCACCGAGATCCTGGAGGTCATCAAGGAGACCGCCGGTGAGCTGGTGGACCTGGAGGGCGCCGATATCATTGTGGCCGGCGGCCGCGGCGTGGGCAGCGCCGAGGGCTTTGAGCCCGTCCGCCAGCTGGCTGAGGCCCTGGGCGCCACCGTGGGCGCCTCCCGCGCCGCTGTGGATGCCGGCTGGATCTCTCACTCCCATCAGGTTGGCCAGACCGGCAAGACCGTGGGACCCAAGCTGTACATCGCCTGCGGCATCTCTGGCGCCATCCAGCATCTGGCTGGTATGAGCTCCTCCGATGTGATCGTGGCCATCAATAAGGACCCCGACGCTCCCATTTTCGGTGTTGCCGACTACGGCATCGTGGGCAACCTCTTCGAGGTGCTGCCCGCCCTGACCGCCGAGATCAAGAAGATGAAAGGCTAAGTATTGTCAGACCCGTTGGGCCGCGGCCGGAACGGCCGGCAAGACCGGCAGGGGCGTCCCCCCGCCCCTGCTCCCCTCTCCCCTCTCCCTTCCGCCGGTCACACCGTTCGCCGCCCATGATAGAAGGAGTGCTGTTTTATGAATTTCAAATTCAACGAAGAAGAACAGGAAATCATTGATATGCTCCACGACTTTGCCGTCAAGGAGGTGGCCCCTCTGGCCGCCGAGATCGACGAGCAGGAGCGCTTCCCCGAGGAGACCTGGCACAAGCTTGCCGACATGGGCATGATGGGCATTGCCTATCCTGAGGAATACGGCGGCGCCGGTCTGAGCTATCTGACCTACATCGCCTGCTGTGAGGAGCTGGCTAAGCACTGCGCCACCACCTCCGTCATGGTGTCCGCTCACTCCTCCCTGTGCTGCTGGCCCATCGAGCATTTCGGCACCGAGGAGCAGAAGCAGAAATATCTGCCCGCTCTGTGCTCCGGTGAGAAGCTGGGCGCCTTCGGCCTCACTGAGCCCGGCGCCGGCACCGACGCTGCCATGCAGAAAACCACCGCCGAGGATAAGGGCGATCACTGGCTCATCAACGGCTCCAAGATCTTCATCACCAACGCCGGCTATGCCTCCGTGTTCGTCATCTTCGCTATGACTGACAAGTCCCTGGGCACCAAGGGCATTTCCGCCTTTATCGTGGACCGGGACACCCCGGGCTTCAGCGTGGGCGCCCACGAGAAGAAAATGGGTATCCGCGGCTCCTCCACCTGCGAGCTGATCTTCGACAACTGCAAGGTACCCAAGGAGAACCTGCTGGGCGAGGTTGGCAAGGGCTTCAAGATTGCCATGATGACCCTGGACGGCGGCCGCATCGGCATCGGCGCCCAGGCGCTGGGCATCGCTCAGGGTTGCATCGACCAGACCGTGAAGTACACTCAGGAGCGCATCCAGTTCGGTAAGCGCATCAGCCAGTTCCAGAACACCCAGTTCCAGCTGGCCGATATGCAGACCAAGGTGGACGCCGCCCGTCTGCTCATCTACCGGGCCGCTCAGGCCAAGCAGGATGGCGAGCCCTACAGCCATCTGGCCGCCATGGGCAAGCTCTTCGCCTCCGAGACCGCCAGCGACGTGACCCGCCGCTGCGTGCAGCTGGTGGGCGGCTACGGCTATACCCGTGAGTATCCCTTTGAGCGCATGATGCGCGACGCCAAGATCACCGAGATCTACGAGGGCACCTCTGAGGTCCAGCGTATGGTCATCTCCGGTTGGATGGGCGTCAAATAATTTCCCTTTTGTGAATAAACCGCTTGCCCGGTTTATTCTCGCGGACCTGCTCCGCGTATCGTCTTCCTCCATATGAACGCAGAGACACCGACAAGGCCGATCCATCCTTGCCGGTGTTTCTGTCTTCTCTCCAAATCTGGTCCTGCGGGTTGCAGTTGTGTCGTGATATTTTTTATGATATAATAGTTAGGTTATAGAAAATGCTCGAATTTGGAGGCTCCATGAACGAACGATCGGAACGCACCTATGAAAAGGTAGTCAATTATATCCAGAGTGAAATCTGGAAAGGCAATCTGAAACGGGGTGAGCACCTGCCCCCTGAACGGGATCTGGCCGAACTGCTGGGCGTCAGCCGCAATTCCGTCCGGGAAGCCCTGCGCACCATGAGCCTGATGGGCTTTATCTCCAGCGTCCATGGAGCGGGCAACTTTCTCACCTGCGATCTGGAGCAGAATCTGAGCGCCAGCTTCCGTATGATGCTGTTGCTGGGCGAGACCAACTATCTGCAAGTCAGCCAGCTGCGCCGTGGTCTGGAAAGCGAGACCGCCCGACTGGCAGCCAATCGTATTCTCCCCGGTCAGGCCGCCCGACTGATGGAACTGGCCGTCAAGATGCGAGGTGAGTCGGATGCGGCGAAGGCCTCTCAATATGACCAGGAATTTCACAACCTGCTGTGCGACGCCTCAGGAAATAAGTTGATCCGCTCCCTGTTCGGCGCTATCCGGGCCACCGTAAATGATTTTATCGGCACCGTCTACGTCCGTATCATGGAGGACAAGGAACAGGCCTCCCTCCTGCACAACGCCCATATCCAACTGGCCCAAGCCCTGGCCGACCATGATGAGCTGGCCGCCATCCGAGCCACCTTCACCCACTTCGAGATAGTCAACACCTCCATCCAGAAGGATGAACTGGCCGGACGCAAGATTTTTTAATCCTTTTTTCAAAAAAACAGCGCTTCATCTGATGATGCAGATGAAGCGCTGTTTTTTCTTTATGTCTCCGCTTTCAGATAGGCCTCCACACCGTCGGCGATGCCCTGGGCGATCTTTTGCTGGTAATCAGGGTCGCACAACCGGGCCAGCTCTCCCGGATGGGTCATGAATCCGGTTTCCACCAGCACGGCGGGCATGGTGGTCTCCCGCAGCACCTGGAAATTGGCGGAGGGGGTACCACGCCCGATGCCGCCGGTGGAGGCTACTACCCCGGCCTGTACCTGCTTGGCCAAGGCCTCTCCCCGGGTGCTGTTGGGATAATAATAGGTAAAGATCCCCTCATAATCCGTCCGGTCCAGGGCATTGCAGTGGATGCTGACAAAGACCTCCGCCTGGGCGGCGTTGGCCATTTTGGCCCGGTCGGCCAGGCTCACCGAGTCATCCCCTGTCCGGGTAAGTACCACGTTGTACCCCCGCTCCTCCAGGATATCTGCCAGCATCAGGGACATGGGCAGGGTCAGATCTTTTTCCTTTACATCATTTCCATTTTCATCGGGATAGACCGCACCCGGCTGATTGCCGCCGTGGCCGGGATCAATGGCAATGGTAATCTTGCTCGGATCCAGAGGGGGCACCTCCGGCTCTTCCGGCACATCGGTGACGCTGACCCGCACCTGATTCCCACCGGAAGATACGGACAGATGCTGTGCATAGCTGACACCGGAGGCCAGATCCAGCACCACCCGCAAGGTGTGGGGATACCCGTAGCCCAGATCATCCCCATGCTGGGAGCAGCGGATCTTCTCAATGGCGTCGCTCTCCACCTGGAGAGTCAGATCTTTCCCTACCGCCGGTGCGTACACCGCCCCCAGCAAGTCTATGGCCAGCCGGTCCCCCAGGTCCACAATGCGGTACTTGGGCGTATGGTCGGCGGTGATGGTAAAGGTCTGCTCCTCCTCATCAAAGGACAACTCGGTAATCCACCCCAGATCTCCCTCCTGGGGCTGGGTGGGGTCTGGCTGCTGAGGCTCCTCCGGGGAGGTAATGGCCACTGTAGCCGTCTCCCCCACCCATTCCACACCGGCCCCCAACTGCTCAGACACAAAGCGGAGAGGTACCATGGTGCTCTCCTTGCCATCCCACATGACGCCGCCGGCGGGCACTCCGTCGGGCAGCTCCACCGCCTGACCGTCCACCAGGGCCGTGGCGCTGCCTGCCGTCAGTACAATGGTGCTCTCCTCCCGCAGGATGATGATCTGCCGGGTCTCAGGCACCCAGGTCACGGTAGCGTCCAGTGCCTCGGAGATAAGCCGGACAGGCACCAGGGTACGGCCGTTGGTGCTTCCCTCCGGATAGTAGGCCAGCGCCGGAACGTCCTCCGGTATCAACGCCTCCCCGTCCAGAGTCAGATTGACACGATCGGTCACTGTAGGTTCACTGTAACGCTGGCTCACCTCATCGTAAAACCGGACGGTGATTTGCTCCGTCCCCGCCGCCATAGCAGCCGGAAACAGTCCAACTACCGCCGTCAGCAGCAAAAACAGCGTAAATATGCGTTTCTTCATGGTATGCTCCTTGCCAGAACTGGGATATCTTCGACATATTTTATCCTATTTCCCATAGAGCCGTCAAGAAAACACCGGCAGAAAAAGTTGACATAAATTTCATTATCCAGAAAATGACGGACAAAGCTCTTGCACTTGCAAGAAAAAGTTGGTATGATGAAAGATAATTCAAGAGCATCGGAGGGAATCATATGCTGAACATCACCCGTCAGGGCGTCTACTATAAAAACAACGCCTTTGTGCCTGTCCAGGACGGCCCCGCCGCCGGCCTGCCCGCTCCCGAGGAGGCAAAGAAAGGCACCATGGCCTATTCCATTCTGAAGGCCCATAACACCAGCGATTCTATGGACAGTCTGGCCATCAAGTTCGACGCCATGGCCTCCCATGACATCACCTACGTCGGCATCATTCAGACCGCCCGGGCCTCCGGTATGAAGGAGTTCCCGCTGCCCTATGTGCTTACCAACTGCCACAACTCCCTGTGCGCCGTGGGCGGCACCATCAATGAGGACGACCATGTGTTCGGCCTGTCCGCCGCCAAGAAATACGGCGGCGAGTTCGTCCCCGCTCACCAGAGCGTCATCCACTCCTACATGAGGGAGCGGTACGCTGCCCCCGGCAAGATGATCCTGGGCTCCGACTCTCACACCCGCTACGGCGCCTATGGCACCATGGCCATCGGTGAGGGCGGTCCCGAGCTGGCCCGGCAGCTGCTGGAAAAGACCTACAACATCAGCTATCCCAAGGTCATTGCCATCTATCTCACCGGCGCCCCCATCCCCGGCGTGGGTCCCCAGGACGTGGCCCTGGAGCTGATCCGCTCCACCTTCAAAGACGGTACTGTCAAGAATGCCGTCATGGAGTTCTTCGGCCCCGGCGTGGCCAACCTGTCCATGGACTACCGCTCCGGCATCGACGTCATGACCACTGAGACCACCTGCCTGTCCTCCGTGTGGGTGGCCGACGACACCCTGAAGGACCACCTGGCGGTGCTGGGCCGCGGCGGCGAGTTCAAGCCCCAGGCCCCCGCTGACGGTGCCTACTATGACGGCGTCATCCATGTGGAGCTGGACAAGATCCGGCCCATGATCGCCCTGCCCTTCCATCCCTCCAACGCTTACACCATCCAGGAGTTTAAGGAGAACATGGCCGACCTCCTCCACCAGGTGGACGAGGACACTATGCGCCAGCTGAAGCTGAAGAGCAAGCCTGCCTCCCTGCTGGACAAGATCGTGGACGGCAAGTTCATGGTGGATCAGGGTGTCATCGCCGGCTGCTCCGGCGGCACCTATCAGAACATTGTCCGGGCGGCCCAGGTGCTGGACGGCCACGCCATCGGCTCCGACGCCTTCTGGCTGTCCGTCTACCCCACCAGCCAGCCTGTCAACCTGGAGCTGACCCGCCGGGGCTACATCGCCTCCCTGATGGCGGCTGGCGCTTCCATCCGCTCCTGCTTCTGCGGTCCTTGCTTCGGCGCCGGCGACGTGCCTGCCAACGGAGCCTTCTCCATCCGCCACTCCACCCGCAACTTCCCCAACCGGGAGGGCTCCAAGCCTTCCGATGGCCAGGTGTCCTATGTGGCCCTGATGGACGCCCGTTCCATCGCCGCTACCGCCCTCAACGGCGGCGCCCTCACCGGAGCCGACGAGCTGCCCAACGCCCCCGCTGATCCCGCCGTGGAGCCCTTCGCCTATGACGACACTCCCTACAAGGCCCGGGTGTACTTCGGCGTGGGCAAGGCTGATCCCAGCCAGGAGCTGGTCTTTGGTCCCAACATCGCCGACTGGCCGGAGCAGGTGGCTCTGCCCGACAACCTGCTGCTCACCGTTTGCTCCGCCATCTACGATCCCGTCACTACCACCGATGAGCTGATCCCCTCCGGCGAGACCTCCTCCTACCGCTCCAACCCCATCAAGCTGTCTGAGTTCGCTCTGAGCCGGAAGGACCCCCAGTATGTGCCCCGGGCCAAAGAAGTGCTGGCTGTGGAGAAGCTGCGCCGTACCAACCCCGAGGCCCCCGAGGTGAAGGAGGCCCTGATGGGCCACGATCCCGCCAACACCGGCCTGGGCTCCCTGGTCATGGCCCTCAAGCCCGGCGACGGCTCCGCCCGTGAGCAGGCTGCCTCCTGCCAGCGTGTGCTGGGCGGCGTAGCCAACCTGGCTGCTGAGTATGCCACCAAGCGCTACCGCTCCAACGTGGTGAACTGGGGTATGCTGCCCTTCATCAACGAGGACGTAAAGGACTGGAACATCCAGCCCGGCGACAAGCTGTACATCCCCGGCGTCCGCACCGCCCTGGACAGCGGCGCCGATGTCATCCCCGCCGTCCTTATCCAGAACGGTACGGAGCACACCGTCACCCTGAAGCTGCCCGGTATGACCCGCGAAGAACGTGATATTGTTTTGGCGGGCTGCCTCATCAACTACTACGCCAAATAAAAGCCGGGGCGCTGCACACCGATGCAGCGCCCCTCTTTTTTAAAGGAGACTTTCCCATGGTCCCAAAGCCTACCCCTCTGCTGCCCGCCAAACCCCTGGCCGCCACCAACAACATCTCCGGCTTCCGGGTGCGGCCCGGCCTGTTTCTGCTGAATGGCGCCAACGTGGTGCCCGGCGGAGTCAGCTTCACCATCCACTCCATCAACGCCACCTACTGCGAGCTGTGCCTCTTCCGCCGCACCCAGCAGGAACCCTTTGCCATCCTGCCCTTTCCCGATAACTTCCGTATCGGCAACACCTTCTCCATGATCGTTTTTGACCTGGACATCTACGAGATCGAATATGCCTATCGGATGGACGGTCCCAATGACCCGGACCGGGGCCTGCTCTTTGACAAAACCAAATACCTGCTGGACCCCTATGCACGGGCGGTCACCGGCCAGAGCATCTGGGGCGTGAACCAGACCCCCGGCTGCTCCTACCACGCCCGGGTGGTGGAGGATATCTTTGACTGGGGGGACTTCCACGACCCCCATCTCCCCTTCCGGGATATGATCATTTATGAGACCCACGTCCGGGGCTTTACCCAGCATCCCTCCTCCGGTGTCAAGCACCCCGGCACCTTTGAGGGCCTGCTGGAGAAGCTGCCCTATCTGCTGGAGCTGGGGGTCAACACAGTGGAGCTGATGCCCATCTTTGAGTTTGACGAGATGGCCGACGAGCGCATCGTGGACGGCCGCCAGCTACTCAACTACTGGGGCTACAACACCGTCTGCTTCTTCGCCCCCAACACCAGCTACACCGCCACTCCGGAGTTCAACCACGAGGGCACCCAGCTCAAGCATCTAATCCGCACCCTCAACGAGCACGGCATTGAGGTTATTCTGGACGTGGTGGTCAACCACACCGCCGAAGGCAACGAGCAGGGCCCCTTCTTCTCCTTCAAGGGTCTGGACAACAACATCTACTATATGCTCACCCCCGACGGCAAATATTATAACTTCTCCGGCGTGGGCAACACCCTGAACTGCAACCATCCGGTGGTGCGTCAGTTCATTCTGGACTGCCTGCGGTATTGGGTGGTGGAGTACCGGGTGGACGGATTCCGGTTTGACCTTGCCTCCATTCTGGGCCGGGACACCGACGGCGCTCCCCTGTCTGAGCCGCCCCTGCTGGAGAGCCTGGCCTTCGACCCCATTCTGGGCCGGGTGAAGCTCATTGCCGAGGCCTGGGACGCCGGCGGACTGTATCAGGTGGGGTCCTTTCCCTCCTGGAACCGGTGGGCAGAATGGAACGGCAAGTACCGGGACGACCTGCGCTGCTTCCTGAAGGGAGACGGAGGTCTGGCCTGGGCGGCGGTCCAGCGCATCACCGGCTCCGCCGACCTGTATCCCCCCTCCCAGCGGCAGAACGCCTCGGTGAACTTTCTCACCTGCCACGACGGCTTTACCCTGTACGACCTGTACTCCTACGACGTCAAGCACAACGAGGCCAACGGCTGGGGCAACACCGACGGGGCCAACGACAACAACAGCTGGAACTGCGGCGTGGAGGGGGACACCGAGGACCCGGCGGTGCTGTCCCTCCGTGACCGGCTGATGAAAAACGCCTTTGCCGTGCTGCTGTGCAGCCGGGGCACCCCCATGTTCCTGGCGGGTGACGAGTTTGCCAACACCCAGTTTGGCAACAACAACGCCTACTGTCAGGACAACGAGATTTCCTGGCTGGACTGGTCCCGGCTGGAAAACCACCAGGATCTGTTCCACTTTGTCTCGCAAATGATCGCCTTCCGCAAAGCACACCCCATTATCCGCGGAGAGACCGCCCCTGCCCGGTGCGGCTGGCCCTCGGTGTCCCTTCACAACGGGGCAGCCTGGAACGCCAAGATGGATGAGCAGACCCGGCAGATCGGCGTGCTCTTCACCGGCCGGAACCAGGACGACACCGCCGACGACCTGATTCTGCTGGCGGTCAATTCCCACTGGGAGGCACATTGGCAGGGCCTGCCTGAGCTGCCCTCCGGCCTGCGGTGGAGTCTGGTGCTCCACACCGCCTGCCCTGATCCCTTTGGCGCCGGCCCCCTGTTCAGCGGCAATGGACTGCAGATGGGCCCCCGCTCGGTGGCCGTCTTTCATGCGGTCAGCGGACGCAGTTGATTCAAAAAAGCCTGCCGGAAAATTTCCGGCAGGCTTTTTCTGTTACATCAAGGGGGCAAAGAGCCTGAGCAGCGTCCGGCCCAGGCCCAGCTTCCTGCCCCGGTAATCCTTTGTGACCTCCCGGCACTGGGCAAAGGTCTCCACAAAATCCTTCCCCACATCTTCCACCGCCTTGCAGTCATAGAGGAACACACCGTTTTCAAAGTGGAGATACAGGCTGCGATAATCCAGATTGATGGTACCCACTGCCGCCGTCTCCCCGTCGCACAGCATCATCTTGGCGTGGCAGAAGCCGGGGGTATACTCAAAAATCCGCACGCCACGGTCCGCCAGGCATCCATAATAGGAGCGGGTCACCTTGTAGACCAGCTTTTTATCCGGGATACCGGGAGTGATGATCCGCACCTCCACCCCCCGCATGGCCGCCAGGGTCAACTCCGAGATGAGCTCGTCGTCCAAAATCAGGTAGGGCGTAATGACATATACATAGTCCTTGGCGTTTTTGACCATATTCAGGTAGACCGTCTCCCCCACCTGTTCATCGTCCAGAGGGCTGTCCCCATAAGGGACCACCACGCACCGCTCCCTGGCCTGATAGTCCACTTTGGACAGGTAGGGGGCAAAGTCCTTGTCGGTCTCCTTGATTCCGTTCCACATGGTCAGAAACATCACCGTCAGACTGGGCACCGCATCCCCCGTCAGCTTGACCCCTGTGTCTTTCCACCAACCAAAGGGATGCGTCAGGTTAAAGTACTCGTCCGCCAGATTGTAACCGCCCGTAAAGCCCACCTTGCCGTCAATGACGGTAATCTTCCGGTGATCCCGGTTGTTCATAAAAATATTGAGTACCGGCATCAGGGGATTGAATACCCGGCACTGGATGCCCAGCTTTTCCATCCGCTTGATGAAAGCCGGGCTGATAAAGCCCATGCTACCCATGTCGTCGTACAGCAGCCGCACTTCCACACCCTGCCGGACCTTCTCCACCAGAATCTCCTCCAGGCCGTGGAAGGATTCGGAGTCCTCAATGGCGTGGTACTCCATAAAGATAAAGTGTTCGGCCTGCCGCAGGGCCTGCTTCTGGGCTTCCAGCCCCTCTTCCGCCGTGGCATAATACTCTACATCGGTATTCTCATAGGCTGGAAACCCGGCCCGTCGTGAGAGATAGCGCAGCTGATTGGCGATCCCCTTGTCCCGCTCCTCCACCCGGGCCAGCACCGCCTCGCCGTCGGACAGGAGGTCCTGGGTCCGCTGCTGGAGGCGCTCAAACCGCCGGCGCATGACACGGGTACAGTTGGGACGTCCAAACATCAGATAGATGCACAGACCCATCACAGGGAAAAAGAGGATCAAAATGATCCAGGACGCCTTCATGGGGCCGGTCATCTGCTTGCCATAGAGATTGAGCACCACCAGGAAGGCCAGCACGTTGGTGATAAGAGAGATAGCATAATAATAGTCGTTGAGCAGCAGCACCAGCCCTACGATCCAGGCCACCTGGAGCAGTACGCTGAGAGCCACGAACAGCGCTCGTCCCACACTGTTTTTTACCGTCTCGTTCCGGCTGGATTTCACTCGGGCCACCTCCCCTTTTCGACGGATTCTTTCTATGGCAAGTATAGCCTCTGCCGCTCCGGAACGCAACCTCTTTCGGAGCGGTTCCTCTCTTCTTCCACAACGTACCCCTTCCTTTTTTCGTCAAAGTTGTATAACAAGACAAAAATCCACCAGTGCCCTTGCCAAGCACAAAAAAATCCGATATTATTTTACATGAATCAAACAAATGGGGAGGTACGGGGATGTCATCACTGCACTGGTTTTACGCAAACTGGCGATCCATCCACGGCACCAACCTGTCCAACCTCAGGGTCTGAAACCGTCAGGGCATCCGTATACCGGATGCCCTGATTTATTTTTTCCAGCCCTGAAAAATTTTTAGGTATACAGGAGGGTCTTATGAGCAAAAAAGTTGCTGTTGTCATGGGTTCCGACTCCGATCTGGACACCATGCGCCCCTGCATCCAGCGTTTGCAGTCCTTCGGCATTCCCGCTGAGGTCCGCATTATTTCCGCCCACCGCACCCCTGCCGCCGCTGAGGAACTGGCCTCCCACGCCATGGAAAACGGTTTCGGTGTTATCATTGCCGCTGCCGGCAAGGCCGCCCATCTGGCCGGTGTGCTGGCCGCCTACACCACCCTGCCCGTCATCGGCGTTCCCATCAAGACATCCATGATGGGCGGTCTGGACTCTCTGCTGTCCATGGTCCAGATGCCCAAGGGCATCCCCGTGGCCTGCGTGGCGGTGGATGGCGCTGACAACGCCGCTATCCTGGCCGCTCAGATGCTGGCCCTGTCCGATCCCGAACTGACCGACAAGCTGGTCCAGTTCAAGGCCCGCATGGCGGAAGAAGTGATGGAAAAAGACCGCCATATTGTAGAAAAACTGTAATCAAATCAATTTAGAATAGAAAAAGGAGCATCACGTCATGGCTTACGAGAAGAAAGAGCAGCTCTACGAAGGCAAGGCTAAGAAGGTTTTCGCCAGCAACGATCCCCAGGTGGTCATTGTGTCCTACAAGGACGACGCTACCGCTTTCAACGGCCTGAAGAAGGGCACCATCACCGGTAAGGGCGCCATCAACAACCGCATGACCAACAACCTGATGCGCCGCCTGGAGGAGAAGGGCGTGCCTACCCACTATGTGGAGGAGCTCAGCGACCGCGAGACCGCCGTGAAGAAGGTATCCATCGTCCCCCTGGAGGTCATTATCCGCAACATTTCCGCCGGTTCCTTCGCCAAGCGCTATGGCGTGGAGGAGGGCATCGTGTTTGACGAGCCCACCATCGAGTTCTCCTATAAGAACGACGACCTGGGCGATCCCCTCATCAACGACTATCACGCTCTGGCCCTGAAGCTGGCCACCAAGGAAGAGATCGAGCTCATCAAGAAGTACGCCTTTGCTGTCAACGACCTGCTGAAGGGCTTCATGAAGGAGATCGGCATCGATCTGGTGGACTTCAAGCTGGAGTTCGGCAAGACCGCCGACGGCACCATCGTGCTGGCCGACGAGATCTCCCCCGACACCTGCCGCCTGTGGGATGAGAAGACCCACGAGAAGCTGGACAAGGACCGCTTCCG
Source organism: Flavonifractor sp. An112 (assembly GCF_002161085.1). GTDB lineage: Bacteria > Bacillota > Clostridia > Oscillospirales > Oscillospiraceae > Flavonifractor > Flavonifractor avicola. Next base: position 31,797 of record NZ_NFLU01000007.1, on the reverse strand, counting down.
CCGGGATCTGGGCGGCGCCGAAGAGGCCTATGAAGAGGTCATGCGCCGTCTGATGGGGGACAAGTAAGGCATGGGCGGTTTCTTTGGCACTATCTCTAAGCGCGACTGCGTCATGGACGTGTTCTTCGGCACCGACTACCATTCCCACCTGGGTACCAAGCGGGGCGGCATGGCAGTCTATGATCCCAAGATCGGTTTTCAGCGCCAGATCCACAATATCGAGAACACCCCCTTCCGTACCAAGTTCGACAAAGACCTGGCCGAGTTCAAGGGCTGTTCCGCCATCGGCTGCATCAGCGACACCGACCCTCAGCCCCTCCTGGTACGCTCCCATCTGGGTCTGTACGCCATCATTACGGTAGGCATCATCAACAACTCCGAGGCGCTGATTGAGCGGTACTTTTCCGACCATGGCCACCAGTTTATGGCCATGAGTTCTGGTAAGGTAAACGCTACCGAACTGGCTGCCGCCCTTATCAACCAGAAGGACGACCTGGTGTCCGGCATCCGCCACGCCCAGGAGGAGATTGACGGCTCCTGCACCATGCTTATCCTCACCCCCGACGGCATCATCGCCGCTCGGGACAAGCTGGGCCGTCTGCCGGTACTCATCGGCCAGAACGATGAGGGCTGCTGCGTCTCCTTTGAATCCTTCGCCTACCACAAGCTGGGCTACATCGACGCCTACGAGCTTGGCCCCGGCGAGGTGGTCAAGGTAACCGCCAGAGGCTGGGAGACCCTGGCCCCTGCCGGAGACAAAATGAAGATCTGCGCCTTCCTGTGGACCTACTACGGCTACCCCAACTCCAACTACGAGGGAGTCAACGTGGAGGTTATGCGCTACCGCAACGGCGAGATCATGGCCCGGGACGAGGTCCAGAAGGGCCAGCTGCCCAAGGTGGACTACGTGGCCGGTGTGCCTGACTCCGGCGTGCCCCACGCCATCGGCTTTGCCAACCGCAGCGGTAAGCCCTTTGCCCGCCCCTTCGTCAAATACACCCCCACCTGGCCCCGCTCCTTCATGCCCGCCAATCAGGCGGCCCGCAACCAGGTGGCCAAAATGAAGCAGATTCCCGTGCCCGAGCTCATCGAGGGCAAGAAGCTGCTCTTTGTGGACGACTCCATTGTCCGCGGCACCCAGCTGAGAGAAACCGTAGAATTTCTCTACGAGTCTGGTGCTGAAGAAGTTCATATGCGCTCGGCCTGCCCCCCCATCATGTACGGCTGCAAATATCTGAACTTCTCCCGCAGCAACTCCGACATGGAGCTGCTGGCCCGGCGCACCATCCAGAACCTGGAGGGTGACGAGGGGCAGCAGCACCTGGAGGAATATGCCGACTCCTCCACAGAGCGAGGCCAGTGTATGCTCAAGGCCATCTGTAAGGAAATGGGCTTTGATTCCCTGGGCTATCAGTCTCTGGATGGCCTGCTGGAGGCCATCGGCATCGACCGCGACAAGATCTGCACCTACTGCTGGACCGGTAAGGAATAACCGGTCCGTCCGGTTTCCACGTCCAAGCCCCTGACGCAAAGGAAGAAAAGCCATGGCAACAATTCATGAAGAATGTGGTGTTTTCGGCGTATGTGTGGCCGGTATGACCCACGCCGCCTCTGTTACTTACAACGCGCTCTATGCCCTCCAACACCGGGGCCAGGAGAGCGCCGGTATGGCCATCAATGACGATGGCGTCATCACCAGCCACAAGGACGTGGGACTGGTCAGCGAAGTATTTACCCCTGAAGTTCTGGAGCACCTGGGTCCCGGCAGTATGGCCGTGGGCCATGTGCGCTACGCCACCACCGGCCGCAAGAGCCGTACCAATGCCCAGCCCATGGTCATCAACCATGTGAAGGGTTCCATGGCTCTGGCCCACAACGGCAACCTGACCAACGCCGCCGAGCTGCGGGAGAAGCTGGAGCTGTCCGGCGCCATCTTCCACACCACCAGCGACACCGAGGTCATCGCCTACACCATCACCGGCGCCCGGCTGAAAGCCCCCTCCATCGAGGAGGCCGTGTCCGCCGCCATGGATGTGATCCAGGGGGCCTATTCCCTGGTGCTCCTCTCCCCCCGCAAGCTGATCGCCGCCCGGGACCCCAACGGCTTCCGGCCTCTGTGCATCGGCACCCTGGACGGCGGCTATGTGTTCGCCTCGGAGAGTTGCGCTCTGGACGCCATCGGCGCCCACTTCCTCCGGGATGTGGAACCCGGCGAAATCGTCATCGCCGACCAGTCCGGCCTGCGGAGCATACGGACCCACTGCGGCAAGGCCAAGAGCAGCCTGTGTGTGTTTGAGTTTATCTACTTTGCCCGGCCTGACTCGGTGATCGACGGTGCCGGCGTCCACGAGGCTCGGCTCCGTGCAGGAGCCTTCCTGGCCCTGGAGCATCCGGTCCAGGCCGACATCGTGATCGGCGTGCCCGACTCCGGCATCGATGCCGCCATCGGCTATGCCCGGCAGTCCGGCATCCCCTACGGCACCGGCTTCATCAAGAACAAGTATATCGCCCGCACCTTCATCGCCCCCGGCCAGAAAAACCGGGAGGACAAGGTGCGTATCAAGCTCAACCCCATTTCCTCCGTAGTGCGGGGCAAGCGGGTAGTCATCATCGACGACTCCATCGTCCGGGGTACTACTTCCGCCCGCATCGTGGGGCTGCTGCGGGAGGCCGGGGCCACAGAGGTCCATATGCGGGTCTCCGCGCCCCCTTTCCTCCATCCCTGCTACTTCGGTACCGATATCGACTCCCGGGATCATCTCATCGCCTGCAATCACACGGTGGAGGAGATCGCCAAGATCATCGGCGCCGACTCCCTGGGCTACCTCAGCGTGGACAGCGTCCATAAATTGGCCAACGGCTGCGGCTGCACCTTCTGCGACGGCTGCTTCACCGGCACCTATCCGGTGCCCGTACCGGAAGCCCGGGAAAAATTCCGTTTTGAACAGAAAATCGGTCAAACCCAATAATCGAGGAGGTTTCTCCGTATGAAAAATTCTCACTCTGAGTCCTACGCCGCCGCCGGCGTGGACGTGACCGCCGGCTATGAGTCGGTAGAGCGCATCAAGCCCATGGTGGAATCCACTTATATCCCCGGCGTCATGGGCACCCTGGGCGGCTTTGGCGGTCTGTTTGCCCCCGATATGGCGGGCATGAAGAAGCCCGTGCTGGTGTCCGGCACCGACGGCGTGGGCACCAAGCTGCGCCTGGCCCAGCTGATGAACAAGCATGACACCATCGGCATCGACTGCGTGGCCATGTGCGTCAACGATATCATCTGCGGCGGCGCCACTCCCCTCTTCTTCCTGGACTACATTGCCTGCGGCAAGAACGATCCCGCCCGCATCGCCGACATCGTGGCCGGTATCACCGAGGGCTGCCGCCAGGCTGACTGCGCCTTGGTAGGCGGCGAGACCGCCGAACATCCCGGCCTGATGGCGGAGGATGACTACGATGTGGCCGGTTTCTCTGTTGGCATTGTAGACGAGGAGAAGATCATCGACGGCAAGGCCCTGGCCGCAGGCGATACCCTCATCGGTCTGGCCTCCACCGGCGTCCACTCCAACGGCTTCTCCCTGGTCCGTAAGGTGCTGGACGTGGAGCACGCCGACCTGACCTCCCCCATGGAGGAGCTGGGCGGCAAGAGCCTGGGTGAGACCCTGCTCACTCCCACCCGCATCTATGTCAAAGCGATCCTGGCCCTGCTGAAAGGCGGCATCGACGTTCACGCCATCAGCCATATCACCGGCGGCGGCTTCTACGAGAACGTGCCCCGTATGATGACCGAGGGCCTCACCGCTCAGATTAAGCTGGACTCCTTCCCCCGCCTGCCCATCTTCGACCTCATCGAAAAGAAGGGCGGCATTCCCACCCGGGATATGTACAACACCTTCAACATGGGCATCGGCATGATCCTGGCCCTTCCCGCCGCTCAGGCGGAGCAGGCCATGGAACTGCTGGCCCAGGCCGGCGAGCAGGCCTACGTCATCGGCTCTGTGGTTGACGGCGACGCCGGGGTGGAACTGGTATGACCCGAATCGCTGTACTGGTCTCCGGCGGCGGGACCAATCTCCAGGCCCTCATTGGTGCCCGGGACCGGGGTGAGCTGGGCGGCGGAGAACTGGCCGCCGTCATCTCCTCCAAAGCTGACGCCTATGCCCTGGAGCGAGCCAAAAACGCCGGTATCCCCGGCTATGTGATAGCCCGGAAGGACTACGACTCCAACCGTGCCATGACCCAGGCCCTGGTGGCCAAGCTGAAGGAGCTGGGCATCGATCTGGTGGTGCTGGCCGGTTTCATGCACATTCTGACCGAGGAAATGGTGCAAGCCTATCCCAACGCCATCCTCAACGTCCATCCCGCTCTCATCCCGTCCTTCTGCGGGGCGGGCTATTATGGCCTTCACGTCCACGAAAAGGCCCTGGCCTACGGTGTGAAGGTCACTGGCGCCACCGTTCACTTTGTGAATGAGGAGCCCGACGGCGGCCCCATCGTCCTCCAGAAAGCGGTGGACATTCTGCCCGGCGACACCCCCGAGGTACTCCAGCGCCGGGTCATGGAGCAGGCTGAGTGGCATATTCTGCCCCAGGCCGTCGCTCTGTTCTGTCAAGGCCGCCTCTCCGTGGAGGGACGGATCGTTACCATCAAAGAAGGGGAATGATGTTATGAAAACGCTGGACCTGACCCAACTGCTGCAAAGCAATCCCTATCCCGGCCGCGGCATCGTGCTGGGCCGCTCCGCCGACGACACCAAGGCGGTCATCGCCTACTTCATCATGGGCCGCAGCGAGAACTCCCGCAACCGTGTGTTTGTGGAGACCCCCGACGGCATCCGCACCCAGGCCTTTGATCCCTCCAAGATGACCGACCCCTCCCTCATCATCTACAATCCAGTCCGGGTGTTCGGCGCCTCCACCATTGTCACCAACGGTGACCAGACCGACACCATCCGGGAGGGCCTGGCCGCCGGCAAGACCTTCTCTCAGGCCCTGCATACCCGCACCTTCGAGCCGGATGAGCCCAACTACACCCCCCGTATTTCCGGTCTGGTAAAGAAGGACGGCGACTATGTGCTCTCCATCCTGAAGAGCGCCGACGGCGATCCCGCCTCCTGCCGCCGCTACTTCTATGCCTATGAGAAGCCCCTGGCCGGTCAGGGCCACTTCATCCACACCTACATGGGAGACGGCAATCCCCTGCCCTCCTTCGAGGGTGAGCCGGAGCAGATCGCCATCACCAGCGAGACTCCCGAGGAATTTGCCCAGCTGATCTGGAACAGCCTCAATGAGGAGAACAAGGTCTCCCTCTTTGTGCGCTATATCGACATCATGACCGGCAACTGGGAGACCGTCATCCTCAACAAGCATCAGTAAGAAGGAGGAAGCACAGAACATGACCGAACTGGAGCTGAAATACGGCTGCAACCCTAACCAGAAGCCTGCCCGCATCTTTATGGAGTCCGGCGAGCTGCCCATCAAGGTGCTTAACGGCAAACCGGGCTACATCAACTTTCTGGACGCGCTGAACTCCTGGCAGCTGGTCAAGGAGCTGAAGGAGGCCACCGGCCTGCCCGCCGCCGCTTCCTTCAAGCACGTCTCCCCCGCAGGCGCTGCTGTGGGCACTCCCCTCACCGACGTGGAGAAGAAGATCTACTTTGCGGAGGACATGGACCTGTCCCCTATCGCCTGCGCCTATGTGAAGGCCCGTGGCGCCGACCGGCTGTGCTCCTACGGCGACTGGGCCGCCCTGTCCGACGTGTGCGACGCCCAGACCGCCCGCTATCTGGCTCTGGAGGTGTCCGACGGCGTCATCGCCCCCGGCTACACTGAGGAGGCCCTGGCCATCCTCAAGACCAAGCGCAAGGGCGGCTACAACGTGGTGGAGATCGATCCCAACTACGTCCCCAAGGCCATCGAACACAAGGACGTGTTCGGCATCACCTTTGAGCAGGGCCGCAACAACTATGAGATCAACGCCGACCTGCTGAACAACATCGTTACCGACAACAAAGAGCTGCCCGAGCACGCCAAGCGGGATATGCTCATCTCCTTGATCACCCTGAAGTACACCCAGTCCAACTCGGTGTGCTATGTGAAGGACGGTCAGGCCATCGGTGTGGGTGCCGGCCAACAGAGCCGCATCCACTGCACCCGTCTGGCAGGCAACAAAGCGGACAACTGGCTGCTGCGCCAGCATCCCAAGGTTCTGGGCCTCCAGTTCGTGGACGGCATCCGCCGCCCCGATCGGGACAACGCCATCGACGTGTACATCTCCGACGAGTACGAGGATGTGCTGGCCGAGGGCGTGTGGCAGAACACCTTCAAGGTCAAGCCCGAGGTGCTCACCGCTGAGGAGAAAAAGGCCTGGATCGCTACCCAGTCCGGTGTGACCGTGGGTTCCGACGCCTTCTTCCCCTTCGGTGACAACGTGGAGCGGGCCCGCAAGTCCGGCGTGTCCTACATCGTGCAGCCCGGCGGCTCCATCCGGGACGACCACGTCATTGCCACCTGCAATAAGTACGGCATTGTCATGGCCTTTACCGGGATGCGGCTGTTCCACCATTAAACCAGTTCCAGGGGGTATCCAATACCCCCTGGATACGCAGAACTGCGCCAATGTACATTGGCGCAGTTCTGCGATACCCCCGGTTTCGCGCCCACGGCGCGGGTCGGGGTATGTCTGGGAGAAGTGAATTCTCCCAGACATACATCTGATTTTTTCGCTCCGGGGTCACGGAGCGCAACACCCTCCGCGAAAAAGCTTTTCGCTACGCGAAAAGGACGGGGGTAACGAAACGAGGTTTGAACATGAAGGTATTAGTCGTAGGCGGAGGCGGGCGGGAGCACGCCATCTGCTGGAAGCTGTCCCAGAGCCCCCATGTCACCCGGCTCTATTGTGCCCCCGGCAACGGCGGCATTGAATCCATCGCCCAGTGCGTCCCCATCGCCGCCACCGACGTGGACGGCATGGTGAAGTGGGCCAAGAGCCACGCCATGGATTTTGTGGTGGTAGCCCCCGATGATCCCCTGGCTCTGGGCATGGTGGACGCCATGGAGGCGGCGGGTATTCCCGCCTTCGGCCCCACCGCGGACGCCGCCATCATTGAGGCCAGCAAAATCTTCTCCAAGAACCTGATGAAGAAGTACAACATCCCCACCGCCAAATATGAGACCTTTACCGACATGGACGCCGCTCTGGCCTATGTGGAAGCTCAGGGCGCCCCCATCGTGGTCAAGGCCGACGGCCTGGCTCTGGGCAAGGGTGTCATTGTGGCCCAGACTGTGGAGGAGGCCAAGGAGGCCGTCCGCTCCATGATGAGCGATCACCGCTTCGGCGAGGCTGGGGCCAAGGTCGTCATCGAGGAGTGCATGACCGGCCCCGAGGTCACCGTGCTGGCCTTCTGCGATGGAGAGCATATTTTGTGTATGCCCTCCTCTCAGGACCATAAGCGGGCCTATGACGGCAACCAGGGCCCCAACACCGGCGGCATGGGCGCTATCTCCCCCTCCCCCAACTACACCGCTGCCGTGGCCATTCAGTGTATGCGGGACATCTTCCTGCCCACTGTAGCGGCACTGAAGGCGGAGGGCCGCCCCTTCAAGGGCGTCATCTACTTCGGCCTCATGATCACTCCCGAGGGTCCCAAGGTGGTGGAGTACAACGCCCGCTTCGGCGATCCCGAGTGTCAGGCCGTCCTCTCTCTGCTGGACTCCGACCTGATGGAGATCTTCGCCGCCTGCCGTGAGGGCCAGCTCAACAAGATGGATATCCGCTGGAAGCCCGGCGCGGCCTGCTGCCTGGTGCTGGCCTCCGGCGGCTACCCCGGCAGCTATCAGAAGGGTTACCCCATCACCGGTCTGGACGAGGCCGGCGAGACTGCCGTGGTATTCCACGCCGGTACCAAGCTGAACGACAACGGTGATATCGTTACCAATGGCGGTCGTGTTCTGGGCGTCACCGCCGTGGGTGACAATCTGGATGAGGCTATCGACGGCGCTTACGCCGCCGCCAAGCACATCCACTTCCAGGATATGCACTTCCGCACTGACATTGGTCGGGTATAAAAGCTATAAAAAAAGCCTCCGGCCGGGAAATCCCGGCCGGAGGCTTTTTTCTTAGTTGAATTTCTCCATCCAGTAGTGGTCATTGTCCTCGCAGACTTTAATCCCATCTTGATAGCGATAGCCCAGTTTCAAATAGAACTCGTGGGAGGTCAGAGAAGCGGAAACCGCCACACGCTTGGCCGCCCGGAACAGCGGGTCGGCCTCCAGAGTCTGTACCAATTTTCTGCCCACACCCTTGCCTTCCCAGTCAGGCCGTACAAACAGGGCCCTGATCTCGCACTCCCCCGGCCGGTCCTCCATAGGCGCCACAGAGCCACAGGCCAGCAGCTCATCCCCCAGCATGGCTACATAGCTGTGTCCGCCTGATTTGGGGATGGCAGCCACACCTTCTGGACTGTAATACTCCACAAACTCCATCAGCGCTTCGCGGGGATAGTCCCGAATATTGACCTCCAGCAGCACCCGGCCAATGAGGGCCGATACCTCAGCCACCTGGTTCTCCTCCATGGGGCGTATGCAGATCTGTTCCACTATCTTCTCGCTCCTTTTCATCCGTCGGTGCGGATATCTTAATTCGCTCTCAGTATACGCCGATATTCAGAGGCTGACAAGACGCTTGCGTCAATTCAGGCCGTCCCCACACGGGAGTCCTTTCGTTTCTCTTCCTCGCTGAGCTTCACAAAGGGAACCAGATCATGGTGGAGCTTTGCCAGATCATTTCTGCTCTCCGGTGAGACAGATCCGCTGAACCGGTAGCCCTCGGACCGCATATAGGCGTTCCAGCGCCTGTGCTCCAGCTCCTCAATGGTCCTCCGCTCCTCCGGAGTCAGCTCACTTTCCTTTTTTGAAGCCCCAGGGATTCCGCATAAGATCCTCATTTTCAAATGGATCGCCGCAGCAACGGAAGAACGATAGTTAAATTCGTATGCCCAAAAGGCGCTCTCTGTTCCCCATTTCAGATGCCGCTCCAATGCAGCCTGTTCCAACTCCGAGTCCAGAATGACTTCTTGAGAATAGGATTCATTCAAATCCCCAATGAAGGAAATGCGATACCGATTGCCCCGGTAATCGGTGATCCCCTCCAATGCCTTTTTCTTCAAAGGATCATATACAATGGTCTGAATTGTAGGATGCTGTCCTTGACGTTCACACATGATTCTGGCATTGATCGCCGCCTCAACGTTCCGGCCATCATCCCCCAGCGCTACAAAGACGTGGCTGATTGGTCCGATGGTATGAAAGCAGTCCGCATACCGGGCAGTCTGCACGTCCATTCTCCCATGGATCACAATATGATACTGCGCTTCGCCCGGCGTGTCGGTTCCGTTGCGCTCCGGCGCCATCAGCTCCGGACACAGCGCGGTAAACCGCTCCTCTGCGTCATTTCTCTGGTCAAAGACGTGAATTTTTACCTGATACCCGTCCATTTGACAGAACCAGGATAAGGCTTTCAGCATCTCCGTGCCATACCGGCCCAAACCAATCAGTACCACCGATATCAGCTTATGAGTCCCGCAGTCTATGGCTCCCTCAAACAGAGAACCGCCTTCCCGGTACAGGGTCTGACTGATCAGAGAGCGGATTACATTCACTCTCCGGACCCGCATTCCGCCATCCACAGCAGTCTGGAACAAAACCTCGCTTTCCACCCTGGTGGAAAAAACATACAAGCGGAAATTGGGGAGGTTTTTATACGCCTCCACCAACTTGATGGACTGCTCAATATTTTCAGACTCATTCTCCCCTATCGCAAATAAAGACACACAGCTTCTCTTGCTGTGGACGTTCCAACTGATATCAACGATGTCCTTTTTGAAGCAGACCGCCTTCAGCTCTCTTGCCTTCTCACACAGCTCAAAGATAGACTCCTCATGGTTCTCAAATACATCCATAAAAACAAGCAGACAGCGTCTGTCCTTCTCCTGGATGCTTCGCGCCAGAACCAGAGCCTGCTCGTTCAGTTCGGAAAAAACATAAACGTCGGTCCCATAGTGAAACAGCAAGGAGCGATAAGCGGAAATATTCTTAAAAAAGGACAGGACAAAGCCGAAGGTGAGGGCGGGAGCCAGTACATACAGCACTGCAGCAACAACCGAGTACCCGGTACGTACCACACCGTCTGGTAAAGCGGAGGTAAATGCCAGCACACCGTCAAACTCCCCATCCAGCACAAACAGCCTCATGGTACTGTGAATGGACAGCAGTACGCTGTTTATCCCTCCCGCAAAATCCTTTGGGAGCTGCTCCAGATGAAGGGGAAGAAACAGCAGGACCGCAGCAAGGAATACCCCGGCCAGGACGCACTTGACCGGCGACAGAAACCGCCCCCGCTGATAGGGCGCTCTATATATCCTGACAGCGGCGATCAGGCTGCCCGCCAGAAGCAGCACCGAAAGGTAAAAACAACAATCTGCCCACATATCAATTTCCTTCCTGTGAGGCGGCCTGTCCGCCATACAGCTTTTTAGGCTCGCTCATGCTTCCGGGAACAGGTCCAGACACAGCGAACCTTCCGAGTGGAAATAGGTATACTGACTGACCGGATAGCCTGCCTGCTCCAGCACAGCGGTCATAGCCTCCCCGTCCTGTACCAACTCCATCAGCTGACCATATACCGCCTCATCTGCGGCCAGTACAGTAAGGCTTCCGCCAGTCTGAGAGGAGAAGATCCGGACCAGTTCTTCTGTGTTGAACTGCTCCAGCACCCAGCCGTTGCGGTAGTGGTAATTGCACGCCACCGCGGAACTGGGCGTCATCTCCGCGCCTCGCTCCGGCTCCGCAAAATGGGTAGACGCCATACGCTCACTGGTAACTGCAAACCAGCTATAAGTATGTCCGTCCGGATGTGTCTCCTGGTCGTCCCATGTCACGTCGGTATAATATACCTCCCCATCCAGAACCACCTTTGTCCAGGCATGGGACTGGGCACCTGTTCCATTGTCAGCAGTACCTCGCACGGTCTCAGCCTGGATGCCGGCTCGGCGCAGGAGGTACACGTAGGCCTGACTGTATCCGGAACACACACACCGTCCATTTACCAACGCACCGTACAGGTCCTGATCGCTGCCGTCGCTGCTGCTCTGATATACAATGTGATCACACAGCCAGTCATGCAGGCTCAGGGCAGTCTCATAGTCTCCCGCTCCTTCCGGAATGGCAGCCAGCGCCTGGGCCTCCGCTTGCTCCACCTGTTCCCGTCGGGCGGTCAGATCCGTATATTTCCAGTCAAATTCCACCTGATACTCCGTACCGCTGCCAACCAATTCGTAGCCTTCCAACCAGAAGAATTCCGGCTGACGCTGGAGCTGTTCCAGCACTTGCCCGATTTGCTCCATGCTCATATCTTCCGCTGTAAAGTTCACCACCTGCTGCTGCCCATCTACCTGTTCATAGAGATATTGGTAGAGAATGCTCTCCGGATCTTCCTTCTCAGGGCGCCCTGTAACGACCGCAGACGGCGTCTGAAGACTTGTCGTGACCTGAGGTAAGGGTAATTCTGTTTCAGTCGGAGAGGCCGCTGCAGACCCTTCCTTGGGCGAGAGCAGCATCCGCACCAGCACCACACCTATGCCTATCACCAGAAACAAAACAATCAGCAGCACCACACCGGAGGCGCTCCGCCTGCGTCTCTTCGATCTTCTCTTTTTCTTCATATCCGCACTTCCCCTCTCCACCATACTGTTGTTCTACATTTTTCTCATTATACCATATCATATGATATTTTCCAGTATATACAAAGAAGAAAACCGGTTACCTTCCGATAACCGGTTCTCTTCTTATCCAAACAATATAGATGCAAGCTAAGACTAGCAGCCCAAGCAGTGAGCGGCGCATTTACGCCAAACATTTTGATTGCTCAAGAAATCAAAAAGAAAACCGACTATCTTTCGATAGTCGGTTTTTGGAGGCGACACCCAGATTCGAACTGGGGGTGGAGCTTTTGCAGAGCTCTGCCTTACCACTTGGCTATGTCGCCATATGGATAAAAGGAAGGGCGGACCTTCCTTTTATCATTTTTGGAGCAGGTGACGAGGCTCGAACTCGCTACCTCCACCTTGGCAAGGTGGCGCTCTACCAGATGAGCTACACCTGCATCTGTTTCCATCCTATGAAAAGAACGGAACACATATGCCTGGATTTTAAAGGTGCCCCTGGTGGATACCTTGCGGTATCCACCAGGAACGGTGGTGCCTCCGGCCGGAATCGAACCAGCGACACGGGGATTTTCAGTCCCCTGCTCTACCAACTGAGCTACAGAGGCGAATGGCGACGCGGAAGGGACTTGAACCCTCGACCTCCGGCGTGACAGGCCGGCGTTCTAACCAACTGAACTACCGCGCCAGACGGTAGGGGGTACGGGAGCTCCCAGAAAGGGAGTGGTGGGAACAACAGGGCTCGAACCTGTGACATCATGCTTGTAAGGCATGCGCTCTCCCAGCTGAGCTATGCTCCCTCGTTCTTCTTTCACTTTCGTTTGGCTGTCGGGCCAAGCGACGAAAGTTATTATACAAGAACGACCCCCAGTTGTCAACAACTTTTTTCGATTTTTTTCAAAAAATCAAATCGAATTCAGAAGGCCTTGCAATTCCTCGCCTGTAAAGTCATAAACCTTGTCGCAAAACTGGCAGGTGAGCTCCGCTTTGCCCTGATCTTTGATGAGAGACTCCAGTTCTTCCCGGCCCATACTGATGAGGGCGCGGGTCACCCGCTCACGGCTGCAATAGCAGCGGTACTCCACCGGCTCCTCACTGAGGACCTCCAGGTCAAAGGCAGACAGAACACGCTCCACCAGGCTGCGGGCACTCTCACCGTTGCGCATAGCCTCGGTAACGGGGCCCACCTTGGCAATGCCCTCTTCAATAGCAGTAATAACGCTGTCGTCTGCACCAGGCAGCAGCTGAATCAGATAACCACCAGCGCACAGTACACTCTGATCCACATCCACCAGCACACCCAGGGCGCAGGCGGAAGGGATCTGCTCACTTTCCGCAAAATAAGAAGTGATATCCTCGGCAATCTCACCGGATACCAGAGGGATGGTACCCACATAGGGCTCCTTCATGTTCATGTCCTTGATGACGGTAAGAGAGCCGTCCTTGCCCACAGCAGAACCCACATCCAACTTGGCAGGGCCCTTCAAAGGCAGATCAACCAGGGGGTTGACCACATAGCCCCTGGCATTTCCGGCGCTGTCGGATACCACAGTAATGCCCCCCAGAGGTCCGTCGCCCTTGATCCGCAGAGTGACAGAGCCGTTTTCCTCCTTCAGCTGGTTGCCCATCATGGAGGCGGCCATCAGGGAGCGGCCCAGAGCCGCAGTAGCCACCGGCAGGGTCTTATGGATCTGTCTGGCCCGCTCCACCATGGCCCGGGCGGAAATGGCCGAGGCCTTGACAGGAGCGTCCTTAGCCAGAACGCGAATGATCGAATCTGACATACGTTTAAAATTCCTTTCGTGCGGCGAAAAAGATGCGCTGTTCCCCCGGTCCGGGGCGGCGCATCTTCAGTTCGCCATATTGCTTGATCTGCCGAAAACCGGCCTGGCGCAGCATCTGCTCCAGCTCTTCCGGCTCATAGGCGTATTCCTCATGGACCTCCTCCATCCGGCTCCACAGTCCATTCTCCTCCCGGCAGAAGATATCAAAGCCGTAGCTACAGATACGCCGGCGGGGCGAGTATTCCGCCCGCCAGATACAGCAGGCGTCCTCGTCCTCATCCATGAAAAGCTGACCGTCCAGCCCCTTGAGCTTGTCCGGGGTATTGATGTCAAAGAGGAACAGTCCTCCAGGCATCAAAAAAGTATGGACCCGCTGAAAGGCCCGCGCCAGTTTTTTGGGCTGGGTAACATAGTTCACACTGTCCAGACAACAGACACAGGCGTCGATGGTACCATACAGGTCCAGCTTCTCCATAGCCTGGTGCAGAAAGATAGGAGGAATCCCCTCCACGTCCCGGGCCTTCTCGGCTGCCTGGGCCAGCATCTCCTCCGACAGGTCGGCGCCGATCATCTCATACCCCCGCTGGGCCAACTCACAGGTCAGGGTACCAGTACCGCAGGCCAGGTCCAGCACGGTATGGATGGGCAGCTTACTGCGGGCAAAGTGCTTCTCCAGATAGTCGGCCCAGGCGGCGTAAGGAACGTCGGCTGTAAAACGGTCATAACAGCCGGCCAGATATTCATACGCCATTGCCGCTCTGCTTCTCCTTGATCCGGGGCAGCACTGCCTGATAGCCGTCAGCACCGTACTGCAAAGACCGGTTCACCCGGCTGATGGTGGCGCTGGAAGCGCCGGTGCGCTCCAGAATATCGTTGTAAATCATGCCCTCGGACAACAGCATTGCCACTTCAAAACGCTGTTCCATGGCCCGCAGTTCCGCCACCGTACAGAGATCGGAAAAGAACTTCCGGCACTCGTCCAGGTCCTTCAGGGTGAGGATCGCTTCATACAGCAGATCACTGTGTTCCCGCTTTTCGTTTTTCGTCATAGAGTATTTGACCTCCTGATGATTCTCTTTCGGAAACCGGCGGGCAGCTTCTTAGCCGCCCGTTTTTCTTATTTTATCAAAGTGAAGTGTGGAAGTAAACCTCTTTTTTTACTTTTCCAACAAAACGCGGTGTTCTGGAAGGTGGTGGCAATCATTTTATGACATTTTTTCTCTTTTTGCCTTGATTCAAGGGAGAAAGCGTACTATAATACCGCGTGGGGAATGATATCCCCATGGATTGCCGACGGGAAAAGGCCAATGCGCGAATCCCCGCGGCAGGAGGAATCCAATATGGTGAAAGCAATTGTAGGCGCCAACTGGGGCGACGAAGGCAAGGGCAAGATCACCGATCTGTTGGCGGAGAAGTCCGATGTAGTCATCCGCTTCCAGGGAGGCGCCAACGCAGGCCATACCATTATCTGCGATTATGGTAAATTCGCTCTGCATCAGCTGCCTTCCGGCGTATTCTACTCCCACACCACCAACATCATCGGCAATGGTGTGGCCCTGGATGTAACGAAATTTGCTGCTGAGCTCAAGCATCTGGAGGACGGCGGCGTACCTGCCCCCCACATTATCGTGGATCAGCGGACTCAGTTGCTGATGAGCTACCATGTGCTGCTGGACAGCTGCGAGGAGGAACGCCTGGCCGGCGCCGCCTTCGGCTCCACCAAGTCCGGTATCGCTCCTTTCTATTCTGACAAGTATGCCAAAATCGGTATTCAGGTGGCCGATCTGTGGTATGAGGACCGGCTCAAGGCTCAGCTGGAACATATCTGTGCCCTGAAAAACGTTCTTCTGGAGCATCTGTATCATAAGCCTCTTCTGGACCCCAAGGATCTGTTTGAGGAACTGATGGGCTATAAGAAGATCCTGGAGCCTTACGTGGGCGACGCGGTCAGCTTTGTGCACCAGGCCCTGAAGGAGGGCAAGCAGGTGCTGCTGGAGGGTCAGCTGGGCTCCATGAAGGATCCCAACCTGGGCATCTGCCCCATGACCACCTCCTCCCACACGCTGGCCGGCTTC
Source organism: Flavonifractor sp. An112 (assembly GCF_002161085.1). GTDB lineage: Bacteria > Bacillota > Clostridia > Oscillospirales > Oscillospiraceae > Flavonifractor > Flavonifractor avicola. The sequence goes on along the minus strand of NZ_NFLU01000007.1, from coordinate 16,222 downwards.
GGTACTGTGGGCGGCGGAGTACCTCCCACGGCATTTTCCGACATCGTGACTGTAACCAAGGCCTATTCTTCCGCTGTGGGCGCCGGCGCTTTCGTCAGCGAACTCTTCGGGGATGAGGCCGAGGAGCTGCGCCGCCGGGGCGGTGACGCCGGCGAGTACGGCGCTACCACCGGTCGTCCCCGCCGGGTGGGCTGGTTTGACGCCGTGGCTACCCGGTACGGTTGCATGGTGCAGGGTACCACTCAGGTGGCTCTCACCGCCATTGACTGTCTGGGCTATCTGGATGAGATCAAGGTATGTACTGGTTACGAGATCAACGGTAAAGTGACCCGGGACTTCCCGGTACCCGCTCTGCTGGATCAGGCCAAGCCGGTCTATACCACTCTGCCCGGCTGGAAGTGCGATATCCGGGGCGTTACCGACTTTGATGCCCTGCCCCAGCAGGCCAAGGATTATGTGACCTTCCTGGAGAAAGAGATCGAGTGTCCCATCACCATCGTCTCCACCGGCCCCAAGCGCCACGAGATCTGCTATCGATAAAAACAGAGAACCCGGTCCGGAAATCCGGACCGGGTTCATACTGTATACAATACTTACATATTCGCTTTGGTCAGGGAGGCCAGCAGCAGCCGGGCGCCGTGCTGGAGATACTCCTCCCGGGTCAGGCCCAAGGTGCGCTGGATGTAATTCTCCCTCTGCTCAGCGGTATGTACCATACCGGAGAGAGCAGACCAGAACAGGAGAACGGTCTCCACGGGAGGCAGCTGAGAACGCACCGCGCCGTCCGCTGCACCCCGTACCAGGAAATCAGCCAGTTCCTGCTCGATCTCATCGCTGACCCGCAGGATGTCGGATATTCCCTTCTGGAGGGTGTCGCCATCCTGAGACAGGGGGATAGAACCAGTGGCGGCGTCGTAGGCAGTGGGGTTTTCATCATAGAAACGCACGATCGCCTGGCACACCGCGTCATAGGCCTGGAACCAGTCACTGTGGCTCTCAATGGCCTCATGCAGCTTCTTCTTCAGCAACACCATCCCACTGAGGAGGATTGCGTTGATGATCTCCTCCTTGCTCTGAAAATAGACATACAAAGTCGCCTTGCTGTACTCGGCCTCTCGGGCAATGTCATCCATGGTGGTCTTTTCGGTGCCCTTTTCCGCAAACAGCCGCTCGGCAGCGGCCAGGATGGAGCCCCGATGGAATTCAGTCAATGCCTGTTTTTTGCTCATCGTACTTCCAACCTTTCCATACCCTTTCAGTTATTATACCTTTGGTTTAAGAAATGATATCACGGATTGGAATAGATTGCAAGGTTTTTTGTGATTTTTCAGCGCTCATAGCGAAAGGCCAGGAATGCCGTCGCAAAAAAATTCTTGCCAAATATAAGGGCATATGCTATAATGCCTAAGTCAATAAGCCCATGCAGGTATAGTTCAGTGGCAGAACGTCAGCTTCCCAAGCTGAATATGAGGGTTCGATTCCCTTTACCTGCTCCAAGCAAGAAAGCCCTGAAAGTATTGATTTTTCAATGCTTTCAGGGCTTTTTATTTGTCCATACCCGGCGTCCAATATGCTTAAAAACGCCCGTTTTTGCATATCCGGGTGGTGCTAAAGGTGGTGTTACAAAAGTTCTGCCTTCAGGCGATAAAGAGCAGTTTGTGATTTGCATATCCATACAAATCACACATCATGTAAAAAATCAGTGGCAGCTGCTCCAGAAACCTGGCTACCGGACCGGCGGACATTGCCTGCGGCGAAGATTATTTATCATTGTCTATATCCCCGGCGCTTTCTACCTTATCATTCAGAGCCTCAATAGCTTTTCGCAGGAAACCAGGAATCTTCGCACCCAGGGCGCCGGCATTCTCTATGATGCTGCCCGCCTCGGTAAGGATGTACCACACTAACACCAGTGGACAGAGGAGTACCGTGTAGGTGAAAGGCAGTTCCACCCCAGGTACATTACCAAGCAGATCTCAGATCACATGGCCCTGAACGAATCCACCATAAAAACCAAGCTGAGGCGCGGTCGCATGAAACTCAAGGAAGCTTTGACGAAAGGGGGAGCAGGCTGATGAAACGTGAGATCTTTGATTTGCTGGACCACTATCAGGAGGACAGCATTCTCTTAACTGATACCACCCCCCTCTCCCCCGCCAGGATTGAGGAGTTGACGATGAAACGATTCAAACAAAACCATAAAACAGGAAGAACCCGCCGCCTGACCCGGGGCTTGCTGGTGGCGGCAATCATCGCGTCCCTCTGCTGCCTCACCGCCTTTGCGGTGGTGCTTACGCTGCGGGACGCAGCACGGGCAGATATGGGCATATCCAAGGAGGACCCCATCGAAGAATGGACAGAATATGATACTCCCACCCAGACTGTCACCCAGTCAGAGCCCCAGGCTACCCTGGTGGCAACCATGTGCAGCGGGAACCAACTGTATGCCTACATTGCGGCTTCTCCGGTATCCCAGGAGGCAGGTGTCGTTCTTGCGGACAACTCGCCGGAATATGAATGGGGGCCCCGGGGCGGTTTCGAGGGATGCAGCACCCTTAATCTGGAGCAGGCCAGCTACGACCCAGATACGCAAACCTCTCTTGTCAAGGTATCCATGACTTTAGAAGATCCTGAGCTGAAACAGGTAGAAGTGAGCATGAACCTCAATCATAACTTCAAGCCCATCGCTGCTTACGGCCCGGTGATCATACCGGTGACCGAGAGCCAGACCCTCAGCTGCCCGGCAGACATTACAGTGGTCAATACCACCCGGCAGATGGAGGAAGCCTGGGGTCTGCGGCCCGACCAGCCGGAATTTTCCGAATATACCCAGGAGGGCACCATCTATCAAATCTCCATCTGCGCAGGTTATATTGAACTGGAGATGCAGACCCCCACTCTGGAGGAGTGGACAGCCGTCTCCGGTGCGGAGGTACTGCTGGATCTGGAGAAGCTTTCCGACATAGAGCTGCCCCCGCAGCTGGAGGGTTATCTGGTCAGGGACACATACGGCGGCAGCTGGCTGGTCAGCGTAAAGGAAATTTTGGCAGATGCACGGCTGAACTACCGGGACGGCACTTCGGAGCTGATTACTCAGATTCCCAGCGCCTATGCCGGAACCTGGGGATCTGGCGAGAGTCCCTACCCCGGGTCTAGTCGGGACGGCATCCATGTCTTCCGCTTTACCCCTGCCCAGGCCTTTGACCTGAGCCAGGTGGAATCTATTACCATCGGCAGCACAACCTATCCCTTCCCTCAGGCAGCAGACTTGGGGGCATAATATAAAAAACCGCCCGGAGGGCCTGCCATTCGGCAGGCCCTCCGGGCTTCTATCGGTTCTCCCCAACCGGAGCAAAGATCAAATTATACGCTGCGGACGCAGTCCCGAAGCGCTTTCCAGGGGCTTCCCTTCCAATAGGTGCGCATGACGTTGACCGACATACCCTTTCCCATCAGCTCATAGCCGTTGTTCTTCCGATTCATTACCATTGCGTTGTTCTTCTTCATGGAAATCGCTCCTTTCTGTCGTTCGCTCTTGCCTTCCTTCTGGCTATAGTATACAATAGAGTTTACTATGATGCAAACGAATCTTTTTCATGAAATTCATGATGAAACGGAATGATCGATATGAGCCTGATCAAGTATCAGATCCTGCTGAAAACAGTAGAACTGGGTGGAATTACCAAGGCAGCTGAGGCGTTTGGCTACACCCAATCGGCGGCCAGTCGGATGATCGCCGCGCTGGAACAGGAATGGGACATGGAGCTGCTGGTCCGGGGACGGGGAGGCGTGCATCTGAGTGCAGCCGGTGAGTCACTGCTTCCATATCTGCGAGCTGTGTGCAACGCCCAGAAGGAGTTGGAGGAGCAGGCTGCCCATCTCCACGGTTTGACCCGTGGCACCCTGCGGGTGGGCACCTTCGCCAGCGTATCCATCCACTGGCTGCCTCCTATTATGAAGCTCTTTCTCCAGCGCTATCCCGGCATCCATTTTGAATTACTGAGCAAGTGGGAGTTTGCAGAGGTGGAGGACCTGATCCGCCAGGGGCAGGCAGACTGTGGTTTCCTGGGACTGCCCGCCGGAGACGATCTGGAGGTCTTTCCCCTGCGCCGGGATCAGTTTATGGCGGTGCTCCCACCGGACCACCCTCTGGCACACGCCCCCTTCTATCCCATAGAACGGTTGGCCCAGGACCCTTTCATCTGGATTCCTGAGGAGCGGGATGTGGAGATCGGAGAAATCTTCCAGGAGGAGGGCATCCATCCCAACCTGCGCTACACCGTCAACGACGACTTTGCCATCCTGGCCATGGTGGAGCAGGGGCTGGGTGTCAGTATCCGACCGGAACTGGTGCTGCAGGGTACCGGCCGCAATTTCGCCGCCATCCCTCTGGAACATCCCCGCTATCGGGACATCACCCTGGCCGTTCGCCGGGGCAAGCCGCTTTCCCCTCTGACCGCCCGTTTTCTTGACGTGGTCCGGCAGTGGGTATCCGTCGAATAAAGTTCGTTTGCAAAGAAAAAACCTTTTACAAGCAGAAAAAAATATAGTATAATTTTAATGTTACGGGAATACCGCAGCGAATCCAACTATAGTAGGAGTGTTGTTCTATGAGCCGGATGGTCGGCACCGTATCCATGGGTATCCGCGCCCCCATTATCCGCAGCGGAGATGACCTGGCCGAGATCGTCACCGGGTCTGTCCTGGAGGCGGTCAACGATGGCGCGTTCTCCGTACGCGACCGCGACGTAGTCGCCATGACTGAGGCCATTGTGGCCCGCGCCCAGGGTAACTATGCCTCGGTAGACGATATTGCCGCCGATGTAAAGGCGAAGCTGGGCGGAGAGACCATTGGCGTGATCTTCCCCATCCTCAGCCGCAACCGTTTTGCTATTTGCCTGCGCGGCATCGCCAAGGGCGCCAAGAAGGTGGTCCTGATGCTGTCCTATCCCTCCGACGAGGTGGGCAATCACCTTATTGATGAGGACGTGATGGACGAAAAGGGTGTGGACCCCTACAAGGATGTGCTCTCTCTGGAGCGCTACCGCGAGCTGTTCGGCTACACCACCCACCCCTTTACCGGCGTGGACTATGTGGACTATTATTCCAATCTGATCCGTGAGTCTGGCGCTGAGGTGGAGGTCATCTTCGCCAACGATCCCCGGGCTATTCTGGCCTACACCAAGAACGTGCTGGCCTGCGACATCCACACCCGCGCCCGCACCAAGCGCCGCCTGGTTGCCGCCGGCGCCGAGAAGGTGTTCTGCCTGGATGAGATCATGACCGCTCCCATCAACGGCAGCGGCTACAATGAAAACTATGGCCTGCTGGGCTCCAACAAGTCCACCGAGGACAAGGTGAAGCTCTTCCCCCGTCCCTGCCAGGATCTGGTGGAGGAAATCCAGGCCCGGCTTCTGAAGGCTACCGGCAAGCACGTTGAAGTCATGGTCTACGGCGACGGCGCCTTCAAAGACCCCGTGGGCAAGATCTGGGAGCTGGCCGACCCGGTGGTCTCCCCCGCTTACACCGCCGGTCTGGAAGGCACCCCCAACGAGCTGAAGTTGAAGTACCTGGCTGACAATGACTTTGCCGCTCTGTCCGGCGAGGCTCTGCGCGAGGCCATTAAGGGCGAGATCAAGAAGAAGGACGGCTCCTTGGTGGGTAAGATGGCTGCTCAGGGCACCACCCCCCGCCGCCTGACCGATCTGATCGGCTCTCTGTGCGATCTGACCTCCGGCTCCGGCGACAAGGGCACCCCCATTGTCTACATCCAGGGCTATTTCGACAACTACACCACCGAATAAGCACATATAAAATGGACGCCGGTCCCATAGGGACTGGCGTCCATTTTATAATACCTTGCTCATCAAAATGGCGGCCTGACTGTCTCCCTCTGTACGGTAGGCATCGGGCAGCAGGCCAAAACGCTCAAACCCACAGTTCTCATAGAGGGCCACCGCCCGGACATTGTCTTCCATCACTGACAGCTCCATGCGGGCATAGCCCATATGCCTGGCTTCCCGGCACAGTCCATCCATCAGCATCCGGCCCAGGCCCTGCCCCCACCAGCGGCAGCGGACAGATAATCCCAATTCAGCCCGGTGACCGCATTTTCGGTTGGCTGCCGCAGGGCCCACGCCCCCCAGCCCAATCAACCTGCCCTCCACAAATCCGGCCAGCATCAGTCTGCCCGGGCTGGCCAGCTGCCGCTTGAGAAAGGCCTGCTCCTCCCGCAGGGTATTGCTGATCTCCTCCGGCAGAAAAGCGGTAAAAGGGCTCTCTGCTGCCACCCGGCGCAGATGGCGCAGCACCGCTTCCCCGTCCTCCGGGCGGGGACTGCGAAGCAGACACCGGCTTCCATTCCGCAGAGTGGTCTGCATCTCTTCCGCCCGCATGGTTATGCCTCCCAACTCCGCCAGGCGGCCAGCCGCTTCCAGATGAGCCAGGCCAGCCAGCCGCACAGCAGACCAACCACCATACCGGCCAACACGTCTGTAGGGAAGTGAACTCCCACATAAAGCCGGGAGAACCCCATCAGAGCCGCCATCACCACGGCGACGATCTTCATCCACCGCCGGGGCAGGGTGCGGCACCAGGCAGAGGCCGCCGCAAAGGCTGCGCAGGTGTGGCCCGAAGGAAAGGAATTGGGGTCGTTCTCTGCTACCAACGGAATCAGCCCTTCTACCATCAGCCAGGGCCGGGTACGGCCCACCAAATGCTTGAGCACCACATTGGTACATAGCAGGCCCAGCAGCATGGCTATCAAGCTGACAAAACCCGCTTTACGGGTCCTGGGAATACAGATCAGCACCACAGAAAGCACAATCCACAGGATGCCAGCGTCACCCATCTGGGTATAAATGATCATGATCGGGTCCAGCACGGCACAGCGCAGGAAGTTCTGGATCCAGAGCAGAATACCGCCGTCTATCGGCAGCAGCCATTGGGGCATAATAAGTTCCTCCTATTGGAAAAAGGACGGCGGTACCATGACCGCCGCCCTCTCTATTTTGATCGATCTCAGCTGGTTTACTCGGCGTTCTCACTCCAGGTGCAGTCCAAGATCACGCCATTCAGCTCAAACTTATCCGTTTTAAGGATATGGCTCTTGCCCACACGCACCTCTTGGGTACCAAGCTCGGTGGTAATGGGGTTAGCCACATTGCACTCCACAGTGAAAGTCAGATCCAGCAAACCCTTGTCAGCAGTAAGGGCCACCGTATCGCCAGACGTGCTCACCGTAATATCTCCACCGTGGGGCTTGGCCTCCACAGCAGTGACCTGACCGTCCAGCAGCTCGCCAGAGGCCATCAGGGTGGAGGGGATATAATTCTCCTTGATGCTCTCATAAACCGCCGGCTGGACGCTCTCTACCAGCACGGTATACTCCACATGGGTGGTGGTGGAACCTCCGCCTACAACACCACTGCTGCCCGGCTTGAGGAACTTCATACCCAAAACCACTGCCGCAATAATAACCACCAGGATCACCAGCAGATCCACGATGTTGATTTTACCAAACAGTCTTCCCTTTTCGTCTATCATCTTTTTGCAGCCTCCGAGGTTGTAAATTCATGTCGCACTTGGTACAATGGTACCGGGTTATTGTATCATAGATCCCCACCGAGACACAAGTACTTTCTTTTTTCTTTGGAGGTTTTGATTCCATGAAGGTCATGCACCTCATCTCCGGCGGCGACAGCGGCGGCGCCAAGACCCACGTTCATTCCCTACTGAAAAATCTTGCCCATACCATCGACGTTACCATGGTATGTTTTATGGAAGGTCCATTTGCCCAAGAGGCCCGGGAACTTGGCATCCCCACTGTGGTCCTGCCTGGACACAATCTGCTGAAAACCCGCAACACCCTGAAAAAGATGATCGTGGAGGGGGGCTATCAGATCCTCCACTGTCACGGCGCCCGGGGCAATTTGATGGGCGCTCTGCTGCGGAAGGCCACCGGTCTGCCCGTGGTTACCACTGTCCACTCCGATTATCGGCTGGACTACCTGGGCCGCCCCTTCTCCCGCATCACTTACGGCACCATCAACACCATCGCTCTGCGGAAGCTAGACTACCGCATCGGCGTGTCCGATGCCATGACCGATCTGCTCATCTCCCGCGGCTTTGATCCGGACAAGCTGTTCACCATCTACAACGGCATCGATTTTGCCCCCCGTACCCCCGCCCTCTCCCGGGAGGAATACTGGAAGAGTGTGGGGCTGGATGCTGACCAGGACTCTGTTGTGGTGGGCATTGCCGCCCGCCTCAACCCCGTCAAGGATATTGCCACCCTGGTCCGCGGCTTTGCCCTGGCCTATAAAGTCTGCCCTCATCTGCGGCTGCTTATCGCCGGCGACGGCGAGCAGATGGGGATGCTGAAGGACTTGGCCAACCAGTTGGGAGTAGCCAAGCAGGTCTGCTTTGCCGGTTGGGTGTCCGACACCGACAGCTTCTACAATGCTCTGGACATCAATACCCTCACCTCTCTCTCCGAGACCTTCCCCTACTCCCTCACCGAAGGCGCCCGGGCGGGCCTGCCCACAGTGGCCAGCCGGGTAGGCGGCGTGCCTTACCTGATCGAGCATGGTATCCACGGTTTCCTCTTTGAGGCAGGGGACGCGGAGGGACTCTCCCGCCACCTCATTGCGCTGGCTCAGGACCCGGAGCTGCGCCAGCATATGGGCCAGCGGCTCTATCAGAGGGCCAAGGAGGACTACTCTCTGGAGAGCACCCTCCAGCGGCAGCTCTCCATTTATGACACCATTCTCCGCCGCCAGGCCCGCAAGACCGGCCGGCGGGATGGCGCTCTAGTATGCGGAGCCTATGGCCGGGGCAACGCCGGCGACGATGCCATTCTGGAGGCCATTGTCACCGAGCTGCGCCAGGTGGACCCTGACCTTCCCATTTGGGTGCTCTCCCGCAGCCCGGAAGATACCCGGCGCACCTATCGTGTCAACTCCATCTACACCTTTGCCTTCCCCAAGTTCCTGTGGCGGATGCGAAAAACCAAGCTGTATATCAACGGCGGCGGTTCCCTGATGCAGGACGTAACCAGCCATCGCTCCCTGTGGTTCTATCTCTTCACCATCTCCTGGGCTAAGCGGCTGGGCAATCAGGTTATGATGTACGGCTGCGGCATCGGTCCCATCCACTCCCCCTCCAATCGGAAACGGGCCTCCAAGGTGCTCCAGAAGAGCGTGGACGCCATCACCCTGCGGGATACTCACTCCCGTGAGGAGCTGACCGACATGAAGGTCACCCACCCGGAAATCATTCTCTCCGCCGACCCCACGGTCATTCTGCCCGCCGCTCCCGCGCCCGTGGTGGACGGCATTCTGGAGAGCCAGGGCATCGATCCCAACGGCAAATATATCGGCTTTGCCCTGCGGCCCTGGCCGGGCTTTGAGGCCAAGGCCCCCGTTTTTGCCGCCGCCGCCGACTACGCCTATGAGAAATACGGCCTGACCACCGTCTTTCTGCCCATTGAGCGGCGTCTGGATGTGGATGCCGCCAAGTTGGCTGCTAAGTATATGAAGGCCCCCCACCATATTCTTACCCATACCGGCAGTTCCGACCACACTATCGGTCTGTTTGCACGGATGCAGGCGGTTATCTCTATGCGGCTGCACGCCCTCGTCTTTTCCGCCGGCCAGGGTGTGCCTCTGGTGGGCGTGGTATACGACCAGAAAATCAGCTCTTTCCTCTCCTATATCGGCCAGGATCTGTACACCGACCTGGATAAGGTGACGGCGGAATCCCTGTGCGGCTACATCGACGCAGTCTATGCCCGAATCGGAGACACCGAATTCCTGTCCGGCGGCGTGGAGCGGCTGCGGCAGGTGGAGGAGCGCAACCAGGAGACTGCCCGCCGGCTTTTGGAGGGTGTGTCCCGTTGAAACAGATCCTGTGCCTCTCCTCCCAACCCTGGAGCACTATCCCCACCCGCACCCAGCAGCTGATGACCCGGTTGAAGGATGCCAAGATCATCTTTCTGGAGCCGCCTTCCCGGAACTACCGCAAGCCCGGCCGCAAAGTACGCCCCGGCCTGACCGTATATGCCCTCCCGCCTGCTCCTGAGGCCTCCGAGGATCAGCGGCTGCTCCGGTTTGTCCGGGACCGCAAGCTGACCCGCCATATTCTTAAGCTGATGGATATGCATCGCTTTCGGGAGCCCCTGCTCTGGTGCACTTCCCCGGAGCAGGTCCATCTGCTGGACGCCATCCCCCATCAGGGGCTGGTATATGACTGCGCCCAGGACTGGCTGGACACTCCGCCCGAGTGGGAGAGCGACCTGGCCTTGGCTGCCGACGTGATCTTTGCCGCCTCCGAGGGGCTGGTGGACCACCTCTCCCCCTGCAGCGACAACATTGCCCTGCTTCCCAATGGGGTAAGCTATCCCATGTTCTCCCGGCCAGACAATGAGTGTCCCGCTCCCCTGGCCGACCTCACCGGTCCCATTCTGGGCTTTGTGGGCACCATTTGGGAGGATCTTGACCTGACACCGGCCATCCAGGCCGCCCGGGCTCTGCCCCGGTGCACTTTTGTCTTTGTAGGGCAGGTAGAGCCCTACAATCCCCAGCTGCGCACCCTGGAGGCCCTTCCCAACGTCCGTCTGCTGGGCCGCCAGCTGCCGGTGGATATTCCAGACTATCTGTCCCGATTCGACGTGTGCCTTCATCTGTTGCGGCAGTCTGACTACGGCGCCGACATCGTACCCAGCCGGGTCTATGAATATCTCACTTCCGGCAAGCCCATTGTGGCTATGTTCTACCCCGACCATGTGGAGCATTTCCCTGACGTAATCTACGCCGCCCACAGCCCCGGCGAGTTTGTGCGGCTGTGCATCCGTGCTCTGGAAGAACCGGATGGTTGGCCTGCCGTCCGCCGGCGGGAACATGGGGCTGCCGCCGCCTGGTCCAACCGTGCCATGCAGGTTACCCAGATCCTCTCTGCCAACGGACTCTACTGACCCACAATGCGGGCGGTCCCACGGACCGCCCGCATTTCCTGCCATTGCTGATAAGGAGGCTTGTTATGATTCCCTATTCCACCGTGATTTTCGATCTGGACGGCACCCTGCTGGATACCCTTCAGGATCTGGCCGACAGTACCAACTATGCTTTGGCCCTCCACAAACTGCCCGCCCGCTCTTTGGATGAGGTACGCCGCTTTGTGGGCAACGGCGTAGGCCTGCTCATTCACCGTGCCGTGCCCGAGGGAACCCCTGAAGAACTGGAGGCCCGGTGTCTGGCTGATTTCCGGGCCCACTACCTGCTGAATATGGAGAACCGCACCGCTCCATACGCCGGTGTGCTGGAGCTGCTGGACGGTCTGAATCAGGCCGGGATCAAACTGGCAGTGGTATCCAACAAATTTGACGGCGCTGTCAAAGGTCTGTGTCAGACCTACTTTGGCGATCGGGTAAAGGTGGCCATCGGTGAATCCCAGGGAGTTGCCCGCAAGCCTGCTCCCGACACGGTACTTCGCGCATTGAAGGAACTGGGCGCTCAGCCTGAAGAGGCCGTTTATGTAGGCGACTCCGAGGTGGATATCCAGACCGCCCGCAATTCCGGTCTGCCCTGTCTGTCGGTGAGCTGGGGCTTCCGTGACGCGGAATTTCTGACCGAACAGGGTGCACAGCAGATCATCTCTACCCCCGCCGAGCTTCTGGCCCTGCTTACTGGCGAGCAAAATGACGAATCCAGCCGCCCTCATCAGGGGGATTTGTGAGCATAATAGAAAATTTACAAAAAAAGAAGGGTTTTATCCAGGCTGCGGCGTATAAAGAATAAAGGTTGAAATTTGCTGAGAGGCTGGTGAGCGCCCATGGTACTGCGTGAACAGACCGAAGCCGCCGAGGCGGCCCTGCTCTCCCCCTATGCCTGCCTGTCCGCCTGCTCCCGGGGACGTCTGGTGCCTCTGGAGCCCTGCCCCACCCGAACCTGCTTTCAGCGGGACATCGACCGGATTGTCCACTCCAAGGCCTTCCGGCGGCTCAAGCACAAGACTCAGGTCTTTCTGGAGCCGGAGGGGGACCACTACCGCACCCGCATGACCCACACCATCGAGGTCAGCCGCATCGCCCGCACCATCGCCCGGGGCTTACGCCTCAACGAGGATCTGGCAGAAGCGGCCGCCTACGGCCACGATCTGGGCCACACCCCCTTCGGACACGCCGGAGAGCGGGTCCTCAATGAGATCATGCCCGGAGGCTTTGCCCATAACGAGCAGTCTCTTCGGGTGGTGGACCGTCTGGAACGGGACGGCGAGGGACTCAACCTGACCTACGAGGTGCGCCGGGGCATTCTCTGCCACACCGGCTCCGACCAGGCCGAGACCCTGGAGGGCCGTCTGCTGCGGCTGGCCGACAAGATCGCCTACATCAACCACGACATTGACGACGCCATGCGGGGCAAGATCATCTATCCCATGGACCTGCCCCTCTCGGTCTCCCAGGTACTGGGCTTCACCCACTCTGAGCGAATCAACACTCTGACGGTGGACATCATCACCCAGTCCGCCGGAAAGAATGACATTGTCCAGTCCCCCGCCTGCCGGGACGCTATGAATGAACTGCGGGAGTTCATGTTTGAATATGTCTACCGCAGCCCGGTAGCCAAGGGCGAGGAGGGAAAGGCCCAGGACATGATCCGCCGCCTGTTTGAGTACTATGTGAAGGACCCGGACAAGCTGCCTCCGGAATATCAGGACATCCGGGTGGAGGAGGGCGTAGAGCGCGCCGTATGCGACTATATCTCCGGCATGACCGATAAATATGCCGTGGACCAGTTCAGCGACGCTTTCATCCCGAAGTCCTGGAGCGTAAAGTGATTTATGCTTACACCATTAGAGTATAAATGCTTTTAAAGGTGTTTATGCCGTAAGGTTATTTAACTTTACATATGCCAGCGTATGAGATTGGTATTGATTGGAAAAGATAGTCGGAAGGAGGATGCCTGTGGCGATACCAGAACAATTCATTGACGATCTGGTGGCCCGCAGCGACATTGCCGACGTGGTCTCTTCCTATGTCCACCTCACGAAAAAGGGAAACAACCTGTGGGGCCTGTGCCCTTTCCACAACGAAAAGACCCCCTCCTTCTCCGTCTCTCCCGATAAGCAGATCTACCACTGCTTCGGCTGCGGCAAGGGTGGCGGCGTAATTTCCTTTGTTATGGAGATGGAGAATCTCCCCTTTTTGGACGCGGTAAAGCTGCTGGCCAAGCGGGCAGGTCTTGAGGTGCCGGAGGCCGGAGAAAACGAGGCCTATCGCAAAAAGCGGTCCCGACTGCTGGAGCTGTCCAAAGACGCAGCCCGTTTCTACCACGACTATCTCATTGGTCCCGGCGGCCAGCAGGTGCGGGACTATATCGCCCAACGGCAGATCTCTCCCCGCACCGCTACCCGGTTTGGTTTGGGGGCCGCGCCAGATCAGTGGGATGCCCTCACAAAGGCCATGACCGCCAAGGGCTACACCAAAATGGATCTGATTGACGCCGGTCTGGCAGTAGCCGGAAAGAACGGCGGCATCTATGACAAGTTCCGGTCCCGGCTTATGCTCCCGGTCATTGATGTGCGGGGCGAGGTGGTGGGCTTCACCAGCCGCCTGCTCCCCGGACTGGAGGGCGCCAAGTACCTGAACACTCCGGAGACGGTGCTCTTCAAAAAAGGCCGTCTCATTTACGCCCTCAACTTCGCCAAGAACACCAAGCGGCCCAACCTGATTCTGGTGGAGGGCAACATCGACGTGATCACCCTGCACCAGGCGGGCTTTGATAATGTGGTTGCCACCATGGGAACCGCCCTCACTGAGGAGCACGCCCGCATTTTGGCCCGGTACACCAAGGAACTGGTGCTCTGCTACGACAATGATGCCGCCGGCAAGCAGTCCACCGACCGGGTACTCAACATTTTAAAAAATGCCAACCTCACCGTCCGGGTACTTCAGCTGCCCAACGCTTTTGATGCCGAGGGCAAGCCCATCAAACAGGACCCGGATGATTTCGTTAAAAAGTTTGGCCCTGCCGCTTTTGAGAAGTGCCTCAATGGCAGCGCCGGACAAAACGACTACCGGCTGGACAGCCTGCAGGCAAAACATGACCTGTCAAGCGAAGAGGGCAGGCTGGCCTATCTAAAGGAAGCTGTGGCCACCATCGCCGCCCTTCAAAGCCCTATTGAGCGGGAAATCTACGGCAATAAAGCAGCAGCAGCAGCCGGTATTTCCGGAACCGCCATGGCCCAGGAGGTAGCCCGCTACCGAAAGGACCGGGCCTGGCGGGCCAGAAAAGTCCAGGCAAAAAAGGACCTGACCCCCGCCGTTCAGCTCCAGCCCAAATCCAGACAGCTGCACTATGAGAATATCCGCTCCGCTCGCGCGGAGGAGGGTGTGATCCGCTTGCTGCTGCTGGACCCAGTCCTGCTGCCCGAGACAGATGGACTGGACCCGTCCCAGTTCTCCTCTCCCCTGCTGGCCAAGCTCTATGTGCTGCTCAAGCAGCGGCACAGCCAAGGGCTCAGTTTACAACTGGGCGCGCTGTCCGGATCGCTGGCCCCGGAGGAGATGAGCCACATCACCGGGATTCTGGAGCAGCCGGAGACCCATTCCAATCGCAGCCAGGCGCTGCATGACTACTTAGAGATTATCGAGACAGAAGCCGCCAAGCGGGGCGGCGTCGGGCTGGACCCTTTGCTGGCAGCCCGGGATAAATTCAGAGAGAAAAAATCATATGGAGGACAACCGCATGAGTGAAAAGAAGACCACCGGTAAAAAAGAGCTCACCCTGACCCTGGAGGATCAGGCCAAGCTGGCCCGCGACAACGCGAAGAAGATGGAGCAGGGCAAGATCGAGGTCATGAAGGTGGTGGAAGGCGTCCAGGGCGCCGAAAAACTGGCGGAGCTGATCGAGCGCGGCAAGAAAAACGGCAAGCTCTCCTCCAGCGAACTGATGGACGTGCTGGAGAACCTGGATCTGGAAAGCGAGCAGATGGACAAGATCTACGATACCCTGGAGAACCTGGGCATCGACACGGTAGGCGACGACTATCTGCCCGAGCTGGCCGACGACACCATGCCTCCTCTGGAGGAGCTCAATGAAATCGAAGACCTGCCTGAAGAGGAGATCGTAGACCCCAACACTCTGGTGGACTCCTTCGGCATTGACGATCCGGTCCGTATGTATCTGAAGGAGATCGGCAAAGTCAACCTGCTCACCCCCGATGAGGAGGTCCAGCTGGCCCAGGATATGGGCGCCGGTGACGCTGCCAAGGAGCAGCTGGAGGATATGGAGCGGGCCAAGGAGGCCGGCGAGGAGATCGCCCTGTCTGAGGACGACATCAAGGAGCTTCGCCGTCTGGTGAAGCGTGGCGAGGCGGCCAAGCAGCGCCTTGCCGAGGCCAACCTCCGTCTGGTGGTATCCATCGCCAAGCGGTATGTGGGCCGCGGTATGCTCTTCCTGGACCTGATCCAGGAGGGCAACCTGGGTCTCATCAAGGCCGTGGAGAAGTTTGACTACACCAAGGGCTACAAGTTCTCCACCTACGCCACCTGGTGGATCCGTCAGGCCATTACCCGGGCCATTGCCGATCAGGCCCGTACCATCCGTATCCCCGTCCATATGGTGGAGACCATCAACAAGGTCATCCGTGTCTCCCGTCAGCTTCTCCAGGAGCTGGGCCACGATCCCACCCCCGAGGAGATCTCCGAGGAGATGAATATGCCGGTGGACAAGGTAAGGGAGATCCTGAAGATTGCCCAGGAGCCCGTTTCTCTGGAGACCCCCATCGGCGAGGAGGAGGATTCCCACCTGGGGGACTTCATCCCCGACGAGGACGCCTCCGAGCCCTCTGAGGCTGCTTCCTTCACCCTGCTGAAGGAGCAGCTGGTCTCCGTGTTGGGTACCCTCACCGAGCGTGAGGAGAAGGTGCTCAAGCTGCGCTTCGGTATCGAGGACGGCCGCACCCGCACCCTGGAGGAAGTGGGCAAGGAATTCAAGGTCACCCGTGAGCGTATCCGTCAGATCGAGGCCAAGGCCCTGCGTAAACTGCGTCATCCTTCCCGCTCCAAGAAGCTGAAGGATTTCCTGAACTAACAAACGAAAAGCGGGCCTGTTGCAAAATAGCTGTTTTGCACAAGCCTGTCATTGCGAGCCAGTGCGCACACTGGCGTGGCAATCCGTTTCCTCGGCAAAAGGGGCGGATTCCCACGAAAAACGGCCGCCCA
>NZ_NFLU01000006.1 GCF_002161085.1 Flavonifractor sp. An112 | reverse complement strand
GATGGTAGTCAGTTCCCGCCAGGTAGCGTCCTCCGCCTCTCCAGTCTTGGTGCGGGGCGGCGTCACTCCCCTGGAGAACGTGAGCGGCGTGGTCAGTGTGGTGCGGGGTGTCACCACCCGCACCAAGACTGGAGAGGCGGAGGACGCTACCTGGCGGGAACTGACTACCATCCGCATTGTGGATGACGTGATCCCCACCATTCGCAACTCCCTGCGGGCCAAGTTACGCAGGACCAAGAACACGGAGCAGACACGGGGGGCCATCCGCTCCCAGGTGGTGCTGGAGCTGGAGAACAAGCTGGCCAGGGAGATTATCACCGGCTACGATCAGGTGACGGTGGAGGCGGACACGGAAAATCCCACCGTCTGTCTGGTGGACTTCACCTTTACGGTGGCCCACGGCCTCAACCAGATCTGGCTCACCGCCCACATCACGGTATAAGGAGGGAAGAGCATGAAGATTTCAGGTTTTCCCACCAGCAGCGACATCTATCTGGAGATCGACGGGAAGAAGGTGGCGGTGGTCCAGAGCTACACCGCCAAAACCACCCGCTCCAGCCAGAGCGTGGAGGCCTTCGGCGAGGAAGAGCCGGTGGCTACCATCCCCGGACAGCGCACCCATGTGCTGGAACTGACCCGGCTGTACGCCACCGATGAGGCCATCCGGGATGGCATCAACTTCCACGACCTGGAAGATTTCAGCCTGGTGATCTGCAAGCCAGACCGGAAGATTATCTACTCCGGCTGCCAGTGGAGCGCCATCGGCGAGACCGGCGCTCTGGGGGCTATGGTAGTGGAAAAGATCACGGTGGTGGCGGCCAAGCGGATCGAGACGGCGGTATGAGGAGTGAAACAGGGATGGAATCGCTGCTGAGCCGGAGGGACAGGCTGACCCTGGAGGACGGCACCCAGCTGCGGCTGCTCTCCGCCCTGGAGGTGCTGGAGGCACGCCGGGAGGGGGAGGAACTGGCCCAGGGCGAAGGAGAGCGGGCCCTGTGCGCCAACGCCTGCCTGCTGGCCCGGGCCCTGGAGGAGAACGGCAAGCCCCTGTTCTCCTCAGGTCGGGCGGTGCTGGAGCACCTCAGCGCCCGGGAGGTAGCCCAGTTGGCCCGACTGTGGGATAAGCTGGACCGGGCGGAAAACCCCTCCCCCGAGGATGGGGAGGAGGCCCGGGCCCTAAAAAAAGCCTGGAGCATACGCCTTATGAGCGCCTTCGCTGGCGTGTGCTCAAGACCTTTGGGGCCCTTCCCACGGAGGAGCGGGCTCAAAAAATGAAGGCCAGAGACTACCTGTGGTGCGCCCTCAACCTGATGCTGGACCGGGAGGAAGTACTGGAGCAGCTGTGCCCCTCCTGCCGGCAGAAGGCGGAGGAGGTGTGCTGCCCGGTGTGCGGACAGCCGGCGGGGGCCACCGTGGGTGGACAGAACGCCTCCTTCGATCAGGAGCGGTTTGAACGGCTGATGCGGGGGGAGCAGGCATGATCGACTATATTGGACAGCTGCTGGAGCAGCAGCTGGAGCGGGAGGAAAGGAATGGGGTCTGGGAGACCGGCCCGGTGCGGGTCCCCCTCCCCGCTGTGGAAGAAGAAAAGGCCGGACAGAGCGGAGAGAACACGGAAGAGGCTGTCCTGTCCGGTCTGGAGGGCAGAGACTGGGGCGGCTTGGCTCTGACGGCGGGCGGTTCCGGAACTGTCACCGTCGGAGATATCCGCCGGTGGGCGGCGGGGTTAGACGTACTGGATCAGGCCGGGGAGCGCCGGACGAATGGCGGGCCGGAGACTGACCGGACCTGGACGGAGGCTGTCCGGGAGCTGGATCAGGCGGTACGGATCAGCCTGGCGGGCCTTCCGGCGGCGGAGCGGCAGACCCAAGTGGTGACATTGGAGCCGCCGGGCAGAGAACAGAACGGCGGTCAGGATGGGCTGCGGCGGCTGGACCGGCTGGTGCGGCGGGACGCACGAAGATTTGACGGGGGGTTTCAACTGCTGTGAGACTGGCGGCAATGCGCTATAAAAACTATGTATGGCCCCACAATCCCAGGGTGTATTCCATCTCCTTCAAGCGGAAGGTGGGATCCAGAGAGGTGCCCTTCGGCCACTATGCCCTGCAGGATCTGGGCCCCTCCTACCGCATCATGCGAGGAGAAGGAGAGTTTGTGGGGGAGGGGGCCTACGACGAATTCAAGAAGCTGGCCACCGTCTTTTACAACGAGGGGCCGGGTATCCTGGTCCACCCGGTGTGGCAGACGGCCAACGCCTACTTTGTGGAGCTCTCCCTCAGTCAGGAGCCCAGAGCGGACTATGTGAAGTACACTTTTACCTTCTGGGAGGAGTTCGGTGGGCACAGCACAGGTACCCGAGTGACCACCGCCTCTGGCGGAACGACGGGAGGGACCGCCCAGACTGGTTCCACCGGAGAGCAGTGGTACACCGTGGTACGGGGGGACACCATGTGGGGGATTGCCCGGCGGTATGGAGTGAGTCTGACAGACCTTATCGCCCTCAATCCCCAGATCAAAAATCCCAACCTGATCTACCCGGGGCAGAAAGTGCGGGTGGCGTGATGGAGGCCGTACTGCATTGCTGGGACGGAAGTCAGATTGCTCTGCCCCAGGTAACGGAATGGAAGTTTCAGTATGGGCTGGGCACCCCCTGCGACAGCTTCGAGGTGCGCTGCCTGTGGGAGCCGGAGGAGGATCTGCTGGCGGAGGCAGTCAGCTTTACCGCCGACGATGGAGGTCAGCGGGTATTCACCGGCCTGGTGGACGAGTGCGAGCGGGGTTGGGATGAACAGGGCGGTTTTTTGACCATATCTGGTCGAGGTATGGCGGCCCGGCTGCTGGACAACGAGGCTCTGGGTATGGACTACCAGGTGGCCACCTGGCAGGACATCCTGCGGGACCATGTGACGCCCTACGGGCTGGAGGCGGCGCCGGGGGCCAAACTCACCGCCGTGCCCGGCTTTTCCGTGGCGGTGGGAAGCAGCGAGTGGCAGGTGGTCTATGAGTTCTGCCGATATTACGGCGGGATTACCCCCCGGTTTGACCGGCTGGGGCGGCTGGTGGTCACCCCTTGGGAGACAGGGGAGAAGCTGGTGCTGTCCGAGGACACGGGGGTGACCGCACTTACCCTGCGGGATCAGCGGTACGGCGTTCTGTCCCAGATCCTGGTGCGGGACAGAACCACCGGGGCGGTGCAGACAGTGGAGAACCAGGACTTCGCCCGGCGGGGCGGCCGGTGCCGGAGGGTACTCACCATGCCGGGGAAGAGCAGCTATCAGACCATGCGATATTCCGGCAACTACCAGCTGGAGCGGTCGGCGGAGGAACTGCGGCAGCTGGAGCTGGAATTGCCCGGGACCTTTGTGGCCTGGCCGGGGGAGCTGGTGGAGGTCCACCTGAACAAGCCGGTAGGCCGGGGCACCTGGCGGGTAGCGGAAATGGTGAGCGGAATGGACGAAAAGGGAACCTACACCCGGCTGGTGCTGGGGGACCCGGCGGCATTGAAGTAGGAGGGAGACAAGATGTGGCTGGCACAGCAGCAGCGGCGTAGAAGAAAAGATGGAGGTTCTCAGGTGGGCACCGTTACCCTGGGGGGCGACCCGGCAGGGGTATGCCTGGACGGCGAGCGGCGTGACCTGCCGGTATTTGCCCCCGGCGGCTATGTATGGCGGCCAGCCCGGGGTGACCAGGTGCTGGTCCTCAAGACCGGCGCCGACGGCGAGGCTCCCTGCGTGGCGGGGGTGCGATGTGCCGAGGAATACGGCGTGGCGGAGGGGGAAGTGCTGCTCTACAGCGGAGGCACCTCCATTCGCCTGGGCATGGACGGCACGGTGTCCGTGACCGGCAAACTGCTGGTCAACGGCAAGGAGGTCATGACAAGGGAGTGAGCAGATGGAACTGATGGTAAGGGACGGCGACTATGTGCCCGACGAGGGGGGCGGCTACCGGCGGGCGGAGGGCAGCCAGGAGCTGCTCCAGCGGGTGCTGTGGAAGCTGTCCATTCCCCGGGGCAGCTTCCCCTTCCTGCCCAACCTGGGCAGCCAGCTCTACCAGCTGGGCCGCTGCAAGCCCGCCCAGCGGCAGAATCTGGCCCAGCAATATGTGGCCCAGGCCCTGGAGGACGAGCCTGACCTGACGGTGACTGCCGTGAGCCTGAAGGAGGACGGCACCATGGAGGTGGCGCTGACCTGGCAGGGGGAGGAGCTGAAGCTGTCGGTTGAGACGGGAGGGATTTGGTGAGATCCATTGACGAGATCTATGGAGAGATGACGGCCATCTTTGAGAAAGAGACGGGGATTGCTCTGGCCGGAGACGGAGATATGGCGGTGCGGCTGTACGCCGTGGCTGCCCAGATCTACGCCCTGTACATTCAGGCCGACTGGGTAAACCGCCAGTGCTTTCCCCAGAGTGCGGAGGGGGAATATCTGGACAAGCACGCCCAGCTGCGGGGCCTGGAACGCCGTGAGGCTGTGGCGGCGGAGGGGACCATTCGTTTCCAGACGGACAGTGCCGCCCAGGCTGATCTGACCATCCCGGCGGGGACGGTGTGTATGACGGCGGGGTTGATCCGCTTTGAGACCACCCAGGAGGTTACCCTCCAGGCTGGTGAAACCCAGGTGGATGCCCCGGCGGTAGCCCTGGAGCCCGGGACGGCGGGCAATGTGGCGGCGGGTACCATCCGGGCCATGGCGGTGGCCCCGGTGGGGATCGGCCGGTGCACCAACCCGGACGGCTTCTCCGGCGGCCTGGACGAGGAGGACGACGAGACCCTGCGGGCCAGAGTGATGGAGACCTTCCAACGGATGCCCAACGGCGCCAACGCCGCCTACTATGAGCAGAGCGCCATGTCCTTTCCTCAGGTGGCGGCTGCGGCGGTGGTATCCCGGCCCAGAGGGGTAGGCTCGGTGGATGTGGTGGTGGCTACCGCTGCCGGAGTGCCCGATGAGGAACTGCTGGAGGAATTGCAGGCCTATTTTGAGGAGCGGCGGGAGATCGCCGTGGATGTGCAGGTGCGTGCCCCGGAAGTACAGAATGTGGATGTGACCGCTCAGATCCAGACAGCGGCCAACCGGGACGGGGAGACGGTGCGGCAGAATGTGGAGCAGGCCATTCGGAGCTGGTTTAATGGACAGCGACTGGGCCAGAACATCCTGCGGGCAAAGCTGGGCCAGCTGATCTATGAGGTGGACGGAGTGGAAAACTACACACTTACCGCCCCCGGCGCCGATGTGACGGTGGAGCACGATGTGCTGCCCCAGCTGAATAGTGTCTCGGTCACCCGGACGGAGGGGACGGCATGAGCGGCTACGCGGAATATTTGAAGGACCTGCTGCGGCCCCTGCGGGTCTACGAACTGGAGGGCACTGCCAACGGCGGGGAGCTGGAGGCCCAGGGTCAGGCGCTGGACGGTGTGGAAGCTGGTCTGGAGGAGATCCAGCGGGAGATGCTGCTCTCCACGGCGGAGGACCGGGGGCTGGAGGCTGTGGAGAGCCTGCTGACCCGGCGGCCGGTGACCGCCGATCTGGAAATGCGGCGGGCGGCCTTGGCCGCCCTGCTCCGCATCGGTGGAGACAGCTTCACTCTGGCGGCCATCAATGACAATCTGAAAGGCTGCGGCATCAATGCCCAGGCCAGAGAGACCGGAAAGGCGGGGACGGTAGAGGTTTACTTCCCTGATGTACCCGGAATCCCCGATGGGTTTGAAGAATTGCGGGAGATCATTGAGAGCATTCTGCCCGCCCATTTGGATGTAGAATATGTGTACTGGTATATCACCTGGGCACTGATGGAACAGAAGTTTTCCACTTGGGGCGAGATCGAGGCTATGGGACCCACCTGGGAGGAACTGGAGAAGATGGTGGAGTAACAGCCGGTGGGGAGAACAAACAGAAGAAGCACAGACCGGCCTGTTTGACCGTCTGTGCTTCTTGTTGGTTATGTAGTTTAAAGCGTGCCCAGGACCATGCCGGCAATCACCAGGAAAATGCCGATCACGCCGGTGACGGTGATGGTCTCATGGAGGGCCACGGCGCTGACCACCAGGGTAACCAGGGGGACCATGTAGATGTACAGGCTGGCTTTCAGCACGCTGATCTTCTGAGTGGCCTTATTCCAGAACAGGTAGCATAGAGCGCTGCCCACAAAGCCCAGATACATCAGCTTCAGCCCATTTTCCCAGGTGAACACCGATTCAAAGGGAATGGGATGACCGTCCAGCAGGACCAGAGGAAGCACCGTCAGGATGCCGTAGAACATCAGCTTTCTGGTGATAAGTAGGCCGTCGTACAGCGGGGACCACCGGCGCAGCAGCAGGCAGTAGACCGACCACGAGGCGGCGGCAGACAGGGCCAGCAGGTCTCCCAGAGGCCGCAGATGGAGGGCGGTCATGCCGTTGAGGACCACCAGCACCACGCCCACGAAGGCCACGGCGTAGCCGGTGATCTGGCCCCGCTTCAGATGCTCCTCCTTCCGGATGACCGCCAGAAGCAGGGCCATCATGATGGGGGAGGTGGAGACCAGGATACTCACATTGGAGGTCTGGGTCAGGGTGATGGCGTTGGTTTCCGCCAGACAGTAGAGGGTGTTGGAAAACAGGGCCAACAGGAGGAAACGCCACTCCTCCCGCCAGCGGAAATACCACTTGGGATGGAGGACCCACAGCAGCAGGTAGGCCAGAATGAAGCGGAGCAGCATCAGCTGGACGGGCTGGAGGAAGGTCATCAGGCCCTTGCTCACCATAAAGGTGGAGCCCCAGACCACAACGCAGACCAGGGCCATCCCGTGGCCCATCCACTGGCTTTTCTTCACAATGACCGACCTCCTGTTCCATATTGCCCGGTGTGGCCGGACAGAGGGTCCGGTCACCCAAGGCAATGTTAGCATCAACAGGGCTGCAAGTAAATCATTGGAAGAGTTGCCAGCAGGTCAGGAAGTAGGGGAATCCTGGCAGATCAAATTACCGTCGGCGTCATAGCCCTGGCACCAGGCCAGCCAGATGGCAACGCTGTCATCGGATGGGCCGGGGGCCAGGGTGGAGGGAGCGGCCCACACGCCGTCAGCCACCTGGGTAAAGGTGGGAGAGACGCCGTGGCTGTCGATGGCGGCCTGGGGATCGGCCCGTTCACTGGCACCCAGAGAAATCAGCTGGGCCTCTACCCGCACCACCCTGGGATCGGTGCAGATCACCACAGGGGTGGCCTCAAAGGCAAGGTCGAAACCGGGCCAAGAGCCGAACAGATTGCAATAAATGGGATCTTCCAGCTGGGTGAGATCCAGCTGCCAAAAGGGAAGGGTATCCGCAGGCCGCCACAGGAAACCGGCCAGCTGGTCCAGGGTATAAAACTGCACGGTGTCCCCCTGGCGGCCCACAAACCACCAGGTGTTTTTTGGTACATAGTCACCCCGAATCTCCTGATATTGGATGGGGCCGGAGGCCAGGATGGTGTTATCTATCACATAGTGTTCCCGGTTCAGACGCTCACACGCGGCGGCGGAGGAGGGGAGGGGAGTATCCAGGGCTACCCAGACGGAGAGCAGTCCCAGGCACAGCAGCAGGATGCTCAAGGCCCAGCGGATGCGGGGTAGGGTATAGTAGCGAAAATGGGTCATGAAAACGGCACCTCCTCCTCCAGCTCAATGCGGAGTATGATCTGGTCGCCGGGTTTGCCCAGGGTGATGGTGAACCATTGGGCGCCGGGGGTGGGATCGGCGATGGCGAGATACCCGCTGGCGGCCAGAGGCGAGGTAGATAAGGTAAAGCAATAGGCCTCCCCGGTGGCGCCGGTGGAATCGATCCAGGTATACGGTACCTCGTACAGTTCCAGATTGTCCAGCCACAGCTGCCAGTGGGAGACTGAGAGGGAGGCTTGGACCTCCAGCCGGGAGGGGAAATTCGGGTAGTCCGGTGTGCGGACCAGGGCTGCGTCGTGGGCGGAGATGGTGTAACCGCCTACCGTTCCGCCGCCGGAGGCGGAGCCGGAGACCACCAGGGTCTCATTGACTTGAGCGGGAAGGGTACAGGAGGGTGGAAGCAGAGAGTTGTGGGCGAACAGGCCGGTCTGGTGCAGGCCGCTGGCCACGGTGCTGACCAGAATGAGCATGATGCCCAGCACGGTGAACAGGGCGGTCAGGCCGGGAAACAGGGGGCTGTGGCAGCGGTCCAGCTCATGGCCAATCTGATAGGGATCTCCCATGGCCTCCACCGCCCGGCGGGCGGCTACCTCAGGTTCGATGCCCTGTTCCTCCAGTGCGGCGGCGTGATCCTCCAGGTGAGCGGTCAGCTCTTCCCGGGCCAGACGTTTTGCCAGCGGCAGTCGGATGACAGAACATACCTGGTCGCAGAATTGTTCAAATGGCTGGCACAAGGCGGATTCACCTCATTCCCTGTCTTTGGTGGGATCATAGGAGCAGACCAGACTGCCGTCGGCGTCATAGCCCTGGCAGAAGGCCACGAGATAGCCGCTGCTCTTGGGGGATGCCCAGGGGATCAGGACATAGGGGGAGGGACCTACCCATACTCCGTCTCCCGCCTTGGTGAAGGTGGGGGAGACTCCGCGCTGGGCGATGGCGGCCTGTGGATTGGCCCAGTCCTCCTCTGACAGGGCAACCAGTTGGGCCTCCACCCGCACCACAGCGGGGTCCGCACAGAGGAGGATGGGAATGACCTTTGAGGCATCCATACCAGAGAAGCCATCCAGGGAGGTCAGCTGAAAGACATCAAAGGTACATCCGATGGGCTGATCCTGGAGGGAGAGCTGATAGGAACGGCCACGGGTAGCGCGGTCCAATGGGCGCCACAGGAACCCGGCCAGCCGCTCCAGCACCTGGAGCTGAAAGCGATCGCCGCTGCGGCGTATGAACCACCAGCAGTCCCGGTCGGTATAATCACTTTTGATGATGATCCCTTCCTCCGTCATATCGATGGGGCCGGAGGCCACGATCTCGCCGCCGGAGCTGTAGTTTTCCCGATCTATCCGGGCGCAGATGGCGGCCGGGGAGGGGAGCGGGGCATCCAGTGAAAGCCACAGGAAGAAGAGACAGAACAGAGCGGCTATGATACTCAGAACCAGCAGGAGGCGGGGCAGGATGTAATAGCGAAAGTGTTTCATGCCGGAGGCACCTCCTCATCCAGCGTGATTTCCAGGGTGCATTGATCGCCGGGCCTGCCCAGAGTGACGGAGAACCAGCTGCAGCCGGGGGTGGGGTCCTCCAGAACCAGATACCAGTTTTGAGCCAGAAGGGTGGAGGCCATGGGGCAACAGGAGACCGTACCGGAGGCGCCGTCGGAGTCGGTCCAGACGGCGGGGATGGAGGGGGTCAGGTGGTCCAGCCAGGGCTGCCAGTGGGAGACGGTGACGGCGGCCTGGATTTCCAGCATGGAGGGGCGGAATTTGGTGCTGGGGCGGTGGACCAGAGCGGCGTCTTTGGCCTGGATGGTATAGCCCCCCACATGGCCGCCGCCCTGGGCATCTCCCTCGCAGAGCAGGTCTCCATCGTCCCAGCCGGGCAGGGTGGGGGTGGGCAGCAGCACCGTTTCATAGCGGAAGAAACCAGTCTGATGCAGAACGCTGGCGCAGAAGCCGATGAGAAAGAGAGCGCAGGCGCACAGGGCAAAGATTTTGGACAGCCGGGGGAGCAGAGGACTGTGACAGCGGTCCAGCTGGCGGCCGATCTCCTGGGGGTCTCCCATGGCCTCCACGGCCTGGACTGCGGCCTCCTCAGCAGAGATCCCTTTCTCCTCCAGCGCGGCGGCGTGGTCCTCCAGGTGGGCGGTCAGCTCCTCCCGGGCCAGATGCCGGGCGGGAGGCCAGCGGATAGATGCACACACCTGATCGCAGAAACTATCAAAGGTTTTGGAGGACATACACTCACCTCAGTTCATAACGAGTCGTCCAGGATTCCGGTTCAGGGGACTGGTAGATCAACCTTCCGTCGGCGTCGTAGCCACGGAGGCGAATACGGTCCATATAATAGGCGGGGAGCAGGTTTCCGGTGAGCTGAAACCAGAAGCAGCCATCTGCCGCCGGGCCCTGGCGGAGGGTATTCAGGCCATAGACCATGCCGGCGTCCGACTCAGAGACCAACACCGGGTATTCCACCTCCACCTGGACAATGTCCGGGTCACCGGCCAACACCAGAACAACCCCCAGATTGTGGGGCGTGACGGCACTCAGCGGCTGTTCCGGGTCCCGGTAAAGGGACACAAGCGTGCCGGAATCCCAGAGCAGCCCTTCCCGGGACAGACCGCACCAGGCGTACCAGTTTCCCATGCGCAGCAGGTACTGGCGGTCATAGAGAGGACCGGACCCCAGATCGGCCACCACCTGGCCGTCCTCCCAGTAATACCGGGTCTGGGTGGCCCGCAGGGCCTGTCTGGCGGTAAACATGGGGAAATCCAGAGTGACAGCCAGGAAAACCAGAGTAAGCAGCAGGATCACGGCGTCCCGCAGGAGGCGCCATTTGCGGCCCCGCCGGGAGATGGGACGTTCAGCCATCTGCTTCGCCTCCCTTCAGCGGAACGGTGAGGGAGAGGCGGACTTCTCCATAGCGGTCGAAGCGGAAGGTCAACTGGGTGGCTGCCGGGTCCACATTGGTGACGGTGAGGCAGTAGTGAGTGGCAAAGGGGAAATCACCCATGGGGGTGCTGACCTGCACTCTGGAAAAGACGGTTTCGTCCAGAGCCTGCCGCTCCCGGGGAGAGGGATAGCGGTTGCCCACATCGTCCTCCGCCCACAAGTCATAGCCAAAGGCGGGACAGCGCAGCCAGGGATTGGATTGCGTTACCTGGAGGATACAGTCCACATAGCGGGCGCCGGAGTAGTTTTCAATGCCGACCTGTTTTATGGTGTAGGTATAGGGCGGGTCCTGATAGACAGCATTGGTCTCATACTGAGCCACCAGATTGTCTGGGTGGACATTCCGCTCAAAGTATAGGGCGGGATCGCTGCTGACAGAATCGGGCTTTCCGGTCAGGTTCTCCAAGGTGCCGGGCAGGTGGAACAGGCAAAATATTATAATGATGGCCGACAAGAGCCACACCACCGCTTGAAACCAGATCTGGAACCACCCCAGCAGGGGACTGTGGCTCTCATTCAGAGCCCGGCCCAGCTCCTCCGGGTCACCCATAGCCAGAACGGCTGCCTCTTCGGCCGCCTCCGGGGTCAGGTCGGGGTGAAGTTCCAGCAGGGCGTCCTGGTGGTCCTCCAGGTGGGCGGTGAGTTCGGCGGTGATGGCGTCGTGGTCGGGAGAGAAGCGGACAAAGGCGCATACCTGCCTGCAAAATGTCTCGCAGCGATTGGAGGCCATACACTCACCTCAATTCATAACGGGTGGCCCAGGATTCCGGTTTGGGTGACTGGTAGAGCAGGGCTCCGGCGGCGTCGTAGCCCTTGACCTGGAGGTCCTCCGGAAAGACGAAGCCGGGACCTGATGTATAGGGGATCAGGAAGCAGTTCTCTGTACTCTCGGTCTGGCTGGCGGAGAGTAGGGTGTAGCCCTGCTTTGTTTCAGCAGAAATGGGGAACGTGATCTCCACCTGGGTGATCTCTGGGTCGTTGGAGATCACCAGCACAGCTCCGCTGTTCCAGTCGCTGACCACCAGAGGTACCAGAGGCAGGTCCGGATCGTTCTCCACAGCGTCCAGGCCGCCGGTCTGCCAGAACAGGCCGTAGTGGTTGACGCCGCACCAGGCGTACCAGTCCCCGTGGCGGAGAATGTAGTAGCGGTCGTACTGGCCGATCTTGACTTTGTTGGCCTCCCGGGAATAGTCCAGGGTGGTGATGACCTCCCCGGGGCCGAAGAAATAGCGGTCCTGGGTAGCCTCCAGAGCCTGTTCGGCGGTGAGGATGGGAAAGTCCAGCCGGAGTACCAGCACCACCAGGACAACTGCCAGCAGCAGGGCGTCCCGGAGGATGCGGCGCTTCCGCTGGGCGGGGGTGACGGAGGGTCTGGCCATATCAGTCCCCTCCTTTCAGCGGCAGGGTTAGAGAGATGGCGTTCTCCCCGAACCGATCAAAGTGGAGGGTGATGGAGGTTGCCTCCGGATGGATACCGCCTACCCACAGATCGTAGTAGGAGGCGAAGGGATAGACGGCGGTGGGATTGCCGGAGGAATCCCCGGCGGAGGTGGGCAGCTGGTACAGCACTTGCTCACCTCTGGAGGGGTAGCGGTTGCCCAGATCGTCCTCCGCCCACAGCCACTCCCGGAATTCCGGCCCCCGCTGCCAGGGGTTGGAGTGGGTCACCTTCAGCAGATAGCTCAGATGCAGGGCCTCGTCACGGTATACGCTGGTCTCCGAGTGTGTGACAACCGCCCGCTGGATGGAGAAGGTGTAGCCCTCATACTGCCAAACAGCCCCAGGGGTGAAATCGGCCACCACGTCGTGCTCGTCATAATGCTCCAGAAGATAGCCCATCCCCACACCGTCGTAACTGGGGGGCGCGATCAGGTTAGTGACCGTCTCTTTTGCCTGGGGCAGGGCGAAGAGCAGGATGAGGATGGCCAGAGTCCACACCACCCGGCGGAACCAGATCTGAAACCAGCCCAACAGGGGATGATGGATCTGATCCAGCCAGCGGCCCAGTTCTTCCGGGTCTCCCATGGCCCGGACGGCTCTGGACTCGGCGTCCCGCAGGGTCATGTTGGGATAGGCCTCCAGCAGGGTGTCCCGGTGCTCCTCCATGTGGCCGGTCAGCTCTGCGGAAATGGCGTCGTGGTCGGGAGAGAACCGGACGAAGGAACATACCTGACCGCAGAATTGGTTTATGGTGAGCCGGGAACCGCCGGGGGCGTCCATCAGGCCATGGCCGGGGCAGACCCGGCCAGCACCGCGTTCACCGCCTGGGAGAAGGTGGTCCACTCCTTCTTCTTCTCATCCAGCAGCCGAAAGCCCTTTTTTGTGATGTGGTAATACTTGCGGGTGCGGCCGGTGGGGGCCTCCTTCTCGTAGGACTGGACCGCCCCCTCCTTCTCCAGGGTGTGGAGAATGGGGTAGAGGGTGCCCTCCTTCATGGAGAAGGTGTGGTCGCTCTTGGCCTCCAGTTCGGCAATCATCTGGTAGCCGTACTTGTCCTCGCCGGACAGGAGGGAGAGCACCAGCAGGGTGGTGCTGCCGGACAGCAGGGATTTATCCGCTTTCATGGGAAACCTCCTTTCAGATCAAAAACAATACCTCGGGTTTCTAGGCATATTATACCTAGAAACCCGAGGTATGTCAACGGAGGTTTTATTTCATGCGGCTGCGGAGGGGCCGGCCGGACAAAAAGCGGTCCAGATTGTCCAAAAACAGGGCCTGGAGCTGATCCAGGGTGACCTGCATATGGTTGTAGCCTCCGGCGGTGTGGGGGGTGATGAGGGCCCGGGGAGCGCTCCAGAGAGGGTGATCCGGAGGGAGGGGTTCCGGGGCGGTGACGTCCAGCCCGGCTCCCAGCAGATGCCCCTGGGACAGGACTTCCGCCAGGGCGGCACAGTCGATGGCAGAGCCCCGGCCGGCGTTGAGAAGCACGGCATCGGACTTCATCAGCAGCAGACGGCGACGGTCCATGAGTCCGGCGGTATCCCTGTTATGGGGGAGGACCAGGGCCACCACATCGGCCTGGGGAAGCAGGCAGTCGATGGCGGACAGGGGGAAAGTCTGGTCGAAGTCCTCCACGGGAGCGTCGGAGCGGTGGAGGCCCATGACGGTTTTGGCCCCCAGCGCCCGGCACAGGTGGGCGAAGTGGCGGCCGATGTCGCCGGTACCCCCCACCAGAACGGTCTGCCCCCGCAGGGAGCGGACATGGCCTAAATCGGCCCAGATGTGGTCGTTTTGCTGGTCCCGGTAGGCGGGCAGCCGCTTGTAGATAGCCAGCAGCATGGCCAGCAGATGCTCGGAGACGGCGGGGCCGTAGGCTCCGGCGGCGCAGGTAAGGAGCACCCCCTCGGGCAGCACGCCCGGGGCCAGATAGGGGTCCACACCAGCGTTCCAGCTCTGGACCCATTTCAGCCGGGGGAAGGTTTTGAGATCTGCCGGGGGAACGAAACCCATGAGGATGGTGGTGCGTTCCCGCCAGTCCTGGGGGATGGCCGCCGCCCCCCGGCGGTCACTGGTGGGGAGAAAGAGGTGCTCCTCGTTGGGAGCGGCGGTACGGAAGCGGTCCTGCTCTTCCGGGGTGAGGGGGAGCAGGTGGAGAATGGTTTCCATAGGATAAGCCTCCAGATATGGATAATGTAGAAAAGAGGGCTGGTTGGAAAACCAGCCCTCTTAAGCAATTACTTAATGGTAATGAGCAGCTCGCCGGCCTTGACAGAGCCGCCTTCCTTGATGAGTACCTCGTCCACGGTACCCGCCATGCGGGCCACCACGGAGGTCTCCATCTTCATGGCCTCGATGACGGCCAGGACCTGGTTCTCCTCCACCTTGTCGCCGGGCTTGACGTTTACCTTGGACACCATGCCGGGGATAGAGGCGCCCACCTGGCTCTTGTCGGAGGGATCGGCCAGATTGACCTTGCGGGCCTGCGCGGTAGCGCTCTTGTCGGGCACGGCCACCTCGCGGCGCATACCATTGAGCTCGAACTGCACGTTGCGGGTGCCGTCCTCGTTCAGGTCGCCCAGACCCATATACTTGATGACCAGGGTCTTGCCGTCCTCGATGTTGATCTTGTTGGTTTCGCCCAGGGCCATGCCGTTGAAGAACACATGGCTGCCCATGCGCATGATATAGCCGTACTCCTGACGGTGACGGTAGAAGTCCTCCACCACCTTGGGATAGAGGCACCAGGAGATGACATTGTGGTCGGAGGCGTCGGGATAGAACTTGCGGACCTCCTCCCGGGCCTTCTCAAAGTCGATGGGCTCCAGCAGCTCGCCGGGGCGGCAGGTGATGGGCTTCTCGCCCTTGAGGACCACCTTCTGCAGATCCTCGGGGAAGCCCCAGGCGGGCTGACCCATCATGCCCTTGAAGTAGCTGACCACGGAGTCGGGGAAGGTGAGGGCCTCGCCCCGCTCCACGATGTTCTCGGGAGTCAGATCGTTCTGCACCATGAAGATAGCCAGGTCGCCCACCATCTTGGAGGAGGGGGTCACCTTCACGATGTCGCCCAGCATATGGTTGACGGTCTTGTACATCTCCTTGACCGCCTCGAACTGGTGGCCCAGGCCAATGCTCTCCACCTGGCTCTTCAGGTTGGTGTACTGGCCGCCAGGCATCTCGTAGCGGTAGATATCGGTGGAGGGGTTCTTGATGCCCGCCTCAAACTTGCTGTAGCGCAGGCGCACGTCGGCCCAGTAGTCGGACAGCTTCTGCAGCTTGTCGCTGTCCAGGCCGGTGTCCCGCTCCTGGCCGTGGAGGGCGGCCACCACCGCGTTCATGGAGGGCTGGCTGGTCATGGAGGACATGGAGTCGATGGCGCAGTCCACAATATCCACGCCGGCCTCGGCGGCCATCAGATAGGCGGCCACCTGGTTGCCGGAGGTGTCGTGAGTGTGCAGGTGGATGGGCAGGCCGATCTCCTGCTTCAGGGTGGACACCAGCTTCTTGGCGGCGTAGGGCTTCAGCAGGCCGGACATATCCTTGATGCACAGCAGATGGGCCCCCCGCTTCTCCAGCTCCTTGGCCATGTTGACGTAGTACTCCAGGGTGTACTTGTCCCGCTTGGGGTC
The DNA here is from genome assembly GCF_002161085.1 of Flavonifractor sp. An112. GTDB lineage: Bacteria > Bacillota > Clostridia > Oscillospirales > Oscillospiraceae > Flavonifractor > Flavonifractor avicola. The sequence continues at coordinate 161,198 of NZ_NFLU01000006.1, read as the reverse complement.
CAGGATGTCGCCGGTGTAGCAGATGGTGGCCTCGCACAGCTTGCCCTGCTTGAGGACCTCGTCCATGGCCACTTCCATACCGGGAATCCAGTTCAGGGAGTCGAAGATACGGAACACGTCGATGCCGCCAATGCAGGCCTCCTTGATAAAGGCGCGGATCAGGTTGTCGGGGTAGTTGGTGTAACCCACAGCGTTGGCACCCCGCAGCAGCATCTGGAAGGGGATGTTGGGGATCTTCTCCCGCAGCAGCCGCAAACGCTCCCAGGGGGACTCGTGGAGGAACCGGTAGGCTACGTCGAAGGTGGCGCCGCCCCACATCTCCAGGGAGAAGCAGTCGTTGAGGATTTCGGCAGTACCCTCGGAGGCCTTCAGCATATCCCGGGTACGCACCCGGGTGGACAGCAGGGACTGATGGGCGTCCCGCATGGTGGTGTCGGTGATGAGCAGCTTCTTCTGATCCAGCACCCAGTCCCGCACAGCCTCGGGGCCCTTGCTGTCCAGCAGCTGCTTCAGGCCGGTACACTTGGGCGGGGTGTTCTCGTAGGGCGGGAAACGGGGAATGTCATGCTGAGGACGCTCGGCAGAGGGGGAGTCCACCTGGATCTGGGCGATATATTTGAGGATCTTGGTGGCACGGTCCCGTCCGGTGTCGATGTCGAAGAGCTCGGGAGTCTCGTCGATAAACTTGGTGTGGCACTGGCCGGCCTGGAAGGTGGGGTGGGCCAGAATGTTGGTGACGAAGGGGATGTTGGTTTTGACGCCGCGGACGTGCTCCTCGCTGATGGCACGCATGGCCTTGCGGCACACGCCCTCGAAGGTGTTGTCCCAGGAGGTGACCTTGACCAGCAGAGAGTCGTAATAGGGGGAGATCTCAGCGCCGGTGTAGGCGTTGCCGCCGTCCAGACGGACGCCGAAGCCGCCGCCGGAGCGGTAGGCGGTGATCTTGCCGGTGTCGGGGGCGAAGTTGTTGGCCGGGTCCTCGGTGGTCACCCGGCACTGAAGGGCATAGCCGTTCATATGGACGGCATCCTGAGAGGGGATGCCGATCTCCGGAGTAGACAGGGGGTGACCCTCGGCAATGAGGATCTGGGCCCGCACCAGGTCTACGCCGGTGACCATCTCGGTGACGGTGTGCTCCACCTGGATACGGGGGTTCATCTCAATGAAGTAGTGGTTGCCCTCCTTATCCACCAGGAACTCCACGGTGCCGGCGGAGACATAGCCCACGTGCTTGGCCACCTTGACGGCATCCTCATACAGCTTCTGGCGGGTAGCTTCGGGCACGCTGAAGGCGGGGGCGAACTCCACCACCTTCTGATAGCGGCGCTGGAGGGAGCAGTCGCGCTCACCCAGGTGTACCACATTGCCGTGCTTGTCGCCCAGGATCTGTACCTCGATGTGCTTGGGCTCCACCAGGTACTTCTCAATGAAAATGTCCTCGTTGCCGAAGGCCTTCTTGGCCTCGCTCTTCACCAGATTGAAGGCAGGGATGACCTCCTCCGGCTTGTCGCAGCGGCGCATACCGCGGCCGCCACCGCCGCCGGCTGCCTTCAGAATGATGGGGAAACCGTAGGAGATGGCCTTCTCCAGGGCCTCTTCTCCGCTTTTCAGGGGTTCAGAGGAGCCGGGGATGGTGGGCACGTTGCAGGCCTTGGCGATGGCCTTGGCCGTCAGCTTGTCGCCCATCTGAGCCAGAATCTTGGAGGAGGGGCCGATGAAGGTGATGCCGGCATCCTCGCAGGCCTTGGCAAAGTCGGCATTCTCACTCAGGAAGCCGTAGCCGGGGTGGATGGCGTCCACGTTGCGGCGCTTGGCCAGGTCAATGATGGAGGGGATGTCCAGATAGGCCCCCAGGGGGGACTTGTTCTCGCCGATGAGATAGGCCTCGTCCGCCTTGGTGCGGAAAAGGGCGAAGGTGTCCTCGTTGGAATACATGGCCACCGTGTGCAGGCCCAGATCGTAGCAGGCCCGGAATACCCGGATGGCGATTTCGCCCCGGTTTGCCACCAGGACTTTGTTGAACTTACATTCCGCCATACTGTCCGTCCTTTCTAACAAAAATCTCTTACTGTGCAAGCAATCCCCGGTCACTCCTTCGTGCCGGGGGCTGAGGGCCCGGTCCTTTCCGGGCATATTCCCTATGATATTATACCAGTAGAAACATTATATCTTATACGCTAAAGTATTTGCAATCATTTTTCTTTAAAATTGCAAATCTTGGCGGGAACTACAGGAATCTTCCCGGCCGCTTGCCGGGAAATAGGAAATATGCTACACTCAGTTTGTCGAAAAGCGGTTTCGACAAACTGAGTGCCTTTTTAAAACTTCTGAGAAGTTTTAAAAAGTTTTGACTGGACGCGAAAGGACACCCTGATGGTTTCCTTTCACACTATCTTCCCTTCCGAAAATGGAAGCCTGGAAACTTTTTATGCAAAAATGGTATAGAACGATGCAAAAGAGGTGAGATCATGTCGCTGACACTAAAGACCGGCGTGGAGGCCCTGCCTGGGGTGGGTCCTGCGCGGGCCAAAGCTCTGGCCCGTCTGGGGCTGACTACCGTGGGTGATCTGCTGGGCTACTATCCCCGGGACTACGAGGACCGGCGGAAGAGTGCCTCCATTGCCTCGGCGCCGGCGGATGTGCCGGTATGCCTCACTCTGATGGTGGCCGAGCCGCCCCGACTCTCCCGTATCCGAAAGGGACTGGAGCTGGTGAAGGCGCGCCTGGTGGACGACACCGGCAGCCTCACCGCCACCTTTTTTAACCAGGCCTATTTGAAGGATGCCCTGCGGACGGGGGAAACTTACGTCTGCTTCGGCAAGGTGGAAGGGGAGGGCGCCCGGCGGCAGATGACCAACCCGGTGTGCGAGCGGGTGGACAAGGTGCGCTTCACCGGCCGCATTTTGCCGGTATATTCCCTGACCCACGGGGTGTCCAACAACCTGCTGGCGGGGCTTACTCTCCGATGTGTGGAGGAGTGTGCCGCTCAGGTGGAGGAGAGTCTGCCCCACAACCTGCGGCAGGCCCACCAGCTGGCCGAGGCCGAGTTTGCCGTCCGCAACGTCCACTTCCCAGCCGATGAGGATGCCCTGGCGGTGGCCCGGCGGCGGCTCATTTTCGAGGAGCTGTTCTATCTCACCTGCGGCATGGCTCTGCTGCGTATCCGCCGGGACAAGGCGGCAGGGCTGTCCTTTGAACAGTTCCCAGAGGAGGACTTCCTGAATCTGCTCCCCTTCTCTCTCACTGGGGCACAGCGGCGGGTGATTGGGGAGATGACTGCCGATTTCACCTCCGGCGCTCCCATGAACCGGCTGGTCCAGGGCGACGTGGGCTCGGGTAAGACCATGCTGGCGGCCTACGGGGCCTGGCTGGCGGCGAAAAACGGGTATCAGTGTGCCCTGATGGCGCCCACCGAGCTGCTGGCTGAGCAGCACTACCGCTCTCTGGCGCCTTTGCTGGAGCAGGCCGGGTTGCGGGTGGGGCTGCTCACCGGCGCGGTGAAGGGTAAGGCCCGCAAGACGGTGTATGCCGCCCTGGAGAGCGGCGAGCTGGATCTGGCCATCGGCACCCACGCTCTTTTGAGCGAGGGAGTGACCTTTGCAAAGCTGGGGCTGGTGGTCACCGACGAGCAGCACCGCTTTGGCGTAGGCCAGCGGGCAGCCCTGGCGGCCAAGGCTAACGGCACGCCCCATGTGCTGGTCATGTCGGCCACCCCCATTCCCCGCACCCTGGCCCTCATCATCTACGGCGATCTGGATGTGTCGGTGGTGGATGAATTGCCCCCCGGTCGTTCCCCGGTGGAGACCTATGTGGTGGGGGAGGACAAGCGGCAGCGGATGTACAATTTTGTCCGCAAGCTGGTGGGAGAGGGCCGTCAGGTCTATATGGTCTGCCCTGCTGTAGAGGAAGGAGAGGCTGACGGAGAGGAGCCGGGTCCCGGCGGCCCGGCGGCTGACCTGAAGGCCGCCGTTACCTATGCCCAGACCCTCCAGACCCAGGTCTTTCCCGACCTGCGGGTGGGGCTGGTCCACGGCAAGATGAAGAGCAAGGAGAAGGACGCGGTTATGACCGCTTTTGCCGCCGGGGAGCTGGATGTGCTGGTGTCCACAACCGTCATCGAGGTGGGGGTGGACGTGCCCAACGCCGCCCTGATGATCGTGGAGAACGCCGACCGCTTCGGCCTTTCCCAGCTCCACCAGCTGCGGGGCCGGGTGGGCCGTGGCAAGCACCAGTCCTACTGCGTGCTGGTGACCTCCACCCGCAGCCAGGACAGCCGGGAGCGGCTGAGGGTCTTGTCAAAAACCAACGATGGGTTTAAAATCGCGGAGGAGGATCTGCACCTCCGTGGCCCCGGCGACTTTTTCGGCTCCCGGCAGCACGGCTTGCCTCAGCTGGGTATTGCCGATCTGGCGGGGGATATGCGGGTGCTGAAGGAGGCACAGACTGCCGCCGAGGAACTGCTCCGCTCCGACCCCGGCCTGACTCTGCCGGAGCACGCCGGACTGCTGGGGCGGGTGAAACGTCTTTTTGCCGAGCAGGGGGACGTATTTAACTAAGAGAAAAGGACAGAAACTGTTTTATGGATCGTATGGAAGAGACCAAGGGCCTGCGGGCCCGAACCGATATCCACTTCAACTGCTGCCAGTCGGTGCTGGTGCCCTTTGCCGACCAGTGCGGACTGACCAAGGAGGCGGCCTACCAGCTGGGCGCCCACTTCGGAGCGGGCATGAAGCACGGCGCCACCTGCGGCGCGGTGACCGGGGCCCTGATGGCACTGGGTATGGCGGGGGCCGACAGCAACGCCGCCCTGGACCTGATGCGCCGGTTCCGGGAGCACAATCAGGCCCTGGACTGTGCTACTCTACTGCGCCTGGCGGAGGAGCGGGGCGAAGAGCACAAGTGCCACTGCGACCGGATGGTGTATGAGGCGGTGGAACTGCTGGAGGAGCTGCTGGAGAAACAGTAAGCGCGCAAAGGGGCCTGTTGCAAAATAGCTGTTTTGCACAAACCTGTCATTGCGAGCCAGTGCGCACACTGGCGTGGCAATCCGTTTCCCCGGCAAAAGGGACGGATTCCCACGAAAAACGGCCGCCCGGTGGGCGGCCGTTTTTCTCGGAATGACGGGTCTTTGTACGAGCTGCACATTTTGCAACAGCCCCTTTTGGCGCTTCAGCGCAATGGGAGCACGATGGGGGACTCCGGGGCGGCGGAATAACAGTCCAGGATCTCCAGTTCCACCTGGTCAAAGGGATAATCTTTCAGGGGAACGGACTCCTCAAAGACTCCCTCCAGCTCCGTCCCGTCCTCATCTCTGGCGATGGTGTGGGATGCCATACTGAAGTGGTGCTCGCTTCCGTCGGGAGCGCGGTAGATGGGGCCTACCACCTGGCGGAACACCATGCCGTCTGCCAGGGTGGGGGCCCGGAAGGTGAGGGTTGGAATGCCGTCTATTTCCTCAATTCGAGCCAGAGTGATGCCGTCGGGCAGAGGATCAGTCCGGCCAGTGGTCAGATCCACTGTGACCCAGTGTTCCTCCTTGTCCTGCCAGATGGCTCCTTCGATGTGAAGGGTCAGGTGCTGGGCATCCTCAAAATAGCTGCTCTCAAAGCGGTAGGAGGTGACCCGGGGGGTGCCGCCATCGCCGTGGGCGATCAGCCCCTGAGGCCGGTCATAGCGCACGCCCTTGTCGTCCTCCAGCCAGCAGGTCAGGCTGTTGATTTGAACGGTGTTGGCCTCGTCCTCCTGGATGTCCACCCGGACGTGGGTGGGGTAGATCTCCAGCCCCACTACTTTCAGCTGTTGGCCGTCCAGGGTAAAGGGTTGGTCCAGGGTGATCTGACTGCCCTGGCTGGTAAAGTTGGGGTCGAACTGTAGGGTGAAGGAGAAAATGGCCACCGCATCGGGATCACCGGGTGGATCGTCCCACAGGCCGGAATCTTCCGATGGAACAGCGGCTTCGGTGTCGTCCGCCGCCCACACCTTGTAGTCCAGGATCAGGGTATCGGGTACGTCCTCCTCCTGGAAGTCGATGGAGATATGCCGCAGCTCCTTCGGGTCGCTGGGGGTCTGGGAGAAGGAGAGGCTGGCATGGGCTTGCTGGCCGTCGGCCATTCGGATATCCCCGGAGCCGTCCAGCTGGGAATAGCGGTCACTGCTCAGGGAGAAGAAGACATTGACCTGCTTCTGGTCCACAATGAGATATTCCACCTTCATGGTCACGTCGCCGTCGGTCTGGCTCTGCGCCACCCGCTGGACATATTCGTGCTCAATGGAGGCTTTCAGGCTGGGGGAAAAGGCCACGGCGGCGGTAAGCTCCTTCAGGATGGGGATGTTGGAGCAGGCCAGGGCGAAGGGAGTTACCAGGTTGACCAGCAGCACAAAGACGGCAAACATGGCGGCCACACTGCCGGCGGGGGCAGCGATCCAGCGGCTCAGCCGGCGCCGCCGGTATCTGGCTCTGGCCCGGGGCAGGGCGGACTCCAGCCCGGAGGGCGTCTGCTCCAGCTCATCCAGGAGCAGGCGGTATTCTTCCATACGGTCCATGGTTCAAGCCTCCTCGCTTAATTCCAGTTTCAGCAGGGACAGGGCTTTGCGCTGCCGGGTGGAGACGGTGCCGGTTGGGATCTCCAGGGCCTCCGCTGTCTCCGCCAGGGTGAGACCCTGGAAGTAGCGCAGGATGATGACTGCCCGCAAATCCCGAGGCAGGCGGCGGATGGCCTCCTTCAGCGGCAGATTGTCATAGGTCTCCGCTGCGGTCTCGGGCAGCTCCTCCACCGCCAGCTCCCGCTTGCGGCGTCGGAGCTCGGCGTTGCAGGCGTTGATGAGAATGCGGGTGAGCCAGGTATTGAAGTGTTCCGGCTGGCGCAGCCGCTTATGATGCAGCAGCCCCAGATAGATAGCCTCGTCCACCGCATCCAGGGCATAGGCCTCGCTGCCCAGGTAGAGATAGGCGGTGCGGTACAGTCTGGCCTTAAGTGCCTCGGTACGGGTCGCAAATTCCTGTTCGGTCAAGGGTGGCGCCCCCCTTTCTGCCTATTAGAGTATTTGGCGGGCCCTTTTCATTGCGTGGCGCAAAAAAATCAGCCGCGCCGCAAATTGTTTCTGCGGCGCGGCTGTTGTTATGCGTTTGCCAGGGTCTGGGCGTTTTCCATATAACGGCGGACCACATAGCACAGTTCCCCTTGGGGCAGCGTCTCCACCGGGACGCCGTTCAGATCGGTGAGGGGACAGATCCGGGCGCCAAGGGCGGCGGCCACGCTGTCCAGGGCGGTCTGCTCCTCCGGCGTGACGGCCCCTGACTGGATGAGACCTTCTGTCTGCTCCAGCTCGGAGAACATATTCCACAGGATCACCAGCCGTTTCCGGTGGTATTCGGCCTCCTCCGGGGCCTGATGGTCGGTGTACTGGGCAGCTTCATGATAGACCATGTGGAACTGAGAGAGCAGTTCGCTGAACAGGGCGGGGTCCACCGGTTGGCGGAGGCTGCGGCGGATGACCTCCCAGTAGTAGGCCTGGAGTCGGTAGAGCTCCTGGAAGTTCCGGCGGAACTGGGGTTCCTTCCGGTTGGGCAGCAGGAAGGTGTTGACCACCAGCACCAGCGCCACTGCCATACCCAGATACATGAGCCGCAGGCCGATGGCTTCGGTCTCCTGTACCGTTAAAGTGGCCATGGTGAGAGCAAAGGAGGTGGAGAAAATGGGATGGACCCAGGTGCCTGGGGTACAGCAGTACATCAGGGAGATCATAATGAGGGAGAACACAAAGATACCTGGTAGGCCGGGCAGCCAGGGATACACCAGATGGACAATGACACAGCCGATGGCGGTGCCCACGGGGCGGGTGACCATACGGTGGGCGCTCTCCTCATAGCTGGGCTGGAGGAGCAGGAAGGCATGGAGGGGGAACCAGTAGGTGTGCTCAAACTCCCACAGGAAGCTGACGGTGGTGCTGATGGTCATAACCACCGCCAGACGCAGAGCAAAGCGGAACTCAAACCGGGCGGGGGAGAACCGCTGGCACAGGCTGCTCCAGGCAGCCCGCCAGGGCACCTTGCGGAAAAAGGGGTCGTGCTGGGCGTGGAAGGACTCCCGGCACAGGAGCAGCAGGGTGTGGAGTACGCTGCGGTAGAAGATGCGCAGACGGCCCTGGGGCAGGTCGGTATTGTCAAGCAGGGCCTGAATGCGGGCGGCCAGCCGCTGCCGGGCGGCGGGCTCCCAGGCGCTTTGCAGCTGCCGCACCACCTCCGCCAGGGTGTGCATGGTATGGGGGAAGGCCGGGGTGTTTTTGGCGTCCTGCCAGGAGGGACCGTCGGTGACCAGATAGGAGGCCCGCTGAAACAGCAGAGCCAGCAGATGATAGCACCGCTTCTGCCGGTCAGGCAGGTGGAGCAGGTGCCGCCGGTCATAGCCCTTTCGGTGGAAACTGCGGGCCAGGTCGTAGAGCTCCTTGCCGGCGGATTTGTCGTCGCCGCCGCTGGACAGCCCGTCCAGCAGGTCGGCCAGCCGCAGCAGGCTGGCAGAAATCTGACCCGCCGGGTCACTGGTGATGTGGGTTACCCTGGCGTTGATGAGCAGAGCGATCACCAGCAGTACGCAGCAGAAGCCCACCGCCTCCAGCTGAATGGGCAGCTGCTCCAGCGTGGGTGGACGCAGCTCCAGAAAGACGAAGGTCATGGCGTAGCCCATGTGGCCCTTGGGGGTGAACTGGCTGCACTTCCAGAACACCAGGAAGAAGGGTACGGCGAAATTCAGGATGGCGCACAGCCACACATTGAGGGCGGCGGCAAAGGCCAGCAGGCACAGCAGCAGGGACATGAGGCACATGGCCGCGTAGTCCTCCAGCCGGTTGGCCTCCTTCCGGCGGAGCTGAAACAGGGTGGTGGAGCAGGAGACCACCATGGCGTAGGTGCTGCCGAAGATCCAGGTTACCAGCAGGAACTGGACCACGTAGAACAAAATGGTGGAAAAGGCCCCCTTCCACCGGCGCCAGAACAGCGCCGGAAAGCCCCTGATGCCGGAACCCGCGGCCACAACAGATACCCCCAGTCGAGATTGATTGCTTATCTAACATTATAGAGGTAACCTGTTGGTAAGTGCAAGGGGGCGAAGAAAATTTTGTAGAACCGTGGGAATTGAAAAAGGAGGGCGGCCATTATATAATGAGCGGGATAACAATCAGACTTTGGAGGTATGCCTTTGGAACCCCTGGAACTGCTTCCCATCCCGCTGCTGCAATGGTACCGGGAAAACGCCCGGGTGCTGCCCTGGCGCAGCGACCCCACCCCCTACCATGTATGGATCAGCGAGATCATGCTCCAGCAGACCCGGGTGGCGGCGGTGCTGGACTACTACCGACGCTTTCTGGCGGAACTGCCCACTGTGGCTGATCTGGCGGCGGTGGAGGAGGATCGGCTCATGAAGCTGTGGCAGGGGTTGGGCTACTACAACCGGGCCCGCAACCTGCAAAAGGCGGCCCGCCAGATCATGGAGGATCACGGCGGCGTCTTTCCCGATACCTATGAGGCCATCCACGCCCTGTCTGGTATCGGCGACTACACCGCCGGAGCCATCTCATCCATCGCCTTTGGCATCCCCGAACCGGCGGTGGACGGCAATGTGCTGCGGGTGGTAGCCCGCATCACCGGGGACGACGGGGATATTATGAAGCCGGACACCAAGGCCCGGATGGGAGTGGCTCTGAAGCGGGTCATGCCGGTGGATGCCCCCGGGGACTTTAACCAGGCCCTGATGGAGCTGGGGGCCACCGTGTGCCTGCCCAACGGCGCCCCCCTGTGCGATCAGTGCCCGGCCAGAGACTTCTGTGTGGCCCGTTTGACGGAGCGCACCGGGGAACTGCCGGTAAAGGCGGCCAAGAAGGCCCGGCGGGTGGAGGAGCGGACGGTGTTCCTCATCTTCCGGGATGGGGCGGTGGCCCTTCGGCGGCGGAAGAGCCGGGGCCTGCTGGCGGGACTGTGGGAGTATCCCAACGAGCTGTCCCCCGCACCCTGTCCGGTGGAGGCCCTCTCCCTGGAGCAGGGGCCGTCGGGCAAGCACATTTTTACCCATATCGAGTGGCATATGAAGGCCGTGCTGGTCCAGGCGGCCGGCGATACCCTGCCCGAGGGCTGGGTGTGGGCCACTTTGGAGGAACTGGACCGGGACTACGCCGTGCCCAACGCCTTTCAGGCTTTCAAGCCTGCGGTGGAGGGGCGGCTTAAAGGAGAAGGAGAGGAACCATGGCAAAGCTGTATTTCCGGTATGGAGTGATGGGCTCCAGCAAAACCGCCAACGCCCTGATGGTGCGCTACAACTATGAGGAGCGGGGCCAGGATGCCCTGCTGGTGAAGCCTGCCATCGATCAGCGGGACGGGGCCCGGTTTGTGGCCTCCCGGGCGGGGCTGAGCCACGACTGCATCTATTTTTCTGACCTGATGGAGATGACCCCCCGGGAGCTGAAGCCCTACGCCTGCATCATCGTGGATGAGGCCCAGTTCCTCAGCCGGGAGGAGGTGCGCTACCTCACCGATCTGGTGGACGACTGGAATATCCCGGTGATCTGCTACGGCCTGCGGGCCGACTTCAAGGGGGACCTGTTCCCCGGTTCGGCGGAGCTGCTGGCCACCGCCGACGTGATCGAGGAGGTCAAGACCATCTGCTGGTGCGGCAAGAAGGCCCTGTGCAACGCCCGTTTCGACGAGCAAGGCAATGTGCTCAAGGAGGGCGAGCAGGTGGTGCTGGGGGCCAACGACCGATACATCGGCCTGTGCCGTAAGCACTGGAAAGAGGGTAACCTGGGCCCCAAGCAAAAGTAAGTCCCAGGAAAGCGGAAAGGAACCATTGAAATGATCTGTAATCTCTGCCCCCGGAAGTGCGGGGCGGTGCGTACGGCCGACCGGGGTGAGGGCCGCTGCCGGATGCCAGAAGCCCCGGTGGTGGCCCGGGCGGCTCTCCATATGTGGGAGGAACCCCCCATCTCCGGTACAAAGGGCTCGGGCACCGTGTTTTTCTCCGGCTGCTCCCTGGGGTGCGTGTTCTGCCAGAATGAGCAGATCAGCCACCGGGATTTCGGCAAGCCCATCACGGTGGAGCGACTGCGGGCCATCTTCTTTGAACTCATTGATCAGGGGGCCCACAACATCAATCTGGTGAACCCCACTCACTACGCCCATGTGGTGCGCTCGGCGCTGGCCGAGTCTCTGCCGGTGCCGGTGGTGTGGAATTCCGGCGGCTACGACCGGGTGGAGACCCTGAAAGCTCTGGAGGGCAAGGTCCAGATCTACCTGCCCGACTATAAATACCGCACCGGCGACTATGCCGGGCGCTACTCCGCCGCTCCGGACTATCCCCAGGCGGCGGAGGCGGCTATCCTGGAGATGTTCCGCCAGACCGGTCCCGTCCGGTATGAGGACGGGCTGCTGAAACAGGGGGTGGTCATCCGCCACCTGCTGCTGCCCGGCAAGCTGGCCGAGGCCAAGCGGGTGATGGACTGGGTGGCGGAGCATTTTGAGCCGGGAGAGGTACTCTTCTCCCTTATGAGCCAGTACATTCCCTGGGGCCGGGCGGCGGATTATCCGGAGATCAACCGCCGGGTGCGTCCCTCGGAGGTGCGGGCGGCGGAGGCCTACATGGCGGATCTGGGACTGGAGGGCTTTGCCCAGGGGGCGGAGGCCGCCCAGGCGGAGTATATCCCGCCCTTTGACCTGACCGGCGTATAAAAACTGCATATCCCATTCTGGGGCGGGCCGCTGGCCCGCCCTTTTCCTGTCAAATGGGACAACCACCCCGCATAAGCATAGGTCGGAGGGGGGTGGAGGCCATGGAACGAGACCGAAAACGGCCCGGTCTGCTGGAAAAGACGGCAGAGGTGCTGGACCTGCCCGGGGACGTGGTGGCCGGCCTGCCCAGGGTGGAGCTCACCGGCAGCCGGGAGCTGCGGATGGAAAACCACAAGGGCATCCTGGCCTATGGCAGCCAGGAGATCCACATCTCCGGCGGCAAGCTGGTCATCAAGGTGCGGGGCAGCAACCTGGAGCTGAAATCCATGAACGCCAGCCAGCTGCTCATCACCGGCGAGATCGACGGGGTGGATCTGACCTGAAAAAGGAGGTGGAAGGATGCTGCTGCGGCTGGTGAACGCCCTGCGGGGGAGCGTGCGTCTGGAGGTGGAGGGGGCCTTTCCTGAACGGTTCCTCAACCTGTGCGCTCAGCGGGGTATTTTGTTCTGGAACGTGGAGTGGATGGAGACCACCCGCCTGCGGCTCACCGTCACCCGCCGGGGCAGCCGCCAGGTCGCCGCCCTGGGGGAACGGACGCTGTGTATCGTCACTCCCGCCGGGCGGAAGGGGATGCCCTACTTTCTGGCCCGATTCAAAAAACGCTATGCCTTCTGGGTGGGGATGGGCCTGTCCATGGCGGCGGTGTGCGTTCTGTCCTCCTTTGTGCTGACCATTGAAGTAAAGGGCAACACCACCGTGCCCACCGCCCAGATCCTCACCGAACTGAGGCGGCAGGGGTTGGGTATCGGTACCTTCGGCCCCGGTTTGGATGAGCGGACGGTGGGCAACAAGGTGCTGCTCCAGCTGCCCCAGCTGTCCTGGCTGTCCATCAATCTGTACGGCACCCGGGCGGAAGTGCTGGTGCGGGAGGCGGTGGAGGCGCCCGAACTGGTGGACGCCCAGGAGTATGGCAGTGTGGTGGCCCGGGCCTCCGGCATTGTAACCCGTGTGGAGGCTCTCACTGGCGAGGCGGTGGTGAAGGTGGGGGATACGGTGCTGGAGGGGGAGACTCTCATCTCGGGCACTGTCCACCTGGAAGGCCCGGCCTACAGCGATAAGCCGGAGATCGGGCAGATACAGGTGCGGGCTTCCGGTCGGGTGTACGCCCGGACCTGGCGCACCATGGCGGCCCAGCTGCCCCTGGAGGCTCAGGTGAAGCGGTACACCGGGGAGGAGACCAATCTGTGGTCAGTCACCGCTCTGGGCCGCCGGACCGATTTTTTTGGAAAGGGTGGAATTTCTTTCGACAGGTATGATAAAATAAGCCATACCTGGACCCTGACCCTGCCCGGCGGCGAGGAGATGCCCCTGGCCGTCCAGCGGGAGACCTGCCGGGCCTATGAACTGGAGACGCTGGCCGTGGAGCCGGACGCGGCGGAGGCCATGCTGAAAGAGCGCCTGATGGAGGCGCTGGAAGAGGCGGTGGGGGAGGGGGAGATCGTCAGCACGGAGTTTGCCGCGGAGACGGAGAACGGGATGCTGACCGTGACCCTCCAGGCAGAGTGCCGGGAAGAGATCGGGACATTTGTGCCCGATTCCACTACACAAGAAAACGAGGCCGATCCATGATAGAACAGACCATCAATATCGAGCGGATGGAGGACGTGGTAGACGTCTTTGGCTCTTTTGACGAGAATATCAAGCTGGTGGAGCACGAGCTAAATGTAACGGTGGTGAGCCGGGACGACCAGCTGAAGGTGTCCGGCGAGGCGGAAAACGTGATGCACGCCGTCAAGGCCATCGAGGGCCTGCTGGGCCTGGCCGGGCGGAAGGAGACCATCACCGAACAGAACGTGCGCTACATCATCAATCTGGTAAAGGCGGGCAATGAGTCCCACATCAACGACATCGCCCGGGACGTCCTGTGCGTCACCGCCAAGGGAAAGCCCATCAAGGCCAAGACCCTGGGCCAGAAGCGGTATGTGGATGCCATCAAGAAAAATACCATTACCCTGGGCATCGGCCCGGCGGGCACCGGCAAGACCTATCTGGCGGTGGCCGCCGCCGTGGCCGCCTTCCGGGACAAGCAGGTCAACCGCATCATCCTGACCCGGCCCGCCGTGGAGGCGGGCGAGCGGCTGGGCTTCCTGCCCGGCGATTTGCAGAGCAAGGTAGACCCCTACCTGCGGCCCCTGTACGACGCCCTCTTTGAGATGCTGGGGCCCGAGACCTACCAGAAGTACCTGGAGCGGGGCAACATCGAGGTGGCTCCCCTGGCCTATATGAGAGGCCGCACCCTGGATGACTCCTTCATTATCCTGGACGAGGCCCAGAACACCAGCCGGGAGCAGATGAAGATGTTTTTGACCCGCCTGGGCTTCGGTTCCAAGATCGTCATCACCGGCGACATCACCCAAATCGACCTGCCCCGCGACACTGTGTCCGGCCTGAAGGAGGCCATGCGGGTGCTGGACGGGGTGGAGGATATCGCCATCTGCCGCCTGAACGAGTCCGACGTGGTGCGTCACGTCATTGTCCAGCGGATCATCAAGGCCTATGAGGCCGACGAGAACCGCCGGGCCAAAAAGGAGGGCCGGAAGGCATGAACCACGAGATCATCATTGAGACCGAGGTAGACGGGGCGGAGGAGTATGCCGACCTGCTGCGGCAGGTGATCCCCGCCGCTCTGGACGCCCAGGGGGTGGATGTGCCCTGCGAGGTGGACGTGCTGTTCACTGACGACGAGGGCATCCACCAGATCAATCTGGAGCAGCGGGGGGTGGACAGGCCTACCGACGTACTCTCCTTCCCCATGTTCGACCTCCAGCCCGGAGAACATCCCACCGGGGAGGACGCCGACCCCGGCGACAACCTGGTACCTCTGGGGGATATGGTGATCTCCCTGGAGCGGGCCCGCGCCCAGGGGGAGGAGTTCGGCCACGGTACCCGCCGGGAGGTGGCCTATCTGGCTGTCCACTCGGTGCTCCACCTGCTGGGGTACGACCATATGGATGAGGGCCCTATGAAGGCCCAAATGAGAGAGCGTGAGGAGATCATCCTGGGGCGGCTGGGCATTGGCCGGGAGGGACAGGATGGGTAAGGTTGGACGGTATGCCGCCGCCGGCGGGGCCATCTCCATCGGCATCTGCATCCTGCTGTGCATGGCGCTGGGCAGCATGGTGGAAAACGCCATAACGATTGTGGCCTGCGGAGTGCTCTTTGCGCTGCCGGGTATTGTGGCCGGCTGCGCCTGGGGGCTGTATGAGGCGCTGAAAGAGAGACGGAACGACTGGGAAAATACGAAATAACGCTCAAGAAAGTTGAGGATCACCTATGGAAATTAAAAAATCTGGAATGATCAGCATCGTGGGCCGGCCCAACGTGGGCAAGTCCACCCTGACCAACGCCCTGGTGGGTGAAAAGATCGCCATTGTCTCCAACAAGCCCCAGACCACCCGCAACCGCATCAGCGCCGTGGTCAACCGGGGAGAGTGCCAGTACGTTTTCCTGGACACTCCCGGCCTCCATAAGGCCCGTACCCGGCTGGGCGACTACATGGTGAAGGTAGTCAAGGAGAGCGTGGCCGACGTGGACGCCATCCTGCTGCTGGTGGAGCCCATCCCTCACATCGGTGGCCCCGAGGCCGAGCTCATCGCCCGCATCAAGCAGTTGGGCGTGCCCTCCATCCTGGTCATCAACAAGATGGACACGGTAGAGAAGGAGGCCCTGCTGGCCGTCATGCAGACCTACGGCCAGGCCCACGACTTCAACGCCATCCTGCCCATCTCCGCCAAGCAGAACGAGGGCGTAAACGAGCTGCTGGACCTGCTGGCAGAGTTCCTGCCTGAAGGCCCCCAGCTCTTCCCTGACGACATGGTCACCGACCAGCCCGAGCGGCAGGTGTGCGCCGAGATCATCCGGGAGAAGCTGCTGCTCTGCCTGGACAAGGAGATCCCCCACGGCACCGCCGTGGAGATCACCCGCTTCTCCGAGCGGGACAACGAGATCATTGACCTGGACGCCACCATCTACTGTGAGAAGGCCAGCCACAAGGGCATCATTATCGGCAAGGGGGGCGCCATGCTCAAGAAGATCTCCACCCTGGCCCGCACCGACATCGAGGCCTTTATGGGCACCAAGGTGTTCCTCCAGACCTGGGTGAAAGTCAAGGAGGGCTGGCGGGACAATCTGAATCTCATCCACAACTTCGGCTACCGGGACGAGTAAAATGCACATTGCCACACAGGGCCTGGTGTTACGGGAGGTCAACTACAAGGAGTCCGACAAGATTCTCACCGTCCTCACCGCCGAGGGGGGCAAGCGCACCGTAAAGGCCCGGGGCTGCCGGAAGAAAAACAGCCCCCTGGCGGCCTCCGCCCAGCTGTTGGTCTATTCCGACATGACCCTCTTCGCGTACCAGGACCGGATTACCCTCAACGAGGCCGAGTCCATCCGGCAGTTCTGGCATCTGAAATCCGACGTGGAGCTGCTGGCCCTGGGCTCCTATTTTGCCGAGGTGATGGAGGCGGTGTCGGTGGAGGGACGGCCCGATCCGGCCGCCATGTCCCTCATTCTGAACAGCCTTCACGCCCTGGACAAGCTGAACAAGCCCCAGGCTCTGGTGAAGGCGGCCTATGAGATGAAGCTCATGGCCCTGGAGGGCTATGAGCCTCTTGTCGATGCCTGCGCGGTATGCGGCAGGCCTGACCCGGAAAAGCCCATGCTGAACCTGGCGGAGGGCGTGCTCCACTGTGCCTCCTGCAAAAGCGAGGTGGGGGAGGGCACTTCCCTGCCCCTGACGGAGGGAACCTTGTCCGCCCTGCGGCACATTCTCTACGGCGATCCCAAGCGGCTGTTCTCCTTTCAACTGGACCAAGGGGGGCTGGACTGCCTGGCCCGGGTGTGTGAGGGCTTCCTGCGCACCCAGCTGGACCGGGGATTCCGTACCCTGGATTTTTATCATGAACTGAAAGCGGGGATGTAACATGGAACTGTATGTGGCAGACGCCTTTACCACCGTGCGCTTTTCCGGCAACCAGGCCGGCGTGGCTCTCCTGGGGGAGGGAGACTTCCCGGAGGAATCCCTGATGCGTGCCCTGGCCGGGGAATTGAAGCATTCCGAGACAGCCTTTGTCCGCCGGACCGGGGACAAGGCCTTCCATATCCGCTACTTCACCCCCGCTGAGGAGGTGGACCTGTGCGGCCACGCCACCATCGCCGCTTTCACCGTCCTGCGGGATACCGGGGCCATTGTTCCCGGAGATTACGCCCTCCATACCCGCTCCGGGGACCTGGAGATCGGGGTGGGAGCGGACGCCGTGTGGATGGATATGGCGCCCCCCACCGATGGCCCTACCTTCTCAGAGGAGGAGCAGGGGGCGCTGTACGCTGCCTATGGCCTGTCTTTGGCCGACCGGCCGGAGGGGCTGGAGCCCCAGGCAGTGAGTACCGGGCTGATGGACATTTTGCTACCGGTGCGTGACCTGGATACCCTGGACCGGGCTGTCCAGAACGAGGCGGAGGTCACCCGTCTGTCGGAGCACTACAACGTGGTGGGGGTGCATATGTTTTGCCCCCACACCCCAGACGCCGCCGCCCACTGCCGCAATTTCGCCCCCCTGTACGCCATCCCGGAGGAGGCGGCCACCGGCACCTCCAACGGAGCCCTGACCTACTACCTGTTCCGCCGGGGGCTGATCCAGGCCGGTGCGGATAACCGCTTTGTGCAGGGGGAGAAGATGGGCAAGCCCTCTGAGATCCTGAGCCGCATCACCGAGGACAACGGTAGTGTGAAGGTACGGGTGGGAGGCCGGGCCCTGATTACCCTGAAATGTGAACTGATGGGATAACCCACAGGGGCGGGACACTGGCCCGCCTCTGGATATCATGCAATTTGGAGAACCTACATGACCGATTTATTTGAAAAATCCATTCAGACTCTGGAGCTGCCCCGGGTGCTGGAGAAGCTGGCCGAGCAGGCGGTGACCGAGGAGGGCAAGGACCGCTGCCTGGCCCTGCGGCCCCTGACCGATGTGGACGACGTGCAGCGGGCTCTGGACGAGACCACCGCCGCGGTGAATATGACCGCCCTGCGGGGCTCGCCCTCCTTTTCCGGCGTGCGCCCGGTGGGAGCCTCCCTCCAGCGCGCCAACATGGGGGGCGCCCTCAACACCCGGGAGCTGCTGGACATCGCCGCCGTGCTGCGCTCCGCCCGCTCCGCCAAGGAGTATGGCGAAGGAGAGGGGGACCGGGCCAAGACCTGCATCGACCACCTGTTCCGCTCCCTTACCTCCAACCGCTTCCTGGAGGAGCGCATCACCGGCGCCATCGTGGGGGAGGACGAGATTGCCGACGCCGCCAGCCCGGAGCTGGCCTCCATCCGGCGGCATATCCGGGCTACCGCTTCCAAGGTGCGGGACATCCTGAACAAGCTGATCTCCTCCAACCAGTCCAAGTACCTCCAGGAGTCCATCATCACCCAGCGCAACGACCGCTATGTGGTGCCGGTGAAGTCGGAGCACAAAAACGACGTGCCCGGCCTGGTCCACGATGTGTCCTCTTCCGGCTCCACCTTCTTCATTGAGCCCATGGGGGTGGTGAAGGCCAACAACGAGCTGCGGGAATTGCAGGCCAAGGAGGAGAAGGAGATCGAGCGCATTCTGGCGGAGTTGTCTGCCCAGTGCGCCCAGTACAAAGAGGACATCAGCCAGGACTACGACCTGCTCATCATCCTGGACGTGATCTTTGCCCGGGCCAAGCTGGCCTATCGGATGCGGGCGGGCGCGCCCCGGCTGTCCGGCCAGGGCCTCTACCTGCGAAAGGCCCGCCACCCCCTGCTGGACCCCAACAAGGCGGTGGCCAACGACCTGATGCTGGGGGAGAGCTTCGACACCCTGGTGATTACCGGCCCCAACACCGGCGGCAAGACGGTCACCCTCAAGACTATCGGCCTTCTGACCTTGATGGCCCAGTGCGGCCTCCACATCCCCGTGGGGGACGGCAGCTGTGTAAAAGTCTTTGACCGGGTGCTGTCCGATATCGGTGATGAGCAGTCCATTGCCCAGAACTTGTCCACATTTTCCTCCCATATGGTGAACATTGTGGGCATTTTGCAGGAGGCGGACGACCGCACCCTCATCCTCTTCGACGAGCTGGGCGCGGGCACCGACCCCATTGAGGGCGCGGCCCTGGCCGCCGCCATCATCGAGTCTGCCCGGGAAATGGGGGCTTTGGTGGCCGCCACCACCCACTATGCCGAACTGAAGGTGTACGCCATGACCACCCCGGGGGTGGAGAACGCCTCCTGCGAGTTCGACGTGGACTCCCTGGCACCCACCTACCGGCTGCTCATCGGCATCCCCGGCAAGTCCAACGCCTTTGCCATCTCTGAGCGGCTGGGCCTGCCCAAGTCCATCATCCAGAAGGCTGCCGCCCGCATTGACGCGGAGAACGTTCGCTTTGAGGATGTGCTCACCCAGCTGGACGAACAGCGCCAGGAGATGGAGAAGGAGAAGGAGGCCGCAGCACGCCTCCGCCGGGAGATGGAGGAGACCGCCAAGGCCTCCCGGGAGTACAAGGCCCAGATGGATGCCCAGCGCCGGAAGGCGGTGGAGAAGGCCCAGGCGGAGGCCCGTGCCATCCTGGACGAGGCCAGGGACACCGCCGACCAGGTGTTCAAGGAACTGAACGAAATGCGCCGCCGCCAGCGGAAGGAAGAGGACTGGCAGAAGATCAACGACGAGCGGGCAGGTCTGCGTCACAGACTCAACGAGGCCGAAGGCAAGCTGGGCCAGCGGCCTGAGGCACCCGTCCCGCCGCCCACCCGTCCCGCACAGAAGGGCGACACGGTGGAGCTGGTGAAGATGGGTACCCAGGCCACCGTGCTCTCCGTCAACAAGGACGGCTCCCTCCAGCTTCAGGCCGGTATCCTGAAGATCACCGCCAAGCAGGACGAGGTCCGGGTTGTGGAAGGGGAGAGCGTCAAGGCCGCCAAGAAGGTGGTGGCCCGGGCAGAGCACAAGCTGCGCTCCCTGGGAGCCTCTCCCGAGGTGGACCTGCGGGGCATGATGACCGACGAGGCCATCGGCGCCTTGGACCTGTTCCTGGACAACGCGGTGCTGGGCCGGCTCAACGAGGTGCGCATCATCCACGGTAAGGGCACCGGTGCGGTGCGCAAGGCGGTGCGGGAGCACCTCAAGCGCAGCCGCTATGTGAAGTCCTTCCGCCCCGGCCGCTACGGCGAAGGGGAGGATGGTGTGACCATCGCCGAGCTGCGGTGATGGAGTTTCCGTTCTGATTCGG
Organism: Flavonifractor sp. An112; assembly: GCF_002161085.1. GTDB lineage: Bacteria > Bacillota > Clostridia > Oscillospirales > Oscillospiraceae > Flavonifractor > Flavonifractor avicola. The sequence goes on along the minus strand of NZ_NFLU01000006.1, from coordinate 141,184 downwards.
AAATAAAACCAGAGGGTTCGTCATTCAAAACAGATTCTTGCACGGATTTTGTGCATTTTGTCATTGACGGTTTGGGATAAATTTGCTATCCTATAATACGAAGTATGCGAATGCATCTTGGGGGGAAACGCTATGTATATGAAAGAGGCAGTTGTGAACAACCAGGTCGGCCTGCACGCCAGACCGGCTACGTTCTTCATCCAGAAGGCCAATGAGTTCAAGAGCTCTATTTGGGTGGAGAAGGACGAGCGGAGAGTCAATGCCAAGAGCCTGCTGGGTGTGCTTTCTCTGGGGATCGTCAAGGGGACTTCCATTAACCTCATTGCAGACGGCCCCGACGAGAAGGAAGCTGTGGAGGCTCTCATCGAGCTGATCTCCTCCAACTTCTCTGAGTAAGCGACCAAAGCGAGAGAAAAAAGCGCCGCATCTGCGGCGCTTTTTTTGATAGTAGGGTTGCCATGTACGGCAGAAAGGAGGGCTTGTAGTTTTTGCTATGACCTTTGACGAGTTAAAAGAGAAAGCTCATGCCCTGCCGCTGAAGCCGGGCGTATATATCATGCAGGATGCCAAAAATGTGGTCATCTACGTGGGCAAGGCCAAGGCCTTGAAGAACCGGGTGAGCCAGTACTTTGCCAACCTGGCCTCCCACACCGAAAAAACCCGGGCCATGGTAAGCCAGATCGACCACTTCGACGTCATCGTGGCCGACTCGGAGTTTGAGGCCCTGGTGCTGGAAAATTCCCTCATCAAGCGCCACCAGCCCCGGTATAACATCCTGCTCAAGGACGACAAGGGCTATCCCTACATCCGGCTGACGGTGAAGGAGGAGTACCCCAAGTTCTCTCTAGCCAACAGGGCGGCGGAGGACGGGGCCCGGTACTTCGGCCCCTACGGCAGCCGGGGCAACACCCAGAATATTATCGACGCCCTGCGGGTAGCCTTGCGCCTGCCCTCCTGTAACAAAAAGTTTCCCAGGGACATCGGCAAGGAGCGGCCCTGCCTCAACTACCACATGGGCCAGTGCGACGGCTACTGCCGGAAGGACATGGACCAGAGCCGCTACCGGGAGGCCATCGACCAGGCCGTCCGTCTGCTGGAGGGCAAGTTCCAGGAGGTAGGGGACGAACTGAAGGCGGAGATGGAACTGGCCGCCGAGGAGCTGCGCTTTGAGAAGGCCGCCGAACTGCGGGACCGCTATAAGGCCATTGAACTGCTGGGCAAGCGGCAGAAGGTGGTGGCCGGTTCCCTGGCCGATACCGACGTGGTAGGCTTCCACAAGGGAGAGGCCACCAAGAGCTGCTTTGTGGTGCTCCACTTTGTGGAGGGCGAGCTGGCCGCCAAGGACTGGGACCTGATCGATACCCCCATGGAGGAGGAAACAGCGGACATTTTGTCCGCCCTGGTGCGGCAATACTATGGAGGCCGGGGAAACCTGCCCCGGCAGATCCTGCTGCCCTGTGAGCTGGAGGACGAAGTGCCTCTGATGCGGATGCTATCCGAGGACGCAGGCCGCAAGGTGGAGTTGGTGACCCCCCAGCGGGGGGCCAAGATGGACCTGATCCGTCTGGCCAACAAGAACGCGGTGGAGGAAGTGGAGCGCTGGACCACTCGGGAGGAGCGGCAGAGCAAGCTGATGGAGCTGCTGGGGAAGATGCTGGACCTGGAGGCTCCGCCCCGGCGTATCGAGTCCTACGACATCTCCAACCAGGGCGCCGACGACATCGTGGCCTCTATGGTGGTGTATGTGAATGCCCGTCCTCTGAAGCGGGATTACCGTCATTTCAAGCTGAAGGATATGGACGGCCCAGACGACTACGCCTCCATGGAGCAGGTGCTGACACGACGGTTCAAGCGCTACCTGGAAGGGGACGAAAAATTCGCGGACAAGCCTGACCTGCTGCTCATTGACGGCGGCGTCAACCACGCCAATGTGGCGGTGAAGGTGCTGGAGACGCTGGGACTGTCCATCCCCATCTTTGGTATGGTGAAGGACGACCGCCACCGTACCCGGGCCCTGGTGACACCGGAGGGCCGGGAGATCGGCATCCAGGGTAATCAGGCCATTTTCTCCCTCATCGGCCAGATCCAGGAGGAGACCCACCGCTTTGCCATCGAGTTCCACCGCCAGCAGCAGAACCAGCGGGTGAAAGGCTCGGTGCTGGACCAGATCCCCGGCGTGGGGGAGAAGCGGCGGAGCGACCTGCTCAAGCACTTCAAGAGTATCAAAAAGATCAAGGAAGCCACCCAGGCCCAGCTGGCGGAGGTGGTGCCCAAAAACACCGCTCAAGCGGTATTTGACTATTTTCATCCGAAAGGGGAAGGACCCACATGAGAGTGATCACCGGAATTGCCCGGGGCCGTAAGCTGAAAGAGCTGCCCGGCCTGGAGACCCGGCCCACCACCGACAAGGTGAAGGAATCGGTTTTCAATATCGTTCAGTTCGACATCGAGGGCCGGCAGGTGCTGGACCTGTTTGCCGGTACCGGCCAGATGGGCATCGAGGCCCTGTCCCGGGGGGCGGCCTTCTGCACCTTCGTGGATCTGCGGCGGGAGGCCGCTGCGGTGGTGCGGGAGAATTTGGCCCACACCAAGCTGGCGGACAGTGCCAAGGTGATCCAGGGGGATTATCTGGCCTTTCTCACCGGCTGCCGGGAGAAATTTGACCTGGTTTTCCTGGACCCGCCTTACGGCACCGGTATGCTGGAAAAGGCCCTGGAGACCATCGCCAAGATTGACATCATGACGGAAAATGGTATAATAGTCTGCGAAAGCGCCGCCGAGTCGGTGCTGCCGGAGCTGGAAGGCCCCTACGAGAAGGGCCGGGAGTACCGCTACGGCAAGATCAAACTCACCATCTATCACCGTACCGTCGGCAACAGGATGTGAAGCCCTTATGAAGACAGCCATCTACCCCGGCAGCTTTGATCCCATCACGCTGGGGCATCTCAATATTATCAAGCGGGCAGCCGTCTGCTTTGACCGGCTCATCGTCTGCGTGCTGGTGAACTCGGAGAAGGTGAACCGGGGCCTCTTCACCCCGGAGGAGCGGACAGAGCTCATCCGCAAGGTGGTGGCTAAGCTGCCCAATGTGGAGGTGGATTGCTCCTCCACTCTGCTGGCGGAGTACGCCCGGCAGAAGAAGGCCTGCACCCTGGTGAAGGGTCTGCGGGCAGTGTCCGATTATGAGAATGAGCTGCAGATGGCCCTCATCAATCGAAAACTCAATCCTAGGCTGGAGACCATGTTTTTGCCGTCCAGCGCCAAGTACACCTATGTCAGCTCCAGCGTGGTCAAGGAAATGGCCCGTTACGGAGCGGATCTGTCGGACTTTCTCCCCCGTGAGATCATTGAGGACGTCCGGCAAAAAATCGAAAGCGGGAGGGATCGCTGATGGCCACCGGTGTGGAAGAATTACTGGATATGCTCTATGAGATGATTGAAGACGCCAAAAATATGCCCCTGAGCAGCGATAAGTGCATTCTGGAGCGGGACAAGGCTCTGGATCTGCTGGATGAAGTGCGGGGTCAGTTCCCCATGGAGCTGAGCGAGGCCAAGAAGCTGATCGCCGCCCGTACCGATTATATCAATTCCGCCAAGCGGGAGGCTGAGCTCATTCGCAAGCAGGCCGAGGAGCAGGCCCGCCAGATGGTGTCTGAGAACGAACTGCTGGCCCAGACCAAGCAGAAGGCCAATGAGATGATGCGTACCGCCGAAGAGCGCAGCCGGGACCTGCGCAAGGCGGCCAACGACTACTGTGAGGACGCCCTCCGCCGCACCGAGGAGGCGGTGGCCGAGGCCTATGACGAGATCAAGAAGTCCCGCGCCCGGTTCCGGGCGGTGGCCGGCGGCAGCAGCCCCCAGAACAGCCGTCAGCCCTACGACGCTGAGGCCGACGAATAACAGCAAAACGGCTCCCTGCCCCACTGCGGCGGGGAGCTGTTTTTTTCCATTATCCTATTTACATAATACGATAAAATTGTGATTTTTTTTGCACCATACCACCAGGTATGGTGCTTTTTGCTGCCGATTGGAAACGAAAAGAGATCGAACATATGTTTTTGATGCAAAAAAGCACGACTTTCGTATGAAAAACAGGGAGTTTGGGGGTTAAAAAAGAGTAAAAAACTATTGCAATTCCGTTACAGAACCTTTATACTGAAGGAGACGGTGGAGCGAAATGGGGGAAAACCCCGCTTAAAAACACCAAAGTGGAGGGAAGTGAAGGGCGTGACCGGTACCTACGAGCATAGCATCGACGGCAAGGGACGCCTGTTCATTCCCGCCAAACTCCGGGAGGAACTGGGGGTCACCTTCTATCTGGCTATGGGCGTGGACGCCTGTCTGGCCATCTATCCCCAGTCCACCTGGGATCGGTTTACAGAAAAATTTTCCTCCCTTCCCATGAGCCAGTCCAAAGCCATGCGTCCCCTCTTTGCCAATGCCGCTAAGTGCGAACTGGACAGTCAGGGCCGTATTGTGATTCCGCAGAAGCTGCGGAAGTATGCCGGACTGGACAAGGACGTGGTCATCATCGGCGTCAATGATCGGGCCGAGATCTGGAGTGCCGATGCCTGGCAGGCCCAGGAAGAGGAAGAAATGACGCCGGAGAAGATGTCCGCCTGTATGGAGATGCTGGGGTTCTGAGATGAGTGAAACGGGATTTTCTCACAAGCCGGTACTGCTGGCGGAATGTATAGAAGCGCTGAATATCAAGCCGGAGGGTGTTTATCTGGACGGCACCCTGGGCCGGGCAGGTCACAGCCGGGAGATCGTCAAGCGGTTGACCAGCGGCAGGCTGATCTGCGTGGACCGGGACCAGGCGGCCCTGGACGCGGCAGAGGAGCGGCTGGCCCAGTGGCGGGACAAGGTTACCCTGGTCCACAGCAACTTCTGCGAGCTGGACGCCATTCTGGACGGGCTGGGTCTGGAGGGTGTGGACGGAATGCTCTTCGACCTGGGTGTGTCTTCTCCTCAGCTGGACGACGGATCCAGAGGCTTCTCCTATATGGCGGACGCGCCGCTGGATATGCGGATGGACCAGTCCGACGGACTGACCGCCCGCATCGTGGTGAATGAGTGGCCTCAGGAGGAACTGCGGCGCATTCTGTGGCAGTACGGCGAGGAGCGCTATTCCTCCGCCATTGCGGGAGCCATTGTGCGCGCCCGGGAGAAAAAGCCGGTGGAGACCACCCTGGAACTGGTGGACATTATTAAGGGGGCCATGCCCGCCTCCGCCCTGCGGGAGAAGCAGCACCCTGCCAAGCGGTCCTTTCAGGCCATCCGCATTGCGGTCAACGACGAGCTGGGCTCGGTGGACAAGATGGTGCGCTCCGCAGTGCCCCGCCTCAACCCCGGCGGCCGGCTGGCGGTGATCTCCTTCCACTCTCTGGAGGACCGCATCGTGAAGAACGGCCTGGCGGAGTATGCAAAAGGATGCACCTGTCCCCCCGATTTCCCGGTATGTGTGTGCGGGAAAAAGCCTCAGATTAAATTGATTACCCGGAAGCCCATTGTATCCGGCCCGGAAGAACTGGAAGAGAATCCCCGTGCCCGCAGCGCCAAATTGCGGGTGGCGGAGAAGCTGAGAGAGAGATAACGGCAGATTTACAAATGAGAATGGAGTGGAGCAGCCATGGCAACTGCCGTGAAGCGCAGAAAATATTCCAAATATGATACCATCCCTTTCCCCATGTATGACGGCTCCGCAGCCCGGCAGCTGGAGCAGGAAGAGGTCCTGCGTCCCCGTCCGCTGGTCCGGCCCCGGGAACGGGCGGTGGTCCGTCCCAAGGTTCGGGTACGGGAGGCGGGTATCGTCTCTCCCTTTGCCGTGGTGGGTTTCCTGGCGGTACTGGTTTTCGCGGTGCTGCTGCTGTTCAGTTATGTGCAGCTGGCGGTGATCTCCGATCAGGTGGTAAGCCTGCGGTCTGATCTGACCGGCCTGAAGACGGAGGAGGCCAAGCTGCGGGCCCAGTATGAGCTGGCCTACGATCTGGAGAGCATCGAGCAGAACCTGACCGACAGCGGCGCCATGGTCAAGCCCCAGAATGGTCAGATCATCTACGTGGACCTGTCCGAGCCTGACTCGGTGACCTACTTCCAGCAGGAAGAGGAGGCCACCGGTGTGGAGGGGGCCGTGGAGAGTATGCATTCCATCTTTACGGAGATTGTGGAATATTTCAGTTGATCAGCGCCATATACTGCATCAGCGGGCAGAAAAGAGAGCGGGCGTTCCTGAGACGTCGGCAAGAACAAGTCAGCAAGCAAGTGTAAGTGAGAGAGGGCGTAAGAAAAGAAATTTTCTTACGCCCTCCTGCGGTATTTCAAGCCGTGGAGCAGCATACAAGTGCTGTATGATCCCAAGCGAGGTGAGCCGGAAATGGCAGAAAAAAGAAAGAAAGGCACTCGAATCATCCGGCAGAAGCCGGACCGGCGGGCCAACCGCACCATTCTGATCCGCAGCCTGTTCCTGATGGTGTTGTTCGGACTGGTGGTGTTTATCCCCCTGTTTTTCAAACTGTGGCAGATCCAGATCAGTCAGCATGACTACTATCAGGAATTGGCGGTGCAGCAGCAAACCAGAGACAGCACCGTTACTGCCAACCGGGGCACTATCTATGACAGCCAGGGGGCCGTGCTGGCCATGAGCGCCACGGTGTACAATGTGCAGCTCTCCCCCAAGGATCTGCTGGAGACCCAGGAGACCTATCGGGAGAAGGTGGAGGACGCTCAGGAGAATGGCGGCACGCTGCCCGACTATCCGGAGCCTACCGACCAGTTTGTGGCGGAGAACCTGGCGTCCATCCTGAACCTGGAAGTTGAGGATGTGATGAAGCATCTGGAGAACAAGAACTCCCAGTATGAGATCATCAAATACCGGGTGGAGCCCGAGGAGTCGGAGGCGGTACAGGAATTTATCACCGAGAATCACCTGTCCCATGGCATCTACCTGATGCCCACCAGCAAGCGGTACTACCCCAAGGGAAGCCTGGCAGCCCATGTGGTGGGCTGGGTCAACCCCAATACCGACAATGTGGGCGCCTACGGGCTGGAGGCCCAGTTCGAAGAGGAACTGTCCGGTCAGACCGGCCGGGTGGTCACCGCCAAGGACGGTGTGGGCACCGAGCTGCTCTACCGTTTTGAGGACTACTACGACGCCACCGACGGCAACAATCTGACCCTCACCATCGACGCCACCATTCAGTCCTACTGTGAGAGTATCCTCCAGGAGGGTGTGGAGCAGTTCGATATACAAGACGGTGCCTTCTGCCTGGTAATGGACCCCAACACTGGGGCCATCCTGGGTTGGGCCAACTCCCCCACCTTTGATCTGAACGATCCCTGGACTGTCAGCGACCCGGTGCTTCTCCAGTATCTGGAGGACATCAAGAGCGGCGGATACACCAAGGAGGAGGCCTATACGAAGGCGCTGGCTGAGGGCGCCACCGCTCAGGAGGCCTACGACGCGGCCGTCCAGGAGGCGGAGAAGGAGGTCCTTTACAGCCAGTGGGCCAACAAGGCGGTAACCAGCTCCTATGAGCCAGGTTCCACCTTCAAGTCCATCGTGCTGGCTGCCGCCTTGGAGGAGGGCGTGATCAGTGAGAGCGACCACTTCTACTGCAGCGGTGTGGCCCAGGTAGATGGGTGGAACGGTGACCCCATCCGCTGTTCCAAGCGCGATGGCCACGGCGACCAGGATCTGGCCAAGGCGGTGGCCAACTCCTGTAACCCTGCTTTCATCGAGATCGGCAAGCGGCTGGGAGCGGAGAAGTTCTACGACTATCTGGAGGACTTCGGCTTCCTGGAAAAGACCGGAATCGATATGCAGGGTGAGACCACCGGCGTGATTTGGAGCCGGGACGATTTTACCAATGTAGACCTGGCGGTGGCCTCTTTCGGCCAGCGTTTCCAGGTTACCCCCCTGCAGCTCATCACCGCAGCCTCTGCCGTGGTCAACGGCGGCCACCTGATGCAGCCCTATGTGGTGAGCCAGATCACCGACGCCGACGGCAACGTACTCCAGCACACCGAGCCCACCGAAGTGCGGCAGGTCATCAGCGAGCAGACCAGCGAGCGGTGCCGGGCCATCCTGGAAAAGGTGGTGGACGGCGGTACCGGTAAGAACGCCGCCGTGGAGGGCTACCGCATCGGCGGCAAGACCGGTTCCTCCCAGACCCTGAAGGGCGACGACCACACCATCGTTTCCTTCCTGGGCTTCGCCCCGGCGGACGATCCCCAGGTGGTCATCCTGCTGGCTTACGACAGCCCCAAGCCGGTGAGCCCCGGCTCCAACTATACGGCGGACAACTGGTACATCAGCGGCGGCAATATGGCTGCCCTCAAGGCTGGCGAGCTGATGGAAAAGATTCTGGACTATCTGGGCGTGGAGAAGAGCTACTCTGCCACCGCCGATGTGATGGTACCCAACCTGACCGGTCTGAATCTGGCTGACGCCACCACATCCCTGAAGAAGAATAACCTGTCCATCCGGGTGGTGGGCGACGGCGACACCGTCACCGGCCAGATCCCGGCCAAGGGAGCATCCATCCCCGGCGGCAGCGAAGTGGTGGTCTATATGGGCGCCGAAGTACCCACCGACCAGGTCCAGGTGCCCAGCGTCATCGGCCTGAACGTGGAGCAGGCCAAGGCGAAGCTGTCCGCCCAGGGCCTCTATCTGAAGGCCAGCGGCGCCTCTGAGTTCGGTTCCACTGTGGTGGCTTATGAGCAATCCACCCCGGCGGGTACCAGCGTGGACCGGGGCACCACCATTGAGGTGCGCTTTACCGACTCCACGGCCAGCGGCGCGGGCCTGTAATTACCTTCCCCTGTGGGGAGAAAGCGGGGTGTGAGCATGAAGCTGAATGAAGTGCTGGCGGGTGTGAAGCTAACGGCCCGTCACATCCAGGATGTGGAAATTTCAGGCATCTGCTATGACACCCGAGATATGATTTCCGGCTGCCTCTTCGTGGCCCTGCCGGGCTACAAGACCGACGGCCACAAGTACATTCAGCAGGCGCTGGATCAGGGGGCGGCGGCCATCTTGTGCCGCCGCCCGCCGGCGGAAGAGGGCCCGTGGCTGGTCACAGAAAACCCACGGGCGGCCCTGGCCGCGGTGTCCGCCAACTGGTTTGGACATCCTGCGGAGGAACTGACGGTGCTGGCTGTCACTGGTACCAACGGCAAGACCACAACCACCTATCTGCTGAAAGCCATGCTGGAGGGGGTGCTGGGGGCGAAAGTCGGCCTCATCGGCACCAACCAGAATATGATCGGCCAGGAGGTTCTGCCTGCCCACCGCACCACTCCGGAGTCCTGGGAGGTGCAGAAGCTGCTGCGGGAGATGGCGGATGCCGGATGCAGCCATGTGGTGATGGAGGCCTCTTCCCACGCCCTGGTGCTCCACCGGCTGGACGGCATCTCCTTTCGGGCTGGTATCTTCACCAATCTGACTCAGGATCATCTGGACTTTCACAAAACCATGGAGGCCTACCGGCAGGCCAAGGGCCTGCTGTTTCACCAGTGTGGTACAGCGGTACTTAACCTGGACGATGAGGCCGGACGGTATTACGCCCAGAGCGTACCCTGTCCTTCTTTTACTTACTCTGAGAGCCGGGATGAGGCCGATCTCACCGCCAAGAATCTGAGGCTTTTCCCCGACCGGGTGGAGTTTGAGGCAGTGACCATGGACGCCATTGCCCGGGTCCGCCTGCCTATTCCCGGCGGCTTTACCATCTACAACGCCCTGGGCGTCATTGCCTGTGGCCTGACCCTGGGTCTGCCTCTGGGTCAGATTGCCTCCTCTCTGGCCAATGCCAAGGGAGTGAAGGGCCGCATTGAGGTGGTACCGGTACCGGTGGACTACACAGTGCTCATTGACTATGCCCATACCCCGGATGCTCTGGAGAACATTCTTACCACCGTCCGGGACTTTACCAAAGGCCGGGTGATCTGTCTGTTCGGCTGCGGCGGCGACCGGGACCGGTCCAAGCGTCCCCAGATGGGAGCCATCGCCGGGCAGCTGGCCGATGTAGCAGTGGTCACCTCCGATAACCCCCGCACCGAGGAGCCCCAGGCTATCATTGACGACATCCTGAAGGGAATGGAGGGCACCGGAGCCCAGTGCCATGTGGAACCTGACCGGCGGCGGGCCATTGCCCTGGCCCTCTCCCTTGCCCAGGCTGGGGATACGGTGGTACTGGCGGGCAAAGGCCATGAGACCTACCAGGAGATCGACGGCGTGCAGTACCATCTGGATGAGCGGGAGGAAGTGGCTGCCTTTTTTGCCGGAGAGAAGCAGAACTTTGTTGCATTTTAGAGTGGAAACCAGGGACAGTCTGTGATAGAATACCACGTTGGTCCATTTGGAACGGACAAAATTTGAGCTGCAAGAGGCTTTGGAGGTTGCAAAAGAGATGTTGAGGATCGTCATCAGCTGCCTGATCGGGTTTGTGGTGGCCGCTCTGGCGGGCCGGGTGCTCATTCCCGTGCTGCGGCGCATGAAGGCTGGCCAGTCCATCAAGGAGATTGGCCCCACCTGGCATATGTCCAAACAGGGTACCCCCACCATGGGTGGACTCATGTTTATCATCGCCGCCATCGTGGCGGTGGCAGCACTGGGTTGGCAGGATTTTGCCGCTGGGAAGTTCGGCGGCGGATTTGTTCTGCTCTTTGCCCTGGTGTTTGGCATCATCGGCTATATCGACGACTATTTTAAGGTAAAGAAGCATGAGAACACCGGCCTGACCGCCCCCCAGAAGTTCATTCTGCAGCTGGCGGCAGCCATCCTGTTCACTGTGCTCATGCGCAACTTCGGCTATCTGACCCCCGACCTGTATATCCCCTTCTTCAACGTGACCCTGTCGGTGCCCTGGCCGGTGTATATGGTGTTTGCCGCCTTTGTTATGGTGGGCTGCGTCAATGCCGTCAACATCACCGACGGCATCGACGGTCTGGCCAGCGGCGTTACCATGCCGGTGATGCTCTTCTTTACCGCCGTGGCCTGTTGGTGGGGCCACTATGAGCTGGGCATTTTCTCCGGTGCTCTGCTGGGCGGCCTGGCCGGTTTCCTGATCTACAATTTCCATCCTGCTAAGGTATTCATGGGCGACACCGGCTCCCTCTTCCTGGGCGGCGCGGTGTGCGGCCTGGCCTTTGCGCTGGATATCCCCCTGGTGCTTATCCTGGTGGGCATCATCTACATTGCGGAGACCCTGTCCGACATTATACAGGTTGGATACTTTAAGCTGACCCACGGTAAGCGGATCTTCCGCATGGCCCCCCTCCACCACCATCTGGAGATGGGCGGCTGGAGTGAGGTCAAACTGTTCTGCGTGTTTACCGGGATTACCCTGGTGATGTGCGCGCTGGCTTTCTGGGGGGTCATGTACCGCTGACCCATTGGTATCGTGATACGGGAGGTGACAGACCATGGTAAAACGCAGACGAGACCTGACGGTGATGCAGCAGCTGGCCCGGGGGCCCATCGATATCCCGTTTCTGATGCTGGTGGTGATCCTTACCGCCATTGGTGTGATTGCGGTGTTCTCTGCGTCTTATCCCACCGCCATGCAGGAGGGGCTGGATCCGGCCAACTATTTTATCAAGCAGGCTGGGTTTGGCGTGGTGGGCCTGATCGCCATGTTTCTGATCTCCAAGATTAACTATCAGACCTTCCGTGGCCTGTCTATTTTCGTGCTGGGCATCTCTATTATCCTGCTGGTGCTGGTCATTCCCTTCGGCTACGGCAAGAGCACCGTGGGCGCCCAGCGGTGGATCAGTCTGCCCATCATCGGCGGTTTCCAGCCCTCTGAGATTGCCAAGGTGGGCGTCATCATGTATTTTGCGGCCCGCCTGTCCAAGCGCAATACGGAGAAGCACAAGCGGCTGCCTCCCCGTCACCCCCTCAGCGGCCTCTATGCCTGGCTGGATGAGAAGGGGGTCCTGGAGCCCATCCCCTATTTCCTCATCCTGGGTCTGGTGGCCATTCTGATGCTGATGGAGCCCCATATGTCGGGTACCATCCTGGTGCTGGTGGGGGGGGCGTCGGTGCTCTTTGCCGCCGGTATCAAGCTGTACTGGTTCATCGGCGGCGGAGCGGCGGCAGCGGCCGGACTCTTCTTCATCATGACCCAGACCAGCTACATGGCCACCCGTCTGGCCATCTGGAAAGACCCGTGGAACGACGGAATGAATGGCCGTGACAAGGGCTTCCAGATCATCCAGTCCCTCTATGCCATTGGCTCCGGCGGTCTGCTGGGTGTAGGCTTCGGCAAGAGCCGCCAGAAGTTCCTCTACCTGCCTGAGTCGGAAAACGACTATATTTTCTCCATCTGGTGTGAGGAGATGGGCTTTGTGGGGGCCGCCATCGTTATTTTGCTGTTCATCCTGCTGGTGATCCGGGGGTACTGGATCGCCGTCCATGCCCGGGACCGCTTCGGTGCCCTGCTGGTGGTGGGTATCACCACGCTGACGGCGGTGCAGGTGTTCCTGAATATCGCCGTGGTTACCAACCTCATCCCCTCCACCGGTATCTCCCTACCCTTCTTCAGTTACGGAGGTACGGCATTGATGATCCAGTTGGCGGAGATGGGTATGGTATTGTCAGTGTCACGACAAATACCGGCGCCCAAACAAGAATAGAACAGTGCAGGAGGGAAATGGGTAAATGAAAATCCTCTTTACCTGCGGCGGGACCGCGGGTCATGTGAATCCCGCGGTGGCCCTGGCCCAGATGTTTCAGGCCCGTAATCCGGGCTGTCAGGTGCTTTTTGTGGGAGCCGACGGCGGTATGGAGACCCGGCTGGTGCCCAAGGAGGGCTATGAGATCCAGACGGTGACCATCACCAATTTCCAGCGGTCCATCACCCCGGCGGCCATCGGCCATAACATCAAGACCCTGCTGAATATGAATAAATCCAAGAAGCAGGCCAACGCCATTCTGGACCGGTTCCGGCCCGACCTGGTAGTGGGTACCGGCGGCTACGCCTCCTACCCCGTGGTCAATGCGGCGGCAGCCCGTGGGATTCCCACCGCCGTCCACGAGTCCAATGCCGTTCCCGGCCTTACCACCAAGACTCTGTCCAAGGTGGTGGACGCGGTAATGGTAGGCTTTGAGGAGAGCCGCAGCCACTATGAGGACCCCTCCAAGGTGGTGGTGACCGGCACCCCGGTCCGGGAGGACTTCTTCCGCTACAACCGGAAGGAGGCCCGGGAAAAGCTGGGCTTTACCGATGACCGGCCCCTGGTGGTGTCGGTGTGGGGCAGCCTGGGCGCCAAGGTGATGAACGAGCAGATCACCGACTGTATCGTCCGGGAATGCCGGGCGGGCGCGCCCTGGCGGCATATCCACGGCGCAGGCCGCAACTATGAGCAGGTCCTGGCCGGTTTGAAAGAGCAGGGCATTGACCTGGCTCAGTATCCCGGCGTGGAGGTGCGGCAGTACATCTATGATATGCCTCTGGTGATGGCGGCGGCCGACCTGGTGCTCTGCCGGGCCGGTGCCTCCACCATCGCGGAGCTTACCGCCATCGCCCGGCCGGCGGTGCTGGTACCATCCCCCAATGTGGTAGCCGACCATCAGACCAAGAACGCCCGGGTGCTGGCCAACGCCGGTGGGGCGGTGCTGCTGCCCGAGAGCGAGTCCAGCGGCGAAAAGCTCCATGAGCTGGTGGGTCAGCTGCTGGCTGACCCGGACCGCCGGGAAAAGATGAGCCGGGCTTTGCGGGAGATGGGTTCTCCCGACGCGGCGGAAAAAATCTATCAGACACTGAAGGAATTGCTGGAAAAGCGGGCAAAATGAACCGGCCTTCCATCGGACGCATAGGATGGCGTACATAAATCCTGAATGCGGAGGATGGAAGCTATGAGTGCATACGTGATAGAAGGGGGCCGGCCGCTGGAGGGTTCCGTGATGGTCCACGGGGCAAAGAACAGTGTGCTGCCCATCCTGGCCGCCTGTCTGTTGGCTCCGGGGGCCTGTGTGATCCAAAATTGTCCCCGCCTTTCCGATGTGGAGGCCTCTCTGGCCATCCTGCGCCATCTGGGCTGCAGGGCGGAATGGCAGGGGGACGGCGTGGTGGTGGACGCCTCCGCCCCCAGCCGCTGGGACGTGCCCGACGCTCTGATGCGGGAGATGCGTTCCTCCGTTATCTTCCTGGGGGCCATCCTGGGGCGGATGGGACAGGCGCGGCTGTGCGCGCCCGGCGGATGTGAGCTGGGACCCCGCCCCATTGACCTGCATCTGGCTGCCATCCGTGCCCTGGGGGGAAGGGTGGAGGACCGGGAGGGGGGACTTTCCTGTTCCGGCAGGCTGCGGGGCGCGGACATCGTCCTCTCTCTGCCCAGCGTGGGGGCCACCGAGAACGCCATGCTGGCGGCAGTGTGCGCCCAGGGCACTACCACCATCACCAACGCCGCCCGGGAACCGGAGATTGTGGACCTCCAGGGCTTTTTGCAGGCTTTGGGCGCCCAGGTCCGGGGGGCGGGTAGCTCGGTCATTACGGTGGAAGGGGGCATCCCCCTCCACGGCGGAGCCTATCGGGTGATGGGTGACCGGATCGTGGCTGCCACCTACCTGGCGGCAGCTGCCGCCGCGGGAGGCGACGTAGAGGTAACCGGCGTAGACTGGCGCACCCTGTCCACGGTGACGGCAGTGCTGAAGGAGGCCGGCTGCCAGGTACACAGTGAGGTGGACCGGATCTGCCTTGGAAGTGGCGGCGTGCTGAAGGGAGTGCGTCCGGTGCGGACGGCCCCCTATCCCGGATTTCCCACCGATGCCCAGGCCCCTCTGATGGCGGCCCTGGCAGGGGGGACCGGCTGCACGGTCTTTGTGGAGAATATGTTTGAAAGCCGCTACCGCCATGTGGATGAGCTCATCCGTATGGGGGCGGACATCCGGGTGGAAGGCCGGGTGGCTGTGGTGTACGGGGTGTCCCGGCTCCACGGAGCCACCGTTATGGCCTCCGACCTGCGGGGCGGGGCCGCCCTGGTGGTGGCCGCTCTGGGAGCGGAGGGGACCACCACCGTCACCGGTTTGCACCATATTGACCGGGGCTATCAGTCTCTGGAGTACGATTTGCAGCGGCTGGGGGCCCAGATCCGGCGGGTGTGAGATAAGTTTGAGGAAATTGTAAGAATTTCTTAGCAAAGAATCAACCATTCTGTGCGAGGATGGAGAAAAAAGAACAGGAGAACGGCACAATGGCGGCAAGACGGAACAGAAAAAGACGGCGGCGGAATCGGGGGCGCTTTGGCGTCCTCTATAAGCTGCTGTCCATTCTGCTCATCTTCGCCGCCATTTTGGTAGGCTGCATCATCTTTTTCCGGGTGAACACCATGGTGGTAACGGGCAATTCCCGCTATACCCAGGAGGAGGTGCTGGCGGCCGCTGGCGTGGAAAAAGGGGACAACCTGTTCACGCTGAACAAGTATCAGATCGCCGACCGGATCTTGACCCAGCTGCCCTATGTGGATGACGTGGCTATCAGCCGAAAGCTGCCTGACACCCTGATTTTTGAGGTGACGGAGAGCACCGGCGTAGCCTGGGTGGAGAGCGGCGGCAGTTACTGGCTGCTGGACGACAAGTGCAAGCTGCTGGAGGTAGGAGATGCCGCTCTGGTCCAGGGCAAGCCCCAGGTGTTGGGCCTGGACCCGGTCAACCCAACGGTGGGCAATGTGCTCACCGTGGCCCCTGAGCAGCAGGATAAGCTGGAGCGGCTCCAGGCCTTTTTGAAGGCTATTCGGGGCCGGGTGATGACAGGAAGCCTGAAGAGCTTTATCGATCTGTCCTCCGGCAATGAGATCCGCTTCGGCTACGGCGAAAATCTGACGGTGATCTTCCCTATGAACGGCGACTTTGACGAGGAGACCTACGAGCTGAAGCTGGCCCTGGAGACCATGGATGAGCGGGGCCTGCCACGGACGGGTACTCTGGACCAGAATTATGATGAGCGGGAGATCCATCTGCTGCCGGAGCGGTGGCTGCCGGAGGGTTGGAGTCCCCTGGAGGTTCCCACGGAGCCCACGCAGCAGCCGGAGAGCTCTGGCGGAGAGACTCAGACGGAGACCACAACTCCGCCGGAGGAATCCGTGCAACCGGAGGAATCGGTCCAGCCGGAGGCGCCGGCCCAGCCGTCCCATACGCCCACGGTACCGGAACAGGCGCCGGAGCAATAAGAGCAAGGAGTATTTCATGGCAGAAAAGAAACGACGCAACAAAGGCGAGTTTGCTGTGGTGGTGGTGTGCATCATCGTGGGCTATCTGTTGGCAGCCCAGCTGCGGACGGTCCAGCTCACCGGTGCGGCGGACGCCACCAATGCCAGCCGCCTGGAGACCCTGCAGGAGCTGTATAACGAGCAGAGCAAGCAGAACGACGCCCTGGAGGATCAGGTGGCCCAGCTGCAAGGTGAACTGGCGATTTATCGGGATCAGGCGGCCTCCGGCGACGAGGGCAGCGAGGCCCTGCGGAGGGAAGTGGAGCAGCTGGAGATCACCGCCGGCCGCACCGATGTGGAGGGGCCGGGCGTCACTGTAATCCTGGAGGACTCCACCCAGAGCAATGTGACCGGTGAAGAGGCGGACTATCTCATTCACGACAACGATCTGCTGTCGGTGGTCAACGAGCTGCGCTCCGCCGGGGCGGAGGCCATCTCCCTCAACGGGGAGCGTCTGCTGGCCAACAGTGAGATTCGTTGTACCGGTGCGGTGGTGACGGTGAATGGCCGTCGGTATGCCGCCCCCTATGTGATCTTTGCCATCGGCGACCCGGATACCCTGTACAGCGCGCTTACCATGCGCAACGGCGTGGTGGATGTGCTGAGCCAGTGGGGCATTTCGGTGAAGGTGACAGCCAGCGACTTGCTGCTCATCCCCAAGTACAACGGCACGGTGGAGTATCAATACGCCCACACGGTGGTGCCGGAGAGCGAAGAGGGGGGCGAGTAAATGCTGGAATTGATCGGTTTGCTGGTGGGTGTGCTGGTGGGCATTCTGGTGCCCTGGACCATTCCCAGTCAATATTCCCTCTATGTGGCCGCCGGACTGCTGGCGGCGCTGGACTCCGCCCTGGGCGGCTACTGCGCCCGGCTGGAAAAACAGTTCCGGCTGTCGGTGTTCCTGTCGGGCACCATCGGAAACGCCGCCATCGCCGCTTTTCTCACCTGGTTGGGGCAGAAATTGGGCATCCCTCTGTACCTGGCGGCAGTGGTGGTCTTTGGCACCCGTATGTTCCAAAACTTTGCTAAAATCCGGCGGGAACTATTGACCTCGAAGCAAAAGAGAGATACAATAAATCAACTAGATATAGTATCTTCCCAGGAGGAGGACCAAAGATAACAGGTCCTGCCTCTTCTACGTGTGTTTTTCACGAATACGTTCTACATAGGAGGAGCAGTTATGGCGTTTGGACTGGACACCGGGCCGGACAATGTGGTCACGATCAAGGTGATTGGTGTCGGCGGCGGCGGCAACAACGTAGTCAACCGGATGGTGAAATCCGGAACCAAGGGTGTTGATTTTATCGCTGTGAATACGGACAAGCAGGCGCTTGCCGTTTCCAGCGCTACCTTTAAAATCCAGATTGGTGAAAAGCTCACCGGCGGTCAGGGCGCGGGCAGCGACCCCGAGGTGGGCCGTAAGTCCGCCGAGGAGAGCCGCAACGCGGTTTCCAAGGCTCTGGAGGACGCCGACATGGTGTTCATCACCGCTGGTATGGGCGGCGGCACCGGCACCGGTGCGGCTCCCATCGTGGCCGATATCGCCAAGGAGATGGGCATCCTCACCGTGGGCGTGGTCACCAAGCCCTTCAACTTTGAGGGCCGCCGGCGTATGATGCAGGCGGAAAAGGGCATTGAGGAGCTGCGCACCCGGGTGGACAGCCTGGTGATCATCCCCAACGAGCGGCTGAAGTTTGCCACCGATCAGAAGATCACCTTCCAGAATGCCTTCGAGATCGCCGATGATGTGCTGCGCCAGGCGGTGCAGTCCATCTCCGACCTGATCAAGAATACCGGCTTCATCAACCTGGACTTTGCCGACGTGACCGCCGTCATGCAGAATGCCGGTATGGCTCACATGGGCGTTGGCCGGGCAGCCGGCAAGAACAAGGCCGAGGAGGCCGCCAAGATGGCCATTTCCAGCCCCCTGCTGGAGACCTCCATCAACGGCGCCAAGGGCGTGCTGGTCAATGTTACCGGCTCCGTGGACATCGGCCTGGAGGAAGTGGAGACCGCTGCCAACCTGGTGCAGCAGGCCGCCCATCCCGACGCCCTCATCATCTTCGGTGCCGCCTTCGACGACACCCTGGAGGACGAGATCCGGGTTACCGTTATTGCTACCGGCTTTGAGGAGCTGGAGGGCGCCATGCCCAACAAGCCCTTCACCGCCGCTGCGGAGAAGAAGGCCGTGGCCCAGCCTGCCCAGCAGCCCGCTGCCGGTCAGGAGGCGCCTGCCGCTCCCGCGGAGGACGATCCCTTCGACGATATCTTCAAGATCTTCAACCGCAACCGCTGAGAGAGCGGCTGACGAACAGAAAAAACAACCCCCGTTCCGCTTTGGCGGAACGGGGGTTTTCTGTTTGGAAAGTGCTCAGATGCGGGCGATGCCCTGCTCTCTGGCCTCCTGGGCCACGGCGTCGGCTACCGCGTCTGCCACGGTCTTGTCCAGGGCGGAGGGCAGAATGTACGCGGCGCTGAGCTGGTCGTCTTTCACCAGGGCGGCCAGAGCCTTGGCGGCCCGGATCTTCATGCCCTCAGTGATCTCCTTGGCCCGGACGGCCAGGGCGCCCTTGAAGATGCCGGGGAACACCAGCACGTTGTTGATCTGGTTGGGGAAGTCGGAGCGGCCGGTGCCGATGACAGCGGCGCCGCCCTTCTTGGCCTCATCGGGCATGATCTCGGGGGTGGGGTTGGCCATGGCAAAGACGATGCCCTGGTTCATGGTGGAGACCATCTCGGCGGTGACCAGGTTGGGCCGGGACACGCCTACGAAAGCGTCGGCTCCCTTGAGGGCATCGGCCAGGGTGCCATGCTCGCGGTTCAGATTGGAGATGTGGGAGATCTCCTCCTGACCGGCGTTGAGACCTTCGTCTCCCTCGCAGATGATGCCGCCCAAGTCGCACATGACAATGTTGCCGAAGCCCATGGAGATGAGCAGCTTGCCGATGGCAATGCCAGCGGCTCCGGCGCCGTTGATGACGATCTTCATCTGGCCCAGGGCCTTGCAGGTGACCTTGGCGGCGTTGAGCATGGCGGCGGCCACCACGATAGCGGTGCCGTGCTGGTCGTCGTGGAACACGGGGATGTCGCAAACCTCTTTCAGGCGGCGCTCCACCTCAAAGCAGCGGGGGGCGGCAATATCCTCCAGGTTGATGCCGCCGAAGCTCTTGGAGATGAGGGCGATGGTCTCTACCAGCTTATCCACATCTTTGGTGTCCACGCAGATGGGAAAGGCGTCCACCCCGCCGAATTCCTTGAACAGGGCGCACTTGCCCTCCATCACCGGCATACCGGCAGCGGGGCCGATGTCTCCCAGCCCCAGCACGGCAGAGCCGTCGGTGATGACGGCCACCAGATTGCTCCGGCGGGTGAGGCGGAAGGACTGCTCGTAGTCCTTGGCAATGACCCGGCAGGGCTCGGCCACGCCGGGGGTGTACATCAGGGACAGGTCCTCACGGGTCTGGATGGGTTTGCGGGAGATCACTTCGATCTTGCCCTGGAGCTGATAGTGGAGGTCCAGAGCCTGCTGATTGATATCCATGAAAAAGCCTTCTTTCTTAAACCATTTCTTCCGGATGGAATACTTCGTCAAACTGCTCCGCCGTGAGGAAGCCCAGGCTGACGCAGGCCTCCTTCAGGGAGATCCCCTCGGCGTGGGCCTTCTTGGCGGTCTTGGCGGCGTTGTCATAGCCGATGTAGGGATTGAGGGCGGTGACCAGCATGAGGGAGTTATGCAGGTTGTGGCGGCACTTGTCCCGGTTGGCGGTGATGCCTATGGCGCAGTTGCGGTTGAAGGAGTCCATAGCGTCGGCCAGCAGCCGCACCGACTGGAGGAAGCTGTAGATGCACACCGGCATAAATACGTTGAGCTCAAAGTTGCCCTGGGAGGCGGCCATACCCACTGCCACATCGTTGGCCATGACCTGAACGGCCACCATGGTCACCGCCTCGCACTGGGTGGGGTTGACCTTGCCGGGCATAATAGAGGAGCCGGGCTCATTCTCGGGAATATGGAGCTCGCCCAGGCCGCACCGGGGGCCGGAGGACAGCCAGCGCACGTCGTTGGCGATCTTCATCAGGTCGGCCGCCAGGGCCTTCAGGCCGCCGTGGGCAAAGACCAGCTCGTCCTTGCTGGTGAGGGCGTGGAACTTGTTAGGAGCGGTGACAAAGGGCTTGCCGGTGAGCTGGCTCACCGCCTGAGCCACGGCGGTGTCGAAACCCTTGGGGGCGTTGAGGCCAGTTCCTACAGCGGTGCCGCCCAGGGCCAGCTCATGGAGGGGAGGCAGGGCCAGCTCCAGCAGGGCCTTGTCCTTCTCCAGGCTGGAGCGCCAGCCGCTGATCTCCTGGGCCACGGTGATGGGAACCGCGTCCTGGAGATGGGTGCGGCCGCTCTTCACCACGTCCTGATTTTCCTCCTCCAAGCGCTTAAAGGTGGAGATAAGGGCGTCCAGTGCGGGGAAAAGCTTGTCCTCCAGTTCCACTGCGGCGGCAATGTGCATGGCGGTGGGGAAGGTGTCGTTGGAGGACTGGGACATATTGACGTGGTCATTGGGGTGGAGCAGCTTTTTGCCCGCCAGCTCATTGCCCCGGTTGGCCACCACCTCGTTGACGTTCATGTTGGACTGGGTGCCGCTGCCGGTCTGCCATACCACCAGGGGGAAGTGGCCGTCCAGCTTGCCGGCGATCACCTCGTCACAGGCCTGGGAGATCACATTCAGCTTTTCCTCGTCCAGCTTGCCCAGGCTGTGGTTGGCCATGGCGGCGGCCTTTTTCAGGATACCAAAGGCACGGATAATCTCCTGGGGCATCCGCTCCGTGCCAATCTTGAAGTTCTGGTAGCTGCGCTGGGTCTGAGCGCCCCAGTAGCGGTCGGCGGGCACCTGCATCTCGCCCATGCTGTCCCGTTCGATCCGATATTCCATGTATTGACCATCCCTTTCTCCGTCTGCGGACGGCGCCATTCTAATGTCTGCATTTTAGCACAGTTTCTGTCGGGATAAAAGTCTGACACCTGGAAAGAGCGCCCTTTTGTGTCGGATTTGTGCTGTCCGCACAAGGAAGAGGGGGGCGAAAGCAGGCCCCCCTGCTTGTTGCCACAAAAATCTTTTTCTGGTAGGCTACTCCCTTGACAGGAGCGGAGCAAGCACTTATACTAATTTCAGTTGTGAACAAAGGCGTTCCGGCCCGGGGGGCGGAGCGCCTTCTTTGCTATCTGAGTCTATGATTTTGATGAGAGAAAGGGGCCCCTGTCATGCCGCATACCAAAGAAGATATCATCCGCATGGTACGGGAAGACGACGTGAAATTCATCCGTCTGCAATTCACCGACATTTTCGGCCAGCTGAAGAATGTGGCCATTACCGCCTCCCAGATCGAGAAGGCGGTGAACAATCAGTGTATGTTCGACGGTTCCTCCATCGAGGGCTTTGTCCGTATCGACGAGTCCGACCAGTACCTCTATCCGGATTTGAAATCCTACCGGGTATTTCCCTGGCAGCCCCATCACGGTAAGGTGGCCCGGCTGATCTGTGACGTGCATAATACCGACGGCAGCCCCTTCGCCGGCGATCCCCGCTATGTGCTCAAGCGTGCTCTGCAGAAGGCCAAGGATATGGGATTTGATGCTTTCAACGTGGGACCCGAGGCCGAGTTCTTCCTGTTCCAGACCGACGACGAAGGTAAGCCCACCACTAAGACCAACGACGAGGCCGGCTACTTTGACCTGGGTCCTCTGGACCACGGCGAGTCCACCCGCCGGGAAATCTGCCTGGCCCTGGAGGCCATGAAGTTTGAGATCGAAGCCTCCCACCACGAGTGTGCAGAGGGCCAGCATGAGATCGACTTCAAGTACGAAGAGGCCCTCCACGCCGCCGATAACATCATGACCTTCAAGCTGGCGGTTAAGACCCTGGCCCAGAAGAACGGCCTCCACGCCACCTTTATGCCCAAGCCCATCTACGGCGTGGCTGGCTCCGGTATGCACACCAATATGTCCCTCTTCCGCAACGGCAAGAATGTATTCTATGATCCCAACGGCGAGCGGGGTCTGTCCAAGGAGGCCTACTCCTTCATCGCCGGCCTGCTGGCCCATGTGAAGGGTATGGCCGCCATCACCAATCCCCTGGTCAATTCCTATAAGCGGCTGGTGCCCGGCTACGAGGCCCCCTGCTACCTGGCCTGGTCCGCCTCCAACCGCTCTGCCCTTATCCGCATCCCTGCCTCCCGGGGCCAGTCTACCCGTGTGGAGCTGCGCTCCCCCGATCCGGCCTGTAACCCCTATCTATCCTTTGCCGTGTGCCTGGCCGCCGGCCTGGACGGCATCGAGAAGGGTCTCACGCCTCCCGCCGAGATCACCGAGAACATCTATGCCATGGACAACGCCACCCGGAAGGCCCACGGCATCGACTCCCTGCCCGGTTCTCTGGAGGAGGCCATCCGCGAGCTGGAGGCCGATCAGCTGATCCTGGATACCCTGGGCAGCCATGTAGCCCAGAACTACCTGGACGGCAAGAAGAAGGAGTGGGAGGAATACCGCACCCGTGTGTCCTCCTGGGAGCGGGAAAAGTATATCATCAACTATTGATGAACCACCCACCCCAGCGGAATTGACCGAATATGGAAAAGGTGATTGTAGCTTTTGCCGGCCTGCAAAACGGCAAGCGCATCCGGGAGATCTTGGAGCGATCGGGCACCGCAGCCTGTCTGCTGTGTACCTCCGCCGACCAGGTGCGCCGCACCGTCCACGAGCAGCAGGTGCCCGCCGTGGTATGCGGCTACAAATTTGCCGATGGCCCGGCGGAGCTTCTGTATGAGGATCTGCCCTCCTTCTGCCATATGTTGATGGTGGCATCCCAGAGTCAACTGGACCTGGTGCAGAATCCGGAGATTTTGCGGCTGAGTGCTCCGGCATCCCGCAGTGAACTGCTGGGCGCCGTGGAGGAGCTGCTGGCGCAGGTCCATGCCCAGCCCCTTGGACGCAGTCAGGAGGAACGGGACTGCATTGTCCAGGCCAAGGCCAAGCTGATGACCGAGGGCCTCAGCGAAGAGGAGGCCCACCGCACGCTCCAGAAGAAGAGCATGGCAGCCGGTGTCAAGCTGGCTCAGGCGGCCCGGATGATTCTGGACCGTTGGTAAGGAGCATAAAATAGCAGGAGACGAAGCAGTCTCGCGGCGGCGGTCCGGGACAGGACCGCCGCCGCCGCATATTCCGACAACAGGAGGGACCATATGCGATTTACCAAGATGGAGGGCCTGGGCAACGACTATATCTACCTCAACGGTCTGGACGGCTTGCCGGAGGACCTGCCTGCTCTGGCCCGGCGGATGAGCAACCGCCACTTCGGCGTGGGCAGCGATGGTATCATCTGTATCTGTCCCTCGGAACGGGCGGACTTCCGAATGCGGATGTTCAACGCCGACGGCTCGGAGGGGGAGATGTGCGGCAACGGCATCCGGTGTTTGGGCAAGTACGTCTATGACAAGGGGCTGACCCACAAAAAGAAACTGACCATCGAGACTGGCGGCGGCCTGCGTACTTTGGAGTTGCTGACCGAGGACGGCCTGGTGAAGGCGGTCCGGGTGAATATGGGCCGCCCACAGGTAAGGACAGCCATGGAGCTGACAGCGGGAGGGCGTATGTGGCAGATTACCCCGGTATCCATCGGCAACCCACACGCCGTCCTCTTTGAGGACCGCCCGGAGGAGCTGGACCTGGAACAGTTGGGTCCCTGTTTTGAGCACCATGACGCCTTTCCTCAGGGCGTCAACACGGAGTTTGTCCGCTGTGCTGCTCCGGACCGGCTGGTCATGCGGGTGTGGGAGCGGGGCAGCGGCGAAACGCTGGCCTGCGGCACCGGGGCCTGTGCCGCTCTGGCGGCGGCGGTGGTCCAGGGCAAGTGCGGCAGACGAGCCGCTGTGGAACTGCCCGGCGGCGTGCTGGAACTGGAGTGGCCGGACAATGAGATGGAAATGATTATGACAGGACCGGCCAATACGGTCTTTGAAGGGGAATACCCTGTTTAACGCAAAGGAGAGAGCACAATGGCAAACATCAATGCAAATTTCAACAAGCTGCCCGGCAGCTATCTGTTTTCTGAGATCGCCCGCCGGGTGGCGGCCTACAGTGAGGCCAATCCGGACCGGACCCTGATCCGGCTGGGCATCGGCGACGTGACCCGGCCTCTGCCTGCCGCCGTTACCGCCGCCATGCACAAGGCGGTGGACGAGATGGCCACCGCCCAGGGCTTCCACGGCTACGGCCCGGAGCAGGGCTACGATTTCCTGCGGCAGGCCATTGCCCAGCACGACTACAAGGCCCGGGGCGTGGATATCCAGCCCGATGAGATCTTTGTGTCCGACGGCGCCAAGAGCGACTGCGGCAACATCGGCGATATCTTCGGCATTGACAACGTGGTGGCGGTGTGCGACCCGGTGTACCCCGTGTATGTGGACACCAATGCCATGGCTGGCCGGGCCGGGGACTACGACGCCGCTACCGGCCGGTGGAGCAACCTGGTCTATATGCCCTGCGTGGCGGAGAACGGCTTCTCTCCCGCCATTCCGGAGCAGAAGGTGGATCTGATCTACCTGTGCTTCCCCAACAATCCCACTGGCGCTGTAGCCACCCGGGAGCAGCTGAAGGCCTGGGTAGATCACGCCAATGCCACCGGCGCCGTCATTCTCTTTGACAGCGCCTACGAGGCCTTCATCACCGATCCCGCCATTCCCCACTCCATCTTTGAGATCGAGGGGGCCCGTACCTGCGCCATCGAGTTCCGCTCCTTCTCCAAGACTGCCGGGTTCACCGGCACCCGCTGTGCCTATACCGTGATCCCCAAGGACCTGGAGCGCAATGGTACCGCCCTCAACGGCCTGTGGAACCGCCGCCAGTGCACCAAGTTCAACGGGGTGCCCTATGTGGTCCAGCGGGGCGCTGAGGCCGTGTACAGCCCTGAGGGCCGTGCGCAGGTGAAGGAGACCATCGACTACTACCTGAATAACGCCAAGGTCATCCGGGAAGGCCTGGCTGCTGCCGGTCTTACTGTGTCCGGCGGAGAGAATTCCCCCTATATCTGGGCCCGCACCCCCGACGGCATGGGCTCCTGGGACTTCTTCGACAAGCTGCTGCGGGAGGCCAACGTGGTCACCACCCCCGGCGCCGGCTTCGGTCCCAGCGGCGAGGGCTATATCCGTCTTACCGCCTTTGGTGAGGCCGAGGCCACCCGTCAGGCTGTGGAGCGCATCAAGGCCGTCCTGTAAAAGCATAAGAAATGCCCGCTGCAAAGGCAGCGGGCATTTTTTATGCAGGAATCAGGCCAGCTTCAGGTGGGAGCGCTTCAGAGCGCTGCGGATGAGTACGCACAGCAGGGGAGCGGCCACCAGGGCCAGTACCGCATTGAAGATGGAGGCGGGTACCTTCAGCGGCAAGGTGGCCAGCGCCACAGTGGGGGTCAGGCCGTCCACCAGCAGGCCGTTGTAGAAGTAGCTCTTGGCAAAATAGAGGATGTAGTAGATCACGCAGCCCAGAGCCGCGCCGGACAGGCAGCGGGGATAGGTGGGCTCCTCCCGGTGAGAGGCCTTCCACATCACCAGACCGGCGCCCAGGCCCATGGCGCCCTTGGTCAGGAAGGTAAGCCAGCACTCAGACACAAACAGGGGATTGGTCAGGTCATACAGGGCGGAGCCCAGACCGGAGGCCAGACCGCCGATGGGGCCCAGCAGCAGGCCCGACAGACAGCACATGATGTTGGCCAGGGTAAAGGAGGTATTGCCTCCGATGGCGATGGGCATGGTGATGCGAAGGTAGTTGCTGGCAAACACCAGAGCGGCCATCATGGCCAAAACGGCGATTTTCAGCGTAGAATTGGAACGGGATCGCATGGAGAACACTTCCTTTGTTCTTTCTCTTTGCCTTGATTATAGCGCTGGACTGACCTTTATTCAAACGCCAGATATAAAAAATATAATAAGGTCAGAATGAGCAAAAAACAACCGCAGCAGGCGGCTGCGGTTGCTTTGGATGGGCTCAGTACCGGCCGAAGTCGCCGGAACGGCCCTCGGTGACGTCGGAGCCGAACTCATAGTCCTTGCCGGGCAGGATGGCGTTGAGAGCGATACCGGCAATGGCGGCGATGGCCAGGTTGGTGAGGGTAACATGGGCCTCACCGATGGAGAAGGTGATGCCGTTGGAGAAGCCCAGACCGCACACCAGAATGACGGCGGCGATAATCAGGTTCCGGGAGTTGGTAAAGTCCACCCGGTTTTCCACCACGTTGCGCACGCCGATGGCGGAGATCATGCCGTAGAGGATGAAGGACACGCCGCCGATGATAGCGGTGGGAATGGAGTTGACGATGGCGGCAAAGGCGGGGGAGAAGGACAGAATCACCGCGTAAATAGCGGCCAGACGGACCACCTTGGGGTCATACACACGGGAGAGCACCAGCACGCCGGTGTTCTCGCCGTAAGTGGTGTTGGCGGGGCCGCCGAACAGACCGGCCAGAGAGGTGGCGATGCCGTCGCCGATGAGGGTGCGGTGGAGGCCGGGGTTCTCCAGGAAGTTCTCGCCCACAGTGGCGGAGATGGCGGACATATCGCCGATGTGTTCCATCATGGCGGCGATGGCGATGGGAGCCATAACCAGGATGGAGGTCAGGTCAAACTTGGCAATGGAGCCGGTGAAATCCGTGAAGAAGGGCTGCAGGCCCACAGGGGCGGAGGCAGCCACGCCGGAGAAATCGATCAGAGGCACCACATTGCCGGCGGTGTCCAGAGCAGTGGCGCCCATGGCGTTGGCAATGACGGCGATGACGTAGGAGCCCACCACACCTAGCAGGATGGGGATGATCTTGATCATGCCCTTGCCCCAGATGTTGGCCACGATGATGATGGCCATGGCCACGATGGCCAGCCACCAGCAGGAGGAGGCGTTGGAGACGGCGGAGGGGGCCAGGTTCAGGCCGATCAGAATGATGATGGGGCCGGTGACCACGGGGGGCAGGAAGCGCATGACCTTCTTCACGCCCACCAGCTTGATGATGGCGGCCAGTACCACATAGAGCAGACCGGCCACCACGATGCCGCCGCAGGCATATTGGAGCTTGACGGCCGGATCCATGCCGGCGTATTTACCGGCGTCCAGAGCAGCCACGGCAGAGAAGCCGCCCAGATAGGCAAAGGAAGAACCCAGGAAAGCAGGTACCTTCAAACGGGTGCAGATGTGGAAGAACAGGGTGCCGATACCGGCGAAGAACAGGGTGGTCTGGATGGACAGGGGCAGGCCGTAGCCCTGAACCAGGATGGGGACCAGCACAGTGGCGCCAAACATGGCGAACATATGCTGCAGGCCCAGGATGAGCATCTTGGGCAGACCCAGGGTGCGTGCATCCCGGATGGGCTCACTGCCGGGGGTGCGGTTGTCGTTCATTCAACATTCCTCTCTTTCCATGCGGGCAGAAAAAAAGCAACTGCTTTTTCAAAGAAAAAACAATTGCCTCCTAGCCATAGCGTTTGTCTGCTGCAATACCTTCCCTTTCAAAACAAACGCCCCCTGTCCGCATTCTAAATTCATGATATTATATCAAAACAGCGTTATATATGCAAGGAGGGCCGGTGATATTTTGCGCATTTGGGCATAATTCTAAAGATGGATTTGTGAAATTGGGAAACAAAGGATGATCTGTACATTGACAGATGGCCGAAACTTTACTATAGTAAATAGCAAAAGATAAGAAGGTGACCCCATGAAACGACCCTTTGTGACAGCGGAGCAGCTGCGCTCCATCACCCAGCAGTACCCCACACCCTTCCACCTGTATGACGAAAAAGGCATCCGGGAAAATGCCCGGCGGTTGAAAGCTGCCTTTGCCTGGAATCCGGGCTTTAAAGAATATTTTGCCGTGAAAGCTACCCCCAATCCTGCCATTTTGAAGATCCTGCGGGAGGAGGGCTGCGGCGCCGACTGCTCCTCCCTCACCGAGCTGATGCTCTCCCAGCGCTGCGGTCTCACCGGGCCGGAGATCATGTTCTCCTCCAACGATACCCCGGCGGAGGATTTCAAACTGGCTGCCCAGCTGGGCGCTACCATCAATCTGGACGATTTTACTCACATTGATTTTCTCAAAGAGACCATCGGATATATCCCTGAGACCATCTCCTGCCGCTTTAACCCCGGCGGTACCTTCACCATCGGCGCATCTACCGAGGGCTTCCAGGTGATGGACACCCCCGGTGACTCCAAGTACGGCTTCACCCGGGAGCAGCTCTTTGAGGGCTTTAAAAAGCTGAAGGCCATGGGAGCCAAGCGGTTCGGCATCCACGCCTTCCTGGCGTCCAACACCCTGTCTAATGAGTACTATCCCACCCTGGCGGGCATCCTGTTCCAACTGGCGGTGGAGCTGGAGCAGGAGACCGGCTGTGATATCTGCTTCATCAACCTGTCAGGCGGCGTGGGCATCCCCTACAAGCCTGATCAGCCTGCCAACGACATTGCCGCCATTGGTGAGGGGGTGCGCAAGCAGTTTGAGCAGATCCTGGTGCCCGCGGGCATGGGAGATGTGGCCATCTACACCGAGCTGGGTCGCTTTATGCTGGGGCCCAACGGCTGCCTGGTCACCAAGGTACTCCACTTCAAGCACACCTACAAGGAATATGTAGGCGTGGACGCCTGTGCCGCCAACCTGATGCGCCCTGCCATGTACGGCGCCTACCACCATATCACCGTCATGGGCAAGGAGGACGCCCCCTGCGACCACAAGTATGATGTCACCGGCGGCCTGTGCGAGAACAACGACAAGTTTGCCATCGACCGGATGCTGCCGGAGGTGGAGCGGGGAGACCTGCTGGTGATCCATGACACCGGCGCCCACGGCTTCTCTATGGGCTACAACTATAACGGCAAGCTGCGCTCCGCCGAGGTGCTCCTGCAAGAGGACGGCTCCACCAGGCTGATCCGCCGGGCGGAGACCCCGGAGGACTACTTCGCTACGCTGATCTTTGATTAAAACAAAACTGGGCCGGGAAATTCCCGGCCCGGTAAAAAAAGACCTGCTGCAAATGCAGCAGGTCTTTTTCATCCGATTGGAAAGCGGAATTACTTCAGCTCCACCTTGGCGCCGACCTCTTCCAGCTTCTTCTTCAGCTCCTCGGCCTCGTCCTTGGAGACACCCTCCTTGATAGCCTTGGGGGCAGCCTCGACAGCAGCCTTGGCCTCAGCCAGGCCCAGGCCGGTGATCTCACGGACAGCCTTGATGACCTTGATCTTCTCGGCGCCGACCTCAGCCAGCACCACGTCGAACTCGGTCTTCTCCTCAGCAGCGGGAGCAGCAGCGCCGCCAGCGGCGGGAGCAGCCATAGCAGCGGCGGAAACGCCGAACTCGTCCTCCAGAGCGTGCACGAGCTCGGAGAGCTCCAGAACAGTCAGACCCTTAACCTCTTCAATGAGGGCAGTGATTTTCTCAGAAGCCATGATAGGTAACCTCCTAAATAAATTATAATTGATACAGAATGGTGCGGGGAATTACTCGGCGGCAGCTTCGGCGGGCTCGGCAGCCTCGACAGAGCCGCCCTTCTGCTCGCAGATGGCCTTGATGACGATGGCCAGGCTGGTGATGGGAGCCAGCATGGTGCCCAGGACCTGAGCCTGCAGGACCTCCTTGGAGGGCAGCTCAGCCAGAGCCATGATCTCGTCCATGGACAGGACCTTGCCGTCCATAAAGCCGGCCTTGATGGTGAACTTAGCACCGTTGAACTGCTTGGCGAACTTGTTGATCACACGCATGGGAGCGATGGGATCGCCGTGGGACAGAGCCAGAGAAGTGGTGCCGTTGAGCACGTCATCCATCTCGTTCAGACCCACGTTGTTGATGGCGAAACGCACCAGGGTGTTCTTCACCACGGCGTAGTCCAGCTCGTTCTTGCGGCACTCGGCGCGCAGAGCGGTGTCCTCGGCCACGGTGATGCCCTTGTAGTCCACGAGCACGCCGCTGGCGGCGGTCTGCAGCTTCTCGGTCAGCTCAGCCACGATGGCCTGCTTCTCACTGAGAACCTTTGCGTTAGGCATTTGGATTCACCTCCGTTGAATTTGAGTTCAACTTTTCCGATGCAGTCACGCAACAAAAAAGCTGTTTTCGCATTCAAAGCAGCGAAAACAGCACAAAGAAATTCATTCCGTTGTGGCTGCATTCTCGGCAGGACTTACGGCTTGCGCCGCCTGCTGTCTTTGAACACGAGTGATAGTATACAATAAAACACCGAGGATGTCAAGCACTTTTTTGAAAAATCATCACTTTTTTGTAAGTATCCTGGGGAAAAGAGTGAGAAAAACGGGGAGCAGGAAAACCTGCTCCCCATTTTACATTACATCAGCTTAGCGCCGTTGATCTTCACGCCGGGGCCCATGGTGGAAGCACACACGCAAGAGCGAATGTACTGACCCTTGGCAGCGGAGGGCTTAGCCTTGATGATGGCGCCCATCAGAGCGTTGAAGTTCTCGGTCAGCTTCTCAGCGCCGAAGGAGACCTTGCCGATGGGGCAGTGGATGATGTTGGTCTTGTCCAGACGGTACTCAACCTTACCGGCCTTGATCTCGGTAACAGCCTTGGCCACGTCGGGGGTGACGGTGCCGGCCTTGGGGGAGGGCATCAGGCCCTTGGGGCCCAGGACCTTACCCAGACGGCCCACAACACCCATCATGTCGGGAGAAGCCACGACCACATCGTAGTCGAACCAGTTCTCCTTCTGGATCTTCTCAACCATGTCCATCTCGCCCACGAAGTCGGCGCCGGCAGCCTTAGCAGCCTCAGCCTTGTCGCCCTTGGCGAAGACCAGCACGCGCTGGGTCTTGCCGGTGCCGTGGGGGAGAACGATGGCGCCGCGGACCTGCTGGTCGGCGTGACGGGAGTCAACGCCCAGCTTCACGTGCAGCTCAACGGTCTCGTCGAACTTGGCGGGAGCGGTCTTAACCACCAGCTCCATGGCCTCAGCGGTATCGTACAGAGCGCCCTTGTCGATGAGCTTGGCGCTCTCCTGATATTTCTTGCCTCTAAACATTGCTCTATTCCCTCCTTCGGCTTAGTCGCCCACCACGATGCCCATGGAGCGGGCAGTGCCGGCGATCATGCTCATAGCCGCGTCGATGCTGGCCGCGTTCAGGTCAGGCATCTTGGTCTCGGCGATCTTGCGCACATCTTCCTTGCTGATGGTGGCCACCTTGGTCTTGTTGGGCACACCGGAGCCGGACTCGATGTTGCAGGCCTTCTTGATGAGGACGGCGGCGGGAGGAGTCTTGGTGATAAAGGTGAAAGAACGGTCGGCGTAAACGGTGATCACCACGGGGATGATCAGGCCCACATCGTTCTTAGTGCGCTCGTTGAACTCCTTGGTGAAGGCGGCGATGTTGATGCCGTGCTGACCAAGGGCAGGACCGACGGGGGGCGCGGGAGTCGCCTTGCCGGCGGGAATCTGAAGTTTCACATAACCAGTAATTTTCTGTGCCATTTGAAACAGCACCTCCTACGATAAATGTGGTTGGAAGCGGAACTGCTTTGCAGTCCCTCCCACGTGCGGGGGAAAGGGGCCGTGCCCGGAGACTTATTCGACTGGCTCGACCTCGTCCAGTTCCAGTTCTACGGGAGTTTCACGACCGAACATGGAGACTACCACCCGGACCTTGCTGCGGTCCAGATCGATCTCCTCCACGGTACCCAGGAAGGATTCCAGGGCGCCATTGATGATCTTGACGTTGTCGCCTACCTGGTAGTTCACCACTACCTCGCGCTTTTCCACGCCCAGAGCGGCGATCTCTTCGTCAGAGAGGGGGATGGCCTTGTTGCCGGAGCCCACAAATCCGGTGACGCCGCGCACGTTGCGCACCAGATGCCAGGTCTCGTCGGTCAGGACCATTTTGACCAGCACATAGCCGGGGAATACCTTGCGCTCTACGGTCTTAGGGCCGTTGTCCGTAATTTCGGTAACGGTCTCCAGAGGGATACTGACCTCAAAAATGAGGTCCCGCAGGCCGCGGTTCTCCACTGCCTTTTCGATGCTGGCGGCCACGGTGTTTTCATAGCCGGAATAGGTATGCACCACATACCATTTCGCGTTCTCAGCCATCTTCTACACCTTAACCCTTGCCAAACAGATCCAACAGGGCACGAATCACGGAGCCGGCGAGGGCGTCGAACACCCAGATGCAGATCCCAACGACGATACAGCAGAGAATGACGATCACGGTGTTGTTAATGGTCTGTTTCTTGGTGGGCCACTGGACCTTCTTCAGCTCGCTCTTGAGTTCCTTGAACCACTTGCCGATGCGGGCGAAGAAGCCGGGCTTTTTGTCCGCCTTGGCGTCCTTCTTCTTCTCGGACTTGGCGGGCTTGGTCTGCTCGAGCTTCTCGTTTTCAGACATTCCGTTTAACCCTTCTTTCTTCTGAGCCGTCTTGCAGCGCTCATTACTTGGTCTCGTTGTGGACCGTGTGCTTTCTGCAGAAGGGGCAGTACTTCTTCAATTCCAGACGGTCGGGAGTGTTCTTCTTGTTCTTGTTGGTGTTATAGTTCCGCTGCTTGCACTCGGAGCAGCGCAGGGTGATCTTCACCCGGTTGCCGGCCTTCGCCATGTTCGGCACCTCCTTCATTGTTTGACCGCATAACAGCAAAAATGCCGGATGCGGCCGCAGGCCGAATCCAGCACGTACCGGCGGCGAAACGCTGCCGGATGGAACGTCACGGTGCGGATTCGGCACATTTGCCTCCCTATGTCTCACGCGGAGGGAAGGGTTTCGCACGTCATCACACCGTAAAAATGCGCACAAAAAAAGAGCCCTTTTTCATAGGTAATTGAACTATACCACAGCATGAGACCAAAGTCAAGCAGTTTCCACTTGTTTTTTCTTCATTCCTTTTGTATAGTGTAGAAAGCAGAAAAAGGAGTGATGATCTTGCGTATCATGGCCATTGATTACGGCGACGCCCGGACGGGCGTTGCCATTTCTGATCCCACCGGCCTGCTGGCTGGTTACACCACCGTGATCCACAGCCGCAAGGCGGATGTGGTGGCGGAGGAGCTGGCCCGGCTGGTGAAGGAACACCAGGTGGACGAGCTGGTGATGGGGTTTCCCCGGAATATGGACGGCACCGAGGGCCCCCGGGCGGAGCTGTACAAGGCCTTTGCCGCCCAGGTGGAAGAGACCTGCGGCTTGAAGCCGGTGCTGTGGGATGAGCGGCGCACCACCGTGGAGGCTCACAACATCCTCCACGCCTCTGGCAAGAAGATGAAAAACCACAAGAAGACCGTGGATGCCGTTGCGGCCACCCTGATCCTGGAGGGCTACCTCACCTTCAAGCGGGCCAGAGGATAAGGAATACCTACCCTTTCCGGAACAGCTCCCGCAAGCCCACTATCAGAAGAAATCCTCCAAAGCAGCGGTGCAGCAGGGCAGTGTCCAGCCCGGTGGCCGCCCAGGCGGCCAAAGCTGCGCACACAAGGCCGGTGAGGATGGCGGGGAGCAGAACCGACTTTTCCACATAACCGTTCCTGATGTGGGCGGGCAGAGCTGCGGCGGCCGAGGGCAGAAAGTAGAGCAGGTTGATGCCCTGAGCCTGGTTTTGGGCGATACCGGCAAAGGTGGTCAGATAGATGAGCAGCAGGGTGCCGCCTCCCACCCCAAAGCCGGACAGGATGCCGGTAAGAGCCCCTGCCAGAATGGCGGTCAGCCAGCCCATCAGAAGAACAGGGCCTTTACCCCGCCGTAGAGCAGCAGCAGGGCAAAGAGCCGTCGGAGCCACACCATATTCATGCGCCGAAACAGCCTCCCGCCCAGGAGACCGCCCAGCAAGCCCCCCACCAGATAGGGCAGTGCCATCCACAAATCCACGCCGCCCCGGAACAGATAGATGGCGGCGGACAGGGCACACATGGGCAGAATGATGGCGACTGAGGTGGCGAAAGCCTTCCGCTGTCCCAGGCCGCACCAGCCTGCCAGCAGGGGGACCAGCACCATACCGCCCCCGCCCCCGAAAAAACCGTTGACTAAGCCCGCCGCCCCTCCTGCCAGAGCGGGGCGGAGCCATGTTCCATGATTCTGACGCAAAAAACATCCCTCCGTTGGCCTTAGTTTGCCGGCGGAGGGATGTTTTTATACGGGTTGCAGACCGGACAGCGTGAGTACCACGTCGCCGGCCATCATGAGCCCCGCTACTGGGGGCACCCAGGCTACGCTGCCGGGGACGGAGCGGCGGCCGGGGGGCGGAGCCTCATGCTGGGTGGCTGCCTTGGGTTCCTCCGGGGACCACAGCACCCGGTGGTGGTGGATGCCTCTGGCCCGCAGCTCCTTGCGGACCACCCGAGCCAGGGGACAGCCCTCGGTTTTGGAGATGTCCCCGATGCGGAACAGGGAGGGGTCCAGCTTGTTGCCGGTCCCAAGGGCAGAGAGAATGGGGATCTTTCGGGTGATGGCGGTCTCGATCAGGTCCAGTTTGCAGGACACCAGGTCGATACAATCCACAATGTAGTCGTACTTTGTGGAAAAGAAGGACTCCCGGTTCTGGGCCTCGTACTTTTCCACACGGACCGTGGTGCGGCACTGGGGATTGATGTCGGCGATGCGATCCGCCATGGCCTGGGCCTTGGGCACACCCAGGGTGGACAGGGTGGCCTCCACCTGACGGTTCAGGTTGGTGAGTCCCACCTCGTCATGGTCGATGAGGGTGAGGGCCCCCACGCCGGAGCGGGCCAGGGCCTCGGCGCACCAGCTACCCACGCCGCCCAGGCCGAATACCGCCACATGGGCGGCGGTCAGGCGCTCCATAGCCTGGTCGCCCAGCAGCATTTGGGTGCGTAAGAATTTTTCGTCCATAAAGCCTCCGAAAAAAGGCGGACGGGGCTGGGCTCCGTCCGCCTTTTGGTCGTTAGTCGTTTACATACTTGATACCGTCGCCCTGGACCGCTTCCAGACCTTCGGTCAGACCGGTGAGCCAGGTGTTCAGGCCGTCCTGACGCAGGGCGCTGTCGGCGTCCAGCTTCCAGACGGGATCGTTGGCGCCCTGGTAGTACACCACGTGCCAGCCCTGCTGACCGGACTGGGTGTTCTCAATGAGGGTGGTGTCGCCGGGCTGACGGGCCTCATCAAAGATCCAGTCGTTAAAGGCATCGAACATCTGACCCTTGTAGACCTCCTCATACAGACCGCCGTTGGTGTTGGAGCCGGGATCATCGGAGTTGGCCTCGGCCAGAGCGCCGAAGGACTCGGCGGTCTTGTCGCCGGCGTTCCACTCATCCAGCAGGGACTGGGCCTCGGCCTTGGCGGCGTCCAGAGCCTCCTGAGTGGGAACGGTGGACTCGTCCACATCCTCGGTGGCGGGATCATCCTCCTGGGTCAGCTCAGCCTTGATGAGGATGTGGCGGATGTCGGCAGTGGGAGTCTCGTCCAGGTAACGCTCCTGGAAGAGCACCACATAGTAGCCGGTATCATATTCCACCACGCCCACGTCGCCGGTGGTGCGGGAGGCATCCAGCATCCACTCGCCGTAGGTGCGGCTGGAGACGCTGGTGCCGGAGAGAGCGGTGGTCAGGGAGTAGTCAGGATCGCTCTCATACTTCTCCTTGCTGCTCTCAGACACATAGTCGGGAGCCAGCTCGGCAAAGGTGGCCTCCTTGTCCTCGGCAGCCTCCACGGCAGCGGCGAACTCGTCGGCCTTGGCCTTGGCGGCCTGCATGGCGGCGGCGGACTCCTCCTCGGTGGGCTCCACGGTGTTGCCCTCCTCGTCGGTGCCGCTGGGAGCGGTGCCGTCGATCTGGATGGAGCGGAAGGTGAAGCTGTCCAGATCATTCTTGTGCTCGTCATAGTAGGTCTGGATGGCGTCGTCGGTGATATCCAGACCGTCCATATAGGCGTTCTTATAGCTGGAAACCAGCACATCCCGACGGACACAGTCCTCATAGGCGCCCACGGTCATATACTTGCCATAGGTGCTTCTCAGGTAGCCTTCAAAGCTGCTGGCGCCCAGCTGGGCGGCATAGCTCTTCATATAGGCGATGGAATTGTCCACGGTGGCCTGATCCTCGTCGGTAAAGGTATACCCGGCCTCCTCAGCGGCATTCTCCACAGCAGCCACTTCGGTCAGGTCGGTAATGGCCTGCTCCAGGAAGTAGTCATAGTAGGTCTGGGTCTGCTCCTCGTCCACATACTGCTCACGCAGGTCGGTCTGAGGATCAAAGGAGGCGCCGTTGGAATAGGATTCAACCATGGCCGCGTAGAAATAGTATTCCACATCGTTGACATTATAATTCCGGCCGTCCACGGTGAGGGCGGTGGCGCCGCGCTGGAAAATACCGGAGTGCCACACCAGCAGAATGACCACCAGGATGGCGATGATCACGCCGATGGCGGTATACAATACCGTTTTCTGCTTGGCGGCCTTCTGCTCCCGGAGCTCAGCCCGCTGCTTTTGGGTCAATCCCTGCTCGGGATCGCTCCGGCGCTGCTTTTTTTCTCTGGATGCGCTCATTTGTTGCTTCAGTCCTCTCGTCAATGTTCCTGCCGTCGGCAGGGGTGGCTGTACATCCAAATCTGTATAGACAAGCCTGTATTATACAAGAAAAGGGCCTGTCTTTCAAGCCTAAAAACCAGTTTTACACTTTGTTCAGATTTGCGGATATAAGAAAACCCCACGAAACCACAGTTTCGTGGGGGCCCCGCTCTGGCCGTGCGGATCCATTTAAAACCTGCACGAAATGGCAGGTGGGTCGCCTCCATGATGCTTCGTTGCTTCCAACTTCCAGCCGTCCCTCGAAGGGGCGCCGGGAGGCCTGCAGTCCACACCATGAGGGGGCGTCCCGTTTAAGAGATGTGGGTTTAAATAAAACCCGTCACGCACCGAGCAGGAATCAGGTTCAGGAATGTTCCTCGTCTTCGTCAGCGAAGAGAGCTTCCATAAACTGCTGATAGACCAGTTCCAGCTCCTCGTCGCTGTCCAGGGTGGAGAGCTGATCCTCGCCGTCCACATGGACCACCTTCAGGATGATGAGGCCGTTTTCCTCATCGTCCAGGTCCACCTCTTCCACGCCGTCCTCCTGTTCCTCGCCCTGAATGGCGGGGAAAAAGGCCATATAAGTCTGACCGTTGTAGTCCAGGGTATCAACGTGCTCCAGCTCAAACTCGTTGCCCTCTTCATCGGTAACGGTGATGAAATCAGGGCCAAATTCTTCACTCATAGATGGCACCATACCTTCCTTAGTGTCGTCTCTATTGTAGCTTGTAGTTGAGTAAAATGCAAGAGCAGGACGTGCTAAAATTTTTTTCAATCACGGAATGGATACAAAAAAGCCGGGAAAGAGGGTGGACAACAGGTGAGAACGTGATATAATAACATCGATTCTCTGTAAGCTTTAGTTGCAGATAGCAGTACCAAAAGCCTGCTTACCCAATACGGAGGTGTCATTTTGCCGTCAAGATCCAATCAAAGTCCCCGGCCGCCCAGGCGCCGGAGCGAAAAGACCTACAGTCCCGCGATGCATATCCTGGGAATCGTGGGCAAGGTGGTGGGGACCTTCCTGCTGGTCATGCTGATCACCGGGATCATCCTCGTCTGCTTCGCCATGGTCTATATCAAAACAGTCATCCTGCCTCAGGCCCATCTGGACGCCAATTTTGATATGAACCTGACCAGCACCATCTATTATATGAACCAGGAGACGGGAGAATACGAGGAACATTTTTCCCTTCACGGTACAGAGAACCGTAAGAAAGTGACCTACGATCAGATCCCGGAAAATCTGGTCAACGCCACCATTGCCATTGAGGATGAGCGATTTTTGACCCACAATGGCGTGGACTGGAAGCGTACCCTCAACGGCGTGCTGCTCATGTTCACCGGAAAGGATATCCAGGGCGGCTCCACCATTACCCAGCAGCTCATTAAGAACGCCACCCAGTATGACGACGTCACCGTCAAGCGTAAGATCCTGGAGATTTTTACCGCCCTGGACTTTGACGCCACCTACTCCAAGGAGCAGATCATGGAGTGGTATCTGAACCTGATCTATCTGGGCGACAACTGTTACGGTGTGGCAACCGCCGCCGAAAACTACTTTGGCAAGGACGTGTCTGAGCTGAGTCTGGCCGAGTGTGCCAGCCTCATCAGCATCACCAATAACCCCACCCTGTATGGTCCCAACTCCAACATTCGTATCACCAATGAGGAGACCGGCGAGGTCACCACCGGCCGGGAGCGCAACAAGCAGCGCCAGGAACTGGTGCTGTGGAAGATGCTGGACCTGGGCATGATCTCCCAGGAGGAGTACGATGAAGCTGTGGCGGAGGAACTGGTGTTCACCCGCAGCGAAGATGAAAAGAAGCCCAGTACCATTTACAACTGGTACGACGAGCAGGTCATCACCGATGTGATCAACGACCTGATGGAGGAATATGGCTACTCCGAGCAGCTGGCGGAGAACATGGTGTACTCCGGCGGCCTGAAGATCTACGCCTGTGTGGATACCCGCATCCAGTCCATTGTGGAATCGGTCTATTACGATCAGAACAGTCTGGTGCTTACCTCCTCCAAGGGACAGGATATCCAGTCCTCCATTGTCATCATTGACCCCGAGGGCAATGTGGTGGGCCTGGCGGGCGCCCTAGGCGAAAAGACGGCCAACCGGGTGCTCAATATGGCCAGCGGCACTGTCCGTCAGCCTGGTTCCTCCATCAAGCCCCTGTCGGTCTATGCGCCGGCCATTGAGCTGGGTATGATTACCCCGGCTTCGGTCTATGCCGATGAACCGGTGCGTGTGCTCAACGGAAAGAACTGGCCCCTGAATAACCCCCAGACTTACCGCGGTGATATTACGGTCAATACCGCTGTGGAGGTGTCCTCCAACCCTGTGGCGGTGCGTATTCTGGAGGAGATGGGGGCGGAAACTTCCTTTGACTTTGTGGAGCAGAATTTCCACATTGATCTGGAGGAGTCCTATCTGAGCAACGGCGAGGTCAAGAACGACTACGGTTCCAGCCAGCTGGCCCTGGGCGGTCTGACCCACGGTGTCAGCGTGATGGATATGGCGGCTGCCTACTCGGTGTTCCCCCGGGACGGTGTGTATATCGAGCCCCGTACCTACACCAAGGTCACCCGTGAGGTGGACGGTGTGGAAGAGGTGTTGCTGGATAACACGGAAACGGAAGAGGAAGTCATTCTCTCCACTAAAACCACCTATTATATGAATGAGATGCTCAAGAACGTGGTAAGCAACGGTACCGGTACCGCCGCCCGTATCTCGGGCATGACGGTGGCCGGTAAGACCGGTTCCACCACCGCCAACAACGACCGCTGGTTTGTGGGCTATACGCCCTACTACACCGCAGCTGTGTGGGTGGGCTATAAGACCCCCGAGCGGATCTATGCCAGCAACAACCCGGCGGCGGTACTGTGGCAGAAAGTGATGAGCCAGGTCCATGAGGGCCTGGAGAACAAGGACTTTACGCAGGCCAGCGGACTGACGCCGGTACAGCTGTGTAAGGACAGCGGGCTGCGGGCCACCGAGGCCTGTCTCAGCGATCCCAGAGGGGACCGGGTCTACCAGATGTACCTCTTCTCGGACGATGTGCCGGTAGAGAACTGTGACCAGCACACCATGGTGGATGTCTGTACCGACTCCCCCATTCTGGATGCCGACGGCAATCCCATCGAGGGCCTGTATCATCTGGCCGGCGACTATTGTCCCAGAGAGGCCAACGAGGCGCTGGGGATCACCGAGGGTACAGTGAAGTCTATCGGCGTACTGGTCAGCGGAGACAGCAGCAACCAGTATACCAAGGCGTATCTGGAGTCCCAGGGCAGCTGTACGGTGCACACCTCGGAGCCGGAGGCCCCGGAGCCGGATGAGTATGATCCCTCTACCTTCCGGTTGGAGGACCAATCTACCTGGCCTACCCAGGAGCAGTGGCCTGGCTTCGATCCCACCAATCCGGCCACCTATCCCACGGTTCCGCCGGAGCCTACAGATTCGGGCGGGTCCGGTGGAGAGACCACGGAGCCCAGTGTAACACCGTCTCCCGCGCCTACGCCGGAGACACCGCCGGAGGAACCATACGTTCCCGCCGGATGAGCCAATCAGTATGAAAGCGGAGGAGCTGCCTTTGGGCGGCTCCTCCGCTTTTGGTATTGCGGGCCATCATAAAATCGTAAGAAGTAGGTCGGAAAAGGGCAAAGTCGTTGGGGCCCAACGATATTGAAGCATACTTCCGTATCATTGTGGGAAAAAAGGAAAATGGAGCAAAAAGAATCTTCCTCTTTCTCTGGACGGAACCTGAAAAATCTGATACACTGAAGCCAAATCACAGCAGGAGGGAACATTATGCTGATCCAACAGGTGGTCGCATTTTTATTGGCTGGGGCACTGATGACCGGCGGATCGTCCGGGGTCACCATTCAGGATGTTTCACAGGATCATTGGTCCTACCCCTATGTATCCTATATGGTGGAACATGATGTGATGTACACCACCAAGACTGGAAACTTCCTGGGGGAGGTCCAGATCAATCGGGGTGACTTTGTGCTCAGCCTGTGGCGGGCGGCGGGAAGCCCGTCCGGAGCCACGCCCAATTTTACCGATGTGCGCCCGGAGGACGCCTGCTATCAGGCGGTGGGCTGGGCGGTAGAGCAGGGGATCTCTCAGGGTACCTCTGAGACGAAATTCTCCCCGGCGGCCTCATTGGACCGGGAGCAGGCCTTTACCTTCCTGTGGCGGGCCCTGCCGGTATTCGGCGTAGAGCAGAAAGAGGGCTTGTCAGGCGGACTGGCTGATTTCCAGGACGTGGACACGGTGAGCGACTGGGCCCTGGCGGCCATTGGTGATCTGTACGCCAGGGGGATCGTCAGCGGCACCGGGGACGGACTTCTGGCGCCCCACCAGCCGGTGACTCGCAGCGAGACCGCCACGCTCCTCTATAAGACACTGGATCTGGCCGGCGAGATCGAAGGGGGCGGCACCCCCACGGTTTCCACGGCAGTACCTGAAGATGAGTGGGCCTGGTTTGACGACGTGGTCTTTGTAGGCGACTCGGTATCCCTGAAGCTGACCGGATATGTGACCAAGATGCGCCAGAGCGATCCGGACTATCTGGGCAAGGCCCAGTTCCTTACCGCCGGCAGCCTGGGCAGCGGAAATGCGCTGTGGGAGGTCAGCGACGAGTCGGTTCATCCTCTCTACCAGGGCACCAAGATGCGTCTGGAGGATTCGGTCCATGCCTGCGGCGCTAAAAAGCTCTATATCCTGCTGGGCATGAATGATGTGGGCCTGTATGGCGTGGACGGCTCGGTGGCCAATATGGAGACACTGCTCAAGCTTATCAAGGAAAAGACCCCCGATCTGCAGATCTTTGTCCAGTCGGCCACTCCCATCCACAAGGGCAATGAGAAAAAGGTGCTTAACAACGCCAACCTGCGGCTGTACAATGAGAAGCTGAAGGAGATGTGTGACCGCAACGGCTACTACTACGTGGACATCGCCTCGGTGCTTACCGACGCGGAAGGCTATCTGCCCGATTCCTATTGCAGCGATGCCTCCGGTATGGGGATGCACTTCACCGATGAGGCCTGCCGGATCTGGGTGGATTATTTGAAGCAGGATGCAGCCGCCCGTCAGAACGGCTGACCGGATGGAAAAACAGTGCGGTAGAAACCGCGGAAAGGTGATCGTATGAAAAAGAAAGTACGCAGCGTACTGCTGCTGGCATTGGCTGTCATGATGGCGGTTAGCGCCGCTGGCTGCAGCGGCGGGACAAAGACCGCCGATATGGATGTGGCGAAAGTGATGGACGCCATGTTGGAGAAGGCCCCGATTGAGGGCGGCATTGAGCTGAGTCAGGACGATATGCTCAACTTCTACGGCATCCAGAGTGAGGATATGGAGGCTTTTGCCGCCAACCTTGCAGCAGATGGCATTACCGCCAAGGAGATCGTGCTGGTGAAGGCCAAGGACGAGGACAGCGCCAAGACGGTGGAGAGCAAGCTGCAGAGTCGGCTGGACGCCCGCCGCAACGAGTTCAACAACTACCTGCCCGATCAGTACGCCATCGTGGAAAAGAGCGAAGTCAAGCGGGACGGCGTGTATGTGCGGCTTATCATCTCTCCCCAGCAGGACGAGTTGGTGGAGCTGTACAACAGCTACCTGAACGGCTGATTTAGTTAGTAGTTAGAAAAACAAAAGCTCCGCTGCCATAGCAGCGGAGCTTTTGCGTTCTTATTTTTGATTGTGAGAACTATCGCGGAGTCGTTCGTGATCTTCCAGCAGGGCCTGAGCGGCCAAATCAAAGGCGGCAGCGTCTTCATAGCGGTTGACCAGCTCGCTCTCCTGCAGGTCGCTGTAGTCCTTTTCTTTGCCGCGGTAGACAAGCTTAAGCAAAATGGGGGTGAGGATGGTGGTTGCGATAACCATCAGCACCACGGGACCAAAGAAGTCGTCGTTCATCAGCCCCGCCGCAATGCCGTTGTTGGCCACGATCAAGGCAACCTCGCCCCGGGAGATCATGCCCACGCCGATGCGGAGGGAATCCTGATTGGAGTAGCGGCACAGTTTGGCGCCCAGCCCGCAGCCCACCACCTTGGAGACTACAGCCAAGAGGATCAGCAGGACGGAGAAAAGAACGATGGAGCCGCTCATCTCCGGCAGTACCACCTTCAGACCCAGGCTGGCGAAGAAGATGGGGGAGAGCAGCGTGTAAGACAGGGTATCGAAGCGGTCCTGCAAGTAAGCTACCCGGGGGGTCTTGGCGAAGATCAGACCGGCGATATAGGCGCCGGTGATGTCGGCCACGCCGAATACTTCCTCGGCAAAGTAGGCGTACAGCAGGCAGAACGCAAAGGAAATGACAACAAACCGGCGTTTATCCCGGTCATATCGTTTGAACCACCACTCCACGATCCGGTGAAGCACGATCCATACCACCACACTGATAGCGAAAAAGGCTGCAATCTTCAGCAGGACCATCAGCACATTGGCGCCGGTGCCCGACATACTGGTGATGATGGTGAGCGCCACGATGCCCAGCACATCGTCAATGATGGCGGCG
This sequence comes from Flavonifractor sp. An112, assembly GCF_002161085.1. Lineage (GTDB taxonomy): Bacteria > Bacillota > Clostridia > Oscillospirales > Oscillospiraceae > Flavonifractor > Flavonifractor avicola. The sequence continues at coordinate 97,913 of NZ_NFLU01000006.1, read as the reverse complement.
CCCAGAATGGCGTTGCCCGAACGGGTGGACAGCTTCCCAATCTCCTTCAGAGTCTCTACCGTGATGCTGACGGAGGTGGCGGTCAGGATCACGCCGACAAAGACGTTTTGCAGGAAGGTGTCAGTTCCGGTATTGAAGAAGCAGGCCAGCGCAAAGCCGCCTGCCAGCGGGACCAGAACACCGATGAGGGCAATGATGAATGCAGATGCGCCTGCCTTCTTCAGTTCGCCCAGGTCAGTCTCCAGACCGGCGTTGAACATCAGGACGATGACGCCCAATTCTGCCAGCTGGTCCATCAGCGTGGTTTCCTGAAGCACGCCCAGCATAGCGGGGCCCAGCAGCAGTCCGGCCAACAGTGCGCCGACGACCTGGGGCAGCGCAAACCGCTTGGTTACAATTCCCAGGACCTTGGTGCTCAACAGGATGACCGCGATCTCAAATAAAAAGTGATAACTCGTATCCCACACCCCTCTCTCTAGTGTAGTAAAAATGCACTATAAATGGTAGTTTATTTTGGTCAAAAAATCAACTGGCAACCTGGATAGAATTTCAGGCTGCTGTCATAATTCAACTCAAAAAACTGACAAGAAAATTCCCCGGGAAGAACTGTCTGAGACAATTCCTACCGGGGTGATACATATATGGATAAATCAGGATGGCTGAGGGGGTGAGGAAAAACGCTGAGCCACCCGCCGGAATTCATCCTCCAGCAAAAAGCTGATGCGGGCAGCCAGTTCCGAGGGCTCCTCCTTCATGTCGTCGGCCAGCCAGCCCAGCATGGTGCCGGCCAGGGCGTACATATAGAAATCAATGAGAAATTCCCGGTCTCTCTCCGCCAGGACAAGACCTTCGGCGGCAGTATCCAGCAGCTTGGCAGTCAAGGCGTGGGACATGGTGAAGAACTGACAGTCCAGGTGCTCACGGCCGCTGGAGCGGTAGATGTGATAGATGATGACGTGGTTCTCCTGTATGTAGTGGAAGGAGGTCATCAAAGCCTCCTGCCAGGAGGTGCAGGGCTGCAGGACCTCGGCGGTCTCATGCTCCAGGAACCAGTGGAGCAGATCATAGATATCCTGGAAATGATAATAGAAGGTCTGCCGGTTGACTTCGCAGTCCTCTACGATCTCCTTGACGGTAATATCGTCCAAGAACTTCTTCTGCAGCAGTCGCCGCAAAGAATTGGCAAGCGCCAGTTTGGTGCTGGGAGCCAATGGGCACACCTCCTCTCATTCGGACTGGTGTAACAGGCGCAGCCTACCCTTTATAGCACAAAGGGCGGGTGTATAAATGTACAGCCGCGCATCTGCGGCTTTTGCGCTTATTATACCACAGTGGTATAAAGAATTGCAATCCTGTCCAAAGTATGGTATGATTTGCCCCGTTAAACGGGAACATCAAAGGAGAGAGAAAAATGACCATTGATTATCGTCCCAGGGGCGTCTGCTCCAACCGCATGGTGGTGGATGTGGAGAACGGCGTGATCCGCTCCCTGCAGGTCCAGGGCGGGTGCAACGGCAACCTTCAGGGAATCTCCCGTCTGGTGGAGGGTATGAAGGTGGATGAGGCCATCCGGCGGCTGGAAGGCATCCGCTGCGGCTTCAAAGCCACCTCCTGCCCGGACCAGCTGGCCCAGGCGCTGAAACAGGCGGTACAGGCCTAAACAGAAAAAAGCTGGGGCGTGCATATGCACGCCCCAGCTTTTTTGGTATACGCAGGAGTGAGCCTCAGGCAGCAGGCTCTTCGGCGGTCAGGGCGCCGAAGTTGGACAGAACCTGAGCAAACTCCACCCGGGTCAGCTGACCGGCGGGCATCAGCTGGCCGGCCTCGTTGCCGGTCATGATGCCGGCGTAGTAGCAGAAGGTCATGCCGTCCAGAGACTCAGCGGGGATGGAGGCATAGTCGGGAGCCTTCTCCATGGAGCCGTCGGCGGCAGGGGCCTGGATGCCCTTGTACTCGGCATAGGCAGCGATCAGGTCGGCGATCTCAGCGCGGGTGATAGTCTGATCCTCGCCGAAGGTGGTGCCTTCAAACAGACCCACGGAAGCGGCCCAGTTGATGCAGTCGGAGTACCACTTGCCCTCGGTGTCGGTGACAGTGGTCTTCTCCACGGCGGGAGCACCCTCCATGTTGTACAGCACCTGATACACGGTGGCGCGGCTCACCTGGCCGAAGGGAGTGAAGCTGAAGCCGTTGGTGGTGCTCATCATATCATTGTTCACCACATAGCGGACAGCCTCGCCGTACCAGGCGGAGAAGTCGGCGTCGGCGTACAGAACGGTGATGCGGCCGTCGCCTCTGGGATTGGCGTACTGCTCGCCTACCACGCCGCCCAGCTCGTCCTTGATGTAGTTGATGAGGACCTCGTTGTCCACCATGACCTCATCCTTCAGGATCTTCACGTTGTCAGCGCCGAACATGGCATAGCCGTCGCCGCCGTCCTTGAGCATATAGTTGTGGGAGGCCAGGGTGTAGGTGGCCTCGGGGTCAATGGCGGTGTACTCGCCGGTCTCGCTGTCCAGAACCTGAACATCCTTGACCCGGCGGTCGCCGGCCACCTTCACGAAGTTACCAGCGTCGTCCAGCTCCACGGAGGTGGGGATGGAGGTGTCCACGGTGTACTTGATGCCGGAGACCTGCAGGAAGCCGCCGCTCTCAGACACGCCGGCCTGCATGGAGCCCAGCTCCAGAGCATCCAGGATCTGCTGGCCGGAGACCTCAACCAGGCAGGCCAGGTTGCCGAAGGGATGGACGGCGATGATGTTACCGTAGGTGATGTCGCCGGCAGCGATGTTGTCGCGGACGCCGCCGCCGTTGACAAAGCCGATGTCAGCGCCCAGCAGCACGCGGTAGGCGTCGGCGCACAGGTCGCCCAGGTTGGTCTCGGCGGAGCGGACAGCACGCTCACCGGTGTAGGGATCGTTGATGGTCAGGTCCACGGAGGAAGTAGCCACCACTTCTTCGGACATGGCCTTGTACTCAGCCTGGATACCCTCGATGAAGGTCTTGGCGGTGGTGTAGGCCTGAGAGGTGGTATCCACGTCAGCCAGGGCAACCAGCTCGGTGGTCATAGTGCCGTCGGGAGCGATGACCAGCTTGCCCACGGACTCGGCCTTGGTGCCGGTCTGGCTCAGGAGCACGTCCTCACCGTCGGCGTTCTTCACGGTCTTGGAGGGCTCGGTGGTGTGGGAGTGGCCGTCCAGTACCACGTCGATGCCGGTGGTGTTGGCAATGACTTCGGTGGACATCCAGGGAGAGCTCTGGGCGTCCTCACCCAGGTGAGCCAGGGCCACCACATAGTCAGCGCCGGCCTTGCGGGCGGCATCCACAGTATCCTGGACCTGGTCGTACAGGGCCTTGCCGTCCTTATCCTGGCAGAAGCCGTAGATGTACTCGCCCTTGTCGTTCTGGAAGTAGGCGGGGGCGGACTTGGTCAGGGTCTCGGGAGTGGAGATACCCACATAGGCCACGTCCACGTCGCCGTAGGTGACCATGGTGTAGGGCTCCAGCACGGCCTTGCCGTCGGCGTCCACGAAGTTGCAGCTGACATAGGTGTACTCAGCCTGGTTCTTGGCGATGTCCAGGAAGGTATCCATGCCGAAATCGAACTCGTGGTTGCCGGGGATGGCAATGTCGTAGCCCACATTGTTCATGATGTCCACGATCCAGCTGCCCTTGGACAGGGAGCCCAGGATGCCGCCCTGGATGGCGTCGCCGTTGTCCACCAGGGTAACGTTGTCGGCGCCGTAGCTGGCTTCCATCTCGGCCTTATAGGCGGCGATGGCGGCATAGGACATACCGTCGTCGCTGGTGCAGTGGACGTCGTTGGTGTACAGCACCACAATACCGTCATCCGTAGCAGCGGTGGTGTCCCCCTCGTCGGCAGCCATGGCGGGGATGCAGAAGCTGCTGGCCATGGACAGGGAGAGGAACAGGGACAGGAACTTGCGTGTGTGTTTTCTCATGAAACATTCCACCTTTCCTTCCGGGCCCTACCGGAGGGGACCTTTTCGGCTGGCTGGATGGAGCCTGAACGCATCCGCGGCACATAAAGATTTCCTCTGGATGTGGGCAAATCGGATATCATAATGGTAACAAAACGGAAACAAAAATACAAGGGGTCCGGTGTAGAAAGCAGGTAAATTTTATGTGGTTTTGGTAAAACAGGCAGAAAGGCAGAAAAGACAACAAGTCCCCGGAGAAACGCTCCGGGGACTTGCTTCAGCAGGGCAGGGTGACCCAGGTGGGAGTGCCGGACAGATCGGTAAAGAGAAGGCCGTTGGGAGGCAGAAAGGTGAACAGAAGTGTGGCGATTCCCAGCACCAGTACCAGCAGGACCAGCACTTCCCGAAAGCTCTGCCAGAAGGGCTGGTGGAGCAGATAGGGCAGCAGGAAAAATACCGCCATCATCAACAGATAGAGGACGATATCAAAGATAAGGGAGTCCCCCTGAAAGGAAATGTGATAGAGGTAGCCGATTCCCAGCATTCCGGCCGTGGCTGCCAGCAGGGCAAAGGCCCGCTGTCCCAGCAGCTCAGGCTGCTGGCGGCGCAGAGCCAGCCCGGCAATGAGGCAGGGCCAGTAGAGCAGTTTGACGTGCTCCCACAGGCTCTCCCGCACCGGAGCCACCAGAGCGGTGGCAGGACAGGGAAGCAGGGTATAGAGGAAATGCAGACAGGCGCCGGCCACTGTGGCGGCAACAAAAGCGATCCACTCGGTCTTGCTCAGGCGCGGCATGGCGGACACATCCTTTCGTCTTATATGCCGTAACATATGCAAACAAAAGAAAAAAATACCACAGAGCCTCCAGATAAAAAGCAGGAAACAGGGGGAGAAAAGAACAGGGGTAAAGCGCCAACGATCTGCCGGGCGGCAGTTGGAAAGAAGCACCAAGCCAAAGGAACATTTCATTGCCAGCGTGGTTCGTCCATTTGAAAACCATATTAGTAACAGGCGTACAAAACGCCAATGATTTGGGGAAGGAGCGTGGACAGCGAAATGGGAAAAGAAGAACCAAAGATCAGGCCCTGGGTGGGCGCGGTACTGACGGCGGTGCTGCTGCTTGCCTGGGCGGCCTGGTTCCAGCCCGTCAGGGCGGCGGAAACCAGAGAAGTGATCCCCATGGGCCGTACCGTAGGGATTAAACTGTTTTCCGACGGCGTGATGGTGGTTGGTTTTGGTGAGGTGACGGCGGCTGACGGCAGTCACACCCCGGCCCGGGACTGTGGGCTGAAGGAAGGGGATATCATCACCCACATCAACCGGGAAGAAGTAGACAGCATTGAAGAGGTCCAGGCCGTGCTGCAGCAGGTGGGGGACCAGGCCATGAGCATCCGTGCGGTGCGGGACGACAAAGAGGTCCAGTTTACCGCCCAGGCGGTCCAGTGCAGTGCCGACGGGCAGTATAAACTGGGCGCCTGGATCAGAGACTCCATGGCAGGTATCGGCACCATGACTTTTTGCGATCCTGAGACTGGTACCTTCGGCGCTCTGGGCCACGGCATCAACGATGTGGATACGGCAAAGCTGATGCCCATGCAGTCCGGGTCCATCCTCTATTCCGAAGTCACCGATGTGCAGAAGGGCGTGAAGGGAACGCCGGGGGAACTCCACGGAGCTTTTCAGACTGACCGGGACCTGGGCGTGCTGTGGTCCAACACCTGTAGCGGCGTCTTTGGCCAGATCAGCGATGAGACCATGACTGACGGCATGGAGCCGGTGCCGGTGGCGGAACGCAGCCAGGTCCAGGTGGGCCCGGCGGTCATTTTGTCCAATGTGGCCGGCGATCAGGTGGAGGAGTATGAGGTGGAGATCACCCGTATTTTTCCCGAAAAAGAGGGAGATACCCGCAATCTGATGCTGAAAGTCACCGACGCCAGACTGCTGGATACTACCGGCGGCATTGTGCAGGGGATGAGCGGCTCGCCCATCCTCCAGAACGGCAGACTGGTGGGGGCTGTGACCCATGTACTGGTCAATGATCCCACCCAGGGCTACGGCATCCTGGCAGAGCATATGCTGGAGCAGGCGGAAACTGGTAAAACAGAAGCCTAATAACCCGAAAACGCCGGGAGCGGTCCGCCGCTCCCGGCGTCTTTTTTGCACGAACATTGGAAGATATGAGAGGGAAAAGAGGGTCTGCGTCGGAATTTCTGCGGAAAAGTCGAACGAAGTCGAAGAGAAATAACCATAAATTACCAGTAAAACCCTTGCGCTTGCTGTCTGATTATGGTAAATTATAGCCAACCGGTAATCAGCCTTGGCCAGGCGGCAAATGTGGAGCAGGAGGAGCCTGCTGGAAAGGGTGTCAATATTGGAACGGAGAATCAAAGTCCTGGTAGCGGATGCAAGCGAAGAATTTCGCCGTATTCTGGTGGAACAGCTGGAAGGGGAAGCGGGCATCCAGGTGGTGGGAGCCACAGGAGATGGAGAAGAGGCGCTTCAGCTTTCAGAGCGTCTGGCGCCGGATGTGCTGGTGATGGATCTGGTGCTGACCCAGATGGATGGGGTGGAGGTCTTGCAGGCGCTGTCCAAGGCCGAAGCCAGACCCCGGGTGCTGGTGCTCTCCGGATTTGCCCGGGGCAGCGTGGCTGAGCTGGCTGCATCCACCGGCGCGGATTACTATATGCTCAAGCCCTGCCGGCTGACGGCGGTGGCCGAGCGGGTCCGCCAGCTGGCCGCCCTTCAGGAGACGGAGGAAGGGGATGACGGCGAAGAGCGGGCCAGACGGCTGGAAAATGTGGTGACGGGAATCATCCATGAGATCGGTGTGCCCGCCCACATCAAGGGTTACCAGTATCTGCGGGAGGCTATCATCATTGCCGTGGGGGATATGGATGTGATCAACGCGGTCACAAAAATTCTCTACCCCGAGGTGGCCAAACGCTTTGGCACCACTGCCTCCCGGGTGGAGCGGGCCATCCGCCACGCCATCGAGGTGGCCTGGGACCGGGGCGATCTGGAGACACTGCAAAAATACTTCGGCTACACGGTCTCCAACGCCAAGGGAAAGCCTACGAATTCGGAATTTATTGCCATGATCGCCGATCGGCTCCAACTGCAGCAGAAGGAGCGGTGAAGGCTGTGATGTGCCCGGCAGACGGGGAACGCCCCGGAGCCGGGCGCGTTTTTCTCTACACAGCCGGACAAAAAAGGAGTATAACATAAGCAGACAGGATGCGGCCCCGCTGCCGGGGCGTATCCCCTAGGAGGCGTGACCATCATGCTGGTGCAGCAATTACATTGGGCCAGAACCGAGGAGCGGGACCTGGAGGATCTGGCCATTGAACAGGAACAGCTTGTGGGACTGGATCTGTCCCACTTGGAGTATACCCGGATCCGGTTCTATAAATGCCGTTTTGAGCGGTGCGATTTTTCCAAAGCGGCTTTTTATCAGTCGGAATTTGACGGCTGTGATTTTTCCAACTGCAGCTTTCTGGATACGGTGTGGAACAAGTGCCGGATGTCCGGGTGCAAGGGAGACGGCGTGAAGATGATCTCCAGCCGCTGGAAGGACTGCTCGGTGACCGACAGCAGCTTTCGCTATGGGAATTTTTCCAAATCCCTGTGGAACCGGACCAGTCTGACCGGCTGCGATCTGCGGGAGGCCTCCATGGCAGAGGCCCGGGTAAGCGGCCTGGAGCCCCATGGGTCCAACTTTCAGAGGGTGGACTTTTTCCGAACTCCGCTGAAGGGTCTGGACCTGTCCGACTGCCAGATCCAGGGCATTACCGTGTCAGAGAGCCTGCAGGAGCTGCGGGGGCTGAAGATCAATCCGGGACAGGCGGTGGATCTGGCCCCTCTGCTGGGGGTGCAGCTGCTCTGATCGTTCCGGCTCCGGACAAGATACAGGCATGGAACTGCCCCTGTCCGCATACCCCTGGGACAAGGGGGTGGGGCTATGACCGGATTGGAGCGGCTGGCCGATCTGATCTGGAATCCGTGGCTGCTGGGCTTGTTTCTGATTGCGGGCCTTTATTTGTCGGTGCGCAGCGGATTTTTTCAGGTAGTACACTGTGGATTGTGGCTCAGGACCACGGCGGGGGCACTGGGCAAAAAAGCCAGAAAAGGTACCGGGCGGGGGCTGACTCAGCTGCAGGCCATGTCCACCGCTTTGGCGGCCACCATTGGCACAGGTTCCATCGCCGGAGTGGCCACCGCCATCTTTTACGGTGGGCCGGGGGCGGTATTCTGGATGTGGGTATCTGCCTTCCTGGGCATGATGACCGGCTGTGTGGAAAAGATCCTGGCGGTACGCTACCGGGAAAAGGACGAGAAGGGCTGCTGGCAGGGTGGCCCCATGTGCTATATGGAAAAGGGGCTTGGGAGCCCCGCCTTGGCCACCCTGTTCGCCCTGTGCTGTGTGGCCGCCTCCCTGGGGGGCGGCAATATGGTGCAGGCCAATTCCATTTCAGCCGCCCTCCACGCCGGTTTCGGTCTGGACCCGCTGGCGGTGGGCATCGTGGTGGCCCTGCTCACCGGTGCGGTGGTGGTGGGCGGCATCGGCCGCATCGGAAAGGTGAGCGAGACTCTGGTGCCCTGTATGGCCCTCCTCTTCGTGGGAGGGGGCATGGCGGTGCTCTGCTGCCATGCCCAGGCCCTGCCTGGGGCGCTGAGAGAGATCGTGGAGGGCGCGTTCACACCCAAGGCGGCCCTGGGGGGCGGCGCTGGCTACTCCATGGCGGCGGCGCTGCGGTACGGCGTGGCCCGGGGGGTGTTCACCAACGAGGCGGGCATGGGCTCCTCCTCCATCGCCCATGCCGCCGCCGACACCAGAGAGCCGGCGGAGCAGGGGATGTGGGGCATTTTTGAGGTGTTTGTGGCTACCATCGTGGTGTGCTCCATCACCGCGCTGGTGATCCTTACCACCGGAGTTTATCAACCGGAGGAGGCCCTGGCAGCCATCCAGCGGGGACAGGTGACGCCGGAGATGCTGGGAGCTCCCCTGTCGGCGGCGGGGTTTTCCACCGTGTTCGGCTCTTTTGGGGAAATTTTTGTGTCGGTATGCCTGCTGCTGTTTGCCTTCACCTCCCTCCTGGGGTGCTGTTACTATGGCGAGCGGGGGCTGGCCTACCTGAGCGGCTCCAACCGCTGGCGGTGGATCTACCGGCTGGTATTTTTGTGGGCGCTGGTGTGGGGCAGTGTAGCCGACGTAACAGCGGTGTGGCAGCTGGCGGACATCTTCAACGGGCTCATGGCACTGCCCAACCTGTTCGCCCTGTTGCTGCTGTCCCCGGAGGCATTAGCACTGCTGCGGACATGGAAAAGCAAACAGAAGTGAAAAAGAGCACGCTGCATCAGCAGCGTGCTCTTTTTGTAGAAATCTTATTCCGCCGGAGCGGGGGAGGGAGAAGCTTCCCCGGTACCGGTCTCCTCCTGGGGTGCGGGAGTGACAATAGGCGAGGGAGCGGGCTGGGCCGCTCCGTCCAGAGTGATGGTGGAGCCATCCAGAATGGAGGAGGTTTCCCCGTCAATGGCGGGAGTGTGCTGGATAGTCACCTGGTCGCCCACATTGAGAATGACAGCCAAGGGATTCTGAGCGGCAGAGATGGCGTAGTAGGTGGGATCGCCCTCCAGCTGAATGAAGTAGTAGGAGTTGCCCTCCATGACTGCCGAGCGGATGTCGCTGATGACGCCGGAGACCTCAGTGCGTGGGGTCTCATTCGGGGTGGTGATGCCCTTGTTGTTGAGCAGCTTGATATACTCCTGCTCACAGGCCGACACGGTGGAGCCGGTGGCCACCACCTGATACTGGGCTACGTTGACCATGGCGTAGCTCTTCACCAGATTGGTGGCGTCCTTCAGGGGGATGAAGTAGGTGGGCTCGTTGGCGATGTTGAGCAGCAGGGGGAAGGTGGCAGTGTATTTCAGGTCCTGCACCACGCCCTCGGCGGAGGACATGGCCGCCGCCTCGGTGGCGCCGGGGGCGGAGTAGAACTTGGTCTCCTTGGTACGCTGGTTGGACAGCAGGAAGCCCAGGTTGGACTGGTCGGCATTGGCGGAGGTAACGCCGGTGTACATATACACGTCGTCGTTGAGGGCAATATAGTTGGAGCCGCTGGTGGTGATGGTCACGTCCCGCTGGCCGAAGATGGAGTTGATGAAGCCGTTGACCAGAGTGCCGTGGTAGTCGTACTGCTCCATAATCAGCTCGGGGGTAAACACGTTGTCCACCCAGCTGGGGATATTGGCCAGCTCATAGTAGGTGCATTCGCCGGTGATGGCGTCCACCAGCACCGCGCCCTGGATGTCGTCGCCGCCGAACAGGCCGATGGTCTTGACGATGCGGGGAGCGATCCAGTAGGGGCGGCCCTCCTCGTCGATCTCAAACTGGGGGGTGCCGAAGATAAAGGTAGGGTAGTTGAAGCGCAGGTGGCGTTCAATATTGCGGTTAAGAGGCTCGGAGAAGGAGTATTTCATGCCCTCCTCCAGCCGGACCACCGTGGCCTCCTGGGTGACCATGTCCACCGTGACATAGGCGGGCAGACCGGTACCTCGATTGGTAAACCATTTGAACAAGTCGGCGTAGGCGATGGGAGCCACACGGACGGGCCGGCCCTGGTAGTTGATCTGGGTGGAGTCAAAGGAATACTCAAACTGACTCACCATATCGCTGAGGGTACCCATCTGGCGGTCGCTGAGGTATTCGGCGGAGGACTCGTCCAGCGTGGGGATCTCATTAAAAGAAATCTCGGCGATGTCGGTGGTAAAGTTGCCGTCCTCCACGGTGAGCAGATCCCGGTAGGCCCCGGCCCGGAAGATGGGCAGGGAAATGAGGGTGCCCACGATGCCGATGGCGATGAGGACCAGCAGCAGGATGCCGGCCGGCAGACAGCGGGATTTGATGAAGCGCAGGTAGTCCTTGGGCCCACTGCCGTCCCGGATCAGGTCCATGCCGGAGGTGAGGATGGAGGTGACCACAAATACGATACACAACACGGCGATAAAGACATAAAAATCGCCGGACTGGGGATTGATAGGGGGCAGAGCCACATAGAAATAGACCAAGCCGATCAAAATGGTGAGTATGATACAGAGCACCAGTTTTCCGGACTTGCTTTTGGGCCCATGGGCCTTTTTGGCCGGTTGCTGTTCCATGAACGTTTCTCCTTTAGGCAATTCGACATTTTTTTCAGTATCAGAAGGGACTGATAAAGGTAGTATAGCCCATAGCGGTGGAAAAGGCAACTGAACAGGCATTAAATTTCCATAAAATGAGGGGGAAAAACCTGCCGGAGCAGAGGGAGAAAGGGAGCAAAACTTCGTACAAAATCCCATTGACGACAAACTTTACATTCGATATACTTAGACAGGACATTGTAAAGAAACTGAAAAGGAAATATAAAAAAAGAGGAGAAAAAACGTGGGAAACATAAGCATCCTTCTGGGGCTGCTGGGCGGCCTGGCCTTGTTCCTCTACGGTATGCAGATGATGAGTTCCGGCCTGGAGGCCGCAGCTGGCAACCGTATGAAGCGCATCCTTGAGCGACTGACTTCCAACCGTTTCCTTGGCGTCCTGGTGGGCGCGGTGATCACTGCGGTGATCCAATCTTCTTCCGCCACAACAGTCATGGTGGTGGGCTTCGTTAACTCCGGCATGATGACCCTGCGGCAGGCTGTGTGGATCATTATGGGTGCCAATATCGGTACCACCATTACCGGCCAGCTCATCGCCCTGGATGTGGGTGCGATGGCTCCCCTGTTTGCCTTTGTGGGCGTGGCCATGGTGGTATTCCTGAAGAAACCCCAGATCCACCACTACGGCAACATCCTGGCCGGTCTGGGCGTACTCTTCATCGGCATGGAGATGATGAGCTCCTCCATGGAGCCCCTGCAGGAGTGGCCCGCCTTCGTGGACGTGGTCAGCACCTTCTCCAATCCCCTGATCGGTATTCTGGTGGGTACCCTCTTTACCGCACTGATCCAGTCCTCTTCCGCCTCTGTAGGCATTCTTCAGGCCCTGGCAGTCAGCGGAGTCATCGGCCTGGACAGCGCCGTGTTCGTTCTGTTTGGCCAGAACATCGGCACCTGTATCACCGCTGTGCTTGCTTCCATTGGCACCAGCCGTAACGCCAAGCGCACTACGGTGATCCACCTGATGTTCAACCTGTTTGGTACGGTGCTCTTTACGGCGGTCTGTATTCTGACGCCGCTGACCGACTTCATGGTGAGCCTGACCCCGAATTATCCGGCGGCCCAGATCGCCAATATGCACACCCTCTTTAACGTTGTCACCACCATTCTGCTGTTGCCCCTCGGCAACGGGCTGGTGAAGCTGGCCATGTTCATCCTGCCCGACCGGAGTGAGAGCGGCGAGGAGGGAATGCACCTGGCCTATCTGGTGCCCAACCCCACCCACACCAAGCAGGAGCACCCCATCGGCTTCTCCGCCATGTATATCACCCAGCTGCGGCAGGAGCTGAACCGGATGCTGGGGATGGCTCGGGAAAACATCGCCACCTGCTTCCAGGCGGTGCTGGATGTGGACCCCAAGAAAATGGAAGGTGCCGAGGCCACCGAGGACTATCTGGACTACCTGAATAAGGAGATCTCCCAGTATATCTCCCAGGTTATCGTCCATGAGACCAACGAGCAGGATTCCACCGCCGTCAGCGCCTACTTCAAGATCACCGGCAACATTGAGCGCATCGGCGACCATGCCATGAACATTTGCGAGTATACCCAGATGATGCATGATAAGAACATCCAATTCTCTCCCGAGGCCCGGGAAGAGATTAAGCGGATGGAGCAGGTCAGCCTGGAGGCCCTGGATCTCCTGGGACAGGAGGTTACCGATCCCACTAAGTGGCTGACCAAGGTGTCCGCCCTGGAGCAGCGGATGGACGACATGACTGAGGAATACCGCCGCAACCAGCTCAAGCGGATGCGGAAGGGTTCTTGCTCCGACGAGGCCTGCATTATCTTCTCCGAGCTGCTCACCGACTTTGAACGGATTGGCGACCACGCCCTGAACATTGCTCAGGAGCGGGCCTCCATTTCCTCCGACGCCACCGGCGTTTAAACCAAACCAAAACTCCCCCCGGTTCAACCTTTGAGCTGAACCGGGGGGAGTTTGTTTTATTAAGATAGTGGAGTACGAAGGACCCTGCGGCTGACACCCAGAGCCAGAAAGAGGGTAAGCAGCTCTGTGACCGGGAAAGCCAGCCAGATCCCGGTGACGCCCAGCAGCCATGCCAGCAAAAGTACCAGCGCGGCAATGCCTACGCCGCCCCGGAACAGGGACAGGAGAAAGGAGGCACGGGGCTGCTCCACAGCACCCAGAAAGGAGGCGGCAATAATGTTGGGTCCGGCAAAGAGAAAGCCCCAGAAATAGATCCGCAGCCCGCTTACTGCCAGCCGGGCCAGTTCCGGGTCGCCATCCCGGTTGAACAGGGCTGCCAGGGGTTCGGCCCCGAATTGAGCGATGAGGGCCAAGGCCAGACCCACCAGACAGGAGACCAGCAGGGCCAGACGGCAAAGCTGACGGACGGTGTGATGGTCTCCCCGACCGTAGGACTGACTGATGAGAGGCTGGGCCCCCTGGGACAGGCCGGTAAACAGAGCCAGAGCCATGAGCGCCAGATTGGCCACCACGCCGTAGGCTGCCACCCCAACCGTACCGGCAGCCCGGAGCATCAGGGCGTTATAGAGAGCCAGCACCATGCAGGAGGTAAACTCATTGAGAAAGGCGGCGCTGCCCAGGCCTGCCACGTCGGCCAGGGACCGGGCCGGGTTGGCGGGCCGGCTCAGCCGGTACTGATTCCGACCAGTGAGGCTGTGGAGAGAGGAGAGACACAGCCCGATTACCGGAGCGGTGCCGGTGGCCAGAGCTGCCCCGAAAATACTCATATTTAAAGGATAGAGGAAGAGGTAGTCCAGGGCGATGTTGGCCAGACTGCCGGTGAGCATGGCGGTCATGGCCAGCTTGGGATTGCCGTCATTGCGGATAAAGCACACCATCACATGGTTGAGGAGAAAACAGGGAGAGAAGAGGAGTACCGTGCGCAGATAGACAGTGCACAGAGGCAGTGTGTCGGTATTAGCCCCCAGCAGCAGAGCGATGGGCCGGGCACAGAAGGCTCCCAGCAGAGCCAGGATGATCCCCAGCCCCAGCCCGGTGAGCAGGGACAAGGTAAAGGTGCGGTTGGCCCGATCTTTATCCCCCTGATACCGGCAGATGGAGTAGCGGGTGGCGCCCCCGATGCCCAGCAGGATGCCCAGTCCGTTGATGAGCCCGAAAATGGGAATAGCCAGATTGAGGGCCGCCAGCCCGTCGGAGCCCAGCCGGTTGGCCACAAAAAAGGTGTCCGCCATAATGTAGCCGGACAGCCCAAGGGCTCCCAGCATATTTAAGGAGATGTACTTGAAAAAAGTCCGCCGCATGGTTTGTCCTCCCGGGTGCAAATGAAAAACGTGCCTGAGTATATTCCTTCAAAGACCTACGGAATATACTCAGGCACGTTGCCTCGCCCATCCGGTGACGGGCGTCATGCACATGGTTTACTTGTGGATAAGAGCATACCAGAAGAGCGGAATCCTGTCAAGGTGTGAGGCGCGTTACTGGGACAGCTTTTCCCGCAGCACCTGGTTGACCACCGCCGGGGCGGCCTGGCCCTTGAGCTGCCGCATGACCTGGCCCACCAGGAAGCCGAAGGCCTTCTCCTTGCCGGATTTGAAGTCCTCCACCGACTTCTGGTTGGCGGCCAGCACCTGTTCCACCACGGCGGTCACCAGCCCGGCGTCGGACACCTGGGCCAGACCATGTTCCTTAATATAAGCATCCACGTCGCCGTTGTCGGCAAAGACCGCTTCAAAGACCTTGACGGCGGTGTTGCGGTTGAGCTTGCCATCTTGAACCAGAGCGATGAGCTTGGCCAGAGTGGCGGGGGTTAGCTTCATGTCCTTGGCCTCCAGGCCGTGGGCGGACAGTTGGCCCATAACCTGACCCATGACCCAGTTGGAGGCCTGCTTGGCATCGGCTCCCAGGGCAACTACTTCTTCAAAAAAGTCGGCCAAAGCTTTCTGGGAGGTGAGCATCTCAGCGTCGTAGGCGGGCAGGCCCCAGTCCCGCTGATATCGCTCCCGCTTGGCCTCGGCCAGCTCGGGCTGGGCGGCCCGGAGTCCTTCGATATATTTGTCGGACAGCTCCAGCGGCGGAATGTCCGGCTCGGGGAAGTAACGGTAATCCTGGGCGTTCTCCTTGGAGCGCATGGCGTAAGTGGCGTCCTTGTTCTCGTCCCAGCGGCGGGTCTCCTGGACCACCTGCTTGCCTTCCTCAATGAGCTCGATCTGCCGCCGGGCCTCATAGGCGATGGCCCGGGAGATGGCCTTGAAGGAGTTCAGGTTCTTCATCTCGGTGCGGGTGCCGAACTCTGTGGACCCGGCGGGACGCACCGACAGGTTTACGTCACACCGCAGGGAGCCCTCCTGCATCTTGCAGTCGGACACGCCCAGATATTGCAGGGTGGAGCGCAGCTTCTCCAGGTAGGCGATGACCTCCTCAGCCGAGCGAAAGTCGGGCTCGGTGACAATCTCAATGAGGGGCACGCCGCAGCGGTTGTAGTCCGCCCGGGTCTGGTCCAGCCAGGGGTCGTGGACCAGCTTGCCCGCGTCCTCTTCCATGTGCAGCTCGTGGATGCGGATGGTCTTGCCTTCCCCGATGTCCACTTTGCCGTCGTGGCAGATGGGCAGGTAGAGCTGGGAGATCTGGTAGGCCTTGGGCAGGTCGGGGTAGAAGTAGTTCTTCCGGTCAAAGCGGCTGAAACGGCTGATCTCGCAGTTCAGAGCCAGACCGGCCTTTACCGCAAACTCCAGTACCTTTTCGTTGAGCACCGGCAGGGTGCCCGGCATACCGGTACACACCGGGCAGCAGTGGGTGTTGGGCGCGCCGCCGAATTGGGTGGTGCAGGAGCAAAAAATCTTGGTCTTGGTGGCCAGCTCCACATGGGTCTCCAGACCGATGACGGTTTCCCAGGTCATTGTGCGTCGCCTCCTTTGGGGCTTTTCTTGTGCCAGCCGGTGTCCAGCTGGAAGGCGTGGGCGGCGTTGAGCACCCCGCCGTCGCCCAGGGCGGGACCGATGAGCTGGGCGCCGATGGGCATACCCTTGCCGTCAAAGCCGCAGGGCATGGACAGGGCGGGCAGGCCCGCCAGGTTGACCGACACGGTGTAGATGTCGCTGAGGTACATCTTCAGCGGGTCGGTGAGGCTCTCCCCCAGCTTGGGAGCGGTGGTGGGTGCCACCGGTGTGAGCAGCAGATCGTATTTGGCAAAGGCCTCGTCGAAGGCCTTCTTGATGAGGGCCTTTACTTGAAGGGCCTTTTTGTAGTAGGCGTCGTAGTAGCCGGAGGACAGCACGAAGGTGCCCAGCAGGATGCGCCGCTTCACCTCGGAGCCGAAGCCCTGGGTGCGGGTCTTGCAGTAAAGGCTGGTGAGGTCCTCATAGCCCTCAGCCCGCCATCCGTACTTCACGCCGTCGAACCGGGACAGGTTGGAGGAGGCCTCGGCGGCGGCGATAATATAGTAGGTGGGCACCACATACTCCATCACCGGCAGGGCAAACTCCTCCACCTCAGCCCCACGGGCTTTCAGCACCTCGGCGGCGGCCAGCACGGCGGTCCGCACTTCCGGGGTCAGGCCCTCGCCGAAGCAGTCAACCGGCAGACCGATCTTCTTGCCTTTCAGGTCCCCGGTGAGGGAGGCCAGCAGTCCTCCGGCGGGGGCGTCCAGGCTGGTGCCGTCCCGGGGGTCCCTGCCCTGGATCAGGTCCAGCACCGCCGCGCAGTCGGCGGCGGACCGGGCGATGGGGCCCATCTGGTCCAGGGAGGAGGCGTAGGCGATGAGGCCGTATCGGGACACAGTGCCATAGGTGGGCTTCATGCCGGTGACGCCGCAGTAGGCGGCGGGCTGGCGGATGGACCCGCCGGTGTCCGAGCCGATGGCGTACCACACCTCACCGGCTGCCACGGCGGCGGCAGCGCCGCCGGAGGAGCCGCCAGCTGCCCGGGTCAGATCCCAGGGATTTTTCACTGGGCCGCAGTGGGAGGTCTCAGAGGTGGAGCCCATGGCGAACTCATCCATGTTCAGCTTGCCCATGGACACCGCTCCGGCGGCGGACAGACGCTCCACCACAGTGGCGTCATAGCAGGGGACGAAGCCCTCCAGAATCTTGGAAGCACAGGTGGTAGGCACCCCTTTGGTGCAGATGTTGTCCTTGTAGGCCATGGGCACCCCGGCCAGAGGGGAGGCATACAGGTCGGCCGCCGAGAAGACGGGGCCGTCCACCGTGACAAAGGCGTTGTTGCCCGGCTGGGTGGCGTGAATACGGGAGAGGGCGGCCTCCACCGCCTCCTGCTGGGTCACCTCGCCGGTGCGGAGCTTTTGAGCCAGCTCCAGGGCAGTCAGTTCATACAGTTCCATGTGTGCCACCTCACTCTACCGCCTTGGGGACCAGGAAGGTCTCGCCGTCCCCGGCGGGAGACCCTGCCAGCAGGGTCTCCCGGTCGTAGGACGGGACCACCTCGTCGGCGCGCAACACGTTTTTCAGGGGGAAAATGTGGCTCAGGGGCTCCACATCGGTGGTATCCAGGGTGTTGAGTACATCCATATAGGCCACGATGCGTTCCAGCTCCGCCGTCATGGCGGTTTTCTCCTCCGCCGGCAGCTGGAGCCGGGAGAGCTGGGAGATATAGTCGACCATATCTTCGGTGATTTTCATGTTCAATCCTCCTTACGGTTCCAGTCGGGTGCGGTCTCTGGGGAACAGACAGGCCCGGCGGACGTTGTCCAAACCGCACAGCTGCATGGTCAGCCGCTCCAGGCCGATGCCCAGTCCGCCGTGGGGGGGCATTCCGTGCTTGTGGATCATGAGATAGCTTTCAAACTCCGCCGGGTCCATGTCCCGGGCCTCCATCTTGGCCACCTGGGCGGCGTAGTCGTGGATACGCTGGCCGCCGGTGGTTACCTCCAGACCCCGGAACAGCAGGTCGAAGGACAGGGTGAAGCGGGGATCATCAGGGTCGTCCATGGCATAGAAGGGCCGCTTCTTGCTGGGGTAGTGGGTGACGAACACGAAATCGCTGCCCCACTCCTCCATGGCGTACTTGCCGATGGCGTGCTCCTCCTCCGGCTCCAGATCGAAGGGGTCTCGGATCTGATAGCCGTACTTCTCCGCTGCCAGCCGCTTGATCTCGTCAAAGCGGACGGAGGGGATTTTGGTGGCGTCGGGCAGTTCCACCCCCAGCAGAGCCAGCTCGGCGGAATACTCTTTCTTCAGCAGCTCCATCAGGTGCTGGAGGAAGCCCTGCTCCATCTCCATGATCTCGGTGAAGGACTGGATATAGCCCATCTCAAAGTCCAGGGAGGTGTACTCGTTCAGGTGGCGCTGGGTGGAGTGCTTTTCCGCCCGGAACACGGGAGCCACCTCGTATACCCGCTCGAAGGCCCCCACCATGGTCTGCTTGTAGAACTGAGGGGACTGGGCCAGGAAGGCCTTTTTGCCGAAGTAGTCCAGACGGAAGATGTTGGACCCGCCCTCGGCCCCGGCGTGGACGATCTTGGGGGTGTGGATCTCGGTAAAGCCCTCCCCCTGGAGGTAGTCCCGGAAGGCCCGGCCAATGGCGGCCTGGACGCGGAACACTGCCCGCTCCTTGGGGGCTCTCAGCACTACCGGCCGCAGGCCCAGCTCGGTGTCCAGGTTCAGGTCCAGCTTTTTCTTGGACAGTGGCACCGGAAGAGGAGCGGCGGGGCGGGACAGGACGGTGAGGCTGGCGTCGGTCAGCTCTTTCCCGCCGGGAGCCCGGGGTTCGATGCGCCACATACCGGCGGCGGTGACGGCGCACTCCTCGGTGGCCCCGCCCAGGGCGTCCTTTTGGGTGCAGACACACTGGACCAGACCGGTGCGGGTGCGCAGGGTGACGAAGGTGATGCCGCCCATGTCCCGCAGGGCATGGACCGCGCCGTGGATGGTGACGGGCTGGTTATTCCGGCCCTCCACCGCTTTGTCGATTTGTTTTGCCAGGAATACCATACCGTTCACAACCTTTCTTGTTTGAAAAAAATAAAAAAAGTCCCGAAGTCGATCAAAACGACTTCGGGACGGAAAAACTCCGCGGTACCACCCGTAGTTGCCCCATCACCCTTGATGGAGCCACTTGGAACTCTTAACGCGAGTAATACGGACGAACCTACCTCCCAAACGGGGCTCGAAACGCCGGCTCAAAAGTGTTGCACCATCCCATCCTGCCGGACCGGGCTCTCAGTCGGTGACCCGGATTCTCTGTCGGCTCTCACGGGCGGCGGTCTTTGTCGCAGCCTTTATGGGCGTAGTATATGCGCTTTTGCGTGGAAAAGCAACTGTGAATTTTGACAAAATCTGCCCTAGGCAAGGAGGGCGGCCCTATGTTACAATGGGGAAAATCCTCGAAGAAAGGGGGCGGAGGACACGAAAAACTGGGATGAGCTCTATGCCGAATGTATGGACTGCCGCAAGTGCTCCCTGGCCGATACCCGGCACAACGTGGTCTTTGGCGAGGGCGCCCGGGACGCGGAGGTCATGTTCATCGGCGAGGGGCCCGGTGAGCAGGAGGACCTGACCGGACGGCCCTTTGTGGGTCGGGCGGGCCAGCTGCTGGACGATATGCTGGAGATGATCGACCTGCGCCGGGACAAGGTGTTTATCGGCAATATGGTCAAGTGCCGTCCGCCGGGAAACCGGGACCCGCTGAACATTGAGCAGGAGGCCTGCATCGGTTACCTGCGCAATCAGGTGGCCCTGATCCGGCCCAAAATCATCGTCTGCCTGGGGCGCATCGCCGCCATTCGGCTGATGAAAGACGACTTCAAGATCACCCGGGAGCACGGACAGTGGATGGAGAAGGCCGGGGTGTGGATGATGGCCATGTTCCACCCTTCCGCTCTGCTGCGGGACCCCTCTAAACGGCCTGAAAGCTTTGTGGATCTAAAGACCCTCCAGGCCAAGATCCGGGAGATCTGCAACCATACCTACGACTGAAGAACGGGACCTGCCTGAGGCAGGTCCCAATTTTTTATTCGTTTTTTATCACAGAAGGCAAAGGGAGCGTTATGGTTCACTCCGTCTCCGGCACATATTCCAGAATATCCCCGGGCTGGCAGTCCAGGGCCTTGCAGATGGCCTCCAGGGTGGTAAAGCGGACCGCCCGGGCGTGATTGTTTTTCAAAATGGACAGGTTGGCCAGGGTGACATCCACCTTGGCGGACAGCTCATTGAGGCTCATCTTCCGCTTGGCCATCATCACATCCAGATTCACAACGATGGGCATGGGAACACCTCCTCAGATGGTCAGGTCGTTTTCCGCCTTCATCTCCGCCGCCTGGCGGAAGAGGGCGGATATGACCAGACAGAGCAGCCCGGCCAGAAAGAAGAGCGGAACAAAGAGTGTATTATAGCTGAACAGAGGCGCGATGGATTGGGCATAGCAGATCCTCCAGATCACACGCACCAGGGCGGCCCCGGAAATCAGAAAGCAGAGGACCGCCGACCCCAAAAGGCTTTTGGCATTTTCCAGGCAGAAGGGAGTACCTTTGAGGACAGTGCCCAGCACCCGGCGGCCCTGCCACAGGATGGCCGCTGTACAGGCGCCGCAGAAGAGCAGAAAACCAGACAGAACATCCGCCTGGATGCCGTTGCGCCCCCACATGGACCAGCCGCCGATGAGCAGCATATGCAGGGTATCGTCGATGTCATAGTCCCACCACGCCGCGAGCCCCTGCTGTGAGCCGATGTGTACCAGCCCGGGCACCATGATAAGTGCAATGAGGTTGCATACAAAAGTGATGGTAACCAGTATTGTCAGCACATGGGCCAGTTTCTGCACGCCGGTTCTCTCCATAATCACGCCTCCTTTGGCATCACTGTACCACGGAACACATTGCTTGTAAATGCGTTTTTATCGTTTTTCAATATAACGACGGGGCTTGTAACGTTTTGCGGAGCAAAAACGTGTATCCTATAGGAACAGAGAAAGGAGAGTGGGCTATGGATCGGGAGGAAGCCGCCCGGCTGGTGGAGCAGTACAGCCCGGCGGTATACCGGCTGGCCTACGCCCGGACGGGCAGCCGTGAGGATGCGGAGGACATCACCCAGGAGACCTTCCTGCGATTGGTGCGGACGGCCCCGGTTTTTCGGGATGGGGAGCATTGCAAGGCCTGGCTGCTGCGGGTAGCCGCCAACTGCGCGGGGGATCTGCACCGCTCCCTCTGGCGCAGGCGTGCGGTGCCATTGGAGGAGGCGGGGCAGATGGCCGCGCCGGAGCCGCCGGAGGACTACCGGGTGGTGGTCCATCTCTATTACTACGAGGAGCTGAGTACCGCGGAGATCGCCAAGGTGCTGGGCAAGCGGGAGGGGACCTCCGTGCCCGCCTGAGCCGGGCGCGGGCTATGCTGCGGGAGGACTTACAGGAGGGAGAAACGCCATGCTGAAGCAGGATTATCAGACCTGGATGGACCAGGTAGAGCCGGATCAGGACTTTCAGGCCCGGCTGACGGAGGCCATGACATCAGAGCCGGTAAAAACCCCTAGACATACGTTCCGGGTGCTTGTGGCGGCGGCAGTGATGTGCGGTTTGCTGGGGATTACAGCGGCGGCCTATTACATGGGGGCCTTTGAGTTTCTAAAGGAGCAAAATGAGTATGCCATGCTGGGTATGAATGAGGTGTATGAGACCTGCGCCCAGCCAGTGGGCGTATCAGTGACGGCAGAAAACGGCGATGTGTTTACGGTGGACCGTGTGGCAACTGACGGGACGTTCTGCACCATCTTTTACTGTTTGTACGTTCAGGACGAGACATGGCAATACGCCCCCAGGATGGCCCTGTGCTCCGGCGGGGAGGATATTTCCATGGAGGGCTATGACAACAGCTTTGAAAACCAGGAATACCTGGCCGACGACCACACTCTGTACGGCGCCTGGCGTTTCCTCCTGCGCATGCCTCTGGAAGATGGGGAGCAGGTGGAGCTGAAGCTGGCGCGATATGGAGACGCAGAGCCGGGTGAACTTGCTCCGCTGTTGTGGGAAAACACGCTGACCTTTTCTGTCAACCCCATCCAGGGGGAGCAGTTTGAGCTGGACGCCGTCCTTTCCGCCAGAATTGGGGGAGAGCCGGTACAGGTGGAGGCGGTCTCCCTGAACCGGTCTCCTTTGGGTACTCTGCTTAGGCTGCGTTGGGCGGAGGAGGATTCCAGTGAAAAGGATTGGTATGACTTTGCCCTGCGGGATGGAGATACCGGAGCCTATATCCCCTATGACCAGGTGGTGATTAACCATTACTGGGACCCGGAGGGTTATGTGGACAGCGTCTATGAGCTGTACGGGGATGTGAGGGGACTGAAGCAGCTGGAGATCATCCCAACCACATCCGTGGGCGGAGTTTCACCCAGACAGGTGGTGGCGCTGGAAGACCTGCCATCTGCGGACTCAGGAAATCCCGACGGAGGGTATGCTCCGGCCAGCTATGAAGCGGTGGATGGACAACTCATCGTGAAGATGCAGCCGGTGGGGGCGGTAAACGCCTGGTATGCCCGCCTGCTGAATGGGGTGTATTTTCAGGATGCCCAGGGTGAGGATCTCTTTGAGGACGTGTGGGTGGAAAAGATCAAGAACCGGAGCGACGGTACCATCACCGTGATTTCCACCCCCAGCGCGGAATCCTACGCCCGGGATGTGGACAAGGTGGCCCGGATCTGTTTTTCTGTTCAGCAGTATAAACTGCTGGAGGGACAGAAGGCGGTCATCCGGTTGGATGCCCAGTGATGTCATACAGGAGCAGACCCAGGCCCCGCCGTATTTTACGGCGGGGCCTGATGGTTTTTCTTGCATTGATGTTGTATTTCTAGTATAATATGCTGGATTATGGAGGCGGTGGATGCCGCCAGGATATGATACGAGGAAGTGCAGTCAATGAAGTACGATTTTGCTGCCATCGAGCCCAAGTGGCAGAAAAAATGGGCAGAGGAAAAAACCTTCCACTGTGAAAACCACAGTGATAAACCCAAGTTTTACGGCCTGGTGGAGTTCCCCTATCCCTCCGGACAGGGTCTGCACGTAGGCCACACCCGCCCCTATACCGCCATGGACGTGGTGGCCCGCAAGCGCCGTATGGACGGCTACAATGTGCTGTTCCCCATGGGCTATGACGCCTTCGGCCTGCCCACCGAGAACTACGCCATCAAGAACCACATTCACCCCGCCAAGGTGACCCACGACAACATCGAGAACTTCACCAAGCAGCTGCATATGCTGGGCTACTCCTTCGACTGGGACCGGGTCATCAACACCACTGATCCCAGCTATTACAAGTGGACTCAGTGGATCTTCCTGCAGCTCTGGAAGCACGGTCTGGCCTACAAGACCACCATGCCCGTGAACTGGTGTACCTCCTGCAAGTGCGTGCTGGCCAATGAGGAGGTCGTGGACGGCGTGTGTGAGCGCTGCGGCGCCCCCGTGGTCCGCAAGGAAAAGAGCCAGTGGATGCTCAAGATCACCGAGTACGCCCAGCGGCTCATCGACGACCTGGACGACCTGGACTTCATCGAGCGGGTCAAGACCCAGCAGAAGAACTGGATCGGCCGCTCCACCGGCGCCGAGGTCACCTTCAAGGCCACCACCGGCGAGGACATCGTGGTGTTCACCACCCGGCCCGACACCCTGTTCGGCGCCACCTATATGGTCCTCTCTCCCGAGCACGCCCTGGTGAAGGGCTGGCTGGAGAGCGGCAAGCTGGCCAACGCCGACGATGTAAAGGCCTACCAGGCCGCCGCCGCCTCCAAGTCCGACCTGGAGCGCACCGAGCTGAATAAGGAAAAGACCGGCGTGTGCCTGGACGGCGTGAAGGGCATCAACCCGGTCAATGGCAAGGAGATCCCCATCTTTATCTCCGACTATGTGCTCTCCACCTACGGCACCGGCGCCATCATGGCCGTGCCCGCCCACGACGACCGCGACTGGGAGTTTGCCAAGAAGTTCGGCTGCGAGATCATCGAGGTGGTCTCCGGCGGCGAGGACGTGCAGAAGGCTGCCTTCACCGCCAAGGACGAGACCGGTATCCTGGTCAACTCCGAGTTTCTTAACGGCCTGACTGTCAAGGACGCCATCCCCGTCATTACCAAGTGGCTGGAGGAGAAGGGCATCGGCGAGGCCAAGGTCAACTACAAGCTCCGTGACTGGGTGTTCTCCCGTCAGCGTTACTGGGGCGAGCCCATCCCCATGGTGTACTGTGAGAAGTGCGGCTGGCAGCCCATTTCCGAGGATCAGCTGCCCCTGCTGCTCCCCGATGTGGACTCCTACGAGCCCACCGACGACGGCGAGTCCCCCATCTCCAAGATGACCGACTGGGTCAACACCACCTGCCCCCACTGTGGCGGCCCCGCCAAGCGGGAGACCGACACCATGCCCCAGTGGGCCGGTTCCTCCTGGTACTTCCTGCGCTATATGGACCCCCACAACGACAAGGCCCTGGCCTCCAAGGAGGCTCTGGAGTACTGGAGCCCTGTGGACTGGTACAACGGCGGCATGGAGCACACCACCCTGCACCTGCTGTACAGCCGGTTCTGGCATAAGTTCCTCTACGACATCGGCGTGGTGCCCACCAAGGAGCCCTACCAGAAGCGCACCTCCCACGGCATGATCCTGGGCGAGGGCGGCGAGAAGATGTCCAAGAGCCGCGGCAACGTGGTCAACCCCAACGACGTGGTGGCTCAGTACGGCGCCGACACCATGCGCACCTATATCATGTTCATCGGCGACTTTGAGAAGGCTGCCTCCTGGAGCGACAACGCCGTTAAGGGCTGTAAGCGCTTCCTGGACCGTGTGTGGAACCTGTCCGAGAATCTGACCGATTCCATGGATTACTCCGCCGCCAATGAGAGCGCTGTCCACAAGACCATCAAGAAGGTGGCCGACGACATCGAGGCCATGAAGTTCAATACTGCCATTGCCGCCCTGATGGCTCTGGTCAACGACTTCTATGCCAACGGCTGCTCCAAGGGCGAGTACAAGACTCTGCTGCTGCTGCTCTCCCCCTTCGCTCCCCACATGGTGGAGGAGCTGTGGGAGACCCTGGGATTCAATGCCGACGGTATGGCCTGCCAGCAGGCCTGGCCCTCCTACGACGAGAGCAAGACCGTGGCCGCCGAGGTGCAGATGGCCGTCCAGGTGTGCGGCAAGCTGCGCGCCACCGTCACCGTCCCCATGGACAGCGACGAGGCTACCGTGGTGGCTGCCGCTCTGGCCGATCCCAAGGTGCAGAAGTTTACCGAGGGCAAGAACCTGGTTAAGACCATCCTGGTACCCAACAAGCTGGTCAATCTGATTGCCAAATGAGCATCAAAGGCGTGCATCATGTCTCCCTGAAAGCCCAGGGAGCGGAAGAATTCCAGCGGGTTCTGGATTTCTATCAGCAGGTGCTGGACTGTCCCCTGATCCGCCATTGGGGCCAGGGGGACAGCCAGGGCGCCATGCTGGATCTGGGTAATACCATTCTGGAAGTTACCTCCAATGGCATGGAGCGCTGTAAGGGCCTCTTTGCCCACCTGGCTTTTGCCACAGACGATGTGGACGGTATGGTGGAGCGGCTGCGGGCCGCAGGATGCCCGGTGCTGGTCCAGCCGGTGGATAAAAATCTGGGTGGGAACTACCCCATCCGCATCGCTTTTTGTGCCGGTCCCATTGGGGAAGAGCTGGAATTTTTCCAGGAACTGACCCAGGAAAAAAGAAAGAAATAAATCTGCACTTGACATTTGCTTGCGAATAGCATACAATGATTCTGTTAAAGCCATATCTATGTGTGGCCCTTTGGCGGTGGAACCCCGCCGCTTCGGAGGGAGGGGAAGTCAATGTCGGAAGTCCATGTGAAGGACGGCGAGTCCTTGGAGAATGCGCTGAAGCGTTTCAAGCGCAGCTGTGCCAAGTCTGGCGTTCTGGCCGAGGTTCGCAAGCGTGAGCACTACGAGAGCCCGAGCGTTAAGCGGCGCAAGAAGTCTGAGGCCGCCCGCAAGAACCGCAAGAAGTATTACTAATCCTACAGATTACAGGACCCCGCGCCTATGGCGCGGGGTCCTGTTGTATCTTTGCCTATCCTGCCAGAATATCCTCCAGCAGATCCTCAATTTGTGGATAGGACAGCACCGCCTGCCGGATGCCCAGTCCCCGGGCCACCTGCAATTTTTTGCGGATGGACCCGGCGTCGTCAAAGAGAACGAAATGAGCGCCGTTCTCCCGGGACATATAAGTAAAGTAGTGGGCGCACAACTCAGTAGAGAAAAAGATGGAGGGACTGCGTTCGTCCATCAGCCGGCGCAGCTCCTCCTGGCTGAGAGGTTGCCCCTGACCGGAGGGGGAGGGGAGGTAGAAGTCCTCTGCCACCCGCTCTATGGCCAGGGCCACCCGGCCCTGGCCGTACCGCTGCGCCGCCTCCGCCAGCCGCTGGGCCAGAGAGCCGCCGGACAGGGCGGAGGAGATGAGCACTTTGGCGCTGTCGGCATAGCCGCCATAGGCCTCGGTCACATAGAGAGGCCAGCCCCGCTTTTGGGTGAGACCGGCCAGGGTACGGACGATTTCCGCCAGCAGGGGCATGGGACGGCCCTCAAAGTCGCATAAGATGCCGTCATACCCCCGGGCCGAGCACTCCCGCAGAACCTCTTGGCAGAAGGGCCCGGCCTCACCCCGGCCGTCAAAGCCCACGCAGTCCAGCGCCATGAGGCCGCCCCGGACGGATATGGGCATATTGGCCCGGAAGAGATGGGGGCCGCCCCCCACCCGATAGGCCGCATGGGCCACGGGAAGGCCAAACCGCAGAGCCGCCCGGCTGTGGGCGGGGGGTGCGGTGAGAATCAATGTGGAATTCAGCTGCATATCAGCTACCCCCTTGTCCAAGTTGTAAGAAGCGTGTATAATCAGCTTGTCGAAAAGGCTTTCCGACAAGCTGAAGCACGTTTTGAAACTTGAGCCAAGTTTCAAAACGTGTTTGATCGAACGCGAAAGACAACCCTGACGGTTTATCTCTGCGCCAAGTGCCGCCTTGCGGCGGTTGCGCTCCGAATCGCCCTGCGGGGCAGTCTTTCACACTATCTTTCCCTCCGAATCCTTTGCTCTGGAGGTTCTTTTCGATAGCCTGTACCATCCTATGCTGACCAGACAGCAAATAGACGAGGTGAAACCATGCTGACGGCCCACTGGTCAGGAAAGACCATTTACGACATCGATCCCGCCGCACTGGCCGGACAGGGCATCCGCCTGCTGCTGGCCGATCTGGACAATACCCTGGTGCCCTACGGGGTGCCGGAACCTACCCAGGCGGTGCGGGACTGGACGGCGGAACTGGAAAATCAGGGAATCACCCTGTTTGTGCTGTCCAACAACCGGCATCCCCAGCGGCCCGAGCGGTTCTGCAAGGCCCTGGGCGTCCCCTATATCGGCCACGCCGGGAAGCCCAAGCCAGGCTCCTTTTACAAGGCCATGGAGCAGATGGGCTGCACCCCGGAGCAGACCGCCATTGTGGGGGATCAGATTTTTACCGATATTCTGGGCGGCAGCCGGGCTGGCGTGACCACGCTGCTGGTGGAGCCTATCCGGCTGGCGGGTAATCCGGGGCGCTACCTGCGGTACGCCGCCGAGTGGCCCTTCCGCGCCCTGACAAAAAGGAGAGCAAAACCATTATGAGCGCTATTTTCGGACCGGCAGGTAATGCCGAGTCCTTTCCCTATAAATCCTCGGTGGACGCTCCACGCTGGCTGGCGGGGCTGGGGCTGGACTGCTACGAGTACCAGTGCGGCAAGGGCGTCAACGTAGGGGAAGCCACGGCCAGAAAGGTGGGGGAGGCGGCCAGGGAGGCGGGCATTGCCCTATCCCTCCACGCTCCCTATTTCATCAATCTGGCCAATCCCGATCCCGACAGCCTGCAAAAGACCATCGGCTATATCACAGCGGCCTGCCAGGCGGCAGACTGGATGGGTGCCACCCGGGTAGTTATTCACTCGGGTGCACTGATGAAGCGCACCCGGCGGGAGGCCCAGGATATTGCCCTGAAATCCCTGAAAGAAGTGGTGACCGCCTGCGACGCTGCCGGGTTTGGACATATCACCCTCTGCCCCGAAACCATGGGCAAGATCAACCAGCTGGGGGATCTGGACGAGGTGCTGGAGCTGTGTACTCTGGATGAGCGGCTTACCCCCTGCGTGGATTTCGGCCACCTGTACGCCCGTACTCTGGGAGAGCTGGAGGGCCATGAGGCCTGCGTGAAAATGCTGGACCGCATCAAAGAGGTGCTGGGAGAGGAGCGGGCCTCCCGTTTCCACAGCCACTTCTCCAAGATCCAGTTCACCCCCAACGGGGGAGAGAAGATGCACCTGACCTTCGATCAGGCGGACTTCGGGCCCGACCCGGAGCCTCTGATGACCGAGGTGGCCCGCCGGGGCTGGAGCCCTACTTTTATCTGCGAGTCGGCCGGGACACAGGCCGAGGACGCTCTAACCATGAAAAAGCTGTACCAAAGCGCCCTTTAGGGCTGCTGCGGCGCGAGATAGAAAGGAAGTCTTTATCATGAATCATCTCAATCAGATCGCGGCCAAGCTGGACGAATACAAGCTGGACGCCATGCTCATCACCAGCGATCCCGGTGAGTACTACGCCATCGGGTTCCACGGCGAGGGCATGGTCATCGTGACCAAGAATGAAAGCCGCTATTTCACCGACTCCCGGTACATTGAGGCCGCCGGCAACCTGGTGACCGGCGCCCATATTACCATGACCGACCGGAACAAGAACTTCATGGTGCTGGCCGAGCAGGCTGTGCAGGAGCTGGGCATTCAGAAGATGGGCTTTGAGGACGGCTATGTGACTGTGGCCTCCTACAACCAGTATTCCAAGCTGCCCTGCGAGCTGGTGCCTGCCCAGAGCCTGGTGAACAACCTGCGGGCGGCCAAGGATGAGGAAGAGATCGCCCTGATGAAGAAGGCCCAGGAGATCACCGACCAGGCCTTTGATGCCATTCTGAAGTTCATCCAGCCCGGCATGACCGAGCAGGAGATCGCTGCCCGCCTTCAGTACGAGATGCTGTGCCGGGGCGCTGAAAAGATGAGCTTTGATCCCATTGTGGTGTCCGGCCCCAACGGCTCCCTGCCCCACGGCATCCCCAGCGAGAAGAAGGTGCAGAAGGGCGAGTTTATCACCATGGATTTTGGCTGCAAGTACGGCGGCTACTGCTCCGACATGACCCGCACCATTGCCCTGGGCGAGCCCACCGAGGAGATGCGCAAGGTGTACGACACCGTGCTGAAGGCCCAGCTGGCCGGTATTGCCGCCGCCAAGGCGGGCGTGCCCGGCAAGGAGATCCACAACACCGCTGCCAAGGTGATTGAGGACGCCGGTTACGGGGCATACTTTGGTCATGGCTTCGGCCACAGCGTAGGCATCGAGATCCATGAGTCCCCCAATGCCAACGGCCGTGACGAGACCCCCATGCCTGTGGGTGCCGCTGTTTCTGCTGAGCCCGGTATCTACCTGCCCGGCAAGTTCGGTGTGCGGATTGAGGATGTGCTCATCTACACCGAGGAGGGCACTGTGAACCTCACCAAATCTCCCAAAGAGCTGATTATTCTGTAAAAAGCCTTGCAATGAGGGGAATAATAAGGTAAAATGACTTAGCTGATGATTTAAAAAACCTTTTGGAGGATGAATTTCAATGCCTACGATTTCTGCCAGTGATTTCCGCAACGGCGTGACCTTTGAGATGGACGGCCAGGTCATGCAGGTCGTCGAGTTCCAGCACGTCAAGCCCGGTAAGGGCGCCGCTTTCGTCCGCACCAAGATGAAGAACGTCATCACCGGCGGCGTGACCGAGACCTCTTTCAACCCCACCGCCAAGTTTGAGCAGGCCTATGTGGAGCGCAAGGACATGGAGTACAGCTACAACGACGGCGATCTGTACTACTTCATGGACCCCGAGACCTACGACCTGGTGCCCATCGGCTCCGAGCTGCTGGGTGACAACTTCCGCTTCGTGAAGGAGAACATGGTGTGCAAGATCAACTCCTACAAGGGCAAGATCTTCGCCGTGGAGCCCCCCACCTTCGTGGAGCTGGAGGTCAGCGAGACCGATCCCGGCTTCAAGGGCGACACCGCCACCAACGTGACCAAGCCCGCCACCCTGGAGACCGGCGCCGAGATCAAGGTGCCCCTGTTCATCAACCCCGGCGACAAGATCAAGATCGACACCCGTACCGGCGAGTACCTGGAGCGCTGCAAGGGGTAATCAACGTCTAGGGGGCATCCAATGCCCCCTAGATACAAATGGACCGCGCCGCATGGCGGCACAATCCATTTGATACCCCCGGTTTCGCGCCCCGTGGCGCGGGTCGAGGTGTTTTCGGGTGAAGTGAATCCACCCCAAAACAGATTCCTATTCTATTGGCCCTTCGTGGCTGACTGATGAAGAAAAGGAGACGCATTATGACGATTTCTGAGAAGGTCGCGTACCTGAAGGGCCTGGCTGAGGGCCTGAATATCGACACCGAGAAGTCCAAGGAGGGCAAGCTCCTCAACGTGATCATCGGCATCCTGGAGGAGATCGGGATGTCCATTGAGGATCTGGAGGAGAACACCGTGGCTCTGGGCGAGGAGATCGACGCCATCTCCGACGACCTGGCCGACGTGGAGAAGGCCGTCTATGAGGACGAGGACGACGAGGATGACGACGACGATTGCTGCTGCGATGACGACGACTTCTTCGAGACCGAGTGCCCCAACTGCGGCGAGACTCTGGTGATCGACGAGTCCGTTCTGGACGAGGGCGTAATCCAGTGCCCCAGCTGCAAGCAGAAGTTCGCTCTGGACCTGTCTGACGACTGCTGCTGCGGCGATGAGGACGAGGACGACTGCGGCTGTGGCTGCGGCTGTGAGGACCACGACCACGAGGACTAAGTTCCAAGGTATATCGGGAGCGCTGCGGAGATTCCGCGGCGCTCCTTTTTTGCCTTTGTTCGATGTTTTCTCTTATGGCCACAAAACCAGTGGGATTTTGGTGAAAATGGCGGGGGAAGTCTCTTGCGTCTGCCGCTGCCAGCGTAGTATAATGGGCACGGAATTAGATTAGATTAACTCTGAGAACTGCGGATGGGATAAGATGAAACTACAAGAGACACAGACACATAAGACTCTGGAGGAAGTCCAGCCCGGGGAAAAGGGCATCATTCTCCAGGTAGGCAATGACCGGGGGCCGGTGAAGCGCCGCCTGGTTGACATGGGCCTGACCCCCGGTACCCAGGTCATGGTGCGCAAGGTGGCCCCCTTCGGCGACCCGGTGGAGCTCAACCTGCGGGGCTACGAGCTGTCCCTGCGGAAGGCCGACGCCGCCCAGATCCTCATCGCCACCGGCGAGGAGGGGGAGCGGCGGGCCCAGACCCGCAGGCAGCGCATGGGCATGGTGCAGCATATGCCCGACGAGGAGACCCTGCGCCGGATGAACGCCGACCACGCCCATGAGGCGGCGGCCCACGGCGGCGTGCCCGACTACGCCAGCCACGACACCCGGGAGATGAAGCTGGCCCTGGTGGGCAACCCCAACTGCGGCAAGACCACCCTCTTTAATGCCCTTACCGGCTCCAACCAGTATGTGGGCAACTGGCCCGGCGTGACGGTGGAGAAGAAGGAGGGCAGGGCGGAGGTAGATGGGAAATCCGTCACCGTGGTGGATCTGCCCGGCATTTACTCCCTCTCCCCCTACTCCATGGAGGAGATCGTGGCCCGGGATTTTATCGTCGGAGAGCGGCCCGACGCCATCATCGACATCATTGACGCCACCAACATTGAGCGCAACCTCTATCTGACCGCCCAGCTGCTGGAGCTGGAGCGGCCTATGGTCATTGCTCTCAACTTTATGGACGAGGTGGAGAAGCACGGGGACAAGATCGATGTGGACCGGCTGTCCGAGGAACTGGGCGTACCGGTGATCCCCATCACCGCCCGGTCGGGCAAAAACATCCAGAAGCTGCTGGAGGTGGCCCACCACCAGATGCACGTTGGGGTCACCGTAGAGCCGGACGACCTGTATGACGACTTCACCCACCAGATCCACCATAAGATGGGCGAGCTCATCCACGACAAGGCCTATGCCGCCCACATTCCCGCCCACTGGGCTTCCATCAAGCTCATTGAGGGGGACGATCTGGTGGAGAAGGCCCTGGGCCTGAACGGGGTGGAGAAGGCCGCCCTGGAACGGGTTTGTCAGGAATACGAGAGCGCCTATGAGCTGGGCGACCGGGAGACCCTTATCGCCGACGCCCGGTATCAGTTTATCCAGAAGGTGGTGGACAGCTGTGTGCACCGGGGCTGTCCCCTGGGTACGCCCACCCTGTCCGATCGGATCGACGCCATCGTCACCCACAAGGTGTTCGCCATCCCTGTGTTCCTGCTGATGATGCTGGCTATGTTCGCCCTCACCTTCGGCCCCGGCCAGATGCTGGCTGATGAGGTGGATACCCTCATTGGCGGCTACTTTGCCGACTGGGTGCGGGGTGTGCTGGCTGCCGCCGGTACTGCTCCCTGGGTGGAGGCTTTGCTGGTGGACGGCGTCATTGCCGGTGTAGGCGGCGTGTTGACGTTCCTGCCCCAGATCGCCATTCTGTTCCTCTTCCTGTCCTTCCTGGAGGACTCGGGCTATATGGCCCGGGCCGCCTTCATCATGGACCGGCTGCTGCGGCGCTTCGGCCTCAGCGGCAAAGCCTTTATCCCCATGCTGATGGGCTTTGGCTGTACGGTTCCCGCCGTTATGGGCGCCCGCACCATGGAGAATGAGAAGGACCGCCGCATGACCATCATGCTGGTGCCCTTCATGTCCTGCTCCGCCCGGCTGCCGGTGTACGGCCTGCTCACCGCCGCCTTCTTCCCACGGTATGGCGGCCTGGTGGTGTTTTCCCTCTACTTCCTGGGCCTGATCTTCGCCATTCTCTCCGGCATCCTGCTGAAGAAACTGGTGTTCAAGGGGGAGCCCGCCGCCTTTGTGCTGGAGCTGCCCCCCTACCGCCTGCCCACCCTGAAGAACATCGCCCTCCATGTGTGGGAGAAGGTGAAGGGCTTCCTCATCAAGGCGGGCACTCTGATCCTGGCCATGAGCGTGCTGCTGTGGTTCCTCCAGACCTTCGGCTTTGAGGGCGGCGCCTTCGGTATGGTGTCCAACGAGGAATATTCCATCCTGGGCGCCATCGGGTCCTTCCTGGCCCCCCTCTTCGCGCCGCTGGGCTTCGGTACCTGGCAGGCGGCGGTGGCCCTCCTCTCCGGCCTGGTCGCCAAGGAGATGGTGGTGTCCTCCATGAGTATGTTCTACGGCTTCTCCGTCACCGCCAGCGGCACCGCCATTGCCGCGGCCCTGGGCGGCACGTTCCAGAGCCCCCTGGCGGCCTACTCCTTCCTGGTGTTCGTGCTGCTCTATGTGCCCTGTGTGGCCGCGGTGTCCACCATCCGCAAGGAGATGAACTCCGCCAAGTGGACTCTGGCCTCCATCTGCTGGCAGCTGGGGGCGGCCTGGCTGGGTTCCTTCCTGGTCTACCAGATCGGCTCTCTGTTTTTGAGGTAACGCTATGTTGAAATACCTGATCTACGCCGGGGTGGCCGTCCTCATTATCTGGGCGGCGGTCTACCTGATCTATCGCTTCCATCAGAATCTAAAGGGCAAGCGGGGGTGCGACTGCGGCGGCTGCTCCAGCTGCCCCCACACCTACTGCCGCCACAGGAAAGCACCGTAAGGAGGGGCTTGGTATGGATCAAAAACTGGAACAGCTCCAGAAATGGATCGACGAGAGTGAGAATATCGTCTTTTTCGGCGGGGCGGGCGTGTCCACCGAGAGCGGCATCCCTGATTTCCGCAGCGTGGACGGCCTGTACAACCAGCAATACCAGTATCCCCCGGAGACCATTTTGAGCCACACCTTCTTCCAGAAGAATCCGGAGGAGTTTTACCGCTTCTACCACAACAAGATGCTCTTTCCTGACGCCAAACCAAATGCCGCCCATCTGAAGCTGGCGGAGCTGGAGCGGGCGGGCAAGCTGAAAGCGGTGGTGACCCAGAACATTGACGGCCTTCACCAGGCGGCGGGCAGCGTCAACGTCTACGAGCTCCACGGCTCGGTCCACCGCAACTACTGTATGAAGTGTCACCAGTTCTACGACCTGGACTTTATGATGGAGCAGAAGGGCGTGCCCCACTGCCCGGTGTGCGGCGGCATGATCAAGCCTGATGTGG
This sequence comes from Flavonifractor sp. An112, assembly GCF_002161085.1. Lineage (GTDB taxonomy): Bacteria > Bacillota > Clostridia > Oscillospirales > Oscillospiraceae > Flavonifractor > Flavonifractor avicola. The sequence continues at coordinate 63,648 of NZ_NFLU01000006.1, read as the reverse complement.
TGCTCTATGAGGAGTCCCTGGACCAGGAGACCATCGAGGCCGCTGTGCTGGCCATCTCCCGGGCGGATATGCTCATCATCGGCGGCACCTCTCTGGCGGTGTATCCGGCGGCGGGTCTCATCCGCTACTACCGGGGGAACAAGCTGACCCTCATCAACAAGAGCCCCACCCCCTACGACAAGGAGGCCGACCTGGTGATTGCCGGACCCATTGGGGAGATTTTGGGCGCTGTTACCGTATAACCCATAAAAGGGACCTGTCCACGGACAGGCCCCTTTTTTCCTTGTCAACGGCCATCCTTCCCGGTATAATGAAGGCACTACGAAAGGGGAGGCAGGCCCTATGTTCGACTTCACACAGATTAGCCGCTATCGGGAGAACAACCGCCTGGAGGCCAAGCTGGCCACCGGCGGTCTGCCCCACAGCATCTGGGAGACCTACTCCGCCTTTGCCAATAGCTACGGCGGGGTGATCCTGCTGGGGGTGGAGGAGCTGCCCGACCACAGCCTGCGGGTACAGGGTCTGCTGGACCCCCAGGGCATGGTGGAGGAGTTCATTGCCGGTCTGGACGATCCGGCAGTGGTCAGCCTCAATATCCTAAACGAGGAGGACATCCAGATCCTCCATGTGGACGGCGGGGATATTGTGGCCATTACCGTGCCTATGGCGGAACAGGATCAGCGGCCGGTGTATATCGGGGGCAATCTCCGCAGAGGGTCCTACCGCCGCAGCGGAGACGGGGATTATCACTGTACCCAGGCGGAGCTGAACGCCATGCTGGGCGGCCGGTCCCACTGAGCATTTTTTGAGGGCAAAAAGCCCGATGCAACCGAAAGTTTACAGGAAAAAACCCAAACGCAACTGCAAATTGGTTTCAGTTGCGCTTGGGTTTTGATATGTTATAGCCACCTTGAGAGGAGGCAGAGACCATGAGTTTTGGGACGAATCTACAATTTCTCCGGGACCGGGCCGGGATGACCCAGGAGGGGCTGGCCGAGGCCCTTCAGGTGTCCCGGCAGTCGGTGAGCAAGTGGGAGTCGGATACCAGTTTTCCAGAAATGGAAAAATTACTGGTGCTGTGTGAGCTGTTCCACACCGACCTGGACACCCTGCTGCGGGGGGATGTGCGGGCCAATTATCAGACCGACGCCGTTGGATACGACCGTTTTATGAACTGGTTCTCCAATTGGATCGCCATGGCGACAGGGCTTATCATCCTGTCGGTGGGGGGCGCGCTGGGGCTCTACGGTGCGGTGGGTATGCCAGAGAATTGGGTGGCGGCGGTGCTCATCTCGGGGATCGCGGTGGCGGTGGCCATCCTGGTGATTGTCGGTATGCGCTATGATCGCTTTGAGAAGGAACACCCGGTCCTTCAGGATTTCTATACCAAAGAGCAGCGGGAGCGGTTCCTGAATCGCTATCCCTTCCTCATCGCTCTGCCTATCGTGGGCTTTTTCCTTGCGGTGGTGTGGCTGATCCTGCTGGGGGACAGTGCGGAGCTGATGGGTGATCGGGCGGAGGCTAAGGTAGCGGCGGTGTTCCTGATCATCATCGCGATTGGCGTGGCGGTGCTGGTATGGGCTGTCCTGCGGAAGGGCAAATATGAGATTGACCAGTGGAACAAGGAGCACGACCCCAGCCCGGAGGCGGTAGCTCAACGGAAGAAGGTGGGCAAGGTGTGCGGGGCCATCATGCTGGCCGCCACCGTGATTTACATGATTCTGGGGTTTGGCTCTATGGCCCTGGAAGGGGACTACGGTGGAAACTGGGGCTGGGCCTGGGGATGGATCGTCTATCCCATTGCCGGTGTGATCTGTGCGCTGGCTTCCCATCTGCTGGGAGAAGAGGATGAGTGAGAATAAGTGCCTGTCTCTGGTGAGATGGGCACTTTTTCTTGCGCCAAAAATAGCTGTTGACAGATGACCATCTATGGAGTATGATCTACACATCGAAAAAATTCGATTGATTGGAGGGGAGACCATGGACCGCCATGCTGAGGACGCCAGAATATTTAAAGCCTTTTGCGACCCCAACCGGCTGAAAATTCTGGAGCTGCTCCGTGGAGGAGAGAAGTGCGCCTGTGTGCTGCTGGAGGATCTGGAGATCAGCCAATCCACCCTTTCCTACCATATGAAGATCCTGTGTGATTCCGGTGTGGTGGTAGGGCATCCAGAGGGAAAGTGGATGCACTATGCCATCAGCGAGGAGGGCGCCCGGCGGGCCCGGGAGCGGCTTCAGGCGCTTACCAACAGCGGGGGCGCTGCTGATACGGGTTGTGCTTGCCGAAAATAAAGCCATCGTTCGGACGGTGGCTTTTCTTATGAACGTCATATCGATATATTTAGAACTATGAATGTATCTGCTGGAAAGGGGATAGTTAGATGGATTTTTTAAGCGCTTTTGGCCGGTTTCTCCAGGACCAGGTCCTGGGTATGCAGTGGCTCAGCGGGTGGATCGGCGCCATACTGGAGGCGCTGGGCCTGAAGCTGGACAGCACTCTGGGCGGCAGTCTGCACTTTTTCATTTACGATACCATCAAAATTTTCATTCTGCTGTCGGTGTTGATTTTTGGCATATCTTATCTGCAAAGCTACTTCCCGCCTGAACGGACCAAGCGCATCCTGGGACGGTTTCACGGGCTTGGGGCCAATACGGTGGCAGCCCTTTTGGGCACGGTGACCCCCTTTTGTTCCTGCTCTTCCATTCCGATTTTTATGGGATTTACCAGTGCCGGACTGCCTGTAGGGGTGACCTTTTCCTTCCTCATCTCCTCGCCCATGGTGGATCTGGGCTCGCTGGTACTGTTGATGAGCATTTTTGGCGCCCGTGTGGCGGTGGTGTATGTGGTGCTGGGCCTGGTGGTGGCGGTGATTGGAGGCACGCTGCTGGAAAAACTGGGAATGGACCGGTATGTGGAGGACTTCATCAAAAATGCACCCAATATTGAGTTGGAAAGGGAGAAGCTGACGCGCCGTGACCGGGCGGCCTACGCCAAAGAGCAGCTGCTCAGCACCATCCGAAAGGTGACGCCCTATATTTTGATCGGGGTGGCCATCGGCGCAGTGATCCACAATATGATCCCCCAGACCTGGGTGGAAACGGCATTGGGCAGCCGTAATCCAGCGGCGGTAATTCTGGCTACCCTGGTGGGGGTACCCATGTACGCCGATATATTTGGTACCATCCCGGTGGCGGAGAGCCTGCTGTTTAAAGGAGCCAGCCTGGGGACCATCCTGTCCTTCATGATGGCGGTGACCACCCTGAGCCTGCCCTCGCTCATTATGCTGAAAAAGGCGGTGAAGCCCCGGCTGCTGGCGGCTTTTATCGGGATCTGCACGGCAGGCATTATTCTGGTGGGTTATTTCTTCAATTTCTTTCAGTATTTTTTTGTAATCTGAGAACCATATCAAATCATTTATGTAGGTAACTTGTAATGGGACTGTTTGGATTTGGCAAGAAGGAAAAGAACAGCTGCTGCTATGCCTGCGGCTGCGGCGGCAGCGCCGCGCCTGAGCAGGCGGAGGCATCCATCCTCATCCTGGGTTCCGGCTGCCAGAACTGCCGGACGCTGGAGGCAAATACCCGGGCGGCGCTGGAGCGGATGGGAGACACACAGTCTACCATCGGCCATGTCACCGACTTCACCCAGATCGCTCAGTACGGGATCATGACTACGCCCGGCCTGGTGGTGGATGGAAAAGTGGTGTCCTATGGTAAGGTGCTCAAGTCGGAGGAAATTGAGGCTCTGCTGAAAAAGGTGCGGGGCTGATCGGCACAACAAAAGGGCTGCCGCCAGATTTGGCGGCAGCCCTTTTGCTGCACGAATGAGATTACAGGTTGGCATCCAGCACGGCGGTGTAGGCCTGGGGAGGCATGACGCCCACCTTGCGGTCAAACTCCTTGCCGTCCTTCAGGAAAATGACGGTGGGGATACTCATGACGCCGAAGCGCATGGCCAGGTCGGGCTCGTCGTCCACGTTGACCTTACCCACCAGGGCCTTGCCCTCGTACTTGCCCGCCAGATCCTCCATCACGGGGGAGAGCATCTTGCAGGGGCCGCACCAGGAAGCCCAGAAATCCACCATGGAGATACCGTTGGAAACCGCCTTGTCGAAGGCATCGTTGGTCAGATGAATGATAGACATAGATAACATCCTTTCTCTGTATCAAATCAATTTGAATTGCTCATGTGGTCTACGTATTCCGCAGCCCGCAGGCCGGCCACCAGACCTTCGCCTACGGCTTTGGATACCTGGAGCGGGAGGCCAGTGCAATCGCCGGCGGCAAAGACGCCGGGTACACTGGTAGCCATGTTCCGGTCTACCTGGATATATCCGCCCTCCAGTGCCAGGCCGGGGAGCAGATCGGCGGGAGCCACCGAGGGGCGGAGGATGAACACACCCTCACAGGGAATGGTGGTGCTGCCGGCCCGAATGGATTCCACCTTGCTGCTGCCGGTGATCTCCACCTTGGGAGCCTTCACATAGGGAATGTCGGGCCGCAGGCCGTCGGGGGCCTTGTCGCTGACGTAGGTGACCTTACATCCCAGCTCCTGGAGGTAGTTGGCCTCCTGAGGGGCGTCGGCGGCTTTACCCACCACAACGACTTCCTTGCCCCGGTAGAGCATTCCGTCGCAGGTGGCGCAGTAGCTGACGCCCCGGCCCAGATACTCCGCCTCGCCGGGATACTTGTTGGCCCACACCACGCCGGTAGCCAGAATGATGGCCCGGGCCTGTTCCATCTCAGAACCGATGCTGAGATAGAATGTGTCGCCCATGGGCATGATATTCAGAACACGGCCCTCTTTTCGTTCGGCTCCCATTTCACGAGCGTGGGCGTGGAACCGATCCAGCAGTTCCTGTCCGCTGGCTTGGGGAAAGCCCAGGTAGTTTTCGATGCGTGGAGTTTTATAGAGGGGATTATCCCGGTCGTCACCGCCCACCACCAGCACCGATTTATTTCGAACCCGTGCCTGGACGGCGGCCGACAGGCCGGCAGGGCCGCTGCCGATTACTGCGATGTCGTACAATGGTATTCCTCCTCACACTCTCCGAACAGAGCGGCAATCACAGCCGCTGTCTGAGGATCGGAGACCTCGTAATAGACCTCGTTGCCTGACCGGGCCGCCTTTACAATACCGGCGGCCTTCAGGCGCATCAGGTGCTGGGAGATGCAGGACTGGGACTGGCCGGTATTGGCCTCCATACAGCCCACGTTGCGGCAGCCGCAGTGGAGCAGGCCCCGGACGATCCGCAGTCGGACGGGATGGGACAGGGCCTTCAGCAGCTCCGCCTTCTCCAGATAGATGGAATCCGTACCTTCCATAGGATCACCTCCCTGTCTTGATCTGTATATTATTATATTCAAATATTCTAATATGTCAACCCCTTTTTTCCTACTTTTTTTCCGGGACTTTTCGACAGGGGAGGTTGACACGACTAACTGATGATGCTATACTACACCCCAGGGGGGTGTCTGATATGATGGCAGACCAGAAAACAGTCCTCCGGCTGCTGCGTACCGCCCGGGGACAGATTGACGGAATTATAAAAATGGTGGAAGAGAATCGATATTGTATCGATATCTCCCAGCAGCTTATGGCTACGGAAGCTATTTTGAACCGTACCAATAAAGAGATCCTGGCGGCCCATCTCAAGCACTGCGTTCAGGAGGCGGAAACGCCGGAGGAACGCAGCCAGAAGGTGGATGAGTTTATCGGCACGCTGGGCAAGATTTTAAAGTAGAAAGACGATATGGTGAGACCATGAAGCAAAAGTTCGATGTACAAGGCATGACCTGCGCGGCGTGTTCGGCTCATGTGGAAAAGGCTGTGTGCAAAGTGGCCGGCGTGGACGGGGTCAATGTGAATCTGCTGGGCAACTCCATGGTGGTGGACTACGACGAGGGTGCCACCGATGCCGGGCAGATCATCCACGCGGTGGAGGAGGCGGGCTACGGAGCCTCCCTCCCGGCAGTCAAAGGAGTGACGGCCCAGCCTAAGCAGGTCAATAGGATGGAGGAAGAGGCCGCCGGTATGAAGCGGCGGTTTTTGACCTCCCTCATTTTCCTGGTGCCTCTCTTCTATATCGCCATGGGCCACATGATGGGCTGGCCTCTGCCCGCCTTTTTCCACGATCCGGGCAACGTGTTTGTGGTGGCTCTGATTCAGTTCCTGCTCACTCTGCCTATTATGTATATCAATGATAAATACTATAAGGTGGGCTTTAAAACCCTGTGGCACCGCTCGCCTAACATGGATTCCCTGATTGCCCTGGGATCCTCCGCTGCCGTGATCTACGGCGTGGCCGCCCTGTTCCAGATCGCTTGGGGCCTGGGCCACGGAGATCAGGCCCGGGTGGACAAGTGGTCCATGGATCTGTACTTTGAGTCAGCCGGTATGATCCTTACCCTCATTACCCTGGGCAAGTGGCTGGAGACCCGGTCCAAAGGCAAGACCAGTCAGGCCATTACCCGGCTGATGGATCTGGCCCCTAAAACTGCCGCGGTTCTGCGGAATGGGGCAGAGGTGGAGATCCCGGTGGAAGAGGTAACGATGGGCGACCTGGTGGTGGTGCGTCCCGGCGGCCGCATCCCGGTGGACGGGATCGTGGTGGAAGGGAACTCCTCGGTGGACGAGTCCGCCCTCACCGGCGAGTCCCTGCCGGTGGAGAAAGGGGTCGGCGACCAGGTAGCCGCCGCTACCATCAATAAATCCGGTTACTTTGTGTTCCGGGCCACCCGGGTAGGGGAGGACACCACCCTGGCCCAGATGATCAAATTGGTGGAGGAGGCCTCTGCCTCCAAGGCACCCATTGCCAAACTGGCCGACAAGGTGGCCGGGGTCTTTGTGCCCGTGGTGATTGGCATTGCTCTGGTGACGGCGGTGGTGTGGTTTGTCCTCACCCAGTCCATCGAGTCTGCCCTCACCGCCGGAGTGGCGGTGCTGGTGATCTCCTGCCCCTGCGCCCTGGGCCTGGCCACTCCGGTGGCTATCATGGTGGGTACCGGCAAAGGGGCGGAAAACGGCATCCTCATCAAATCCGCCGAGGCGTTGGAAACCCTCCACACGGTCCGTACCGTGGTGGTGGACAAGACAGGCACCCTGACTCAGGGAAAACCGGCGGTCACCGACTGCATCCCAGCGGAGGGGGTGACGGAGGAGGAACTGCTGTGCGTAGCGGCCTCTCTGGAGAAGCCCTCTGAGCACCCGCTGGCTGATGCCATCCTGACCGAGGCGGAGAAGCGAAACATTCCTCTGGCTCCCATCCAGGACTTTCAGGCCCTGTCCGGCCGGGGGGTCCGGGGTACCCTCCACGGCGCTTCTGTGCTGGCGGGCAACCGGGCCATGCTGGAGGAGGCGGGCATTTCCCTGGAGGGCTTTGGCGACAGGGGAGAGGCCCTGGCCCAAAACGGCAAGACCCCGCTGTACTTTGCCGAACATGGTAAGGTGTTGGGGATTGTAGCTGTGGCCGATCCTCCCAAACCCACCAGTGCCGCAGCCATCCGGGGCTTCCGGGAACTGGGCATCGACGTGGTCATGCTCACCGGCGACAACCGGCGTACCGCCGAGGCGGTAGGCCGGGAGCTGGGGGTTACTCAGGTGATTGCTGAGGTGCTGCCCCAGGATAAGGAGAAGGTGGTGGCCGAGCTCCAGGCCCAGGGGAAGCGGGTGGCCATGATTGGCGACGGCATCAACGATGCCCCCGCGCTGGCCCGGGCCGATGTGGGTATGGCCATCGGGGCGGGCACCGATGTGGCCATCGAGTCGGCCGACGTGGTGCTGATGAAGAGCGACCTGCTGGACGCGGTCACCGCCGTGCGCCTTTCCAAAAAGGTGATTCGCAATATCAAGGAGAACCTGTTCTGGGCCTTTATTTATAACATCATCGGCATCCCGCTGGCCGCTGGGGTATGGTTCCCCATCACCGGCTGGCAGCTCTCTCCCATGTTCGGCGCCGCTGCTATGAGCCTCAGCTCGGTGTGTGTGGTGTCCAACGCCCTGCGTCTGAAGCTTTTCCGGCCCCTCCATCCCGAGGCGCCGGCGGAGCAAATTGAAACACAGAAAGGAACGAGTACCATGACCAAGACTATGACCATCAACGGAATGATGTGCGCTCACTGCCAGGCCCATGTGGAGAAGGCCCTTAACGCAATCGACGGTGTGACCGCCACTGTGGATCTGGCCGCCAAGACCGCCACCGTTACTCTGAGTAAGGATGTGGCAGATGAGGTATTGAAGAACGCTGTTACGGAAGCAGGCTACGAAGTGGTCTCCATTGAGTGACAAATTATGGCAAAGGAGCGGCGGAAGGCCGCTCCTTTGCCGTTTTTACTGGGAGAGGTAGGAAAACAGCGTTGAGAATTTGTAAAAATTGAATGGTTTGTGTAAATTGTAGGTTGCCCTTTTTTCGGGAACAGAGTATAATAAGACCAAGCTCAGGGAGGAGAAACAACGCCGTTGCAGACCGACCTGGGCGATTTGTGTGATATGAAAGGAAGGTAGATCACATTGAAGAAGTCTAAGAAGCTCCTTGCGCTGCTGCTCTCTCTTGCGATGATCGTGGGCCTGGCAGCCTGTGGCGGTGGTGGCGGTACCACCGAGACCCCCAGCGGCAACAGTGAGACTCCCGGCAACGTGGAGACTACCCCCGGCAACAGCGAGACCCCCGGCGGCGAGGCTGCCACCGATCCAGACTCCATTTCCGACACCATGACCTCTGAGGACGGCAAGTTCCAGGTGGCCTTCGTCACCGACGTGGGCCAGCTGAAGGACAAGTCCTTCAACCAGGGCACCTTCGACGGCGTGAAGCTGTATGCCGCCGCCAACGGCCTGTCCTACAAGTACTATCAGCCCGCCAACGCCAACGAGGCTACCGACGATGACCGCTACGACGCCATGAAGGCTGCCGTGGACGGCGGCGCCGAAGTGGTCGTGTGCGCCGGCTTCCTGCAGGAGGCCGCCCTGCGCAAGGCCGCCATTGACTTCCCCGAAGTTCCCTTCGTGTTCATCGACGGCTATCCTCTGACCGAGGATCCCGAGAATCCCGACAGCCCCATCTTGACCAACGTGGCCGCTATTGCCTTTAAGGAAGAGCAGGCTGGTTACCTGGCCGGCTACGCCGCTGTGAAGGACGGCTTCACCAAGCTGGGCTTCTCCGGCGGCGGCGGCGGCACCAACCCTGCCTGCTGCCGTTTCGGCTACGGCTATGTCCAGGGCGCCAATGACGCCGCCAAGGAACTGGGCACCACTGTTGAGATGAACTACTCCTGGCAGTACGGCGCTACCTTCTCCGGCTCCACTGAGCTGCAGACCATGATCAGCGGTTGGTATGCCAACGGTACTGAGATCGTCTTTGCCTGCGGCGGTTCTATGTTCCAGTCCATCGCCGCTGCCGCCTCCGCTAATGACAAGTACGTCATCGGCGTGGACGTGGATCAGTCCGGCGAGTCTGATTACGTTGTTACCTCCGCCATGAAGGGCCTGTCCGACGCTGTGCAGTGGGCCGTGGGCCACGTCTATGACGGCACCTTCAGCGAGATCGGCGGCGTTGCCACTTCTCTGGGCGTGGAGAACAACTCTGTGGCTCTGCCCACCGCTGACAGCTCCTGGCGGTTCGAGACCTTCACCGTTGAGGAGTACGAGGCTCTGTATCAGCAGATGCTGGACGGCTCCCTGGTGGTGGATGCCGACTATGAGAAGCTGGAGTCTACCGATTGGAGCAACCTGACTCTGAACGTCATCTGATTATCAGTCCATCCGGAGGGCGCCCTGCGGAATTCCGCAGGGCGCTCTTTCTTTTTCCGCAGAAGGAGACTCAGAAATTGGAGAATAGAACAAATTTCTTGAGTTTCTCCTACCGATATTGTATAATAAAAACAACCAACTCACGGAGGAGGGCGGGATAAGGATTATGGAGACTGAGAACATCATTGAGATGCTCCACATTACCAAGGAATTTCCTGGTATCATCGCCAACGACGACATCACCCTCCAGCTGCGCAGAGGAGAGATCCATGCGCTGCTGGGCGAAAACGGCGCGGGAAAATCGACTCTGATGAGCGTGCTTTTCGGCCTGTATCAGCCGGAGGCAGGAGAGATCCGCAAAAATGGCGAGAAAGTAAAGATCAATAACCCCAACGACGCTACGGCGTTGGGCATCGGCATGGTGCACCAGCACTTCAAGCTGATCGATGTATTTACGGTGCTGGACAATATCATTCTGGGCGCGGAGACCACTAAGCTGGGCTTCCTGCAGAAGAAAGAGGCCCGGAAAAAGGTGGAGGAGATCTCCAAGAAATACGGCCTGAGCGTGGATCTGGACGCCAAGGTGGAGGATATCACGGTCGGTATGCAGCAGCGGGTAGAGATTCTGAAAATGCTCTACCGGGACAATGAGATCCTCATTTTTGACGAGCCTACCGCCGTGCTGACTCCCCAGGAGATCGACGAGCTGATGGCCACCATGCGTGAGTTTGCCAAGGAGGGGAAGAGCATCCTCTTCATCTCCCACAAGCTGAACGAGATCATGGCGGTGGCCGATCGGGTCACCGTACTGCGCAAGGGCAAATATGTGGGCACGGTGGATACCAAAGACACCGACAAGCAGTCCCTTTCCAATATGATGGTGGGCCGGCCGGTTCAGCTTCAGGTGGAAAAGACGCCTGCCACGCCCGGCGAGGTGGTGCTTTCTGTCGAGGGGATGACAGTGCCCTCTCATACCCATAAGCGCAATGCGGTCAATGACGTATCTTTCCAGGTCCGCAAGGGTGAAATTGTATGTATTGCGGGCATCGACGGCAACGGCCAGAGCGAACTGGTATACGGCCTTGCCGGTTTGGAGAAGTGCAGCGGCGGTTCCATCCAGCTGTGCGGAAAGGAAATCAGTCACTGCTCCATTCATCAGCGCGGGGAGAACATGAGCCACATTCCTGAGGACCGGCATAAGCACGGCCTGGTTCTGGACTTTACCCTGGAGCAGAACATGGTACTTCAGCGGTTCCGGGAGCCCAGATTCCAGCACCTGGGATTTATCAAGAGAGGCGAGGTACGCAAGTATGCCGAGGCCCTGATTGAGCAGTATGATGTGCGTTCCGGCCAGGGACCGGTGACCATTGCCCGGTCTATGTCGGGCGGTAACCAGCAGAAGGCCATCATTGCCCGGGAAGTGGATCGGGACAAGCCCCTGCTGATTGCGGTGCAGCCCACCCGCGGCCTGGACGTGGGCGCCATCGAGTATATCCACAAGCAGCTGGTGGCTGAGCGGGACAAGGGCCGTGCTGTGTTGTTGGTCTCCCTGGAGCTGGACGAGGTTATGAGTCTTTCCGACCGCATCCTGGTTATGTACGAGGGTGAGATCGTGGGTGAGCTTGACCCGAAGACCATCACCGTCCAGGAGCTGGGCCTCTATATGGCCGGCGCCAAGCGGACAGAGAAGGAGGGGAAAGGCGCGTGAAAGAGAGAGGTTCCACCTTACTACAAAAAGAGGGTACCAAATCGGTGCTGGCTTCGCTGATCGCCATCCTCATCGGCCTGGCAGTGGGCGCCATCATCATCCTGATCGTCGGTATCTTCAACCCCAGCTTGGGGATTAAGGGTGCGCTGGAGGGCGTTCAGCTGGTATTCGGCGGCCTGTTCAGCACCGGACGCAGCGCGGCTGGTGCCCTTACGTTCGGATTTAACTCCACCAACATGGGCAATATGCTCTTCCGGGCTACGCCTCTGATCCTCACCGGTCTCTCGGTGGCAGTGGCCTTCAAGACCGGCCTGTTCAACATCGGTGCACCCGGTCAGTATCTGATGGGTACGGCGGCCACTTTGATCCTGGCCCTGTCCATCCCCACCAGCGTGGTGCCTGCTCCCCTGGTGTGGGTGATCGCTTTTGTGGGCGGATGCCTGGCTGGCGCCATCTGGGGTTGTATCCCCGGCCTGGTCAAGGCCTTCCTCAACATCAATGAGGTGCTGGCCTGTATCATGACCAACTGGATCGCCGCCAACCTGGTAACCTGGCTGTTTGACAACGGCAGCCTGTTTGCCAACCTCCAGAACCATGTGGAGAACACCAAGACGGCCTATATCTATAAGACTTCGTTCAACGGTGTGCAGACGGCCAAGCTGGGGCTGGACAAGATCTTCCCCGGCTCCCAGGTCAACGGCGGCATTGTGGTGGCGATCATCATTGCCATCCTGATCTTTATCCTGATGACCAAGACCACCCTGGGCTATCAGCTGAAGGCCTGTGGCGCCAACCGCCATGCCGCCCGGTATGCGGGTATCGCGGACAAGCGCAATATCGTGCTGTCTATGGCTATTGCCGGCGCTCTGTCTGGTGCTGCTGCCTCCCTGTACTACCTGTCCGGCAACACCGAGTTCTACTGGACTTCGGCCTATCAGTCCCTGCCTGCCATTGGCTTTAACGGTATCCCCGTGGCCCTGCTGGCGGCCAGCCATCCCATCGGCGTGATTTTTGCCGGCTGCTTCATGTCCATGCTGGATATCGTGGGCCTGCAGCTGACCAACCTGACCGCCTACAACGAGTATATCACCGATGTAATCATTGCCATCATCGTCTACCTCAGCGCTTTCTCTCTGGTGATCCGGATGCTCATCAGCGGCCATAAGAAGCGTAAGAATGCCAAGGTGCAGACGGTGGCCGCAACCACAGAGCCGCTTCCGGCGGATACACCGCCGGGCACGCCGCCGGATACGCCCCCGGACAGCGCCGCTGTGGAGGAAGGAGGCGGTGAAGCATGACGTTCCTCATTCAGCAGACTTTGATCTATGCCGTGCCTCTGATGATCGTGGCACTGGCCGGCGTGTTCGCCGAGCGCAGCGGTATCATCAACCTGGCCCTTGAAGGTATTATGATCTTCGGTGCCTTTGCTGGCGTACTGTTTGTGCGGCTGATGCAGCAGGCTGGCTTCTATGTAGATGCCAAGGCTGCCGGTGACTGGGTAGCCCTCCAGGGCTTTATGATCCTGGCTATGGTAGTTGCCGCGGTGCTGGGCGCCATTTTCTCCCTGCTGCTCTCCTTCGCATCTGTGAATCTGAAGGCAGACCAGACCATCGGCGGTACCGCTCTGAACCTGCTGGCTCCCGCCCTGGTGCTCTTCTTCATCCGCATCGTGGCCAACCAGAACACCCTGCAGATGGCGGAGGGCGACGCGGCCAGCTACTTCATGATCAAAAAGAGCTTCTTTGGATACGGACGCAGCGAGGAGATGGGCTTCTTCGGCTCCACCTTCATTGATAAGACCTATCTGGCCACTTATATCTGCATCATCCTGTTTGTCATCCTGTCCATTCTGCTCTACAAGACCCGCTTTGGTCTGCGGCTGCGCTCCTGCGGTGAAAATCCCCAGGCTGCCGACTCTCTGGGCATCAATGTGTACAAGATGCGCTATGCCGGTACCACCATCTCCGGTGCCCTGGCCGGTATGGGCGGCTTTGTGTACGCCCTTACCACCGCCAACTGTGCCTCCACCGGCGAGGTGGCAGGCTTCGGCTTCCTGGCCCTGGCGGTTATGATCTTCGGTAACTGGAAGCCCCTGAATATCGCCGGTGCAGCCCTGCTGTTCGGCTTGTTCAAATGTATCGCCGCCTCTTACACCAGCATCGATATCAACGGTGACGGTGTGTTTATGCTGGCGGAGATCGGTGTCAGCCCCCATTTGTACCGGATGCTGCCCTACCTGATCACCCTGATCGTACTGGCCTTTACTTCCAAGAAGTCCAGAGCGCCCAAGGCAGAGGGTATTCCCTACGACAAGGGACAGCGGTAAATCACACACAGACGAAAGGGGCCGAATGGCCCCTTTCGTTTTGCATATTGGAAAAAGGAGAGATAAAACATGGTTACGATGGCACAACGGATTGAGGCCCTGCGGGACGAGGCGGGCCTGTCCCGCCCCGCCCTGGCGTCAGCCTTGGGTTTTCCCAAAAACGCCATTGAAAAGTTTGAGACTGGCCGTGCTACCCCAACCAAAGACCAGCAGGAGAAGATGGCGGCCTATTTTGGCGTGTCGCTGTTCTACCTGCGGGGGGAGAGCGGGGATCGTACTCGCCAGGAGGACTGGATGAGCGGCGGCCTGACCGCTGCGGAGGAGGAGCCGGTATATCGCCCCGCGGCGGTCAAGCGGCCCAAGGTGGAGCCGGCATCCAGCGGCGGGGGAGCCACTATGTTGGATGCCCTCTTCTCCACCAAGCAGGCCAAGGACCAGTTCAAGGCCATGGTGCTGGAGGTTCTTCGGTCTCCGGAGGGACAGGAGGTCATTGCCCAGGCAGTGTGGAAGGAGCTGGCCAAACGCCGCTGACAGGTTTCCACAGGCTGGAGAATGTGATATAATGTCAAAAAGCGCCGCCGCCGGCCGCGCATAGAACAGGGAGGTACTGCAATGAAGCAGGACATGATTCTGATCCTGGACCTTGGCAGCAAGGAGAACGCCAAAATTGCCCGAGAGGTTCGGGCGCTGGGTGTTTACAGTGAGATTCATCCCCATGACATTACCCTGGCAGAGGTTCAAGCTTTGCCCAATGTGAAGGGCATCATTCTCAACGGCGGTCCCAACCGGGTGGTGGACGGCGTGGAGATTGACATTTCCAAGGAGATTTATAACTGTGAGCTGCCGGTATTGATGGTCGACCACAAGGGGGATGCCCCCTGGCCTGAGGATGACGAGGCCCGGAAACAGGCCCTGTCCAACTTCGTCTTTGGCGTGTGCGGTGCCGAGGCCAACTGGAATATGGACAACTTCATTGCCGACCAAATCGAGCTGATCCGCCGGCAGGTGGGAGATAAAAAGGTTTTGCTGGCCTTGTCCGGCGGTGTAGACTCCTCGGTGGTGGCCGCCCTGCTTATCAAGGCCATCGGCAAGCAGCTCACTTGCGTTCATGTCAACCACGGCCTGCTTCGCAAGGGCGAGCCGGAGCAGGTGATCCAGGTGTTCCGCCATGAGATGGATGCCAATCTGATCTATGTGGATGCTGTGGACCGGTTCCTGGACAAGCTGGCCGGGGTAGCTGACCCGGAGCAGAAGCGTAAGATCATCGGCGGTGAGTTTATCCGGGTGTTTGAGGAAGAGGCCCGGAAGCTGGAAGGCATCTCCTTCCTGGGCCAGGGCACCATCTATCCCGATATCATTGAGTCGGGTACCAAGACGGTGAAAGCGGTGAAGAGCCACCACAACGTAGGCGGCCTGCCGGAGGACCTGGACTTTGAGCTGGTAGAGCCTCTGAAGATGCTCTTCAAGGACGAGGTGCGTGCCTGCGGCAAGGCCCTGGGCCTGCCCGACAACATGGTCTACCGCCAGCCCTTCCCCGGCCCCGGCCTTGGGGTGCGGTGCCTGGGCGCCATCACCCGGGATCGTCTGGAGGCGGTGCGGGAGTCTGACGCTATCCTGCGGGAGGAGTTCGCCAAAAACGGTCTGGAGGGCAAGGTGTGGCAGTACTTCACTGCCATTCCCGATATCAAGAGCGTTGGTGTCCGGGATGGCAAGCGGGCTGACGAGTGGCCGGTTATCATCCGTGCGGTGAATACGGTGGATGCTATGACCGCCACGGTGGAGGATGTGCCTTTTGCCCTGCTGCAGCACATCACCCACCGGATCACCCATGAGGTGCCGGGCGTCAACCGTGTACTCTATGATCTGACGCCGAAGCCCACGGGAACCATTGAGTGGGAATGACCGTCAAAACGGCGCAAACCCGCATGAATACAGGCTTTTTTGCCCATCGCTGTGGCTCTTGATACTGGATTGATACTATTCGTGTTCGCCCGGTATTCCCAAGAGAATAATCACAAAGGGACAAGCAAAACCGCCCTGCTGAACGACAAATTCAGCAGGGCGGTTTTTTGCTTGTCTTATTTATTTTTCCGCCAGGTGACATAATACTGGCTTTCCTTGCTATCGTCACAGGTGTAAGGCCAGTTGAGTTTCCATTCAAAGTATTCGTCCCTGGTGATCTCCCCAGCGTCAAGTTCCTGCTGGCGCAAAAGCCATTCGTGCATGAACTCGTCCACAAGGCCGTACTGAAAATAAATCCCAACGGGAGGATGGATGGGCCAGTCGTCGTTGTCATTGTAGCGCACGCTGGTATCATCGGAGGCCCCTGTCTTGCTGGGATTGCGGACAAGCTGGAACAGGCGGATAGAGCCTGGGCTGTCCTCGTCCAGCCAAAAAAATGTCCGCATGAAGTCCTCGGCAGAGCCAGGGGCGATGGTGTAGAAGTTCTGGCGGTCTACCCGCAGCGCCTCGGCCATCTTGTCCAGCAGCTCCCGTTTCGGGACACGGTAATTCGTCTCATACTGGGCAATCCGGTTGTCCGCACCCTTTTCCTCCAAACCGATGGCAAGGCCCAATTCCTTTTGCGTCATGCCCCGAAAGGTACGGATTTTCTTGATTTTATCCCCTACGGTCATATCATTCACCGCCTTTGAGGATAGTATAGCGCAAAAAAGCGAACTATGCAAGATATATATTAACAAAAATGCGAAATAAATTCTTGACATTAACATCGGCGTTAATGTATAATGACAATGCGGATATTAACATATTTGCGAAATAAAAATAAGGAGGTGCTGACCATGGAAAAGGAGCTGTTTGTGAGGGCGGAGGAGGTTGCCAGGGAGCTGGGCGTTTCCAAGCCCTACGCCTACAAGCTGGTGCGGGAAATGAACGAGGAACTGAAGAAAAAAGGCTTTCTCACCATTCCCGGACGGGTGAGCAGGCGCTACTTCGAGGAAAAATTCTATGGGCTGCGGGACAGGCAGTAAGGAGGGAACCACAATGCCGGCATACAAAGACAAGGCAAAGGGCACATGGTATGCGTCCTTTTACTACGAGGACTGGACAGGTAAGAAAGTAAAGAAGATGAAACGGGGCTTCCCCACCAAGCGGGAGGCTTTGGAGTGGGAGCGGACATTCCTGCAACAGCAGACCGCCGACCTGGAAATGACCTTTGAAAACTTCGTAGCCGTCTATGTGGCGGACATGAAGGGCCGTATCAAGGAAAACACCTGGGGGACGAAAGAGCATATCCTCTACAAGAAGTTGGTGCCGTACTTCGGCAAGCGGAAGATGTGCGACATTCACTCCAAGGAGATCATCGCCTGGCAGAACGAAATGCTGGGTTACCGGGACAAGAACGGCAAACCCTACTCTCCGGTGTACTTAAAAACGCTGCACAATCAGTTGAGCGCCGTGTTCAACCATGCGGTACGCCACTACAACCTAAAGGTCAATCCCGCTGCCCAGGCGGGCAATATGGGCAAGCCCAAGGGACGTGAAATGCTGTTCTGGACAAAGGCGGAGTACCTGAAATTCGCCGAGGCCATGATGGACAAGCCCCTCTCCTATTACGCCTTTGAAATGCTCTACTGGTGCGGCGTCCGGGAGGGGGAGCTGCTGGCCCTCACCCCCGGTGACTTTGACTTCGAAAAACAGACCGTCACCATCTCCAAGTCCTACCAGCGGATCAAGGGCAAGGATGTCATCACCGACCCCAAGACACCCAAGAGCAACCGGGTCATTCAAATGCCCGCCTTCCTCTGCGAAGAAATGCGGGACTATATCAAGAGCCTGTATGGGGTGAAACCCACCGACCGCATTTTCACGGTGACAAAATCCTACCTCCACCGGGAGATGGACAGGGGGGCGAAAGAGGCCGGGGTCAAGCGGATCAGAATACACGACCTGCGGCACTCCCACATTTCGCTGCTCATTGACATGGGCTTTACGGCCCTGGCAATCGCTGACCGGGTGGGACATGAAAGCATTGATATTACCTACCGCTACGCCCACCTGTTCCCCACCCGGCAGGCGGAGATGGCGGACAAACTGGACATGGAGCGAAAGGGGGCCTAAATCATGTCAGCGAAAAATCTTGACCGACACAACCGCTGGAGAAACAAAACTGTGGCTTTCCGGGTGTCCCCGGAGGAGGACAGGGAAATTGAAACCGCCGTGCGGCTCTCCGGCCTTACCAAGCAGGACTACATCACCCGGCGGCTGCTGTGCCGAGATGTGGTGGTACGGGGCAACCCCAGGGTGTATAAGGCCCTTCGGAACGAGCTGGCCGCCGTTCTGGAAGAACTGGAGCGTATCGAGGCCGGGAATGGCGTGGATGGCGAGCTGCTGGACACCATCCGGCTGATCGCCGCCATCATGGGCGGCATGAGGGAGGATTGATAGATGGATGGATTGAAAACGAAAACGACCGTCCCATATCCGTCTGTTGCAGCAGACGGGGGACAGTCGCTCTCACAAAAACCTAACCAAAGTATAACAGAGGGCATGGCAGAACACAAGCCCCCGGAAAGAGATTTGGAAGAAATCATGCGGCAGATAAGCCGGGTCAACGACCCGGCCTATCTGCCTACCGTGTCTATGAATGACCTCTACGAGCAGGTGTACCCTGGCAGACCTCCTGTGATAGACGGTCTGCTCTATGCGGGGACATATCTCTTTGTGGGCGCTCCCAAGGTGGGCAAGTCCTTTCTCATGGCCCAGCTTGCCTATCATGTGAGTATGGGCCTTTCCCTGTGGGGGTATGAGGTGCGCCAGGGGACAGTCCTCTATCTGGCCCTGGAGGACGATCACCGCCGCTTACAGGAGCGGTTGTACCGGATGTTTGGGGTAGAGAGTACCGGAAACCTGTTCTTTGCCATCGGAGCCAAGCAGCTCGGCGGTGGCCTGGAGGAGCAGTTAAAGGGCTTTGTCCGGGAACACCCGGACACCCGGCTTATTATCATCGACACCCTGCAAAAAGTACGGGAGGAGGACGGCGGAAAGTACAGCTATGCCAACGACTACGAG
The DNA here is from genome assembly GCF_002161085.1 of Flavonifractor sp. An112. Taxonomy (GTDB): domain Bacteria; phylum Bacillota; class Clostridia; order Oscillospirales; family Oscillospiraceae; genus Flavonifractor; species Flavonifractor avicola. Next base: position 44,838 of record NZ_NFLU01000006.1, on the reverse strand, counting down.
GTAATTACCAAACTGAAACGGTTTGCCGATGGAAACGGGGTCTGCCTCCTGGTGGTACACCACACCCGCAAGCAGCAGGCCGATGATAAGTTTGATATGATCTCCGGCACCAACGGCTTATTGGGTGCGGCAGACGGGGCCTTCCTGCTCCAAAAGGAGCGGCGGACAGACAACGCCGCCACCCTGGACATTTCCGGGCGGGATCAGCAAGACCAGCGCCTCTACCTCAAACGGGACGAGGAACGGCTTGTGTGGGAGCTGGAGCGGCGGGAAACGGAGCTGCGGCAGGAGCCGCCTGACCCGGTGTTGGAGGCTGTTGCCGCCCTGGTGACGGCGGAACGGCCAGAGTGGAGAGGGACGGCCACGGAACTTGTCACCGCCCTGGAGCTGGATATGAAACCCAATGCCCTGGCTATGCGGCTGAATGTCCGGGCATGGCGGCTGTCCTATGAGTACCATATCCGCTATGAAAGCGCCCGAACCCATGCCGGACGGAGTATCAGCCTTACGCTGGAGGAACCCCAGGCGTGACGACCGTGACGGCTGTGACAGCTTTTTGGAGTGCGGAGGCGGTGTGCAAAACATCGTCACGGTCGTCACGGCTGTCACGGGGAGCGGGGGCGAAAGTCAAGGGGGCATACCTGCGGGTGGAGATTGCCGCAAGGCAATACAACCCGTACCCCTTGACTTTCACCCCACGGAAAACACTTGCCGGGCGGTGGAAAGGCCCCTGGCCTTTCCACCCTGCCCAACGGCGAGTGACAAAGTTTAGGCGGGGTGCAGGGTGCCCTTTTCAAAGGGCGGCCCTGCTGGGGGAGGCAACCGCAGTTGCCGGGGGCAAAGCCCCCACACCACCCCGTAGGGCGCAAATGCGCTTTTGATGGCCGTAAGGCTGTCAAAAGTGCTTTTGCGTTACTTTCGCAGAAAGTAACAAAGGCCCGCCGCTTGCGCGGCGGAAAAGGAAGGAGGGATTGATTTGAAAAGGACGATCAGCGCCATGGTGGGCCAAGGATCAGTGAACCATAACAGCAGAAAATTCCACGCCAAGAACACCGATCCGGAACGCTCCCATTTGAATGTCACCTACTGCCAGGAGAATATCAAGACGGTGTACCATGAACTCTTTGACGAGGCTCTGGAGCGCTACAACGCTAAACAGACCAGGGCCGACAGAAGGATTGAGGATTACTATGAGAAAATCCGCTCGGGCAAGCAGGAAAAGCCGTTCCACGAAATCATTCTGCAAGTGGGCAATCGAGACGATATGAGCGCCGACAGCGAGGAGGGGCAGCTGGCGGCAGCGGTTTTGGACGAGTACATGAAGGGCTTTCAAGAGCGCAATCCCCAACTCCGGGTGTTCTCCGCCCACCTCCACATGGACGAGGCCACGCCCCATCTGCACATTGACTTTGTTCCGTTTACCACGGGGAGCAAGCGAGGGCTGGACACCAGGGTATCTCTGAAACAGGCGTTAGCGGCCCAGGGGTTCAAGGGCGGCACCAGAGGTGACACGGAGTGGAGCCAGTGGGTGCGCTCGGAAAAGGAGCGGCTTTCCCTGGTTATGGAGCGCCACGGGATTGAGTGGGAGGACAAGGGAACCCATGACAAGCACCTGTCTGTACTGGACTATAAGAAGGAACAGCGGGCAAAGGAGATCGCCGTCCTGGATACAGTCAAGGCGGAGAAAGAAAGCCTAGTAGAGAGCCAGGAACGGCGGCTCAAAGAACTGGCCCCGGCGGTAAAGAACATGGAGCGGTTGGCTGCGGACTTCTCCGCCGACCCGGACGAGATTTTGCCGGAGCCGGGAACGCTGGAAACAGGCCGGGCCTACCGGGAGAAAAAGGCCAAACCCCTGTTGGCCCAAATCGTCAAGGTGCTGCGCTCCCTGTATCTGGCCTATGTGGAGCTGCGAGGGAAATTTGAGCGCCTGCAAGGGGACTATGGCCGGGTGAGGGAGAGCAACGCCCGCCTGTCTGACCGATTGCAGGAGGTAAAGCTGGAGAACAAGGCCCTGCGGCAAGTTTCCGCCGACTATGAGCGGGTCAAGCGGGTCTTTGGCCCGGAGCAAGTGGCGGTAGCAGTACAGGCCGACAAACAACGGGAACAGGCGGAGAGAGGCCGCAAGCGGCCCCGGCGCTCTGTTGATCGGGGGGAGCGGTAAAAGTAAAGGATTTGTTTTTATACTTGATTATTCCATGCGTTTATGATACGCTAATATAAACATTAGAGGTGAGGTGGAAAGATGATTAACTTTTCTTGCAAATAAATTGGAATATACAGTGATACTGTGTTTTACAGTACCATTGTACCCATTGCAAGAAAGTTAAAAGTCTATTCACTCGATTATATCGTAGGCGTATCACTCTTGATAGGGGTGGTACTATTATGCTGTGACGAGCTGCAAGAATTGACTTTCTTGCAGCTCTTATTTTATGTTCTTGATCCCTGGAATAAAGGAGGAATGCGATATGTCGATGATCCGAGTCGAGAACCTTACCTTTGCCTATCCATCCAGCTATGATAACATTTTTGAAAATGTCAATTTTCAAATTGATACAGATTGGAAACTTGGGTTTGTTGGAAGAAACGGTAGAGGGAAAACAACTTTTCTAAATCTCTTGCTTGGAAAGTACGAATACCACGGGAAAATACAAGCCTCTGTGCAATTTGATTACTTTCCATATCCTGTGAACGACAAAAACAGATTAACTACGGATATTCTCTCGGAAGTCTGCCCGCTGGCGGAAGAGTGGGAGCTGTTGAGAGAACTATCCTATCTGGAAGTCCGTGATGATGTACTTTGGAGGCCATTTTTTACGCTTTCCAATGGAGAGCAGACCAAGGTGCTGCTTGCCGCTCTATTTCTGAATGATGGACACTTTTTACTGATTGATGAACCGACAAACCATTTGGATATGAAAGCCAGAGAAACCGTTTCAGCATACCTGAAACGGAAAAAGGGATTTATCTTAGTCTCTCATGATCGCTGTTTTTTAGATGGCTGTGTTGACCATATCCTGTCGATCAATCGGTCAAACATCGAAGTGCAAAGCGGAAATTTTTCTACTTGGTTCACCAACTTCCAGCGTCAACAAGAATTTGAACTCGCTCAAAATGTGAAGCTGAAAAAAAGCATTGATAATATGCAAAAGGCCGCTAAAAGAACTTCTGTCTGGTCAGGCCGAATTGAAGCGTCAAAATATGGGAACGGCCCGGTTGACCGAGGGTATATTGGTCACAAATCTGCCAAAATGATGAAACGCTCAAAGGCTATCGAAGTGCGGCAGCAACGGGCAATCGAGGAAAAGTCCGGCCTTCTCAAAAATTTGGAAACCGTAGAAGATTTGAAAATCGCTCCGCTTCTCTATTTTTCAGATACCTTAGTGACTTTCTCTGATGTTGTACCAATTTTTGACGGAAAAGATGTTTGCCAGCCAATCTCGTTTACAGTAAAGCGGGGAGAACGCATTGCCCTTGATGGGAAAAATGGTTCTGGAAAAACGAGCATTCTCAAGCTACTGGTCGGGCAACAAATAGAACATCGTGGGACGGTTGCAATGGGTTCTGGCATGATATTGTCCTATGTACCTCAAGATACTTCCATGCTGAACGGTTCGTTATCAGAGTTTGCGGAAGCCAATCGTATTGATGAAAGTTTGTTTAAGGCAATCTTACGGAAAATGGATTTTTCACGAATACAGTTTGAAAAGAAAATGGAAGATTTTTCAGCGGGACAAAAGAAAAAAGTGTTGATAGCAAAAAGCCTTTGTGAACAAGCACATCTGTATGTGTGGGATGAACCTCTTAACTATATTGACATCTATTCCCGAATGCAAATTGAAAATCTGATTAGGGAATTTTCTCCTACAATGATCTTCGTAGAACATGATCTTGCTTTCAGAAATACGATTGCTACAAAAACAGTATATATTGAAAGCACTCCCGGTCAAAGCTGTCAATGGTCAAGATGAACGGCGCATTTCATGCGCCGCCATTGACAGCCCTGCCCGGTCTTGCTCTGCGGTTATCAAGGCAGGCAAGCCCCAGGGGTGCTTGCCTGCCTCCTTTGATTTTGAGTGGAGGTCAGTGGCCGAAATTGGCCTCAAATTGAGGCCAATTTCGACAGGTACTTGCAAAGCCCGGAACTCTTGCAAACTCTGGTTTTCTGTGATACTATTTTGATACTAAGAAAACGAGGTGTCCCAAATAGCAGGTGAAATATTAACATATTTGCGAAAGTTTTTCCTGTAAAACCACCTCAAATACGCCCCCATATATTTGAATTTGCCGAGTGGGAGTAAAAATGCAGATATACAAAAAGACCTTAAAGGCGGAGGACTTTAAGGTCTTTTTATATGCCCAAAGATTTAATGGCACCGGGCAAAATACCCGCAAGTATTTTTATCGGAGCATGTATTTTTTCAGATCCTGGCGGTTGTTGATGTTCAGCTTTTGCAGGGCAGTGGAGATGTGCCGTTTGACGGTGTTGGGGGAGATGTTCATATGGGCGCTGATCTCCTGGTTTGTCCAACCCCTGGCCGCCAGCATAGCCGCTGCAAACTCCGTTGTGGTCAGGTTGTCGGCTACGTCGTGACCCGTGTCCGGGTTATGAATCTTACGCCAGCCGGCAGAAAACCGGTAAGTAATCGCAATGATCCGCTTGAAATCTTCCGGCCACTCCTTCTTGATCACTGCCTCCAGCATCCCGCCCAGCAGCCCGTGGTGTTCGCCAAACCCTTCGATCAAATCATCTGGCCGGGCCAGTTCCCAGGCTGACAGGAGATGGGCCTTGGCCCGCTCCGCTTGTTTCAGACTCATGTAATCCATTACTGCCACCAGATGCAGATAAATAGCGGGAATGGGATAATCTCCTCCTTGCATGGCAAGGGTAGCCTCTACCACGCCGGCGCTCTTCTCATATTCTCCCTGCAAATAGAGGTAGTGGGCCTCTACATACAGAGCAAACGCCCGAAGACCCGGCGGCAGCAGAGGCAGAAATTCGCGGGTCGGCGGCAGGCTCTCAGGCAGTGGAAGGTGAAGCAGCACGGCTGCCACCGCAGCCACAAAGGCAGATGCGGCCCGAAGCTGGGGCATTTTCTCTGAGCCGGCAATCAGAGCCTTGTTGACCTCTGAAAGAGCAAACCTGGCACGCTGAATCTGTCCGATGGAGAGATTTGCGTAGGCATAAAGCACGCAGGCAGAAAGTCGGGCCCCCATATCCGGGCTGGTCAGATAAAGCTGTACTTCCCGTACAGCCAATTCCGGTTGCCCGCTGAAATAATAATACTCGGCCATCGCGATCTTCTTCTGGGTCCCGTCGTTCATTGCCTCGATGCACTTTGCGCAGTGGCCGGGAAGAAAGGCGGTATTCATCAGGGGCAGCAGATTAGGTGCCCACACGCGGTTTGTCGGAGCCGATGCGTTCACCGGCTCTTGCTTCTTTTGCTTTCTGGGATCCGATGGTTTTTTGGCATCAGCGGGGATTACCCAGGAACCGCCGATCTTTCTGGCACCCTCGATGCGTCCGTCTGCGCAAAACTGATTGACGCGGCGTTCCGATACGCCCCACTGTTCCGCAGCCTCTCGTATAGATAGATAGTCTGTCATGTCCACACCACCCCTTAACGAGTAACCCGGGTGACAACTACGGTGCGGCAGTTATGCCTCTCGCCCGAATTGCTATTACATCCTTTCCCAAATTATTATAGCACATATACCGCATAACTGAAGTACAAATTTCTCTGTCTGACAAGTATTGCGGGAACGTATATAAGTGTACAAACCTACGAATATTCGTAGATTAAAGGTACAGAGTATCATTTTATTTCTGAGGCCCGCACGTTTGAGGCTAAAAATGGGGAAGAGGATTGTCACCCATGCAGGAATGTTTTTGTGTTCGGGAACCCGGACACAGGGCGAGTTGTCATAGCGGGTCGACCTGTTTGAGGCCAATAATGATCCGCTGTGAGCCGGGGCGCCCCATAATGTGTACTATTGTGCTGGGTAATCCTCACCTGGCCGGGTATTTCGGCTTTCACCGCCGGGACTGCGGCCTTTCGTCTGATATGCGCAGAACCCCTGATTCCCGACCCTTAAAAAACAGAATATGAGACCCCACCCATCTTGGATGATTTATGCCGCGGGAATACATATTCGTACAGTTTTTCCCGTGGGTATGACCCGCTGGGAGGGGGCAAATGGGTAATAGTCTGCCCTGGATATTTATGATAAAGTAAAATCGAACAACAAGACGGACAAGGGAAAATGGATGCATAAGGAGGAAGGTACATGAAACGAACGAAACGACTGCTGGCATGGGTTTTGACGCTGGCCCTTCTGACCGGACTGCTGCCGAATATGGGCAGCTGGCTTCCCGCTGCAAAGGCGGCCGATGACGAAGATGCCAACGTCGATGCCTTTGGAATTAAAATGGAGGAGTGGACGGAAGACCAGGCCCAGGCGGCAGTGGATAACTCTCCCTTCGGCGGCGGCCTGAATTCCACCACCTCCGTTATGACATTTGCGGAGGTCTTCATCTCCGCGGGCAGGGATAATAGTGCCCGCGCCGCCCAGACCTACGACTGGACTAATAAAAGCGTGGGATCGGAAATCCAGAACTTTGATGGAGATAATAAGATGACCTACCGGTCGAGCTCCTATAAGTTCGTGGAGACTGCCGCCATGGATCTGAAGGGCAGCGGCAAGGACGAGTATGTGGTGAACCTGGGCTATACCGGCGGCGGAGCCGGCAACCGGCTGGAGCTTTTCGTCACCGATAAAGACGGAAACAAGGTGACGGAAACAAAGTTGGTGGCCAGCGGCGGCGGTATTGACCAGATAGATAAACTCGCTACCTTTCAGATTCGCGGCGCCATCTCCGTGGTCGCCGGCGACTTTGACGGGGACGGGGTCGATAGCATCCTGGTTTATATCCCTGCACTGGAACAAAATCCCTGCATCTGGCAATATAAGGTGAATGATAACGGGACATTCCAGAAGGGATACTCCCTCACGGAAGGGTTGCTTGACCTGCTGGGGGTTACGCTTCCCCAGAGCGCAGATAAGAACAATCCTCATAACCAGCCCATGGTACATATGGTGGCAGAGGACGTGGATCGGGACGGCTATGACGAGCTGATCCTCACCGCCGGTATGAACGACGTAGCCAGCCCCGGTGACGCCGGCAAAACCGGCAACCTGGGCTCCCAGCTCTTCATCTATGACATGAATGCAAACGGGAGCTGGAACCAGACCTATCATCTGGATCTGAGCACTGCATCAGGCGGCGGCGCCGATCAGGCGAAGCGTCTGGTCTGGGCCTCCTCTACGGTGGGCAATATTATGAAGTCTGATTCCAGCAGCGTGGATTACCCTGAGATCATCGCCGCCGGCTATGAGGACGGAATGACCAGCAACGCCTGGGATATCGATGTGCCCGACGCAGACTGGCTGGGCGCCGTGGTCGTGGGGGTGGACTCCATAGCATCCGGCAAGGCCGGGGAGAATATGAAGGCCAACTACACGGTGCGGTTCCAGCAGCAGCTGACGCCCAACGGCTTCACAAAGACCGGTTTTTACGAAAAGGATGAGTGTAACAACCTGCTGGCTGTCCAGGCCTTTGCCGACCGGGGCATGTCCTACGAGGAATCTGTCTTTATTTCCGGCACTGTGTACAGAGTGACGGATAATAAATTTGATGCTGGAACCACGGTTACGCATTTTGAAACGGCTCCCAGAAGCATGGATGGAACAGAGGTGACCAATGCCAGCATCCAGACGGTGACTGCCGGCAACTTTAGTGGTAACCGGGATGGCAAGGAGCAGATCATCTGCGCCGTCACCCTGCGCCAGTCCGGCCATAACAACAGCTGGACTGATCTGGTCTGCATTTACAACAACGGAACCGGCACCAATCTTTCTTACAATGAATCCATAAATGGCAAGGCGGGCTTCAGCAAGCGGGATCGCTTCTACATCACCTTGAACGCTCTGGATGTAGACGACGACAGCCTGGTTCTGACCCTGCTGGAAGTGAAGCGGGAGTACAGTGAACCCGACGTGCTTGCCATTCTGGAGGCGCCGCCCTACTTTGCCGAGATCAACGGCGGCGACACGGGCAACAGCGCCACCACCTACGGCACGGCAACCTCCAGCGGCAGCGGAAGCGAAGACAGCACCGGCTTCTCCGCCGGCATTACGGTGGGCTATGAAGTGGACGGCCTTCTGTTCGGCGGCGGCGCGGAGACCAGCATTGATGCCAGCTTTACCTCCTCCACCGCCAAAAGCACCAGCACGGAGTGGGCCATCGAATATTCCAATGACGCCGGGGACAACCTGATCGTGGTCTACCGCTGCCCGGTGGCCTGCTACCGCTATGTGGATCAGAACGGCGAGGAGATCGCCATTTTCCGCAGCGAGCAGCCCGCCACCTCTATGATTCCTGTGGAGGAATACAACGCCATCGCCCCCCAGTATGGCCTGGATACCGTCAGCGACGACCTGCTGGGCGAGCCCGGCAACCCCTTCAGCTACCGCTCCAGCACGGACGCCCTGGAGGGCGTTGTCAACGGCAAAGCCAATGCCCAGACCTCCCCCAACGGCTGGGTGCAGTACTATGGCCAGGGCACCGTGACCCAGAGCCTGGAGACCGGTGAGGAGACCGAGGAGACCTTTGAGTACGGGCTGGATGTGTCCGTCAGCGTCTGGGGCAAGGCCGGCGGCGCCAAGGCCGGCGTTCAGGCCGGCTACAGCGAGAGCCACAGCCAGACCACCGTCAACGGCAGCACGGTCACCAAATCCGGCGCCGTCACCAGCCAGCAGGTGGAGGGCTATGACTTCCAGTGGAAATTCATCGCCTTCCAGCACGAGATCAATGACAACACCGTACCCGTCCTGGGCTATCTGGTGTCCAACATTACCGCGCCTCCTTCGCCCCCGGTGGATCTCACCGTGGATGATGTGACCAGCGACTCCCTGACCCTCAGCTGGAATCACGGTGACCGCACCGCCCAGCAGTACCGCATTTACCGGGTGCTAGATGAGTCCAGTATGCCTTATGTGCAGGTGGCCTCTGTCGGCGGCAATGTGGACAGCTATACCATCACAGGCCTGAAGCCCGGTACTACTTATACCTATGTGGTTCGCGCTGTGGGCTATGATGCTTCCGGCGCAGAGCTGCTCTCGGTGGACAGCTCCCCTGTGACGGCCCGCACCACCACAGACGATGCCGGTGATGTGAAGATCACGCTATCTGCAAATCCCGTTACCTCCTCTGGCGAGAGCGCCTCCGTCACTGCCAGAGTTCAGAATCCCGGCGGTACCACCCTCTATCAGTGGCAGATGCGCGCGTCCAGCAGCAGCCGCTGGGTGAATCTGACCAACGGCAGCGGCAATGAGGGTATCGGCACAGTATCCGGCGCCAACGCTTCCACGCTCAACATGCAGTCCATTGACAATGACCTAAACGGCGCGTCCCTGCGCTGCATCGTCACCGCGCCCACGTCGGACGGTACGCCCGAATACTATTACAGCCCCATTGCCTCCCTCAGTCTCCAGGGCAATGCCACTGAGACGACCATCACCGTGACTGGCGCAGAAACCGGCGGTCAGGGTACCCAGGCGAATCCCTATACGGGCCTGCCCGACTATAAGGAGACCACACAGGTGCCTTCCGATGTTACTCAGTATGTGCCCGTGAAGGTGGAAAGCGGCGGTAAGGAATACACCATCTATTCCTATGATGCCACCCCGGAAAGCAGCGATGACCCGCTTGTCTATGTGGGCGTTCTGGAAGAGGGCATTGCGGGTACCTCCTACTGCAAGGCGACCCAGTCGGGGGACACCTACACCATTGGAACCCAGCTTACCCTGGGTACAGCAGCTTATTACTATAACAATGGCGGAACAGAGACAGCATATCCCGCTCCGGCCGGCTTTGACCGATCCACATGGGAAACCGCGACCGTTACCACCGGCGAAGGTGCAAAAGCTGTTACTACTACCTATTACCGCAGCTATCTCTTTGAAGACGGAAAGCCTACAACTGAGTGCTGGTATAACCAGGATGACGGAAGGTATTATACCAAGGAACAGGATGGCTCCTACAAAGAACTGGCCGCACAGCCCGGTAATGATGCCGATGTCCGCAGAGTTTACAAAAACAATAGTGCGACCATCGTCGTGGATCAGGCCAATGGTACCGATATCTACGAGGGCGATGCCAGCACGCCCGGCTACGGCTGCTATAAGTTTGAGGTTTATACAGGTGTGGGCACTTCGGCGTCCGCGATCTTCTGGTACAAAACCGATACCGCGCTCTATGATGCGTCTGCCAAATATGCCGACAGTGCAGCCCTGACGGTGGTGACAAAAGCGGAGACCGTGTCCGGCACCACGGATCAGACCGTGGCAAAGTCCGGTACCCAGATCACCATTTCCTCTGCCGTTCAGGAAGACGGCAGCCCGGTAACCACCACCGTGGACTATGTGATCACCCACATCTCCACCGGCAGCAGGACGGCCCTCTCTGCCCCCAGCGACGGCAGCGTAGTCTGGACTGCCAACGCGCCCGGCCTCTATGAGATTACGGCCACAGCCCGCTCCACCGTTTCCACCCTTTCCAGCACCGCCACCTGCTATTATTACGCCCGTGAGGTGGCGACCGGTACGGAGTACCAGCTCTTGGTGAAGCGCGGCGGAGAAGTGGTTTCCAACGCAAACTACAGCAGCGGCCAGGCCTTCAACCTGACGCTCCAGAGCCGTACCGCAGCTGGCGTGTCCGGTACGCCGGGCCAGTGGACTGACGTAAGCGGCACAAAATACTTCCTAAACAACAGCAGTGCCATCACCGGCAGCTCTTACACGCCTGCCGCTGCCGGCAGCTATTCCTTTACCGCAAAGGTAAACGGCAAGGTAGTTGCCACGGCCATGCTCACCATCAGCAAGACCAACCTTACCCTGACTCCTTCCTGGGATGAGGAAACCCTGCCCGAGACCCTGAGCGGCATCACTGTCAGCGAAGAGCCCGCCGTGTCCGACAAGGAACTCCAGGCTGCAGTGCAAGTTTCCTGCAGCCTCTACGGTGACGACGGAGCCATGCAGACGGATCAGTACGGCAGTTTCCCCGTGACCCTGTCCTGGACTCAGGAGGGGCAGGATCTGAGTGCGGAGGCCAAAGCCATCCAGTCCCGCTACAACGTGGTTCTCCGCTCCGCGACACTGTATCGGGAAAGCGATACGGTGACTGTCAACTTCAGTGCCGGCGAGAACGGCAGCATTACCGGCGCCCGCATTGAGGACAGCGAGTATGTCATCTCTACCGGCACCGCAGTTTCCACCACTCAGGACGTGAAGTTCACCGCCATTCCTGCCAACGGATTCGCGGTGGAGAAGTGGAATGTGAACGGAGCGGAACAGACCGAGGGAATCCAGAAATTTGAAAACGGCGGCCAAACGCTGACGCTGGATCTCAGCAAGTACCGTGACGCCATCACCGTGTATGTCACCTTTACCAACAGCCAGAATCAGGTCACCTTCAGTGCCGGTGAAAACGGCAGCGTGACCGCTCAGGACGGTTCCGGAAATTCCATTACTTCCGGCAGCCAGGTCTCCTACGGCGCGAATGTCACCTTTACCGCCGTCCCCGCTGAAGGGTACATGGTAGACTACTGGACGGTAAACGGTAAGACCTACACCTGGCCCACCGGCGAGAACTACCGCGAGGATGTGCTGACCCTGGAGGACATCTCCGAAGGCTGCACCGTGGTCGTGAACTTTGCCCAGAAGGCTGATACCAAGGTAGTCATCGGCGACGCGGTGGATGCCAGCGAGCAAGTCACCTCCGCCGCTACGGTGGAAGTGAAAGACCTGGAGGGCAATGTACTCCAGCCTGAAAGCAGCGCCTACACCGTCCAGCAGAACGGCAGCCTGGTATTTACCGCCCGGATCCAGGGCGGCAGTGACAACACCCGCGTCACCGAGTGGCAGAGCAGCACCGACGGCGCTACCTGGACTGCCATCCCCGGCTCCGGCAGCAAGGAGAGCATCACCGTCCATAACTTCACCGGTGAGACCTTCTACATCCGCGTGAAAGTCTCCTCCGCTCAGAGCTACCAGCTGTCCTGGAACGTTGAGATGGCGGACGGTAGCCAGGGACCCGCAGAAGCTGCCGCTGCCCTGACTGCCTCCAGCAGCGGGGTGGAGCTGAACAACGGCGATCGCCAGACCGCCTATACTTCCGTGGACTTCACCCTGACCCTGAATGATGCCTACTATGTGGCAGAGTGGAGCGACAACGTGGTGGCCAGCGGCAAAACAGCGGTTTTGAACAGTCTCAACGCCGACACCACCGTCACCGTCACCATCGCCAAGAAGCCGGTGCTCACCATTGTGGACGAAACCGGCGGCACCGTGGAGGTCAAGGGCACCGTCAACGGCGTGGCTGACACCGTCGTGCAGGACGGCGACTATGTGGACTACGGCACCGCCATCACCGTCACCCTCACGCCCGACAAGGGCTATGTGGTAGGAGCGCTGAGCGGCAGCAATATCAATCCCTCTTACATTGACGGCGATGGAAGCACCACCGACACCATGACCTACACCGTGGCCAGTGTGACCACCGACGGAGCGGTTCCCCAGGCCTGGGCCGCCCTGAATAAACACCGGGTCGACTTCTCCGTGGTGGATACCGACAACGACGGCAGCGGCGACTTCGGTACCCTGGCCGCCGACGTGGAGCGCAAGGGCATGGATGCTTATGCCACTGACGAGGACGTAAGCGCTGCCGTTTCCGGCAGTACCAGCGTCTATGAGGGCGGAACCGTCACTTTCACCGCTGACGCCGACACCGGCTACCGGGTGAAGGAGTGGACTGTGGACGGTCAGGTCTATACCACCAACGGCCAGACCTACACCGTGGCCACTCTGACGCTGACGCCGGATGCAGCCAAGACTGTCACCGTCCAGTTTGAGGCGGGAGCGCCCCAGGTGTTCTTCGATCAGCCCGGCAACGGCAGCCTGACCGCCACCACGCCCACGGATGGTGGCGGAACGGAGCCCTTCACCAGCGGCGGCGCCACCGTGCTGCCCGTGACCTTCACTGTGGTACCTGGCGAGCATTACGAAGTGAAGCAGTGGACGGTGAACGGAACCGTGCAGATGGACGGCGATGGCAACCCCATCACCGACACCACTTTCACCCTGGCGCCCACCGGAAACGCCACTGTGGTGGCAGAGCTGTGGGGCGAGGAACTGAGTGCTCAGGTGACCCCGGGCGCCGGCGGCACCGCTGACATCACCGGCACCATTCGCTATGATGAGGAGCTTACCATCACTGCCACGCCGGAGGCGGGCTATGTGGTGGAGAGCATCCAGGCGGCAGACCAGACCATATACACCAATACTGCCAAAGCCAACGGGGAGCAAAGCTCCACCTACAAGATCTTTGAAAACACAAACTTCACGGTCACCTTTGCGAAGAAACCCGTCGTGACCTTCTCCGCAGCCAACGGCATCATCAGCGCCAGCGGCACTGTGGATGGCGCTGCCGGTGCAGCCCTGACCAGCGGCGGTTATGTGGACTTCGGTACCGCTGTTGCTTTCACCGCCCAGGCCAACACCGGCTTCAACTTCGACGGCTGGTACGTTGACGGCGTCAAGGACGAAAGCGCCACCGACCTGACCTACACCCTCAGCGATGTGGTTGCGGACGTGACCGTGGAGACCCGCTTCACTGCCACGCCGGATCTTGCGGTAAGTTACAGCGTCAGTGACGAGACGATGGGTACCATCACTGCCACCGCCAACGGCAGCAGCTTTGCCTCTGGCGATCTGCTCTCCGGCGGCGCGGAAGTTATCTTTACTGTGAAGCCGGTTGAGGGCTACCGGGTAGCCAGCTGGAGCGACCTGCCTGCCGATGCAGTGGTTAGCGCCGACAAGGCCACCGCTACTGTGAAGGCTCTGGATCAGACGCTCACCATTCAGGCGGTTCTGGAGGCCATTCCCCAGCGCACCATTACCATCACTGAACCTCAGCACGGCACCATCACTGCCGCCGCCAACGGCAAGCCCATTGCCTCCGGCGATACGGTGCCTGACGGCACGGAGGTGACCTTTACCGCCACCGCCGATGCCAACTGGATGTTCGACGGCTGGACAGACGATGCCGCCGGCCAGACCGGCAGCACCATCACCCTCACCGTGACCGATGACATCACTGTCGGCGCGGACTTTGCTGTGGCCACCTACTACACCATCCAGTACTCCGTTACCGGCACCGGCGGCACCGCATCCGGTGTGTCCGGCGAGACCAACATCACTGCCGGTACCAAAGTCCAGCTGGTGGGCGGCAGCACTGTCGTCATTACCGCTGCTCCCGAACCTGGTCAGATGGTCAAGGCCTGGACGGTAAATGGCGAGACGGTCACCGGGGACAATCTGGAGGCTTTGGGTCTCACCATGCATCCCCTGTCCAGAACCCTGACGCTGGACTACCTGGCCGAGAACACCGTCATCACCGTGGAGTTTGAAGCCTATGCGGGCTTTGCCACTCCCGGCAACGGCACCGGCTACACCGTGGAGAATGTGACCCGCGCCCCGTACGACACCAACCCGGCCGGCGAGATCCGCAAGGGCGGCGACCTGACCTTTACGGTCAAGCCTGCGGACGCCTACGCCGTTACCGCGGTGACTGTGGCCGACGTGAACGCGGAGATCAAGGCCAATCCGGACGGCAGCTGGACTGTAACCATCCGGAACGTGCAGGGCGAAATCGGCCTGAATGTGACCGCGGTAGCCGGTATCCCGCTGACCATCGACTGCGGCGCGAACGGTACTGTCACCGTGAAGCGCAACGGCGTGGATCTGCCTGCCAACACCAGCCTCCAGGCGGGAGACCAGCTGATCATCACTGCCACCCCGGCAAGCGACTACAAACTGAAGAGCCTTACCGTCAATGGCACCAACTTCTCCAACGGCGGCACCTACACCGTAACAGGCGACGAGCAGGCCGTGGCCGTCAAGGCCGAGTTTGAGGCCCAGTCCTCCGGTGGCGGCGGCGGAGGAGGCGGCGGTGGCGGCGGCGGAACCGTCAGCAGCCATGATATCATCGTGGAGAAGTCTGAAAATGGTACCGTAACTGCCGATAAGAAATCTGCGGCCGCAGGAAAAACCGTCACACTCACCGTCACACCCGAAGAGGGATACATCCTGGAGACCCTTACCGTTACCGATGCGGACGGCGACGATGTGAAGCTGGACGACAAGGGCGACGGCAAGTACGAGTTTAAGATGCCCGATGCCTCTGTGAAGGTCACTGCCCGGTTTGCTGCCCGGACGCCGGTGGAGGATCTGTTTGACGACGTGGATGCGGACGACTGGTTCCACGACTCTGTGGAGTACGTCTACTACCACGACATGATGAACGGCGTGAGCAGCCGGCTGTTTGCACCCCACCTGAATCTGAACCGCGGCATGATCGCCACCATCCTGTGGCGGTTGGAGGGAAGTCCGGAGAACTCTTCCGATGTCTTCCAGGACGTGAAAGCAGGCATGTGGTACACCGAAGCGGTAAACTGGGCCGCGGACATCGGTATTGTAAAGGGTTATGGCAACAGCACCTTTGCCCCTGAGGACAACATCACCCGTGAGCAGATGGCAACCATCCTGTACCGCTATGCTCAGTACAAAGGCTACGATGTCTCTGTGGGTGAGGACACCAACATTTTGTCCTATGCTGATTTTGATGAGATCGGCGAGTATGCCATTCCCGCCATGCAGTGGGCCTGCGGTTCCGGCCTGCTCAAAGGCAAGGGCGGCAATACGCTGGATCCCACCGGAACAGCTACCCGTGCGGAAGTAGCTGAGATCCTGACTCGTTTTTGCAAGAACGTGGCGAAATAATCAAATAGACAACGTCAAAGACCAAAGGAGAAATCCGGCTGCACTTGTTGTGCAGCCGGATTTCTTCTGCTTGTCCAGAAGGTTCGGATTTTATAAAAACTTTATAATCCTGCCCTTGTGTTTCTGTGTGCTTGCCGCTATCATGGTAACTGAGCAGGCCTTGAACCGTTTCCGGCCTAGAAGGGGGAGACGCACATGACCTTAGGTGGCAAGGTCGGAGGGAATGATGTCCATATCGTATCCGGCACGGACGGCTTTTTTCTGTTCCTCGATTTTGGATTTGTCCAGGTCAGTGATCTTGCGCTTGACCGTCTTGATGGCCTTGATCTGGTCCACGGACTGGATATGCAGGCTGACAATCAAGTTGGATTCCATATCCAGAAAATCGGCCAGCATCCGGTCATTCAGCTCCGGCGCGAGAATCTGCAAAAAAGAAACAGCCCCGTATTTTTTACCCATACGGAACTGCTTGCCAGTGCGGAACTCAAACCCAGACGGCGCGATGAAGTCCTTGGTGGACAGGCCGCTGGACGGGAGCCAATCCCAATCGAAGCGGAACGGCAGCTGCTCATCCATGTGGAAGATTCCATGGAGCTGGGCAAGTCTTGCCTTACCATCCAGAGTCTCGGCAGACACGCCCAGACGCTTGAAGTTATTGAGAATGTCGGTCTCAATACGCTCCAAACGGGGTTTGGCCGATTTGATGCTGTCCGCGTCAATGCCGAAGGTGAGATACTTGGTTTTGATAAGGCCGTTGTTGCCCTTTGCCAGCTGGTTTTGCAGCATGGTCATGTACTCAACCCGGATACTGTCAAAGTCATCCCCCTGGAGAGGAATGGAAATGGCACGGGCAAAAGTCTCTTTGGATGCTGCAAGATTCAAAAAAGACAGCTCAAATTTGATCGAGCTGTCGAAGTAGTTGAGGAAATCACACCAGCCCTCGAAGATCGCTGTTTTGTCCTCGTTCTGTGAGAGCTGATAGTTGATGTCCTGGAATTGGATGGTCTTTGTGTAGTGACCGTCTGATACCCGGCAGATACCATCCGGCCACATTCGTTCATAGGGAATACTGTCCTGAGCCGATTTCTCCTTTTTGTCTGTGCGGTTGGCACGGGCAATGGCAGCCTCAATCTGCTTTCTGTCGGCGCGGGACAGCTTTTTCTTTGTCCTGACCGGCTGCACAGCTTTTTCCTCGGTTTTTCCGAACAGCCGGTGCAGCCAGCTTTTGATTGCCGTAAACAATGTCGTACACCTCCTCGTCAAGATTTGCCTGCCGCTGCAACACGGCATAGAAGTTATTGGTGCGGTACGGGCGCTGCTTGGGGCGGATCACCGTGACACGGATAATATTCCCCACGATCTTTTCCAAGGGCTGGCCGTGTTTTTCATACATCGCCAGCATGAAGAAGGGCAGCATGACCAGCATCATACACATGGCTGCCACGCTGTTTCCCGCAGGCCCCCGAAGCAGGAAGAAAAGCGGTACGCCGATGAGCGCCCCGCCGCTGAAGCAGACCAGCTGCCTCTTGGTTAAATTGAACGCGACCTTGGTTTTGACTTTCGTAAGATCCTTGGGTACGGGTACATAAGCCAATGGGATTTCCTCCTTTCTGGTTAGTGTGCGTTAAACACAGCTTTTGCAAGGCTTCCGGTCTTAAAGAGCGTAAAGCACAACAGGACCGTATAGCCCACACAGCTCCAGATAGCCATGATGATTTCTGTACCAGCACGGCATAAATCGCCACGCAGACGATGATGAGAAATGCCTGGAAGCCCAGAGCAAGGAGGGAGCGTAGATAATTCTGGCCCATGCCGCCCGATTCCTTGCTCATCATGGTAGCCATAGGAATAGGGGCCACCGAAGTCACAAGGTAAATCTCAATCATACGGCCATAGATCACGATAAAGATACAAATGTAAAGCGCCCACATGGTAATGCCAATAAAGAGCGACTGCACCCATAAGCCAATCAACGGACCTAAATCCATTTCCATCAGCCGGGTCTCCATATCGCCCATAACAGAGGAGATGTCGATGGAAGCGTCAGAACCGATGATACCTGCCGCCTGCGCTACCACACTTTGCGCCATGTCGAATACACCCATGACGATATTCCATGTGTTTGTGACGATCAAAATGGCGGCGGCAGATTTGAACACCCATTTGAAGATCATCCAGGTGTCCACATCATGCAGGTTGTTTCGGTCGGTAATCATCTGAATCAGCTCCAGCGTCATCACGATGGCCAAGATCACGCCAGCAATCGGCACCATGATGGAGTTGGAGAGGCTCTGAATCATATTGAAAATATCACCGTTCCAGCCCTGAGGGGTCTGACCCACCTGTGTCGCAATGTCTGCAACCTGCTGGTTTACGCTATCGAACATCCCCGATAAGTTTCCCATGATGCCGCCCACCAGCATTTCCTTGAGCCAGTTGGTAAGGGCATCCAGTAAGAAATCCATACGGTGTCAACCTCCTTTCAGCCGCCCCCGCGTGGGGGCAGGGGCGGCAAGGATTTCTTATGACAGCTTAACGGCGTGAGCGATCAGACGGTGAACAGGCTGGAGAGCAGGGGTACGAGGACCATGCCGACCACGGCGACGCCAGCGCCAGCCATGAGCTGCTTCATGCCCTGGGACTTTGCTTATGTGTGATAAAGAAGCAATAGAAGTGCAAAAAATTTTGCCGTTCCTATCCGACACTTGGCCATTGTGTCGGATAGGTCGGGCGGTTATTCGGGCAAGTCAATCTTGCCGACAAAGCTGTAATAAATCTCAATGTCCTGCCTGCGGGTGCCGTTCTCATCATAGCTGCACTCATGCACCACAATTTTCTCGATCATTTCCCGCAAGAGAGTGGGGGTCAGTTCTTCAAAGGCAAGGTGCTTGCGGACAATGCCCATAAATTTCTCGGCGTTGACGGTAGCTGCCTGTGACTTGTCCAGTTCGGCTTGCAGGGCGGCGGCTCTCTTTTTCAGCTCCGCTTGCTCGGCTTCGTAGTCAGCCGACAGTTCCATGAAACGCTCATCGCTGATTTTGCCGTTTACATTGTCCTCATACAGCCGCTTGATAATGCGGCTGATTTCAGAAATGCGTTCCTGCGCCTGTTCAAGCTGCTTGATGGCTGCGGCGGTCTTTCGCTTGCCGCCGATCTCGTTCTGCTGGACAAGTAGTTTCACAAACCGGCTCTCATGCTTGGCTGCGTATTCGGTCACTTGCCGGAGATTTGCCAGGACACCAGCGGTCAACAGATCGGTGCGGATAAAGTGCGCCGTACAGTTGCGGGTGCGCTTCTTGTAGCTGCCGCAGATGTAGCAGTCCTGTTTGCGGTCTTTGTTCTGATACCGCTGCTGATACAGCACATGGCCGCAGTCGGCGCAGAACAAAATCCCGGAGAACAGCCCCACTTCATCGTAGCGGTTCGGGCGTTTGCGCTGTTTGCGTAACTCCTGCACCCGTTCCCATGTTTCCTTGTCGATGATCGGCTCATGGTGGTTCTCGAAAATGGCCTGCTTCTCGACGGGGTTCTCTATGCTGTGCTTGACCTTATAAGAAGGCTTTTCCGTTTTGAAGTTCACCAGACATCCGGTGTACTCTCGGTTTTCGAGGATATGAACGACGGTGTTGGTCGCCCATTTGCACTCATAGCCTGGGTGATAACGGCGGGTGCTGCCTGTCCGCTGATATTCCAGCGTCCCCGGCGTGGGGATTTGCTGCTCCGTCAGCATACGGGCAATCTTGGTCGGGCCGTTCCCGGCAAGGCAAAGCTGGTAAATCTGCTGCACCACCGGGGCGGCTTCCTCGTCTATAATAAAATTCTCGTCCTCGTCCATCACATAGCCGTAAACCGGCTTGCTGGTAACAGGCTTGCCGCTCATGCCTTTTGACTTTTTCACTGCCTTGATTTTCTTGCTCGTATCTCTCACCAGCCATTCATTGAACAGATTTCGCAGCGGGGTAAAATCGTTGTCCATGCCCTCGCTGGCACTGTCCACATTATCGTTGACAGCGATAAAACGCACACCCTTTTGAGGGAACAGCATTTCCGTGTAAAACCCTACCTGCAAGTAGTTTCGCCCTAACCGGCTCATGTCCTTGACGATGACCGTACCCACTTTCCCGGCTTCAATGTCCGCAAGCATGGCTTGAAATCCGGGCCGCTGGAAGTTCGCGCCGGAAAAACCGTCGTCGGTGTACCAGCGCAGATTGGTAAAGCCGTTCTGTTTTGCGTAGGTTTCGAGTATCCTTTTTTGGTTCGATATGGAATTACTCTCGCCTTGCAATTCATCCTCGTGGGACAATCTCGGATAAAGGGCGGTAATGAGGTTTTGGGTGGCTTGTCTTAACATAAAATCCTCCGTTTCCGACAGCCAGCCCCACTATTCCGTGGTTTCATTGTACCACGGAACGGCGGGGGCTGTACAGCGGCAAAAGCGTTAAATTTGCTTCTTTACAGCTTTTCAATTTTCCGATTTTTATGGTATGGGTTGTCGTCCCATATTTGCAGTAGAAAAGTTCATAACTCCGTGGTATACTCTGATTTAACAAAAAAATCAGAAGTTAAAGGAGAAAACATGAAGTATACAATAGATGAATTAACCGCGGCCAAAAGGCAAATTGATTCAACTCTGCACAAGCTAAGAGAAACAGTAAAAACATTTGAATCAAAGGATAATTCCGAGCGTTATAAATCACAAATCACATTGGCAAAGAGAAGAATAAAAGCCTTTGAAATTGCAAATTATTTTATAGAGAATGAGATTAAGAATTGCTAAAGCACTTCCGATTTTCGTTCCAGCGGTCATGCTCCCTGGCATGGCCGCTTTTCCATGCCCCGGTTCACGCCGGATAAGTCGGCTCCTGTGTAGCAGCGGCTTCCGCTTCCAGTACCCGCGCCATTTTGTCGGCGGCTGTGGTTGTGGTGTCTTTCTTGAAATAGCCGGACACGACAAGGACGGAATTGCCCATGCGGATTTCCGTCACACAGTCAGGGCGGCGGGTGGTGCGGGTGTCGTGCTGCTTGTTATCTGCCATAGGCAATACTCCTTTCAGTCGGTAATCAGTTTCTTCATGCTCTCCATTTTCCGCTTGGCGGTTTCCTGCCGGAAGTTGTCGCCGGTAAAGCGTACCGGGACGCACATGGAAAGCAGGCGGTCATAAATCCGGGAATGGGCGGTGTCCTCCGGGTTGTGCAGGTCGTCCAGCGTAAGGTTGGTCGTGACGATCAGCGGCTTGCCGCTGCGGTAACGGCTGTCAATCACATTGAACACCTGTTCCAGCCCGTATTCCGTCCCGCGTTCCATGCCGAAGTCGTCAAGGATCAGCAGCGGATAACGACAAAGGCGGGAAATGTACTCGTTGCGCCCCTCAAAGCTGGCGGCAAGGTCATTGAGGATAAGAGCAAAGTTCGTCATGCGGACGGGGATTTCTTTCTCCATGAGGGCGTTTGCGATACAGCCTGCAAGGTAGCTTTTGCCGGTGCCTACGCCGCCCCAGAACAGGCAGCCGATATTGTCTGTCCGCATATCTTCCCAATGCTCCACATACCGGCGGGCAAGCCCGGTCTGCGGGTTCCTGCCGTTGTCGTTCTCGAAAGTCCAGTCCCGCATGGTGGGGTCGGTAAAGCCCCGGCGTTTCAGTTCTTCCACGGTGTCAAGGTGTCTGCGCCGCTTTTCGGCGGCTTCCCGTTCCTCGCGGGCGGTTCTCTGGCAGTCGCACTCTGCCGGGTGGCGGTCGCGCCCGAAGATAGCGGCCTTATCCGGCGCAAAATAGGCTTCTTTCGGCTTGCGGCACTTGCCGCAGTACAGTAAACCGTCCTCGCCGGTGTAGTCCTCCGGCTCCGGGATGGTGGTCGTCATATTCTCCAAAACCGCGTTGATTTCATTCTTCATAAACTCTCGCCCTCCTTGCATGAGTAGTCTGGTATGCCCTTTTTAGGGGCTTCCTTTTTGTCGTTCCCCGCCCATATCCGCAGGGCGGCGGCATAGTTCTGGTAGCTTTTCCCGTTGGCGGCAAGGTAGCGGCTCATTTCCTCGATGAACCGTTCCAGCCTGTCAGGGTACTCTGCCTGCAACTCGTCGTATTCGGTCTGTGACAGAAAAATATTTCCATATCGGCCATAGGGCGCGGACGGCCCCCCACTCACTCCCTTTGTTTGGCTCTCTGTAAGGTTGTTTATAGTAGTTTGGTTAGGGGACGGTTTTCCGACCATCATAAGGTCGGTTTTCTGACCATCAGTAGGACGGTTTTCCGGCTCTATGAGGGGCGGACTTCCGGCCATCAGTTGGTCTGAAAACTGTACCTGTGGCACTGGCGGTACTTTGACATAAAGCCGGTTCGGTGCGGAGAAGCCGCCCCGTTCCCGTTCCAACAGCCCCGCCGTGTCCAGTTCATTAAGCGCCCCCTTGATGGTGGTGCTGCCTTTATCCAGTATTTCTGCTATCTCCGCGATGGGATAGATAATATAAATCCTGCCCTCGTCGTCCAGCCACTTGTTTTTCTGGGAGAGGGTGGAACGGTCTAACAGCAGCGAATACAGCAGCTTGGCGGTCTGTGAAATCTCCATTTTCAGCAGGAAACGGGGATACGGCAGATAGGCGGGCAGCCGCGTGTCTGCCCTGATATAATCAGCGATAGGATCACCTCCCTGTGTTCGGGTTGATTTTGGCGTATTGTCACGCATTAAAACGCCGTTTCCGGGGGAAAAGGATAAATGTATCGCGTACCCTTTGACACCCACGAAAAAAGCCTTGATTTATGCGGGTTTGAAAGGCTCTAAAGCGTGACATCTCTGCCTTTGTTTCCGCTTTCTCTCGGCGGCTTTGATTTTCTTCATGCGCCCGGCGCAGTCGGGGCAGTATTTTCCCCGGTTGGATTTGGGGACAAAGGCCGCCCCGCAGACGGCACACCGTTTCCGGCTTCCCCGGCACAAGAGGGCTGCGGCCAGCTCCCCGTCAAGGGGCAGGACAGCCACACGGAACCAGTGGCACATGAGGGAAAAGGAAATGCTCTGGACGCACACGCAAGGCTCCCCGTCGTCCAATAGCAGGCAGTTCCCCTCATCGTAGTTACAGCACTCATGTACCAGCCGCCGCGCCCGCCGGTGCTGGCGGTAGTCCATGTGGGGCAGGTTATCGCTCATGGCTCTGCTCCTTTCTGCGGTGCGGCTCGTCCCGGCGCAAAATCTGGTCGATGTTCCGCTTGACGGTCTGCAACTCCTTGAACCGCTGTTTCTGTTCGTGATAGGTGTTATACAGGCCGTCTTTCTCGGAGATAAGCTGCTCGATCTCGGCCTGCAACGCTTTCCGGGCGGGCAGCTTGGTAATGCCATGCGCCTTGAAATACCGGGCTGCTGCGTCGGCTATGATAAAATCGCTCTCATGGGCCTGCCGGTATGCGGCGCGGGCTTTCTCGGATTTCTGTGCCCGCAGCCCGTCGCGGGCGGCCTTGGTCTGGGCGTAGGCCAACACCTGCCGCTGCAACTTCTTTTTC
This sequence comes from Flavonifractor sp. An112, assembly GCF_002161085.1. Taxonomy (GTDB): domain Bacteria; phylum Bacillota; class Clostridia; order Oscillospirales; family Oscillospiraceae; genus Flavonifractor; species Flavonifractor avicola. The sequence continues at coordinate 21,445 of NZ_NFLU01000006.1, read as the reverse complement.
CCTTGCAGCTTCGTTTCCAGTGCTTTCAGTTCGCCGCTGGTCTGGCGCATTTTCTGATAGGCGGTGTCAACGGCGGCTTCTAACTGCTCCGGGGAAGTAAAGCCGTATTGCTGGTAGACGGACAGCGTTTTGGCGGCCTGCTTCAGATTGTGTATCTTCGCCCAGCGTTCATAGCCCCGGCCTTTGCCCTCGGCCATTTTCTGCTCAATGTCCACAAGCCGCTGCACTCCGTCCTGTTTCGGGGCGGCTATCTCGGCTCTGGCAACCTGCAAGCGGTCTTTTATGGTGCGTGGGGGATCGGGGGATCTGGCTGGCGCTTCGGCTGCTCTGGCGGCGTTTTGCTCTAAAACGGCAAAGACAGCGGCGCGGTCAAAATCGTCGCCCAGCTTCCGGGCGGTAATTGGCTTTGTCCTGTCCGGCGTGAGGTAGGAAAGCCGCCCCCGGCTCTCCTTGACGGTCACACCCTCCTGCAGCAACAGAGAGGAAAACTCGTCAAAGCTGGCGGCGGTGGCAAGGGCTTTCCGTAGGGTCTGCCGCAGCTTCTCCTTGTTCGTTTCAAACTTGGTCTGCCGGGGCGTGATACTATCGGCAATCATGGGGGCGTTCTGCTTGTCCAGCGCGGCCTGTCCCTTTTTCTGCGCCCAATACTCCCGGTCGGTGACGCGGTTCTTGCTGCCGTTCAAGAGGTCGATTTGATAAAGCCCCTCCCGGTGGCACATCTCCATGACTTCGGATTTGAAGTAGCGCAGGGCAGCGTCGGTACATCGGTGCTTGCAGCCGACTTTCGTATCGGCCGGCCTGTCCATGTAGGGCAGGAACGGCACTTCCTCAATCCGCAGGCTGTTTATGACGATATGCACATGAATGTTGCCGCTGTGGTTATGCCCGTCCGGGTGGGTGCAGACAAGGGCCTGGTGGCCGGGAAAATGCTCTTTACAGAATTGTTCCCCCAACGCCTGCGCCCGGTCTACGGTCAGGCCGTTGTCCGGCCCGTCCCGCGGGTCAAAGCTGATGATGTAGTGGTGGCTTTTCACATCTTCCCGCCGCTGGTTTTTCTGATAGCGGAGATTGGCCCGCATACACGCAACGGCAAAATCCTCCCCGTCGCAGTTCAGCGTGGACAGCCGGTAGTCCTCGCGGGGGATAAGCCTGCCGGTTTCATCAAGGACGGGCTTCATGGTAAACTCGTCATGCTCAAAGAGAAGATATTGCTCGGCGGCTCCGTAGTCGGCGTTTTTAGAGTTGATATGCTTGAGTGTTGCCAACCGCGTCACCTACTTTCTTGAGGACTTCATACTTGAGGACGGCAAGGTCGGATATGGCGGCGCGTACCTCGCCGGAAAGGGTGTTGTAGGGTACGCCGTATTCGTTCAGATACCGGGCAATCTGATTGAGGTTGCCGCCGATCCTGCCGTACTCGGCTGTCAGCTTCCCGACAGCGGAAAGCAACTCGTCATTGACCGACGACACATGGACAACCGGGCGTATGGTCGCCCGCCGTATCGCCTGCCGGAGAAATTCGGACTGGCTGATACCATAGGGCGCAAGCCGCGCTGTGAAGTCGGCATACTCATCTTCGGACAGCCGGGTTTTCACAACGCGGCTGCGGTGGGGCGTGTTGTATTTCTTTCGCATGGTGTGACCTCCTTTCTCGCCCGTAAGGGCGCATGAGCAGGGTTTGGGGAAGGCACTCCCCAACAAGTTTCCCGCGAGGGGCAAAACTGCAGAATTGCGGATTTTGGCACCGTGGTAGAAACTTGCTCTCCGTGACTGCAAACTTTCTCTCACTTCCGTCCGCCACTTTTTTGGAAAACTGCAACCACAAAAGTTTGTTTCTCTTTTTCTGCTACTACTAATCCTGTAAAGGGCATTCCTGCCCGCTTTCGCTAAAATGACACCGGACGCAGTGGTTTCTACCCGGTGTTGGAGAAATCCTTTCTCTTTGCCCTCTACTACGGGTAAATGCTCCAAATGCCAAACACCAGGGCAGAAAAATTCCCTCCTCGCTTACTACTACAACCGGCAGGGGGCAAAATGGCCGGGAGCGGAGCCGGACAACAAAAAAAGCAGTAAATCTTTTTCAAGACTTACTGCTTTCGCTGGCCGCGTCGGTGGCGGCTGGTATTCAGTTTTTATGACTTGTCCGGTGGTTCGTCAAGCCGGAACTTGAATTGACAGTCAATTAACCGCTGCTTTACATAGTCCTCCACCTCGGCGTTGACCTGCCCGTTCACTTTTGAGAAATAGCGGATATATCCGGCGTAGTGGAGCAGGACAGCGTTCACGGCTTCTGGGTCGCCCTCACGGGCTTTGAGGATTGTTTCATAGGGGAGAAGTCTACTCATACCGGCTCACCCCCATTTCTTCGCGTAGCCGCTGCAAGGCAAGCTGGATATGCCGCCCCGCTGTGCTGCGTGACCGGCCAATACACGCGCCGATCACGCGCTGCGGCTGGCGCAGAAAGTAATAGCGCAGGATTTCTTCCCGCGTCTGCTCCGGCAAAACAGAGATCGCGTCGGCAAGGGCGGCGTTGCAGAGCAGGACGGTCTGACCGCAGACGGTAAATGGGTATTCCTCGTCCGGCTCCGACGCGGCAAACTGGACAAACTTCTCGTTCATCAGATAGTCAAGGGAAACTTGCCGTTCCCATTGCCGTTTAAGCTTCAAAATCTTGTCCAAGGCGGCACAGCGGATAACAGTCTTGCAAAAGGCGTTGTACCTGCGCTGGATATATTCTTGATAGGCTATCTGGTCGGTCATGGAAATTCCCCTTTCTGAATAATAGTGCGGGGCGGTGGCACTTCTTGCTGTCGCCCCTTGATTGCCTACCAGCAAAGGCGGGCGGGGCTGTCAACGGCTGCGCATATGCGCCGTTCATCTTGACCGTTGACTGGCTCGGCTGGGTTTGCTATTTACCCGACAAACTTGAATTTATTTTAAGCTATCACGTTTTACCTTCTTAAGCCTTACTATCATTACCATAGGAATTTCTTTGTTGGTTTTAAAACATTCTTCATAAAATCCATCAATGACAAATCCAGCTCTAAAACAAAGGTTAAAAATATCTTGTATGGAACGATGATAATAAATCTGCTCTTTCGGTTGCCCTTCAATCGCTATATCATAGTAACTGTGCGGTGTCATATATTTTTCAGTCAACGTGACAAAACAAGGGTGTTGCGTTGCAAAGACAAAAATTCCGCTTTCCTGCAACAGTTCATAAACAGCCATAAGAAGTGGTTCAATATCCGTAATATCCATAATTGCCATATTAGAAACTGCTTTCGTAAAGGCTCGATTTCTTTTTAATTCTAATATACTTTTTCTATCGGTCGCATCCGCCACACAAAATTCAATTTGTTTTGCATATTGTGATTGCCGTCTTTTAGCCAATTCTATCATTTTTTTGCTGTAATCAAAAGCGACAACCGAAGCGCCTCTTTGTGCAAGATACGAAGAATAATTTCCATTGCCACACGCAATATCCAAAATGTAATCCGCAGGATTAGGAGATAGAAGTTCCGTTACTTTGGGACGCACTACCTCTCTGTGAAATTCATTAGATTCGTCACCCATTGCATTATCCCAAAATTGTGCGTTCTCCTCCCAGATTTTTTTACTTTCCTCTGTTCCCATGTTCTCTCCCACTCCCCAAATTTGCTTTTTTGCTTCCATTAAATCTTCCTTACTATATTCCATTGTTACCCTCCATAACTTCTGATTGTTGCCGTCTTGACGATTATGTATCTTTACATTACCTTCTGAAACATATGGCGCACCTTGTCCAGGCGGCTGTTTGGACGGCGGGGCTGGATGACCGGCTGACCGACAGCGGCCTGATATCCTTTCAGCTCTGTAAGGCATACGCTCCGCCCGTTGGTGTAAAAGGCCAGATCAGTACGGTATGCCTGTATACAGCGGGCGGGAATCTCGCCAGTAAAGACAACTTCATCCTTTTTTACCTGGGCCGTTTCGATGGTGGCACAGTATTTCGGTGCATCATGATAAGCCCTGGAAAGGTATTCCTGGGGCGCATAGAGGATGAAGGAGAGATAAGGTTCCAGCAGCTGCGTCCCCGATTCCTTCAATGCCTGTTCCAATACAATCGGGGCCAATGAGCGGAAGTCCGCCGGCGTGCTGACCGGACTGTAATAAAGCCCGTATTCAAAGCAAATCTTACAGTCCGTTACGTTCCAGCCGAACAAGCCCTGCTCCAGCCCGTAACGGATACCATCCCTGACAGCGTTTTGAAAACTCTGGTTCAAGTATCCCAGCGAAACCCGGCTCTCGTATTGTACACCGGAGCCAAGCGAGAGTGGTGTAACAGACAGTCCTATGGATGCCCAAAACGGGTTGGGCGGCACCTCGATATGGATGGTGTGGCTGGCTGCTTTGAGCGGCCGCTCCATATAAATGACGGAGGGTTCCTTTACCACTGTTTCAAGCTTGTATTTTTCCGACAGCAAAGCGGAAACAACCTCCAACTGCACCCGGCCCAAAAAAGAAAGAATGATCTCATGGGTGATGGAATCCACTTCGCAACGCAAAAGCGGGTCAGTATCCGCAAGTTGCGTAAGAGCGTCCAGCAGCCGTTCTCTTTGCGCTGCCGTTTTCGGCGCAATCGTCGTCCGCAGCATGGGGAGGGGGTCCTCGCGCCACCTTTTACGAGGGAGCCGGGTTTGGTCCCCTAATACATCGTTTAACCTCACGCTGTCGCTGGGAAGGATAACAATTTCACCCTGATAAGCGGTGTCTGTCCGAACAATTTCCCCTTTGGATGGAATACGCATCTCTGTGATTTTCAGCTTTTCTCTCCCGGCCAGGGCCACCGTATCCCGCAGGCGCAGCGTTCCGCTGTATAACCGTAGATAGACACGCCGCTGGCCGCAATCGGTGTACTCAACCTTGAAAACGCTGCCGCATAGGGCGGCGCCCCCCTGTTCCCCAATCGGTTGGAACAGCCCTGTCACCGCATCCATCAACGGTTGAATGCCAAGGCCATTTTTGGCGCTGCCATGATAGACTGGGAACAGGGAGGCGTCTTGAACCCGCTGCTGTTCCTCCCGCGCAAGTTTTTCCCGGCTGATTGGTTCTCCTGCGATATACTTTTCCAATAATTCATCGTTATTTTCGATGACCGCATCCCATGCTTCTATGTCGGTATTTTCCTCCAGGACTATTTCCGGGGACAGCGACACCGTCTGCTTGATGATAATATCGGCGGAGAGCTTATCCCGAACAGACTGAACCACGCTCTGCAAATCAACGCCAGCCTGGTCGATCTTGTTGATAAAGATAACGGTGGGAATGTTCATTTTCCGCAGGGCATGGAACAGAATACGGGTCTGGGCCTGCACGCCATCTTTAGCGGAGATCACCAAGATGGCCCCATCTAAAACAGCCAAAGAGCGGTACACCTCCGCCAAAAAATCCATGTGGCCGGGCGTATCCACAATGTTAACTTTACATCTGTGCCACTGGAAGGAAGTGACTGCCGCTTGAATGGTAATCCCACGCTGCCGCTCCAAAAACATGGTGTCCGTCCTCGTTGTCCCTTTTTCGACGCTCCCCGGTTCTGAAATGGCTCCGCTGGCATATAGCAGGCTCTCCGTCAAGGTCGTCTTTCCAGCGTCTACATGGGCAAGAATTCCAATATTGATTATTTTCATGTGATTGTCCTCCCTTTACAGCCCCAAAGGGCATAAAAATCCCCAGCAGTAAAATACTTTTACCACTGGGGATTATAAGTTGCGGACATACACATATACAGCATACACCTGTTTGTGATTGCTGTTTTTGGGGATATGTCAAAATTGATAAGGCAAAAGTATTCTTAAATTGGGTACAAAAAACTAAGCCCCTACAAAAGGAGCTATCATAATCCTTTGTTCCCACTATTTGATTATAGTTTTATTTAAGAATACCTTGCCGCATATTTTTTACTCCTTTTCTGGATTAAATCATTGTATCACATCAGTTTTAGGAAAGCAAGTACCTAAAAGAAATTTTTCTTCCCCTTATATGTAACAATCATACCGGCTTCCTAGCGTTCAGAATGTTTTCTGCTGTCTGCTGTGGTGTTTGGTTGGAATTGTCCAACCAAAAGCCGATCCGTGGTGTTGTCTGCATTTTACTAAATACAAATTCAATGTATACAGAAAGATATAAGGAGTGGGAGGGATTCCGCCGTAGTTGGCATTGTAGGAAAATCCAAAAGTTTAGATTTTCCCACAATGCTTATCTTTTGGTCTTTGGTTCGGAATAGTGTAGTGCTGGCGGTCTATCTCTTGTTTTCGGTTGCTTGCTTCCTTACCGTACATGAGCATTTGCGCCCGGATTATCATTGCCGTAACCTTCCAGCAGGTTGATGACACCCCAGATGCCGAGACCAGCGCCCAGAGCAATAACGAGGGTCTGCAAAACGGTGATAAGACGGGCCAAGACCGACAGAAAGGACGCTGTGAAGCTGGCCAACTACGGTCTTGACCACTGGCTCACGCTGCCGAGGTATGTCCCGGAGGAGGATACCCGGCTCATGCTGAAGGCCTGCTACCGGCAGTACCAGCAGTATTCCAAAGTACGGACTATGCTGAAAAACAACCTGATCTCCCTGCTGGACACTGCTTTTCCTGATGCGAACCGTCTGTTTACCAGTCCGCCCCGTGCTGATGGCAGCGAGAAATGGGTGGACTTTGTAGCAACTTTTTGGCATTGCGAGTGCGTCTGTGGGCTGTCCGAAAAGGCATTTACCACCAAGTATCGGAAGTGGTGCAAAAAGCACGGCTACAATTTCAGTGAGGAGAAAGCGCTGGGCATCTATGCCTCCGCTTGCGGACACGTCGGTATCATGCCGAAAACGAATACGACAAAACTCTTGGTGGAACAGGCTATTTCCCAGCTTCAGGCAACTTCCGCCGCATTAGTCGCTCTTAAGCAGGAGATGCAATCCCTGGCGTCTTATCTGCCGGAGTCTCCTGTTGTAATGGAAATGTTTGGTGTTGGCCCAACCCTCGGCCCCCAACTTATGGCTGAAATTGGCGATGTGCGCCGCTTTCATTCCAAGAAAGCGCTGGTCGCCTTTGCGGGTATTGACTCCCCACCTTACCAATCCGGCCAAATGAATGTCTGCGGTCGCAGCATCTCCAAACGAGGGTCTGCCTCGCTGCGCAGAACGCTTTTCTTGGTGATGGGGGTTTATTTGAAGAATGCTCCGACAAATGAGCCCGTGTACCAGTTTATGGACAAAAAGCGTACAGAAGGAAAGCCTTATCGCGTTTACATGATGGCTTCTGCCAACAAATTTCTGCGCATCTACTACGCTTCCGTGAAAGCCTAGCCTCGTCATCCTTGACTTTGAAGGGATGGTTCTTGAAAGGATGCAGCTCAGATAGCGGGATTTCCCGTACTTTTTCCAGCTTGGCATCCTGGCGGCTTTCTTCGGTGGAAAACAAGTCATCGTATGGAGCCAGCTCTACTTTTTTCGCGCTGCTTTTCAAGCCTCAATACCTCCTTCGTCAGACTTTTGTACCCCTCGGCCACCTTGCCATTGGGGTCATGGGCAAAGATACTCTTGCCCTCGGCACTGATTTCCTTTGCCCGGACGGAATGGGGAATCTCGGTGCCGAACACCTTGATTTTGCTGCCGTAGGTCTCTCGCAGCAGGGCGGCGATTTCCTTAGCAAAGTTGGTGCGGTTGTCCACCATTGTCAGCAGGATGCCGTCGATTTGGAGCTTGGGGTTGATTTGCCGCTTTACCTTACTTACCGTGGAGAGCAGCTGTTCCAGGCCCTTGGCGGGCAAATACTCCGCCTGGACGGGGATGATGATCCTGTTGGCGGCTGCCAGAGCGTTGACCGTAAGCATACCCAGGGATGGCTGGCAGTCAATCAGGATATGGGAATACTGTCCCTTCAGCGTGTCCAGATACTGCCGAAGGATGGTCTCACGGCTCATGGCATTCACCAGAGAGACCTCCATACCGGAGAGCTGGATGTCGGCGGGCATCAGGTCAACGCCTTCCGGGTGGTGCAGGATACCCTCACCGGGGCGCAACGGCTCGTCCATCAGGATACGGCCCATCGCGTCGGACAGGGTAAAGGGCAGCTTGTCCGGCTGGGGGTGGCCCAGGCTGATAGTCAGGCTGCCTTGTGGGTCCCCGTCAATCAGCAGCACTTTCTTCCCGGCCTGCGCCAATCCAACACCCAGATTTTCACAGGTCGTTGTCTTGCCGACGCCGCCTTTCTGGTTGGCGATGGCGATGATTTGCGTGTTCATAACAATCACCTCGTTTCTGATTGGTGTTGTCATGTGCCTGCACAGCAGTCCTGGAAATGACAAAAGCCGCCACTTGAAACAAGTGACGGCTTCGCATAAATCCAATATTCTACTGTGTTTGAAATCAAAAGGCTTTGAGTTCCTTTCTGCTATTCATTTGTCGTTAATGAAACACCTCCTATAATTCGACTTATTTCAGTATGATTTTTCGGTTTGGAAAAGGATGAAAAACCAGACTGAAAACCTCAAAACCCTTGATCCTACGGGGCTTTTCCGGTTTGTCGTAATTATACCGTAAGGGCATAGCCACATCTCCCTGCTGATTGACATGGGCTTTACGGCCCTGGCAATCGCTGACCGGGTGGGGCATGAGAGTATCGACATTACTTACCGTTACGCCCACCTGTTCCCCACCCGGCAGACGGAGATGGCGGACAGGCTGGACATGGAGAGAAAGGGGGCCTAAATCATGTCGCTAAAGAACAGGGACAACAAGAACCGATGGAGAAACAAGACAGTGGCGTTTCGGGTGTCCCCGGAGGAAGACGCACAAATTGAAACCGCTGTGCGGCTCTCCGGGCTGACGAAACAGGACTACATCACCCGGCGGCTCCTGTGCCGGGAAGTGGTGGTGCAGGGCAATCCAAGGGTCTACAAGGCCCTGCGGAACGAACTGGCCGCTGTGCTGGCCGAACTGCAACGGATAGAGGCCGGGGCCGGTGTGGACGAGGAACTGATGGACAACATTGAACTGATCGCCGCCATCATGGACGGCATGAGGGAGGATTGATAGATGGATAGATCAAAAGAGAAAACGACCGTCCCATATCCGCCTGTTGGCGCAGACGGGGGACAGTCGCTCTCAAAAACACCTGAACAAAGTATAGCAGAGGAACAGACCGAACACAAGTCCCAAGAGCGGGATTTTAGGGAAATCCTGCGGCAGATAGACCGGGTCAACGACCCGGCCTATCTGCCCTCCCTCTCCATGAACGAACTCTACGAAAAGGTGTACCCCGGCAAGCCTCCCGTAGTGGAGGGCCTGCTCTATCCGGGGGTGTACCTCTTTGTGGGCGCTCCCAAGGTCGGCAAATCCTTTCTCATGGCACAACTGGCCTACCATGTGAGCAAGGGCCTCCCCCTGTGGGGGTATGAAGTCCGCCAAGGGGCTGTCCTCTATATGGCCCTGGAGGATGACTATCCCCGCTTGCAGGGACGGTTGTACCGGATGTTTGGGGAGGACAGCGCCGCAGACCTCCACCTCTCTATTTACGCCAAACAGTTGAACAGCGGCCTGGAGGAACAACTAAAGAGGTTTGTCCGGGAACACCAGGACACCCGGCTTATCATCATCGACACCCTGCAAAAAATCCGGGAGGCCGGGGCCGAGAAGTACAGTTATGCAGACGACTATAAGGTGATAACAAGTCTGAAACACCTTGCCGATGAAAAGGGGGTCTGCCTCCTGCTGGTACACCACACCCGCAAGCAGCAGGCCGACGACAAGTTTTGATATGATCTCCGGCACCAATGGCCTGATGGGTGCAGCAGACGGAGCCTTTCTGCTCCAAAAGGAGCGGAGGACGGACAGCGCCGCCACGCTGGACATATCCGGGCGTGACCTGCAAGACCAGCGCCTCTATCTGAAACGGGACGAAGAACGGCTGGCGTGGGAGTTGGAGCGGCTGGAAACAGAACCGTGTAGGGAACCGCCCGACCCGGTTTTAGAGGCCGTGGCCGCCCTGGTGACGGCGGAGCGGCCAGAGTGGAGCGGAACGGCCACCGACCTTACCGCCGCCCTGGGGGTGGATATGAAAGCCAATGCCCTGGCGATGCGGTTGAATGTCCGGGCGTGGCGGCTGTCCTATGAGTACCATATCCGCTACGAAAGCACCCGTACCCACGCCGGGAGAAGTATTCGGCTGACGATGGAACCTCCCCAGGCGTGACGACCGTGACGGCCGTGACGACCTCTGCGGCACCGCCCCCGGTATCAAAAAAGCCGTCACGGTCGTCACGGCTGTCACGGGGAGCGGGGGTGAAAGTCAAGGGGGCATACCTGCGGGTGGAGATTGCCGCAAGGCAATACAACCCGAACCCCTTGACTTTCACCCCACGGAAAACACTTGCCGGGTGGGAGGAAAGGCCGCTGGCCTTTCCTCCCTGCCCCACGGCGAGTGAAAAAGTTTAGGAGGGGTGCAGGGTGCCCTTTTCAAAGGGCGGCCCTGCTGGGGGAGCCGCCCGCAGACGGCGGGGGCAAAGCCCCCACACCACCCCGTAGGGCGCAAATGCGCTTTTGATTTACTTTCGCAGAAAGTAACAAAGGCCCGCCACTGACGCGGCGGAAAAGGAGGGATTGATTGAAAAGGACGATCAGCGCCATGGTGGGGCGAGGCTCGGTCAATCACAACAGCAGGAAGTTTCACGCCAAGAATACCGATCCGAAGCGTTCTCACCTGAATGTAACATACTGCCAGGAGAATATCAAGGCGGTGTACCATGAACTCTTTGACGAGGCCCTGGAACGCTACAACGCCAAGCAGACCAGAGCAGACCGCAAGATTGAAAACTACTATGAGAAAATCCGATCCGGCAAGCAGGAAAAGCCGTTCCATGAAATCATCCTGCAAGTGGGCAACAAGGATGACATGAGCGCCGACAGCGATGAAGGGAGGCTTGCGGCGGCGGTGCTGGACGAGTATATGAAAGCCTTTCAAGAGCGAAATCCCAATCTCCGGGTATTCTCGGCCCACCTCCACATGGACGAGGCCACGCCCCATCTGCACATCGACTTTGTGCTGTTCACTGTTGGGAGCAAGCGGGGGCTGGACACACGGGTATCTCTGAAACAGGCGTTAGCGGCTCAGGGTTTCAAGGGCGGCACCAGAGGGGACACGGAGTGGAGCCAGTGGGTGCGCTCTGAAAAGGAACAACTCTCCGCCGTGATGGAGCGCCACGGGATAGAGTGGGAGGACAAGGGCACCCACGACAAGCACCTGTCTGTGCTGGACTACAAAAAGGAGCAGAGGGCGAAAGAGATCGCCGCCCTGGAGACGGTCAAGGCGGAGAAAGAGAGCCAGGTGGAGAGCCAGGAGCGGCGGCTGAAAGAACTGGCCCCGGCGGTGAAGGACATGGAGCGGCTGGCGGCGGACTTCTCCGCTGACCCGGAGGAAATCCTGCCGGAGGCCGGGACGCTAGAGAGCGCCAAATCCTACCGGGAGAAAAAGGCAAAGCCCCTGCTGGCGAAGATCGTCAAGGTGCTGCGTTCCCTGTTCCGCAAGTACCTTGACTTAAAAGGGAAATTTGGCCGTTTGCAAGGGGACTATGACCGGGTGCGGGAGGGCAACGCCCGCTTGTCTGACCGCTTGATGGAGGTGAAGTTGGAGAACAAAAAACTGCGGCAGATCTCCGCCGACTATACACGGGTCAAGCGGGTCTTTGGCCCGGAGCAGGTAGCGGCGGCGGTGGAGGCTGACAAGCAGAGGGAACAGGCGGAGAAAGGCCACAAACGGCCCAGGCGCTCCCTTGACTGGGGCGGGCGGTAGAAAATGTCCTGATGCTTTTGCTACGCCTGTATCAAACGAGTTGCATATATTTTGAATTACTTATTGACATATATCCGAAAATGGATATAATATATATGAAATCGGATATTAAGGAGGCCGTGATGGGCTACGAGAAAGCAAGAATGTATGCCTATTTATCTGCGGAAATCACTTCATTATACCATGAAGCGGCTGTAAAGATGGGCATTTCTGATACTGTTTTGAATATTCTGTATGTGCTTTGCGAACGGGATGGACAGTGTCTCCAGAGCGACATATTCAGATTGACAGGTATCAGTCGGCAAACAATCAATTCGGCAATTCGGAAATTAGAGAAAGATGGGCTTGCCTATCTGGAACAGGGAGAAGGCCGGAATACAATGGTTTGTTTGACCGAAAAAGGGAAAGATTTTACTTCTGAGAAAATCCTCCCACTATTTCAAATTGAAGATAAAATATGGGGTGCATGGACAGTCGAGGAACAAGAAAAATATATATTGTTCTCACAAACATACCGGGACTCGTTGAAAAAGTACCTGCGTGAAGATTTGTAGTCTGCCCTGCCCCACACGACAAGGAGCAGTTATGAACAGAGAGAACAAACGAAAACAGTATGAAAAAGGATACTATAAAACACATGGGTGTAACGATAGTTTTACTTGCAAAGTATGTGGTAGACTAGTTGTACCTGTCGGTGCAGGGAGCGACCATCGTAATCATTGCCCAAACTGTCTTTGCAGTTTACATTTGGACATTGAACCCGGAGATCGGGAGGCAGACTGCGGCGGAATTATGGACCCCGTGGGCGTTTGGGTCAGGAAAAATGGAGAGTGGGCAATTATCCACCGTTGCAGAAGATGTGGACACCTAAGTTCAAATCGTGTAGCAGCAGACGATAATCCGATGAAGTTAATGTCTATTGCGATGAAACCTCTTTCTCAACCGCCATTTCCATTAGAAAAGATCGAGGAAATGACCGCCCTCATGGGTGGAGATGGGCAATTATCTTACGGATGAAATTGACTGGCATTTTCCATTTAGCAAGTCCAGTCGGGGCCGACAATGGTCGAGATGAACGGCGCACAAGTGCGCCGCCATTGACCGCCCCACCCGGTCTTGCTTTTCGGTCATCAAGGCGGGCAAGCCCCAAAGGTGCTTGCCCGCCCCCTTTGATTTGGGGTGGGGTCGGTTGTCGAATTGCGTCCCATGGTGGGATTGATTTCCGACGAGGGCGGAAATCAATCCCCTATTGCCTGGGAGCGTTTACGCTCCCAGGCGGTGGTCGAAATGGGTCTCAATTTGAGACCCATTTCGACAGAAACTCCCCTCAAAATGGGGGGAGTTTCTCGGGGCTGTGTAGGGCGAAAAGGTTGCTTTTCTTCCGTTTCTGTGATACTATTTTAATACTAAGAAAACGAGTTGCCCCGAATAACAGGTAAAACATTAACGTATTTGCGAATGTTTTGCCCGTTTTCTTTTTTGCTTGTTGACTGCAGATTGCCCTGTGGTGCCTGAATATGAATATCTGCATCAGTCAGGGCGAGTATCCGAATTTGGTCAGGAACTGGATTGTAGGACGCCGGGGACGGCGCACAAGAGGAACGAAAGCTACAAGCCCGGCTGTGATATGCTGTCCCCGGACGCTCTGGCAGCCAACAGGATGGTTATGATACCTGATTTACGTTACCGCCAAAAATTTTTTCTTTTTTGTAAAACCAACCAGCGATATTTGCGCACTATACATCAGACTCAAAAAGAAGAAAGGAAGATGTCCCATGAAAGTACGCAGACTCCTGACCCTGGTTCTGACCCTTGGGCTGGTCCTGGCCCTGTCCCTGCCTGCCCAGGCGGCGGACCTCACCTATGAGGTTTCCGGCGGCAAACTCTACTTTGATGCTACCACCGGTACCATCACCCGTGCGGATGAGACCGTCACCGAGGCGAACATCCCCGCTGAGATCTACGGTGTAACTGTCACTGCCATTGGGGATTACGCATTCAATCAGCACAAAAAGCTGGTGAGTGTTACAATCCCCAGCACTGTCACCACCATCGGGCGGCAGGCCTTTGGCGCCTGCAGTTCCCTGGAGCAGGTGGTCCTGCCGGACAGTGTCACCACTCTGGGGCAGGGGGTATTTTATGGGTGCAGCGGCCTGACTGATGTGACGCTCAGCAAGAATTTGACCTCCATTCCCCGAGATACATTCGCAGCCTGTTCCTCTCTGACTGGCGTCACCCTTCCGGATGGCATCACCAGCATCGGATATGACGCCTTCTCTGGCTCCGGTCTGACCAGTCTGACTCTGCCCAACAGCGTGACTACCCTGGCCAACTCTTCTCTAGCTAACTGCAAAAGCCTGACCAGTCTGTACATCCCCGACAGCGTGACCTATCTGGGTGAGTGGGCCCTCAGCAACTGCACCAGTCTGACCAGTGTGCGTCTGCCCGCTGGCATCACAACCCTGCCCATGCGGCTGTTTGAAAACTGCATCAGCCTGGAAACCTGCATCATTCCCAGCGGCGTGACCCAAATGCAGGACGCCTTCCGGTTTTGCCGGAGCCTGAAAACGGTCACCATCCCCGTCAGTGTCACCCAAATTGCCAGCAGCACCTTTTATGGCTGTGACAGCCTGACCGATGTCTACTACGGCGGCACCGCCCTCCAGTGGAGCCAGATCGAGATGGGCGGCCTGAATGAAGGCCTGGATCACGCCACGCTCCACTTTGCCGAGCTGGTGGCTGGCTTCACCGACGTGACTACCGGAGACTACTACGCCGACGCGGTGCAGTGGGCGGTAAACCAGAAGGTCACCACCGGCACCGGCGCCAATACCTTCTCTCCCGCCAACTCTGTTACCCGGGCTGAGGCGGTTACCTTCCTGTGGCGGGCGGCCGGATCGCCCGCCCCTGCATCCTCTGCCTCTCCCTTTACCGACGTCACCGACCCCAGCGCCTACTACTATAATGCTGTCCTTTGGGCGGCCGAGCAGGGTATTACCGGCGGCGTGGGAGGCGGAATGTTCGACCTGTCCAGCAGCCTGTCCTATGACCAGATCTTCACCTTTTTGTGCCGGGCTGCCGGTGAGAGTGCTACGGGGGACGAATGGTCTGCCGCTGCGGTAAATTGGGCCCAGTCCAGCGGCCTGACCGAGGGCCTGAACTTCTCCGCCAAGGCAAACTGTCCGCGCGCCGACGTGGTCTACTGCCTGTGGAAGCAGCTGGGCGCCTCCGCCTGACCGTACCCCGTCCTGTGAAAGGCCGGCCCACCTCTTCGCAGGTGGGCCGGCTTCTGCTATATGTCAGACAGCTGGAACGACTATGATATGGGGCATGGAATCTTTAAAAAATAGGACCAGATGATTCCTTTTTTGCCCTATATCCTGTACACTGTAAGGAGGAGAATGTACAACGAAATCCATCACATTTTTTCAGTTCCTCCGCTGCTGCCTTCTTCGGGAGGCGGAGGAGTGTGCTGCGAAGCAGACTATTTTTTATCAGGTGAGGAGGGGGCTACCGGGAGATGGAACAGGAAAAGCTGAAAGAGTTGATCCAGAAAAGTATTCAGGGGGACGGAGCGGCCCAGGAGGCCCTGGTACTGGCGGTACAGAATAAGGTCTACTACCACTGCAAGAAGATGCTGAAGAAGGAGGAGGATGCCCAGGATGCCACCCAGGATGTGCTGATCGCCATGCTGACGGGGTTGGACAAGCTGCGGGAGCCCGCCGCCTTCTGGGGCTGGGTCAACGGCATTACGGCTAATCGCTGCCGTCACCTGCTCTCCGCGCCCCATAAGGAGTGGCAAATTCCGGAGGATGAGGAGGGCGGCTCCCTGCTGGACAGCATGGAGAACCTGGACGAGACGCTGGTACCGGAGAAAGCACTGGACAACGAGGAGACCCGGCGGATGATCCTGGGGCTGGTGGACGACTTGCCGCCGGAACAGCGGATGTGTGTGCTGTTCTACTACTACGATGAGATGAGCGTCAAGGACATTGCTCAGGCTATGGATACCAGCGAGGGTACGGTGAAGAGCCGCCTCAACTACGCCCGGAAGAGCATCAAGGCCGGTGTGGAGGAACACGAGCGCAGGGGCGTCAAGCTCTATGGCGTCAGCCCCATGCTGCTGCTGCTCTGCTTCCTGCGGCGTGAGGCGGAGAGTACTGCTCTGGACAGTGCTGCCGCCGCTGCCATGGCCGGGCAGGTCCTGGCTCAGGCGGGGAGCGCCGCCTCGGGTGCGGCTGCCGCAGCCGGTGCTTCCGCGGGAACCGGAGCGGCCGCCGGTACAGCTACGGGGGTAGCTGCCGCAGGTATCTCTGTGAAAGTGGTGGCAGCCATCCTGGCTGGGGCAGTGGTCATCGGCGGTGCGGCAGTGGGGCTTGCCTTCCGGTCTGGCCCGGCTGAGCCCGCGGCGTCGGTGCCTCCGGAGATCCTCCAGTCGGAGACGCCGGGCGATACCTCTTTCGGGGCGCTCCACGGCTTTACCCTGGTGGAGCCCAGGGCCTACGAGGACGTGCCTCTGACCACTGTGGCCGGAGACCCGACGCTGGAAATGCTCTCCTCCGCTGGCGGACTTACCAAGCCGGACATCACGGTGAGCGAACCCGACGGGGAGGGGTATGTGACCTATACCATCCGCTACAGCAACACTGCCCAGGTTCGTATGGGCAACCCCGGCAGTGCCTCTCTGGCCTTTACCATCATTACGCAGGAGTACAGCCTCTACGACTGGTATACCGGCCGGCTCTACTTCCCTGATCAGCGGATGGACACAGGCGACCAGTACTTGGCTGCCGGGGAGAGCCAGGTGGAGTACAACGGGCAAACCGTTCCCATTACTTATGAGAAGCAGTGGACCAGCGGCATGAACTACGGCGACTGGGAGGAGAGCGAGCGCCCCGGTCTGGAGCGGGAGATTACAATAGATACCTACCAGGATGTGACTTATACCGTTCGGGTGCCGGAGGGCTATGACGGGGTGCTTTTGGGGGTCAATATCGTGGATTCCCCCGACCCTCAGCGGACCATCCAGCTTGAATGGGATCTGGAGCTGGACGATCCCGCCCACTATGAGTTCGTCCGCCTCAGCGACCATGCCGCCCCGGCGGAGGAAGGAGGCCTTACGCCAGAGGCTGCCGCCGCCTACGCCGGTGTGCTGGAGGCGCAGCGGGATGGCATTGAGGCCTACGCCAGGTGGTACGACGGCATCTTCGACCTATCTCCGGTGGCCCTGGCTGACGTGTGGGGCGATAGTACCCCGGAGCTGCTCTTTGTGGCGTCGGATCCGGATCTCCCCTGGTCGCAGAGCGTCCTGACCATTGTCACCTGTCAGAACGGGCAGGCGGTGACCATCCTCCAGGAAGACTGGGACTTCTTCGCGGGCAGCGGCCTGCGCTATACGGTGTTCCTGGCAGAGGACGGGACTTTGTGGGCCGACACCAACTACTATACCTCCCGCTTGGTGGAGGAACCCTGGGCCTTTGCGGAGAGTGCCGGCGGCCTGACCATGGGAGCGGCAGAGTCGCTGCCCGATCCGGCTCAGGTGATCCTCAGCAATCAGAAGGAGGCGGAAGCGGCCATGACGGTGGATGAGGCGGAGGCACTCCTGAGGAACGGTGGGTTGTGACCGATTCCAAAAAAAATTAAAAAAATTGCAAAACCATAAAACCGATGGACCTCTCCACAGCACTATATCACAGAGAGTACGGGGAGGCCCGTTGGCCTTTCCGGCTCCGCAATATAATTTGATATAATAAGGAGAGACAAAAACGATGAAAAAGATGATGGCTCTGATTGCTGCCCTGGCCCTTGCGGTCAGCCTGACCGCCTGTGGAGGTCACTGCAAATCCTGCGACCAGCCGGTGTACAAAGACGGATACTGTGAGTACCATTATATTTTGAATTCCGCCCAGGATGCGCTCTTCGGCTGACCGGCACGGGGCAGACAGAAGGAGGCTGATAAAGATGAGAGGACTCAAAAGATGTTTTGCCCTGCTGCTGGCGCTGGTGCTGCTGACAGGCGCCCTGCCGGTCACCGCCGCGGCGGCGGGCGCAGGCTTTACCGACGTGCCGGAGGGCGCCTACTACGCTGACGCAGTGGACTGGGCGGTGGCGGAGGAGATCACCCAGGGGACAGGAACCGGAATCTTTTCCCCCGGGCGGACTGTCACCCGGGCGGAGGCGGTGACGTTCCTGTGGCGGGCCGCCGGTTCCCCGGCCCCCACCACCACCGCCTCCTCGGGCTTTAGTGATGTAACCGACAAGAATGCCTTCTACTACAAAGCCGTGCTCTGGGCGGTGGAGAAAGGGATCACCAACGGCGTGGGGGGCGGCCGGTTCAACCTAACCGCGACTCTGACCTATGACCAGATCCTCACCTTCCTGTGCCGTTTTGCCGGGGAGGAGGCTCAGGGTGATGACTGGTCCGCCGCTGCCGTGGCTTGGGCCAGAAACAGCGGCCTCACCGATGGACTTACATTTACCGCCAAATCAAACTGCCCCCGCTCCGATGTGGTCTACTGCTTGTGGAAGCAGCTGGGAGGCGAGGCGACCCAGGAGCAGCCGGTGCTGAGCAACGAGGCTGGAGCCACCCTGGCCATCACCACCGGATTTCTGGACCGGAAGTCCGCCATCGACATCAGTGAATTCGGCCTGGAGGCATCTCAGGCGGAGAAGCTGGCCCTGAAGATCGCCGATATGGACGGTGAAAATCCCTACGGGATCACCCATCTGAACGCCTACGAACAGGACGGGCAGATTGCCGAGACTCTGGCGGTGTACTACACCAACAGCACCATCTCTGTCGGTACGGTGGCCGACCATGACTGGCGCTATATCTCCGATGCGGCCCAGGCGGAGGCCGAGCGGGTGGTGGACGAGCTGATCACCAGCAATATGAGCGACTACGAGGTGGTCAAGACCCTCCACGACTACCTGGTCACCCACTGCGACTACGACTACCGGGTGGACATCGGCAATATGCCCTTTGTCTCCTACCAGGCCGAGGGGGCCCTGCTGAAGGGGACCGCCGTGTGCGGCGGCTACGCCAAGGCCTTCGAAATCCTGCTGGATTCCGCCGGTATCCCCAACGTGACCATCACCGGCTACGCCGGCGGCTACCACGCCTGGAACCTGGTGGAGGTGGACGGCCAGTGGTACCACGTGGACGCCACCTGGGACGACCCCACCGTCCGGGGGGGCGACTATATCCGCTACACCTATTTTCTAAAGAGCGACAAGGTGATGGTCAGCCGGAGCCACCGGGACTGGGAGACGGTCCACGCCTGCACCAGCACCAAGTACGACGCGGATCTGCTGGACTCCGCGGACCAGGCCATAGCCGACGCGCGGCAGGAGCAGGTGGACGCCATCCTGGCCCTCTGCGCCCCCGCCCTGACGGACGTCCCCACCTGGACCCAGGCGGAGCTGCAGGCCTTCACCGATCAGCAGCTGAGGGACGCGCTGTACTTTACCATTGACCTGTCCGATGCCGGCTTTGACTCCAACACCCTGTCCAAGTACAGTCGCGAAGTGGCGGACGCCATCATTGACCAACACCCGGAGTTCGCTTACGGCACCTTTGACTCACGGGAGATGTCGCTTAAGTTCCGACGGGATGATGTGGCGGCGGAGCAGAAGCGCCGTCAGGAGGCAGCCCAGGCAGATAAGGAGCAGCAGCAGAATCAAGACCAGGCCACTGCCCTGGAGATTGTGCCTATTCTGGAAAAGGCCATCGCCGAAATGGACTGCTACACCACAACGGTGACCCTTACCGGATACACCGACGAAGCCATTAAGATCGCCTGTAACACTATGAAGGTGGAGGGGTACACCTTTGACGGCTACACCTACCATACCAACTGGCAGACCAAAGACTATGACCTCAGTGCCAAAAGCGGTGGAGTGGTGACCCTTACTAACAGCAAGTGGGACCGGGAGGAGCTACAGAAGTATGTGGACCAGATCGAGGAGGCCATTGACAGCGGGGCCTTCCAGGTGGAGTTCCAGCCCGCGGATTACCCGGACCGGGACGGCGACTATTATGCCTCCAAAGCTTACCGCGTGATGAGCGCCGAGGGCTATGTCACCGCAAACGGCAAAGTTTCCGGGGTGGACTACCGGCTGTTCAGCGGCGGGACCAACAAGGACAGCGGGGTGTTCAAAGCCTCCCTACAGTACCCTCTGCCGGAAATGACCGATGAGGAGGCTCTCGCCTATTATACTGGCATCCTGGAGCAGGCAGTCCGGGACGGCGAGACCGAGCTGACGATCCAATATTCCTGGGATGGCCGCAGTTACTGGGCTGGGTTGACCCAGGCGATCGACACCGTGGGCGGCAAAGGCTATTCCGTGGACGGCCTTGTTTGTGGCGAGGACTATACCCTGACACGCATGGGAAGCTCCGCCAACTCCGGCACTGCCCAGGTGAAGATTGGCTACAAGACCGAAAGTTAAGCTTACCCTATAGAAACAGCGCCCGCCCCGGTATTCCGGGACGGGCGCTGTTGTTATACTTCGTTCAAATCGTACGGCGTGGTCTGGTACACATAGTAATTCAGCCAGTTGGTATAGAGAAGCTGGCCCGCGCTTCGCCAGCGCACCACGGGAACCTTGGTGGGATCATCCCCGGGGAAGTAGTTGGCGGGTACGGCAATATCCAGCCCCTTGTTTACATCCCGCCAGTATTCCTTGGCTAGAGTATCGGGATCGTATTCCGGGTGTCCCATTACAAAGAACTGCCGGCTGTCTTCGGTTTTGACGGCGTATACACCGGCCTCGGCGGAAACTGCGATCAGTTCCAGGCCGGAGGTGCTGCGGATATCCTCCTCCCACACCTCGGTATAGCGGGAATGGGGGGCATAAAATACATCGTCGAATCCGCGGAACAGGGGAGAGCTGGGCTTGAGGACCCGGTGCTCAAAGACGCCAAACAGCTTTTGTGGGAGGGAACGCTTCTCAATTCCGTGATGGAAATAGAGCCCCGCCTGGGCGCCCCAACAAATATGCAGGGTAGAGTGAACGTGCGTCTTGCTCCACTCCATGATCTCGCACAGCTCGGGCCAGTAGTCCACCTGATCGAACTCCAGGTTTTCCACGGGCGCGCCGGTGATAATCATGCCGTCAAACTTGCGGTCTCTGATCTCATCAAAGGTAGTGTAGAAGGAAGCAAGATGATCTTCATCCGTGTGCTGGGAATGGTAACTGGCAGTCCGAAGAAGCTCTACTTCGATCTGTACCGGGGTGTTGGACAGCTTGCGAAGGATCTGGGTCTCCGTTACGATCTTGGTGGGCATCAGATTCAGGATTACTACATTCAAAGGACGGATATCCTGATGCAGGGCTCTGTGCTCGGTCATGACGAAGATATTTTCGCTCTCCAACACCGCGGTAGCGGGAAGTGAATCAGGAATTTTAATGGGCATGGGTATGGCCCCTTTCCGTTGGATTTTGTAATAAGAATAGAGTAGCATAATTCAAACCCTGTCGCAACCAGAGAATGACAAAAGAAGAACGGAAAAAGAAAAGGGCGGAAAGTGAAAAAAGGTGTTGACAAATGGGGGCGAGAGTGATATTCTATCTGAGCGCCTTGCGAGAGGGCATGAAAATCTGACCAAAACCGGAAGAAACCG
>NZ_NFLU01000005.1 GCF_002161085.1 Flavonifractor sp. An112 | reverse complement strand
GGCTTGGCGCGGGGGTGGGCTGCACAGAAGGCTGGGGGGTATTGTTATCGGGATAGAGCTGCTTCATATAGGCGTTGTATCGGCTGCGCATGGGGTCCTGAGCATACTGGATGAACTCGCTGCCCAACCGCTCCTGTCCGTTGGTGATGCGGATCAGGGTGCCGTAATTGGTGGGGGTATAGCTGTAGCGCAGGCCGAAGTAGGAGCACACCGACGCCAGCGGCACAAAGATCCAGCCGTTGCGGGACACAGCCCGCATCTCCAGCTGCTGGCCGGACCGGTCCACGCAGGTACCGGCGTTCAGGTCGAAGGTCAGCGTCCCGCTGAGGCTGTACAGCATGAAGCTGTTCCCACTGTCCCCCTGGATCTGTCCGTAGGACACCCCCAGGTTGACCCCGGTGGCCGTCCAGTCAAACGCGATATAGGGGACGTATAGGGAGCCGCCGATCCAGGTGGGCATAGCCTCCAGCGGCAGGGTAAGCATCTGGTCGTTCTCCGCCATCAGGTAGATCTCCACCGTATCTGCCTTGGCGGTGCTCACCAGCCCCGGCCCCAGCACCAGTACCGCCGCACACAGCAAGGTAAGCAATCGCTTTTTCCAGCCCATGTCCGTCCCCTCCTTTCCGTATGTATCTTCTGACAGCATTATACCATGGCTGCAAGCCGCTCCGGCTTGCGCGCCGCAGAGCGGTGAAAACCGGCGCAGCCGGTTTCGGCCATGGTGTAACAAGCGCAGTGCGCGGCGTTTCGCCGCGCCCAGCCGCCTGAAAGGCGGCCCCAAACAGCTCAGCTGTTTGGGCTGCGGTTATTATAGCATGGTTTTCTCCCCCGGTAAAGCCGCCGCTTGCACCAAAAGCATAGGGCTGGTATAATGTTGCCGGTTTTAATGGGATTTTAAGACAGCCTAAATACCCTCTTTACCGGCCCCGGGGTATACTGGTACTGTTGAAAGGATGTGTTCCCATGGATGTCACATTGGAATTGGTGGAACAGCTGCGGAAACGGGCCGATGTGTCCTACGAGGAGGCCAGGGCGGTGCTGGAGGAGACGGGCGGCGATTTGCTGGCCGCTCTGATCCTGCTGGAGCAGCGGGGCAAGATCCGCTCGGACGGCGGACAGAGCGCCCGATACTCCACCCGGCCCGGCAGCGGGCAGGCCGCTCCCCCTCCCAACGAGGGCCCCGCCCGGCCTGAAACCGCCGCCGGTCAAAGCGGCTGGGAGACCTTTGTCAGCTTCTTGCGGCGCTGCGTCACCAACCGGTTTGAGGTATGGCGGTGGGAAGAGCCCATCGTCTCCATACCGCTGCTGATTTTTATTCTTCTGGTGCTGCTGGCCTTCTGGATCTCGGTACCCCTGCTTATTATAGGGCTCATTATGGGCTGCCGGTACCGGTTCGCCGGTCCCGATCTGGACGGCAATGAGGTGAGCCAGGCGGTCAACCACGCCGCCGACACCGTCAGCGACGCGGTTGGGCGGGCCAAGGCCCAGGCAGAGCAGGCCGCCCGCGGCAAGCAATCCAAAGAGTGAGGTGAACGGCCATGGAGGAGCGCATCCTGCTGGTAGAGGATGAAGAAAAGCTGGCCCGCATGGTGGAGCTGGAGCTGAATTATGAGGGCTACCAGGTGGAAAAGGCCTTTGACGGCCGGAGGGGACTGGAGCTGGCTCTGTCCGGGCGGTTCGACCTGATCCTGCTGGACATCATGCTGCCCGCCCTCTCCGGCATGGAGGTGCTCCGCCGCCTGCGGCGAGAGAGCCAGGTGCCCGTCATCATGCTCACCGCCCGGGACACGGTGGTGGACAAGGTGTCCGGCCTGGACATGGGGGCGGACGACTATGTAACCAAGCCCTTTGCCACCGAGGAACTGTTGGCCCGTATCCGGGCCGCCCTGCGGAAGCGGCCCACCCGGACCGAGCCGGACAACAGGCTATCCGCCGGGCCCCTGGTCATGGATCTGGACCGGCATCTGGTCGCTGTGGACGGCCAGAACGTGGCCCTCACCCGCCGGGAGTTCGACCTGCTGCGCTGCTTGCTGGAGCACAAGGAAAAGGTCCTCTCCCGGGAGGAACTGCTGGAGCAGGTGTGGGGCTTTGACTTCATGGGCGAGACCAACACCGTAGACGTATACATCCGCTTTCTGCGGACTAAGCTGGACGAAGCGTTCCACATTAAACTGATCCACACCGTCCGGGGTGTGGGCTATGTCATTCGGGAGGGATTGGAATGAAGGTTTCCGCCATCGTCTATACCAGTAACACCGGCTTTACCGCCCAGTATGCCACTCTGCTCTCCCACCAGACCGGCCTGCCCCTCCACCAGTTGAAGGAGTGCACGCTCCCCCAGGGGACTCAGGTACTCTATTTGGGCTGGCTGTGCGCCGGGAAGGTCCAGGGTCTGAAAAAGGCCGCCGCTCGCTTCCGGGTGGAGTCCGTCTGTGCTGTGGGCATGGCGCCGGAGTGCGATCCGGCCAAGCTGGCCGGTGACAACCACTGTAACGGACTGCCTCTCTTCTATTTGCGGGGCGGCTATACCCCCGCCCGGGTCCGGGGGAAGTACAAGATGATGATGGCCATGATGAAGGCCATTCTGTCCAAAAAGACCGATCCCCAGTCCCGCGAGGCCCTGGAGGCCATGAAACGGGGCGCCGACTGGGTAAGCGCCCCCCAGCTGGAGCCAGTGCTGAACTGGCTCCGGGGTTAAGGCCATGGCTGCCAGAACTTCCCGGCCCACCGGCCCCATCAAGTCCTCCATCGTGGCCCGGCTCAATGCCCGGCTCTTTTTCCGGCTGCTGGGGATCTATCTGCTGCTGGATATCCTGCTCATCCTGTTGTTCTGGGGCGGCCTCATTGTCTGGTCCGACCGGCAGGCAGCGGAACTGAAGGCTCTGGCGGAAGAGCAGGGCGCCCCCTCGGAGGAGGCCGCGGCATGGATGTCCGCCGGCAGCTATTCCGTAGCGGAAGCGGAAGGGGACCCCAACGGTATCCTGCTCCCCCACTGGCTTCCCTCCCCCCAGGCACTTGAGGGGGACCAGCGCTGGTTTGATCCAGGAACGGTACATCTCATTCCCCTGATGATTTTCTCCACCGGCGGCCCCACCAGCTACACCCTGGTGACCCAGGTTCAGGGGCAGGAATTGGCCATCACTCTGGACCTGTCCCGCCCCGCCACCCTCTTCGTCTTTGCCGGACGGGTGGTGCTGATCTGCCAGCTGGTCAGTCTGGTGCTCAACCTGTTCAAAAACGCAGGCACCATCCGCCGCACCCTGCGGCCCATCCAGGACCTGGCCGCCGCCGCCACCCGGTTGGGCGGCTCCATGTCGCCGGAGGAGCTCCAGGCCCTGGCCGGGGAGCTGGATGAGATCAACGCCAGCCACCTGGACCGGCGTATCCCGGTGACCGGCACCCAAAAGGAGCTGAAAGCCCTGGCTCAGGCCATCAACGCCATGCTGGACCGGATCAACGAGGCCTACCGCTCCCAGACCCGCTTTGTCTCCGATGCCAGCCATGAGCTGCGTACCCCCATCGCCGTGATCCAGGGCTACGCCAGCCTGCTGGACCGGTGGGGCAAGGACGACCCTGCCACCCGGCAGGAGGCCATCGATGCCATCCGTCAGGAGGCTGACTCCATGAAGCAGCTGGTGGAACAGCTTTTGTTTCTGGCCCGGGGGGACAACGACTCCGTTCCCTTCCATCCCCAGCTGTGCGACCTGTCCGAGCTGGCCGCCGAGGTGCTGCGGGAGACCCAGATGCTGGACCACACCCATCAGTTGGAGGGGAAATGGCTGTGTGCCGTGCCGGTGGTGGCCGACGAGGGGCTCATTAAGCAGGCCCTGCGCATCCTGGTGGACAACGCACTGAAATACACCCCCGCCGGGGGGTGCATCACCCTGTCGGTCCAGGGGAAGGACGGCCTGGCCCGGCTGACGGTGGCCGACCAGGGCCAGGGCATTGACGCCCAAAGCCTGCCCCATATCTTTGACCGTTTCTACCGTACCGACGAGAGCCGGGCCCGGCAGACCGGCGGCGCCGGGCTGGGTCTGTCCATTGCCAAGTGGATCGCCGACCGCCACGGCGGCTGGTTTGAGGTGGTGTCCTGGCCGGGGGTGGGTACCCGCTTTACGCTGGTGCTGCCCCTGGATTCCATGGACGCCCCCGCCGCCCCAGCCTGAAAGGAATCTCGAATGCCCCCGCCGGAGCGGGGGCGTTTTTTTACAGAAACATGGGAACTTTTTGTCAGCCGCCACCGTCCAATAGAGCGATCACAAAAAACAGAAAAGGAGAATCCACCTATGAACCATCGTTTTCTCGCCCTGGCTCTGGCCGGGACGCTGACCCTTGGTATGCTGACCGCCTGCGGCGGCGGCAACGACGGCATTTCTGAGACCCCCAACACCGTCACCACCCCTCCCGTGGCTGAGAGCGTTATGCCCTCTCCCGAGGACTCCGCCCCCGTCACCGAGGAGAGCCCTGACGCTCTGCCCGAGAGCTCCGCTCCCGTGGAGGAGAGCACTGAGCCCTCCGCCGAGCCCTCTGCTCAGCCTACCGCTAAGCCTACCACCAAGCCTACCGCTACCCCCAAGCCCACTAACAAGCCCACTAACAAGCCCACCGCTACTCCCAAGCCCACGGTGAACCCCACTCCCACGCCGGAGAGCAAGCCCCAGACCAGCGCCGTCCAGTCCACCTGGAATGACATCTCCAAGCTGAGCCTGCCCAACCTGACCGCCATGGACGATGCCACCCTCTCCGCCATGTACGGCATCAACGCCTCCGACCTGGAGGAGTATGTGTGCATGATGCCCCTCATGGGCGTCCACTCTACCGAGTTCTTCATCGCCAAGGTGAAGGACGGCAAGATGGACACCGTGAAGGCCGGTATTGCCAAGCGGCAGGCCGATCTGGACGCCCAGTGGTCCCAGTATCTGCCCGAGCAGTATGAGCTGGTGAAGAACTACAAGCTGGTCACCAACGGCAACTATGTGCTCTTCGCCATCAGCGAGTATGCCGGTGATGCGGTCACCATTTTCAACAGCTACACAAAATAATCCGCATTTTTGGGTAGAATAGAAGTTGCACTCTGGTGCCGTACCCATTATAATCATTTCAGCGCCCGGCAGGGCAAGCCTGCCGGGCATCTTTCCTGAAATCTACAAAGAGAAGGTGAGCAGTTGGTCTTTTCCAGTTTGTATTTCTTGTTTCTATATCTACCCATTGTATTATTAGTCTATTACATTACCCCTCTGAAATGGCGCAACCTGTGGCTGCTGGTGGTCAATCTGATCTTTTACGGCTGGGGCGAACCCAAGTATATCCTGCTGATGATCTTCACCATCGTGCTGGACTACTTCTGCGGCCTGATCGTGGCCCGGCGAAAATTGCAAGGCGACGACAAGGGCGCCCGGATCGCCGTAGCGGTGGCGCTGGTCCTCAATCTGGCTATCCTGTTCTTCTTTAAATACTGGGATTTGGTGGCCACGACCTTCCAGCACTTCGGCGTTGGTATGCCGGTGCTCAACCTGACGCTGCCCATCGGCATCTCCTTCTACACCTTCCAGACCATGACCTACCCGGTGGACATTTACCGTGGAGACGCGGAGGTGCAGAAAAGCATTGTCAGCTTCGGTACCTTCGTTACCCTCTTCCCCCAGCTCATTGCCGGTCCCATTATCAAGTACAAAGAGCTGGCCGACCAGATGACCTACCGCACCCACTCCCCGGAGCAGTTTGCCTCCGGCGTGCAGGTGTTTGTGGTGGGTCTGGCCAAGAAGGTGCTGCTGGCCAACAACATCGGCAAGCTTTGGGATGTCTATCTGGCTCTACCCACCGACCAGCTCACCGTCTCCGGCGCCTGGCTGGGCGTGGTGGCCTTCTCCCTTCAGCTGTACTTTGACTTCTCCGGCTATTCCGACATGGCCGTGGGCCTGGGCCGGATGCTGGGCTTCGAGTTCCTGCGGAACTTCAATTACCCCTATATCTCCAAGTCGGTCACCGAGTTCTGGCGCCGGTGGCACATCTCCCTGGGCTCCTGGTTCCGGGAATATCTGTATATCCCCCTGGGCGGTAACCGGGTGAAAAAGCCCCGGCTGTTTTTCAACCTGCTGGTCGTTTGGGCCGCCACCGGCATCTGGCACGGCGCCAGCTGGAACTTCCTGATCTGGGGCCTCTACTTCGCCGCCCTCATCATTCTGGAGAAGGCCTTCCTGGGCAAGCTGCTGGAGAAGTGTCCCGCTGTGGTACAGCACATTTACACCCTGTTCCTGGTGCTGGTCAGCTGGGCCATCTTTGCCGTGGAGGATTTCGGTCACATGGGCGCCTACCTGTCCGCCATGTTTGGCTTTGCTCCAGCCGGTCTGGCCTCCCCCAGCGTGGCGTACTACTTCACCTCTTTCCTGCCCATGCTGATCATCGGTGCCGTGGCCGCCACTCCGCTGGCTACCAAGCTGTGGAAAAAGCTGCCGGAGAAGCCCATGAAAGTGGTGCTGCCGGTGGTGTTGCTGGCCGGTCTGATTCTTTCCACCGCCTATCTGGTGGACGCCACCTACAATCCCTTCCTCTATTTCCGCTTCTGATTGGAGGTTCTGATTATGTCGAAAAAATACTGCATCTTCATCAGCGCTCTGTTCTGTGCCTTTATCGGTCTGTTCCTGGTGGCCAACGCCGCTACTCCTAGCCGGGAGTTCTCCGAAATGGAGAACCGCAATCTGGAACAGATGCCCAAGCTGTCTGTGGACAGCTTGTTGAGCGGTCAGTTCATGAAGGACTTTGAGACCTACACCACCGACCAGTTTGTGGGCCGGGACCTGTGGATTGCCCTGAAGTCCTCCAGCGAGCGGATCCTGGGCAAGCACGAGAACAACGATGTCTATTTCTGCGATCAGGACACCCTCATTACCCGGTTTGACCAGCCCGACGCCGCCAAGGTATCGGAGAATGTAAATTATGTGAACAGCTTTGTGGAAAATGTGGATATCCCGGTAACTTTCTCTCTCATTCCCACCCAGGCCTGCATCTGGGCCGGCCGGCTGCCCGACGGGGCCCCCAATGCCAGCCAGACCGACCTGCTGGATCAGGCCAAGGCTGCTGTGCCCGGCGCCACCTGGGCGGATCTGTACAGCCCCCTGTGGGAGCACAAGGATGAGAGCATCTTCTACCGCACTGACCACCACTGGACCAGCCTGGGCGCATACTACGGCTACACCGGCCTGGCAGAGGCCCTGGGCTACACTCCCGTGCCCCTGGATGCCTACACCGAGACCATCCGCTCCACTGAGTTCTACGGCACGGTATTCTCCTCCTCCGGCGTGCGCTGGGTGAGCCCCGACACCATCTCCACCTATGTGCCCGATACCGGTATTACCGTCACCAGCTATACCTATGACAACGCCGGCAATCAGGTGGAGGTGCCCCGCTCTCTGTACGACACCTCCTTCCTCTCCGTCAAAGACAAGTACTCTATGTTTTTGGGCGGCAACCAGTCCCTTGGCGTGGTCAAGACCCCCAATACCGACAAGCCTAAGCTGCTCATCATCCGAGACTCCTACGCCGACTCCCTGGTGCCCTTTCTGACTCCCCACTTCTCTGAGATTCACCTGATCGACCTGCGTTACTACAAGCTGTCCCTTGCCGACTACATTCAGCAAAACGGCATCGATCAGGCTCTGGTCCTCTACAGCGTCCCCAACTTTGTCACCGATTCCAATCTCTTCTGGATCACCCGATAAGTAAGCAAAAAGTCCGGCCCTTTGTGAGGGCCGGACTTTTTTTCTTCCTTCCCGCCTACTGGCAAGGAATCAGTCTCGCTGAGAGTGGACATTCATGGAGTGGTTGGCCTTGCCGATGACGACCAGCACCACCACCATGGAAACCACAGCAATCAGCAGGTTCAGGATCATGTTCTGGAGGAGAGCCGCCAGGATGTAGTTGACAAAGCAGACCGCCGCCACAGTGACCGCATAGGGCAGCTGAGTGGCCACATGATTCAGGTGGTAGCACTGAGCGCCGGAGGAGGCCATGATGGTGGTATCGGAGATGGGAGAGCAGTGGTCGCCCATAACCGCGCCGCCCAGAGTGGCAGCGATGGCAATCATCAGCATCTCGTTGCCGTTGATCAGGTCGGCAGTTAGATCGGCAGCCGCCACGCCGCCGGAGAACACCGGGATGACGATGGGCAGCAGGATGGTGAAGGTACCCCAGGAGGTACCGGTGGCGAAGCCCAGGAACGCGGCGATAATGAACACCACGGCGGGCAGGAAGTTGTGCAGGCTGTCGCCGAAGCCGGAGACGATGTCAGCCACGAACTCGGGAGCGCCCAGAGCCTTGGTCACGTCGCCGATGGTCCAGGCCAGGCAGAGGATCAGGATGGCGGGCACCATCTGCTTGAAGCCATCAGGCAGGCAGTCCATCAGCTCAGTGAACTTCATGGAGCGGCGCACCATAAAGAAAATCATAGTGAAGATCAGGGCAATCAGAGAACCCAGAGGCAGAGCGGAGAAGGCGTCGGTGTTGGCAAAGGCGCTGATGAGGTCGGTGCCGCCGCCCTGATAGCCCACATAGATCATGGCGCCCACGCAGCAGGCTACCAGCACGATCACGGGGATCACCAGGTCGATGACCTTGCCGTTGGGATTGAACTTCATTTCCTCCACACCGGCGAAGGGACGCTCGGGGGTGGTGTACAGGTCGCCCTTGGCGGCGTTGTCCTCGTGCTTCTTCATGGGACCGTAGTCGATGTTCAGGCTGGTCATAACCATGATGAACACCAGGGTCAGAATGGCGTAGTAGTTGTAAGGAATGGCCTTCAGGAAGATCTGGAAGCCCAGTTCGTCGTTGCCGATGATACCGGTGACAGCCGCGGCCCAGGAGGACACGGGCATCATGATACAAACGGGAGCGGCGGTAGCGTCGCACATATAGGACAGCTTGGCGCGGGAGATGTGGTGGCCGTCGGTGACGGGACGCATCACGTTACCGGTAGTCAGATTGTTGAAGTAGTCGTCCACGCCCAGCACGATGGCCAGGATGAAGGTGGACCACAGAGCGCCGGATTTGGTCTTGATGTGCTTGACGGCCCAGTCGCCGTAGGCCTTGGAGCCGCCGGCCCGGATCATCAGGGCCACCATGGTGCCCAGGATGACCAGGAACATCAGGATACCCATGTTGCCGCCGGCGTTGCTGCACAGGCGGGACACGAAATCCTGGATGGCGTCAATGGGATTGCCGTTGGTGAACAGCAGGCAGCCCACGATGATGCCCAGGAACAGAGAAGAATACACTTCCTTGGTGATGAGTGCCAGGATGATGGCTACCACGGGAGGCAGCAGAGATGCGATGGTGCCCCAAGCCGCGATTTGAGCGGTGGAATCGCCTTCGGCGAAAGCCGCCGTTGCCAGGATGCAAATCAGGGTAAACAGGGTCAGCAGGATCTTGCCAGATCGTTTGATACGCGGTGAATTCATATCAGCCCTCCTAATAAGATCGGTGAATCCTAAAGCTCCCCAACCCAAGGACTCGAAAGGTATCATAACAAAATTGTTATTAAATTGACAATGTATTTTTGACATTTTGCACATTTTTGTAGGGGCGCACAGAAAAATGTACATTTTTTTGTGCATATAATCCATACACTTTTCTTTTTTATTCCATTTTATTCCTATAAAATCCTTTCCTGATAGGAAGAAGGTTTCTTTTTGCCTAGATGTTTAGGCGGAACTACGTAGGCGCAGCCGGTTTTTTACACACCAGTTTGTGCATATTTTTAAACTATTAAGTTTATTTTTGGGTTCCTCTAAAACAAAAAATCACCCCCGCCGCTTCATACGGTGGGGGTGATTTTTTCGGATTCAGTTAGTCTGCCGACATCATGCTCAGTCGCGCTGAGAGTGACGGTTCAAGGAGTGGTTGAGCTTGCCTACCACCAGCATAAAGCCCACAGTGGAGGCCACGGCAATGAGCAGGCAGACGACCTGAGGCACATAATCGATAATCAGGCCGGTGATAATGTAGTTGACGAAGCCGATGGCAGCCACGGTAACCGCGTAAGGCATCTGAGTAGCCACATGGTTGAGGTGGTAGCACTGCGCACCGGTGGATGCCATAATGGTGGTGTCGGAGATGGGAGAGCAGTGGTCGCCCATAACCGCGCCGCCCAGAGTGGCGCCGATGCCCACCATCAGGATGGGCACTTCGTTCAGGGTTTCGGCGGTCAGGTTGTCGAAGCCGCCGGGGGTGAAGATCTCCAGCACGATGGGCAGCAGGATGCCGAAGGTACCCCAGGAGGTGCCGGTGGCGAAGCCCAGGAAGCAGGCAATGAGGAAGACCACGGCGGGCAGGAAGTTATGCAGGCCGGGGCCAAGGGTTTCCACGAACTCAGCCACGAACTCAGGGGCGCCCAGGCCATCCCGGGTGACGCCGCTGATGGTCCAGGCCATGCAGAGGATCAGGATGGCAGGCACCATCTGCTTGAAACCTTCAGGCAGGCAGTCCATCAACTCGGTAAACTTCATGGAGCGGCGGACAGCAAAGTAGATCATATTGATGACCAGAGCGATGGTGGCGCCGAAGGGCAGGCCGAAGAAAGCATCGGTGTTGGCGAACATATCCAAGATACCCTCGCCGCCGCCCAGCCAGCCGGCATAAAGCAAGCCGCCCACGCAGCAGACGATGAGGATGACCACGGGGATCACCAGATCAATCACCATGCCGTTGGGGTTGAACTTCATTTCGGCAGTGTCGGCATAGGGCCGCTCGGGGGTGGTATACAGGTCGCCCTTGGCGGCGTTGTCCTCATGCTTCTTCATGGGACCGTAGTCGATATTCAGGGCGGTCATCATGATGATAAACACCATGGTAAGGATGGCATAGTAGTTGTAGGGGATGGCCCGCAGGAAGATCTGGAAGCCCAGCTCCTCGTTGTTGATAACGCCGGTGACAGCCGCGGCCCAGGAGGAGACGGGCATCATGATACACACGGGGGCGGCGGTGGCGTCGCACATATAGGACAGCTTGGCCCGGGAGATGTGGTGGCCGTCGGTGACGGGACGCATCACGTTACCGGTGGTCAGGTTGTTGAAGTAGTCGTCCACGCCCAGCACGATGGCCAGGATGAAGGTGGACCACAGAGCGCCGGATTTGGTCTTGATGTGCTTGACGGCCCAGTCGCCGTAGGCCTTGGAGCCGCCGGCCCGGATCATCAGGGCCACCATGGTGCCCAGAATGACCAGGAAGATGAGGATACCTGCGTTACCGCCGATGTTGCCAATAAATCCGTTGACCAGATGGTCAATGGTAAGCACCACATCGAAGTCGGCCTGCAGCAGGAAACCTACCACGATGCCGATGAACAGGGACGAGTAGACTTCCTTCGTGATCAGTGCCAGAACAATTGCGACAACAGGCGGCAACAGGGACCAGGGGGTACCGAAGAATTTGCTCTGGACCTCTTCGCCTTCTGCGAAGGCGACCGTCATCAGAACACAGGCTAAGGCAAAGACGACCAGCAGAATTCTTCCGAAGCGTTGCATTCGTGGTGAGTTCATAATAACCCTCCCTTATAATTTCGAATCCCAAAAGCCTCCCCAACCCTAGGATTCGTACCCTATGATACACCATCATTCACAATTTGGCAATACTTTTTCGGCAGATTTAACATAAGTTTCGCCATCCATTTATTTTATATTTACATATCCAGCAAAAAGCCTGTGTTTCTTAGAGAATCCAGTATCCTTTGGAACGTTTTATCGTCCCTGCACCGAATCGTATGAAGATGGATGCCCCCTGTCAAATTAGACAAAGGCCGGGCGCCATCGGCCGCTACCCGGCTGAGGAACTCCTGTACATCATATCGGGAACGCACCCCCAATATGCCTGTGAGCTGGCCATAGACCGGATGCTCCACAATTACGTCGGCCACCTCGCCCCCGGCGTCCACAATGGCGTTGAGTTCGGCCCCCATCTCCTCCGGAGCGTGGACGCAGGCCACCCGCCGTTCCACTCCGGCAGGGCGGCGTCCCAGCACATAGCCCCGGGGAGTGGCCACGATATCCGCCCCGGCAGCCCGCAGCAGAGCCACGTCCCCCACGATGATCTGCCGGCTCACCGAGAACCGCCTGGCCAGCGCCGTGGCGCTCACCGGCCCTCCGGCCTTCTCCAACATCTGCTCCACCGCCTTCCGGCGGTCCTGTGCGGCGGATCGTTCCATCCTGCTTCCTCCTTTGTCTTTTTGACCAGTATAGCAGGTTCCTCCGGTCCTGTAAATCAGCGCCGGAAAGGCCGCCTTCCCTTGCCTTTCCACAGGGATTGTGCTAGAATGTGACCGACTGGTTTCCACACCCGGTCCAAGCGCGGCAGCGCCGCGTTCGTTCGGCGGGACTCACCGCCGTTCTCTAAATACGAAAATGGAGGTTCCAACTCAAGTATGCGCAAATCTACCACCCGTGATCTTACCCTGGCCGCCATGGTGGCCGCCGTCTACTTCGTCCTTTGCTATTTTGGCAACATCTTTCAGCTCACCTTCGGACCTGTCCAGGTCCGTCTGGGAGAGGCCCTCACCGTGCTGCCGTTCCTGTTCCCGGCCACCGCGCCGGGCCTGGCGCTGGGCTGTCTGCTGACCAACATTCTCTCCCCCTACGGACCTATCGACATGGTGGTGGGTACTCTGGCCACCGCTATCGCCGCTTTTCTGAGCGCCAAAATGCCCCGCTGGTATCTGGCCGCCCTGCCCCCCATCGTAATGAACGCCCTGCTGCTGCCCCCAATGTGGGCCTGGGCGCAGGCAGGCGCTGTCAACAGCACGTTCTGGGCCGCTTATGGTTTTAATATGTGGACCTTCGTGGTGGGCGAAGCTCTGGCCTGCTATGTGCTGGGCTCCGTACTGCTGCTGGCCCTGCCCAAGGTCCGCTATTTCCGCACCATGATCCCCGAGCGCCGCCTGGCTGCCCGCTGAGGCGATGCCCTCAGTCTTACAACAAACAAGGAGGATTCCCCATGAAAGTCCGCAAGGCCGTCATCCCCGCCGCTGGTCTGGGGACAAGGATGCTCCCCGCCACCAAGACTGTCCCCAAGGAAATGCTTCCCATGGTGGACAAGCCCGTAATCCAGTATATCATTGAGGAGGCGGTGGCCTCCGGTATCGAGGACATCCTCATTGTCACCAACCGGGCCAAATCCGCCATGGACGATTACTTCGACTACTATCCCGAGCTTGAGACCCGTCTGCTCCAGGCCGGCAAGGAGCGGGAGCTGGTGGAGGTCCGCCGGGCCGCCGATCTGGCCAACATTTTCTATGTCCGCCAGAAAGAGACCAAAGGCCTGGGCCACGCCATTTACCGGGCCAAGCGCTTTGTGGGAGACGAGCCCTTTGCCGTGCTGCTGGGCGACGACATCATGCGGGCCGAAAAGCCGGTGACCCTCCAGCTTATCGAGGGGGCCGAAAAGTACGGCGCCTCCGCTGTAGGCGTCCAGAAGGTATCCACCGAGGCGATCTCCCGCTATTCCTCTGTGAAGATTTCCGCTCTGGAGGACCGGATCTTCGACGTGTCCGACATGAACGAAAAGCCCACCCCCCAGGAGATGTTCTCCAATTACGCCATCCTGGGCCGGTATGTGCTCACCCCCCAGATCTTCGACATTCTGGAGAACCTGAAGCCGGGCTACGGCGGCGAGATCCAGCTCACCGACGGTCTGCGGGAGCTCTGCCGCAAGAGCCGGATGGTAGCCGTGGACTTTGAGGGCCGCCGGTACGATACCGGCAACCTGTGCGGCTTCCTGGAGGCCACCATCGATTTCGCCCTGGAAAACAAGGCGACGGCCTCCTGGCTGAGTCATTTTATTAAGGAAAAGGCAGAGAGCCTGCGGTAATGTGTGGATTGCCGCCGCTGCTGTATACAACTTCTTTGGCCTGCGCCCTAAGGCGCAGGCCATTTTTATTTCGCTTCTCTTCCATCCTTGCCACATTGTTCCTGATGTACTATAATAATGGAAACGTCTGTCGGCCGCTGCCACAAATCAACTGCAACAGAGAGGAGTTTTGAGTATGGCAAGAACAACCTTCAGAATTGACTTTCATCAGCCCCCTCAGGTCGTGGACCAGATGGTGCGCGATATCCTGATCGCCGACGATTACCGGGAGATCGACTACAACCGGGAAGTGGTGTGGAAAAAAGGAACCGGTCTCATGACCGCCATGCACTACATCAAGATCGAGTACCAGGGCAGCACACTGGTGGTGTCCGGCTGGGTGCAGATCGGCGTGGGCTCGGTGGGCGGCAAGGAGCGGGACCTGGAAGGCATCACCGCCTCCATCCCCAAAAAATCCGTCAAGAAAACCATAGAAAAGCTGAGAGCCGCTATTCAGCAATAAAATTTCCTTTCTCAACTTAAGAGCCAGGCCAGTTATCCGCTAGTCTGGTTCTTTTTATGCGCAAAGTCGGGTTTCAAATTTTCTAAAAAAGATCGCAAAAAATAAAACCGCGCCCCTCCCCCAGTGCTCTTACTGTCGTGAGCGGCAAGCTCGCACAGGCTGGAGCGGCGGAGGCGCAGGCGCTTCCTTTCCATGGGATCTGGTTGCCGGACCGGCAGGAGATTCAAACAAACTGACTGCCTTGCCCTCCGCCGCCGGCACCTTCCTGTACCGCAGCGCTACCTAAAAAAGAAAGAGAGGAATTTTGATGAAACGGATCCAGTTACCCAAAAAGCTGCTCTCCGCCCTCTGCGCGGCGGCCCTCCTGGCAGGGGCCATGCCCGGAGCGCTGGCAGCAGAACGTACCCAGCAAGTCCCCCTCCAGCGCCAGAGCATTGCCACCAACGCGGGTGTCTTTACCTACATCGACGCCCAGGGCGGCCTGTGGTCCTGGGGGCATAGCCTGACCGGAGGCGTGGGCAACGGCACTACCTCTTCCACTACCGGTACTCCGGAGAAGATCCTGGACAATGTGGTATTTGTCAGCAGCGGCCTCAACAACAACGGCGCCGCCATTCAGTCGGACGGCTCCCTCTGGGTGTGGGGTGACACCAGCCTGGACATGGACTACGCCAATCAAGCGTGGGCCCCGGTCCGGCTGGAGGGGGTAAAGGTCCTGCTGCCTGACGGAACGGTCTCCCAGCCCACTGAGGAACCGGAGCAGACCGAACTGCGGCACAGCGGCTCCACCACGCTGGAAAAACTGAGCAAGGAAGAGATCGTCCAGCTGCTAAATCAGGCCTCCAGCACTCTTCCCAACCCCGTTCTGACGGAGGAACCCTCCATCCACGCTCCCTATGCCACCGGCGCGGTGGATCACCAGGCCCTGGAGGCCGCTGCCCAGCGTCTGAATGTGCTGCGGCGGCTGGCCGGTGTACCTCAGGTTCAGCTGGACGACAGTCTGAGCGAAAACGCCCAGTATGGCGCGGTACTGCTGGCCCACCTGGGCAGTCTGAACCATACCCCCGCCAAGCCTGCGGATATGGACAACAGCTTCTATCAAAAGGCCTATGAGGCCACCTCCACCAGCAACATCGCGGCAGGCATGGATCTGCTGGAGTCGGTGGATATGTTTATGCAGGACAGCGACGCCCGCAACGTGGAGCGGGTGGGGCACCGCCGCTGGCAGCTCAACCCCGAGCTGGGCCGGGTTGGCTTTGGCTACGCCCAGAACCCGGACAGTATCTACCGCGACTTTGTAACCGAGAAGGTCACCGACACCAGCGGCAGCGGCTGCGACTATGACTTTATCGGCTGGCCCGCCTCGGGCAACTTCCCCAACTACCTGGACAGCTTTGACGCCAACACCGCCTGGAGCGTGGTGCTTAACCCCGATGATTATCAGGTGCCCACCCAGTCCGGCCTTGTAGTCACTCTGGTGCGCCAGAGCGACGGCAAGACCTGGACCCTGGACGGCAAGGCCAGCTATACCCCCGCCGCCTCCGGCCGTTACCTCAATGTGGAGACCTCCGGCGTGGGCAACTGCATCATCTTCCGGCCCGACGGGGTGACCAAGTATGAGGGTGTTTACCAGGTCACCATCGACGGCCTGAAGGACCGCTCCGGCAAGGCTGTGGACTTCACCTACCAGGTGGACTTTTTCTCCCAGCCCGACAACGCTTCCAAGCCCTCCGACTGGGCGGCAGCCTCTGTCCAGGAGGCCATCCAGCTGGGCGTGGTGCCCTTTGAGCTTCAGACCGGCTACACCCAAACTGCCACCCGTCAGGAGATCTGCGCCCTGGTGGTCCGCTTCTATGAAACCGTGACCGGCAGCCCGGTGCAGGGCCGCGTCTCCTTCTCCGACACCAAGGATGAGGACGTGGAGAAGGCCGCCTACCTGGGCATTGTAAACGGCGTGGGCGACGGCAGCTTCCACCCCAATGACCCGCTGACCCGGGAGCAGGCGGCGGTCATGCTCACCCGACTGGCTCAGAGTATGTCCAAACACCTGCCGGCGGCAGAAGCAAACTTCACCGGCCGGGCGGAGATCTCCCCCTGGGCACTGGAGGCCACAGGGGCCATTCAGGGGTGCGGCGTTATGAACGGCGTGGGCGGCGGACGGTTTGCCCCCTCCCTGTCCTACAGCCGGGAGCAGTGCATCACCACCCTGATGCGGCTGTACCACTATATTTCCAAATAAAGGAGGACGTGCTGGCGCTGGAGGAGCGGGACGGCATCCGGCTCCACACCCTGGCCCCCATTGGACTTCTCTTCCCCTGCCTTGCCGGGGAACTGCCCGACCCCACCGTCTTTTCCCAGACCTGGCAGGCTGTCACCGCCGGGTTGGGGACCGCCGGGGCGGCAGGCACCACCGCCGCCGCGGCAGCCGGGACCCAGACAGCCGGAGGCACAACGGCGGCGGCCTCGGCAGCAGGCGGAAAGGCCGCGGCGGGGACCGCCGTCAAGTCGGCTGCGTCCGGGGCCTTCAAACTCAAGCTGGTTGCCGGGCTGGCGGCGGGCGGCCTGCTGGTGGGCGGCGTAGGACTGGCCCTCCATGAGCCCACCCTCACCTTCATTGACCCCGTCTTTGAGCAGAATATCCGCATTATCATCGACAAGCCGGAGGGCCCCATCCACCCCAGCGATGTGGAATTTATCCACTTCCTCCATGTAACAGAAGAAGGTATTTCCGAAAGCTGGGACCCTACCGCTGATGGGCCTGTGGTGGAGGACGGCGCGTTGCTGGATACGTTTGAAGCATCTTCCCAGTTCCAGTGGCTCAGTTTTGATGATCTTGGAAACAGTTCTCCCTCTGTGGACCATGTGGACTTTTTAAATCAGATGCCCAATCTGACGTATTTGGATATAGAAGTGGCTCCAGGCACAGACTTGACCCTTCTGGAGCAAAAGGAATCTCTGGTTTCTCTGAACCTCTACACTCAGGGCAATATGACTCTGGACATCTCCCAGCTGAAGCACCTGGAAGAGATCAGAGTGGTCAGCATCGATGGGACCGCCCTTCTGGAGGTCAACAACACGCTGCCCAGCCTAAGATTGTTGGAGTTCCATGATTATGACGGCGATGGCGTAGCATTCTCCCCCTCCCTGGACACCATTACCAATCTGCCCAATCTGGAATATCTGTCTATGGATACCGCCGGCGCAGATCTGACCCCGCTCAGCACCCTTTCCAAGCTGCGGGCCATCTCTCTGGACGGCGTGTCCCGCCCCCTGGACCTGACGCCTTTGACACAATGCCCCAACCTTGAGGCATATAAATTGTACGGAAGAGGTCCTGACGAGGGACTTGTGATTCCGCCTGAACTCAAGACTGAGAACGCCGCCGGTCAGACCGCCCAGGATATCCAGTTTGAAATTTCATCAGACATTATGGACCGGTCTTTGACGTAATAGCTCTCCCACAGTTTATAAACAGGGGAGCTTGCTGCATATTGCAGCAAGCTCCCCTGTTTTCTGTCTCCCATACGTTCCGCCCATCCGCCGCTCAGCTCTGGCAGGGCTGCTGCCGGCCGGTGTGGTCGATGGTATAGTCTGTGCCGCACGTTCCCGGCAGGATGATCTGGGAGATGGGCACAAAGGTGTACCCCTCCTGAAGCAGGGACTGGATGATCCCGGGCAGGGCCTCTGGCGTGTGGATGGCCGCATTGTGGAAGAGCACGATAGACCCCGGGTACACCCGGCTCACCACCCGCTGGGTGATCTCGTCCGCCGGGATCTCCTTCCAGTCCAGGCTGTCTACATCCCACTGGATGGGCTCCATACCCATGGAGCGGATGGCGGCAATCACATGGTCGTCATACTCCCCGTAGGGACAGCGGATCAGGGTAGGCCGTACGCCGGTGATGGCCTCGATCTTGTCGTTGCAGGCCGACACGTCGGCAATGATCTCCTCGGTGGACAGGCTGTTGTAGTGGGCGTGGGTGTTGGAGTGGTTCATGATCTCATGACCGGCCTCGTGGAGCGCCTTCACCGACTCCGGGTATTTGTCCACCCACTCCCCCACCACAAAAAAGGTGGCCTTGATCTGGTACTGGCCCAGAATATCAATGAGCTGCTGGGTGTCCTCATTTCCCCAGGCCGCGTCGAAGGAGATAGCCACCATCTTCTGGTCCCGCTGGACGCAATAGATGGGCAGCTGCCGTTTGGTAGCCGCCGCGCTTACCACCTCCGGATAATTGACGATGTAGAACATGGCGGCGGCCGCCAACACACAGGCCAGCACCGCCAGCAGCTTTCGCCGCAGCAGAATGATCTTCATTCCCGTACCTCCTACCATTTGATTGGTACAGACTATGACAAGATCTTCCGGTTCAGAATCGGCAGACAGTTCCCCGGCCTCTTTTGCAGCGCATTGGAAATACTACCTAATTCTCCTTACTCTATCATCACGTTCTTTTGTGAAAGTTCACTTATACACCGCGACAAAATATACCCGATCTTTTTGTGCAATTTGGAACTGTCTTTCTGTATTTAGAATGCGCCTGGGAGGAAATCCTCCCTTTTCATTTGGTCTCATTTCTATATTTAAAATCCCCTTTTAAATATCCATTTTCTAGAATAATATAGAATCCTATGCGAAGGAGGTTTCTATATGCATTGGGGCAAGGAACTGCACGAAATGATGCGGATGTACAGCTCCATGAAGGCGCTGCAGCTGCTGGTTGCTCTGGCAGAGAGCGAGGAAGAGGTTCCCCTGGCCAAGCTGTCCGCCATGACCGGTATTCCGCCCAGCTCCACCCACCGCATCCTCCAGGAGATGCAGCACTGCGGCTTTGTAACAAAGGATGACGCCCGGAAATGTTACCGTGTGGGCTTCGAGGCCCGTCTGCTGGCCCTTCAGCTGCAAAAGACCAACTTCCTCTATGAGGCGGCCAAGGCGGAGATGACCTACCTGAACAACCTGAGTCTGGAGACCATCCACCTGATTGGAGAAGAGGACCGGGAGGCGGTCTATCTGACCAAACTGGGCGCCAAGAACTCGGTGGGCCTCCACTCTGCCGTAGGCAAGCGCATCCCCCTCCACTGCACCAGCGGCGGCAAGGCCCTGCTGGCCTGGAAGTCGGAGAGTTGGCTGAAAAACTATCTGGAGCACACCGAACTGACCCGGTACACCTCCAAGACCCTGGCCGATCCGGAGAGTCTCCTGCGGGAGCTGGAGGTCATCCGGATTCAGGGTTACGCCGTGGACAACCACGAACACCACACCGACGTGGTCTGCATCGCCGCTCCTATTTTCGATGTGGACAACCAGGCGCCGGCCGCCATCAGCATTGCCGCGCCCGACTACCGCTTTTCACTGGAAAAGGCCCTCTCCTACGGCAGGGAGCTGCTCCAGTGCGCGGCCCGAATCACCGAAAAGCTGGGATGCAGCTATCCCATCCAGCTTTCCAAATCATCCTGATATAAGGAGGCAGCTTCCATGGAAGAGACACTGGATCTCATTTATAAAGATCCCAAGTATCCCAGTTCCAAGGTGGTAAACGGTCTGAGTATGGCAGGCCCCCGGGCCCATCTGCGGGGCATGGGGCTGGACAATGAGGACCTGTCCAAGCCCTTCATCGGCGTCATCAACACCTATAACGAGATGCACCCCGGCCACGTCCATCTGGACCGGCTGGGCAAGCTGGTGCGGGACGGCGTTCTGGAGGCGGGGGGCATCCCCTTCGAGGTCAGCACCATCTCCATCTGCGACGGCTTCTCCCAGGGCCACGTGGGTATGTGCAGCGTGCTGCCCAGCCGGGAGATCATCGCCGACTCCATCGACGTGTACGCCGCCGGCCACCAGCTGGACGGTTTGGTGCTCATCGGCGGCTGTGACAAGATCGTGCCCGCCATGCTGATGGCGGCCCTGCGGGTCAACCTGCCCACGGTCATCGTCACCGGCGGCCCCATGATGCCCGCCGTCTACAAGGGCCGCACCTACGCTACCTACGAGCTCAAGGAAATGGCCGGTAAGCTCACCCGTGGAGAGCTCTCCCGCCAGGAATATGAGTACATGGAGGGGCTCATGTCCCCCACCCCCGGCTCCTGTGCCATGATGGGCACGGCCAACACCATGTCGGTGGTAGCGGAGGCCCTGGGCCTCACCCTTCCGGGCAGCGCCTGCGCCCACGCCGTCAGCGGCAAGAAAAACCGGGTGGCCAAACTCAGCGGCAAGGCCGTGGTGCGTCTGGTAGAAAAGAATATCCGCCCCCGGGACATCGTAACCCAGAAGATGCTGGAGCTGGCCGTGCGGGTGGGGCTGAGCGTGGGCGGCTCCACCAACATGACCCTGCATATGCCCGCCATCGCCCATGAGGCAGGCCTGTCCATGACATTGGAGGACATGGGCCGTCTGTCCGCCGACACCCCCTACCTGGCCAAGATCAAGCCCTCCGGCACCCACACCATGCTGGATCTGGATCAGGCCGGCGGCGTGGGCGCGGTGATGCGGGAGCTGGACGGGCTTATCGATCTGGACCAGATGACGGTCAACGGACGCACCCACCGCCAGAACGTGGCGGATGTTGTGGAGTACAACCCGGAGGTCATCCACCCGGTGGAGCAGGCCTACAGCGACCACGGCTCCATTACCGTCCTCAAGGGCAACCTGGCCCCCGACGGCGCTGTCGTCAAGCAGTCCGCCGTGGCGGCCCAGATGCGCAAGCACAGCGACCCGGCCCACTGCCTTGAGTGTGAGGAGGACGCCGTCAAGGCCATCTACGGCGGCGGCATCCAGCACGGCGAGGTCATTGTCATCCGCAACGAGGGCCCCCAGGGCGGCCCGGGTATGCGGGAAATGCTCACCGCCACCGCCGCGCTGGTGGGCATGGGCTTTGCCGAGTCGGTGGCCCTGGTCACCGACGGGCGCTTCTCCGGCGCCACCCGGGGTCCCTGCATCTGTGCCGCCCTCCAGCTCACCGGACTCATCTCCGCCATGGCCTGCGGCGGCAAGCAGGCCGCCATCAGCCACTCTCTGTACAGCTACTTCTGCACCTGCCGCCCGGAGATCCGCTCCCGGTTCCTCCACGGAGAGCTGGTGGGGGCCAGCCTGGTCTACCAGCTAGCCGTCAACGGCGCCCCCCAGGCAGAGCAGGAGGGGCTGGACCGATTCCTGCGGCGGTTTGCACTGCCCGCCTGTCTGGAGGAGCTGGGCCTGGCCGACAGCCCGGAGGAGCGGGACAGTCTCTTTGCCTTCCTGGCGGAACATATGCCTGTTACCGAGCCCCAGGAGCTGGAGCGGCTACGGACCCAGGCCCCGCTGCTCTTCCACGGTCTGAACTAACCCAAACCCATCTGCATCAATAAGGAGATCATCTATGAAGCTTGATTTTGAATACGGCCACGGCCTGATGAGCGCTGAGCTGCCCGACAACACCGACGTGTTTATCCCCGGCACCACCGTGCCCGACCCTGAGTGCCTGCCCCAGGACTGGGACAGCCTGTACAACGCCACCCTGGAGTCCATCCGCAACCCCATGGGTATGCCTCCTCTGAAGGAGCTGGCCGCTCCCGGCAAGACCGTGGTTTTCGTCATCCCCGACATCGTGAAGGGCGGCTGCCAGCCCACTTCCCACCGGAAGGTGTCCATCCGGGCCTGCCTGGATGAGCTGTACGCCGCCGGCGTGGAGAAGAAGGACATCCTGTTCATGTTCTCCAACGGCCTGCACCCCCGTGCCACCGTGTCTGAGATGAAGCAGATCCTGGGCGAGGAGCTGTTCAACGAGTTCTACTGGACCAACCAGATCACCAGCCATGACTCCGAGGACTACGAGCACATGGTGGACCTGGGCACCACCAAGCGGGGCGACCCCGTGCTGATGAACAAGTATGTCTTTGACTGCGACATCCCCATCCTCATCGGCCACACCCAGGGCAACCCCTACGGCGGCTACTCCGGCGGCTACAAGCACTGCGCCACCGGCATCACCCACTGGCGGAGCATTGCCAGCCACCACGTGCCCAAGGTCATGCACCGGGACGACTTCACCCCCGTGTCCGGCCACTCCCTGATGCGCACCAAGTTCGACGAGATCGGGATGCACATGGAGGAGAAGATGGGCCACCCCTTCTTCTGCTGCGACGCCGTGCTGGACACCTACTCCCGCCAGATCGCCATCTACTCCGGCTACGCCAAGGTGATGCAGCCCGAGTCCTGGAAGCTGGCCAACAAGCGCACCTACGTCCCCTTCGCCGAGAAGAAGTACGACGTGATGGTGTTTGGTATGCCCCAGAACTTCCACTACGGCAACGGCATGGGCACCAACCCCATCCAGATGATGC
This sequence comes from Flavonifractor sp. An112, assembly GCF_002161085.1. GTDB lineage: Bacteria > Bacillota > Clostridia > Oscillospirales > Oscillospiraceae > Flavonifractor > Flavonifractor avicola. The sequence goes on along the minus strand of NZ_NFLU01000005.1, from coordinate 187,927 downwards.
AGGCTCTCTCCGCCCAGGTCATCCGCCACAAGCGGGTCATGAAGGACAACTGCGTCATCATCTGCTCCTCCATCTGCAACGGCTACTTCCACGACGAGCTGCGGCCACATCGCCGAGATGAACACCTCCGCCATCTACATCGTGGGTGCTCAGGAGCCCGGCATTGCCCGGGGCATGGGTCTCAAGACCCGGGCCACCTTCGAGGAGGCTCTGGAGGACGCCAAGAAGAAGTTCGTGGGCACCAACCCCAACATCCTGGCTCTGCCCCAGACCTTCAAGCTGGGCGCCGTCCATCTGTGCATGAAGGACGACGATCTGAGCAACGTGTAATTCTGCACTGTATAAACGGCCGTGCTGTGAAGAATGATTCACGGCACGGCCGTTTTGGTGACAAGGCGCAGTCTTTGTGCTATAATACAGCCCGGATATGGCTTTGCCCCAGGAGGTCCCTGCGGCGAAAGTTTGAGATTTCAATGAAACAGGAGGTCCTGTATCCTATGAACATCACCATTTCCGATCTGCTCGATCTGTCCCACACCCTGGCCGGGGATTATCTCCGGCAGTTTCAGTACCCCTGGGAGGCCCTGGACGGCATCAAGGACCTGATCCTCTCCCTGGGCAGCCAGCTCTCCTCCGAGGAGTACAGCCAGCCCCAGGAGCACGTCTGGGTCCACAAAACCGCCGTGGTGGCCCCCACCGCCTACCTGGGTGCGCCCTGCATCATCGGCCCTGAGACCGAGGTGCGCCACTGCGCCTTTATCCGGGGCTCCGCTCTGGTGGGTGCCCACTGCGTGGTGGGCAACTCGGTGGAGCTGAAAAACGTCATTCTCTTCGACAACGTCCAGACCCCCCACTACAACTATGTGGGCGACTCCATCCTGGGCTACAAGAGCCACATGGGCGCCGGCTCCATCACCTCCAACGTCAAGTCCGACAAGACCCTGGTGGTGGTGAAGGGGGAGACCCCCATCCCCACCGGTCGGAAGAAGATGGGCGCCATCCTGGGCGACTTTGTGGAAGTGGGCTGCAACTCGGTCCTCAACCCCGGCACCATTCTGGGCCGCCACAGCAGCGTATACCCCACCTCCTGCGTCCGGGGCGTCATTCCCGCCCACAGCATTTATAAGGACAAGGATCACATCGTCCTGCGGGAGGAGCAGTAACCCTTTTACCTGTAAACAGCGCCCCGTTGGAGAGAAACTCTCCAACGGGGCGCTGTTCTTTTGTGTCCTATTGGCCGTCCCGGGGCAGGCGGTCCAGCTGCGCCTGGGCAACCTCCTGCACCGCCTGCCGGGCCTGCCGGAACCAGGCCAGCAGGGCCTTGGCCTGGGGCGTGATGGTGCTGCCGCCGCCCCCCAGGCCCCCCGCCTCGGTACTCACCAGGGGCATAGCCAGCCCACGCTCCGCCGTGTGGAGGATTTTCAGGGCTTTGGAGTAGGACAGTCCCATTTTCTGGGCAGCCGCCCGCAGGGAGCCGGTCCGCTCCACCTGCTCCAGCAGCTCCGCCGGTCCCGGCCCGAAGATCCGCCGCCCCGTCTCATCCGTCAGATAGAATTTTCCTTCCCCCCGCATGGCCCGCTCCCTTCTCTGCCGTCCGGCTGCTATGCCGGGCGGGTTTTGCTTCTATGGCCATTATATCGTTGTGTTTTCAAAAACACAACGTAGATTTTCTTTATCGATTTACCCCATTACCACCAGGTAATCCTGGAAAACTTAGCACTTTTTATATTCGTTTTGTCTGTTTCACTTTTCTCATTCTCCCTTTGTCGGCACTCTTTCGAATTTTTCCAATCTTTGTTCGTGTCCGAACCATTCATTTGACTTTCCTATACCAAAAGGTTTAAATATAATTATAGTTTAGTTTTAATCCTCATGATTCTGTTTCAAAGGAGAGGAGTATACCATGGAATATGTGAACGCATCGTCTGTCCAGCAAGTGCTGGACACGCTGGCTCAGGCCGACGGCGGAGCCGTGGTCCTGGCCGGCGGCACTGACCTGATGGTGGATTTCAAGGCCGGGAAGGTACAGCCCCAGGTGTGGGTAGATGTAACCCGGGTACCCGAGCTGTGCGGCATCACCGTGGAGGACGGCAAGCTGGTCATCGGCGCCGCCGTCACCCTGACCACCATCGCCCGCTCGCCGCTGGTCCGCCAATACTTCCCCTCCCTGGCTCAGGGCTGCGGCACGGTAGGGTCCCTCCAGATCCGCAACTCGGCCACTCTGGTGGGCAACGTGGTCAGCGCCCAGCCCGCCGGCGACGGCGCCATGTCCCTGGCCCCCCTGGCCCCCACCTTCACCGTCCTGTCCGCCCAGGGGGCGCGTCAGCTGTCCATGGGTGAGATGTACGCCGGCTTCGCCCGCAGCACCATCGACCACAGCCGGGAGCTGGTGACCAAGATCTCCATTCCTCTGCCCCAGCCCGGGGAGGCCGCTTCCTTTGTGCGACTGGAGCTGCGGAAATCCCTGTCCCTGCCCATGCTCAACTGCGCCGCCATGGTCCATGTGGAGGACGGCCTGGTCACCTGGGCCCGGATCACCATGGCCCCCGTGGGCGTGGGACCTGTGCGGGCCCAGGCCGCCGAGGCCTTCCTGGCGGGCAAGCCCCTCACCGATGAGAACATGGCCCAGGCCGGACAGCTGGCCCTGGAAAACGCCAACCCCAGAAGCAACCCCCTGCGGGGCAGCCGGGAGTACCGGCTGGACACCCTGCCGGTGATCATCCGCCGGGCCCTGGAGGCCTGCCGGGATCAGCTGGCACATTGAGAGAAAGGCGGAATTGACATGGCTGTTTTACATACCACCATCAACGGCGAGGCCATTACGGCGGAGGTGGACCCCTCCATCTCCCTGGCCCAGTTCCTGCGGGACAATCTCTACCTCACCGGCACCAAGATCGGCTGCGGCAAGGGGGAGTGCGGCGCCTGCACCATCATCATGGACGGCAAATCGGTGACCTCCTGCATCATCCCCGTCATGCGGGCGGAGGGGGCCGTCATCCAGACCATCGAGGGTGTGGCCAAAAACGGCAAGCTCCACCCCCTGCAGGAGGAGTTCATCAACCAGGGGGCCGTCCAGTGCGGCTTCTGCACCCCCGGCATGATCATGTCGGCCAAGGCCCTGCTGGATGAGAACCCGGAGCCTAAAAAGGAGGAGATCCGGGAGGCTCTGGGCGGCAACATCTGCCGCTGCACCGGATACGTCAACATCGAGCGGGCGGTGGAGGCCGCCGCCCAGCGCATCCAGAAGGGGGAGTGAAGAGCATGAAATATGTAGGACAGAGCATTCCCCGTAACGACGGCTTTGACAAGGTTACTGGCCGGGGCCTGTTCACCTTCGACGTGACCCTGCCCCGGATGGTATACGGCAAGGTGCTGCGCAGCCCCTACGCCCACGCCAAGGTGCTGAGCATTGACACCTCCGCGGCCGAGGCCCTGCCCGGCGTGCGGGCGGTGTGCACCTTCAAGAACACCTCCAACAAGGTGTGGAATGGGGCGGCCCCCATGTTCATCACCCCCCTGCCCCACAAGCCGGTGCTGGATCAGACCATCTTCACCGATGAGCCCAAGTACATTGGCGACGAGGTGGCCGCCGTGGCCGCCGACACCGAGGCCATTGCCGAGCAGGCGGTAAAGCTCATTAAGGTAGAGTGGCAGGAGCTGCCCGCCGTCTACGACCCCCTGGAGGCCGTCAAGCCCGAGTCCCCCGAGGTCCAGCCCAAGTTTGCCAACCCCGATTTTCATAACATCTGCGGCGGGCCCATTGTGCTGGAATTCGGCGGCGATCCCACCTCCGCCTTTGACCAGTGCGACGCGGTGGTGGAGTACGACGTGACCCTGCCCCGGGTGAAGCAGGCCCAGATGGAGCCCCACGGCGCGGTGGCCACCTACAGCCCCGACGGACGGCTGGAGGTCATCTGCACCACCCAGTCCCTCTACCCCACCAAGATGATTTTGGCCGAGGCCCTGGACATTCCGGTGAGCAAGGTCACCGTGAAGAACGCCCCCTATGTGGGCGGCGGCTTCGGCGTGCGCATCGGCCTGTCCGGCAAGGCGGAGATTCTGGCGGCCGCTCTGTCCATGCAGTGCTTCCGCCCCGTCAAGCTGATCTACACCCGTGAGGAGGACTTTACCTGTTCCGACTCCCGCCACGGCGGCTACCTCAAGTGCAAGCTGGGGGCCAAGGCCGACGGCACCTTTGTTGCCATCGACACCCAGGCCTGGCTGAACACCGGCGCCTACGCCACCTTCGGCACCGACCTGGTGGGCGTGTGCGGCGCCTGCGGCACCGCCGGGGCCTACGCCATCCCCAACTTCCGCTATACCGGCTGGCCGGTGTACACCAACCAGATGACCGCCGGTGCCATGCGCGGCTTCGGTACCCCCCAGGGCAACGCGGTGGTGGAGCCCGCCATTGAGCTGATGGCGGAAAAGCTGGGTATGGACCCCATCGAGCTGCGGAAGAAGAACTCCACCCGGGAGGACACCAAGAACTGGTTCCCCTTCCCGCCGGGCTCCTGCGGCACCAACGAGTGCCTGGACAAGGCGGCCGCCGCCATCGGCTGGTATGACAAGCACGGCAAGGCCGGTGAGCGGACCGGCCGCATCCGCCGGGGCGTGGGCATCTCCGCCGGTACCCACGTCAGCAACGCCGCCCCCTTCTGCGTGGACTACAACACCGTCATTCTCCGCATCGAGCGGGACGGCACCCTCTTCGTCAACTCCTCCATCCCGGAGATCGGCCCCGGCTCAACCACCGCCTGCCTCCAGGTGGCCGCCGACCTCATCGGGGTACCCTACAAGGACGCTGTCATGAAGTTCGGCGACACCGATGCCGCCCCCTTCGACATCGGCTCCCACGCCACCCGCACCCTGTACACCGTCAGCTATGTCATGGCCGACGCCGGCAAAAAGCTGCGGAAGGACATTTTCGACTGGGTGGGGCCCAAGCTGGGCATCGATCCGGAAAACCTGGATATGACCGACGGCATCATCACCTGCGACGGCAAGCAGGTGGCCACCCTGGCCGACATGGCCTCCCAGGCCCATCTGGAGGGCAAGCAGTTCCTGGCCTCCTCCTGCCAGGTGCCCCCCAACTGTCTCCCCTTCTACGCCCAGGCCGCCGAGGTGGAGGTGGACATGGAGACCGGCATGGTGAAGGTCATCAAGGTAGCCGCCGCCCACGACGTGGGCAAGGCGGTCAACCCGCCTCTGTGCCGCGGCCAGATCGAAGGCGGCGTGCTCCAGGGCGTGGGCTATGCCGTCCGGGAGGAGATGACCTATGTGGAGGGTAAGGGCTTCTACAACAAGGGCTTCCACTCCTATATGCTGCCCACCGCCGATGACCGGCCGGAGATCGAGTCCATCCTGGTGGAGAATCCGGACCCCTCCGGTGTGTTCGGCATCATCGGCATCGGCGAGTGCGGCGTCAACCCCACCCTGGCTGCCATCGGCAATGCAGTGGCCGACGCCACCGGTGTGCGCTTCCACGAGTTCCCCCTGACCCCCAGCCGGGTGCTGGCGGGCCTGAAGGCCGCGGGCAAGGCCTAAGTTCCTTGACAGACCCCGTCCTCTCCGTGTATCATGGAAGAACAGAATGACACGGAAAGGGGCGCGGTCATGGAAGAGAACAAACCCTACTGGGAAGGCAAGCACTTCTCCTTCTACACCAACAAGGAGTGCGAGTACTACCCCTGCCACAAGGTCCCCGAGGGACAGGACTTCAACTGCCTGTTCTGCTACTGCCCGCTGTATATGCTGGGCCGGGACTGCGGCGGCAACTTCAAGTATCTGGACAGCGGCATCAAGGATTGCAGCAACTGTACCCTCCCCCACAAGCGGGAGAACTACGGCTACATCGCCGCCAAATTCCAGGAGATCGCCAAGGCCATGGCCGACCGGGAGCGGGAAGCCGGGCAGAAGTAACACGCACAAAAGGGTCAGCTGTCAAACAGCTGGCCCTTTCTTTTTGGTAAGCGATAGGATTTTCCCCCCATCTGTGATATAATGTTTCCCAATTCCCCAAGCGAAGGAGATGCTTCCATGAAGATCATCGACATTCTGAACCAGGACCGCCCTACGCTGTCCTTTGAGGTGTTCCCCCCCAAGACCAGCGACACCTATGACTCGGTGGCCAAGGCCACCCAGGACATCGCCGCCCTGCGGCCCGACTTTATGAGCGTCACCTACGGCGCCGGCGGCGGTACCAGCGACTACACCGTGGGCATTGCCGCCGGCATCCAGCAGCAGTACGGCGTGGACGTGCTGGCCCACCTGACCTGCGCCTCCTCCACCCGGGACCACGTGGCCCAGGTGCTGGAGCACCTGAAGGAGAATGGCATCCAGAACGTGCTGGCCCTCCGGGGCGACATCCCCGAGGGAGGCGCTCCCGCCCACGACTACCAGTACGCCGCCCAGCTGGTGCGCGACATCAAGGCCCACGGCGACTTCTGCATCGGTGGCGCCTGCTACCCCGAGGGACACCCCGAGTCCCCCACCAAGAACGCCGACATCGACCACCTGAAGGCCAAGGTGGAGGCGGGCTGCCAGTTCCTCACCACCCAGATGTTCTTTGACAACAACATCCTCTACAACTTCCTCTACCGCATCCGGGAGAAGGGGATCACCGTGCCGGTGGTGGCAGGCATCATGCCGGTAACCAACGGCAAGCAGATCGCCCGCATCTGCAAGTTGTCCGGCACCTACCTGCCCGAGCGGTTCAAGGCCATTGTGGACCGGTTCGGGGACAACCCCGCCGCCATGCGCCAGGCCGGTGTGGCCTACGCCGCCGAGCAGATCATCGACCTCATCGCCAACGGCGTGGAGCATATCCACATCTACTCCATGAACAAGCCGGAGATCGCCGCCTCCATCCAGTCCAGCCTGTCGGAGGTCCTGAAATGATCCACACCCCCCGGTCCGAGGCCCTGCGCTATCTGGGCTACCGGGGCGCCCAGCCCGACGAGGCCACCGCCGCCCTGCTGGACGAGCGCATCCAGGCGGTGGAGGGGGCCGCCGACCCCCGGTGGACTTCTGTGGAGGTCCCCCTCACCCTCCGCCCCGGCGGGGTGGAGCTGGGGGACTGGTCCATTGACAGCGAAAAGCTGCGGGCCCACCTGGAGGGCTGCACCGCCGCCCTCCTCTTCGGGGCCACCCTGGGGGTGGGGGTAGACCGGCTCATCGCCCGCTCGGCGGCGGGCCAGGTGACCCGGGCCGCCATGGACCAGGCGGTGGCCGCCGCCCTCATCGAGGCGGTGTGCGACGACGCCTGCGACCAGCTGGCCCAGCGCTATCCCGGCAAATATCTGCGGCCCCGGTTCAGCCCCGGCTACGGGGACTTTCCCCTCACCGCCCAGCCCGAACTGCTGCGGCGGTTGGACAGTCCCCGGAAGATCGGCCTCACCGCCACCGACACCTGCCTACTGGCCCCCATCAAGTCGGTGACGGCGGTGATTGGTGTGGCAAATACCCCCGGCAAATGCCACGCCGGGGGCTGCGCCACCTGTTCCAAAACCAACTGCGCCTTTAGGAGAGATACCACATGAAATTCATCGACGCGCTGCACAGCCAGCGCCTGTTTTTTGACGGCGGCACCGGCACCCTGCTCCAGGCTCAGGGCCTGAAGGGCGGCGAGCTGCCCGAGACCTGGAACCTGCTCCACCCGGACCGCATTTCCAACCTCCACCGGGCCTATCTGAAGGCGGGAAGCAACATTCTATGTACCAATACCTTCGGCGCCAACGCCCTGAAGTTCCCCGCCGGCGGTCAGTTTGATCTGGAGGAGCTGGTGACCGCTGGTGTGCGGCTGGCCTGCGAGGCCAGAGACGCCGACCCCCGGCCCGACGTGTTCGTGGCCCTGGACATGGGCCCCACCGGCAAGCTCTTGAAGCCCATGGGCGACCTGGACTTTGAGGACGCGGTGGCCCTGTACGCCCAGGTGGTAAAAGCGGGCGCCGCCGCCGGGGCCGACCTGGTGCTCATCGAAACCATGAGCGACTCCTACGAGGCCAAGGCCGCCGTGCTGGCCGCCAAGGAGAACAGCGACCTGCCGGTGGTGGTCACCACTGTGTACGGGGAGAACGGCAAGCTGCTCACCGGCGGCACCCCCGCCTCCACCGTGGCCCTGCTGGAGGGCCTGGGTGTGGATGCCCTGGGCGTCAACTGCGGCCTGGGCCCCGCCCAGATGGTGCCCATCGTCAAGCAGTTGGTGGAATATGCCTCGGTGCCCCTGGTGGTCAACCCCAACGCCGGTCTGCCCCACGCCTGCGACGGCTGCACCGTCTTTGACGTGGGCCCGGCGGAGTTTGCCGTCCACATGGGGACCATCGCCGACCTGGGCGTCCAGATCCTGGGCGGCTGCTGCGGCACCACCCCCGACCACATTGAGGCGGCCGTGGACGTGTGCCGGGACAAGCCCTTCACCCCTGCCGCGGACAAGGGCCGCACCCTGGTGTCCTCCTACGCCCAGGCGGTGGAGATCGGCCCCGCCCCGGTGGTCATCGGCGAGCGCATCAACCCCACCGGCAAGAAGAAGTTCCAGCAGGCCCTGCGGGACCACAACATTGAGTACCTCCTCAACGAGGCCTTTGCCCAGGAGGAGGCGGGGGCCCAGGTGCTGGACGTGAACGTGGGCCTGCCTGAGATCGACGAGCCCGCCCTGCTGGTGGAGGTGATGGAGGCCCTTCAGGCTGTCCTCCCCCTCCCCCTCCAGCTGGACACCTCCGACCCAGAGGCCATGGAGCGGGCCATGCGCCGCTACAACGGCAAGCCCATGCTCAACTCGGTGTCCGGCAAGGCCGAGAGCATGGCCGCCCTCTTCCCCCTGGTGAAGAAGTACGGCGGCGTGGTGGTGGGCCTGGCCCTGGACGAGAACGGCATCCCCCCCACCGCGGAGGGGCGGCTGGCCATCGCCAGAAAGATCTGCGACACCGCCGCTCAGTACGGCATCCCCAAAAAGGAGATCGTCATCGACCCCCTGACCCTCACCATCTCCTCCGAGCCGGAGGCCGCCAGAATCACCCTGGAGGCGGTGGGCCGCATTAAGCAGGAGCTGGGGGTATCCACCATCCTGGGCGTGTCCAACGTGTCCTTCGGTCTCCCCAAGCGGGAGCTGGTGAACACCGCCTTCTTTACCATGGCCCTCCAGCAGGGGCTGGACTGCGCCATCCTCAACCCCAACAACGCCGCCATGATGGGGGCCTGGCGGGGCTATCAGGCTCTCATGGGTCTGGACCCCCAGTGCGGCCGCTACATCGCCGCCTACGGCGGGCAGGAGACCACCGCCGCCCCTGTTTCCTCTACGGATGGCCCCTCTCTCACCGACTGCGTCCTGCGGGGCAGCAAGGAGGGGGCGGCGCAGGCCGCCAAGGCCGCTCTGGACGGCGGTAAGGCCCCGCTGGACATCGTGGACAGCGTGCTCATCCCCGCCCTGGACCAGGTGGGTCAGGGCTTTGAGAAGGGCACTCTCTTCCTGCCCCAGCTGCTCATGAGCGCTGAGGCCGCCAAGGCCGCCTTTGAGGTGGTGCAGAACGCCATGTCCGGCGAGGACCGGCCCAGCCAGGGGGCCGTGGTGCTGGCCACCGTCAAGGGGGACATCCACGACATCGGCAAGAACATCGTCAAGGTGCTGCTGGAAAACTACAGCTTTGCCGTCATCGATCTGGGCCGGGACGTGGCCCCGGAGCGCATCGTGGAGGCCGCCGGACAGCCCGGCGTGAAACTGGTGGGCCTCAGCGCCCTGATGACTACCACGGTGGTGAGTATGGAGGAGACCATCCGCCAGCTGCGCTCGACCTGCCCTCAGGTGAAGATCGTGGTGGGCGGCGCGGTGCTGACCCCGGCCTACGCCGACCAGATCGGGGCGGACTGCTACGCCAAGGACGCCATGGCCACCGTCCGGTACGCCAAGGAGATCTATCAAGGCTGACAAACATAAAAAGGACCGCTGCGATGCAGCGGTCCTTTTTTCATCTATGAAATTCCGGGAAGGGCTCCAGAGTGCGCTCCAGGATGCCGTTGAGGGAGGCAATCAGGATGCCGTAGTTGGTGATGGGAATGCCCTGATCGGCGGCGGTGCGCTGGCGGTACTTCATCTCCCGCTCCCCCAGGGTGCAGCCCCCGCAGTGGATCACCAGCTTGTAGGGTGTCAAGTCCTCCGGGTACTCCCGGCCGGAGCAGAAGGTGTAGTCCGGCTCCACCCCGGTGGCTTCCTTGATCCAGCGGGGCAACTTCACCGTACCGATGTCCTCGCACTGGCGGTGGTGGGTACAGCCCTCGGCGATAAGCACCTTGTCCCCGGCTTTCAGGTCCTTCACCGCCCGGGCCCCCTCCACCGTGAGGGCCAGATCGCCCTTGTACCGGGCCATGAGGATGGAGAAGGAGGTGAGGGGCACCTCACGGGGCACGATCTTGGCCACCTTTCCGAACACCTGGCTGTCGGTGACCACCAGCCGGGGCGGCTTGGGCAGCCCCGCCAGGGTGAGGGCCAGCTCGGTATTCCGGCACACCAGGGCGGCAGCTCCCGCCTCCAGCACGTCCCGGATGGTCTGCTGCTGGGGCAGGATCAACCGGCCCTTGGGGGCCGCCTTGTCGATGGGCACCACCAGCACCACCGTGTCGCCGGGCTGAAGAAGATCGGCGATGAGGGGCCGCTTGGGGCCCTCCTGCCCCGCCAGCCGGGCGGCCTTCTCCTTCAATTCGTGAATGTGGAGCCCGGTGAGGGCGCTCACCCACAGGGTATTCTCCCCCTCCTCGGGCACGCTGTCCAGCAGGTCGGCCTTGTTCCAGGCCAGCAGATAGGGGATGCCCTTATCCTTGATAAGAGAAATCAGTTCCTCCTCTGCCTTGCCCAGGGGCTGGGTGGCGTCGGCCACCAGAATGGCCAGGTCGGTTTTGTTCAGCACCTGCCGGGTCTTTTTCACCCGCAGTTCACCCAGGGCGCCCTCGTCGTCGATGCCGGGGGTGTCGATGATCTGCACCGGACCCAGAGGGAGCAGCTCCATGGCCTTGTACACCGGGTCGGTGGTGGTGCCCTTCACGTCGGACACAATGGCCAGATCCTGGCCGGTGAAGGCGTTGACCAGGCTGGACTTACCGGCGTTGCGCCGGCCGAAAAAGGCGATGTGGACCCGCTCGCCTGCGGGGGTGGCATTCAGGCTCATAGGAAAGACCTCCTTATTCGGATAGCAGACAGGGCGGCCCGGAGGCCGCCCCGTTGCGAACATTCAAGTCATAGGATCAGAACCGGAAATCCCGCTCGCCCTGGGCGATCTTCACCAGCCGTTCAGCCACGATCTCCTTCACCTTGGGGTTGGTGATGTAGGCCTGCTGCTGGGCGATAACCTTTTCGCCCACAGCCTTGGTCTCGGGAGCGGCATAGTCCATCAGGTACTCCTTCAAGGTCATGAGGGCGTTGGGCAGGCAGCAGTTCTGGATCTGGCCCGCCTTGCACAGAGACATGAACCGGTCGCCGGTTCTCCCCTCCCGGTAGCAGGCGGTACAGAAGGAGGGCACATAGCCCAGCTCCATCAGCCAGCGCACCACCTCGTCCAGGGTACGGGTGTCGGACACGTCGAACTGGGCGGAGGACTCCTCCTCCGGCTCCTTCTCCACATAGCCGCCCACGCTGGTGCGGGAACCGCCGGAGATCTGGGAGATGCCCAGCTCCAGCACCCGCTGGCGCACCTTCTGGGACTCACGGGTGGAGATGATCATGCCGGTATAGGGCACTGCCACCCGGATGCAGGCCACGATCTTCTCAAAGATCTCGTCGGAGATGCCGTTGTCAAAGGCGCCGGGGTCGATGTCGTCGGCGGGGCACACACGGGGCACGCTGATGGTGTGGGGGCCTACCCCGAACACCGCCTCCAGATGCTCGGCGTGCATCAGCAGGCCGGCAAACTCGTAGCGGTAGAGCTCCAGACCGAAGAGCACGCCCAGGCCCACGTCGTCGATGCCGCCCTCCATGGCCCGGTCGTGGGCCTCGGTGTGATAGGCATAGTTGCTCTTGGGTCCGGTGGGGTGGAGCTTCTCATAGCTCTCCTTGTGGTAGGTCTCCTGGAACAGGATATAGGTGCCGATCCCGGCCTCCTTCAGCTTGCGGTAGTCCTCCACCGTGGTGGCGGCGATGTTCACGTTCACCCGGCGGATGGCGCCGTTCTTGTGCTTGATGGAGTAGATGGTCTTGATGGACTCCAGAATGTACTCCAGAGGATTGTTCACCGGGTCCTCGCCCGCCTCCAGCGCCAGCCGCTTGTGGCCCATGTCCTGGAGAGCGATAACCTCGGCCTTGATCTCCTCCTGGGTCAGCTTCTTGCGGGGGATGTGCTTATTCTTGGCGTGGTAGGGGCAGTAGAGGCAGCCGTTGACGCAGTAGTTGGACAGGTACAGGGGGGCGAACATGACGATGCGGTCGCCATAGAAGTCCTTCTTGATCTGGCGGGCCAGCTCATAGATCTCCTGGTTCTTGTCCTCCAGCTCACAGGCCAGCAGCACCGAGGCCTCCCGGTGGGTCAGGCCCTTGCGGAGTCTGGCCTTCTCCAGGATGGCGTCGATGACGGCCACATCGTTCTTATGGGCGTCGGCGTAGGCCAGGGAGTCCAGGATCTCCTGGTGGTTGATGAAGTCCTCTGCTTTTCTGGATTTGGGATCGTACATGGGGATTACTTCCTTTCTTTTGGGTCAGGGCAAAACCCTTCCCCGTCAGTTTTTTCTCTTTCTAATCAGGAAAGTCTCCACGGTGGACGGCCACGGTGCAGCCGATGGCGGCCAGGCGCTGTTTCAGGCCCGCCAGGTGCTCGGCGGCCTCGTCGCCCGTGCAGAGCTTGTTGTCATAAAGGGTGTACTTGTCCCGGGCGGCAGGGGGCGACAGATTGGGCATCACCACGTTGGCCCCTGCCAGAATGCCCAGCTCCCGGCCCTGGGGATGGATGGTGCCCAGGGCGGTAGTGGCGGGCAGCAGCACCTTGGGTAAGGTGAGCCGCACCAGAGAGAGCAAAATCAGGGTGTCCTCCAGGGTGCCCGCCTTCTCCCCGGCAAAGGGGGTGTCCTTTTGAGGGATGAAGGGCCCCAGGCCCACCATGTGGGGCTGGAAGTCCTGGAGGAAGCAGAAATCTTCCGCCAGAGTGTCCACCGTTTGGCCCGGAGAGCCCACCATGAACCCGGCCCCCACCTGGTAGCCGATGTCCTTCAGGGTACGCAGGCAGTTCAGCCGGTGCTCCAGGGTCAGCTCCGGCGGGTGGAGTTTTCCATAGTGGACGGGGTCGGCGGTCTCGTGGCGGAGGAGGTAGCGGTCGGCTCCGGCGTCAAACCACAGCTGGTACACTTCCCGCTCGAACTCCCCCAGGGAGAGGGTCACGGCGCAGTCCGGAAAGCGTGCCTTGATGGCCGCCACCGTCTCCGCCACCCAGTCCGGGGTGAGCCCCGGGTCCTCGCCTCCCTGGAGCACGAAGGTGCGAAAGCCCCAGCCGTAGCCCTTTTCGCAGCAGGCCAGAATGGTGTCCCGGTCCAGCCGGTAACGGGTTGCATGGCGGTTATCCCGCCGGATACCACAATACAGACAGTTATTTTTGCAGATATTACTACACTCAATTAACCCCCGGACGTAGATCTGATCCCCGTACCACCGGCGGCGCTCCTCCAGTCCCCGGGCAAAGAGGTCCTGCTGATCCAGGCTGTGCCGACCGGCCAGCAGGGTTCGCCACTCGTCCCGGTCCAGCCGCCGCTGACGGCACAGCTTGTCCAGCAGCTCATTCATTGGGCAGCTTGGAGTACACCGCCTTGCAGCTCACTCCGGGCAGCATACCGGCCTTGCCGGACAGGGCGCTGATGGCATCGGCGGGGGCGTCCAGCACGATGGAGATGATGTTCACCTTCCGTTCCCGGTAGGGGATGCCCATCCGGCCGATGATATAGTCCTTGTATTCGTGGAGCAGGGCGTTGAGCTCCTCCACGGAGTCTGGGTTCTCCACCACCACGCCCAGCAGGGCCACGCGGGTCTCTTCCATAGCAATTTCCTCCTTGCAAAAAATGACAAATGGCGCACCCAAAAAGGGTGCGCCACAGCATACGTTCGTTCTGTCCGGCGACCCTTTCCCGTCAGGCTGTTACCCCTTTCGCGTCAGTGTCGGTTGTTAAATTATACTGCACATTTTAGTTTTTGTAAAGTCCTTTTTGGCACCATTGTATTTTGCACCAAAATACGGTAGGATATGGTTTGCTAAGTCCTCGACCGACATCGACATTTTTCAAAAAATTTTGCTGAAGATAAAACCGTCCCTTTCCCCGGCATCACTAACAAGAGAAAGCCACCATCCGTTCTATGGATCAAAAGAGAGAAAGGAAGTCTGATTATGATGGTACGCAACTGGTGTGTGAAAGTAAGCGCCCTGGCTCTGTCCGGGGTCATGTCCCTGTCCGTCCTGCCCGCCCAGGCGGCGGAGTACGCCGATCTGGGTCAGGACCACTGGGCCTACGAGGAGATGACCCGAGCGGTGGAGCTGGGCATCCTTCAGGGGGTGGGAAACAACCAGCTGGCCCCTGCCCTCACCATGAGCTGGGGCCAGTTCCTGGCTCTGGTCACCCGGACCTTCGCCCCCGACGACTACCAGAGCGCCCTGGACCAGGGAGCGGCCTGGGATGAGGCGGGCTATTTGGCGGCAGCATCCGCCGGCATCCTGCGGGAGGAGGATGCCCTGTCTGTCAGCCCCGAGCAACTGGGGGAGAGCATTACCCGGGAGGACGCGGCGGTGTTGCTCTACCGCGCCATGCCGGAGGAGATCCAGGAGAAATACGCCCATCCGGAAAATGAGGCCCTCTTCACCGACTTTGACCAGATGGATGAGGTCCATCAGGCGGCGGTATCCGCTCTGGCTGACACTCAGGTATCCTCCGGCAAGCCCGACGGCTCCTTTGGCCGGACCGATCCCATCCAACGGTGCGACGGCACGGTGCTACTGATGCGCACCCTAAATGTGGTGGACCGGGCCCGGACCGGCGAGACCGTCACCATCACGCTGTACGGAGTGGACAGCGAGAGCGGTCAGGAGCTGTTCCGCCAGGAGTATGTAACCGAGGTCGGGGCCTACCTATACGGCCTGCTGGAGGACGCCCCCCAATACTATGTCTTTGATGGATTTCAGGGGGGCGGCACTGTGACCTCCGCCTGCGCCAGCTACTGTGCCCAGTACCGGCCCATGACCCAGGCCGAGCGGGAGGAAGCCGACTTCTGGGACAAGGTGGACCAGGGGCTGGCCAGCGCGGACGACTACTGGACCCAGCCCTTCTGGCTGTCCATGCAGGGCGAGAACGAAGCCAAGCACAACCTGCTCTTCGGCTCTACGGAAAAGCGCCGCTTTGACAGCCAGGCGGAGGCCCAGGCCGCTATGACCACCATTACGGTACCCATCTGGACGCTGTCCAACGGGGTGAAAAAGGCCTCTACCACCACCCTCCAGGTCCACGCCGCCATTGCCGACGATGTAAAGGCCATCTTTACCGAGATCTACAATGACCCGGAGCAGTTCCCCATCAATGGCACCAGCAGCTTCCGCTATGTGGAGGGTACCACCGGCGAGCACAACTGCGGCACCGCCATTGACCTGAACGCCAATGAGAACTACCAGATCCGGGACGGTCAGGTGCTGGTGGGCAGCTGCTGGGAGCCGGGGACCAACCCCTACTCCATCGCTCCGGACAGCTCGGTGGTCCGTATCTTTGAGGCCCACGGCTGGAGCTGGGGCGGCGACGCCTGGGCCGCCGACAGCGACGACGCCACCGGCTACCACGACTATATGCACTTCTCCTACATGGGCGGCTGAGCTGATATAAAAAAGGACCCGCTGCTGTTGCAGCGGGTCCTTTTTTATTTCGGTCAAGCGGGCTCAGAAGCCTGTTACACAGGCTCGGCCACCACTTCAGCCTTGATGAGGTTGGTGGTACCGGACTTGCCCAGAGGCACGCCGGCGGTGATAACCACGGTCTCACCGGGCTTCACGATGCCCTCCTTGCGGGCCACGTCCACGGCCATGGAGAACATCCGGTCGGTGGAATCCACCTCGCCGGACAGCAGGGGCTTCACGCCCCAGGAGATGGCCAGCTGACGGCGGGTAGACTCGTTCTGGCACAGAGCCACGATGGGGCAGGCGGGACGGAAACGGGAGATCACCTTGGCGGTGTAGCCGGACTTGGTGGCCGCCAGGATAGCGGTGGCGTTCAGGTCCATGGCGGTCAGGCAGCAGGAGTGGGTGATGGCGTCGTTGATGCCGCCGATCTCAGGCAGCAGGTTGCGCTCACGGAAACGGTTCCAGTAGCGGATGGAGTTCTCGGCGGAGGTGACCACGTCCACCATGGTCTGAAGAGCCTCCACGGGGTACTTGCCGGAGGCGGTCTCGCCGGACAGCATCACGCAGGAAGTGCCGTCAAACACGGCGTTGGCCACGTCGGACACCTCGGCACGGGTGGGACGGGGATTGCGGATCATGGAGTCCAGCATCTGGGTGGCGGTGATAACGGGCTTGCCCTGCCGGATGGTGGCCTTGATCATCTTCTTCTGGAGGATGGGCACCTCATGGGCGGGGATCTCCACGCCCAGGTCGCCGCGGGCCACCATGACGCCGTCAGCGGCCTCGAGGATGGACTCCAGGTTGTCCACGCCTTCCCGGTTCTCAATCTTGGCAATGATGCGGATGTTCTCGCCGCCCTCATGCTTGTTCAGCTCGGCGCGGATATCCTCCACGTCGCTGGCCTTCCGAACGAAGGAAGCGGCAATGAAGTCGAAGTCGTTCTCGGCAGCAAACTTCAGGTCATCCTTGTCCTTCTCGGTGAGGGAGGGGAGCATGATGCTCACATCGGGGATGTTGATGGACTTGTTATTGGACAGGGGGCCGCCGTTCTCCACGGTGCAGTGGATGTTGTGGCCGTCCACCTTCTCCACCAGCAGCTCGATCAGACCGTCATCCACCAGGATGCGGCAGCCGGGGCCCACTTCTTCATGCAGATTCAGATAAGTCACGGACACCTGCTTCTCGTTGCCCTCCACCTCATCGGTGCTCAGGACAAACTCCTGATCCTTCTCCAGGGTCACGGGGCCGTTCACAAAGGACTTGATACGGATCTCAGGGCCCTTGGTATCCAGAATGGTGGCCACGGGGCGGCCCAAGGTGTCCCGGACGGACTTCAACATGGTCAGCCGGGCCAGCTGCTCGGCGTGGCTGCCGTGAGAGAAGTTGAAGCGGGCGGCGTCCATACCAGCCAGAATCAGCTGACGGATGGTCTCCTCATTGTCCACAGCGGGACCCAGGGTGCAGATGATTTTTGTCTTTCTCATTTCCTACCTCCATAGGTATGCAAATATGACTCTAAAAAAAATCCGGGACTATCATACACCAATCTTTCCGTTTTGCATAGAGGTAATTTTCATTTTAACCAACTTTCGGAGGTTTTTATCAGAAATATTTACAGTTGATACGCGCTAAGCATAAAAAAAGACTGTCCCTTCACTCAGGAACAGCCTTTTTTTCCACTATTTTGTGTTTGCTTACCATTTTAGCGGCACCTAAAGCTATACTAACTGGTTTCTCTTTCCGCGAGACAGCCGCAGGGCCGCCAGACAGAAGAGCACACCCAGGCAGCCCGAGGCAATGCAGGCCGCCAGCATCAGATTGACGCCCCCCAGATCCAGAGTCCAGCCGGCCAGCACACCGCCCATCATGCCGCCCAGGCCGTTGGAGGCCACCATCATCACGGTCTGGCCCCGCACCCGGTCGGCGGCGGGCACCGACTCGTTGACAAAGTACACCGAAGCCGGGGTAAACAGGCCGTAGCCCAACACCTGGATGGGCTGGACCGCCAGCACCCCCAGGCAGTTGAAGGTACACAGCAGCAGCACGCCCTTCAGAGTGCCGAACACCATGCTCATCAGCAACAGCTTTCCGCTGCCCAGCCGCCGCAGCAGCTTCTGGAAGAAGAAGGCGGTGGGCAGCTCGGAGGCCCCCATGAGGAAGAGGGCGATACCCAGGTCGGAGTCGGTACCCCCCCGGCTGTTGACGATGTTCACCAGGAAGTTGGACAGAGGCATGATGCCGGTAAGGCCCAGGAACACCCCCACCAGCATCAGGGTAAAGCAGGGATTGCTCCGCAGCAGGGACAGAGCGGACTGGGGCTTGGGGCCCTCCTCCCCGGCCTGTCCACCCTTGCCCCGGTAAGCCGGGTAGGTGACCACCAGCAGGATCTCCAGCACCACCAGGGCCAGGTGGGTGAGCAGGGTGCTCTCCATGCCCAGCCGGCCCGCCTGGAAGCCCAGCACCACGCACACCACCGCGTAGGCCAGGGAGCCAATGCCCCGGCCCAGGCTGTAGCGGATGGGCATACCTTCATTGATAAACTGCACCGCCATGGCGTCCATTAGGGGATAGGAGGACACCTCCAGGCCGCCGATGACCACCCACACCAGGGTGGTCTCCCACAGGCCCATGCCGGGGGACAGCCAGTACCAGGCCCCCGCCGCCACCGAGATGAGCAGGGACAGGCCCACGATATACTTCAGGGGAATGCGGGGATGCCGGTCGGCAAAGCCTCCCAGCAGGGGCTGAAACACGATGCCCGCCAGACAGCGCACCGCCGTCATCAATCCCGCCTCGCTGTTGGAGAAGCCCCGCTCCAGCAGCAGAGCGGTCTGGTAGGCCACAATGGCGGCAAACATAGCCCAGAAGCCCGCCTGCATGGCAATATAGTGATAGTCCAGCCGCCGCAGGGAGGGCCTGCGCTCACTCAGTTCCACTTGGTTCACTCCGTTCCTTCAAAAGCAAACATATTCTCCAGGCCGGTAGAGCTGGCGGCATACATGGTCATCACCAGATCGGGCTCCAGCGCCTCAAGGGTCTCCATCAGATCCCCCTGGAAATAGCGCAGGTCAATGGTGGTCAGCTCCGAACAGGACAGGGCCAGGAAGGGGGCCAGCGCGCAGGAGAAGGACTCCCGCAGCAGCACGATCCTGGGTCCGTTGGGGTTGTTGTGGTTGGTCATGGTGGCCATACCGTAGTCGCCGCCGGAGTAGTAGGTGTAGGGGTTGCCGTTGAACCAGTCCATCTGCTCCACCCGCTCGGGGAAGCACACCGACTGGTTGAAGGGGCCGGTGCGCTCAAAGCCGCCGTCGGTGCTGGCATAGGTAAGATTGGTCTCAAATTTGGGGGTATAGATGGTGAAATCGTCCACCCCGGCGTAGAGGGACCCCACCCGTTTGCCCTGGCTGCCCAGGAAAAAGTCCTCCAGCACCGCGGTGGACCAGTTGGCGGGATCGGTAAGATAGGATGGGGTGACGAACCCATAGTTGTGGTCCAGCAGCTGGGCCAGGTTCTGCCAGGCAAAGAAGGCGGCCTCCGGCTTCCAGTGGTGGTCGGTATTGAAGAACCAGCCGGAATAGATACCATTGCTCTCAAAGAAGGGCCGCAGATCGAAATAGCTGGTGCCCGACTGATCCAGTTCCTCCAGGAAGGCATCGGCAGTGGAGTTTCCGTTCTCCGCCATGCCTACAGGCAGCAGGTCCTGCCCCCGCTGGATCTTCTGGGGCGCCATCACGAAGAGATAGGGAATACCCTGCTCCTCCAGCGCCTGGGCCAGATCAGCCGTAGCGGCGGCGTTGGCCTCCACGCTTTCCGCAGGCTGGGCGGTGCTGTCCGGCTTGACGAAGTTCAGCGCCCCGGTGGACAGCTTGACCACTGTGTTTTCATCCACCGCATCCTCCACCATCCTGCGGCCGGTGATGCGCTGGATGCCGCCGTAAAGCTGGATGAACAGATGGTCCCGGTCCAGATCCTGATTGACGGCGGTCTCCGCCTGGGCCAGGAAGGTAGTCACATCCTTGTCCTTGGCAAAGGTTTTGAGCAGGGCCTCAAAGCTGCCCTCCCGCCCCAAAAAGGAGGTGAGCAGCAGCACGAAGCCTCCCGCCATCAGCAGCAGGAACAGGCAGGCGGTTATGGTATTGCGTCGTTTCATTGAGCCGCTCCTTGTCAGAAGTTGAAGTAGATAAAGGGATTATAGGTGCCCTTGATGATAAAGCTGGCCGACACCAGGAACACCCCGGCAATAAGCAGGGCGTAGCCAAGATCCAGCAGCACACAGTTGCGCTTGCTGGCCCAGTCCCGCAGCTTGGGGGCCACCGGAGCCGCAAAAACCACGGCGGCCAGCAGAGGCAGCCAGCATTCGGTGAGATAGAGCACAGTCAGCCCGTCCCCCAGCCCGGCGCCGAAGCCGAACAGGGCCTGGAAATACTGCAGGGCCGCGCCGATGCTGTCCGAACGGAAGAACACACAGGTGAGCAGGAAGGTCATCAGGGGATAGAGCCACCGGAAGAACTTAGGCCAGCCCCGGCCCAGGCCGCCGTATTTCTCCAGCATGAGCATGGCAAAGTTGATCATGCCCCAGGCCAGATAGGTCCAGTTGGCTCCGTGCCAGATGCCGGTACACAGCCACACCATAAAGATGTTGCGGATCAGTTTGGCCTTGCTGTCCACCCGGCTGCCCCCAAGAGGGATATATACATAGTCCCGAAACCAGGTGGCCAGGGAGATGTGCCACCGCCGCCACAGGTCGGCCAGAGAGTTGGCGGCAAAGGGATAATTGAAGTTCTCCAGGAAGTGAAATCCAAACATCCTGCCCAGACCGATGGCCATGTCGGAATAGCCGGAGAAGTCGTTGTACAGCTGGAGGATGTAAGCCACCGCTCCCAGCCAGGCAAAGGAGGTGGTCAGTCCGTCTCCCGCCATACCGTAGGCCCGGTCGGCGATGATGGCCAGCTGATTGGACAGCAGCGCCTTCTTGCCCAGGCCTACAACAAACCGGGCGCAGCCGGCGGAGAAGTCCTCCCAGCTCTCCTTCCGGTTGTCGATCTGGTCGGCCACCGTCTCATACTTGACGATGGGGCCGGCAATAAGCTGGGGAAAGAAAGAGATGTACAGTCCCACCTTCAGAGGGGAACGCTGCACCTTTCCCCGGTCCCGATGGACGTCCAGCACATAGCTGAGGGCCTGGAAGGTAAAGAAGGAAATGCCGATGGGCAGTTCGATTACCGGGATCACAAAGCTGGCACCCAGGCCATTTAGAATACCCAGAGTAAACATCAGGTATTTAAATACAAACAGAACACCCAAATTGATCAGCAGGGCCAGCAAAATGGGGGCCCTGCAGGATCTGTCCCGCCGCTTGTTGTAATCTACCCACAGGCCGAAAAAGTAGTTAATCACAATGGACCCTATCATCACCAGCACAAACCAGGGCTCGCCCCAGGCATAGAAGCCCAGGGAGGCCAACAGCAGGAATATATTCTGTGCCTGCCGGAACCGGCGCAGGGGCACATAGTAGATGATGAGCACCAGGGGCAGGAAGAGGAAGAGAAATACGGAACTGGAAAAGAGCACTCAGTTGCCTCCTTTAAGTCAGGTAGCGCCCCACCAGGGGGATCTTGGAGATGAGCCAGGCCACGGCGAAGGAACACAGGAATACCGCCGCCGTCAGGGCGGGCACTGCCAGCACCGGCGGAATGGCGAGAACGGTGATGTTCAGCCGGTCCAGCAGGATGAGGAAAAAGACATGGATCAGGTACACCCCAAAGGACACCTGGGCCACCGAACTCATCCGCTGGCGGCGGGAGCGCTCCTCGCTGACGCCCAGTACATAGCGGAAGAATACAAAGACCGCCACGCTCATCAGCGCGATATTGGGGCTGTCATAGTTGTAGAGGGTCTGGGCAAAGACGCCCCGCTGCTGGGACAGCCAGGCAGTCCCTCCCACGGTGACTGCCGCACCCAGGATGCCCAGGATGTAGATGAGATACTCCGCCGCCCGGCTGATGGTGTAGGTTTTCAGATAGTAACCCAGCACATAGTAGCCCACATAGCCCAGCACCAGGTGAAGGTTCAGATTGTTCACCCACAGGCTCACCGTCTGACTGGGCCGCAGCCGCAGCAGGGTGGGCAGCAGGTTGGCAAACACAAAGCACAGCAGGAAGAACCAGTGGAAGTCCGCCCGGCTGGCCCCCCGAACAAAGACGCGGAGAATGGGGGTGATGAGGTACAGGCCCACGATCATATACAAAAACCACAGGTGGAAGTGGGTCTTGCCCTGGAGCACCTGCCAGAGGGCCGCTTTCACACTCTCCCAGCTCAGCCCCGCCGCCGACACCTGGGTCACCAGGGCATAGGCCGTCCCCCACACCGCCAGGGCCACCAGCATCCGCAGAATATGGCCGAAAAACAGCTTGGAGGGGGAGAGGCTGTGCTTGGGGTCCAGCAGGAACATTCCTGACAGCATAATAAAGACGGGCACACACCAGTGGGTCAGCCCGTCGTAGGCGTTGAGCACATGGAATTCCGCCGAGCCCACCGGCACGTTGCCCAGCTGGGAGCCTGCCAGGTGGACCACGATGACCGCCAGCATGGCCACAGCCCGCAGCAGATCGGCATAGGCCAGGCGGCCTCCCGTTACGGTCTTGCTCATGTCCTTATTCCTTTCCAGGAACGATCTCGATCCAGTAGCCGTCGGGATCTTCAATGAAATAGATGCCCATGGCCGGGTTTTCAAAGCACACGCAGCCCATGGCCTTGTGGCGCTCCAGAAGCTCATCAAAGCGGTCGGTGACAAAGGCCAGGTGGAACTCCTGCTCCCCCAGGTCGTAGGGCTCAGTCCGGTCCCTCAGCCAGGTCAGCTCCAGCCGGAAGCCGGTCTCCCCGTCCCCCAGGTAGACCAGCTTGAAGGAGCCGTCCTCGGCATCCTTTTCCGCCACCGGCGCCAGCTCCAGAGCCTCACGGTAAAAGTCCAGGGACCGGTTCAGGTCCAGAACATTGAAATTAAAATGATCAAATCGCAGCATATGTTTTCTCCTTTGTATGGGTCCAGAAACTCAGTGGTCCTGGTTTGCCTTTTTGTCGATGAATTCGGGCCGCAGTTTACTATATACGATTTTTTGCTCGCTGTACAGCCCATAATAGCCGGACAGCATATAGGACACCGCCAGACACACCGCGAACAGGCACAGGCTCTGGCCGGTAAACATCCCCAGGCTGTCCCCGGCAAAGAGCTCCAGAGAGAGCAGCAGGGAGGTGATGGGGCAGTTGGTGACGCCGCAGAACACGCACACCATCCCCAGACCCGCCCCGAAGGAGGGGTGGAGCCCCAGGAAGGGGGCCACGGTGCAGCCGAAGGTGGCCCCGGTAAAGAATACCGGCACGATCTCGCCGCCCTTAAACCCTGCCCCCAGGGTAATGGTGGTAAAGAGCATCTTGAAGAAGAACGCCTCCGGCCGGGCGTTTCCCCCGATGGCGGCATGGATGATAGCCTCTCCCGCTCCGTTGTAGTCGTAAGTACCAGGGTCCCAGATCCAGATCACATAGGTCAGGGCGATGACCAGAGTGCCGCCCACCGCCGCCCGCACCAGATGGTTGGGCAGAACTCTGTCATAGATTTTGGGTGCGGCGTGCATCAGCCGGCAGAAGAAAATGGACAGCAGGGCAAAGAGGATGCCCATACCGATGACCTGCAGCAGGGTGACGGCGCTCAGGTTGGGGATGCCCTCCAGGGTAAAGGCGGTGGGAGGCACACCGAAATGCTGGGCCACCCACAGGCCGATGATGGAGGAGAGAATACAGGGCACGATGGCGGCATAATAGAGCACTCCCACACTGGTGACCTCCATAGAAAACATGGCGGCAGTCAGAGGGGTGCCGAAGAGGGCGGAAAAAGCCGCCGACATTCCGCACATGGTGATGATACGGCTGTCCTTGTCGTCCAGGCGCATCCACCGGCCTACTTTGGAGGAGATAGATCCGCCAATCTGGAGGATGGCTCCCTCCCGGCCGGAGGAACCACCCACCAAATGGGTGATAACGGTGGACACAAAGACCAGGGGGGCGGTACGCAGCCGGAGGGGCTGGTTTTCCCGCACCGCCGCCAGCACGAAGTTGGTGCCCCGGTCCTCCTCCATGCCGCACACCCGGTAGAGCAGCACAATCGCCAGACCGCCCACCGGCAGCAGCCAGATCAGCCAGGGATTGGCATGGCGCAGGTCTGTGACCGAGGAAAAGGCATAGTAAAAGGCGGTGGCCACCCCGCCGCACAGCAGGCCGCTGATCCCCGCGAAGATCAGCCATTTTACAAAGGCGGCCGGATGCTCCAGCCAGGCCGGTACCTTCTTTGTCTCCATCTCTTTCACACTCCATCGGTCCCCGGCACAGGGGGCCTTGCTCTTTCTGGGGCTGAGGAACTATCCTATCCCCAGGTACGACACACGTGATTATTATAACATGGATACCAACTTTTTTCCGCAATCTTATGGATTTTTTTCAGCGGTGTGTTATACTGGTTCCATGATCAATATATTTAAGGAGGAATTTATTTTGTCATCCATATGGCCTCAACTACTTCTTCAGGTCATACTCATTGCCATCAACGCCTACTTTGCTGCCACTGAGATCGCAGTAATCTCATTAAACGAGGCACTTATCCGCAAGCAGGCCGAAGGCGGCGACCGCAAGGCAGCCAAGCTGCTCCGGATCGTAGAGATGCCCACCCGGTTTCTCTCCACCATCCAGATCGGCATCACCCTGGCCGGCTTCCTGGGGTCTGCCTTTGCCGCCGACAATCTGGCCGGACCCCTTACCCAGTGGGCAGTATCCACGTTCGCGCTGACCGGGCCTGTGGTGGCCACGGTTCATACCCTGTCTGTGATCGTGGTCACTGTGATCCTCTCCTTCTTTACTCTGGTCTTTGGCGAACTGGTGCCCAAACGGGTGGCCATGAAAAAGAGCGAAGCGGTGGCCCGTTTTTCCTGCGGTGTGGTCAGTCTGCTGGCCACCGTCATGCGCCCGCTGATCTGGCTGCTTACCATCTCCACCAACGCCGTCCTGTGGCTCTTCCGCATCAATCCCAATGATGAGGATAAGGAGGTATCCGAGGAGGGGCTGCGTATACTTATCGACCTGAGTGAGGAGAAGGGTGCTATTGAGACCGAAGAGAAGGAAATGATCGAAAATATTTTCGAGTTTAACAATATGACCGCCGCCGACGTGATGGTCCACCGCACCGACATGGTCATGCTGCGGGCGGAGGATACCCCGGAGAAGATCGAAAAGACCATTGAGGAATCCGGCCTGTCCCGCTTCCCCGTCTACGAGGAGGACGCCGACGACATCATCGGTATCCTCTCCACCCGGGAGTGGCTCATCAACGCCCGCAAGCCCCAGCCCAAGCCTCTGCGGGAGCTGCTCCGCCGCCCCTACTTCGTGCCCCAGTCGGTGCGCACCGACCTGCTGTTCCGGGATATGCAGAGCAAAAAGGTCCACCTGTCCATTGTGGTGGACGAGTACGGCGGCACCGCCGGCCTGGTCACCATGGAGGACCTGCTGGAGGAGATCGTGGGCAACATCTACGACGAGTTCGATCCCCAGGAGGACCTGGAGATCATCCCCCTGGGGGAGGACCGCTGGCGGGTGGCCGGCTCCGCCGAACTGGAAGAGCTCTTTGAAGCTCTGGGCATGGAAATGCCGGAAGAGGAGGAATCGGAGACTCTGGGCGGGCTGGTGTACGCCCAGCTGTCCGTCATCCCCGAGGACGGCAGTCACCCCGAGGTGGACATTTACGGCCTGCACATCCGGGTGGAGGAGCTGTCCGAGCGCCGGGTGGAGTGGGCCACCGTCACCAAACTCTCTCCCCCGCCGGAGGAGGAAGAGGAACACACCGGCCACAAAAAAGAATCCTGAAATTCAGGCGTGCCGCTGATTTGGGCGGCACGCCTGAATTATTGTTGCTGTTTTGCGCCATCCTCTTGTTAATTCCACAAAAAATTTCCTTTTTTATTTGGTAAAGATGTCTCTTGAACCCTCCTTTTCATCGTGCTAAACTATTTTTAGTACTAAAAAATGATTTTTTGGAGGCGTATGCGATGTCTCATTCCGGTCTGCTCCGGCGCTATTTGATCTTTCTGGCCGGGGTCCTGTGCTCGGCCCTCGGCATTTCCCTAATCACCCTGGCCGGAATGGGCACCTCCGCGGTATCCAGCCTGGCCTATGTACTCACCTATGTGTTCCCCGGCATCTCCCTGGGTACCTTCACCTTTGTGGTGAACTGCGTCATGCTGGGCGGCCAGATTCTGATCCTGCGCAAGAAGTTCCGGCCCATCCAGCTGCTCCAGGTCCCCTTCACCTTCCTCTTCTCCTGCTGCATTGATCTGTGGATGGGGCTGCTGGGCGACCTGGTGCCTCAGTCCTACGCCAGCCACTGGGTGGTGCTGCTGATGGGCTGTACCTGTCTGGGCCTGGGCGTGGCTCTGGAGGTCATTCCCAACGTGCTCATCCTCCCCTGCGAGGGCTTTGTGCGGGTGTGCAGCCAGGAGTTCCACTGGGACTTCGGCAAGACCAAGACTGGCTTTGACCTGACCATGGTAGCCGCCGCCACTCTGCTGTCTCTGCTGGACCTGGGGGCTGTGTACGGCCTGCGGGAGGGCACCGTAGTGTGCGCCCTGACGGTAGGTTATATCTCCCGGTTCTTCTGTAAGCGGCTGGCCTTCCTGGTAAAGAAGCCGGAGGAAAACCATCTGCCCGACACCGGCGTCTCTGCTGCATAACAAATTAAAAAACAGCTGCAAGCCAATGGCTTGCAGCTGTTTTTTTGTTCCGCTTATTTCAGCCGGTTCAGAATCACCTGGGCCGCCTTCACGCCGGAGGCGCCTGCCTGGGCCAGGCCGCGGGTGATGCCCGCGCCGTCGGTCCCACAGGGCCAAGGCCCTGCGGGAGCCCTGATGATTTGATTCGCACGGCGGAAATAAATTCCGCCGGCGGCAATGCTTCGCATTGTGTAGGCTCCGGGCGGGCTTATTTCAGCCGCTCCAGAATCACCTGGGCCGCTTTCACACCGGAAGCGCCTGCCTGGGCCAGACCCCGGGTAACGCCCGCGCCATCGCCCACGGCGAAGAAGCCGGGCAGAGAAGTCTCCAGCTCGCCGGACAGGGCCAGCCGGGCGGAGTAGAACTTGACCTCAGCGCCGTAGAGCAGAGTATCGTAGTTGGCGGTACCGGGGGCGATCTTGTCCAGCTGGTAGATCATCTCAATGATATCGTCCAGCTGCCGCTTGGGCAGGGCCAGGGACAGGTCGCCGGGGACGGCGGCGGTGAGGGTGGGCCGGACGAAGGACTTGCTCATCCGGTGCTCGTTGGTGCGGATGCCGCTGACCAGATCGCCGAAGCGCTGGACCAGCACGCCGCCGGCCAACATATTGGACAGGGAGGCAATGTGCTTGCCGTAACGATAGGGCTCGTTGAAGGGCTGGGTGAACCGGTTGGACACCAGCAGGGCGAAGTTGGTGTTCTCGCTCTGGAGGGCGGGGTCGGAATAGGAATGGCCGTTGACGGTGTTGATGCCCTCCACGCTCTCGGCCACCACATGGCCGTAGGGATTCATGCAGAAGGTACGCACCTGATCGCCGTACTGCTTGGTGCGGTAGACCAGCTTGGACTCGTACACCACGTCGGTGATGTGCTCAAAGACCTTGGCAGGCAGCTCCACCCGCACGCCGATGTCCACTTGGTTGTTGATGAGCTGGATGCCCAGGTCCTTGCACTGGTTGGAGAACCACTCGGCACCGGAGCGGCCGGGACCGGCGATGAGCCAGGTGCAGTCGATCTCGTCACCCTTCTCGGTGATGAGGCGGTAGCCCTCCCCCTTCAGATCCATGATCTTGGTGACAGCGGTGTTGAAATGGAACTCCACACCCTTGCGGCACTCCTCATAGATGCTCTGCAGGATCTTCAGGTTGTTCTCGGTACCCAGGTGCTTACACCGGGCCTGGAGCAGATGAAGGTCGTGCTCCAGGGCCCGCTTCTCCAGGGCACGGGCCGCCGGGGTATCGGTGGAGAACACTTTGTCGGTGGCTCCGTGCTTCATGTTGATGGAGTCCACATAGTCGATGAGGCACATGACCTCTTCCTTGGGCATGAAGTCGGTGAGCCAGCCGCCGAACGCGGTGGTGAAGTTATATTTGCCGTCGGAAAAGGCGCCGGCGCCGCCAAAACCGCACATGGTGCCGCACACCTTGCAGTGGACGCACTCCTTCACCTTGCCCGCCACAATGGGGCAGCTGCGGGTATAGATATCGGCCCCCTGATCCATGGCCACCACCTTGAGGCCGGGGTTGCGGTGCATCAGCTCGTACCCGGCGAAAATACCGGCTTCGCCGCAGCCCAGAATGGCAACGTCATACCGTGTGTTCATGTGCGATCTCTCACTTTACGTCATATTTGGAAGGGGTGTAAGCCACCTTTCCAATTTGATATTATACCAAAAGGTCTTATTTTTGACAACGCCGTTGACCCATCCAGGCTGAAAAATTTTTAGGCAGCCCATCAAATTTTTCCCCGCGCTGCGAAAACCCCTTGACAAATAAAGTTTACTATTGTAATCTTTATTTAGGCTACAACAGTAAACCTTTAAGGAGGCCGCTATGTGTATTGGTGCTGAAAAGATCCAAGATGCCGAGCTGGAGGTTATGAAGGCCCTGTGGAGCCTGCCCCAGCCGGCTCCGCTGTCGGAGCTGCGCCGCATTCTGTCCGCCCGGTGCGGCTGGGAGGACTCCACCGTCAAGACCCTGCTGCGCCGTCTGTGCGAAAAGGGGGCCGTTCAGCTGGAGCGCCGGGGAATGTACCGGGCGGTCATCACCCAGGCCCAATATGGCCGCTGGTCCGCCCGCCACCTGGTGGACCAGGTGTTCAACGGCAGCGCCAAAAAGCTGGTGGCCTCCCTGCTGTCCGACGGCCAGCTGAGCCAAGCAGAGATCGCCGAGCTGTCCGCCCTGTTCCATCAGGAGGAATCCACATGAAAGAGGTACTGCTTACCCTGCTCTCCCTCACCCTGTCCGGCTCCCTGCTGTGCGCGCTTCTGCTGCTGCTGCGCCCTGTGACGGGAAACAGGGTGCCCAGGGCCGTCTCCTATTATCTCTGGCTGGCGGTGCTCCTCCGCTTTCTAATCCCCTTCGGCTACGGCATCACTCTGCCCCAGCCCCCTCAGCCTACCCAGGAGATGGTCCGGCAGGAAACCATTCTTCCCGAACGGCAGGACCAGACGGACACACAGACCGCTCCCATTACTCCGCCGTCGGAGCCGGTCACGGTGGATCAACCGGAGACGACCCAGCCCTCCGCCCCGGCCATTTCCCTTCCCGGCGTCTTGGTTTCCCTGTGGCTGGCAGTTGGGGCGGGCTTCTTCCTCTGGCATATCGCCGCCTATGCCCGCTTTTCCCGCCGGGTCCGTATCTCTCTCGCCCCGCCAACCGCGGAGGCCCTGGCCCTGTTTGAAGAGCTGGGCCACAGCCGCCGGATGAAACTGGCTTGCAGCAACCAGGTGAACGCCCCCATGCTGCTGGGGGTCTTTCGGCCGGTGATCGTCCTGCCCCAGGGCGGGCCGTCCCTTCCTCCTCACGCCCTGACCGCCGCCCTCCGCCATGAGCTGACCCACGCCCGACGGTGGGACATCTGCTACAAGTGGCTGGTAGTGCTGGTGGCCAGCCTCCACTGGTTCAATCCCCTGGTCCACTGGATGGGGCGGCGCATCGCACTGGACTGCGAGCTGTCCTGCGACGAGGCGGTGGTCCGTGCCCTGGCGCCGGAGCAGAGGATGGCCTACGGGGATATGCTGTTGCTGCTGGCCGCCCGGCCTGGAAGGCCCTCCCCCTGGATGGCCGCCCCCCTCTGTCAGGAGGGGAAGCGGCTGAAAACCCGGCTTCTGGGGATCAAGGGCTATCGCAAGCCGGGCAAAGGGGCAGTCTGCCTGACCCTGGTTCTGGGGCTGGTGGTCACCTGCTGCGCCTGCGGGATGGTGGATACTCACCCCCCGGCTGCGGCCACAGCAGAGAACACCGTCCAGCGGGGCGGAGCGTCCTCCGTCTCCGCCGGCACTCCCACCGGCGGGGAGCTCAGTGCCTATGGTCCGCTTCTGTCCCGGTATGCGGAGGCCCTGCTTCGCAAACGACCGCCGATCGACTTTCCGGACCTGCTGCTCGTCCTCATTTGCCCCTCCTGGGACCCGGCTGGTACCATCGGCTACACACTCCGTGATCTAAACGGCGACGGGGTAGAGGAGCTATTGATGGGCTTTGTGGGCAGCGAATTCTGGAGCATGGATGAGGGCTATGTCTTTGCCATCTACACCCTGGTGGACGGCCAGCCCGTGCTGGCGGTGGAGGGCTGGGAGCGGAGTCTCTATGTGGTGCGCGAGGACAACATCCTCTGCCACAACGGCTCCAGCGGCGCGGGACGGACCGAGTGGAAGCAATACCGGTTTGACCCGTCGGCGGAGGGCTTCTTGGTGACCCTGGACCAGGTGTCCGTGCCGGAGAACGGCGAAGAGGCCGTTGCCATTGGGGAAGGCTGGATGGACTCCGGCGTCCCCTTCCCCTATACGCGCTTTCCCGACTGACGGCATAAGCGATACCCCTGGGCAGTTCACTGTCCAGGGGTATATTGTTCCACTTCCACCCCGGTGTAGTACCACTTTAAAATCTCCTCATAGCCCTTGCCCTCCTTGGCCAGGGCGTTGGCCCCGTACTGGCTCATGCCCACCCCGTGGCCGTAGCCAGTGACCGAAAAGGTCACCCCCTCCGCCCCGGCGGACACGGTAAAGCTGGTGGAGCGCAGGGAGAACAGGGTACGCAGCTCCTGTCCGCTGACGGTGACGCCCCCCACATCTATGCTGCTCACACCTCCGGCGGAGTTGGACACGGTATTGGAAAACCAGCCGGAGGGATCCCCTGACAGGTCCGCCCCAGGGTACTTGGCCAGAATGGCGGTCTTGAACTCCTCCGCCGTCAGGGTGACAGTGGAGTGGTAGTTGGGTACCTCCTCCCCCTCGGGGCTGTCCACTCCGGTGAGGTAGGGTACGGAATTGCCCCACACCTCCACCGCGTCCACCGTCCGCCCGTCGGCGGAGGAGAAAAAGACGGCCTGAATGGGGCTGCCCTCATAGAGTACCGCCACCCCGTCGGTGTCCGCCACAGCGGCGGCGATCTTGTCGGTATACATCTGGGCGTTGGTTCCCCAGCTGGCAGCGGCATCCTCCCGGGTGCGGTAGGCCTGGCAGCAATTCACGTCGGTACACAGGTCGGCCTCCGGGTGACCGGAGGTCTCCCGCTCCATTTTGGAATAGGTATAAGTGCGGGCGGCCACCGCCTGGGCCTTCAGGGCTTCGCTTTCAAAGGCGGCGGGCATCTCGGCGGCCACCACCCCCCACAGGTAGTCGTCCAGGGCCATGGTTTCCACCGTGCCGTCGGACCGCTTTACCGTTACCTGCTGGGCGCTGTCCAGGGCCGGCTCCGGTGTAACCACCGTGCGGTCAATGGGCAGACTGCCGCTTTCCACCGGCAGAGCCCCCTCTCCCTGGGGCACCAGCAGCAGCGGCAGCAGAAATAGGGCCAGCAGCAGGGCCAGGGCAACCGCCGCCACCTGTCTCATCGGAAACACCATCCCCTCTTTTTGCAAGTTATGATTCATTCCATTTCAATTTTTACTTCGTTTACTTTCCATATTGACTGTGCCGCAAAATGGTTGTACAATACCGTGTAAAAGAATTTGGGCAAAGGAGAGGCTGGAAATGCAAAACGCCGAGAAGGGCACATCCATGGACTTCATTGACAGTCTATGTGAGGAATATCGCAAACATAACCAGATCGACCCGGCAGATTACGAGCGCTATCGGGTCAAGCGGGGCCTGCGCAACGCCGACGGCACCGGCGTCATGGCGGGCGTCACCCAGATCGGCAACGTGCTGGGCTATTACCTCCAGGACGGCGAGCGCTTCCCCGCCCCCGGCAAGCTGATCTACCGGGGCATCGATGTGGAGGAGCTGGTGGACGGCTTCGTGCGGGAGAACCGGTTCGGCTTTGAGGAGACCGCCTATCTGCTGCTCTTCGGCGCTCTGCCTACCAGGGAGCAGCTGACCGCTTTCCAGCAGATGCTCAGCGACAACCACACCCTGCCCCATATGTTTACCGAGGACATGATCATCAAGGCCCCCAGTCCCGACGTGATGAACAAGCTGGCCCGCTCGGTGCTGGCCCTGTACTCCTATGACGACAACCCGGACGATATGTCCCTGTCCAATCAGCTGCGGCAGGCCATCCAGCTCATCGCCCGGGTGCCCGTCATCGTGGCCCACGCCTTTGCCGTGAAGCGCCACTACTATGACGACGAGTCCCTCTACCTCCACCGGCCTCAGGCCGGACTCAGCGTGGCGGAGAACTTCCTCTACTCCGTCCGCCACGACAACCAGTTCACCGAGCAGGAGGCCCGGCTGCTGGACCTGTGCCTGGTGCTCCACGCCGAGCACGGCGGCGGCAACAACTCTGCCTTCGCCTGCCGGGTGCTCTCCTCCTCCGGCACCGACTTCTACTCCTCCATCGCCGCTGCCGTAGGCTCCCTGAAGGGCCCCCGCCACGGCGGCGCCAACAAGAAGGTCATGGAGATGTTCGGCTACATCGAGGACGCGGTAAAGGACTGGAAGGACGAGGACGAGGTGCGCGCCTTCCTGGGCAAGCTGCTGCGGAAGGAAGCCGGCGACAAGTCGGGCCTCATCTACGGCATGGGCCACGCCATCTACACCATCTCCGACCCCCGTGCCGTCATCCTCAAGAAGTTCGCCAAGAAGCTGGCTGAGACCAAGGGGATGCTGGACGAGTTCGAGCTGTACGAGACGGTGGAGCGGCTCACCCCCGAGGTGCTCCTCTCCGTCAAGGGGGAGGACAAGGTGGTGTGCGCCAACGTGGACCTGTTCTCCGGCATGGTGTACAAGATGATGGGCATCCCCCAGGAGCTGTATACCCCCCTGTTCGCCGTGGCCCGTATCGTGGGCTGGTGCGCCCACCGCATCGAGGAGGTCTACCAGCCGGGCAACCGCATCATCCGTCCCGCCTACAAGGCTGTGGCTCCCATGCGGCCCTTCGTGCCCCTGGACCAGCGATAACAGAACAAAAAACAAAGACGTGCTGCATAGCAGCACGTCTTTGTTTTGAAGGGATTGGAAGTATTACTCCCGGGTGGGGGTCTCCATGCTGAAGCTGTCGCAGTCGGCGTCGCCGTCCTCGTCCACAGAGACGGTGGCATCGAATTTTGCCTTGTAGCGGTCGCCGTAGTCGTCGATCACGGTGATGTAGCCATTGACCTCATAGGTGCCGTCGCCGTTGTCATCGGTATTGGTCACAGAGGCCAGGACGTTCTTCACGTTGGCATAGCTGAACATACACTCCACAGCCGCCTCGGACTGTACCGCCAGACGGATGGCGTCGGAGTGGTCCTCCTCTTCCGGCGCGGCGGAACCGCCGCCGCAGGCACACAGGCCCAGCATCATGACCAGGGCCAGCGCAAGGGAAACAACCTTTTTCATAGCGATCCTTCTTTCCTCTCGAAATGGCACAGGCTTGAACAGACCTGTAAAACCTGAACCGTTTCTTAAAGTATAAAGAATTCTTCCCACCGGCACAATGAGCTGGCTGCATAGTATTTATAAAAAAGGAGACGCTGCTTGTGCAGCGTCTCCTTTGTTTTTCTTTCAATTAACCCAGGGTGCAGCCGGCGGGCACCTTGTCGTCCAGCATGAGCAGGTGGAGCTCCTCGTGGCCCTCGGCTCCCTCCTTCACGGCGGAGATGAGCATACCGTTGGACTCCAGGCCCATCATCTTCCGGGGGGCCAGGTTGACGCAGGCCACCACGGTCTTGCCGATCAGATCCTCGGGCTCGTAGTACTCATGGATGCCGGAGAGAATCTGACGGGGCTGGCCCTCGCCGCAGTCCAGGGTAAAGCGGAGCAGCTTCTTGCTCTTCTTCACCGCCTCGCAGGAGAGCACCTTGGCGGTGACGAACTTCACCTTGGCAAAGTCGTCGATGGTAATATACTCGGGCTCAGCCTTGGCAGCGGCTTCCGCCTTGGCGGCCTCCTCCAGAGCGGCCAGCTCCTCCAGCTCCTTGGCAGCGTCGATGCGGGGGAAGAGGTTCTCACCCTTGCTCACAGGAGCCTGGTCAGACAGCGCGCCCCACACACCGGCGGACTCCCAGGTGCGCTGGCTGTCATTGGCGCCGATCTGGGCAAAGATCTTTCCGCAGGTCTCGGGCATAAAGGGGGTGAGGAGCACGGCGGAAATGCGCACGCACTCCAGCAGATTGTACAGCACATGGGCCAGACGGTCCTGCTGGGTCTCGTCCTTGGCCAGAGCCCAGGGCTTGTTCTCGTCGATATACTTGTTGGCCCGGCCGATGAGCTTGAAGACCTCCATCAGGGCGTCCTGGAAGGCATACTGCTCCATCTTGTCCTCATAGGTGTTGCGCAGCTGGGCGGCCATGGCGATGAGCTCCACGTCAAACTTCTGGGGATCGTCCTCAGGGAACTGCATGGACAGGCCCACATTGCCCATGGACTGAGCCACCAGATTGGCCAGATCCGCCTCGTCTCCGGTGGCACCGCAGCCGGCAGGCAGGTGCGCGCCGAAGTACTTGCCCACCATGGCGGTGGTACGGCTCACCAGATTACCCAGGTCGTTGGCCAGGTCGGTGTTGATGCGGCCGATGAGGGCCTCATTGGAGAAGTTGCCGTCGGTGCCGAAGGGGAACTCCCGCAGCAGGAAGTAGCGCAGGGAATCCACGCCGTAGCGCTGGGCCAGCAGATAGGGGTCCACCACGTTGCCCTTGGACTTGCTCATCTTGCCGCCGTCCAGCAGCAGCCAGCCGTGGCCAAACACCTTCTTGGGCAGGGGCATCTCCATGCTCATGAGCATGGCGGGCCAGATGATGGAGTGGAAGCGGACGATCTCCTTGCCGATGAAGTGGACGTCGGCAGGCCAGTACTTCTCATAGTCGTCGTACTTGTCGTTCATGAAGCCCAGGGCGGTGGTGTAGTTGAAGAGGGCGTCGATCCACACATACACCACATGGCCGGGGTCGAAGTCCACGGGAATGCCCCACTGGAAGGAGGTACGGGAGACGCACAGGTCCTCCAGGCCGGGCTTGATGAAGTTGTTCACCATCTCGTTGACCCGGCTGCGGGGCTCCAGGAAGTCGGTGTTCTCCAGCAGGTCCTGGATGCGGTCGGCGTACTTGCTCAGCCGGAAGAAGTAGGCCTCCTCCTCGGCGTCCTGGACCTCACGGCCGCAGTCGGGGCACTTGCCGTCCACCAGCTGGCTCTCGGTCCAGAAGGACTCGCAGGGCTTGCAGTACTTGCCCACATACTTGCCCTTGTAGATGTCGCCCTTCTCATACATCTTCTTAAAGATCTTCTGGATGGCGGCCACATGGTAGTCGTCGGTGGTGCGGATGAACCGGTCGTTGGAAATGTTCATCAGCTTCCACAGGTCCTTGACGCCCTGGGGGCCCTCCACGATGTTGTCCACATACTCCTTGGGGGAGACGCCGGCGGCCTTGGCCTTGTCCTCGATCTTCTGGCCGTGCTCGTCGGTGCCGGTGAGGAACAGCACATCATAGCCGCACAGCCGCTTATACCGGGCCATAGCATCGGTGGCCACAGTGCAGTAGGCATGGCCGATGTGGAGCTTGTCCGAGGGGTAGTAAATGGGGGTGGTGATATAAAATTTCTTTTTCTCAGACATCAGAGGATCCCTCCGTATCGTTCTCGACCGGCTCCTCTGGCAGAGGCCGGGCGGCATTGTACAGCAGCAAAGCGCTGGAAGTCAGCAGATAGAGAATGGTAAAGCCATAGAGCACCAGGGTGGCCCAGTCGTGCTCATCGGCCAGGGTGACCAGGGAGAAATACACACCCATCAGGCAGAAGAACACCGCGGGGACGCACTTACCCTTGTCAAAGGAGAAACCGGCGATAAAGTAGAGCCCCAGCAGGCCGGCGATGATGGCAAAGAGCTCGTACACATAGTCCAGCTGCACCGGGTCCCCCGCCCGCACCTGGTAGGCGGCGATGAGCCACACGCAGAAGGCAAAGGCCGGGATGAGCAGGGGCACGCTGTACTTGCCCTTGTTCTCCCCTTTAAAATTGTCCCGCACCGTGGACATGACGCACAGGCCGGAGGCCACCGCCAGCACCGCCACGATGAGGCGGGTGTAGATGGGATTGGCCCCGGTGGCAAAGTCATAGGCCATCAGACCGCCCGCCCCGATGAGCAGGAAGCCGGAGAGTATCCCCGCCATGGCATACAGGGTGTTGTCCTTGGCAGAAAAAGCCTGGTCATAGCCGCTGAATCGGGGATACTTCCCCATAAAGCTGAGGATCAGCAGCACGGCAGCCACCACCACCGACAGGGCGATGAGGGCCATGGTGGCGGGAGCGCCGGAGATGGGAAGGCCGGTGTCCGCCTCAAAAGCGGTAGCCAGTTCCCAGCGCCGCAGGGCGAAGCCGGCCCCGCCGCCCACCACCGCAATGGCGGGCAAAAGGATCTCTTTTCGCATGGTCAGCATCCTTTCCGGATGAAGTAAGTTCGAATATGTAGTATAGCACGAAATGGTTAAAAACGCACGGTTTTTTTGCACATCTTAT
This sequence comes from Flavonifractor sp. An112, assembly GCF_002161085.1. GTDB lineage: Bacteria > Bacillota > Clostridia > Oscillospirales > Oscillospiraceae > Flavonifractor > Flavonifractor avicola. Next base: position 151,412 of record NZ_NFLU01000005.1, on the reverse strand, counting down.
CTTATCGTTTCCTGGCTCAAAAGGCAAGGCCACTCTTGTATTTTTTCCCCGGGCCTGCTATCATGCCCTGGAAAGGGATGTGGAATGACCATGCAGATTGATCTGACCCGGGGCGGCATCACCCGGCCCATGCTTTGCTTTGCCGCGCCCATGATCGCGGGCAACCTGCTGCAGCAGTGCTACAACATTGCCGATACCCTCATCGTGGGCCGGGCCCTTGGGCCCTCCGCCCTGGCCTCGGTGGGCTTCTCCTTTACTCTGATGACCTTCCTCACCTCGGTGCTGCTGGGGCTGTGTATGGGCAGCGGGGCTCTGTGGTCCATGCTCCACGGGGCCCGGCGGGAGGAGGAGCTGAAGCGCTGCCTCTTCCTCTCCTTCCTCTTCATCGGCGCCGTGGCGGTGATCCTCAATGTGGGGGTGCTTTTGCTGCTGGAGCCGGTGATGACTCTGCTGCGTATCCCGGCGGAGGCCTGGGACGACACCCACGCCTATCTGCGGGTGGTGCTGCTGGGGATCTGCTTCACCTTCTTATACAATTACTTCGCCTGCCTGCTGCGGTCGGTGGGTAACTCCACCGCCCCCTTGGTCTTTCTGGCCCTGTCCACCCTGCTCAACATTGCTCTGGACCTGTGGTTCGTGCTGGGTCTGGGCTGGGGGGTGGCGGGAGCCGCCGGGGCCACGGTGCTGGCTCAGGGGGTGTCCGCCGCCGGGATTGCGCTCTACTGCTGGAGGCGGGTGGCGCTCCTCCGCCTGGGACAGGAGCACTGCACCTTCCGGCGGGGAGAGCTGGGCCGCATCATCCACTACTCCCTGCTCACCTGCGTGCAGCAGTCGGTGATGAACTTCGGCATCCTGATGGTGCAGGGGCTGGTCAACTCCTTCGGGGTCAACGTGATGGCCGCCTTTGCCGTCGCCGTCAAGATCGACGCCTTCGCCTATCTGCCCGTCCAGGACTTCGGCAACGCCTTCTCCACCTTCGTGGCCCAGAACACCGGAGCCTCCCAGCCGGAGCGCATCCGCCGGGGCATCCGCTCCGCCGTGGTAGTGTCCATTCTCTTCTGCGTGGTCAGCTCCCTGCTGGTGTGTCTCTTCGCCGCCCCCCTGATGGCCCTCTTCGTGGAGCCGGGAGAGACCGAGATCATCGCCATCGGGGTGGAGTATCTGCGTATCGAGGGGCTATGCTACTGCGGCATCGGCATCCTCTTCCTGCTCTACGGCCTCTTCCGGGGGCTGGGGCGGCCCGGGGTATCGGTGGTGTTGACGGTGGTCTCCCTGGGTACCCGGGTGGCTCTGGCCTACCTTCTGGCTCCCATTCCGGCCATCGGCCTGAAGGGCATCTGGTGGGCGGTACCCATCGGGTGGGGACTGGCCGATCTGGCGGGGCTGCTCTTCTATCTCCGCCGCCCTATAGGGGGCGGAAATCCATAAAAACAGCGGGACGGCAAGCCGTCCCGCTGTTTTGCTTGTTATGCGTCCGCCTTCTGGCTCTCCAGGTACTCGTCGTAGGTCATCTTGCGGTCGATGAGCTGACCGTCGGCGGTGAAATCGAACACCCGGTTACACACGGTCTGGATGAGCTGATGGTCGTGGGAGGCCACCAGCACGTTGCACTTGACGGCCTCCAGGCCGTTGTTCAGAGCGGCGATGGACTCCAGATCCAGGTGGTTGGTGGGCTGGTCCAGCAGCAGCACGTTGGCGCCGGACAGCATCATGCGGGAGAGCATACAGCGCACCTTCTCGCCGCCGGAGAGGACCTTGACGGGCTTATACACCTCGTCGCCGGAGAAGAGCATCCGGCCCAGGAAGCCCCGGAGGTAGGCCTCGTGGGGGTCGGAGGACCACTGCCGCAGCCACTCCACCAGGTTGTCGTCGCAGTCCTTGAAGAATTCGGTGTTGTCCTTGGGAAAGTAGGAGAAGGTAGCGGTCTGGCCCCACTTGACGGTGCCCTCATCGGGCTCCATCTCGCCGGTGAGGATCTTGAAGAGGGCGGTCTGGGCGTTCTCGTTGTCGCCCACGAAGGCGATCTTGTCGCCGTGGCCCACGATGAAGGATACCTTGTCCAGCACCTTCACCCCATCGATGGTCTTGGACACGTCGGTGACGAAGAGGATATCCTTGCCCACCTCCCGGTCGGGGGAGAAGGCCACCCAGGGGTAGCGGCGGGAGGAGGCGGGGATCTCCTCCAGGGTGATCTTTTCCAGCAGCTTCCGGCGGGCGGTGGCCTGCTTGGACTTGGACTTGTTAGCGGAGAACCGGGAGATGAACTCCTTCAGCTCCTGGGCCTTCTCCTCGTTCTTCTTGTTCTGGTTCTTCATCAGGTTCTGCATCAGCTGAGAAGCGTCGTACCAGAAGTCGTAGTTACCCACATAGAGCTTGATCTTGTTGTAGTCGATGTCCACGATGTGGGTACAGATGGTGTTGAGGAAGTGGCGGTCGTGGCTGACCACGATGACGGTGCCCTCAAAGTCCAGCAGGAAGTCCTCCAGCCAGTTGACAGCGTTGATGTCCAGGTTGTTGGTGGGCTCGTCCAGCAGCAGGATGTCGGGATTGCCGAACAGGGCCTGAGCCAGCAGCACCTTCACCTTCAGACGGGCGTCCAGGGTCTCCATGGAGGTCTGGTGGAACTCGGTGCCCACGCCCAAGCCCTGGAGGATGCGGGAGGCGTCGCTCTCGGCTTCCCAGCCGCCCAGCTCAGCAAACTCCTCCTCCAGCTCACAGGCACGGATGCCGTCCTCCTCGGTCATCTCCTCCTTCTCGTAGAGGGCGTCCTTCTCCTTGCCGATGTCATACAGGCGCTTGTTGCCCATGATGACGGTATCCATGACGGTGTAGGCATTGTAGGCGTTCTGATCCTGCTTGAGAACGGACATACGGGTCTTGGGCAGGATGGACACCTCGCCGGAGGTGGGCTCCAGATCGCCGGAGAGGATCTTCAGGAAGGTGGACTTGCCGGCGCCGTTGGCGCCGATGATGCCGTAGCAGTTGCCCTTGGTGAACTGCAGGTCCACATGGGAAAACAGGGGCTGGCCGCTGTATGCCAGGGTCAGGTCGGAAACAGTGATCATGTCGTACTCCTTTTTTGTTCACCCCGGCTCAGGCCGGGAAAATCTTCGCAAGTGTACAGTATACCATAGAAAAAGAAAAAAACAAACCATAAACAGACAGAAAACCTGCTTACTGAAAATGTTCTGTAAAAAAGCTGAAAAAAGAGGTGACTTCCCTGTCCCACCGTGCTACTATGGTGGCGAAAACCGAGCAAACCGCTCGGTAAAATTTGGGTTGGAAGGAAGGATCACACATGAAGAAACACCGTTCCCGCCGGCTGCTCTCTCTGCTGGCCACCGGGGCGCTGCTGGTATCCCTGATGCCCGCCGCCTTTGCCTCCGGCAGCGAGAAGCACATTACCATTCTGGGTACCTCGGATATGCACGGCAATATCTGGGGCTATTCCTATGAGGACAACACCGAGTGCACCAACAACGGCATGGCCCGGCTGTACACCTACATCCAGCAGGTCCGGGCCGAGAATCCCAACACCATCCTCATCGACGCGGGCGACGATATCCAGGGCACCATCATGACCGATGATATCTACAACAAGACCCCCGAAGAGCCCCACCCGGTCATCACCGCCATGAACTATATGGGCTATGATGCCATGACCCTGGGCAACCACGAGTTCAACTGGGGCATCCCCACTATGCAGACCATTCTGGGTCAGGCCGACTTCCCCGTGCTGGCTGCCAACGTCACCGGCACCGACGGCAAGAGCGTCACCGGCGCCGGCTGGACCATCGTGGAGAAGGACGGCGTGAAGGTGGCCATCATCGGCGTGGTCACCCCCGACGTACCCATCTGGGACGGCGGCAAGGAGGGCATCGAGGATGCCACCTATGAGGCCGCCAACGTGGCCGTGGGCAAGGCCATCGACGAGATCGGCGGCCAGGCCGACGTGATCGTGGTATCCGCCCACATGGGTATGTACGCTGAGTTTGACGAAGAAGGCGGCACCGACTCCGCCCAGAAGATCCTGGACGACAACCCGGAGATCGACGTGCTCCAGGTGGCCCACAACCATGTGGTGGTCAATGAGAAGCAGGGCGACGTGGTCATCGGCGGCGTGCGCAACGGCGGCCGGGACATCGCCCGCTTTGACCTGACTCTGGATGCCGACAACAACGTCACCGCCTCCTCCGTGGAGATCGTGGACATGACCGACGTGACTCCCAGCCAGGAGATCCGCTCCATTCCTCTGGTAGCCGAGGCTCACCAGAAGACCATCGACTTCATTGCCGGCGGCACCGACGAGAGCGGCGAACCTCTCCCCCCGCTGGGCTCCACCACCGCCAAGTTCCAGCCGGAGAATGAGATCGCCGGCCTGCCCCAGGGCAAGCTGGAGGATACCGCGGTTATGGATCTGATCAACAAGATCCAACTGGAGAACTCCGGCGCCGACGTGTCCGCCGCCGCCCTGTTCAAGAACACCAGCGACCTGCCCGCCGGCGACATCAACTACGGCAACATCTTCGACATCTACAAGTTCGACAACACCCTCTACCGGGTAAAGGTCACCGGCGCGGAGCTCAAGGCCTACATGGAGTGGTCCGCCGAGTGCTACAACCAGTGGAAGGAAGGGGACATCAATATCTCCTTCGATCCCGAGTACCCCGACTACCTCTACGATATGTTCGCCGGTGTGGAGTATGAGATCGACCTGTCTCAGCCCAAGGGCGAGCGCATCAAGAACGTGATGTTCAAGGGCGAGCCTCTCCAGGACGACCAGACCCTCACCCTGGCGGTGAACAACTACCGCTACTCCTCCGCCCTGAAGGGCCAGAACCTGATCTCCGGCACCAAGGAGTGGGAGTCCTCCAACTCCATCCGGGACATGATCGTGGCCTACTTCGCTGAGCACTCCCCCGTGGCCCCCGAGGTGGACAATAACTGGAAGATCGTAGGCGTGGACCTGAATGAGGACGATGCCCGCCGTGCCGAGCTCATCGGCTACATCAACGACGGCCTGCTGCCCACCCCCTACGCCGAGAGCTACAACCTGGCCGACTATGACGCCCTGGTGGCTCAGGCCAAGGCCAACGCCGCCGTGCTGGTGGACGGTACTCCCAAGGTGGTGTCCACCGCCACCGACGCCGCCGGCAACACCTACTACCGCCTGCGTGACCTGGCCGCCGCTCTCAATGGCACCGGCAAGCAGTTCAATGTGCTGTGGAACGCCGGCGTGGAGATCACCACCGGCGCCACCTATGCCGATCCCGCTCTGACTATGCCCACCCAGGCTCCCGCCGGTCTTACCGCCGAGACCCTGACCGTAAAGGTGGACGGCGCCGCTCAGAGCATGAGCGCGGTCCTCTCCAACGGCAACTACTATGTGGCCTCCTCTGCTCTGGAGGCCCTGGGCATCACCTGCACCGTCACCGACGGCACCCTCAACATCACCACCAAGTAAATCCCGCCGCAGCAAAGGGCCGCGCCATAGGCGCGGCCCTTGTGTTATGTCCTCCAAACTGGTATGATACCCTCAGACACCTTGGAAGGAGATGGCCCCTTTGAGCCTGTTTCGCTGTCCCCACTGCGCCGCTCCCCTGAACCGGGAGGCGCGCTCCTATACCTGCCCCAACGGCCACTGCTTTGACATCGCCAAAGAGGGCTATGTCCACCTGCTCCCCGCCAACCGGAAGCACTCCAAGTCCCCCGGGGACGACAAGGGCATGGTCACCGCCCGCAATCAGTTCCTGTCCAGGGACTACTACGCCCCACTCCGGGACGCATTGTGCGCCCTGGCACTGGAGCATACCGGCCAGCAGGTATCGGTGCTGGACTCGGGCTGCGGGGAGGGCTACTACACCGCCGGCATCCACGCCGCCCTCACCGGGGCGGGCAGGCAGGTTGCCCTGGCGGGTATCGACCTGTCCAAGCCCTCGGTGCGTCTGGCCGCCAAGCGTGTGCCCCAGGGAGAATTTGCCGTGGCTTCCGCCTACCACCTGCCGGTGGGAGACGGGAGCGTAGACCTGCTCCTCAACTGCTTCTCCCCCCTGGCTCTGGAGGAGTTCCGGCGGGTGCTCCGCCCCGGCGGTCTGTTTCTCTATGTGGTTCCCGCCGCCAACCACCTGTGGGAGCTCAAGCAGGTGCTCTACGACAAGCCCTACCCCAACCAGGAGCAGGACGTCCCCTATGAGGGCTTCTCCTATGTCAGCGTGGTGCCGGTGGATACCACCATGGAGGTGGCGGGAGCGGATCTGCCCAACCTGTTCCAGATGACCCCCTACTACTGGAAGACCCCCAGAGAGGGAGCCGCCCGGCTGGCGGCGCTGGACGGGCTGAAGGTACAGGCCTCCTTCCGCATCCATGTGTTCCGCCGGGACTGAGGGTCACATCTGCTCCAGCACCCCCCGGATGACCCAGGCGTGGGCCTCCGCCTCGTCAGCCGACTCATGGAAGAGGGCCTCCAGGCAGGGGTCGGCGGTACCTGCGGCGGCTGCCCGGTAGCAGGCCGCCCCCCGCTGCTGGGCCTGAAACTGCTCCCGCAGGGCGGCCTGCACCGGAGCGTTGATGGGATTTGCGCCCCGGTCGGCAGGCCAGTAGCGCACCCCGGAGATGAGGAAATAGGCGGTGCTCAGCCGCTTGGCCCGCCGCCGCTTTTCGGCGGCCAGGTTGGAGAGCATCCTGCCCCCGGCCCCCGGCACCCGACGGGCCAGCGCCTGGCAGCACCGGTGGGCGGCCAGTTCCTGGTCTATGTACTGTTGCAGCTGAGGTCCGTGGACTGCCGAGGCGGGTCCAAGACAGGTGACCGTCTCCTCTTCCGCCGCCGGTGTGTCGTGTACCACCACCGCCGGCAGAGGCCGTTGGGCCGCCGCCTCCACCACCTCAAAGGGGCAGTCCCCCCGCTCGTTTGGCATGACCCGCTTCCACACCCGCTCGAAAACCTCCCGGTCGCAGCCGGGCAGCAACTCCTGTTCCATACGCATTGCCTCCCCATTCTGTGTAGATTCCCACCATCCTATGCCAGGATGGTAAGATTTGCCCCGCTCAGGGTTGTATTTTTCTGCCTTTCGTGATAAAATAATTGCTCATGGAATGAACCATTTACAAAGGAGAGACCGATTATGCTGGAGATCAGCCATCTCAGCTATCAGGTGGAGGGAGAGGAAGGCCAGGAGCTGGGCATCCTCAACGACGTCTCCCTCTCTGTCAAGGACCACCAGTTTGTGGTCATCACCGGCCCCAACGGCGGTGGCAAGACCACCCTTGCCAAGGCCATCATGGGCCTGGTCAAGCCCACCGGCGGCTCCATCCGCTGGAACGACACCGATATCACCGATCTGGACATCACCGGCCGGGCCCGTCTGGGCATCAGCTACGGCTTTCAGCAGCCCCCCCGCTTCAAGGGTCTGAAGGTGAAGGACCTGCTGGCCCTGGCCGCCGGCAGCGAGAAGCTGACCCGGGAGGAGGGCTGCCAGTACCTGACCAAAGTGGGCCTGTGCGCCGGGGACTATATCGACCGTGAGGTGGACGCCTCCCTGTCCGGCGGCGAGGTCAAGCGCATTGAGATCGCCACCATCCTGGCCCGCAAGACCGGGCTGATGATCTTTGACGAACCGGAGGCGGGCATCGACCTGTGGTCCTTTGCCAAGCTCACCGAGACCTTCAAGCTCATCCACCAGAAGCGGGAGGCCACCCTCATCGTCATCTCCCACCAGGAGCGCATCATCGACCTGGCCGACGAGATCGTCATGATCGCCGACGGCAAGGTGCAGAAGCAGGGCCCCAAGGATGAGATCTTCCCCCAGATCCTGGCCAACACCAGGACCTCTTGCAGTTATCTGTCGGAAGGAGCGAAGTAAGATGGATCAAGCGGAATGGAAGCTCCTCAAGGAGATCGCGGATCTGGAAAAGACCCCCCAGGGGGCCTACAACATCCGGCGCAACGGACAGCTGGATTCCCGGAACAACACCGCCAATATTGAGATCACCACCAAGGAGGAGCCGGGCAAGTCAGGCATCAACATCACCGTCAAGAGCGGCACCCAGCACGAGTCGGTCCACATCCCCGTCATCATCAGCCAGACCGGCCTGAGTGAAATGGTGTACAACGACTTCTTCATCGGCGACGACTGCGACGTGGACATCGTGGCTGGCTGCGGCATCCACAACACCGGCTGCGAGACCAGCCAGCACGACGGCATCCACACCTTCCACATCGGCAAGAATTCCAAGGTTCGCTATGTGGAGCGCCATTACGGCGACGGCGAGGGCACCGGCCAGCGGATCATGAACCCCCAGACCATCGTCTACCTGGACGAGGGAGCCTCCATCAACATGGAGTCCACCCAGATCCGGGGCGTGGACTCCACCAAGCGGGAGACCCGCATTGTGGTGGGCAAGGGCGCCGAGGCCATCATCACCGAGAAGCTGCTCACCCACGGTCAGCAGACCGCCGAGAGCGACATGGAAATCATTCTGGACGGCGAGGACGCCACCGGACGGGTCATCTCCCGGTCTGTGGCTCAGGACAACTCGGTTCAGGTGTTCTACCCCAAAATGACCGGCAACACCAAGTGCTTCGGCCATGTTCAGTGCGACTCCATCATCATGGGTGACGCCAAGATCTCCTCCATCCCCGCCATTGTGGCCAACCATGTGGACGCTCAGCTCATCCACGAGGCCGCTATCGGGCGCATCGCCGGAGACCAGATCCTGAAGCTGATGACCCTGGGTCTGACCGAGCAGGAAGCGGAGGAGAAGATTCTGGATGGCTTCCTTCAGTGATATTCAGCGGGTGGTCAACGGCGAGGGCCACTTCGCTCCCTACAACCATATTACCGTCACCCGCATCGAGGGTCGGGAGGCGGAGGGCACTCTGGAGGTCCGCCCCGAGAGCCTGAACCCCATGGGCATCGTCCACGGCGGCGCCCTGGTGGCCCTGGCGGACACGGTGGCGGGCTGCGCCGCCTTCACCTGCGGCAAGGTGTGCGTCACCCTGGACTGCTCCATGCAGTACCTGGCCCCCGGTACCGGCAGCCAGATCCACTGCCTGGCCACCCCCAAAAAGCTGGGCAAGACCATTCTGGTCTACGACGCCGTTCTGACCAACGACCAGGGCCAGACAGTGGCTACCGGCACCTACACCTTTTTCGCCAAGGAAACCCGGGTGGAGGACGCCCCCTTTTAACGCGCCAAGCGGTGGTGCTGCCTGTGGCAGCACCACCGCTTTTCTTTACCCATCCTTCAGCAGCTCCCCCAGCCGCAGCAGAGCGGCCAGCAGCACCAGCAGGGAGGCCCAGAAATTGACCTCCCCGCCTTCTTCCCCTCTACCCTTCACACCCAGGCAGAAAAAGTACCCCAGAGCCAGTACCACCAATACAGAGCTGATCTGCCGCAGCCCCGTCACATCGGGGGCTTTTCCGTTGCAGCACAGCCCCCGCCGCTGTTTGTCCAGGGCCAGCCAGGACAGACAGATGGACCCCAGCAGGATACTGAGAAAAAACAGGGATTTGTCCGCCGTTTTGATCTGTTCCTGCAATACCTGATCTTGCATAAAAAGCCCCCCTCCCACCAGTTTATCGGTGGGAGGGGGGCTTTGTGACGCTTACACGCCGGGATTCTGGGTAAAGTGGATGGTGTAGGACTGCTCCTCGCTCTCGTTGCCGGAGGCGTCCTTCAGGGCGCCGGCGGCCAGATCGAACTGGAAGGTGCCCTCCACATACTTGTTGCCGTTGTGGTTGGTAACGGTGATGTGGAGCTTGGTGGGATCGGCCTCGTCAATGACAAAGGTGCCAAACTCATGGCCGTCAATGGTGATGTGCTGGGTCTCCTCGCCGGCCTCCACTGCCTCGCTGAGGGTGACGGTGAGGCTGGTAAACTCCTGGCCCTCGTCAAAGTTAACGGTAGCGCCGTCCTCCATCACCTGATCGTCAATGGCGAAGCTCACCACGGTGGGCGCGGTGGTGTCCAGAGGCACAGACACGTCGGAGACGGTCATCTCCTCGTCCACAAAGTACATGGAACCGAACTGGTTGCCCGCCTTGTCCTTCACGGAGAAGTAGAAGGTCATGGGGCTGCCGTCGGCGGCCTGACGCAGCAGGGCGGTGGCCACGGGATTCAGCGTGATCTCCCACTTCTGCTCGCCCTGGGTGTCGGTGTACACGCTGGTGTAGCCCAGGCCGCTCTCCTCGTCCAGGAAGTCATAGCTCTTGGCCTCCACGGTGAACTCGGGGAAGCTGGCCTCCAGGCTGTGGTCGATCTCCAGATAGGCCAACTCGCCGTCGTCGGACACGGGCACAGTGAGGGTCAGGGTGTCGTCGTCGCCCAGCAGGGTGACGCTCTCCTTCTCCAGCACAGGGGCGGTGATGTCGGCCTCGGCCTCCTGCTCAAAGGCCACGGTCCAGACATAGTAGGGGGTGCGGCCCTCGTCGTCCTTCAGGGCTACGTGGCGGCGGGCAGTGAGATAACCGGCGCTGTTGCCCTCGGCGTCGTAGATGGCCTTGTTGTAGCGCATACCGTCGCCCAGCTTGGCGCTGTTAAAGTCAAAGGTCCAGACAAACTCGTTCTCGTTGTCCACATACAGGTTGGTGATCTGGACGTCGCCGGAGATGGCGTAGCCCGCGGCCTGGAGGGCCTCGTTGTTCACCGCGTCACCCTCGGGAGTGGAGGAGCTGCCGATCTTGGTCAGCACGTCCTCCTCCATGGTGTACAGGGTCTGGTCAAACTGAATGGTGACCTTGCCCTCCTCCTCGGACACCTGGGTCACGGCAGGGCCGGCCTGGACAGGAGGCACCTGGCCGCCGTCGCCGTCACCATCGCCGTCACCGTCAGAGCCGCCGGAACCGCCGCCGCTGCCACCGGAGCCTCCGGAACCGCCGGAGCCAGAGCCGCCGCCATTGCTGCCGCCGTTGTTATTGTCGCCGCCCACCTGGTTGCCTTCGCTGTCGGTGGGCTGGTCCACACCGTCGGTTACCTCCAGGCTGCCGGGCAGCTTGCCGTCCAGCACCACGCCGTTGGCGTTGACGGAGGCCTTGCCAATGGAACCCTGGTTATCCACCTGGGCAGCAGCGTTAAGGGCCAGCTCCTTCACGGAGGCCTCCTTCTCCACCGCCAGCTGAGCCTCGGCGTTGACGCTCATGTAATCGGTGGAAGTACTGCCGGAGAGGGTCAGCTCTACGGGAGCGTCCACCTTCACGGTGGCAGCGGCCAGGTCCTGGGCGGTGATCTTGGCCCCGGCGCTGCCGGGAGCCACCACCAGACCGGCGGCCTGGCCGGACACCTCTACCTGGGCGCCGCTGCGGGCGGCGGACTGACCGGCGTTGACCACCACAAAGCGGCCCTCGTCCTCCGCCTCCACCTGGGCGGAGCCGGTGATGTAATCGCTGACGGCCTTGTCCAGCAGCGCCATGGTGGACGCGCGGTCAATGTTGGCCATGGGAGCCAGGTGGGAACCGTCCTCCACACCGGACAGAATGCCCAGCTGAGCCAGGGGAGCCAGATACCCGGCGGCCCAGCCGGCGGCATCAGTGCCGTCCACAAACTGGCCCAGGTTGGGCTCCTTCTCCTCACGGATACCCATGGCACGGGCAAACATCACCATGGTCTCCTGCCGGGTGATGGTCTGGGTGGCGTTGCAGTTGGTGCCGTCGCCCTCCATGATGCCGGCGGCGGTGCACTTCAGAATGGCGTCGGCGTACCACTCATCGCCCTTCAGGTCGGCATAGCGGTTGGGCGCCTTCTCGCTCAGGCCCAGCAGCCGCACAAAAATGGTGGCCAGCTCGCCGCGGGTCAGGTTGGCGGCGGGCCGGAACAGGCCCTGGTCGTCTCCCTCCACCAGGCCGGCCTCCAGCCAGCGGTGAATGGAGTCGGCCGCCCAGCTCTGGCCCACGTCGGGCAGGCTGGTCTCTCTGGCGGCAGCCAGGGCGGGGGTGCCCATGGACAGCCCCATGGACAGGGACAGCAGCAGGGCCAGCGGTTTCTTTGCTTGCATGGGTAAATTCCTCCAAGTTGCAGTTATTGATAAAATATGGCGCATTTGCTACGCAAAAATTCCATACTGGTTTGGTATTATACCATGTCATACTCCAGTGTCAAGGAATCGGGGCAGGCCAAATGTTTCCACCCATACAGGCATAAAAAGAGGACCCATCCCGGCATCACTGCCGGAACAGGTCCTGAGGAAAAGAGGAGAAGAACGTGAAGTCACACAAAGCAGCGGATCAGGTTGTACACGCTGATGCCGGTGATGACCAGCAGCAGCCAGAAAAACAGCTTGTCCACGGCCTTGTTGTCCATACGGCGGCTGAAGCTGCGGCCCATGGTGCCGCCCACCACGCCGCCCACCACCATGGCGATGAGGACGGGCCACTCAAAGACGGGCACGTTCTGACCGATCACGGTATTGAGGAAGCTGGCTCCCTGAGAGAACAGGATGACGTACAGGGAGTTGAGAGCCGCCGTCTTGGAATCCATGGAAAAGAAGTAGTAGAGCACCGCCAGGTTGATGGGGCCGCCGCCGATGCCCAGGAAGGAGGACAGCACACCCAGGGCCAGGCCGATGATCACACAGGCCGCCCCGTTCTTCACATCCAGAGTGCGGATGCGGGGGCGGTTCATGGTGTAGACCAGCACGCCCAGGGTGAGGAGGATCATCAGCACCTGCTGGGCCACCGAGACGGCGGAGCCGCCGGCGTCCTTGACGATGTCGAAGAGCTGCTTGCCCACGATACCGCCCACGGCGGCGCCAATGGCCAGCAGGGTGCCCCGACGGGGCTCCACCTTGACCTCGCCGCCAATGCTGCGGAGCATGGAGGTGATAGTCATGGCCAGCACGGTGCAGCCGGACAGAAAGCTGATGGTAGCCACCGGCAGGCCGGACACAGCGTCCAGCACCGGCTTGATGATGACGCCGCCTCCTACCCCGCTGATGCCTCCGATGGTAGTTGCCAGGATACAGACCAGGAAGTTAAAGAGGATCTGCATGGCGGCTTACCGCAGGGAGATAAACCGGCTGTCGTAAGCGCCCAGCAGGGGCTCGCAATAGGCCTTGAACGCGGGCTTGATGCTGGCGCCGTCCTCGCCGATCCATTCCAGGGGGAACTTTTTCTCGGCGTTGGCCACCTTCTCCAGGGGGATGAGGATGGTCTTGGAGGAGTAGGGGTTCCGGGTGGTCTCAAAGCCCACCATGAAGCCGGTCTTGCCCTCCACGGCGGAGCGGACGGCGCAGGCGCCGGCCTCCTCGGCCTCCTTCTGGTCGATCTCGGACATGAGGGCCACGCTGACCCGGCCCAGCAGGCCGGGCTTCTCGGACCGGGACTTCAGGCCGGTCTCCTGCATGATCATGTCGCTGAGGGCCTGGGCGGCGCCGCCGGGCACCTTGTGGCCGAAGCCGTCCACCACGCCGGAGTCGGCCACGGGGGAGCCGTCGGCATAGTGAATGCCCTCGGAGATGGTCACCAGCAGGCCGCGGCCCTTGGCCCACTTCTCCTTGACGGCGGCCAGGAACTTCTCCTTGTCAAAGGCCACCTCGGGCAGGTACACCAGATGCTCACAGGGCATCAGGTCGGCGTACAGGGCGGAAGCGGCGGTGATCCAGCCGGCGTTGCGGCCCATCATCTCCATCACCACCACGTGGATGGGCAGAGCGGAGGCGTCCTGCGCCAGCTCCAGAGCGGAGACAGCGGCGTACTTGGCAGCGGAGCCAAAGCCGGGGCAGTGGTCGGTCACGTCCAGATCGTTGTCGATGGTCTTGGGGATGCCGATGACCCGCAGCTCGTAGCCGGTCTCCACGGACAGGTTGTAGATCTTGTTGCAGGTGTCCATGGAGTCGTTGCCGCCGTTGTAGAAGAAGTAACGGATGTTGAACTTCTTGAAGCACTCCAGCACGGCGGGATAGTCGGCGTCGGTGAGCTTGCGGCGGCAGGAGCCCAGAGCGGAAGCGGGGGTCTTGGCCAGCAGGGCCAGATCCTCGTCGGCAAACTTGCCCAGGTCGATCAGGTCCCCGGCCAGAATGCCCTCAGCGCCGAAACGGGCGCCGTAGATGGTCTCGATCTCGCCGTGGAGCTTGGCCTCCCGGACAGCCCCCAGCAGGGAGCTGTTAATCACCGGGGTGGGGCCGCCGCCGTGGGCGATAAGCATATTTCCTTTCAGCATGACAATGCCCTCCTTACACGTTGCTCAGATCGTCGTCCTTCATGCACAGATGGACGGCGCTCAGCTTGAAGGTCTGGGGCAGAGCCAGGATGTTGGGGTTGGGGCCCACAAACTTTTTCTTGGCGTCCTCCAGGGCCTCCTCAAAGGTGGCCCTGGTCTTGAGGCCCATGCCGCGGGCAATGCCGGGCTCCTGAGCGCCCACGATGTAGATGGCGGAGGTGTTCATCTCGGCAATGTGGCCGCAGCTCATCATGGAGAAGCCGTGGAAGGGATGGAAGGCATTGCAGAAGCGGTACTTGCGGATATACTCCTGATTGGTGGCGAAGTACTCGCCGTACCGGTCCATATCGGGCAGGATGTTCATATAGTCGTGCTGGAACATCTCATACAGCTCCCGCAGGTAGGGCCAGCGCTCGTCGTGGAAGTAGCCGTTGCAGATGGAGGAGCAGATGATGACGCAGTTGTCCTTCATGACCCGCTTGTGGCGGATGACCTGGGCGGAGAGAGCCTGCATCATCTGGATGGGGTTGGTGCCCATGCCGTTGCCGTAGTGGAAGTTCTGGGGCATACCGAACACCATCACGTCGTACTTCTTCTCGGCGAAGGGGACGTAAGTGCGCTTGTTGGCCAGCTTCCAGGACTCAGGCTGCATCACCTTGGCGTAGCCGGAGTAGATGGCGATCTGGCGGGAGTAGGTGTCCAGCACGGCGTCGCAGCAGAAGAAGGGGTGGCCCATCTTCTCCTCCATGTGCATACCGATCTCGTCGAACTTGGTGCGCATCAGGGAGTGGCCGGACACGGGGGTGAAGTCGTCCCGGTGCATGACCTTGGGCACATGATGGCTGGCGATGCTCCGCCAGTGGGTGATACCGGTGGCGCAGTGCTTGTAGCCGCCGGAGTAGCCGCCGTAGGGGTTGCCCTGGGTGTGGCCGATGAGAATGGGAATGTCGCACTCAAAGACATACTTGTTCATCAGCACGGGGTCGCCCCGCTTGGTGGTGCCCAGGTCCACCATGTGCTCGTAGTCCTCGGAGTCGTGGCTGGTGATCTGGTTGGTCCAGTAGAACTCGTTGAACAGCTCCTCGCCCAGGATCTGCTTCATCTCGGACACGGTGGCACGGGGATGCAGGCCGTTGGAGAACATGAACAGAATGTCCTTCTTCTCCACGCCGGCGGCGTACAGCTCGTCCAGGCAGGCCCGGATGGACACCTTCCGGTGGGAGGTGGGCTGGTTGCCGCCCTTCACGATGTCAGGGATAACAAAGACCACGGTCTTGCCGGGGCCGGCCAGCTCCTTCAGAGAAGGCATACCCATGGGGTTGCGGATGGACTCCAGGGTGGCGCTGTACAGGCTGTCCCAGTCCTGGGGCAGGCACGGAGGATCGGGCACGGTGGTGCCGGGGATAAACACATCGGTGTTGTCGGGCAGTTCAGCGCTCATCAGGCCGTGGCCGTATTCAAAATCAAGCTTCATGTGTGCTCTCCTTATTTCCCAAGATAGGTCTTGATGATCTCCAGATATTCGTCGGGGTAGAAGCCGATCTCGCCCTGGAACCGGGTCAGGGCAATGAGGCCGCCGTCGATCTCGTCGATGGAGGCCAGCATCTCGGCGTTGTCCACCTTCAGGCCGCCGCCGTACACCACGTCCAGGCCGCCGGTCACTTCCTTGACGAACTTGGCGATCTTGGTGATGTAGGGCTTGTCGGCGGGGGTCTTGCCGGGGCCGATGGACCAGATGGGCTCGTAGGCGATGACCACCTTGGAGGTGTCCACCCCGTCCAGGCCGATCTTCAGCTGGTCGCCCAGCACCTGCTGCCACTGCTCCTGCTCCTCGCTCTTCTCGCCGATGCAGTAGAGCACGGTGAGGCCCTGCTCGATGGCCAGCTTGATCTCCTGGTTGAGCAGGCGGTTGACGGCGGCGGTATCGGTGACGCCGGCCTCGGCCAGCACGCCCATCTTGTCGTTGCGCTCCTCGCAGTGGCCGATGATGGTAGAGGTGCACCCCATGGCCTTCACGATGGAAGCGGGACGGTTTGTGGTAAAGGCGCCGAAGTTGCCGCCCACGGCAGTATTCATGCGGTAGACGCTCTGGGAACCCACCTGCACGGGGCTGTTCTCGCACTGGGCTGCCACGGCCCCCAGGATGTGGGCCTCGGGGAAGTACTGGACGAACTCCACCTGGTTGGGATCGTAGTGCTTCAGACCCTCCTGGGTGTGCTCCACGATATACTTGCCCCAGTCAGCCACCGGGGCGATGCGGTTGACGCCGCCGAACTCCACGGGCACATCGAACCGCTTCAGATTCAGATACAGATGCTTCATGTAGTTGCTCCTTCTCTCCGGCGGGGCGGGAGACCGACCCCCGCCCGCCCTTGCCGTTCTTATTTCTTATAGAAGGCGATCATGTCCTCCAGGGACTTCTGCTCCACCAGAGGAGCCTTGCCGTAGGAACCGAAGTTGACGATCAGGGAGCCCACAGCCTCCTTCACGCCCGCCTCCACGCGGCTCATCAGCAGGGCCACGTCGTCGTCGGGCACATTGCCGGTGAGGACGGTGTCCATGATGGGGGGGAAGAACACGCGGGGATCGAAGGCGGACTTCTTCTCTTCCAGCAGGGCGTACACGCCGCCGATGGAGGGGCTCTTCTGCAGTTCGGGTTTCTGAGCGAAGAGTTCCTTCATGTTGCGGGTCACGGCCAGACGGATGTCGGTATCCACGTTGATCTTGCGGATGCCGCAGGGAATGGCCTCCATCAGCCGCTCAACCTGGATGCCGTAGGCGTTCTGGATATCGCCGCCCAGGTCGTTGATCTCCTTGACAATGTACTGGGGCACGGTGGAGGAACCGTGGGACACCAGGGCGCAGAAGATGCCCAGCCGGTTGATGCACTCCTTGATGGCGATGGGGATCTCCTTGCGGAGCTTGGCGTCCTTGCCCTTGTTGGCGCCGTGCTGGGTGCCGTAGGAGATGGCCAGGGCGTCCACGCCGGTCTTCTGGATGAACTCCACAGCGTCCAGGGGGTTGGTGTAGGTGGAGGTGGCGGCGAACACGTGGTCCTCCTGGCCGCCCAGCACACCCAGCTCGCCCTCAACGGACACGCCGCGGGCGTGGGCATACTTGACCACCTCGCGGGTCAGCTCGATGTTCTGCTCCAGGGGCAGAGAGGAGCCGTCGATCATGACGGAGGTGTAACCGCCCTCGATGGCAGCCACGCAGGAGTCAAAGTCCTTGCCGTGGTCCAGGTGGAGCACCACGGGGATGGGGGAGTTCTCGCCGTACTTCTTCACGGCGTTGGCGATGTTGCGGGCGCCCTTCTTCTTGTCCTCCAGGGTGCCGTTGGCAAAGTCCACCCGGCCGCCCATGAAGGCGTTGGCCAGGTCGGCGCCCTGCAGGATGGCGGGGGAGCGGAAGGTCTCGTGCATCTCGATGACGGCCTTGGCCTGGGCCACGGCGTTCACGTTAAAAGCGCCCTGGGCGTAGTTGTGCTGCTCAGCGGCTTCCATCAAAGGTCTCAGCGGTACCAAAGGCATAATAAGTTCCTCCTTAATTCTCTCCGGCGTATACGTTCACGCCGGCCACATAGGTTGCAGTTACATTCAGATCTTGGTCCAGAACCACCAGATCGGCGTCCTTGCCGGGGGCGATGGAGCCCTTCCGGTGGTCCATACCGATGAGGCGGGCAGGATTTGCAGTCAGCAGGGGGAGCACCTTTTCCACGCTCTCCCCGGTGAACTTCACCAGGTTCTTCAGGGCCTGACCGGTAGTCAGGGTAGAACCAGCCCGGACGCCGTTGGAGGCCAGCTTGGCGTCGCCATCCTCCACCACCACGTCGTTGACGCCCAGCTTATAGTGCCCGTCGGGCAGACCGGCGGCCTGGATGGAGTCGGTCACCGCCACCACCCTATCCCAGCCCTTGCAGGCCAGGAGCATCCGGACAGAGCCGGGATGCAGGTGGCGGCCGTCACAAATGGCCTCGCAGCACACGGGACGCTCCAGGACCGCACCCATAATGCCGGGACGGTGCTGGTGGAACAGCCCCATGGCGTTAAAGGTATGGGTACAGGCCTGTGCACCGGCGTCAATGGCGGCGCAGCTGGTCTCATAGTCAGCCCCAGAGTGGCCGATGGCCACGGTGGTGTGGCCGGCGATCTCAGCGATCATATCCACCACGCCCTCCACCTCGGGAGAGACGGTGATATACCGGACAGCGCCCTCGGCGGCCTGCTGATACTGCCGGAACAGGGCAGGATCACCCTTCCGCAGCAGATGCTCTGGCATAGCGCCTTTGTAAGCAGAGCAAAGGAAGGGGCCCTCCAGATGGATGCCCATAAGCTGAGCTCCGGTGATGGGAGCCGCCATGGCGGCTTTGGCCTGGTCGATACACCACAGGGTCTGCTCCGGGGTATCGGTGAGGATGGAACACAGCCAGCCGGTGGTGCCGTTCTTGGCGAAGAACTTACCGATCTTGGCCAGGTCCTGGGCGGTGGCGGCATTCACGTCCACGCCGTCGCCGCCGTGGGTGTGCAGGTCCAGGAAGCCGGGGACCAGCAGCTTGCCGCCCAGGTCCACCACCTCATCGGCCTTGCCGGAGAAACCGGCTACCCGGCCGTCCTGCACCAGCAGGTCGGTGTCCTGGAACTGGCCGTCTACATAGACCTTGCCGTTGGTAAAGAGGGTTCGTTTCATAGGGTACCTCAGAAGGGCTGGCCGGCGGCCAGGGAGTTGGTGAAGATGATGGCGTCGGGGTGGTTCTGCAGCAGGCTGGCGGGGAAGTGAGCGGTCACCTCGCCGTAAGCGGCCTGACGGACCACGGAGCGGTGCCACTCCCGGAACACGCCCAGACGGACCTTGCGGGCACCCAGGATCTGCTTGATGCCGATGGTGACGGCACGGTGGGGCATGGCATCGATGGCGCCGCAGCGGTCGCCGATGGCGTTGGCGGTACGGGTCTCGGGATTCAGGGACAGGGCCCGGGTGCCCTGAGCGGCAAACTCCTCGGCGGTCATGTCCTCACGGGACTCGTTGAAGGCCAGATGGCCGTTGATGCCGATGCCGCCGAAGGCAATGTCCACGCCGCCCAGCTCCTCGATCAGGCGGTCCACATAGCCGGGGTCGGCAGGGTTCGGGAACACCCGCTGCTCGGCAGGCATCAGCAGCTCCTCGTCGATCTTGGTGTACACAGTGCGCTCCATAAAGCCGCGGAAGGACAGGGGGCTCTCCTTGTCGATGTAGGTGTCGTCGTCATTGAGATACTCGTCCATGTTGATGAACCAGCAGTTCTTCAGGCTGATCCGGTCCCGGTTCACCAGGCGGACAAAGATGGGATACTGGCCCACAGGACCCACGGGGCAGATAAAGACGGTCTTTTCGCCCTTCTCGTTGTGAGCCTTGATGGTGTTGATCATCTCCATGGCGATCTCATAGAACACCTCGCCGGAGTCCCCCAGCTTAACGACGGGAATCTTGGCATTCTTGCCCAGGTCCTGGGCGGAAATGTGATAATAGTCCATGTGGATCTTCCTTTCTATGACGGTATGTCAATGCTTAAAACAGATGGGTTACGTTCAATTCCCGGATGGTATCCACGATCTCCTTGGTCCGGGTGCAGCCGAACTTCCGCAGCAGGCTCTTGATCTGAGTCTTGACGGTGACGACCTCCACGCACCGCTCCGCGGCGATCTCCTTGATCTTCTTGTCCTCCAGCAGCAGCCGAACCAGATCCCGCTCGGCGGCGGTGAGCTGGGAGACTGTGCTGATGAAAAAGAGCAGGGACCGCTCCGAGGTACGCAGGCGGGAATACTCCTTGAGCAGCAGGTTCTGGATCTTGCCGTCCAGCATGGCCTGGCCGGCATAGGCGCTGCGGATGTGCTGGAGCAGCTCGGCGTCCTCGCAGCCCTTGACGATGTAATCCACCGCCCCCGCGCCCATGGAGGTGAGGATCATGTTGTCGGTCTCGTGGGCGGTGAGGAAGAGGACCTTGGCCTCCGGCTTTTTCTCCAGGATGTGCTCGGTGGCCTGGATGCCGGCGGTAGTGGTCTCCATCTCAATATCCATAAGAACGAGATCGAAGTCGGTCTCCAGGGCCAGGGCCTCGATCTCCTTTCCGCTGGCGGCGCTGCCCACCACGGTCATATCTTCCTGTTGGTTGAGGACATCGCACAGATCCTCCCGGATCAGCTCAAAGTCCTCTGCGACCAAAATGCGTATCATGCTTTTTTCCTCCCTGCCTCGGCTGGACGGTACCATAGCGGGGCAGCAGAATGAAGAAGGAAGCTCCTCCCTCCGGCCGGTTCTCCACCCGCAGGGAACCCAGGTGGCTGCGCACGATGGTACGGACATGGTACAGACCCATGCCCCAGTTGAAATTGCTGTTCTTGCTGGAATAGAAGGGCTCAAAGATGTGTTTGAATTCTCCCGTCTTAATACCGGGACCGTGGTCCTTGACCTCCAGAACCGTATACAGCCGCTCCTGGTGGCTCACCAGCTCCACCGGCCTGGTCTCCTCATATCCGATGGTGGCCTCCCAGGCGTTGGTGAGCAGGTTGTACAGGGCCTCACTGAGGTAGTTCTCATCGGCCAGCACCTGGACCTCCCGGTCCATCAGCGCCCTGACCCGGCCATCGGGATATTTCTTGCGGAACCGGTCCAGGGTGATCTCCTCCAGGCGGCCTAAGGACACCGGCACCAGGCGTACTGATTTGGCCTTGACCGTGCGGTAGAGTTCCTCCGAGCGGCCGATGAGCAGCTCGTTGTTGTCGCACAGGCTGTCGGCGTAGCCCCGCACCTTGTCCAGGTCGGGCTCCTCCTTCTGCAGTTCAGCACGGATGCGCTTGTAGAGCACCCGGTTGGCCAGCAACTGGTTCTTGATGCTGTGGACAAAGACCGAGGCGCCGCTGCGGGCCACATCGAACTTACGCTCCAGCACCACCTCGTCCCGGTCGGACGCAAAGCTTGTCTGAGTGTAACGCAACATACTGCCCAGACCCAGGATACCGCACACCAGGTTAACCGCCACCAGGACCATATAACCGCCTATGCTGAGGGCGAATTGCAGATAGCCCACACCCTTGATCCAGGTATAGTCGTAGCTGTAGAACCGGTAGATCTGCCCCGGGTCCTGACCGCAGTATATCACATACAGAGTGGCCAGCGCCACCAGAGAGATGACGATGGGCAGAAACTTCCGCCGGGAAAAATGCATGGTGGTGGAGCAATATTCCACAACCAGCAGGCCTACCGCCAGCGCCACATAGCACATGACCCAGATATAAGAGAACTGGACCAGGATATCCTTGAACACCGGGAACCTGATCACCAGGCTCCGGTACACACTGGGGTAATAGAGCACCAGGGAAACGGCAGGCAGCACCAGCACCAGTTTCCGGACCAGCGGCGCCTTCCGCAGGGCGGAAAGCATGGAATACTGGAAGGCCATCTCCAGCAGGAACAGCGGGAACAGATAGCGGCCCAGGGCCACAATGTAGCCCAGCTGTCCCAGGGTAATAAAGCGGTACTGCACCCAGATGCGAATCTTCTGGTTGAAAAACAGGAAGTTCATGACCTCCTGGGACAGGCCGCCCTTCTTGGCGATAAAGACCATCAGCCCCACGAAATAGACCGTAAGGCTCAGGCACAGTCCTACCAGCAGCAGGGACTCCAGATTCTTTTTGACGCACAGCACCAGAATGGAGCCGATGAGCAGCCCCACGGCCAACAACAGAAGCATAGCTTGTCCTCCTCCAGTTGTGGTTTCCGGTGCTATTGTATCCGCTCACTCCGGCTTTGTAAAGAATCTGTTTACGCGGGAAAGGGGCGGCGGCGGTATTCCGCCGCCGCCCCTCCTGGGGTCATATTAGTAGTTGCCGGCCTCGGTCATCAGATCGAAGTCCACGTAATCCTCGACGGGGCACACATCCTCTTCGGTGATGGAGCCGCCGTCCAGCAGGTTCTTCTGCTGCAGCTCGTAGTAGCCCTTGACGGTGCCGTCGGCCACGCCGTCCACCACTTCCTTGCCGGTGAGCCAGTCGGCGTCGCCGCGCTGATTGTACATGGTGTCATAGTCCAGAGCGGCCTGAGTGGCACACCACTGAGCAACCTCTTCGTAGTTGCCGTCAGCAGCGTAATCCATAGCCTTCATCAGAGCGCGGACAAAGCGAACGGTCACGTCGCGGTTCTCTTCCAGGTACTTGGGGGTGGCGATCCAGCTGGCCAGGGACACGGTGGTGTCGGAGAAGGTCATGTTGTCAGCCAGCTTGGTGGTGCCCTCCATGCCCTCCAGGATGGTCAGGCTGTTGGGGGACCAGGTGGCGCAGGCGTCCACGCCGCCGGACATCATAGCAGTCACGATGGAGGGAGCGTCCATGTCCATGGCCTGGATGTCATCCATGGTCATGTTGTGAGCAGCCAGAGCGTTGCGCAGGATATCCTCGCTGGAGGTGCCGGAGGAGTAGGCCACGACCTTACCCTTCAGGTCCTCAACAGTGCTGATGCCAGGGCCGCCGATGAGGGCATCGCCGTTGGAGATGTGGGACAGAGCGATGATGGTGGCGTTGCCCTGGACGCACAGCTTATGAGCGCCCTGGCCGATGTAGCCGAAGTTCACGGAGCCGTTCTCCATGGCGGCGATGATGGTGGGGCCGTCCTCGAACTGGGTCATGGTGACGTTCAGGCCCTCTTCCTCAAAGAAGCCCTTCTCCTTGGCGGTCATCAGGCTCCACAGGCCGCCGTAGTTGGGCATATAGCCCACATTGATATCAACAGTCTCAACAGTGGGGGTCTCGGAGTTTCCGGCGGGAGTGCCGGTGTTGCCGGAGGGGGTGCTGGTGGTTTCGCCGCCGCCGCAGGCAGCCAGAGCGCCGCCCAGCATGGCCACGGCCAGGAGCATGGCAAGAAACTTCTTCACGTTCATTTCCTCCTATTTAATAGTTTGGGGTTCTTTTCCTCTATTGCAACGGCCAGTGCCGTTCCAACCTGATTACTTGCGGACCTCCAGATACTCCTGGTACACCTGGCTCCAGATCTCGTTCTTCAGCTCCAGGAAGCGAGGAGTCATCTTGGTCTCCTGAGTACGGGGATAGGGGATGTCGATGTCGATGATGGACTTGATGCGGCCGGGACGGGCGGACATGATGATGACCTTCTGGGCCAGGATGATGGCCTCCTCTACATCGTGGGTGATGAAGAAGCAGGTCTTGCGGTCCTTCTCCCAGGTCTCCAGCAGCTCGGTCTGCAGCTGGGTACGGGTCTGGGCGTCCAGGGCGCCGAAGGGCTCGTCCATCAGCAGCACCTCGGGGTCAGCGGCGTAGGCGCGGGCGATGGCCACGCGCTGCTTCATGCCGCCGGACAGCTCCTTGGGATAGTGGTCGGCAAACTTGGTCAGATCCACCTTCTCCAGGTACTTCATGGCCAGATCCTCGGCCTCTTTGCCCTTGATGCCCTTCATCTCCAGAGCGAACATGACGTTCTTCTTCACGGTGAGCCAGGGGAACAGGGCGTACTGCTGGAAGACCACGCCGCGCTCGGTGCCGGTGCCGGTGACCTTCTTGCCTTTGCAGTAGACAGCGCCGGAAGTGGCCTCGTGGAGGCCGGCGATGATGTTGAGCAGGGTAGACTTACCGCAGCCGGAGGGGCCTACCACGCAGATAAATTCGTTCTCATAGATGTCCAGGTCCACCCCGTTCAGGGCTACCATCTCGCCGTTGCGGGTATTGTATACCTTGCGGACGTTATCGATCTTGACGATCAGATTTCTCTCTTCTCCTGCCATCCCGTCAGCTTCCTTTCCAAGAATTTGATAATTTTTTCAAGAGTAATACCGATGATGCCGATGATGATGACGTAGGCCAGCATGGGGGCCGCGTCAAAGCTGTTGTTCAGAGACCGGATACGCATACCCAGGCCGGCCATAGCGCCGGTGGATTCGGCTGCGATCAGGGTGGTCAGAGCGACGGAAGCACCCAGCCGGACAGCGGTGAGGATGAAGGGCAGGGTGGCGGGGGTAATGACCCGAACGAAGATGTCCTTGTCGGTGGCGCCCAGAACCCGGGCGGCCTTGATGAGGGTCTCATCCACGTTGATCACGCCCTGATAGATGGTCACACACATGATGAGGAAGCAGGCGATGGTGATCACGATCACCTGAGGCAGCCGGCCCACGCCGGCACAGATCACGATCAGAGGCACATAGGCCAGAGGGGGGATGTTACGGATAAACTGGATCCAGGGCTCCAGGATGTTGCGCACCGGCACATACCAGGCCATCAGGATGGCCACGGGCAGGGCGATGACAAAGCCAATGGCGTAACCCATTGCCACGGAGATCAAGCTGCTGCTCAGGTCCTGCCAGAACACGCCGCGCTCCACCATGGTCATGAGACCCTGAATGGTCACCACCACGTTGGGGAAAGCGCGGGACGTCTGGGGAATGATGGACATGATGTACCAAACCAGCATGGCCACCGCAAAAGAGATGAGCAGCCAGACCTTTGATGGAATCCGGCTGGCAAGGGACTTTTTCTTCTGTTCCATTCTCTTCGCTCCTTCTTACGATTGATCCGACGTACGCAAGGTTGGCACAAGCAGCCCCGCGGTTAGGATAACTCTAGTATAAAATCTTTTTCGAAAAAGAAAAGTATGAAATTTCATCATCCCTCCCCTTATTTTCCCGCACCATACAGGGCGCGTCCAGTCTGCTCCTCCCCCTGGAAATCCGGGCCAGCTTCTGCCGCGCCGACGATCCCAATAGCGCTGACAGCAAGCGCCTGACCAGCCAGACGGCGCCATGGAGCGCACCGCAGCCCCTACTTCCCCCCGATTGACAAACCGGGTATAATTTACAGTAACAAAACCTGGGAGGTACAGCTATGGAACTCAACGCCGCCGCCCGAGCCGCCTTCGACGCCATGCGGGAGGGCATCACCATCATCGATACCAAGGGCTGCATCGTCTTCGGCAACAAGGCTTACCAGGAATTTCTGAAAAAAGACGCGGGCGGGGACGTAGGTCCCATTGAAGGCCGCCGTCTGCGGGATCTGCGCCCGGGCGCCCGGCTGCCCGATGTGCTGGAGGCGGGCAAGCCCATCCTCCACATCACCCGTCAGGAGATCAAGGACTTCTACTTCGTCAACCTCTACCCCATCTATGAGGGGAACACCCTGGTGGGGGGGCTCAGCGTAGTCACCTTTCTGGAGGACGCCTACCAGACCAGAGAGGAGCTGGAGGCGGTGGAGGCCCGCAGCCGCCAGGTGCTCCACAGCATCAGCAAGGCCAACGGCGCCCGGTACACCTTTGACGACATCGTGGCGGTGACCCCGGCGGTAGCCCGGGTGAAAGATCTGGCCCAGCGGATCGCCGTCACTGACGCCACCGTGCTGCTGGAGAGCGAGAGCGGTACCGGCAAGGAGCTGTACGCCCAAGCCATCCACAACGCCAGTCCCCGGCATGACGGAGTGTTTGTGGCCATCAACTGCTCCAACTTCAACGCCAATATGCTGGAATCGGAGCTCTTCGGCTACGCCGAGGGGGCTTTTACCGGCGCCAAGCGGGGGGGCAAGATGGGCCTCTTCGAGGCGGCCTCCGGCGGCACCCTCTTTCTGGACGAGATCTCCGAGATGGACGTGGGGCTCCAGGCCAAGCTGCTGCGGGTCCTTCAGGAGCACACCATCCGCCCCGTGGGCGGCCTGAAAGAGGTGGCGGTGGACGTGCGGGTCATCGCCGCCTGCAACGCCGACCTGCCCGCCTATGTGGCCGCCGGCAAGTTCCGCAAGGACCTGTACTACCGGCTGAGCACCTTCCCCCTCCATATTCCCCCTCTGCGGGAGCGGCCGGGGGACATCCCCGCCCTGGCCCAGGCCATTCTGGAGGATTTCTCCCACAAGCTGCGCCGCCCCTTCCGGCTTACCGAGGACGCGGTAGCCTGCCTCCAGGCCCACAGCTGGCCGGGCAACGTGCGGGAGCTGCGCAATGTGCTGGAGTTCTCCGCCTACCTCACCCCCTCCGGGGTGATCAATCAGGAGGCCCTTCCCAGCGACCTGGTCCACCAGCAGGAGGACGTGGGTCTCACCCTGGCCCAGCGGACCCGCGCCTTTGAAAAGCGGGTCATTCTCAACCTGCTGGAGAAAAACGGCTTCTCCCTGGAGGGGAAAAAGCGGACCGCCGCCCAGCTGGGCATCTCCCTGGCCAGCCTCTACAATAAGCTCGGCAAGTAGAATTCTAAAATACTGGAATGTTGTTCCAGAATATTAGAATGCGTTGAGCGGTCTCCTCTGAGCGTCCCTTCTCTCTCCGCCATCCCCTCCTGATTTCCAGAATATTAGAATTCCCATCTCCCTTCCTCTGGCGCAGCAAAGCAAGAAAGGCACTGTGCCGCAAGGGCTTTCCCCTTTTTTTCGCCTTTATTCCGCATTTGGCACATGTCTTGCTTTATCCAGAGGCAACGGCGGTCGGAGAGAGGGCCGTCGAAATCAAGAGGAGGTATCGTTCATGTCACCTTTAGCAATCCTGGGATTCCTGACGGTTGTGATCATGCTGGTGCTCATCATGACCAAGAAGGCATCCCCCCTGGTGGCCCTGATTGTGGTTCCTGTGGTCACCGGCATCATCGCCTGTTTCTTTATGGCCGTGGTTCCCGAGGGTGCCCCGGAGGGCACACAGGGCGTCGTTGACTTTGTGGCCAACTTCAAGTCCCTGGGCGGTATGATCACCGGCTCCAAGGGCATCGGCTCGGTGGCCGCCACCGGCGTTATGTTCATCTTCTCCATCCTGTTCTTCGGCATTCTCACCGATGCCGGCACCTTCCGTCCCATCATCAAGGGCATCCTGAACCTGGTGGGCACCGATCCCATCAAGATCGGCATCGGCACCGCTGTGCTGGCCGCCATCGTGCACCTGGACGGCTCCGGCGCCGTCACCTTCCTGATCTGCGTGCCCGCCCTGCTCCCCCTGTATGACGCGCTGGGTATGCGCCGCACCACCCTGGCCACCATCGTGGCCCTGTCCGCCGGCACCATGAACATCCTGCCCTGGGGCGGCCCCACCATCCGCGCCCACACCGCTCTGGCCACCATGGAGGGCACCGAGGCCACCGTCACCGAGTTCTTTATGCCTGTCCTGCCCGCTGTGCTGGCCGGTATGGTGTGTGTGCTGCTCATCGCCGCCTTCCTGGGCAGCCGCGAAAAGAAGCGCATCGGCGCCGTGGCTCTCCAGGCTGTGGGTCATACCGAGCAGGAGCTCACCGACGAGCAGAAGGCCCTGCTGCGGCCCCACCTGTTCTGGGTGAACATCGTCCTCATCATCGCTGCCATCATCTCCCTGCTGTTCTCCGGCTTTGCTCCCGCTGTGGTGTTCATGGTGTTCTACGTGCTGGCCACCGTCATCAACTACCCCCGCGTGAAGGACTCCAAGGCCCGTGTGGACGCCCACGCCAAGGAAGCCCTCATGATGTGCTCCGTGCTCTTTGCCGCCGGCTGCTTTACCGGCATCATGCAGGGCACCGGCATGATCTCCGAGATGTCCACCGCCCTGGTGGCCATCATCCCCGACTCCATGGGGCAGTTCTTCCCCCTCATCATCGGCATCATCGCCATGCCCGCTTCCCTGCTCTTTGACCCCGACTCCTTCTACTATGGCGTGCTGCCCGTACTGGCCACCACCGCTCAGGGCTTCGGCATTGTGGGCGCCGATGTGGGCCGCGCTGCCATTCTGGGCCAGATGACCGTGGGCTTCCCCATCTCTCCCCTCACCGCCTCCACCTTCCTGCTGGTGGGTCTGTCCGGCGTAGATCTGGGCGAGCATCAGAAGAAGACCATTCCCCTGGCCTGGCTGGTCTCCCTGGTGATGGTGGCTGTGGCCTTCATCACTGGCGCCATCGCCATCTAATCCATTCCCTTCACCTATCCACCTTTTTGGTCAGAAAGGAAGTCATTGTATGAAAAGCATCCGCATCGGCAGCGGCGCCGGCTATGCCGGCGACCGCCTGGAGCCCTCCCTGGAACTCATCGAGAAGGGCAATCTGGACTACATCAGCTACGAGTGCCTGGCCGAGCGCACCATCGCCATCGGCCAGCAGGCCAAACTGAAGGACCCCACCAAGGGCTACAACGGCCTGCTGGAGCACCGCATGGAGAAGGCCCTTCCCCTGTGCTGGCAGCACAAGGTGAAGCTCATCACCAACATGGGTTCCGCCAACCCCCAGGCCGCTGCTCAGAAGTGCGTGGAAATCGCCCGCAAGCACGGTCTGACCGGCATGAAGATCGCCTGCGTCACCGGCGACGACCTGCTGCCCGTCATCGACAAGTACATGGATACCGAGGTATGGGAGAACCACAAGCCCCTGAAGGAGCTGGGCGGCGAGATCGTGTCCGCCAACGCCTACATGGGCGTGGAAGGTATCCTGAAGGCCCTGGATATGGGCGCCGACGTGGTCATCACTGGCCGTGTGGCCGACCCCGCCATCTTCATGGCCCCCATGATCCACGAGTTCGGCTGGTCCCTGGAGGACTGGGACAAGCTGGGCAAGGGCACCATCATGGGCCACCTGCTGGAGTGCGGCGGCCAGGTCACCGGCGGCTACTTCGCCGAGCCCGGCAAGAAGGACGTGCCCGGCGTCGGCCACCTGGGCTTCCCCATCATTGAGGTGTCCGAGGACGGCTCCTTCTTCGTCACCAAGGTGCCTGAGGCCGGCGGCAAGGTCACCGTGGAGACCTGCTCCGAGCAGATCTGCTACGAGATCCATGATCCTGAGAACTACCTGACTCCCGACGTGGTGGCCGACTGCAAGCAGATCAAGTTTACCGAGATCGGCAAGGATATGGTGAAGGTGGAGGGCATCACCGGCAAGCCCCGCACCGAGACCTTCAAGTGCTCCATCGGCTACAAGGACTGCTTCATCGGCGACGGCGAGATCAGCTATGGCGGTCCCGGCTGCGTGGCCCGGGGCAAGCTGGCCCTGGAGATCCTGAAGGAGCGGCTGGAGCTGGTGGCCCCCAACGTGTTTGAGGAGCTGAAGTTCGACCTCATCGGCTGCAACAGCCTGTACTGGAACCCCGACTACCAGTACAACCAGGAGCCCAGCGAGGTGCGGGTGCGGGTGGCCGGCCGCGCCAAGACCAAGGCTGAGGCTGACATCATTGGCAATGAGGTGGAGGCCCTGTACACCAACGGCCCCGCCGGCGGCTGCGGCGCTGTGAAGCGCACCCGGGACATCGTGTCCGTGGCCTCCATTCTGGTGAGCCGCTACGACGTCAAGCCCGAGGCCGAGATCTTCACCGTCTGATACTGGGACAGAAAGGAAGCATTTGCTATGAAACTCTGGGATATTGCACACTCCCGTACCGGCGACAAGGGCAACATCTCCAACATCTCCCTCATCGCCTACGACCCCAAGGACTACGACCTGCTCAAGGAGAAGGTCACCCCCGAGAAGGTGAAGGAGCACTTCAAGGGCATGGTCAAGGGCGAGGTGGTTCGCTATGAGCTGCCCAACATCCACGCCCTCAACTTCGTGATGTACGCCGCTCTGGGCGGCGGCGTCACCCGCTCCCTGTCCGTGGATATGCACGGCAAGGGCCTGTCCTCCTACCTGCTGGACATGGAGATCTGATCTCTCCCTGTTTCTCCCTATTTTCCCTCATAAAAAGCGCTGGGCGCGGCCGTTTGGCCGCGCCCAGCGCTTTTTTCACTTCAGTTATTCCGCCAGCAGATCCCGTTGATCCGGGTGGCTCTCAAACCATTTGACGGCGTAAGCGCAGGTGGCCACCGCCTTCATGTCCCGACTGCGGATCTGGTCCACAGCCCCCTGCACCAGCTGGCCCGCCACCCCCTGGCCCCGAAGGGAGCCGTCCACAAAGGTGTGGTCGATGTTGGCCACGCCGGGCCGCTCCTCCGGGAAGGTGATCTCGGCAATCAGCTTGCCCTCCTCATTTTCGGCCCACAGCCGGCCGGGCTTACTCTGAAATTCCATGGGGCTTCCTCCTTTATTTTAAAAATGGCGAGGGCGGGTGCGAATCGAACACACCAGGACGGGAACGCCGTCCCCAACGGTTTTGAAGACCGCGGGGCTCACCAGATACCCTTCCGCCCCCATATGGCGGGGAGTTACAGAAATCTCCGCCCCTCCCCGATTTTTTGGGTGATCCGTACCCGGTCCCAGTATTCCAGCAGCAGCAGGGCGTACTTGCGGGAAACTCCCAACTGGTCCCTGGCCTGGGCCAGAGTGAACATTTCTGTGCCAAACCGGGCCTTCATTCTGCTCTGAGCCTCCAGGCAGCTCTCCCCCCAGGCCCGCACCTTGGGGGACAGCGGGGTCAGCACCCCCCGGTCGGCCAGGGCTCTGCCTGCCCGGCGGCAGGCTGCGGCCCCACCAGGGAAAGCCCGCTCTATCTCCTCGTTGGCGGGGGGCTCCAGTCCAGCAGCCCGGTAGATCTCACATAGTTTCTCCTCCAGCTCCGGGTCGCTTTCCGGCGCTGGGGGCGGCGGCGCTTCTCTGACCGGTTCCGCCGGGCGGGGCAGTTCCTTCCCCGCCGCCAGGGCGGCCAGCCGGGTCAGCCGGGCCGGGTCCATCCGTCCCTTGGCGGGGGGCTCCAGGTCCAGAATTACCCCACCCCCTACGGTGACTACCGGAGAGAAGAAGCGAACTACAAACCGATCCCCCCGCAGAGCCGCCAGAGGCTGGTCCAGCCGCAGCTGGGCAAAGCCCTCCTCTCCCGGCTCCAGCTTGTCCCGGCCCAGCAGGATACACCGGCACATCAGCGCCCGCCCGCCGTGGTGGAGATGGAGGGTGGAATTGTTTTTGACGGCATAGGGGGCCTGAGGCAGCACCTTCAGGGCCATATCCAGCCGCTGGGTGAGAGTAAGCCCCTCCGCCGGGGCCAGGGTGTCCCCGCGGGACACCTCCCCACGGTCCACCCCCGCCAGATTCACCGCCGCCCGGCTGCCGGGGGCCAGTTTCTCCTGATCGGTACCGTGGCTCTGGAGGCCCCGCACCCGGGCCATCCTGTCCCCCGGCCACAGGCGCACCCTGTCCCCCCGGCGGAGGGGGCCGCCGGTGAGGGTGCCGGTGACCACCGTGCCGCTGCCCGCCACCGAAAAGACCCGGTCCACATGGAGGCGATAGTCTCCTCGGTCCGACCGCTCCGGCGTCTTTTGGACCAGCTCAGCCAGGGCTCTCTTCAGTTCATCCAACCCCTCCCCTGTCACCACCGAGGTGGGGATGATGGGGGCATTCTCCAGGAAGGTGCCCTTTACCAGAGCGCGTACCTGCTCCTCCACCCCCGGCTTGACGCCCAGGTCGGCCCGGGTGAGGGCGATGACGCCCCCCCGCAGGCCCAGCAGGGACAGGATGGCCAGATGCTCCCGTGTCTGGGGCATGGGGCCCTGGTCGGCAGCCACCGCCAGCACCACCAAATCCATACCGGCACAGCCGGACAGCATGGTGGGCACAAATTTCTCATGGCCGGGCACATCCACAATGCTCACCATCTCCCCGCCCGGCAGGGTCAGGGGGGCAAAGCCCAGCTCGATGGTGAGGCCCCGGCGGCGTTCCTCCGCCAGCCGGTCGGTGTCCATCCCGGTGAGGGCCTTCACCAGGGCGGTCTTGCCGTGGTCCACATGGCCCGCGGTGCCCAGGATCATGGCCGTTCTCCTTTCCACGCCCCCAGGGCATCCCGGATGATATTTTCCTCCCCCGGCAGCAGGGTGCGCACATCCAGCAGCAGCTTTCCCTTGTGGATGCGCCCCAGAATGGGGGTGGTCCACCCCCGGAGGAAGACCTCCAGTTCCTCCGCCGGGTCCAGGGCCACCGCCCAGGAGGGCAGTTCCTCCCCGGGGAGGGTACCGCCTCCCGCCTCTCCGGCGGTCTCCACCGCCTCACAGGGGCAGAAGGGCGTAAGCAGAGCGGCCAATCTCTCAGCCTTTTGCCGCAAGTCCCGGGGCCGGGTCTCCAGCATGGCCCGGGCAGGGACGGACACCCCGTCCCGCCAGTCCCGCAGGGTGGCCTCCAGGGCCGCCAGAGACAGCTTGTCCAGCCGCAGGGCGCGAGCCAGGGGGTCGGTTTTCAGCCGTCTGACGGCCTCCTCCTTGCCCACCAGGATACCCGCCTGGGGTCCGCCCAACAACTTGTCCCCGGAGAAGCATACCACGTCGGCAGCTGCCGCCCACTTCTCCACAGTGGGGTAGTCCTGGGGCCAGGGGCCGGGGCCCAGCGCGCCGCTGCCCAGGTCGCACAGCAGGGGGACCTGATAGCTGGCCGCCAGAGCGGCCAGCTCCTCCACCTCCACACTCTGGGTAAAACCCACCACCTTGAAGTTGCTGGGGTGAACCTTCAGCAGAGCCTGGGCCTCCCCGCTCTCCAACACCCGCTGGTAGTCGGACAGACGGGTCTTGTTGGTGGCCCCCACCTCCACCAGCTTGGCGCCGCTGCGGGCCATCACGTCGGGCACCCGGAAGGAGCCGCCGATCTCCACCAGCTCTCCCCGGGAGATGGCCACTCCCATGCCGGGAGTGAGGGCAGACAGCATGAGCAGCACCGCCGCGGCGTTGTTGTT
The DNA here is from genome assembly GCF_002161085.1 of Flavonifractor sp. An112. GTDB lineage: Bacteria > Bacillota > Clostridia > Oscillospirales > Oscillospiraceae > Flavonifractor > Flavonifractor avicola. Next base: position 118,722 of record NZ_NFLU01000005.1, on the reverse strand, counting down.
CACCGCAAAGGCTCCCTCCGCCCCGGTGAGCTCCTGTAACAGCTCCTCCACCCGGCCGGTGCGGCTGCCCCGCTTGCCTGCGGTCAGGTCGTACTCCAGGTTGGAGTAGCCCTCCGCCGCCTGGGCCACCGCCTCCGCCGCCCTTCGGCTAAGCGGGGCCCGGCCCAGATTGGTGTGGAGGGCAACGCCGGTGGCGTTGACCACCCGGCGCAGGCCGGGCCGGGCCAGTTCTTCTGCCGCCTGCCGGGCCCGCTGGGCCAGGATGTGCAGCTCAGGCACCTGAGGCTCTCCCGCCCAAATGGCACGGCGCAGCTGGTCCAGCACCCGGTTGGCCCCCGCCTTCTGAGCGGAGCGGGGCAGGCCGCTGTCCACCAGGGCCGGACTGGCCAGCAATGTGTCCATCCGGGGCAGTGCTGACAGGTCTGATTTGCCCACAACGTCACCTCCTTATCACCACAGTTGCTTGCAGTATACCACAGTTTTCCCCGTTCAGGCATATAAACTTTTTGGTTTTCAGAAACAGGGGTAAAAATATGTGTAAGACAAGGAAACATTCTAATTGACAGGTTACTTACCCTGCGGTTATCATGCTGTTAGTGAAATTGGAAGAGGAATGATGATTGGAAGGAGTGTTGACCAATGCGCGTATTTGAAACCAGTGTACAGGAACTTAAGCATGAGGTGCTGCGTTCCGTGGCCCGGCTGGCCTGGAACGACGATCTCCAGACCGGTATTCTGGATATTCCCGAGGAGATCATCCCCGGTCCCGAGGCCAAAATGCGCTGTTGTATTTATAAGGAGCGGGCCATCATCTCTCAGCGTGTGAAGGTGGCCATGGGTGGCGACAAGACCAACCCCAACCTGGTGGAGGTGCTGGATATCGCCTGCGACGAGTGCCCCGTCACCGAGATCACCGTGGGCCCCTCCTGCCGTGGCTGTATCGCCACCCGCTGTATCCATACCTGCCCCAAGGACGCCATCACCATTGTGGACCACAAGGCCCAGATCGACCACAAGAAGTGCATCACCTGCGGCAAGTGTATCAACGCCTGCCCCTACGGCGCCATCGAAAAGAAGACCCGTCCCTGTGAGCGGGGCTGCAAGGCGGGAGCCATCTCCATGGGAGAGGACAAGAAGGCCTTCATCGATCCCGCCAAGTGCACCTCCTGCGGCGCCTGCATCTACCAGTGCCCCTTCGGCGCCATCATGGACAAGTCCTTTATTGTGGACGCCATCCAGACCCTTCAGGGCGCGGAAAAGTGGGGCTTCCATGTCTATGCCGCCGTGGCGCCCTCCATCGCCGGCCAGTTTGCCCCCGCCGACCTGGGCCAGGTGGTCACCGGCCTGAAGATGCTGGGCTTCCACGACGTGGTGGAGGTGGCCCTGGGCGCCGATATGACCGCCAAGACCGAGGCCGGTGAACTGGAGGAGAAGGGGATGCTGGCCTCCTCCTGCTGCCCCGCCTTTGTGGACTATGTGGAGAAGAACTTCCCCGACCAGGCCCATCTGATCTCCGAGACCCCCTCTCCCATGATTATGGCCGCCCGGTACATCAAGCGGAAGGACCCCTCCTCCAAGGTCATCTTCATCGGGCCCTGCGTGGCCAAGAAGATGGAGATCAAACTGGGCAAGACCATGGGTGCGGTGGACATCGCCCTCACCTTTGAAGAGCTGTACGCCATGTTTGAATCTCAAAACATCGACGTGTCCAAGCTGGAGTATACCGAACTGGATCAGGCCAGCGGCTTTGGCCGTTCCTTTGCCCACAGCGGCGGCGTGTCCGCCGCCGTGGCCCAGGCCCTGAAGGAGCGGAACAGCTCCTTCCAGGCCAAGCCCCTGCCCTGCAGCGGCTTTGAGGCCTGCAGGCTGGCCTTCCTGAAGGCCGCCAAGGGCATCGGCGATTTCAACTTCATCGAGGGCATGGCCTGCGAGGGCGGCTGTGTCCAGGGCCCCGCCCAGCTCATCCGCTCCCCCAAGAACCAGGGCGATGTGGACCGTCACGCCAAGCAGGCCGAGGGCCGCACCATCGAGGGCGCCGTGGCCGAGGCAGAAAAGCAGCCAGAATCTCAGGATTGATCCTCTTTCAGTCTCATCAAACCGTCAGACAGGAAAACCTGTCTGACGGTTTTTTCTATGGATTCCAAATGAAACCATCCTCCGGCCTGCATAGGCAAAAGAAACCTGCGGATACTAAGAGGCGTAACCACAACCGCAGGAGGAGAATCGACATGAAAGCGACTGGTATCGTGCGCCGGATCGAGGAATGAGATATAATAAGACAAAGTCGGAAACCTCTATGAATGGCTGGAGTTTTTGCTGATTTTGTCCGAAATCTCAAACTAATTTGCCATCTTTATAGGCTCCGACATTCCAAACCCTTGATGAAAGGAGGGCTATGTCGGAGCGGGTGTGAAACGCTCACTCCGAAATACCGGAGTGGGCGTTTTCTATTCCGGGGCTTAACTTTATGGAACAGAAAGAAGGTAATAGGATGGCGATTACTCTGGCGATTACGAACTCGAAAGGCGGCGTCGGAAAGACCACAACCTGTGCTAACCTAGGTGCCGCCTTGGCCGCTGCGGGTAAACGTGTCCTTCTTGTGGACAACGACCCGCAAGGAGACCTGACAAAGGTCATGCGAGCTGACCCGAAAATCCTCAAATACACTTTGGCAAACCTGATGAATGCAGTTTTGGACGATACGGAATTTGAACTCTTCGCAGATAAGGCCGTCATCCAAAGAGAAGGCATCCACTACATCCCCGCGAACTCAAAGCTGGCAGCTGTGTCCAGTCGGCTGGTGGCTCTGCAAATGAGCAGCCGGTACCGGGGCGGCGACAGTGGTGGTACCCCCTGTGAAATGGTCATGGCCAGCGTCCTAAAGTATTTTCAGGATCAGTACGATTACATCCTGATTGATTGTGGTCACAGCATGGATTTGCTGACAATCAACGCCTTGGCTGCCGCGGATCAGGCTATTGTTCCCGTGCAGGCGCATTACCTGGCAATGGAGGATATGGCCGATACGTTGGAAGTCATCAAAACAATCCGTCAGGGGATCAACCCAGCTCTCACAGTAGGTGGAATCCTGCTAACCATGTATCAGGGACGCACCAATCTGTGTCGCAGTATCCAGGACGAGATCCAAGCCGACTACGGCAATGCTTTCACCGTTTTCTCTGCCCCCATTGATTTCTCCATCCGTGTTGCGGAGCATCCGATTGACGCGGCAAGTATTTTTGAATATGAGCCCACCAATCCCGCAGCGAAAGCATATTCTGCGGTAGCGCGGGAGGTGCTGTCCTATGCCAAGAAATAGAGTGCAAAATGCGCTCAGACAGCGTAAGCAGGACGAGGCAAGTGCCAACCAGGCCACAGGGCAGACACAGGAAAAAGCTTATGATTGCTTTTTTCATCATGATGACCTTCCATCTCCTATGGAAAATGGGACCCTGTGTACCCTTCCGCTGAAACAGCTGGATGGCTTTCCAGGACATGAGGAACATTTTCCTCTCTATACCGGGCAGCGGTTGGATGATATGGTGGACAGCATTCGTCGGCTCGGGGTGCAGACACCCATTCTAGTCTGGAAAACCAGCAATGGACGTTACATCATCATCAGTGGACATAATCGAGTCAATGCTTCTGTCCTTGCGGGCCGCACTACCATCCCGGCAGTGGTACGGACTGATTTGACCTTGGAAACTGCGGAGGACCTCTTCTTTGAGATGAACTTCCGGCAGCGATCCCTGGCAGACATGCTCTTTTCCCAACGGGTGCTTTGTGTGGCGGCCCATTACAATATGATGAAGCGACAGGGGCGCCGCACAGATCTTCTGACAGCGGCAGAGACTTCTCCTGACACTCAGGAAAAGTCAGATACGGGTGATCCGGCCACTTCTCCTGACACTCAGGAAAAGTCCCATACCGACGAGAAGATTGCTCAGGAATATGAGTTGACCCGAGATAAGGTGTCCAAATACTGTCGATATGCAACGTTGTACCGTCCCCTGCTGCTGCTCATGGATACCGGAAAGCAGTTGGGACAGCTGGCCGCTTACGAAGTCAGTTTCGTGGAAGATCACGACCTTCAGGAATGCATCTATCAGCACATTTCCGCTGGGAAATCAGCACTGTCCACTGCAAAAGGTAAAAAACTCCGGGCACTCTTTGAAGCGGGAAATTTGGATGCAGCGCAAATCAAAGCTATTTTGACCGAGGAGACCACCACCGCAAAACGGCCCGGGCGCCGCATCTCGGTTACGCTCTCAGCGGATTTTGAGTCGTATTTCCCAAAGAAGGCAACTGCAAAAGAAATCGAAGAAACCATTCAAAAGGCACTTGAACTTTATTTTAAGACTACAAAGAGTTCTTTATAGAGTCAAGCAAAAAGTACTGGCTCGGCGCTTCCGATAAGGAAGCGTCGGGTCTTTCTTTTTCAAAATAAATAGGAGGTAGGTAATATGCCAAAAAACCTGTATCTTCGTGTCCCAGATCCTTTTGATGAATCCACAGCGGCACGTTTGGAGCGTATGGGAATTCTTCACCCCACCGGCGAAGTAAACATCGAGACCATGCGCGCCTTTGTGCAGATATTTGCAGGCCTGTTCTTTGATGATCTGTGTGATTTCTACTCGGACCAGGAGGAGGTCTCTGCCGTGGCGGCTGCTTTCTCTGAGCTGTCCGCCCGAAAGGACTGCCAGAATATCTATCTGCTGATTTCGCTCCAGTATGATACTATCCGCAAACCGCTCCCTGATCCCATCTGGTGGCTGGCCGGCTGTGCCCCCGCCTTGTCCCTATTCTGTCTGGGATTTGTGGAGCGGCTTCTGGAGCTGATGAAAGGCCAGGCCTGCACTGGGAAGGAGAGAGTTGCGCATGAAGTTGCAGATTGTTGTACCGGTTGAGGGCGCTACGCCCTTCCTGGAGTTCTTCGATACTCTGGATGAAAAGCAGCGACAAAAGCTCATGTCGCTTTTTGCCATGCTTTTGCAATCGCCCGCAGCAGTGATGCGGGAACCCTATGTGAAGCATTTTTCCATCGAACGATACCAGGCTCTCTATGAGCTGCGAGCCAAAAGCAAGAACTTGGTTCGGATCATCTTCACACTCACCGACAGCGGCGACATTCTCTTTCTAGCTCCGTTCATCAAGCGCCATAAGAGAAACACCATGCAGGCGCTGGAACGCTCTCTGGACTACCTGGCGTACATCAAGGATGGGTCATGCTCCATTCAGGAGCTATCCATAAAATTTTTTCTCAATGGAGGTATCACAGTATGACGAAACACAAATTGATCTGGGCGGGGCTCATCATTGGGCTTCCCACGCTGTTCCTGGCGCTCTGGAAAGGCTGGTGGGCGAAGGTATGAAGAGAACGGCTGTATTATTGATGCTCCTGTGTATGCTGACTGTCACGGCCTCTGCGGCCTATGTCCCGGAAGATGTGGTATCGGAAAACCGGGACGGCAGGCAGCTGATCATCAAGACCTACACCCTTCCCCCTGATGCCGACCCCAGCGAATTGATCGAGGAACCCTTTGAGCTGGAGGGCTACACCTACCATCACCTTGAAACCGTCAAGGAAGAGCAGGCATTTAAGGATTCCAAGGCACAAACGGAAGTTGTCACATTGGAAACCAATACGGATGATCTGGCAAAAATACTTGAGCAGCTGGCCCCTACCATGGAATACAACAAAGACGGCTATTCTGGTACGTTAACTCTGGATCATACCACCATTCAGACTGAGGCCGCAGGCTACACCACGAAATACTATACCATCACTGATACGAAGCAATTTCCGGGACTGTCCCGGAACGATCCTTCCTGCGTCCCCACAACGACCGTGAAAAACGGCAGTACCTTGACGCTGAGTGATATTTCCTGGACCGTAACAGGCACGGGTCTGGCTGATGACACTCTCGTCCCCACCTCGTACACGGCCACGGCAACCTATACGGCAACTGGGAGCCGGAGCGTGGCTACCGGCTATGTGACTACCGCCAGTTATACCGGAGAAGTCATAGCTGAAGGCATTCAGTCGATTGCTTACACGGTCACCTACTTGGGCACCCCTGTTGAAACGCCGGTTACTTTCCAGCCGCTCTGGCTGGCTGTGCCTGGCGCGATTCTCCTGCTCCTGGTATTAGGCGGCATCGTGTATGCAGTGCGCTTCCGACCCAATGCAGTAATCTATGCCATGAACGCAAGAGGTGTAGCCTACAAAAAACTGGGCAAGCAACGGGTTTCCACCCGCACCCCCAAATTGGATCTCACTAAACTGCGGGAGTACCCGGCGGGCGATGCAAGCGTGGAGTTGCCCAACAAGCTGGCACACAAACTTGCCGGCAGGATCATCACCATCCAGATGTATGGCGGGAGTCGTACACACCTGGTGGAACCTTTCGAGGGGGATGACAACTACTGGTTTGCAATCAATGAAGACGAAAAGGAGGATGATGAATTATGAAACGATGCAGAGGGCTATTGCTCTCCTTGGCGGGCTTGATGCTCATGACCACCCCTGCTTTTGCTGCGGACTACAATTTTGAAACGCCGTCGCCTAAGGATTATTATGGGAGCACTTCCTACGAGGAGGTTTACGGTGCGCAGTACAATTACGGCGGCATCAACGCTGTGGACTTCCTTGACCCCTTGGCTGACGGCGCCCCGGTCTCCACGGTGGGCGGTGGCTCTACTGTGGAATATGGGATCAACGCGGGCAACGGAAGCATCTATCCGGACAGCAGTTCGGACGGTTACCCCATCCAATGGGGAGATGTTTCCACACTTCCGACAACGCAATTTACTTCCGCCAGTGAAGTAAAGCGTTCCGATGGCAGTATCGGTACCCTGGTTATCCCTAGCCTTGGGATTCGCTATAAGGCCTATGAGAGTACAGACTCGGCCGCCATGCGAAATGGTGTGGGCCACTTCCCCAGCACCAGTGCATGGGGTGGAAACATTGGCTTATGTGGTCACAACAGAGGATCGAGTCACAACATCGGCTCAATCAAGAACCTGGATGTCGGCGATACCATTCGCTATGAGACCAGTCTGGGAACGCGTACCTATGCGGTAAGCGCTGTCAAGATCATCGACAGGACGGATTGGAGCTATCTGAATGCCACATCGGATAACCGCATTACCATTATCACCTGTCTGGCAGACCAGCCTACTAAACGGGTTTGTGTCCAGGCGGTCGAGGTCAGTTCATAAAAAATTCAAAATAAACTTTTATGGCCTCAATTCGTCCCTCGAAAAGCAAAAAACGGCAATAACAGGAATATAATAAGTGACTTTTGATTTATCGGCAAAGGCGTTTCAAAAAAACCTTTGACACGGCTCCTTTTTCGCATTATTTTGGGCTTGAGGAAACATTTCAGGTGGAAAGGGGGCACCGTTATGACATGGAAGTTTCCAAGCGAAAGGGGCCGGAAACCGGATGACTCTACTCTTCGCATTTGCTTGGATATGACATTTGACGTCCCCAATGAGATCGCAGAACAACTTGAATTATGGGGACTCAATACATTCCAGAAATGTGAGTACGATCAGGATTGCCGGCAGTTAAAGGTGAGTGCTCAAACAACGCTGTATCGAAAGGGGGCTTAAATCAATGTACTGGAAACGCTTTTTGCCATTCCTTCTCAGCCTGTGTCTACTGCTTGTTTTTTCCGCAGAAGTAGCTGCGGCTGCCGTTTCCTCTGAACAAGAGACCGCGGCCAGCCATCTTAAAAAGCAAGGAATCATGGTGGGCGATCAGGCTGGAAACATGAATCTGGATAAAGGGCTTACCCGGATAGAACTGGCCACGATTCTAACTCGCTTGAATGGAAATCCAGAGCATGTTCAGGCCGAACAAGTATTTTATTCCGATCAGTGCAAATTCCGGGATGTCCCAGATTGGGCCCGTCTCTATGTAGGCTACTGCTATTTTAACGGCCTTATGGTCGGTTATGATACTGGAGCCTTCGGCGCCTATGATGGTGTGACCCCTGCGGCTGCCACTACAGTTGTTCTAAGGTATATGGCCTTGCCGGAGGTTGAATGGGATTATTCCACCGCTTGCCAAACTGCCCTGGAGCAGGGGCTGATTACATCCGAAGCTGCGCTCAAAGCAGAAGTTACGCGAGGCGATCTGGCAGTCATGATCTACCGGGCTTTGGGGAATACAGGTCCGACGGACACAGAGGAGTCGGAGACTCCGTCTACCACGGGTATCAGTAAAAATCCGGATGGTTCGATCAATCCGCCCGCTGACGGTTCTCAGTATGTTCCCCAGGTCGGAGATGTGATCCGCTGTGATGACGGGACCAATTATACCATCACAGATGTGAGCCGTTGGGATAAGAGCATGTTCGCATCCGGACCAATCGGTGCTTTGCCGGAGCCCACCTGTGACTGGAGCCTTTTGGAACAGCCGGAGCTCCCGGAAATGGAAGTGCGACACTGGCAAAATGAGACTGGCGATCATCTCCGGGTCCGCAATCTCTACGAGACCAGGCGAATGCAATATACCCTTTATAATGCCATAGGCGCTAACCCGGAGACATGGGAAAATGGCGCACCAAAGCTTTCGTCGAAAGGAAACCAGCTTGTTCACATCAATCTCAGCATTCCTGACGACTTGTCTTATCAAATGTTTTGGCCTTGGCGAGCAAGCGAAATCGTAAACCTCTTTAATTCTCTTCCGCCTGGAACCTACTCCATGCAGGCATGGGACGTTTATAAAGACGGAAAATTCCTGCATACAGAATATCAGATCCATGTAATCTAACTTTTGAGCAGAGAAAGACAGCAGGCCAAGTAAGGTGTGCTGTCTTTCTTTTTACCCAGTTTGCATCTTCACCACAATTTAATCAGACCCATTCAAAGGGGGGATGCAACTGCGGTCAGGGGCATCCTCCCTACTTTTATGGAGGTTGCTCATGAAAAAACGATTGATTTCGATACTCTTGACCCTTCTGGTGGTCATGGGACTTCTCCCGACTGCCGCTTTTGCTGCAGAAACGCCTGAGGAGGCGCTGGGAGAGGTCCAGATTTACAATGGCGGCTATAAGATGTCCTACCTGTCCATCAATGGCCGAGTTCGGGAACTGATTTATACCTATTACAACTATGACAATGGAAGCGGCTCAATCCGCGAGATACCGGCATATTGTGTCAATCCCAATATCTATGGCGTTCCCCAATCCGTTCCGGAGGGGGAGAGCATCGAGTATCTGGCGGATGAAAAGGCCAGCGACCCCAAAGTGGTCGGCATCGTCGCTAACGGTTATCCGACCCGCAGTCTGCAGGAGCTGGGACTGGAGAACAAATATCAGGGCTAACATCGCCATTGGCTTGGGCAACCGTCTCTCGGTGTTTCAAAACCCGCTGGTAGACAAGATTACTTCCTACAACGAGATCGACCTGACTTTACCCGGCAGGAGACCCTGTGCGTTTTTCTGCTGTATCTCTGCTCAGGATTCTTCGCTGGAGTTTTTAAGCTCGCTGTTCTTCTCCCAACTTTTTTCTCGGCTTATCGACTATGGGCGCCGACACGGAGAGCATGGGCGGCTTCCCATCAAGGTCAATGTCTGCTTGGAGGAATTCTGTAATATTGGAAAGCTGCCCGATTTCAAAAAGGTTTTGAATTTCTGCCGCGGCTCCGGGATCTTCTGCCAACTCGTGGTTCAATCCATCCCTCAGCTGCAGGACCGGTACCCCAAAACCGAGTGGGAGGAGCTCATTGGTTGCACGGATATTCAGATCTGCCTTGGATGCAATGATGTGGATACGGCGACCTATATCTCCAAAAAGTGCGGCATGGTCACCATCAAGGTGGAAAACAATCAGATGCCCCTCCAGCCGCTTTTCTCCCCAGTCTATAATTCCACCCGGCCATACAGCCAGACCAAGAGCAATACCCAGCGCGCCCTTATGCTCCCGGACGAGATCCTGCGGATGGATAACCGGGAGAGCATCGTTTTGCTGCGCGGCCAGAAGCCGTTGAAGCTCTATAAGATCACACCGGAAGAGCATCCCAGCTTTTCCAAGCTGCATGATGTTCGGATCTCCGATTATGTTCCCGAATGGCGCCGCCTGGAAGAGACTACAAAAGCAGAGCCCGAGCAGGCTGCGGCACAATCCGCAGAACAGCCGGTTCCGTCTGCAGGCGATCCGGTCCCGACAGTTTCCGAGCCAGAAGCGGCTCACCAACCCGCATCGGATGCTGGGAAGAGCACCGGCCAAGAGTGCGAGCGGGCCCCGGAGCCGGACGCTGGCGGCGAGGATCAGCCGGATGTGGATTCTCCCTACGGAGCCTTTGATTTGATTGAAATGCTGCCGGACGAGGTGGGCGGGCCATAGGCGGAGGAGGAAGATTTCTTCCTCCTTTCCCTTTTGCCTGGCAGGACGGCAATTCCCAAATTTGAATGATAGGAAAAGGAGTGAATCACCATGAAGGCAGCACCCATGACAAAAAAGCCGTCTTTCCCGCTGATGAAGCAGGGCGACATTCAAAATATCTACCATCTCCAGATGCCCCGGTGGCTGTTCACGGACTCCAGATACATGGAGCTCTCTTTGGTGGCAAAGGTGGCCTACACCTTTTTGCTCAACCGCTTTCAGCTCTCCAGGCTCAACGGCTGGATCAACGATGACGGCGAGGTGTTCATCGTCTATACCAGACGCTCCCTAGCTGCAGAGATGCAGGTGAGCTATCACAAAATCATCGAGGCCATGAAAGAGCTGTCGGCCTCCGGGCTGATCTGGGAGCGCCGCTGCGGGCGCGGTGACGCCAATCAAATCTACCTGGCTTTGGTCAAGCATGAGGAAGTGGTGGACGGCAGCGCGCCGTTTGTTCCGCGGGAGCACGAGGCAGCCGGCGGAGAACAGCCGGGTTCCATGAATGCCCCGGGCGAATCCCCTGAGGGGCCTGCGGAAGGGACACCTGCAGCAGGATCACAGGAGGAACAAGCACTGGCCAGAAGTGCCGGCTCAGAACTTCTTGATCCCAACCAGCAGGCACCGGGCGCACCTATGTCTGCTTCAGAAGTTCCAAACAGGGACTTCATGAGGGCCGGGGATGAAACTTCAAGAGGTGCGCAAACAGAACTTGCAGAGATCGACCAGCGGGACCCCAATTATATTGATTCAAGTCATACTGAGCGGATTCATACTGAAGTCAGTCTATCTATCCCACCGGGGGGCTATCCGGAGGGGACGGACAGACTTGGACAGTGGTGGAGAAATCTTTCCGAACAGGAGCAGTTGGAGCAGATCCTGGAGAACTGTTCGCTATGGCTGTTCGACGCGGAAACGGCAAAGGTGTTTGAAAACGCGATTGAGCGGCTGTTCTACACGAAAGAATACCGCATTGGGCGGGCCGTATTGCCCCAGGCCAACGTACGCTCCCGGCTGTGGGATCTGGACAGCACCACCCTCCAGACTGTGGAGCGAAAACTGCATCAAAATCAGAGGTCCATCAAGAACTCGACCGCCTATACCATGGCGGTCATTTTTAATGCGATCTGTGAGGCACAAAGCGATCTTCTGCTTGACCCCTATCTCAACAGCCTCGGCGGGTATTCCGGCGACGGAGCGTGAGAGGGGGCGGGGCAGATGCTTTTGACGAAAGACCAGCAGTTTCTTCTCGGCGTGCTGCGGGAAACGGGATGGATGCGGCAGGATCAGGTGCTTCCCCTTATGCGGCTTTATGATCCCGCCAAAGTGCAGTCCCACTGCGAAGCCATCCTGCGCCACCTCCGCTACGCCGGTGAGCTGATCCCCATGGACGACGGGCTGATCTGTCTAGCGGAGCTCAGGGGAAAGGGGGCGGACCATGCAATGCTGTGCGCCCTTGACGTTCTCCTCTCGCTGGCGTCTGGACCGCCGATTCAGCTGACCAGCCGGATGCCGCCCTATAAGCTATGTTTTCTGTTGGAGCGGGAGGGCGGGCGGATCGACGCCTTCGGCGTGCTGCCGGTGGAACCCGGGCGCGAGTCGATCACCGGCATACTCCTGGCCCAGCAGCCCCAGGATGTGACCGTGCTCCTGTTTCTCACCAGTCTGGAGCAGCATCAGCTTCTCCACCTGCGCCAACGGCACTACTTTGTCATCCGGCAGGAAGGCAGGCTGCGGTTCTTTAAGGGAGGTGATGCCCGGCAATGACGCGCAATGGCGGACCAATCTCAAACCATACAGGAAGGAGTCAGACTATGAATTACGACGTACAGGAAGAACGGATAGAGCTCAACGATGGCGGGGAGCAGAGCGGCGCTGTGCTGCTTGAAGATGTGCCCATGGAGGGCGCCGCCGGGGAAAGTGAATTTGCCGGTGACGGGGTAAACGACGGTGCTGCGGAAGATGCCGCCTCCTTTGCCGAGCAGGGAGATGGGCAGCTGGAGCCCGATGTTCCCATGGAGGACAGCGGAGAGACCGCTCAGGAGGCCCAGGAGCCCGCGGAAGAGAAACCCAAGCGTAAGCGTACATCCAGGAAAAAGGCGGCTGAGGGCCCCGCAGAGGCGCCCCAGGAGACGCCCGGTGAGGGCGAATCTGAGGATGGAGACCCTGTGGAGGCCGCCTTGGACGAAGATGCTTCGGATGGGGTGGACGCTTCTGATCCCGGCGGTGAGGAGCATGACGCCGAGACGGCAGCATTTGTCCTGGAGGAAACCGGCGAACCGGAAGATCCGGAAGCAGCGTCCTTGGACGGCGCAGACCCTGGGGACGCGGAAGAGCCGGCGGAAGAACCGGCGTCTGCACCTGCGGCGGCGCCGCCTGCCGGCGGAGCAAGGCCCCGGCGGGTCCGGAGAACGGCCGCTGCAGAAACGGGCCCCAAGGAACAGTTTGCCAGCAGGCCGCTGAAAAACAAACCGGCGCTCCTCTCCTTGGACCTGAATGAATTGGACCGGGACCTCACGGAGGAAGAGCGGGAGGAATGGAATGCCATCTATGCCTCCTACCGTTCCAAGTCCCTTCTGACCGGGCGGATCATGGGCATTGACACCCACTCCTTCACGGTCCGGAACCGGGAGACCGGCCAGATCGAGCGGCGCAGAATGCAGTGCGCGGTCATCATCAGCTATCGCGTCAAGGTGCTGGTCCCGGAGACGGAGGTGTGGATGCCCGGCCAGGAGCGCCCCCCCTATGTGCTGCGCAATATGACCGGTGCTGAGATCGACTACACCATTATGGACGTGGACCGCGAGGGCGGCGTAGCCATTGGCTCCCGCCGGATGGCCATGCTGGCGCGCCGGCATTTCTTCGATACAGCAAGGAACGGCCACGAGCTTGGAGAAAAGCTCACCTGCCGCGTGCTGTCTGTGGGCCCCAAGCGGTGCCTGGTGGAGTGCGGCGGCCGGGACATGAGCCTGAGCCAGAAGGATTTGACCTATACGGCCACCCCCGATCTCCGGGAGCGGTACCATCCTGGTCAGGAGCTGGACTGCATTTTGAAAGAATACAACCGGCAGTCCGGGCAGATGTGGGTCTCCGTCAAGGAGACCATGGCGAACCCCTTCTTCGGCGCCATCAAACGCCACCCCATCGGCAGCCGCAGACAGGCCGTCATTTCCGGTAAATACGGCGGCGGCGTGTTCTGTACGCTGCCCGATGAAACGGTGTGCCTGTGCCTCTATTCCACCCGCCATTCGGACAGTGACTTCCACGTTGGAGACACTGTGATCCTGGCGATCAAGCAGTTCGACTATGAACGGCACCTCATTTATGGGCGCATCCTGTCCAAGTGGTGAGCGGCATGGGGCAGGATAAACAGCTTTTGGAGGATCTGCAGACGCTGGTAGGGTGCGATTACCTCTCTGATCTGCGCTTCCTTCCTGATCGTGAGCCCATTCACAGGGCTATCAGGCAGCTTTGTCCTGAGGACTATTCTCCTGCGCAATGGAAAGAAGCGATATGTTATCTGCTTTTTTAGCTGCAGAATACAGGCTATAAACGTTAATCGGCCCCCTGAGCGAAATCTCAGGGGGCCGATTTTTTGTTTATTTCGATAACCAAGTTCATTACTTCTGCAGAATGTCAATATGGTGTCACTTCTTCATTTATGTGTTGAAGCTTGATGCTTTGATAAAAGAAAAACATGAAGTGTCCCCATTTGGCGTATTTCATCGTATTTATGATATGAACAAGATATTAAAGTTTTTTAGCCTATGTACTGATCAATATAGATAGATTAGTCGATGAAATGTGCTCACTTGGAAAGAAAAACGTCTGTTATATTACAAAAGCGTACAGGTGAGTGCTTTTAATATTCCATTCTGACTGGGAAGAAAAGAATGGTTACAGGGGAGGTGGGTATGAACTAGGTTAAGTCAGAAGTAATAAGTCAGCTTTACCAGCAAAAATGCTACGCTCAAAAGAAAGGAGAACCTTCATGAAACGGATTATTGCTTGTTTCATCGCAGCAGCTTTGATCATGAGTTCCTCAGCTATGGCAATTTCTGCAGATTCCACCCTGGTCCCAAGAGATGTAAGTATGGGTTCTTTTGTCCAAGCATTTAATGATGCAGACATTCAGAATAATTTCGAAAACTACACTACAACTACCGTTAATGTCCCGTTAAGAGTAATTTCAAGCACTCTTAACATCGCTATGGATACCCCTCAGATTGTCGAAGAAAATACAGCAGATGTAGTTGGATTGGTATATGATAGGCAAACTCAAAAACCGGTTCAAGGCGCCACGGTTGGGGTGAAGGATCTTGGTATCTCAGCAACAACGGATAAAAATGGTCGCTTTGCCATTGGCAACATGCCAGTTGGTCAATACGACCTCCTTATCACTGCTGCTGGATTCCAGGATTCTGAATATAAAAGCATGCCTGTGGAAGATGGTGCCGGAACAGAAATCTATTCGTTGGCACTGGATAAAGAGTGCGCAGTTATTGAATCATATCTTGCTCCGGAGACCATGAGTGATATGTGCATGGATGACTGCAGCACTCCTGTGGAGGGAGATTACGATGCAATCGACATGCTCAGTGCAGAGCCAAGTAGAACTCCTGAAGCCAGACTTTATTCGCCTCCAAATTTGATGCACTTGATCGTGAAATACTACCATTCTGACGGCACATATGAATTCCATTCGTTTGGGTCTTCTAATATTGACGAGTACCTTTACTATGTTGTACCCTCAGAGATGTATTTCTACACGGTAAAATTGACTCAGGCACAGCAATCCGAGGCATACAAAGCTCAGGCAGTTGCCGCAAGAACATTTGCTGATTATCTCATGCGAAATCCTAAACACAAGGATACTGGCGCCTATATTTGCTCTAAAGATAATTGCCAAGTTTATTGTCCTTATGTTACCAACACAACCGCTATTGAGGCAGTAAAAGCCACCTCAAGGCAGATATTGTTCGATAATATTGGCAACTACCGGCTGGCGACCGAATTCCATGGCCAGTGTCGAGGTTCGACCACATTTAATGGGAAAACCATGACTTGCACAAAGCATGCTCTTCCGCAAATACCCTATGCTCATAATCGCGGAATGTGCCAAAGTGGAGCAGTTGCAATGGCACTGCAAGGAAAGAAATATTCCAATATTCTGAGTTTCTATTATCCAACGACCTCAAGTAAAGCTGCTGCACTTGTTACAGCAGGAAAAGTTCCTACGGAAGGAATAAATCCAGGCGAAAAGAAGCGTATCTCTGGTACTACAGCAGTAGAGTACATTTTCACTGTGAGTAAGAACGCTTCCTACTATTTCTTGGCATCGAGTGCATCAAGTGCGACTGTAAATGCAAGCATTACTGTAAAAAATTCGGCTGGTACTGTAGTAGGTACCGGAACAAATACTCTGACCAAACAGCTCTCGCCTGGACGATATAGCGTTACCGTTAAGAACAAATCTACTGGCAACCTAAGTGCGTTTTTCGACATCAGGTGCCCCGAGGCAGATTCGGAGGTGTTCGTATACAGTGAACCGAAGTATCAGAACTATATGCAAGGCTGCGTCTATAAGCAGGTGAAATTCGTACCGACATCCACAAAAAAATATACTTTTACAACATCAAAATTTATTACAAACCAAAACCTGTATATGGCCATTCTTGATAGCAATTCCAGTATGCTTGTAGAGAGCAAAAACGCTACCGGCTATCCTACGCTCTCTTGCAACATGACTAAGGGCAAAACCTATTACATCATGATTTGCTCGAAAGCCTTTGTGAATGTGTCTACGATGAAGTCTGCAAGTAATTTTGATGCTGCGCTCAAAATTACTTGATCAGCTATGGGGTGTAGGTAAGAATGAAAAAAATAGCAGCTGGTATTGTGGGAATCTGTAGTCTATTAATTCTGACCGGTTGTATGTCAACGCAGATTTCGCAAACTGCCGAGAGCACGATTTCATCTTCTCTGGATATTGACCAAGATGGCACAGAAGATTTGATCGAAGTGTATTATCAGACTCCCGAACAACTATATTCGGATAATGATGAAAAAGCGGATAATACATATTCTCCATGCATTAGAGTCGTAATTTCGGGAAATGAAACCGTTATACCAGTCCAAGAGCCATACATTTATGATGCGGCTATTCAGGCATTGACATCTGATACTCGTTCTCCAATTATTCTTGTAACATTTGATGTTGGAGGGGCGTTGGGGAATAAAACAATCTATGCGGTGACAGTTCAAGATAAAAAAATAAAAGAGCTGCCCCTCCCAGAAATAGAATCCGGGGTTTTTGGCTACAATTTTGATATTACCTATCTCAATATGTATGAGGTAACAATATCATGTCCTCAGACAGGGTATTCAACACAAATAAGCCGCCCTCAATCAAGTTTTGAAATGACAACAGATGGGCTAGATAGCATTTACGACGAGAATGGAATCGTGATGTATCAGCCACAAATTTTCATTCATCGCCCCAGTTCTGTCGAGGTGGTTGAACACAACGGAAGGACGTGTCTATCAGTAAAGCAAAGTGTTTCAGAAATTATAGACGCAAATGTTTGGGGAGAAATTACAACTTTTTTGACTTGGGACTCAGATGGGAATTATGAAATCCTTGAGCAACAAGTTACTGTGCTTTCCTCAGTGGAGTAAATGATACTGGAAGTCTTACCATAGGCATTTAACGCATATTAAGGCCCACAGAGTTCGGAACAACTCTGTGGGCCTTTTCAGTTGCGAACAATTCAAAACAATTTTTATCTCATTAACAATATGAAGCACAGAGCGCATACTGAAACTCAGACAGGGTTTGGTGCTTTTGATCTCTCATTTTTATTGTCGTGCGTAAACATTGTTTTATCTTTTAGATGACCATTTCTTTTTTCCGGCAAATCCGGAGCGTGGCTCAGGCTCTTCCCTGAGCCCTCAATCAGTGTACTACGCACAATATCAAGCAAGAGTTGCTCCAGATGTTCACACTCTGAGAATTGGTCCAGTGAGGCCATCACGAGGGCATCACGAATACTGCCTGCGTTACTCACCAAGAGCGTCTGATCTACAGAGTATCCATAGTGCTCCGCAAAGAACATCATCATCATAAGAATAGACTGTGTATTTCCCTCCCTGAAAGGGTGTACCTGCCAGATGGGCGGAAACATCCGGGCCATCTCATAGACGAACTGCTCCCGGTTGAGTTCGGCCCAGGGGACGCAGAGCAGTCTACTAAAAGCCACTTTCAGATCTTCCGAAATATCGTTCTCTCTGCTATACCAGACGCTACGCCCGCACAGCAGCTGCTCCGGTTTTTCAAGGCTGATGTGACGATATTGCCCCGCCCAATCGTAGAGGTTACCAAACAGCGCGAAGTGGATCTCACACAGACCGGCTGGAGAAAAGTCCTCAAATCCCTTCTCGTATAAGAGCATCATATTGGCTCTGGATAGTTCTGCTTCAATGCGATTCAGCGTTGTTTTATCCTTAGTTCCCAGTCTATTTCTGAAAACGGGAGCATCTATATAGAAATACGGATCAGACATGGCTCCGGCGCTCCTGATCTGCGAGATTGCGGTGATAAGTCAGCAGAGCAGCTTTCATTTCTTCTCCGGTAAGTTCTCCTCGGGCCCAGCTTGCAGAAAGAGCTCTGGCATAGTCAGAAATCGGTGTGCCTTCGATGGCAATTACAGCATCTGCTGTCTCAACCGCTGCGGTCCGCTTTTGTAGCAAAGAACTCAATGCACCTTCACCTCCTCGCGTGGTTTTCAATCAGTATAGCACAGGAGCGCTTTGATTTCCAGCATAGCGCTAAAATCGACTACAACGCCACTTGAAAAAATGTGTAAAGTCTCTTCGAATATATTTGAAAAAACGTGTTCATGCTTGATTGAATTACTTGAAAAAATGTGTTACACTGTGATTGTCAATAGAAAGGAGGGCGATCTGGATGAAACGTAACGCGATGCGTGACCTGGTTCAATGGAAAGAGAGCGAAGATCGCAAACCAATGGTGCTCAAAGGCGCACGCCAGGTAGGCAAGACCTGGCTCATGAAGGAGTTCGGCAGTAACTACTACCAGAACTATGTTTACTTTAACTTCGATGAAGAGGACGAACTGAAGTCCATCTTTGAGAAAAATAAGAATCCACAACGGATCATCGAGCTGCTCTCCATGATAGCCGACGAGAAAATTTTACCTGGTGACACCCTTATCATTTTCGACGAAGTTCAGGAGTGTCCAGAGGCTTTGAATACCCTCAAATATTTTAAGGAGAAGGCCAACGAGTATCATGTGATCGCGGCCGGCAGCCTGCTTGGAACGCTGCTGGCGCAGCCTAAGTCCTATCCGGTCGGAATGGTCAATCTATTGAACGTCCATCCATTAACCTTTGACGAATTTCTGGAGGCAACGGACGAAAGCCTATACAAGTATTATTGCAGCATTCAGAAAGAGCAGCCCATTGAAGAGATCTTTCATAATCGGCTCATGGAAGCATATAACCTCTATTTGATTATCGGAGGAATGCCGGAATGTGTGACCTCGTGGGTCAACCACAAGGACCCTGCAAAAATCTCTCAAATCCAGCATGAATTGATCGAGGTCTATGAGAACGACTTCTCCAAACATAACGGGAAAGTCAACAGCGGTCGCATCCTGATGGTGTTTCGCAGTATTGTTGCTCAGCTGGCCAAGCCAAATGAAAAGTTCATGTACGGGGCCGTCCGTGAGGGTGGCCGGGCAAGGGACTTTGAGGAAGCAATCGAGTGGCTTGTGTCCGCCGGTATGCTCAATCGTGTCTACAATGTCTCCAAGATGGAGCATCCACTTGCGGCCTTTGATAAACTGGACAGCTTCAAACTCTTTGTCTTTGACACAGGACTTCTCAAGCACATGGCCGGCGTAGATAACAGCGCAATCCTTCTACAGAGTAATTATCAGTTCAAAGGGCCGCTCACTGAAAATTACGTCTTGCAGCAATTCTGTGGGCAATTTGAGATAGAACCCAGATATTATTCAGACCGCAGCGGCGAGATAGACTTTGTCCTGCAATATGGTACGGAGATAATTCCGGTAGAGGTCAAAGGAGGGGAAGATAAATCTGCACCGACCTTCAAGCGGTACACCAATGAGAAGCAGCCGTCTCACGCGATCCGCTTGTCCAAACGTCCCTATTTGAAGAACGGTTTGATCACCAATATGCCGTTGTATCTTGCCAGAAAGGCAAAATACCTACTGTAGATTTCGATCTATATATCCTTATACTACAGCGCTGTTAGCGCCGGCTATAATCGTCGAGTGGTTAATGTCCCCTTCCTAAACAGCCACTTATAAAAGGATTATTACAAAATACATGTAGTGATTAATTTTTCGACAAAAAGTTGGAGAGGACCATCGATGCGGTGATTCTATCCAACTTTTTTGCGTTTTTTGGGAAATAATCTTCGTTTTGGCTTAGTGCCTTTTTTGCATTTTGAAAAAAATAAATTTTTCTAGTCCAAAATCTTCCTCTCTCATCGTATTAAATAAAGAAATAGGATTACACGACCTGTTCAATTATTGCGTGCGCTCACGGGACATGTTCCTGTGAAACGCCGCGAAGGAGAGGTGGTGAGGCCGATGGCTTAGATTGAGAATAGGCGATTCTTATCTGGCATAGCATTAACCTACGGAGCAAATTCATTTTCAAGGAGGAAATGACAATGTTGAAGCACAAAAGAATTGCATCGTGTGTCTTGGTGCTGGCTCTCGCTTTCGTTCTGTGCATTCCGGCTTTCGCTTCTTCGTTCAGTGCCGACTTCTCTGTCCGGACGGGAAGTTCTTCGTCCTGGAGCGGGAAGGATACGGATCTGTGGAAGTTTACGTCTACGGATGAAGCCACGTTCAAAACTACCCTTACTTATGGGACCAGTGTTACGTCCACTCTCTGGATGGTCAAGGTATGGGCGCCCGACCAGAGTATTACCAGTTATAGTGTGACAAAGAGCGATGGCAGCAATAGCAATACTTTTGTTCCTCAAACCTCTAACAGTTACTATGCCGTCGTACAGCCCGCTGACAGCTATGGTGTCAACGGAACTGTTTCCGCATATAACTAAATCCACATCGCAAAACAAGTAAACACAATTTATGCAATAAGGGTGGGGTACCCCACCCTTATTGCATAAACAAGAGTAAAATTGGGGAACAAGCTCTTTTGGGGGACATGACATGAAGCTTATCCATCTTAACTTAAAAATAGTGTTTTCATCAATTTTGACATACTTATTTTTTGCACTTAATTTGTTTTTTTTCGTGTTTTTTTGATTGTATTGAATGGTGTGCCATTTATCAATTATACATTTTTCCTTGATGCTTTAGCCTATTATGAAATAGCGTTATTCATTTTATCCTTTTGTCTCTCTGTGTATTTCTCTCACAAAAAACACACATTAGAAAAAATCTGTTTCGTCGAAAAGCCAAAATATGTTATCGCTACTTTTTTGGCCACTCTTTTAGTGTCTTATCTGGTGTGCTTTCTTCCTGTTTCGTATATTCTTATAGCATCATTACAAGAAGGAACCGGACTATATTTTAATCTCTTATCCATTATTTATTTTTTACTTAGATGGCTCTCTATTCTTTCAATATCTCAAGCTGTTGGATATGTCGTAGGGCTATTAATTAAAAAAAATTTTGTATATCTTTTGGCGGCACCGTTTTCAATCCTGTTTAGTCACTTGAATGAAACATTTTTCGATATATTTTTAGATGGAGAAACACTTCTCAAAGTTTCTAATCTTTTTTCCTTGCAAAAAATTTTTATAAATGCAATAGACATTGATTACAGTGGCCCACGTATTGATCTGCTTTATTTAGTTAAACAGTTAATCGTTTTAACGCTTATGTTCCTTCTGGTTTCCATAATCAAGATTCTTTCAAACAAAAAAGTAAAACTAAAGTCCATAGTATATCTGTGTTCATCCTTTATAGTTTTGGGGTTGTTTACGTGCGGGTATATTAACTTATTTCCTCAATCATATGAATACTCAGATAAATTGTATGCATTAGAAGACATCGATAATGGATATAAAGTTCGATCTTACGAAGGGAAAATAAAACTTAGTGAAAACAGCAATTTCTATTGTGTTCTTGATGTCGAAAAAGGAGAAGGAGACTTAATTATAAGGTTAGATAGAGCCTTTCAAATTGAGGATATAACTGTAAATGGAAATAGTGTCAATTTTTCAAAATCAGGAGATTATATTAGCATTCCGCAGGTTGGGCTACCTGCGGCTCAATCTTTTACAATTGAATTTTCTTATTCTGGCCGAGTACAATACATAAATGATGTTAACTGTGTGAATATATACACCTCATTTATTTCTTCAGCGCTTCCACCCAATTTTGCTTTTATACCTATTATTGATGGTGATATGTCAGTTAAAAACTGTAACTTTGATGTTGTTAGTAGTAATAATGTTATTTCCAATTTAGATGTAGACAATTTAGACAATAGCAACCATTATGAAATAAGCGGCTCTGCTTCTTCTTTTTGTATTTTTTCTGGCTTCCTTGAAACCATGGATATAAACGGCACAACAATATATAAGGCAAAGTATAATCAAATTACAGACTATTGGAATGAATATCAAGCTAGTTTGTCAAGAAGGTACTTAGATCCCTATACAGGGACGTTGCAGGAAGACATACCTTTTAGGCCACAAAAGGTTTTTATGATTTATTATCTTTATGGTGTTGTTGGATATCCAGTTGTTTTTGACAACTACATGATGCTGAACTACGGATTTACAAGTTAGCAAAAGTAAACATGTACTGACCTTTGGCTTCTCTGGCCACTGTGGAAAGGATTGGTCATAGCTATGATAAAAGTCGAACATATAACATATTCGTATAAAAAAAACTGCCCAATATTAAATGATCTAAGTTTTGAATTGGAGGATGGTATAACGTTTTTAATCGGTGAAAATGGGAGCGGAAAGTCTACATTACTCAAAGCATTAGCTTCTATCCTACCTACCTCTGGTTCTATTACCATTGACGGCATAAAAAACGACACATGTGAATATAATAGCGTGATCTCTTACTTACCTCAAGACTTTGACATTTACCCAAATCTAAAGGTAAAAGATATCTTATATTTTGTCGCTTCTCTTAAAGGGGAAAAAACTATTGATGCTAAAAGGGAAATTGATAATATTACTGGTTTGCTTAATCTTGAAAGTATACTTAATAAAATATTCAAAAAGTGTTCTGGCGGAATGAAGCGCAGAGTAGCCATTGCAACTGCTCTTATTGGAAATCCTAAATTTGTAATTCTGGATGAACCAACAGTAGGAATTGACCCTAAAGAGCGAATTGCATTTTATAAAACCACTAAATCTTGCTTTGAACATAAAAGCGTCATTATCTCAACTCATATTTTAGATGATATTGAAATTCTAGCAGATAATGTATTAATGTTGTCTGGAGGTAAAATTACATTTAATGGGCGTTTTAATGATTTTCGCAATTCGTTAAATAATCGCTTATTCAAGATCACTGCTCAAAGCTCATCAATCAATCATTTTGGAGATTGTAAAATATTATCCACAGAAAAAGTTGGAGAAGACATTATTTATACGGTGGTAGGCAACTCGGAGGCAATGCCAACTAGTGCTATACCAATTCAACCTACACTCGAAGATGTTTGGCTATATTACCAAGGAGATTTAGATAATGTGGAGCAGAAGAATTGACCTCCTAACCACATGGAAATACTATTTGGGTTTCCTAGGGTTTTTAGCAGTTACGTTGATGTTGAGGAATATTACCTTTTCTACAGTTGCTTGGAAAAATGGAAGTCCCATTGTCTATAATAGTGTATATTTTTATCTTCAATTTATTACCTGTATTTTTGTTGTAATGATTACGGGAAAAATGTTTGGTGAGTGTTTCCGTGCGTCCACAAGCGAATATTTAAGATCGCTTCATATTTCACCATTGCAAATCATTGTATTGCGCTATATAAGATTAGTTGTGGCTATACTAATTCCACATAGTATAGTTGTTGTTATCTTATTCCGTGAAGTAAATTCTTCAATAATGAGTTTCCTTGAACTTTATCCCCAAAACGCTCCATTTCCAATAATAGATATAACTGTACCACTTTTTCAATGTGCTGTTGCAATCAATTTTTATATTGTACTGACTCTTTTTTTAATGCTTCTATTCAAAGATCCCATGATACCAGTCATATTACTAATGGCCTATTGCGCACTGGAGGCTGGCCCACTTAATAACATTCTTAAAGAGTATTCGATGTTTGCTGGAGCTTTTAGTGCGCCAAATTACTACGATTATTTCCCACCCAATATACTGTGGATGATTTTTACCCTTCCAATTCTATTTTCTATCGTCTTGCTTTTTTATGGAAAGCACACATTCAAACTATTTAATTTTTCCAAATAAAACGGACAGGGACACCGGACAGTCAGTCCGGTGTCCCTGTCCAAACTTCTTTTAATAGGTAGAATAAGCTATACAAATTGAATAGTGGATAAAAAGAGACATGGTTTGCATATCTCTGCTAGAATGACGTTGCGCTGTCACCATTTGAAAGGAGATAGCAAACCATGTCGGGAAAGATTTTGCAGCTGTTATCAAGGGGTAGCGCAAGGAATTTGTGAGAGGAAGTGCAGAAGAAATCCTCAACGAGTTTCTGGAGACCTGAGCGAATTATTCCCTGAGGTCAAGTTCCAGCGGTTTACTGTCCGCGTCTACCGTAATATGTTCTCTGTAGCGCTTCGTTCCAAAGTGAAGTTGGTAGTCAAGATGCTCAAGGAGATCTAAACCCAGGAGAGCAATAAAGCAGCGCAAGAGAAAACAGTACGCTTCTAATTTCCATCACGTGAAATGGCTCTGCACTCTATTTGTTTGTTCGCTCAATCGAAATTGGAGTTTTTGTCGTCCCATTAACCGAATAGCTTACAGTCAGCTGATAAGTTTCATATCTACGTACAGTGGCATCTCCTTCAAGCTTGAGGAAACCATATCCTGCTCCAGACCAGCTATCGATCATTTCATCGTCCTGCCATAACTCCATTGTTGCCGAAATCTTATCCGTGGTTCGGTCGCCCACTATTTGGACCATACAGGTAGCATTCGTACCGTTGAACTGGATGTCGGGTACTACCGATATGAGCCTTGTGCTTACGGCATAAGCCGGGGTAGCAAGGAGCAGCGCAATGATAACCAGAAATGGCATAATACGCCTCTTCAAAATAATCACCTCCTTCCTTCCTTGAACTTATAAAGTTAATACGATGAAAGGAGGCGATTTTGGACAACTAAAGACTATTTAATTTGTTGGACGCTTTCCGCCATCTGAACCAGCTCTGACTCACTTAAAAATGCCGAGATATAAAATGCGCATTTGTCATCAATCGTCCACATGATTACATTGGCACAGTCAACATCCTCTGCGACAAGAATATCTGCTGAATAACCATTTACTATTGTCGATTTTATTTGTGCCTGCTCGACATCAACAAACCAATCGACTTCATCCAGTGAATAAGTGTACCGGAAGGTCAACATCTGATTATCGGCATTTGTATATATGATCATTACCGTTGATCCGGTTGAATCTATGATAGATTCGGTATAGCCATCCGGAAGCCATGTCGGCCGGTAATCACTGTTTGCAGGAATGCTGCTGTCACTGTCTTCGATACGATAAACAAAATATGTTTCATAGATTTCTTTGACCCATCCCAAGAAAGCTGCTCTCGCTTCGGCATCCACAGTAATCCATGTGCCTCCAGATATTAAGAGTACAAGGACGATGGAGGCGATCTTATAAAGTGAGCGATATAACAAAGGATGATCTGCCCTGCGCTGCAATTTCTTCATTTTTCTATCAAAATCAGGAGAAGGCTTTTGTTGACATTCGGGATTAAAATTACTATCTAATTCTTCTACAAAAATAGTACGAGACCTTAGCGCAGCATTCCGGATCTTGTCATCGTTCATCAAAAAATCCACCCTCCTTCCGATAAAGTTCTTCAAGTTTCTTTTTAGCGCGTTGATCAATCTTCTGTGCCCATCTCAGGGAAATGCCAAGTAACTTTGAAATCTCATGAAGGTTATACCCATGTATATATTTGAGCCAGATCACCATGCGCTGCTGGTCTGGCAGTTTCAGGATACATTTGGTCAGAATATCTTCACCTTCCGCTTCTAAAGTTACATGATTCTGCAATTCCTCATTGAAGGGAACAACCGCATGTTTGCTTCGTACTCGATATAGGTCAATTACTCGGTTATATACCATAGTTACGACAAGCTGCCTCGTTTTTGGACTGACTGGCTCAATTATTTTTATATTTTCCGCTATTTTCACAAAAACATAATGTACGACATCTTCAGCATCCTGAGGATGGTGCAGTTTGTCATAAGCAACATGGTACATAAGCCCATAGTAAGCTTTATATATGGCCTCAAACTTTGATTTGTCATCGTCTGTTTCGATTACTTGAAAATAAATAAGCATTGGGCTTCACCCCCCTAGCAGTAACACTTAAATGATAGCTGTCCCAACGAAAAAAGTCCAGTGTTCAAATAGGAATTACTATACGGCAAGTGCGCATAGCTCTGTTGGTGAAGCTCACGATGAACTGAGGAAAACTGTAGTATTGATAACCCATTTCTAAAAATTAGTTCAAACTATTTAATTTTATCATATATAGCAAAAATCGCAACTACTCAAAAGAGAATGGGAATGGTATGCTCTAAGTGTATTTAGGTCAGATTTTGTAGGTCAGATTTTCACCCGGAGGGGCCAGTGCGCCCTACGGAGACTTGCCCAAACCTAAATACCGAATCTACCACGCACAAAAACCGCAGTTACCCCGGCCCGGGGTGGCTGCGGCTTTTTTTGTGCAAAAAAGAAAGGAGCTACCACATGAATGAATGCAAGCAAACTGATGAAGGTCACTTACTTCGACCCCAAAAGCGACATCCGCCTGCTCTGCTATGCGGATACCGTGGTGTGGGATACCAAGCCCGCGCCGACCCTCATCGCCCTGCGATTCGGCGGGTACCCCGAGCGTGTGCAGGGGCTGGCGGACGCCATCTATGGCGGAGCTACCATCGAAATCGAGGACGATACTATATGAATTCTAACTTTTTCCTTTATCCCTTGGAGCTATTTAGGATATCCCACCGACCTATTTGCTGTTCACGCCCATTTCAACGATAAAGCTGCTCAGTCAAAATCGGCCCAGAAATCTTTGATTGCATTTTCATATCGTTCCTTCTCTACCAAGTAACTCACTCCATGTCCCGCCCCTGGAACGATTAACAACCGCTTGGGGGCTGCACAAGCAATATAATTTTGATAGGTCATGTCCACAGGGACAAATTGATCCTGCGCCCCATGGATAAACAAAATTGGAACAGAGTTTGTCTTTAGTGCGTCAAGAGTTGAGTAGTCAAAACCCTTGACCTGGTTCTTTTGCTCATAGATACCAGCCATGATTTTTCGACGAAGGTGATAGGGCAGATGGAGATTTTCGTTGGAAATGTGTTTCCCAATCTCATCAGGAGAGGTATAGGCACAGTCAGCCACAATTCCATGAACGTTCCGTGGAAGATCCAACCCCGCCGCCATTAAAACAGTAGTCGCACCCATGGATACTCCACTTAAATAGATTGGGAGGTCAAGTGCCCGCTCATCTGTTGCCCAGCGAATCCATTGCAGGCAGTCAAATCGTTCTGTGACACCCAGCCCCATGTAGTCGCCTCCGCTGCTGTTCTGCCCCCGTTGCTCCGCAAAAAGAACACAGCAGTGATTGTCATGCAGAA
Source organism: Flavonifractor sp. An112 (assembly GCF_002161085.1). Classification (GTDB taxonomy): domain Bacteria; phylum Bacillota; class Clostridia; order Oscillospirales; family Oscillospiraceae; genus Flavonifractor; species Flavonifractor avicola. The sequence goes on along the minus strand of NZ_NFLU01000005.1, from coordinate 91,466 downwards.
AATCCGCAATCAGCCCACAACCCATATCCCAGGAAGAACGCCAGCCGTGCATGGCGATCACAACCCGTTTGGGGTTTTCACATGGGTACCAATGACCTACAAGCTCAATTCCATCATGGGCTCGGGTTTCAACGGTTTCCAGATTTTTCTCCCGTAATCTTTGGGCTGCCTCTTTCTGTAGGGTTAGAACCTCCTCATCTGCAAGGGAGCCAGCAATTAGCTGACTCATTGCTCCTGAAATCACGGGGGCAACTTTAGGCGCTTCCCGGTCAAGAGCCGTTTTTGCAAGGAGCCTTGTGACTGCATAGGCGGTTGCCCCCGCTACAGCAGAAGCGGATAACAGCACATAAGAGGAAACCCGCATTTTTCCCCTGTCCATATCCATTGCTATACTCCTTTTAAATGATTCTTGTCATCCCTTTTCTGAAAATGGCGTCGGATCCCAATCGGTTTCCGGCGCCATTCTCATTTTTTGAAGGCGTTTAGATTACATGATACTCCTTCAGCAGCTTTTCCACATCGGTGCCTTCGATCTTCTCCAGCACCTTTTTCACCGCCATCCGCTCCTTGAAACCCAGGTCCATCTCGGTGAGAGGTCTGCCGTCCCGGAGGCTGATGGAGGCTTTCAGCAGATCCCGGATGTCATAGAGACTGCTCCAGACCTCGGGCACGCCCCGATCCACATTGAAGAGGGTGTAGACAGCCACCATAGCGGTACGCATGGAATACTCAGTGGTAAACACGGTATCCCGCTCCACTTCGGCAAACTGGCCCAGGAAGGCAAAGTTCACCGCTCCTTTAGGCACCACCTGGGGCCGGTCGCCCTTGGCGCGGGGCATGAAGTAGGCGCTGGCGAAGGGCATCATGGTGGGCACCGTGTTGGCGCTGTGGGTGGCCAACTCCTCGATCTGATCCTCGGGCACCCCGATGTGGTAGAGCCACTCCATGCAGATCTCCTTGCCGGTGCAGTCCTTCATGGGCTTCTTCACAAAGTCGCCCTCCGCGTTGGGGAACAGACCGTAGAGCCACACCAGGCACTGATCCTTGGGCTGGGAGTGGAACTGGGGCTGTCGGTTGATAGTCCAGCTCAAAAGCCACCCAGAGTCCTGAGCTGTTACAATGCCGCCGGTGACCACATTGCCGGACAGGGGATCCCGCTTGCAGATATTTTTGATGTAGGGCAGAATCTTCTCGTCCAGAGTGTTGACGGTCACGCCCATCCACTTGCACTCCTCGGGGTCGCCACAGAACTTGTCGGGATGGCCGAAGGCGGGGTCCTGCTCCGCGATCTTCCGCCACAGGTCGAAGGAGCCGCCGGGCTGGGGGGTAGGAATGTACTCGCAGGGCTTATCCTGACCGCCGATGGTGGAATTCTCCACGTTGCTGCCGTTGGTGATAAAGAGGTAGTCATCCTCGGTCAGATCCAGGAATTCCTGATTACCGTCATGGAGTAGCTCCACCCGCTTGGCCACCTTCCGGCCGTCCCGAATATCGAAGCGCACATCCATCACCTGGGTGTTGAAGTGGAACTGGGCGCCGTGGTCCTCCAGGTATTTCACCATGGGCAGGATCATGGACTCATACTGGTTGTACTTGGTGAAACGGAGGGCCCGCAGGTCGGGGAGCCCGTCGATATGGTGGATGAAGCGCTGCATGTAGAGCTTCATCTCCAGGGCGCTGTTGCAGTTGTAGAAGGCAAACATGGTGCGCCAGTAGGTCCAGAAGTTGGAGTTGAACACCTCGTCATCAAAGATGTCGGTGATCCGTTTGTCCTCCAGCTCCTCATTGGGGGTAAAGAACAGCCGCATCAGTTCCATGGCCCCCTTGTCAGAGATGCCAAACTTCCCGTCCGTGTGGGCGTCCTGGCCCCGGTTCTCGGTGACCCGGCACAGGGAGTAGTTGGGATCCTTTTTGTTCAGCCAGTAATACTCGTCCAGAACGCTGACCCCCTCGGTCTCAATGGAGGGGATAGAGCGGAACAGATCCCACATGACCTCGAAGTGGTTGTCCATCTCCCGGCCACCCCGCATGACATAGCCGATCTCGGGGTACTTCCACCCATCACAGGCACCGCCGGCCACCGGGTCACGGTCAAAGAAGTGGATGTTCTTGCCGGGCATCTGGGCGTCCCGCACCAGGAAGCAGCCGGCGGACAGGGCCGCCAGGCCGGTGCCGATGAAGTAGGCCGACTTGTGATCCACACCCTCCGGCTTCAGGGGACGGGCAAAAGCTTCATAGTTACCGCTGGAATAATACATAAATTATACCTCCTATTATTGTTTTAGGGCCTCTTGACATAACCAATGGTAACGCAGTTTTATCCCCCGCTCAATCAGCAACCTGAACGCTTTGATAAAAAATCCGTCATATGAGGAAAAATGTCTGCTTTTTTATCAAAAGGTCATGGGTGATGGTTTTTATCTGTCCGCACCTGCTCCAAAGCGCTGGTGATACTGCCGTGGATCACAGTAGAAAACCGGGCCACAAGCTCTTTGGGGTCACTTTTCATGTCGTTCCGGATCCAATCCAGCATCAAACCTACAAAGGCGTACTTCCAGACGTGAGCAATGAATTCTTTATCATCCTGCCGCACCGCCATAACCGCCGATTTTTCTTCCACTACGCCGATGACCAGATCATACGTGACCTTGTATAGATAGTTCTCTACCTGCTCCCGGCTCACCGAGTGATACACATTCATAATAAAGGGCTTGTTCTCTGCCACCGCCTGGAAAATCTGGTAAAACCCTTCCTGCCAGGTCTCATAGGTCTTTTTTCCGTTCAATGCCCGTCTGGCATCCTCCTCACAGGACCATTCCACCAAATCATAGATATCCTTGAAGTGATAGTAAAAGGTCATACGGTTGACCTCACATTCTTCGGTAATGTCGCTGATGGTGATTTTATTCAACGGCTTTTGGAGCAGCAATCGTTTCAGTGATTCCTCCATCGCCTGCTTAGTCGTTTTGTGCATGAGGATTCTCCTTCCTATCGCTCCCATTGATTACTCGCTTTCCACCCGGCATGCAGGACTCCAACCATAAAAAAGCCCGTTGTAAAGTGTGGTCAATGGGAAAGGACAGCAATAGCAGTGCGGACAATATAAGGGCGCAACCATAGTTCAGAGGGACAATGTGGAACCACTCCGGGATAAGGAAGACCGCCGCTAAAAACAGCGCTCCCATGGCGCCGAACAGGATCCCGTGCCAGGCGGTCATGGGCTTACAGACCCGAAACAGCATGAGGTAGGCCGCAATCGCATAGAGGAAAAAGGCCACCGTGGAAGCGAGTTCGGTGGGGATTTGGAACGCATCGGCAAAGAGCAGGGACCACTCCACCAGGATCACCGAGGTGAGGGCGGCGGGCAGGGCGCGAAAGAGGACGTTGCGCAGGAATTTACCGTGAACCAGATCCGTGTTGGGCTCCAGCGCCAGGAAGAACGAGGGGATCCCGATCATCATCACAGAGGCCAAAGAGATCTGTGCCGGTTTCAGTGGATATAGGGAAACAGAGATCAAGCTAATGAGAGACAGAGCAAAAGAGAAGATGTTTTTAACCAGAAAGAGCGAGGCAGACCGCTCTATGTTATTGATAACCCTCCGGCCCTCTGCAACTACATGGGGCATTGAGGCAAAGTCAGAACTCAGAAGCACCAAATCAGACACATTGGCTGCCGCATCGCTCCCTGACGCCATGGCAATGCTGCAATCGGCGTCTTTCAGGGCAAGGACATCATTGACCCCATCTCCGGTCATGGCCACAGTATGACCGGCTTTTTTAATGGCTTGAATAAGGAGCCGCTTTTGCTCTGGGGTTACTCGACCAAACACGGTATAGTCGGCAGCGGCTTTTGCTAATGCCTTTTTGTCACTGATTTTGGAGCAATCCAGATAGCGTTCGGCATTTGGTATTCCCGCCTCTACCGCCGCCACCGATGCTGTCAACGGGTTATCTCCTGAGATGACCTTGATCTCTACACCCTGCTGTGTAAAGTAATCAAAGGTAGCTTTTGCGTTGGGACGAATAGGATTGGAGAGGGTTATCAAAGCAATAGGGGCTATCTTGCCATCCAGACGGCCTTGTTCAAAAATATCGTTTTCACTTCCAGCGATATATTGATATGTGGCAAACACCAGCACTCTCTGACCTTGGGCCGCCTGCTGATCAGCCATCTCTTTTATACCGGAGTAGTTCTCCTTCAAAATGATTTCTGGCGCTCCCAGCACATAGGTGTCTCCATCGCCAAAATCCAAAGCGCTAAACTTTAGCGTCGAGGAAAAACCGAGGATACGAGCTGCCTGCTCCTTGTTCCCATCGCCAAAGTACACCTTTAGTGCTTTCATTGTCTCATTGTCCCCGGGCATGGAACGTACAAAAAGGCCGAGGAGATCCTTTGGGTCGATACATGGCGCATTTGGTAGCGGGATGATTTTTCTTACTTCCATCTGAGGCTGCGTAATGGTACCGGTTTTGTCTACGCATATCACATCCACCCGCGCCAAGGTTTCAATACACTTCATGTCATGGACCAGAGTGTTCTGTTTGGCAAGACGGATGGTACTGGCCATGAGGGCCACGCTGGTGAGCAGATACAGCCCTTCCGGGATCATACCGATAATGGCGGCGGCAGTATTTTCCACGCTGACCCGCTCGGTGAGGCCAATTACATGATACTGGTTCCAAAACATCATAGCGGCAAAAGGAATAATGATGACTCCGATGATCTGTATAAGACAGGTGAGAGAGCGCATCATTCCCGGCTGCTGCCTTTTTTTAATCTGCTTGGCCCCTACAGAGAGTTGAGCTGCAAAGGAGTCATCTCCCACCTTGTCCAGCCGAACATAGGCTTTCCCTGACACAACAAAGCTACCTGATAAAAGGGTATCTCCGACCGCTTTCTTGATCTCATCCGCTTCGCCAGTGACCAGCGACTCATTGACCGTAAGTTCTCCATCGCAGACCACGCAGTCGGCACAGACCTGATTGCCCGCTGTCAAAAGTACAATGTCGTCCAACACCAGTTCCTCGCTTGGAAGCCGGATTTCCTTTCCGTCTCGAATGACAATACTCTCCGGGGCTGCTACCAGTTGGAGCTTGTCCAATACTCGTTTGGCTTTCAGTTCCTGCACAATGCCTACAATCGTGTTGGCAAATACGACGCCAAGGAAAGTCAGATTGTTGTATGAACCCTCATAGACCAAGACCCCTGCCAGAAGAAAGAAAATAAGGTTAAAGTAAGTAAACAGATTGGAGCAAACGATTTGCCCAGCGGTTTTGGATGCTTTATCGCTGGTTACATTGATAAGTCCAGCTTCGGTATTCCCCTGAACCTGCCGTGAGGTGAGGCCATGCTCCACGGAAGGATTATAACGGGCAATATTGGGGTATGGGATGTTAATCGGGTTCTTTTTCCTCATGTTACTCCACGCGTCTCCATTCTACGCCAATTACTTCAGACTGGCTCTCAGCCTTTGGTCCTTCACTTATTTTTATGGCTTTTGTAAGGCGGGACACATCATAAAGTCCCTGTATGCCGTTGACCATAAGGGACACTCCCATAAAGGTCATCAGCGCCGCAGTTCCGTGGAAGGGATCTGCAAAGAGAAAAATGGATAGCACAAGCCCTACTATTCCAAGAGCCAAAGAAGTTCCCCAGGCTCCCATCTTGTATTTGGAGATATTTAGGGCAAGTTGAATGTTGAATATACTACCCGCAAGAACATACAATCCTGCTGCAAACGGGAGGAACGAAGAGCCGATAAACGGTGGCAGGAGAACAACTCCAATCAAAATATCGCAAATGCCCAAAACGAGGTCGAGGCGGAAAAAAAGCCCCGCAAAACCGAGCTGGAAGTACCTTGTGATTTCATGAATCCCCACTCCCACGATGAGCAGACCCAATATCCAGCACAAGGCTGTAGCAGAAACTTGAGGCCAGATCATCATAACAGTGCCGAGAACCAACGAGCAGCAGCTTACACCGATCAACCATTTACGAACATACATCCATTTTGCACTCATTTTTCTTCCTCTTTTCTTATATATTTCACTCATGTGTAAAGGAAATCTCGCTTAGTACGGCTTGCCCCGCATATAGGCGCTCTGCTTTGAGGGCCTTACGCTCCAGGAGCCAGCAATCTACAGCCTCCCAAAGAGCAAATGTTCCCATAATGCTTAAAAATTCCATGAATATGGGTTTCAGATTGGATAGCTCCAGCGCAAAATACAAGGTCAGGAAGGCAATTCCACAGAGAGCTAATCCAAGCATCTTCAGAGAGTTGATCCGCAAATCTGCTTCTTTGTCCCGGAAAATAAAGGCATAGTGTTCTGTGAGCATGGCTGCGATTTCCGTTTCTGAAACATCTTCGGGCAGTTTCCCGTGAAAACAAATTCGGATGTCATAGAGCGTGGGAATTGCATAGAGTTTGCGGTCAATATAGTCATAGATATCTGCCCTGAGATCCCGCTGCCGGCCAACGGAAAGCGGATCAAGCAGTTCCATGCCTTCATACAAGGAAACGTCAATCTGAGCCTTTCCGTCTGGGCACAAGTATTCTGCCGCAATGGCTTCACTGGAAGATGGAAGAGATGCGTCCAGATGATGCACTTTTTTTAAAAAAGTCTGACCTTTTCCCATCATTTGCGCCTCCTATTTTCAGCCTGTTGCTTTTTCTTTTGCTGAACCAAGCAGTGGAAGGAAACGAAAAAAAGAATGCTGACCAGAAAGGGGAAAAAGTAGCTTGCCATTCGGTACAGGATCATGGCGGAGGCAGCGCTGGCCCTTCCCAGATAGGGAGAATAGAGCAATGTAAAGGCAAACTCTGCTGGTCCAACGCCTCCCACATTGGGGATCGCGCCGGCAATCAGAACCATAACTGCAGAGAGAAGCTGTACCTGCCCAAATGAAAGCTGTTCAAGCCCCAGCAGGGAAACACCATAATAGGAAACCGTATAAAGCAGACAATACTTTCCCGCATATAGCAGCATTACGGCGCCGCAGCGGCCTCGGTCGGTCAGCAGGACTTTGGATTGGGTACGGAGTACCTCTATATTTTTACTCCATTCGGATTTCCGCTTGGCCCATTTTCCCGTATCGGGTAGTTTGCCAATACACCATAGCGCCAGCTTTTGTACTTTTTCCCAAGTACAAAGGAGAATCAGCGCCAGGATGATCAAGCCGCAGACGATATATCCAAGCAGAATATAACGGGAAAGGTTTAGGTTAGAGGCGTGTAGCCATCCGCCCTGAAATATCAGCATGACTGTGGCGTAAATCAATATGGTAAGTTTCTGTAGTGCGTAGCACAGCGTCATCATTCCAACGCCGGCACCTGGCAAGAGGCCATAGAGGGAGAAATACCAACTTTGCAGGGGGATAGAGCCCGCTCCCATGGTGGCCACATTTCCGAAAATCCCAAGAAAGGATGCGGTGAGCGTCTGCCAAAGGGTCACATTTGGCATTTGAGGTCGCAGGGCAACCCATAGTGCAATGGCCTCCAAAAGTGGGCAGGAGAGCCCCAGGAGCAGCAGTCTCAGAAGGCCGAGAGTTGGAACAGTATGAAGGCACTGAAGAATCTCCCTGCCCTGACCGTGAAACAAAAGCATCAAAACCAGCGTAAGGGCAGCAAGGGTGATCACGCTGGAAATTACTGGCTTTCTGCGATTTTCCATTGTGGCATCCCCTTTAGAAATAAGAAAAAATAAGCTTTTGTGTTTTCTATTCTGGCAGGATTTTTTATATCTGTTAATAGGCAAATGAGGCCGAATGCCAAAACTTTGTGCATTCGACCTCATTTGCCCGTTGTTGACAAAATCCGCATAGAGTATGATTTGACCATCGGCAGGGGAACCTTTCCAAACAGCCAAGAACAAAAATATATTTGCTCAATAGACCCTTATTGACAGATTGGAAGTGAAATATGAAAAAACTACAATTTGCTCGCAGCGGATACATCCTTATTTCCTTTGTTTTTTATGTTGCCGCTGTGATCTATCTCATTTTCCCTGACCTTCCACCATTAGCTTTGAGCTGTTTCAGCGGAGTTATTCTGATCCTCTACGGCATTATCAAGCTGGTGGGATTTTTCTCTGAGGATCTATACTGCCTGGCGTTTCGTTATGACTTGGCATGGGGACTTCTCCTTATGGTGGTCGGGGTGCTGTTGCTGGTGAAGAACGTCTCTGTCGCACAGTATCTCACACCGGGGCTTGGCTGGATCGCACTGCTGGATAGTTTGTTCCACATTCAAATGGCCAAGGAAGCACGGGATTTTGGCATAAAAGAATGGAAATTGGTGTTGGGTCTTTCCATCGCCGCTGGGGTCCTCAGCGTACTTCTGATCATCCGCGGTTTCCCCAGCCCGCAGGCCACCCATATCCTTGCCTGCATCGTTCTGCTGGCCTGCGGCGCGATCAACCACTGTATCGTCAAGCTGATGGTCTACTTCCCCCACCGCTCTGCCGCAAGTAAAACGGATACAGAAGAATTCATCTGAAAGAGCACAAAAAATATATGAAAGAGGGACACAAATCATGGGATTCAAGACTACACTGCAAAAAGTTGGGGTAGACAAGCTCATCGAGTACGCCTACAAGGACCCGGAGACAAGCCTGCCCAAGATCATGGACTGGGCGGACAAGTTCTCCGGCGGGGAATTTCCCTCCCAGCGGAAGGCCATCCGGGAGGCCATTGAGAACAAGGATCACCCCTATCATGAGTTCATCCTCCACATGCTCCGCGACACCGACCCCAACGTGATGAAGACCCTCATCACCAACTTCTTCATCAACGCCAACCTGATCGGCTGGCCCAAGCAGGAGAAGCTGCGCAAGGAGTACGGCTGCAACATCCCCTGGGCCATCCTGCTGGACCCCACCTCGGCCTGCAACCTCCACTGCACCGGCTGCTGGGCCGCCGAGTACGGCAACAAGCTGAACCTGACCTTTGACGAGATCGACTCCATCATCACCCAGGGCAAGGAACTGGGTATCTATATGTACATCTACACCGGCGGGGAACCCATGGTCCGGAAAGCCGATCTGATTAAGATCTGTGAGAAGCACGATGACTGCTTGTTCCTCACCTTCACCAACGGCACCCTCATCGACGAGGCCTTCGCCGACGAGATGCTCCGGGTGGGCAATTTCATTCCCGCCATCTCTTTGGAGGGAGACCAGGGCGACACTGACTCCCGCCGGGGCGACGGGGTCTACCAGAAGGTGCAGAACGCTATGAAGATCATGCGGGAGCGGCGGCTGCCCTACGGCATCTCCTCCTGCTACACCAGCGTGAACTACAAATCCATCACCTCGGACGAGTACTACCAGAGCCTGATCGACATGGGAGCCTTCTTCATCTGGTATTTCCACTATATGCCCGTGGGCAACGACGCCGCTCCCGAGTTGCTTCCTAACCCGGAGCAGCGGGAGTGGGTCTACCACCGCATCCGTAAGCTCCGGGCCGAGAAGCCCCTCTTCGCCATGGACTTCCAGCACGACGCCGAGTATGTGGGCGGGTGCATTGCCGGCGGGAAGCGGTATCTCCACATCAATGCCAACGGCGATGTGGACCCCTGTGTGTTCATCCACTACTCCAACGCCAACATTCGTGAGATGAGCCTGCTGGACGCTCTCCGCAGCCCCATTTTCATGGCCTATCACGACAATATGCCCTTCAACGACAATATGCTCCGGCCCTGCCCCATGCTGGAGAACCCGGAGTTCCTGCGGAAGATGGTGGCCGAGACTGGCGCCCACTCCACCGACCCCATGAGCCCCGAGAGCGTGGAACACCTGTGCGCCAAGTGCGACCAGTACGCCGCGCACTGGAAGGGCAAGGCGGACGAACTTTGGCAGGCCGAGTGCGCCCAGCGACCCGAGCTGGCCGACATTGCTGACCGGGAGCGGAAAAACACCAGAGGCGAAGAGAAATAATGGCGCTGACACAAAAGTGGGAGGGTGCCAGGGGCACCCTCCCACTTTTGAACCTGTTTCATTGTTTGATCTGGGATTTTTCAATGGCGTTACGGGTAGAGCCCTCCATCAGCTTGCACAGCCGCTCCACCATCGCATTCATGTCATAACTCATTCCGGACTCCAGCCAGTCCAGGAGCCCACCGACCAAAGCACCTTTATAATACCGAATCAGGACGTCCAAATCTTCTTCTGGAATAGGAACTCCCTCTGTTGCCTGCTTCATACACCTTTCAACTATATGAGTTGTTATTTTATCTAATGCAGGCAAAAACTGCTCTCTGGGGTAATAACGGTAAATATGAAGTACAGACATTTTTCTCTGCTTAAAATAGTTGACCACTCGCTCCAACTCTGTTGCCGGATCCGGCTGGTCAAAGGAATCTAACAGTTGATTGACCATCGTAGTCAGATGGTACTCCACAAGCTCCGGGATTCCATCAAAGTAGTAGTAAAATGTATTTCGGTTGATCTCACACCGCTCAACAATAGTTTTTACCGTAATCTTATTGATGGGGGTCTCCTCCAGAATTTCTTGAAAAGCCTCAATGATTGCTTTTTTTGTCCGTTCCATGGAAACCCTCCTTTCCCCTCAAGGTCATATTTCAGCCACTCACCCATGCTATAGATGATAAAAATATACAGTTTAATTATACAGTCTAACCTTGCTGGTTGCAAGAGCTAAGTAACGAATTTTGAGGTTTTTTGTTTTGTAAGGGAAGAGAGCGAGGTAATAGTGAAAATGAGGAGGATCAAGCAGTTTCTGAAAGCCATGAGGATAGAACAAAGAGAACACAAAAGTTCTTTTATCGTATTTACGATTCTCAGGCTTTCTGTCATTCTCGTTATGGTGCGTCAGCTATTTAATGGAAACTATGAAAGCGTGTTCTTGTGCCTGCTGACGCTCCTGCTCCTGATCGGTCCCAGCATTGCGCAAATCACCCTACGGGTGGAGCTGCCTACCACATTGGAGATCATTATTTTCCTCTTTGTCTACGCCGCAGAAATCTTGGGGGAGATCCATCAGTTTTATACGGCGATCCCTTATTGGGATACCATTCTCCATACGTTAAACGGTTTTTTAGCGGCAGCCATCGGATTCTCCCTGGTGGAGCTCCTCAACCGAAATCAAAAGCTGGTGTTTCAGCTCTCGCCTTTCTTTACCGTTCTGGTGGCCCTATGCTTTTCCATGACCGTAGGGGTCCTATGGGAGTTTTTCGAGTTCACCATGGACATGGTTTTTGGCCTGGACATGCAGAAGGATACTGTCATCCACTCTATTTCTTCTGTACTGCTGGAAACAGGCGGCAGTGGAATTCCATATAAAATCAATGGAATCTCCGAGGTCTATATCAACGGAGAGCCGCTGGGCGTAGGCGGTTATCTGGATATTGGCCTTATTGATACCATGGCCGATCTGTTTGTGAACTTTGTCGGTGCGGTAGTGTTTGCCGTTTTCGGATACCGATATGCAAAGCACCGGGATAAAGCAGACCCGATACAGCGATTTATCCCTATACAAAAGGATACCGACAAGGATTATCTTCTTGCGGTGAGAGAGGGAGACAAAGACGCTGAGACCGGCTTGACTGTACATGTACATGAGGAGAAGGAGCGATTACAATGAAGACAGCGATTCTGACAGACAGCAACAGTGGTATTTTCCCGGAAGAGGGAGAACGGCTGGGAATATTTGTGCTTCCCATGCCGGTCATTTTGGATGGAAAGGAATACTTCGAGGGGGTAAACCTCACTCCAAACGAATTTTATCAGCACATAGCCGAGGGTGCCGATGTATCAACCTCTCAGCCGTCTCCGGGAGATGTCATCTCCATGTTTGACCGGATCTTTTCCGAGGGATATGACGAACTGGTCTACATCCCCATGTCCAGTGGTCTCAGCTCCTCTTATCAAACAGCGCAAATGCTTTCGGAAGAGTACGAGGAAAGGGCCCAGATTGTGGACAACCATCGGATCTCTGTGACGCTCCATGATTCCGTCCTTTATGCCAAATCTCTGGCGGATCAGGGCATCAGGGCAAAAGAAATTCGCGTTGCCTTAGAAGCCACTGCCATGGATTCCATGATCTATTTGGGTGTAAATACCCTGAAATATCTTAAGAAAAATGGCCGCTGCACCCCTACTGTGGCAACCTTGGGGGATGTTCTCAATATTAAGCCGCTGCTTATTTGCCAAGGCGGTCGTTTTGACCGTTGCTGCCTGCCGCGTAGTACATCTGCCTGCCAAAAGGCTTTGCTTGAGCGTGCAAGTAATATGGCAGACACCCTGCGAACCTCCAGTGGGAAACTAAATATTGGAGCGGCCAGCTCATTTGTGTGTTCCGATGCTGAGAAGGATTGGGAACAGCAGGTCCGGAAAGCGTTTCCATGGGAGAATGTCCACTATGAGCCCCTTTCTTTCAGTATTGCCTGTCATACCGGCCCCAATGCTTTCGGGGTAGGGATCAGCAGACAGACGTAATGAGAAGAGAGCTGACCTCAGAGGAAAAGTAAGGGAGGAGTGGAAATTTTATGGCCGACTATACGATTTTTACCGATGCCGCCGCAGATATTCCCCTTGAATGGTATTGTCGGTACGATATTCAGGGAGTATCTATGGATTATATGCTTTCAGAGGAAACAAATACGATCTTCCCCGGCAAAGCGGACGCAGAGGAAAACAGCGACTGCTTTTATGACGCTCTGCGCAAGGGTGAAAAAACATCCACTACCCAGGCGACTCCATACAAATACATAGAGGCCTTTTCCCCTGTGCTGGAGGCAGGAAACGATATCCTCTACTGTTGTTTTTCCTCTGGTATGTCCGGTACCTGGCATAATGCGCTGCTGGCAAGTGAGATGCTGAAGGAACAATACCCGGAGCGGGCGATCCGGTGCGTGGATACCCTGAGTTCCTCAGCGGGACAAGGATTGATCGTGATCCAGGCCGCCGCATTGAAAGAACGCGGAATGTCTTTGGAGCAAAACGCCAAATGGCTGGAGGAACATCTCCAGAACATGAACCACTGGTTTCTGGTAGATGATCTGGACTTTTTAAAGCGAGGCGGGAGAGTTTCGCCCACCGTTGCCTTTCTGGGGAGCACACTGCAAATTAAGCCAATTCTTACGATTGATCGTAATGGTAAGCTGGTCGTTGCCGAAAAAGTCCGGGGACGCAAGCAATCCATGAAACGGCTGGTGGAGCTGTTCCGCATCAGTTCAGATTTTCAAGGCGTTTTGCCTGTCGTATTTATAAACTACGCTGGTTGCCGAGAGGATGGGGAACTTTCGGCTGATATGATCCGTGAGGCAGCTTCTTCTGATGTCCGGGTTTTTATCACACCGCTTTCCCCATATACCGGCGCTCACACTGGCCCGGGAATGCTCTCGGTTTGCTTTTGGGGAAAAAGAAGATAACTGTGTTTGGATTCAAAGGCACTTCACGCCATTGAATTAAAACAGGAGGAATCAATCATGTTCGTTGAAACACTGGAAGCCTTTTTTGGCGCAGGCCTGTGGGCCGTGATCAAAGCCGTCCTTATCCTTCTCCTGGCCTTTATCGTCTCAGCCGTTGTCAAATCCGCGGTCACAAAGCTCCTGGCAAAGACCAAGCTGGGTAAGGGAGCAGAAGGACAGGAGGCTGGCAACGCCTTGACGATGATTGGCAAGCTGGTCCATCTGGTGGTGTTTTTGCTCTTTGTCCCCGGCATCTTTGAAAGCCTGGGCTTGAACAATGTCTCGGCACCCATTTTGAGTCTGCTGAATACCATCTGGGGATACCTGCCCAACATTCTGGCAGCCGTCCTCATTCTCTGGATTGGTTGCTACATTGCGAAACTGGTGCGGGAACTGCTGGCCCCCGCTCTGAATAAGCTGGAGGTCAACCGTCTGCAAAAAATGGCAGGTATGGAGGTATCCGAAACCGGCAAGCTCTCCAATACGCTGGCCTATTTGGTCTATGTCCTCATTTTGATCCCGGTTATTATCACCGCACTCCAAGCTCTGAATATCCGGGCGATCTCTGAGCCCGCAGTGCAGATGCTGACCATGATCTTTAAGTTTTTACCCTATCTGCTTGCTGCCGTCATCATCTTCGTGGTGGGCTGGGTGATTGCGAAGCTGCTGGGCGCTATTGCGGAACGGGTCATTGCCGCCACCGGCGTGGACGCTAAACTCCGCACAGCCGTGGGACAGGAGGAGAGCAAGTGGGTCCTCTCTTCCGTTATCGGCAAAACCTTACGGACTGTTCTGGTCATCTTCTTTGTGGTAGAGGGAATCAACGCACTTCATATGGAGGTGCTGACTCAAATCGGCGCCACGGTAATTGGGTATCTGCCCTATGTATTGGCTGCCGCAATCATCTTCATCGGATGTTGGATTGGCAATGCCTTTGCTAAAAAGGTGCTTGTGAAGAATGGTCATAAGACTGCTGCCCTTGTGACCCAGTGTGCCATTTACACCGTTGGCGCTTTTTTGATCCTGAGCCAGCTTGGGATTGCGAAGGAGCTGGTAAATGCAGCGTTCATTCTGATTCTGGCCGCTCTTGCCGTTGCCTTTGCTATTTCCTTTGGCGTTGGTGGCAAAGACTTTGCTGGAAGGGCGCTGGAAAAGTTGGAAGGGAAACTCCAAAACGTCTCCCCGGAGGAAACTCCTAAAGAGTAAGCTCACAATAAAAGAAAGAAGGAATACATCGTATGGCAAAACGTCTTTTCACCTCTGAGTCCGTCACGGAAGGCCACCCCGACAAGGTCTGCGACCAGATCTCTGATGCAATATTAGACGATATTATCGCAGCCGATCCTATGGCCCATGTGGCCTGTGAGACCTTTACCACCACCGGCATGGTGGTGGTTATGGGAGAGATCACCACCTCCCATTATGCCGACATCCCCGGCATCGCCCGGCGAACCATCGAGCGTATCGGCTATACCAACCCCGATTATGGCTTCGATTTCCGCTCCTGCGCTGTGATGAGCTCCATCGACAAGCAATCTCCCGACATTGCCATGGGAGTAAATCAGTCCTATGAGCATCAGAATGGTGACACCGATGAGGCCGACCTCATCGGCGCGGGCGATCAGGGTATGATGTTTGGCTATGCCTGCGATGAGACACCCGAGCTGATGCCTGCCCCCATCTCTCTGGCCCATCAGCTCTGCCGCCGCCTGACCCAGGTCCGCAGGGCTGGGAACCTTCCCTGGCTCCGCCCCGACGGCAAGAGCCAGGTGACGGTATGCTGCTGGACAGCGGGGGCGAAACTACCCTTTCTATGCGGAATATCCTTTTCGCAAGGAATACATGAGTTGGGGGAATTTTCTTCGGAAAAGGTCTTATCTGGATCTGGACTATATATACGGTACCCTCAGCAATTCTGGGGGAGAAAATCCACTTGAC
Organism: Flavonifractor sp. An112; assembly: GCF_002161085.1. Classification (GTDB taxonomy): domain Bacteria; phylum Bacillota; class Clostridia; order Oscillospirales; family Oscillospiraceae; genus Flavonifractor; species Flavonifractor avicola. The sequence goes on along the minus strand of NZ_NFLU01000005.1, from coordinate 76,101 downwards.
TTTCCCGCAATCATGGCAAGCTCTATGGAATTATGTATTGTTGCCTGTGATGCGGAGACGGGAGAAGTCAAATATTTTGGAAAAGACGATATCCAGCAGGATGATTACAGCATTCTGAAAGCCTCCAGTGCCATCCCCTTTGTTTGTCACCCCTATGAAGTGAAGCGGCACCTATACTATGACGGCGCTTTAGGCGATCCCATCCCCATAAAAAAGGCGTTCCAAATGGGCTGTGACCGGGTAGTTTTAATTCTCTCCAAGCCCAAGAACCTATTTCGTCAGCCGGGGAAAGACCCTTCCTTTGCCAAAAGGATTGAGAGACGCTACCCAAAAGCGGCAAAACAGCTTCGCCTCCGGGCCCGGCGTTACAACGATGGCGTAGACTTGGCAAAACTTTATGAAGCCCGAGGGCAAGTTCTGATTGTGTCGCCTGATGATACCTGTGGCGTTGATACTTTAACCCGAGATAAGGATGCCCTGCAAAAGCTGTATGCGAAGGGGTATCAGGATGGGGGGACGATTGCTGCATTCCTCTCTTCAATCAAATAGAGTGCCTCATTTAACGACAGAATCAACGAGAGGAGAATAACCGTGGATATGTATGGGTTTTATAAAGGGCAAATTCTAAACGCATACGAATATTTGGGTACGCATTTCACGGTAGGAAGGACAACATTTCGTACCTTTGCCCCTAACGCCGCTCGTGTTAGTCTGCTTTACGCTGACGAGGAAATTCCTATGCTGCCGGTTTATGATGGGAATTTCTATGAGATTGCTGTGCCGAATGTAAAGGTAGGGCAACCGTACGAATACCGCATTTATATGCAAAACGGCGGCTATACCGATCATTGTGACCCCTACGGATTTGGGATGGAATTGCGCCCCGACCACAAGTCTGTTGTGGTCGATCTATCGGCCTATTGTTTTGCCGATGGAAAATGGATGAAGCAAAGGGGAAACCAGCTCGCACGGCCTATGAACATCTATGAGATGCACCTCGGCTCATGGAAAAAACCCAGCGACAATGAGTGGTATCGTTATGACGAGCTTGCCCCGCTCCTTATCCCCTATTTGAAAGAGAGCGGCTATAATTATGTGGAATTTCTTCCGCTTTGTGAGCATCCCTGCGATGAAAGCTGGGGGTACCAGAACACTGGGTTTTATGCGCCCACCAGACGTTACGGAAAGCCCGACGATTTGAAACGGCTGATCGACCTGCTCCATCAAAGCGGGATCGGCGTTATCCTGGATTTTGTACCCGTCCATTTTGCGGTGGACTGGTATGCGCTGGCACAGTATGACGGGACGGCGCTCTATGAGTATCCCCATAGTGATGTGGGTGTCAGCGAGTGGGGCAGCTATAATTTTATGCACTCTCGCGGTGAGGTGCGGAGCTTTCTGCAATCTGCGGCAAACTTTTGGCTGAAAGAATACCATTTCGACGGTCTGCGGATGGATGCGATCAGCCGCATAATATACTGGCAGGGAGACGAAAAGCGGGGTGTAAATGGCAACGCTGTCGATTTTATCAAAGTAATGAACCTGGGCCTGAAAGAGAACAATCCGGACTGCATTCTAATTGCGGAAGACAGCACCAATTATCCCGGCATTACAAAGTCCGTCCATGACGGAGGATTAGGGTTTGATTACAAGTGGGACATGGGATGGATGCACGATACGCTGACATATTTCCAAGCGGCTCCAGCGCAGCGGACAGCCCTGTACCACAAACTGACTTTCTCCATGATGTACTTTCAAAATGAGAAATATCTTTTGCCTTTTTCCCATGATGAGGTGGTACACGGAAAAGCCACTATTCTCCAAAAGATGAACGGACAATACGAGCAGAAATTCCCCCAGGCGCGGGCAATGTATCTCTATATGCTGGTGCATCCCGGGAAAAAGCTAAATTTTATGGGAAGTGAATTTGGACAACTGCGGGAGTGGAACGAAAAAAGAGAACAGGATTGGGACTTGCGAAAATATCCAAATCATGATGCGTTTTATCATTATATGGCAAAGCTGAACGATATCTATATATCTCATCCGGCCTTATTCGAGTGGGATTATCGAACAGACGGTTTTTACTGGTTGGACTGCCATCAGGAGAACCGATGTATCTATGCGATCTGCCGGAAAGGCAAAGGCGAATACCTTGCCGCCGTTTTCAATTTCAGCGACCAAGTACAGATGGATTATACCGTGGCCATCCCAGGAGCAATCGTCGCTTCCCCTTTGGTGTATAGTGATTGGGAAGAATTTGGCGGCACAACCCCCAGAGGGAAGGCTGTTTTTCAAATGAAAAAGAGCAACCTTACCTGCACTCTGCAACCATTCTCAGCCCTCCTAATGGATATAAAACAGGACGGTGCAAACACCTATTAGATGAGTAAATAGCCACCATTTTGATGGGGGGTATTTGGCGCATCTTTATTACAAGAGGACCAACTATTGTCCTTTTGTTTGTGTCAGCACAGGTTAGGCGCTCTCAATTATTCTCCTTGAAGATTGCCCATTATCGCTCAAACTACCCCATCCCCAGCACAAATTTCGGTTCCTTTTTCCAGCCAAGCACCTCTTGACCACATGTTTGCCCACAGACAGCAAAAACCGGCCCGCCGGGGATTTCTCTCTCCCGGCGGGCCGGTTCTCTGTCATTCAACTTGCCTTTCGGCTCCATCGCTTCCTCGCCTGGAAGGTGGTCATGGTGCGCTCCTTGGGATTTTCCTCTTGTGGTTTGATTTCCGCCTTGGCGATACCCTGGTCGATTTTCACCGCCGCCCGCTGTCTCATCTCGTCGGTTACATGGGAGTAGGTGTTCAGCGTGGTCACACAGGACACATGACCCAGGATGGTGGACAGCGTCTTGATATCCATCCCATAGGCCAAGGCGGTGGTTGCAAAAGGCCGGCGTCGTTGGCGCTGAGGTAGTCCAGGTAAAAGTCCACCGCCCGCTCGACGAAAGCGGTCATACTCCGGTTTCCGTCCTCCTGATACCGGCGCTCCAGGATGGCTTTCTTTTCCGGGGTGAGATAGAAAGCAAATCTCTCTTTTTTGCCCATAAACTGCTCCTTTCCGGGGCGTGACCCCTGTTTTTTCGTTATGGCAGTAGGGGTTTGGGGATTGTGACCGCAAGCGTGATCCCCGTTGCCTGTTTTTGACCCCACTTTTGATACACCCAAAACCCCCGTAACTGCCCGCACTGCGGGCAGTTGTGACCGGCCGGAGGCGCCACCGGTGACCCCGGCATTTATCCTGCTTTTCTTTTCGTCCCTCGTAAATCGGTTAGAGAGCGGCAGATACCACGGATAGGCGCTCCTTCGTAATGGCGGAACAATGGCCCAAATCCGGCCTGTACTTGCTGGGAGGGGCAGGGGCTCTGCCCCTCCCGTGATCGGGCCACACAGCGGCTCACAGGCGGTCACGCGGGGCTTTCCTGTTGCCGCAGGAGGGTGGCCGCGCGCTGGCGCTCTGTAGCCAACTCCAATTCCTCCAGCTGGCGGGCATAGTGCTGGTCAATCACCTCCTGGATCGGCCGGAGGGTGAACAGCAGATTGCCGTTGCGCTTTTCTCCTGCCTTGGTAATCACCTCGGTGGGTTCTGTCACGATGAGTCCGCGCTCCTCCAGCTGCCGGATGTACTTGCGGACAGTAAGTATTTTCACTCATCCGCACTGCTTGTCCAATGGTTTTGATACTGGGCCAGCACTGATGCGTCTTGCGATTCTCACACCGTTTCAGGAAACTATACACCACCAATTCTCCGGCACTCAGACCCAGGAGAAACACTTCGTTGGGCAGAGAGAAAAAATTTCCGCGCCCACTGTATTTGCTGTATCTCATACATCACCTCTCGTGTGTTCTTTCACCCACTGGATGAACTGCTCCTTGGGCACCACCATCCTGTTGCCGATACGCAGCACCGGGAAGCCTGGTTCGTGCATCAGCTCATATCCCGACGATGGAGAGACACCCAGGACTTTTGCCACTGTCTCTGAGTTGAGAAACAACGGCAGGTCGTCGTAGCTTTTGTAACTGGATTCTTTCACGATTACAGCCTCCTTCCATAAGGTCCACTCACTTTATTACCCGTTAAGCGGGGCAGTTCACAAAAGAATTTTTCTGTTCCAACTGTATAGAGGCGGAAAGGAATGATTTAGCAACCATAGGATGTAAAGTTCAGAGACATACCCAAAGCGGGATGTTTTGATTTAGTGATTTTGTAAACGTGCGGACACTGCGATACTCCGTGCCTCCAAACCTCCTCCTACTTCTTTCCCGAGAACATTTGTTGTATGACATAGGAGTGTCATACTCACCTCCTACTTTTGCCCCTCTACTTTCTATTGCTGAAACCACATCTTTTTGACATATGATTGACAGAAAAACGGAGCGCCCGCTTTGTCAGCAGACGCTCCACTTAAGAGAGTTTCAATTCAGTTTTGGCCTGGTTTCCACAGGCGGCATTTACCCTCCGCCTCGTCCCGTTCTTTCAGCAAACAAGCCAAGGCAGAGAAAAATTTCTTTTGCAGATAGTCCACGCTGCCGCGGTTAAGACCGTGGGCCTCGGCGTACTTGCGAACCGACAGTCCGTCTATAAACCGCTCTTGGAAATAGTCCTTGTACTCAGCCAGTACAGTTTTCATGGCATTGTCCAGAAACTGCAGGTCCTCTTTCAGTTTGGCGAAGTCACTTCGTGTGATGGCTGCGAATCTCTTTTCTTTCACGCAGAAACGATATTTGCCCCGGTCGAAGTTGTAGTTTTCACACAGGTCTTTGGCGAACGCGTGGTATGTGGCGGCCTGCTGATACTTACGGGAGTCATATTCTTCATCCATCTGCTGTTTCTGACTTTTGCGCACTGGTCCCCGGAAGCCCTCGTCTTCCAGCCTCTCGATGGCGGCCTCTGAGATCTTCATGTTCGTCAGACGCTTGTGCTCTCCGTCCACTCCTACAAAGGCGCAGAAGGACTTTTTGCTGGAGGTCCAATACCTGGGGAGATCCGCAAAGGGATAGGTGGTCCAGATGACGGCCTCCTCGCCGGTGTCGGTATCCGTGGCCAAGGAGACCACATAGACCACCTTGCCGTCATACCGCCGGTAGTATCCGGCACAGATCCGCCTGCCGGCCATCGCCGTATTTCCATTCTTTTTCTGTCTTCAGTATAGCGGAGGATGGAAAGTCTGCAAATGGGACAGAGGTTTTCTTGTTTACTGCCCAGTAAAATTTGAGTTTCTCACCACCCTTAACTGTTTTCTCCCAGAGAAAGCTGGCATCCTACACCCAAGACGGTCTCGATCAGATCCTCCATACCATGTTAGCCGAGTTTCCTGCGGATCTCCCTGACATGGTATTTGAGAGCATCATCCGCATAGACATCATGATCTGTTTCCCAAGCGGCCTCACAAAGTTCTTCCTTTGTAACTACTTCACCCATACGTTCCACAAGGATCTGCAAGACGATAAACTGCTTCGGCGTAAGACTGAGATTTTCCCCATGAAAGTAAGCCCTTCCTCTTTTCAAGTTAATTTTGAGGCCGTTTCCTGGAATAAGAACCGCTGCGCGCTCTGGGCGATCTTTCCAAAGATAGCGTCGTGTGATAGCTGTGATATGAGCCAGACAACGTTCGGGGTCCAAGACAACACCGCAATCCAAATAGTCGTCAGCGCCCGCAAATAGAACCTGGATCTCCTCCTCTGTTGTATATTTCATCGAAACGCCAAAATCGGCACCTGGGCAAGTCGGCGCAGGCTATGGATCAGCTTGATACCATCTATATCTGGAAAACTTAATTTTTATATTTCATTGGCTTGCCTCCCATACATGGGCTCAATGCCTCTTTTTGTGAATGCGGCGTGATCCATAGAAGATAATTGCCAAAAGGATCAGGCAACCTGCCCCGGCGGCAATCCAGGCAAAGAGGCTGCCGGGCCGCTCTGTCACGCAGAAGGTGATCTCCTCGGCCTGACTGGTAAGCAGCAGATATTGCCCGTCGATTGTAAAATCTGCCTGTGACCAGCCGTTCTCGTCCTGTACCCACAGGGCCCAGCGTTTACCGGAGTCCGGCAGGCGGTAGTGGACTGTGTAGGACACCTGCTCCAGATCCGGGTCCTCTACGGTGACAGTATAGGCGGTGGCGCTATGAGACTGCCCCTGGTCATCGGTCCAGGTCACATCCTCCGTTGTGTGGGAGACCTCCGCCCGGCTGCTGAAACTGCCGTCCACCAGGATCTCCGGCAGTTCTCCGCCGTCGGTCAGGGCAGAGGTGTAGGGTGTGTATTCCGCTTCCAGGGTCCGGCTGGCAGTCAGATGGGTATAGTCCAAGTCTGGCCAAGACGCAGAATACCCCTTTTTCGCTGGGATCTCCGGCAGGGCTTCGATTCCCTTCCAATACTGGAAGGGAACCACGGCCACAGTGACCCCGTCGGCCACAAAGGTTAGCTCCAGCTGGGAAAACAGCTCCGGAACGCCCTCCGTGCTGCAAAGGGTGTCAAAATCCACCGGCTCCGCTTTCCCGGCATAACTGATGCCGTCCAGAGCGCCCAGGCTCTCGCTGGTGAATGTGTTGCCTGACACTGTGCCATCGCTGTCCACGTCTCCCGCCACAGCGCCCAGATAGGCGGAGCCCTCGTCGATGGTCACCAGCGTATGGCAGTTCACCAGGGTGGCCCCCAGTCCGGCCACGCCGCCCACATAGTCCCCGCCGGACAGGCGGCACTTACTCCAGCTGTCCCGGATGCTGCCCCAAGAGGCACCGGCAATGCCCCCCACGTAGTCGCCGTTGCTGCTGAAGACCGCGCCGTAATTTTCGCAGTTCCCGACTCGTCCCAGATCCATCAGACCCACGATACCGCCGGTGTAGTCCTGTTTTCCGGTGATCTCTCCCGTATTGATACAGGCGGCGACCACGGCTTTGGTCTGATACCGGAAGTCCAGAGAGCGGTCGCCTTCCTGGATCAGATCGTCCTCCGGGTCAAAGTCGTACTCGATGGCCATGGAGCCCACGATCCCGGCCACATTGATGTCGCCCTCCACAGTTCCGTCGTTCCGGGCATTGGACAGATACCCCGTATCTGTGGTCTCGGGCGCTTCGTCCGACACATCTTCAAAGCGATCCTCAACCTCCTCGCCGGAACCATCCAGAATATCCCGCAGCAAGTCGGTAATGACACCGAACTGTTCATTGATGGCGTCCAGATCGTCCAGCAGGATGTCCGTGCTGCTGGACATGGACTCCCGCAGGGCGTCCCCGTCGTCCAGCAGGCCGGAGAAGATGTCTCCCAGGGCGTCTCCCTGCTCCTGAATCTCGCTGCTGATGGGCTGAATGGTGATGGTGGGCATCTCGGACAGTTCCTCCACGGTATCCGCCAAGTCCCTGCAGATCCCGGCCGCCTGCCCCAGGATTTCCTCTGCGGTATTCCCGACTTTCTCCAGTGCGCTTCCAATATTTCCGCCTTGCTCCAAAAGGTCCCGCAGACTGCCGATGGTGTCCTGCCCCTCCTTGGCAGCATCCGCCAGGGAGCGGAGGGCGGCGGCAAGGGAACTGCCAGTCCCTTTCACATCCTCCAGGGCCGCGCCAAACTCCTCCGGATGGGTCAAGGAGTCCGCCAGCCGGACCAGAGCCTTCCCCAGCTCCGGCAGGGCAGACGCTGCCTGGGCAAGGCCGCTCTGAACGCCGGCCAGTGCCGAATCCCACGCCTCCCGCTGCTCCTCGGTCATCCCCTCCGGGCCGCGGGCGTCCCACAAAATGCGCAGCGCCTGTGCGGCGGCTCCGGCCGCTCCGCTGCAGTCCTCCGCAAAGACACTGAAGGCTTCAAAAAACGCCTCCACGGCCGGGCCGGTGTCCTCTCCTCGACCCAGAACCTGTTTCAGGTGGTCCAGAGCGGACTGAAGCTGATCTCGTGAGGCGCGGGCCTGGCGCAGAGAAGAACGCAGCGCCTGAATCGCATGTTCCGCTTCCGCCGCTGTATCGGCACCGATCTCGCCTGCCGCTCGGCCTTCATCCAGCACATCGTTCAGTTGCCCGGCCAACTCTTCTGCCAGGTCCAGAACATCGGAGGTGTCATCCAGGATAGGCGCTGTCTTGTCCGTGAGCCAGGAGAGCCGGGCGGACAAGTCATTGATCTCGTCAATATTTTCATTGGCCCAGTCTGTGGTGGAGTCCATCAGATCACTCATGGCCTCCTGGGCCTCTCCCGCCCGGTCGGAGATGGCCTGCATCCGCTCCGAGAGTTCATCGGAGGCGCCGCGGACGTCGTCCCCCGTCTGGCTGATCAACTCGCGCAGCACATCCAATTCGTCCAGCAGGTCGCCCACCTGTCCCTCGTTGTAGAGCAGCCGCACCTCCGGCACCAGCTGTCCGGCGATGCCGCCCACATCCTTCCGGCCCAAGATTGTCCCGGAATTGGCGCAGCCGTTCAGGTAGCCGGACTGCCGCCCCACGATGCCGCCGATGTTGTACCCCACATGGGCATAGCCCACCGCCCCGGTGTTGACGCAGCTTTGCAGGATGCCGGAGGAGAAACCAGTGATGCCGCCGATGTCGGTACACACGGGCACATTCTCTGCGGCGTTGAGCTGTTCTTGATTCAAATTGTCCAGGTTCAGCTCCGCATCCACCTCCGTGGTGTTGATGCTGCCGCTGTTTTCACACTGGATGATGGAGCCGTAGTTCTGCCCGGCGATGCCGCCCACATAGTGCTCCCCGGTGACAGAGCCGGAGAAGGTGCAGTTGATGATCTGCCCCTGGGCCTCGTTGATACCCGCGATCCCGCCGATGCTGTCTGCCCCGCTCACCGTCCCAGAAAACGAGCAGTTTGTGATGGCCCCCTGGTTTTCCCCCACCAAGCCGCCCAGGGTGTTCTTGCGGTCGCTGGGGGAGATGGTGCCCGTGACGTTGAGATCCCGTACAGCGCCGGTAGGCTGTATGTACCGGAACAGGCCCCGTACATTGCCGCTGCCCGTGAGGAACAGCCCGGAGATGGTGTGTCCCTGCCCCTCGAAGGTCCCGCCGAAGGTGGGGATGGGGGTAAAGTCCACGCCGGTCAGGTCGATGTCCGCCTCCAGATAGACGGTTTTCCCCTGGGACCAGCTGTCCAGGGTGCAGTTTTGTGAGAACTCCGTCAGATCCTCCGCCGTGCGGAGGTAGACGGTATCGGCACTCCCAGCCGCCAGAGCGGCTGGGGCCATGAGGGAAAGGAGCAGAATTGCCGCCAACAGGAGGCTCAGGAATTTACTGGCTTTCTGTTTCATCTTTTTCGGGAACCTCCTCAGTCTGATAACTTCCAGTTTCCAGAATACCGGAAACATCTCCGCGAATCACGCCTTGAATGTTTGCGTCCACCATGCCGGACACCCGGCCCCGGACCCGGCCGTTCACATAGACGGTTCCGCTGGCGCTGCGGTTGACCTCCGGGACCTTGATGTTGAACCGGGTCTTTTCCACAATCCTGTCCCCCAGGTACAGGATCTGGGGCAGGATGAACATGACCAGGAACATGGAGATGAGCGTCCCCCGGCACAGGCACTCCCCGATGCCCACGATGGCGGGCTCCGTGGTGATCCGGCCGATCAGGAACCCGGCGGCGGACAGGATGCTTCCGGAGGTGAGCACCGTGGGGAAGGACAGGTTCAGCGCCTGGATGATGGCCTCCCGCCGGGACATCTTCTCTTTCAGTTCGTTGTACCAGGAGGAGATGACGATGGCGTAGTCGATGTTGGCGCCCATCTGGATGGAGGTCACCACCAGATAGCTCATAAAGAAAATCGGCTGCTGGGTCACCCCGGGGAAGGAGAAATTGATCCAGATACTGCCCTGAATCACCAGGATCAGCAGGATGGGCAGGCCCACGGATTGGAAGGTGAAGAGCAGCACGATGATGACAAAAACCACCGACAGCACGCTGATCATCACGTTGTCCCTGGCAAAGGACGTGGACAGATCATAGTCGCTGGTGGAGTCCCCCACCAGATAGACATGGTCGGCGTCATAGTATCGCTCCGCCTCCTGGTGGATGGTCTGGAGGAAGGCGAAGGTCTCCTCCCCCTCCTCCGGCAGGTCCAGGCTGACCAGCATCCGGGTGTAGTGTTCTCCTTGTAGCTGCGCCTGGGCGTCGGACAGCTGGTCATAGAGGTCGTCCAGATTCGCCTGATCCGCCTCGTCCAGATCCACATAGCCCTCCTCCACCTTGTCGTAGGCAAAGAAGAACATGTCCATCAGGGGAACGGTATAGTCGTCTATGCCGCCCACGATCCGGCCGTACTCCTCCTGTTCCGCCGCGTAGGCGGCATAGACCAAGCACACCAGTTCGTAGTCCATATCGGTGGCCTCGGCAAACTGCCGGGGCGTCAGGGAGTCGGTGAGCATGTAGCCGTCCATGACCTCCACGTTGGACAGACCCATGGCATAGTCCACCTGGTCGTAGGTCTCCAGCCGGTTCAGCAGGGCCTTCTCGCTGGCATAGTCCCCTTTCGGCACGATCAGCGCCATCACATTCTGGGTGCCGAAGGTCTCGTTGACCTTCTCCTCGGCGATCTGTGTCTCGTTCTGCCGGGCGGTCTCGATCTGGCTGTAGCCGTAGACATAGGGGCACTGGTTGGACAGCAGAAAGCCCGCCACGATGGCCACGGCGAACAGGGGCACCCCCACATAGCGCAGCTTCAGGGCAAACCTGCCCCAGCGGTCGATCTTGGGGATAAAGCTGCGGTGCTGGGTCCTGGCCATGGCCTTGGAGAAGAGCATGAGCAGGCCCGGCATCAGGGTAAAGACCGAGAGCATGCTGAACAGGATGGCCTTGATGAGGACGATGCCCATGTCAAAGCCGATGCGGAACTGCATGAACATCATGGCCGCCAGCCCCGAGATGGTGGTGAGGCTGCTGGCGGAGATGGAGGGGATGGCGGCGCTCACCGCCGCAATGCAGGCCTCTCGGTCCCCGGCGTGCTCCCGCTCCTCCAGGAAACGGTGGAGCATGATAATGGCATAGTCTATGGCCAGTGCCAGCTGCAGCACCACGGTCACCGAGTTGGACACAAAGGAGATCTCCCCGAAGATAAAATTGGTGCCCAGGTTCAGCAGGGCTGCCGCGATGAAGGTGAGCAGCAGTACCGGGATCTCCGCGTAGGAGCGGGAGGTGAGCAGCAGCACCAGCACGATGATCACCGCCGCCACCGCCAGAATGATCCCCATCTCGCTGGCCAGGGAATCCGCCTGGGAGCTGCCCACAGTGCTGTCGATATAGTAATCATAAGGCGCCAGCAGTTCCCGGATGGCCGCCATGGCGGTGAGGCTGATCTCGTCCGTCTCCTCCCCGTCAAAGGTCACGGAGATCAAGGCGTCCGCCCCCTTGAAATATTCCGCGATGTCCTCCGGCGTCTCCGGGTCGCTGTCCTCTGAGTCCACGCCGGTGGTGTCGCTCCCAAAGGTGGCTGAAGTAACTCCCTCAATCTGCTCGATCTGTGCCGCCAGCTCCTCCGCCATCTCATAGGTCACATGAGAAACCATGACCCGGGCGGTGCCGAAAGTGGTGAATTCCTCCTCCATGAGGGTCAGGCCCTGGCGGGTCTCCGTGGTCTCCGGCAGATACTCTGTGATGTCGTTGCAGACGCTGACCCAGTTCCGAGAGAACAGGCAAAAAATCAGGGCGCAGGCATAGAGGAAGAAAATCAGATTCCGCTTGTCGACGATGACCGTGGCCAGCTTCTCAAAAAAAGTTGGCTTTCCCGTTTCCTTACTCACAGTTCCGACTCCTCCTGGGATTCTGGATGGATGAGAGTGCCCTCCCACCGCATCCGGGCGGATTTTGAGGTGGATGCGCCCTGCAGGTTTCCCGCCCGCAGGTTCAGGACGGTCTCGCAGGGAATGGTGCTCACCGCCGTTTGGATGGGATGGAAGAGATGAAGCGTCCCATCCGCCGCCTGCACGCCTTGAATTGTGTTGACATAGCCCACCAGATCCAGTGAGCCGGTGATGTAGCTTCCCTGATAGCGGAGGGTCAAAACCCCCTCCCGCGGGCCCATCTGGCTCTGGATCGTGACTTGATACTGCTCCGTCATATCGCTGCGCTCCTTTCCATTTGCTCATTCCAGCATAGAAAACCGGGCCAGAGAATACAAGGTGCAGAATGGGGTCAAGTGTCAGATTTCTGACACTTGACCCCATTCTGCATCTATGATAAGTTCCAGAAGCTGTGCTAAAATAAGGGAAACAGCGAGAAGAAAGGTCTGTGGCAGTTGGGATGAAAAAACGAACATATGAGGCCAGTGAGGCCGCCAAGCGGGAGATCTGTGCCGTATTGAAAGCGTTGATGGCACAAAAGCCCCTGAACAAAATCACCGTTGCGGAGATCATGCAGTCCTGCAGCATGGCCCGGCAGCATTTCTACTATCACTTTGAGGACATCTACGACGCGGTGCGCTGGATGTTCGACCAGGAGGCTGTGGCGCTGCTGCGGGAGCACGAGGGAGTCATGCTGTGGCAGGACGGCCTGCTCCAGATGTTTCAGTACCTCCAGGAGAACCGGGCGGTGTGTCTGTGCGCCCTGCACTCCATCAGCCGGGAGCATCTGAAACGATTCTTTCAGACGGATGTGCATGTTATCATACAGGGCACGATCCAAAGGATCGCCGAGGAACTGAACTATCAGGTATCCGACGGAGAAATTGATCTGCTGACAAAGTTCTATGTGGGGGCGCTGGCAAGCATGATGGAGGAGTGGCTGCTGGGGAACATTCAGGAAACGCCCGAGGAGCTGATTCGGTTTGCCGATCAGCTTTTGAAGGACCACGTCCGGGGAGCGGCCCTGCGGATGGCGGAGCCGCACCCGGCCGCAGAACAGACTTGCAGGGAGGAAACGTGATATGAATACGTCAATCATCGCTTTGGGCCGACAGTTCGGCAGCGGCGGCCGGGAAATCGGGAAACAGCTGGCGGAGAGACTGAACGTCAGGTGCTATGACCGGGAACTGATTACGCTGGCGGCACAGAAGGCGGAAGTACGGGAGGAACTGTTCGCGGGCAGGGAAGAAAAGGCCCCGAACCCGTGGCTGTTTACCGGCGTCTATGAGGGCGGCCCACAGGTGCGGAAGGGCCAGCCGGCGGAGGACATCCTGTTTGAGATGCAGAGCCAGGTGATCCTGGAACTGGCCCGGATGGGTCCCTGCATCATCGTGGGGCGGTGCGCCGATGTTGTTCTCCGCGCCACCGGCATCCCGACGGTCAGCCTGTTCATCTGCGCCCCCTTTGAGGACCGGGTCAGACGCCGGATGGAGATCGAGAGCATCGGGCAAAAAGAGGCGGAAGATGCCGTCAGGAAAATTGATAAGCAGCGGAAGAAATACTATGATACCTATACCGGGCGAAACTGGGGTGCGCCGGAGAACTACGATTTTTGCATCAACAGTTCTGTGATGGGGATCGAGGGGACAGCGGAACAGATCATCACCTGGGCCAGAGGCACTTGGTGACACGGTTAGATTTAACTTTCGCTTTTGCATGAGAAATCAGGAAGCCTATCTGTTTTATGATACCCGTGGGGACATTCTTGCTTTGTTTACAGCGGCGTAAATCTTGAGCCGCAGACAACGGAAATCGCCTGCCTTGTCCTGCTCTTACTGGCAAAACGGATATACAGAGATATAAGGAGGCTCCCTACCACAGCCGGGGAACCGTCTCCGGCAAAGGACAGGGAGCGTTTTTGACCACATTTTCAGCCACAGTGCGGTGCGGAACACGTGGAAATAGCAGCTTTAGAGAGTGACGGAAAGCAAATGGAATGGAGCGGAAACGGCACAAAGCAAGCGGAAATCATGCAAAAAATCTTTCCGCACTTCTTTGTATCCTGCGTGTAGTTAGGCGGAGCGTTACCCGACAAAGGGCTGCTATTAAAAAGGATCGGCAATTATGAGTTGTCCTTTGTTTTAACATAGACTATTTGTAATCTTTCCAGTATCTGGGTGAATAAGGATAATCGGCTTTCCCACTTTTTGGGCATAGTTTACCGTCATACCTGTCCCGCTGCGGATAGTACGGTCATTGTCATAGACCGCCAGTAAACAGTCAGCCTGATCCACCATATACTCATTCCGCTGGCGGAAGCTGACCCCTGGGGCTTGTCCTTTTTCTCCAATCACAACTGTTTTTTCGCTGTGCCGTACAAGAAATGCCAGCCGTTTTTTACTCCGCTCGTCCCAGTCTGCATTGTGACCTTCGAAGGGCAAGGCCATCATCAGCTTTATTTCTCTGTACTCCGGTTGCTCTTTGAGCCGCAAAAGGATCTCGCCGGCCCACATATCTACACCCAGGGAGCCACCAACCCAGAACTGCCGCACACCTTTTTCGTAGAGCATAGCAAATTGCTCCTGCAACCGCTTCTTCAGTCGTTTGCAGCCGTTGTTATTTTCATTATATTTCCACTTAAACCGAGTTGGGCGATGGCCCGTAATTGCACAGGTAAAAAACATATTTAACTCCTTCCAATCAATTTTTCTTACTTTTTTAATCTATCAATCACATATTATTTTTAATGCCGCAACAGATGGACGATGGGACACAGGACAAAAGAATTATGGAGAGGAGAGGACTATGTAAATGGAACAGCCGCTCTTTGAAGTGCTGGATAACGAGACCATACAAAAATGGTTGGAATACAGAGCAGACGGTTCACTTCCCGCATCTCCCGAATCCGTTGAGTATTTCCTATTCCAGCAGGCAGTGAAGTTGACCGACACTCTGGTAGGCTACAGAGAACGAATGATGATGTATTCCTGCGCCATGCGAAATGTACAAGTCAAATTTGAGACATTGGACAATGAATTTAAGATTCGGAACCGTAGCAACCCAATCCATTCTATCAACACCCGGCTCAAGAGCAATGCCAGTGTGTTGGAAAAGCTATTTCGGAAAGAGTTAAAACCTACACTGGAAAATATTGAAGAGCATATCCAGGACATTGCGGGGGTACGGGTAATTTGTTCTTATATTGATGATATTTATTTGCTGGCTGATGCGCTGACTCAACAGGACGATGTTATTCTCTTGAAGAAAAAGGACTATATTTCCAACCCAAAACCGAACGGATACCGAAGCTTACACTTAGTAGTCAGTGTGCCTGTCTACTTTGCAGATCAAAAGAAGCAGATTCCGGTCGAAGTGCAGATCCGTACCATCGCCATGGATTTTTGGGCCAGCCTGGAGCATCAATTAAAGTATAAGCAGGAAATCCCTGAACAGCAGGAAATTGTCCAAAGGCTGCGGAACTGTGCAGACACAATCTCTGAGATTGATTCTGAGATGCAACATATCCGACGGAAACTGGAAATGGCATCAGACCGATCTGTTGAAAATGACTTACTGGATAAGCTGCGGAAATTGGATTTACCGATATAGTACAATTTGAATCAGGAGAGAGACGGAATACCTCTCTCCTGATTTTTGAAGAAGAAGGTTTCCACCAGCCCGCATTTCTATCCCAGGGTACCGCCGCCCCAAAACTACTGGACACCCTTTTCATAAAGCAAAATAAACTGGTTTCACATCCGTGTCGCCAGCCGTTTTTTCTATTATATACGCTTTAGCCGATTTAATCCATCTAAAAGCCGTTAATTTTTTACGCCGTAGCGGATAAAATAGTGTCCATAGGAGGGTCGCCTATGGATGATTTACTGGATCAAATGGGAAAACGCCTGGTTGCTCGGAGAAAGCAGCTCCGGCTGACCCAAGAAGAACTGGCAGAGCGTGCGGATATGAACTCACAAATCATTTCCACCGCCGAAACGGGGAAAAAGGGGCTGCGGCCGGAGAACATCATCAAGCTGTGTATCGCTTTGGACATCAGCGCGGATTATCTCTTGATGGGCAAAGTGGGGTCAAGCGACTATGATATTCTCTCCCAAAAGGTCTCCAAACTAACCCCCTCTCAGTACCAGCATTTAGAGGATATGATAAACGCATATATCACCGCATTGGAAGAGCGGGAAGCATAAGGCCAAAACGGTCCTATGTTTCCCGCTCTTTTATTCTTTCCCCCGGAACGCTGCCAGCGTATCCGCTATGGCCGCAAACCCGGCGGCGTCCAGCTCTCCGCCCAAAACTGGTTCCGGCAGCTCCTGGGTCGCCTGTCCATCAGACTGGTTCTCCCCGGCTTTTCGGTACCCCCGCTCCTCCAAGATCCGCACCACCAGGGCCTCCATCTCCGCCCGGCCCATCCCGGTGGGCGGCTCGGCTGTCTCGGGAATCTCCGGCGTTTCCGAACAGTGGATATAATGGAGGATGGCGTTCACAAGGAACTGCGCCTTTCGGCGGCCCTGCCGGTTCAGCAGCTCCGCCACCTGCCGGTGGGCCGGATCGCCGGGATTGAAGCCGATGGTGAACCGATACAGCGACTTTTTCTCGGCCACAGGGATCACCTTCTTGCGGCCACTTGGTAGAGGATCTCATAACCTTTGGCGTTGGCCTTGATGTCGTCCACAAAGAGGGCCTGCCTCACTTTGCCGGACTGCTCGATAAACCGGCGCAGCAGGATGGAGCCGCCGCCGATGAACACCACCTGGCCGGAGCGCAGGTCGATCATCCGCTCCCGGAGGGCGTTGAACAGGTCGCTGACAAATGCCGCTGTCTCCTGCTCCACCAGCTGCCGCACTTCCGGGGCATAACTTCCTTGGCCCCTGAGAATGGCGTCAATATCCCCCTCCTCCAGCAGCATATCAAAGTCCCCGTTGACCTTAGAGCGGATGCGGTTGTAGAGGACGATCACACCGTTTTCCAAGGAATCACAGGTCCCAAGCTGGGCCTTGCCCTGTTTGATAAAGAGATAGTCGGCGGTAAACCCGCCGATATCCACCACCAGCACCTTGGGGGCGCTGCCCAGAGATTGGAACATGGTCACGGCGGCGGCATACGCTTGGGGGAAGCACAGCGCATAGGTAATCTCAATGGAAAACGCTTTCTGATTGAGGGAAAAGCAAACTTCTCCACGGCCCATGAAGTATTGCTCAAACTTCTGATACTGCGCCCCATAGTGGGCCGGCGGCAGACCCACCGCGAGCTGAACGGGAATCGTTCCCATGGAATAAGCCCCTCTGGCCTCGATCTCCCTGGCAACGGCAAACAGGGTGAGAACGAAAAACCGCTCGTCCTCCGTCTTATCTCGCCGGTAGGGGATGCGCTCGTCCACAAGGGTGTAGTATTTTCCTCCGTACTGGAGAACATCGCCCCCAAAGGGCGGCGTGGCGCTCTCCCGCAGGCCGGAGGTAAACGGCGCACAGAGAGCGTGGGTGGTTTTGACCTGTTTATTTCCATGATCGACAGATACGAGCATTATCATTTCCTCCTTTTTGCTCTATACCTGTCCTTTACGATTTTAATACGCATAAACGCAACAAAAATGCAAAAAAGGGGAGCGTTCGGCCTCACGGCTGAACGCTCCCTTTTGTGCATCATACTAATCTCGCCATCGCTTCCTCCAGCGAGACAACTTTAATCCTCGTTGCGGCGCTCTTGGAAAATTTCAAGGGCGTTCCGTCCTCCTCATACGCTTTCGTATAGTTTGCGCGTACCGCTACATCCAGTTCCTCCAGATAGTCATAGACAATGCCCTGCTTGTCCATAAAGTGGGCCAGGCCGTTTTCTACCTGCCTGCCGTTGACCTCCACATAGGCGGTCTCCGGCACCGGCATCAACATCTTTCCATCATCCCGTGTGCTCTCCACACTGGGAAAATGATCCCACAGACGGATCTGACTATCAAAGGTACCAAAGCCATAGGTTTCCCGCTCAATGTACTCAAACTGTCCGGACGGGGTCATCACCATCTCCAGAATACGGGCGATGTTGTGCTCCACATGGGCCAGATTGATATGCTCATGGGGACGGTGTTCGTTGTAGTACCCGGCGCTGATATTGACGGCGGCAATCCCCAGATAGGGGGCGATGACCGAAATATCGCTGAAGCTGCCGTATGCCTCCTGAAAGCCAAATTCCGTGACAAAATCCACGAACTCCCGGTTGTCGCACCTGTAAAAAACGGCGTCATCATGCCCACGGCGATCCATCTCAACGATGTAATTGACGTCCGGGGCAAGGTCGCTTGCGGTGAACTTCCGGGCCCCTTGGCCGCCGGTCTCCTCGTCCTCGCAGAACAAGACATGGCAGCGGGCCTGTTCCAAAATCCGCAGGGCCATATAGACGCCGGCCCGGTCATCTCCGCCGATCCCCTGGGGAGACATCAGGATCGTCCCGTCCCCGGAGCGGCAAATATCCCGCACCGGCTCATGGTGTACGGTATCCAGATGGGCCACCAGCAATACCGGCAGTGTGCCTGGGGCGTAAAGGTATCCTTCTTGGACAACGGGGGAGTATCCTCTGCTTTCCAGCTCTGCGGCGAGTGCCGCTTTCAATTCAGCCTGTGTAAAACGTAGGATTTGCTCCAGGCTTAGATTTTCATACCTCATAGCTTTCCTCCATTATGCGGCGTCGGCCATAACGTCCGTCCATGGACAGAACCGGATAGCCGCCAGATTTTTGCAGATTCCGTAGATACCGCACTCCTGACAATGTACAGCCGCTTCCGCATAGCAGTCGTCACATAGAATGACTTGGTTGCCCTCATGGTCAATAGCAGCGTGCGCTTCGTGCTGGACGACGGCTCCGCACTTGGAACAGACGGGCCGGCAGGTGTGGCAGTAATAGGCCCCATCCACATATTGGGCATCGCCCTTCGGAATTTCCTGACCGCACTCCTTGCAAAGCACAACCGGTTCGCAGTGCCCACATGTGAGGCTATTATTGTGCGCTGTCGGCTCTCCGCAGCAGGGGCAGAGGGTCGAGTTCCCAATCACCATCGGCTCATATTCTTTTTCCCAGCCCTTCAAAAAGGAAACTACCGCATACCCGTTGTCATAGTCGGTGTACGCAGATCCCCCAGGTACATATCGCGCCTGGCCAGGAGCGGTACCTGCGGCATGAGCTGGGCCATGTGGTGCAGCAGAAACAGGGCATCGTGCGGCCGACCACCTGGATTAACGGACTGCCGGTAAATGATTCAGCATATTACGAAAACATGGCATCAGCGGGAAAGATTGACTCCGTTTCAATGCTCAATAATACTCAGTATGTAATACAAAAAATGGATCAACCGGTTCCTAAAAAGGGTGCAGTGCGCCCGAAATCAGATTCGCCAGATGATAAAGTCGAAAGGAAAGCTAAAAAGCCTAGAACTATTATTCCTTTGGACACAATTGCTGGTACTGTTTCGGCAAAGTTAAAGAAAACTTTGGGTGAGATTATTAAAAAACGAGCTGATGATGGTTCTGTGGAAGCTGATGATGGTTCTGTGGAAAGTGTAGTACCTATAAAACACGGACATGTCCCAAGCCTCATCTACTTACGCGCCCCCAGAGAAACAGAGCTTCCATATTGGGGTTCCGGGCCGACTACAACTTCCTCTACACTTGCGCGTAGACTTCAATTTGATGGTAGGGTAGTATTTGCGCATACTCCAACATCTTATAAAGGTTATGAAACAAAGCAACATATGCGGTGGGTGTCAACAGTATTTGCAAATCTCGTAAAAGCATCGGATGAAATTCAATGTTATTTTGATGGACCCAGCAAAACAATTATTGTAAGTGCAAATTTGAACACAACGCTGAAAAGTATTAAAAAATTAGTTGCTGAATACAAAACTTTGGGCGACTTAAAAAAGTTATTTAAGTCTGCTGATGCCAGAAAACCAAGGTCAAAGGCTCATATCTCGGAGCTTGAAGCTTTCAGCGATTATGATACCTTCCATATACGGACAGTTGATCCTCCAGACACCGATAAATATCGAGAAATATCGGAAACAGATGGGATGCATGCCGAGGTGAGAATAGTTTTAGAATTATTGTCTAGAGGGTCTCCATTTGATATAGATAATATTGGCGGACTCCGCGTACCCTGTTTGTGTTGTGCTGTTGTATTGCTTAAAGCATCTTCAATTGATAAAAGTAGGCGTAAAACGTTTCTGTCAGGACGTCACCCAATTTGTCGAATAGGTCCTTTGTGGCCGTCAAACAGTGCGGTAAAAGGAGTTTTGACTTATTTCTGGACTATTGGTAAACCGAAAGAGAGTTTAGAGACTATTGCAGAGAATAAGATCATGAAAATGTTTAGGGCAGCGGTTATGACGGTTACAGCTGTAGAAAGTAATAAAAGTCAGATTTATAGACTTAGAACTGACCAGGACTGTGATTCAGAAACAGAATCTGAAGATTAACCCGAAGCAAAACCTCAATAAGATTCAGAAGTGAAGCAAATTATTGACGGATTGATTCTTGCTAGTTGTCGTGCGACATGGAAATAGTTCCTTATTGCATTTTCAGAGCCATGAAACCAACAGTGTGCAATAAGCTATGCAACATTTATATCAGCTCTCTACAATAAAACAAGCACTGAGTGTGGACTTGTATGTACCATACTTTTCTGTTATCATGTCATTGTGAGCAAATAGGGATCGCCGTAATAGGGCGGTCCCTTTTGTATTGCCATTTTTCCGCCAAAGTATAGCAGCCCAAAAATTGGTAATGATAACTGTGAGGTGGTTGTGATCATGAAGCAGGAACAGCAGAATAAAAAGGACTCGCAGCCGTTGGTAGACATCCGTGATGTAAAGCTGGACAGCGGCCTGGAACAGCCAGAGCGCATCCGCTCGTTCCTCCGGCAGATCAAGAACCCTTACTGTTTCAAAGTGGGCAATGTTGTCGTCAACGTAGCCTATACGGAGGGGGGCGCTACTCTGAATGATTGCTTTGCGGATATGCTGTCGATCCTGTAATGATTTACCACAAGACGCGACTGGACTTTCTGAGGAGGCTGTGATAAGATAAGCATGGACAAAATCAGCGAAACTCCGGTCGTCATTCGGTGGTCCGGCCACCAATATTGCGACAGGAGCGGTAGCTATGCTAATCTCATCAGAGAAGATTTATAAAGCCGCCGACTACCTTAGACTCTCTAAGGAAGACGGCGACTTTTCTTTTTCCAGCAAAAAAGCGGAGAGCGACAGTATCTCCAGCCAGAGAAAAATCATCGAGCGGTTTGTGGCGCAGCAGCCAGACATTGAACTGGTTGCGGAGTATACCGACGATGGCTATACGGGAACCAATTTTGAGCGCCCCCAATTTCAAAAAATGATGGAAGCGGTGAAGGCGGGAAAGATTAACTGTATCATCGTCAAGGACCTGTCCCGGTTTGGCCGAGAGTATATTGATGCAGGCCGCTACATTGAGAAGATCTTTCCTCAGCTCGGGGTACGTTTTATCGCTGTCAACGACAATTACGATAGCCTCAAATTCTCCACAAGCGACAGCTTGATCGTCCCCATCAAGAATTTTCTCAATGATTCATACTGCCGGGATATCTCCATCAAGGTACGGAGCAACTTTGAAAGCCGGAGAAGAAACGGAGAATTTGTCTCCAACTACACCCCCTATGGATACCTGCGGGCCCCGGACGATAAGACTCAGCTTGTCATAGATGAAGTAGCAGGTGAAGTCGTCCGGGACATTTTCCGCTGGAAGGTCGAGGGCATGAGCCCGGTGACTATCGCGGAAAAGCTAAATGCCCGCGGTGTATTGTCCCCGTCCGAGCACAAGCGCTCGCTGGGTATCAATTATAAGACCGCCTTTCAAACGAATGCCCGCAGTAAGTGGAGCCCAAAATCGGTAATCCGGATTCTCACCAATGAGGTCTATACCGGCGTACTGATCCAGGGAAAGCGTACCACACCAAACTACAAGGTAAAGCACACCATCATAAAAGACGAACAGGATTGGAGCCGGATTGAACATGCCCATGAGCCGATCATCCAGGTGCGGGAATTTGAACTGGTCCAGAAGCTGATGCAGGAGGACAGCCGCCGGGCATCCGGCTCCGATACCGTCTATCCTCTGTCTGGTCGGGTCTATTGTGGAACCTGCGGAACCCTAGCAAAAAGGTACTCCGTAACCAACAATGGGGCAAAATATGCCTATTACACCTGCCCAAATGCCAAAAAGGATGGTAGCTGCGAAAAGCGCAGGATCTCGGAAAAGGAACTGGAGAGCACTGTCCTTGCCATTCTACAATCTGAGATTAAGTTGATTTTGAATATGGAGAAGGCCCTGAACCAGATTGAGGAACTGGCCTGGGAACACCGGGAGACAGCCCGTCTGGATAAGGCTATTGAGGTAAAATCGGCCGAGATGCAGAAGTGCCGGACGATGAAGGTCAGCATATATGAGGACCTACAGGACGGTTTGATCTCTCAGGAGGAGTTCCTCCAGATGAAAGACGGCTACTCCCAGCAAATCAGCGAGATTGAGCAGGACATTGGAAAATTAAAGAAAGAACGGGCCATGATCCAGGACGGGGTGGCAAATCGAAGTGGCTGGCTCTCCCAGTTTCGGGAATATCAGAATCTGCCGAGCCTGAGCCGTGCCTCGGTTGTCAATCTGGTGGATAAGATAGAGCTGTATCCCGATAAGAAAATCCGGGTGGTTCTCCGCTATCAGGATCAGCTTGCCAATATGGTAGAGTTCCTGCGGGAACAGGATGCAACAAAGAGTGTTCCTGAAGCGGAGGTGAGCTGACCATGGCAAGAAAAAAGAGAACGGCACCTGTGGCAGTGGAAGCATCCCCCCAGGAAACATCCATCACATTCAACACTGGACTATATGCCCGCCTGTCTGTGCTTGATAATGGCAAAGCGGATGGAGACCCCATTGAAAGCCAGGTCAAGATCATGGAGCAGTACCTCTCGGAGCACTCAGAGCTGAAACTGGTGGACCAATACCTGGACAACGGCTATTCTGGGGTCAGCTTTGAACGTCCTCAGTGGGAGCGACTGATGGATGATGTAAAGGCTGGTAAAATCGACTGCATCATTGTCAAGGACTTATCCCGCCTGGGAAGAAACTATATCGAGACCGGCAATTTTCTGGAGCGTATCTGCCCGAATCTGGGCATTCGGTTTATTTCAGTCAATGACAACTACGATACCCACAACATCCACTCCCGGGACGAACTGACGGTCTCCGTTAAAAATATTGTAAACGACTATTATGCAAAGGATATCTCCATGAAATCCGGCGCAGCGCTGAAAGCCAAACGTCAAAATGGCGATTATATCGGTAATTATGCCCCCCACGGCTATCGCAAGGACCCCGAAAACAAGAATCGTCTCTTGGTCGATCCGGAAACAGCGCCGGTGATCCAGCAGATTTATGAGTGGCGTGCCCAGGGGCTCGGTATCGGGACCATCGCCCGGATGCTTAATGAGCGGGATATCCCATCTCCGGGCCGGTATCGGTTTGAGCACGGGATCATTACCAACAACAATAAAAAAGGCAGCGCACTATTGTGGAACCGCCATGCTCTTTCTGATATTCTCCGCAATATCGCTTATATCGGACATCTGGCACAGGGAAAATGCACAGCAAGCCTGATTCGTGGAATACCTATCCACCGCACCCCTGAGTCAGAGTGGGATATCGTCTATAACACCCATGCGCCTATCGTATCACAAGAGCTTTTTGATCGGGTGCAGGCGGTAAATGAGGCCAACGCAAAGGCTTATAAGGCAGCTTATGGTACTTGCAGCCACCTGCCTACACGCAGCAATCCATACCGCGAGAAGCTGGTATGCGCAGACTGTGGGACCCAACTGAAGCTCTACCGGAGCATAAGCCATGACCGAAAAAAGGCATATTTCGTTTATATCTGCCCGACCTATGAGGAACATCGCGAACTGCGATGCACCAAAAAGTCGATCCGCTGTGATGACTTGGATGCCGCCGTTTTACAGGCACTGCGGGTGCAGATTGAACTCTTCTGCAATACCCAGGCGGTTCTTATGAAACTGGCAGAAAAGAGAGCGTCGGATCGTGACCATGACACACAGGCCAAAAGTGAGATACAAAAACTTCAGCAGGAAATCAAGCGAAAGCAAGGATATGCCCTGGCACTGTACGAGGATTACAAATCCGGACTCCTGACAAAGGAAGAATGTGTTATGGCACGGGAACAGTACCAAAAGGAAATCGAGGCCCTGAGAGAGCAGGTGGAACGTCTGGAGTGCCCTGAGGACAAAGCTGCCCAAGCCGTTGAGAAATCAAAAGAGTGGGAAAAGCGGTTCGAGGAATACCGATACGCCAAAGTGATCTCACAAGAGCTGATTTCTGCTTTTGTGGACCGGATTCAAGTCTGGGCGGATGGTTCCATCAAAATCACGTTCCTCTTTGACAATGAACTGAAAGCCCTTCAGGCCCAACACAAAATACTCCGAGAGGAGGTGGCGTGAGGTGGCGGAAAGACTTGCGGCCTATTACCGAACCTCGCTGGAAGATTTTAACCGTGCTCACGGCTTGGCCAACCAGAGCCAATCCATTGAAAATCAGCGAAAAGTCATCATGGAATACCTGCGAGGAAGTGGCGAGTTGTCTGCCTATTCTGTCCTTGAATTTATTGACGACGGATTGACTGGTACCAATACCGACCGTCCCCAATTCCAGGCTATGATCGAAGCGGCCCGCCAGGGAGAGGTGACCTGCATCGTTGTAAAGGATCTGTCTCGTTTTGGGCGGAACTACTTGGATGTGGGTGACTACCTCGAACACATATTCCCATTTCTGGGCGTGCGTGTCATTGCCGTCAATGATGGTTATGACAGTCAGAAATATATCGGTATGACCGGCGGCATGGATGTTGCCTTTCGGAACTTCATGTATGAGAATTACAGCCGAGACCTTTCCATAAAAGTCCGCTCCGCCATGCAAGCGCGTATGAAGGAGGGACGTTTTGTGAACCATGTGCCATACGGATACCAGAAGCACCCATCGGATAAGCACCAGATGGTGCCGGATAAAGAGACGGCACCGATCGTCCGTGAAATATTTCTCTCCATCATAGCTGGGAAAAGCACCACGCAAATTGCCAAGGAACTCAATGCGCGCGGCGTGCTTACCCCCCTGGAGTATAAGCAACACCGCCTCAAGCCGGCCTGCCGGGAACGGGATCTCATGTGGTCCCATGTGACCGTCCTCAATATCCTCCGAAATATCAAGTATACCGGGGTTATGACCAATCACACCAGAGAAAGTCGCTATATGCGAGACCGAAACCAACGAAGAGTGCCTCAGGAAGAGTGGATTGTCACAGAAGGGACACACGAGGCCATCGTGACTAAAGCGGAATATGAAGCAGCCCAGGCACAAATCAGGACCGTGAAAAACTATGGGCGTAAACCGCCGGATGGTTCTGACAGCGTGTTCTTTTGCGGCCATTGCGGACGCAAGCTGCGAAAATCATTTGGGCTGGACACGTACTTTGCCTGCGATACTCAGCTTTATCAGGAGCAGGCCGCCTGCGCCGGAATCCGGTGGAGTAAGACCGACCTGGAAGCGGTTCTCCTCCCCATCTACCGTACACAGCTTGTTCTGATGGGAGAGCAGGCCCGGAACATCCAGGCTGCCTTTCAGCAACATCCTAAGATCAACTGGGATAACCGATTGGAGAAAATTGACCAGGAAATTGCCCGGCAGAATGCCCGGAAGATCCAATACTACGAGGAATACCGGAGCGGAGAAATGAGCCGTGACCTGTTTTCCCAGCGGAAAGCTGCGCTGGCAGACCGCATTTCTGAACTACAGACGGAGCGTGCAAAAATCGAAGCAGAGCGGCAGCGAGAGCAAGAGGAACAGTCTGAACGACGTGCAGTCCAGGGTGAAGCGGAAAAGTATTTATCGGCCTTCACGGTGAGCGGTGAGGCATTCAAAGCGAGTATGTATGATGCAATCGACCGGGTAACCGTATTCAGCAACCATCATATTGAGGTGCGCTGGAAATTTGAAGATCTGTTCGCAAAATTCCACAAGGAAGAAAGGAGAGCTATATGAAGGTTGCCCTATATTTGAGAGTCGCAAGTGCGGACCAGAATGATAACAATGTGCTGTTATGGCAGGAAACCAGGCTGAGGGAATGGGCAAGGGAACAGGAACATGAGGTTGTGGCGGTGTTTCAAGATATGGCTCCAGGAAATACGCTGGACCGTCCCGGTCTTCAGGCTCTGCTCAGTGAAATAAATCAGAATCGGTTTGAAGCCGTAGCCGTGCATGGTGTCAGCAGACTTGTACGGGAGACCGCACTCGCATTGTCGCTTTCGGAGACCCTCGAAAATTCCGGAGTCAAGGTCTTTTCTTCTGGTGAGTCTGGAGACGTTCTCTCAGGATATACGATGGTTTTTGATGCCCTAAGGAAGGACTATTATCAGCGCCGTCACAGCAGAACACTTCGGCACAAGTAAATGAAAAGAAGGACTCATGACAATCCATGAGTCCTTCTTTTTGTTCACTTGGCAATCAGAAAAACGAACATTTTTCCTCATGATTTTCAAAGAATTTAAGCGTGCGGTTCTGGTAATAAAGTTGATTGAAAAGTCGAGGATATTCTGATATATTGTGTAAAACAGGCGCAACTAAAGCGGATAAATTACATTTTATGTTTTAGTTGACACATTAGGACGATCTGGGGCGCATCGTGATCCCCAAGGAGATCCGCCGCACCATGCGGATCCGGGAGGGCGATCCCCTGGAGATCTACACTGACAAGGACGGCGGCGTCATCTTTAAAAAGTACTCCCTCATGGGCGGGCTGGGGGACTTTGCCGGCCATATGTGCGAGACCCTGAACAAGACCACCGGCGAGATTGCTGTCATCACCGACCGGGACAGCTGCATCGCCGTGGCCGGCAGCGGACGGCGGGATCTGGCCGACAAGCAGATCTCTCCCGCTCTGGAGCAGATCATGGAGGGCCGCCAGATCTACCAACACAAGGAGGGCTCCGCTCCCATCCCCGTGTGCGAGGGCAACGACGCCTATCTGGTGTCCTGCGCCGCCCCTATCCTCTCGGAAGGGGATGTGCTGGGCTGCGTACTCTTTGCCGGTACCGAGGGAGCTCTCCACGACAGCGAAACCCAGTACAAGCTGGTTCAGACCATCGCCGGCTTTCTGGGCCGCCACATGGAGCCCTGACCCTTGTAACAGACCGCCTCCTTTGCTATACTGTGGGCAAAGGAGGCGGTCTTTATGCGTCTGTTTCTGGGCGTGGAGCTGCCAACCGTCTGGCGCGAAGCGCTGGACCGGGGGGCCGCCGCGCTGAAGAAGGCCGGGGTGCGGGCCAACTTCACCCGGCGGGACAACTATCATCTCACACTGGTCTTTCTGGGGGAGACCGACCGGGCGGAGGCAGCTGCCGCCGCCCTGGACCAGGTGGACGCACCCCCCTTTGCCCTCCGCTCCGCCTCTCCCGGCTGTTTTTCCAAAAAGGGCGGGGATATCTGGTGGCTGGGGGTGGAGCCCCTCCCCGGCCTGATGACCGCCCAGCGGCAGCTGGAGGCCGCCCTGAGAGAAGCCGGGTTTTCCCCGGAACGGCGGCCCTATCGCCCCCACATCACCCTGGCCCGGAAGGTGCGCTCTCCCGCCGGGCTGGAGCCCCTTACCATCCCCGGACTTTTCCCCACCCTGGAAACAGAGGCAAACCGGCTCACCCTCTTCTCCTCGGAGCGGGTGGACGGCGTGCTGCGCTACTTGCCTCTGTACCGGGCGGCCCTTTGATATGTAGCGGGCGGAGGCCGCCCGCGCTCAGGCACAGAACCGATGGTTGCCGATCTGGAGGATGAGAGGCCGGCTCCAGATCCAGCTGCTGGTGGCGGTGGCGGGGTTGAAATAATAGATGGCCCCGCCGCTGGGGTCCACCCCGTTAAGGGCGTCCCGGGCCGCCCGCACTGCCGATTCCGCCACCGGCTCATTGAACTGGCCGTCCACCATACAGGTAAAGGCCCCCGGCTGGTACACCACTCCGGCGATGGTGTTGGGGAAGGAGGGGTGCTCCACCCGGTTGAGGATCACCGCCCCCACCGCCACCTGGCCGCTGTAGGGCTCCCCCCGGGCCTCCGCCGAGATCACCCGGGCCAGCAGATCCACGCTGGTATCCTGGGCAGGCGAACCCCCGCCCGACATCCCCAGGGCCTCCAGGGTGGCGGGTCCCACGATGCCGTCGGCGGTCAGGCCGTTTTTCCGCTGAAAATACTTCACCGCCTGGGTGGTCTGACTGCCGAATACCCCGTCCACCGCCCCGTCGTAGTAGCCCCAGTTCTTCAGTTTGGTCTGGATCACCCGCACCTGCTCCCCGCTGGAGCCCTGGCGGTAGGTGGCCGCCTGGGCCTGCTGGGCAAAGGCGATGAGGGAAATGTTGACCGCGAACACCAGAGCCAGTGCCGCGATGCGTCTGCGTCTGTTCATACCTACCCCTCCAATCTCACTGGAGGTAGTGTACGGCGGCGGCGGGCCGGTTATGTGCGCCAATCCCTTCCTGCCTGCATAGGGCCAGTGGTTTTTGGAAATACTGGTACAAAACAGGAAAGGATGTGGGCAGGTGGTACAGGGCGTATCCCGGCAGGTCATTGTGGTAAAATCCCCCGATCCCCGATTTTTTGAGCAGGCCATTTTTATTGTAAAAGAGGATGCCTTCGGCAAGGGGGCCTCCGCCGAGGCGGTGCTCCAGGAGGCCCGCCGGGCTGCCGACGGCTATCTCAAACGCGCCTCCGGCTGGCGGCGGGTGTGCCGGAAGATCCCCGCCCCGGTGTATGCCGCCGGCGGTGCCCTGGGGGCCACGGTATGCTGGCTGCTGGCTATTCTGCTGTAAACACGGCAGGCGCGGAAACGCGCCTGCTTTTTTTCAGGCCGAAAATGTGGTAGAATGGGTTTACATTGCGGCGCAGTTACGCCGCCCCCGGGAGGACAGCATGAAAAAACTGCTTTTTGTATGTCACGGCAACATCTGCCGCAGCCCTATGGCTGAGTTTGTCATGAAGGATCTGGTCAAAAAGGCGGGGCTGGAGGATCAGTTCACCATCGCCTCCGCCGCCACCAGCGCCGAGGAGATCGGCAATCCGGTCTATCCCCCCGCCCGGCGGAAGCTGGCCGAACATGGCATCCGCTGCTCCGGCCACGCCGCCCGCCAGCTGACGGCGGCGGACTATGGCCGGTGGGACCTGTTTCTGGGCATGGACAGCGCCAACCTGCGGAATATGCGCCGGCTCTTTGGGGGCGACCCGGACGGCAAGGTCAAGGCACTGCTGTCCTATATTGGAGAGGACCGGGATATCTCCGACCCCTGGTACTCCGGCAACTTTGAGGCCACCTGGCGGGACGTGTACGCCGGCTGCTCCGCCCTGCTGGCCGCCCTGACCGGGGAGAAGCTGCCCAAGCTGGTGGTGGTGCTGGGCACCACCGCCTGCGGCAAGAGCGGCCTGGGGGTGGAACTGGCCAAGCGCTTTGGCGGCGAGATCGTGTCCGCCGACTCCCGTCAGGTGTATACCGGCCTGGACCTGGGCACCGGCAAGGTGACCGAGGAGGAGATGGACGGTGTGCCCCACCATATGCTGGACGTGGTGGCCCCCAACCAGCCCTACTCGGTGGCCGATTTCCAGGTGGGGGCCTACGCCGCTATCGACGACATCATCGCCCGGGGCAAGGTCCCCTTCCTGGTGGGCGGCTCCGGACTGTACGTCCGGGCTGTGACTGAGGGCTTTGCCTTCACCGACGCCACCCCCGACCCCGCTCTGCGGGCCGAACTGGAGGGCAAGACTGCCGCAGAGCTGTACGCCATCCTGCGGGAAAAGACGGGGGTCACCCTGGCCAACGGGGAGGAAAACAACCACCAGCGGCTGGTACGCTCGGTGGAGAAGGCTCTGGCCGACGGCTGGGAGGCCCCCCAGGCCCATCCCCGCTACCGCTGCCTGCTGCTTGGGGTGAATTTCCCCCGGGACAAAGTGTGTCAGCGCATCGACGACCGGCTCCAGGTCCGCATTGACGCGGGCATGATCGAGGAGGTGGCCGGTCTGCGGGAAGCTGGAGCCACCGACGAGTTCCTGGAAGGCCTGGGGCTGGAGTACCGCTACATCCTCCGCTACCTGAAGGGGGAGATCCCCTCTCTGGACGCTCTGAAGGACGAGCTGGGCCGGGCCATCAAGCGCTTTGCCAAGCGGCAGGTCCAGTGGTTCAACCGGGACCGCGACGTGCTGTGGCTGGATATGGAGGGGGATTTCCTCACCCAGGCCACCCAGGCGGTGGAGCGGTTTTTGAAGGGCCAGTAAAAAGAACCTGTCATAACGCAAATACAGTGTACAGTATTTCTGTCTAAATAGACATATAGAGCCACTAACGCCCCCATTTCATTCTCTTCTTTGAAAAATACATAAAAGCACTTTCGCACTGACACCACATGGAATGTCAGTGCGAAAGTGCTTTTGTACGCTCTTATGCGGATTATGGGGGTAGCTGTGGTCAAAATTATTTTTCTTCACTTTCTGTTATGATCCTTATTCCTCGTTGACCGGCGGTCTAAAACACTGTATAGTATTGAGTGCGATCCCCCATTATAGCAGGCAATAATAATCAGAAAGAGGTTAGTCCCATGTTTTACTAATCGTTTCTATTTTATGCACTTCCCCTTTATGTGTTACAATACTCTGATTGCGCTCACAGTTTACCGTGTCTCCTATCTTTACCTGCTCATAGTCACTTTCACTGCACGATAGAGTAAATTGTTCGCCGGTTGCTTCTTGAATCACAATATAATGGTCATCCCTGGACTCAGACTTATCTATAATTGTGACTTCTCCTGCCATTGGATAGTAACTTTTTTGCACATAGTAAACCCGATATGCAGCATAGCTTCCACCGACCACGGCCACAACTACAACCAATAGTGCGGCTACCAAAAGAATCTTTTTATGGCTTTTCATTGCAATTCCTCCTTCATTAAACTAGGACCTGGCACTTTTCTCCCTAATACATTGTTATATACAAGTATTATACCATGTGCCACTCATATTTGCAAAAGGAGCTTATTATGAAAAAGTTATTGTCATTTTTTCTTCCGCGAGCCATCTGGCAAAGGAACTTGGTCATATAAGATGCTCTCCGATGGTTCTTCTTATAGTACTTACCAAACAGCTCTCAAAGATCATTGTCCAATTCATCTTGTGCTCCATACCAACGATAGTATCTTTGATAAGGGTGAAGGACATTGTGTAATGAATTTCGGTTATGCCGAAAGCAACACTGGCGCCAAATACCTGTTTGTTATGGATGGTTGGAATACGAATGGTCGTTTTGTGAAATTTGACTACTATCCCTACTTCTTTGGGTACAAAATTTGGGTTGCATAACATATTTCTTCCGCCGGAAACCCTCAAATGCGCCCTCCTGTTTCCTACCTTTATTTTACAAAATAAACGGCTGCAGCCGGAAAATTAGGTGGAATAAACTGGGGGTGAACTTCCCCCGGGAAACAGTATGTCAGCGCATCGACGACCGGCTCCAGGCCCGCATTGATGCGGGCATGATCGAGGAGGTGGCCGGTCTGCGGGAAGCCGGGGCCACCGACGAGTTCCTGGAGGGTCTGGGGCTGGAGTACCGCTATATCCTTCGCTACCTGAAGGGGGAGATCCCCTCTCTGGACGCTCTGAAGGACGAGCTGGGCCGGGCCATCAAGCGCTTTGCCAAACGGCAGGTCCAGTGGTTCAGCCGGGATAAGGACGTGCTGTGGCTGGACATGGAGGGGGACTTCCTCACCCAGGCCACCCAGGCGGTGGAACAGTTTTTGAAAGAGCCTTAAACGCAAAAGCCGCTGCGGAAACTTCCGCAGCGGCTTTTTTACGTTTGACTGTTATCCCTCGGGCAGGGGCACCCGGCGGTGCTCCACCGGCCCCCAGGTGGGCAGGGGCAGGCCCTGCATGGCCCCGAACACCCGGCTCTTCAAACCGGGGTACTGCTGGTCCAGGGTGTGGATCAGCTCCTTGACCTCCTGCCGCTTGGTGTAGCCGTCGGCGGGGCAGGGATTGAACACCACCGGCAGGTGGTTGCGCTGGGCGGCGTTGCGGATAAGCCCCTCCCCGCAGTAGAGCATGGGCCTGATCTGGCTGATGCCCATCCGGTCCAGCCAGGTCACCGGCTGGAAACAGGACAGCCGTCCCTCGTAGAACAGGGACAGGAAGAAGGTCTCCACCGCGTCGTCAAAGTGGTGGCCCAGGGCGATCTTGCTGATGCCCCGCTCCTTGATGGCGT
The DNA here is from genome assembly GCF_002161085.1 of Flavonifractor sp. An112. Classification (GTDB taxonomy): domain Bacteria; phylum Bacillota; class Clostridia; order Oscillospirales; family Oscillospiraceae; genus Flavonifractor; species Flavonifractor avicola. Next base: position 43,958 of record NZ_NFLU01000005.1, on the reverse strand, counting down.
TGTGGAGGGCGCCCCGCCGCATTTTGGCGCACATGGAGCAGGGATTTTTCTCCTTCCGCAGGTCGAAGATAATGTGGTGGATCTCGGAGGGCAGCAGAGTGAAGGGCACGCCAATCTGCTCACAGTAGGCGGCCACCGGGGCAAAGTCCATCCCCTCTCCCCCGTCCACATGACCCATATCCAGGGTGTAGGCCTCCACGGTGAAGGGCTTGGGATAGAACTCCCGCAGCCGGGCCAGAGCGGTGAGCAGCACCAGAGAATCCTTGCCGCCGGACACCCCTACGGCAATGCGGTCTCCGGCCTGAATCATGTCGTAATCCTCCACACAGCGGCGGACATAGCTCAAAATCTTGTTCATAGGCACCTCAAAAAATTGAAAATCGAAATGGAGCATTCAAGAGAAAGCAAGAGATATCACGCGATTTCAAGAGCATACACTTTTTCTATTTAAAAAAATCGGAAAACGTGTTGACACTCTGCAGTCAAGGTATTATAATACAAAACGCTCCAATCGTAAAGATTGGGGCCTGTATTCTGTTTAGACATATTTTTTAAGATATCATCAAAATTGGAGGTTTCACCATGTCCACTTTTATGGCCAACAAGGGGAACATCGTCCGCAAGTGGTATATCCTCGATGCGGCTGGTAAGCCCCTGGGCAAGACTGCCGCTACCGCGGCCAACCTGCTGCGCGGCAAGCACAAGCCCGAGTATACTCCTCACGCTGACTGCGGCGACTTCGTCGTGGTCGTTAACGCCGAGAAGGCCGTTCTGACCGGCAAGAAGCTGGAGCAGAAGTACTACCGCACCCACTCCGGTTGGGTGGGCGGCCTGAAGGAGACCCCCTACCGCCTGCTGATGCAGCAGAAGCCCGAGCTGGCCATGCGTGTGGCCATCCGCGGCATGATGCCCCGCAACATCATCACCAAGGATTCTCTCTCCCGCCTGCACATCTACCGCGGCGCCGAGCATCCCCACAACGCCCAGAAGCCCGAAGCCTGGGCGGCCAACTAAGCAGGAGGTACAAAGGAATGTATAAGAGCAAGAAGCCTTATCTGTATGGCACCGGCCGCCGGAAGTCCTCCGTGGCCCGCGTGCATCTGTTCCCCAACGGCACTGGTGCTATCACCATCAACGGCCGTGATATCGACGATTACTTCGGCCTGGAGACCCTGAAGCTGATCGTGCGTCAGCCTCTGGCCACCACCGACACCCTGGGCAAGGTGGACATCGAGACCACCGTTACCGGCGGCGGCGTGACCGGCCAGGCTGGCGCCATCCGTCACGGCATCGCCCGTGCCCTGCTGCAGGTCAACCCCGAGTACCGCGCTGCCCTGAAGGCTGCCGGCTTCCTGACCCGCGATCCTCGTATGAAGGAGCGTAAAAAGTACGGCCTGAAAGCCGCGCGGCGTGCTCCCCAGTTCTCCAAGCGCTAAAATGTTTCAAATTATCCCGGAAAACTTCGGTTTTCCGGGATTTTTTTATGTAATTGTTCTAAACTTGTTTTTTGCCATTCGCATTTCGTCGTTGCAACGTGGTACTATATATAGTTCATTAGACTAATTTTGGACACAATATATAGGGTTATTTAGAGGTTACAAAACTTAATTTTCACATTTGAGGTTACAAAAGAGGTTACGAGTGCCCTCCCAAAATGGTAGTAAGCTGACTGTGTCTCTTGGATAAGGATGCAGTATTTTTGAATGCAATAGAACAGCACACGTGGCAAGGCTTCTGCCGCGCGTGCTGTTTTCTGATAAGGTGACCACCTATCTGGACTTGGTAATTGCCCTGGGCGGCTTTTCAATTCGCTGGAGATACTTCTCAATATGAGCCTGCGAAAACTGTACCTTCCCTCCAGGGTATGGCTGGTAATAGCCAATCAATCTATTGGCTCGAAGCATATCCAGTTTCCGTACCGTAATTCCCAACATGGCAGCGGCCTGACTGCGCGAGTAGAGTTCCAAGAGAAACACCTCCTGACTGAGCATAAAATATCCCTTTATATAAATGGAGAAAAAGTAAACTGAACCTTGCCCCTTTCTTCGGCCTTTTCATTGTAATTCTGGTGCTCCCCTATGCTTTGACCCAAAATGAAAGACGCCTATGCTCAGCACAGGCGTCTTTGTCTTTTACAATAATGCTTGGGCAATTGGTCAGATTATTGGAATTGCCTCTGTACAAATTTTCTATTGCTCGGGTGTATTGGCATCTACGGAAAGAGTAAAGCTCTTCTTTCCGGCAAAGCGTTCACGCAGCAGCGCAACCTGCCGTTCCAGCTCCTCCACAATACGCGTGACCTCTTCTTCAGTATAGTCATACGACACCTTGGAAGTGCAGTTTCCCAACTTCTCAAAATCGTTGATCAGGACATCCATACGCCGCTCAACAATGCGGATAAAGCGTTCATGTTTTTTCTCGTTCATCATCGTTTCCTCCGTCTTTTTCCTGCTTGCCATCAGGCTGCTCAGCCGCCGGAACTGCAAAACCTTTTGATGTAAGGAATTCTCTGCACATAGCCTCAGCTGCCTGGATCAAATTTTCATCCCACGGAAAGTCCTTTTCGTCTTTTGCTAAGAGTATTCGGAGGCTATGATAAATTGCTGCCCTTGTCACTTTCAAATGCTCAAGCCTGACACAACCGGCATAGTCCAAAGCGTCCTCATCCGAGTGGTCCTCGCGCAGTTCGCTTGGGATAAATGGCCAGAACAGCCGCAGGGCATCGTTTACCTGATACTTACCATCTGAAAAATATGCTCTCCAGTCATCGTTGTGATTTTCACCTTCGACAGACAGTTCAAAAAAAGTGTCAGGGAAGTCTTTGGAGAGCTGAATCATATCACTCTGGCAGCTATACCATGTATCGTCCTCATTCAGCCAAACCCCAGCCCCGTCTTCCATGCACTCACACATGATGAACGGAACATACTGTTTCAGTTCATCGCTGATTCTCTGATAGAGATCTTCCGTCATCGGTTTTGCCGTCAGCAAGAAGTTGCTTCTGTATCCCATATCACATTCCCTCCTCAGGGCATTCCAGGATAAACAGTGGGACAATATCTGAATCGAAATTGCCCTCTTTGGGATCAGAAATGCCGTAGAATTTCAGGACACGCTGCTGTGTCTCCTCATTCAAATCAGAAAAAAAGATTTTCAACTCTTCCATGGTTAAATTCCTCCACTCATACGGTAAGAAAGGGGGCTGCGTATGTCTCCATACACAGTCCCCTTTGCTTACAACCTTCCAAAAATCGAATCTGTGATCCGCCGGCGCTCAATAAAGGAGAGCAGCAGATCATCAATGCCCTTATAGTTCGAGCTCCAGCGTTTTGGGATAACCTCGAATCCATTTTCGCATCCGACCTGGATCACTCGATCACGAGCTTTGCGAACATTTTCATTCACATGGAGATCCATATCGAAGGCAACTTTGATGGTATTGATCCCAAAGCGCTTCAATTCCTCAAGCATTCGCACATACTGATTGATATTTGAGACACCGGTTAACCCAACGAATGCACAGGGATGGCCCAGAACTGTGGAAAAGTATCGAGCAATGTCGGCCTTCATCACGCCCTCCGTCAGATAGACGGCATCATCCTCACCGGTTACACCAGCAAAATGTGGACAGCACGAAGCCGTTGCCCCATAATACTTGTCCACACTGGTCAGTGTGTTGAATTTGGAATGAGTATCCTTGTCCAACCTGATTTGGATAGCCTCAATCTGCCCTTCGCAGTTCCTGTCCGGAACCATGATACCGGTGGCTCGAATATCCAGTTTCCACTGTCCGGTCTCTTCATCCACATAGAAACCAGGCACACCTTTCAAGTCACATCCACGCTCCAGCAACTCCGTCACGATTTTAGCAGATCTGACAGCCGGCGTAGTTTTATAACCAAGCCGTATGATTTCGCTGCCAGAGAGCCCTCGTCCCAAAAGGGCTTCCCGGTGAGCGGTGCCCAGGGAAAGCATGGAGAGCAAGTTGCTGTAGGTATTGTCCCGGGCCTCAACGGAGGCCAGTTCAAGGGCCGGCTTACTCTGCTTTACCTTCGTCTGAGCCTTGCGGACTGGATGCTCCGGTGGCTTTTCTCCCGACTGGAAAATCCGGCACAGTTCCTCATACGCTGTGTTTATTGAGATGTTATTCACTTCAGCGTAGAGGTGCAGTACACCGCCGCCCGTTCCACAGCGATTGCAGCGAAACACATTTTTGCTCAGATTGATATTGAGGTGCGCCTTCCGGTCATCACAGAACGGACATCTGCAATGCAGTTGTGTCCCGGAACTGCGAACGACCGGAATGCTGAGCAAGTCTACCACATCTTCAATATTGCATGGCAGATGATTGGAAACACCCATATAGCATCACCTCTTCTCACGGGCTGCATCCTTAGCTGGCTCTCTGAGCTGCCGCATTGACCAGAAGGATCGCAGCGGCCTTCAGCGCCAGATTTCGCCCATTGTACTTCTGAACATACCAATCCAGATCACTTGGTTTCCGCATCGCCACCTCGCCCAGCGTCTTTCCGGCATTATAGCCACAATCCACTTTCACTGCCTTGGCATCCTCCAGCGTCATGGTGTTCAGATAGTCATCCAAAGACATGGGCGTAACCTCCATTCTGATGGAGGAACAGGGGCATCGATACCACCTGTTCCTCCGGACTTAACCAACCAAATTCTGTTTCTCGCGGGCATAGTAGGCTACAATCCGATCGGATAGGATCGTATTGCGCTTGTCCACATCACTCTTGTGAATGGCCATAAAGACCGCTTGTTTCTGACCAATCAGGATCACTTTTACCTTGGCTCGGGAAATCGCGGTATACAGCAGATTTCGGCGCAGCATGATGTAGTGCTCCTTCAGTATCGGGATAATGACTACCGGGAATTCAGCGCCCTGGCTTTTATGGATGCTGATACAATATGAGAGATCCACTTTTTCCAGCATGTCCGCAGAATACTCGAACTCTCGACCGTCCAGCAGCCGGATGTGGATTGTGGGTTCCCCCTCGCCATCCTCACGAATGGCAGTGATTACCCCGACATCTCCGTTGGAGACATCACCCTCACTTTTCGTTTGGATAATGCGATCTCCTTCCCGAAACAGCCTTCCTCCGCATTTGATTTCCCGGACTCCGATACGAGGCGGATTCGCTAATCTGATTGGCTTGAGGGTGAGAATCTAAGTAAATTTGAAAACGCAAAAGAAGGGCGGACTTCGTATAGAAGTCCGCCCTTCTTCCCGCTATTTGTTATTTGCAATCTATCCGCCTATTATTTCCATAGAGCTTATAGGAACGGGACAGCCAGCTTTTATTAACTATCCCGTTCTCCACCTTATTTATTTCCTCAGAGTGGCCCCAGCAGGACTTCCACATTCCCCTCTTTGTCCACATTCAGCCGCATGGGTCTAAGGTAGCGATCGTAAAACTGCGCCTGCTCACCGGTGGAGAGCTCGGCCCTGGTGCGGCGGATGGCCTCTTGAAACAATTCCTGGATATTGAAATGGACTGCTTCGTCCAAGCTCTTTCTGACCTCATTCAAAACCGACTGAATGCGAATCTCGTCGCTGTTTCCGGTGCAGAAATCGTCCATATAGCAATAGGTAATTCCCGCATCGATCATGGCTCGCTTGATATCCGGCCCACACTTGTCCGACTCCACAAGGACCAGGAAATGCGCCTCCGGCATGGCAGAGATCAGACCCCAGTAATCTGAATCGCTGGAGGCCAGAATAAAGGAATCTGTGTCGTTCTGAAAAAATTCCCGGCAAGTTCCGGTGGTAAGGCGAATATCCACCAGAGATTTGTTCTCCTTGATGCGCTCAATCAAATTGTGCTCGATCGGGATCTGGGTGAATTTCTCAAGGATCTTCCAGGCAGTGGTGGTATGGACATCATCGTACAAAATAATCTTGCTGATTTTTCCCAGAAGTGCCGCCTGGTCCAGATTGTTCAGCGTGGCATAGAGCTTGTAGGGATCCGCATTCTCGCAGTCTACAACGACAGCGGTTCTGCTGCTTCGCTCCAAAAAGTCATAGATTCCGTTTTTGGCTATGAGCCCTGCATCTGTGACCTTGCTCATGTCCGTGAAGTAGTCCTCATGATGCTCGTAGAGAAGACGGACAAATTTCTTATCGTTATATAGGATGTTGCCCACATTGGATGGTGCTGACCAGTTCATGTAAACTTGATAGGGATAAATCTCCTTATGGGCATAATAGTCAGCGGCAGCGCCTTTGGCGCCTTTCTCCGTTGTACCGCCTGGCATGATAAACAGTTGGCGGATGTAAGACCAATTCAACCAGATGGGGAAAAGGTTCTTGCAGTTGTTGATCCGGTTTGCGATATGGCTGTTGATGTCTATAATGTACTGAATGGGCTGAGCATTGGCTCGATAGATGGAAAGGCCATCTGCCGACAGCTGATCGATACATTCTCTCGGAATATACTCCGGCATACTGGCAATGCCCTTCAAATCATACCGCATAGCCTGATAGATGTTCCGGTAGTTGCGCTCAAATGCTGTCCGCAACATACAGAGGTTCCGAATGATCCGGGCATTCTTATCTTTTTCAAGCGCCTCATACCACTCCATCTTCGGGGGCTCATGCTCATTTTCAAAGATATGGAACGGAACACCGATGAGATATGCGAACTTGGAGATCACCATGTATGTACCATTCTCATATAACGCATATCGGGAACGATCTGCAGTTTCCTCGCCATACAACACTTCGGCAATCAGCTGCTCCTCTTTCACAAGCCATTGTCCCCCTTTCGCGTTGATTCTCCTTTTTAGTTTATTATACGGGAATGACAATGGAAAGACAACCATTCACCCCGGTATCCAACCAAGTTGACTTTATACTCCCAAAGGAGTATAATCCTTTTAAGGAGGTGGCAGTATGATCCGTCAGTTATTTCATGGATCCCCCAGCATCATAGAGAAGCCCCAATTTGGTTATGGTAAGGTATATAATGACTATGGCCTGGGATTTTACTGTACCGACAGTCTGGAAATGGCAAAAGAATGGGGCGTGGCTCAGAATCGGAACGGGTATGCCAACCGCTATGAGCTGGACTGTGAAGGTCTCAAAATTTTGGATCTGAACGGACCTTCTTTCAATATCCTTCACTGGCTCGCTGTGCTTTTGGAAAACCGTGAGTTTGATGTGCCCTCCGGGCTGGCGCTGGAGGCCAAAGAATATATCCTGAATACTTTTCGCGTAGATTATCAGTCACAGGATGCCATCATCGGATATCGCGCCGACGACAGTTACTTTTCTTTTGCCCAGGACTTTATCAACGGCACGATCTCCTATCGGCAGCTCAACAATGCGATGCATCTGGGAAAACTGGGGCAGCAATTCGTTTTGAAGAGCAAACAGGCATTTGATCGGATTCAATTCCTTGGTTATGAAGTGGCTGATCATGATGAATGGTACGCAAAAAAGATGCTGCGAGACCGGTCAGCCCGACGCGAGTACTTCAGCGTTGAGCGCAAAAAGCGGCAGCGTGGCGATCTGTATATCACGCAGATTTTGGACGAGGAGATGAAGCCCGATGATGAACGCTTACGATAAGGTTTATCTGGAGAAGGCGCGCACCGCCCTCGGGCGTATGCTGGACTTTGCAGTGCATGACCTGGGATACAGTCTGGAGACGTTCTACGGCCTCTTTTTGGCCTCCGGTATCGCAGACCGATTTGGCCGTGGTGACTTCACAGTCATCGTTGGTCAGTCCGGAGTAGAGCTTGCCTATGATGTTCTGGAGCAATCCGGCATCAGCAGAAAGCGGATCAAACCAAACTATCCGGTTGACCGCAGCGTCGAATACTGGACCGGCTGGGCCCTGGCCTATTATCAATGGGAGACAGGACTTTCCTTTGAGGAGATCAATGCCTATATTCCCATTCGGCAAGTATCCGCACTGTATCATCCCTTCCATGAGATGGATATCCGCCAGTTCTGTGATCGGATGAACGAGTTATACCGGATTGCGAAACCGGATACCAACCTGAAACTGCGCCGGCAGAAGGTGAAGCTCACCCAGAAAGAGCTGGCCGATGCGTCCGGAGTGCCCATCCGGACGATCCAGCAATACGAACAGCGCCAGAAAAACATCAATAAAGCACAAGTCGAATACCTTGTAATGCTTGCCAGAATTCTGTGCTGCGACATAGAAGATATTCTCGAAAAGGTCGTATAAAAACCGCTCCCTCCTTTGCTCGGAGGGAGCGATTGCTTTGTTTACTGGGATTGCACATTGCATGCGACAAAAATAGTCCTACACAACTTGTCCTCTGTCCGTTATGATGGTAGTACAAAAGCAAGGGGGGATAGACATGAAACCGACAGCAACCGATATCGAAGATTTTGTCCGGGATTTATTTCATTGGTTGTATATCGATTACCCAAAGCCGGAACTTGCTTTACGACATAACCGATGATGGCTTTTTCTATGACCTGATTTTGCTGGACATTGAAATGCCGGGGATCAGCGGCATGGAAATCCCTCAGCAGGTCAAAGGGTTTCTGCCCAATGCCAGAATTATCTTTGTGACCTCACATACGGAGTATGCGATTGATGCATTTGAACTGTCCATTTTCCGCTATGTGCCGAAAAATAATCTGGAAACGAAGCTGACCGCCGCTATAACTGATGCCGCAAAACTGATTGAGTTGGAGGCTGGACAGGAATACACGATTCAGACCGCAAACCACATGGAGAAGATTCCCTACAAGGATATTTTCTATATCCAACGGGACGGCAAGAATTCCAGTATCGTGTCCAGCGTTGGAACTTCAAAAGTACGAAAGAGCTTGCAGCGGGTATTTGATGAACTGAATGCACCGGAATTTATTTTTATTGACCGTGGTTATATCGTCAATATCGTCCAGATTATGAAGGTCAGCGATAGCATTGCCATACTGAAAAACGGCGATCAGCTACCCATCAGCCGCTCCCACTTGCAGGAAGTCAAGCGACAAATCAATCAATTTTGGGGGGCGCATATATGATGGATTGGGTACGGGTGGTTTCTTGCCTTTTCACCAATGAACTGCGCCTGTTTTTAGGGGTTTATCTCGTGGCAAGGCTGACGGATTTTTCTTTGGAGCGGAAAGCATTGTTGCTGACCGGTGCTGGTGGATGCCTTGCCACCATTCTGCAAGCGGCGTCGTTACCCACCATCGGCGTAATGGCCGTTGAAGTATTGGTTATCACTGCGGTTGCATGGTATTATCAACGGAAAAAATGAATTATAAGATAGCGTTGTTAGCGTATCTTTTTGACTGCGTTGTGGTCTTTTTTGATTTGTTTTCGGGAAAAGATCATCCGCTGTTGTGTTGGATTGTACCGCCGCCGAAAGACCTGTGTTAAGCGCGTAAGGGAAACTATAAGGGAAAACTTTATGGCCGATACGCACGGACCACACAGCCCCGGGACACCAGCGGGAGGCCATTTTTCGGATCGGCTTTGATCTTTGAAAATCACTTTTCTGACGTTTCTTGTTGTGGTATAATATTTCCTCCCGTATTATGTGTTTGGAATCAGTTGTAGTTCCCTGACGTTTCTTGTTGTGGTATAATGGGCCGTCAGAAATTACAATAAAGTATAGCCACTTGGACAACAAACAAGAAGTAAAACGAGAACGGCCCCTAAGATGGTTACAGGTGCCAGAGCAATGATATGAGTGCAGTATACTCATGCCATATGGAGGAGCAATGGAGAGAAGGAAAACGCAGGCTATGGCGTCGCATAGCGCCATATTTTTATTGCTGAGTATTTTTACATTTGTGTTTCTTGGTTCGGAATATCTATATGTCAATATGGTCTCCCGCATTGTCGAGGAAAGCCAGACGGTCATTGCACAAAATTATGCGCTGGGCGTCAATGCCCTTGGATTTCTTATATACCCGCTGATAAACCGCTCTGTCCGCGAGAGGAACAAGACGATCCTTATATTTTCCCTATCGTTCCTCTCCATTATCTGCATATTTTTGATCCAACAGCACATCTCGTTTTCCGTCACGCTTGCGGCAGGCGTGGTTCTGTTTCTGTTGCTGGGCGTTTTTGGCGGCTCCGTTCATTATCTGGCTGCCTGCACGATCCGGACCGAACGCATAGCCGGCCTGGTGGGAATCTCCTACGCGGCCGGCATCCTGCTACAGTACGCAAACAACAATTTGGTAAATATAGAGATCGCGGAGGCCGCGGTACTCTCTGTTTCCCTTGCGGTACTGAGTGTTTTGATCATGCGCACACGCCGCATCCACAAAGAAGCACTCGCATCGGATGAAACGGCGCCGCTCCGAACCGCGCTCCGCCCCGATGAAATGTCCAGAAAGAAAATACCGGCGGGACTGCTCCTGGTACTTCTGGTGGCCCTGATGGCCTGCGTATTCAGCACATTGGATAACGCGATCACCCTGGGCCATGCGGCGGGCACGATGGACATCGGGCAATGGCCCCGTATGCTGCTGGCCCTGAGCGGCCTGGCTGCCGGTTTCCTCTTTGATATCCGGAAAAGAAAATATATGACGCTGATGATGTACTGTGTGATGGTGCTCTCGGTGCTGTGTGTGATTGTTCTCCGGTGGGGCGGGCCATTCCTGACCGGAGTAGCGGTCGCCTATGTGGCCTCCGGATTTTTTGTCGTGTTTTTTACCACCAGTTTTTTGGAGCTCGCTGCCTGTATGCGCCTGCCGGACCTCTGGGCCGGCATGGGACGGGCGGTGAATAATCTCGTGGCGGCGCTGGTTACCAACGGCTCGGTGACGCTGCTCCTTGCCGGCAGGAGTATTACGCTGATCGTCCTCATGCTGGTGCTGTTTGTCGCGGCCAGCATCCTGATGTTTGCCTACACGGTCAAGGCTCATGCCGTATTGGCGCCGCCCCCGGCTCCGGCGGCGGGCTACACGCCGAAGGAAAAGTTCTCTTCCTTTGCCAGCCTCTATTCATTGACTGACCGGGAGCGGGATGTGCTGCAGTATTTACTGGTCTCGGACGGCAGCGTGCAGGATATCGCGCAGCAGATGGCCCTTTCCCGTCCTGTGCTGTATCGCCATATCAGAAGCCTGAATGAAAAGACCGGAACCCAGAGCCGGATCGGCCTGCTGCAGTTCTATTATGAGTGGATGCCGGAGAACAAGGGCGTTACCCCTGAAAAAAGCCCGGATTTCAAGGCGTGAGACAAATGTACCCCCCCTGTCATTCGAAAAAAACGATGTAAAATAAAAAAAGAGACAAATGTAACCTTATATTTTAAGGCCATCTATGCTACGCTTTCCACAGATACTGGCGCAGCATCCCGGCCTACGACAAACCGCGTCAGGATCTCCTGGCGCGGTTTTTTGCGTCCACCCCGTCCGCAGCGGTGTGGGACGCTCAGGCCAGGCAGTCGCTGTATAAGGAGGAAATGAAATTTGAGAAAAACAGGATCTATTTTAGTGGCCCTGCTGCTCCTGTTTGGCCTGACTGCCTGCGGCGGTCCGGGAAACGAACCGGAGAGCGAAAGCGTGCCGAAGGGAGATGGTCAGATAACATCGGAGCCTGCCCCATCTTCCCGGGAACCCGCGGTGTCGATCACGGAAACGGCGGCCAGGACTGTGGATTTGGAACTGTATGAAACCCCAGATTTCAGCATCCAGATTCCCAAGGGCTGGACGGTCACCAGCGGCGGTACAGGGATGTATCACTCCATCCGGATTCAGGACCCCGCTGAGCCCCTCAATCAGATGTTCGTTCTCTTGAAGGCGGATATCCTGCTCCACAGTCAGGAGGGAAAGGACGCCTGGACCTATTATTCCGGCGTGACCGGTATGCCTGATATGCAGATATTTGCCCAGGCTCCCGTGCTGTCCAGCCCATCTACAGAGAATTTTTATCAGATCTTCCCGCAGTACGCCGACTTTGCCGCCCAATATGGCCCCGGCTATGCCGGCTATACCTTCCCCCAGTTTGAGGCCTTCACTGTGACCGAGCGTTTCCCGTCCACCGGCAGCCTGAGCGCCTACGCGCTGGGCGATGAGCTGCTGCGGGCCACCTTCACCGAAGACGGCAGAGAGGGAGAGGGGATGTTTGCCGCGTCGGTCGTGGATTTTGGCAGTGTTCCCATCGCGGCCGGCCCGCCGGTAGGCTACCAGCTCCCCCAGGCGGACGGCGGGTATTATATGGCGTATAACATCATGGCGGTCACAGCGGCCAAGGACACCTTCGTTGAGTGGGAGGGCATTTTGACCGAGAGCCTCGGCACACTGGAGTACTCGGAAAACTTTGTAAACGCCACCATCCAGGCGGGGCAGGAAGTGGTACAGCAGGCCATGGACTTCAGCCGAAATGCAAACGAGGTGCTGAACGGGATCATGTCTTCCTGGAAGGCGCGAGACACCAGCGTGGACATCCAGAGCCAGAAGCAGAGCGACGCCACATTGGGATATGAGCGCGTTTACGACACGGAAACAGGTGATATCTACCGGGCGGAGAACGGCTGGAGCGACAGCTATTCTGGGGAGCGCTATCAGCCGGTGACGGAAGACGAGATGTACGTACAGCCCATCAGCGGCTATATTGAGTGAAAACTGCCCTGCTTACAACGACAGGTAGCTGCATTTTTTTAACGAACAGGAGGAGCGTGAATGAATTATAGCATCTCGAAGATCATCCCATATGTCCGTCGGTATGTGCTCCTTGGAATTTATGACGTGCTGGACGGCGAAAGAGTGCCTTATCAAAAGAAAGAGGACACGGTCGTGGCCAAAGCGGAGGTATACGGCAATCTCAGCACCTTTTCTATCTCTGCCGAGGAGCAAGAGATGGGGACCGAGCTGAAGGTCACCATGCTGCAGTCCTGCGTGGGATTGTCTGAGCAGGGAAAAGAGCGGGCCATGACCGCTGTGATGGATCGAATCGTACAATATCTGGAAAACGAGCTTTTGATGAATAATCGCGCTGCTATAATAATGCCGCAGGAGGATAAATATGGATAAGAAACGTGCAGGAGTAATAAAGCTTTTGATCTTGGCAGTGGTACTAGTCGCTGCGATAATTACCGGTTTTTTAACTGGGGCAATACAACCAGATGCGCTTGCTTCCAGTTGGGCGTTTAGTGCCGATGTGTTGCTGCGCCTTGTTATCATGATGGCAGGGGTACTGTTCGTGGAATACCTGGTAGAGCTTATCTTGGGATATTGCAAGCCAGAGGCACATCGTGCCCGGTCGGTGATTACAATTATCCGCAGCCTGTTGAGATACGCAGCTGCCATCGTTATACTCTGTTGGGGCCTGACGATCATTGGAGTAAATATTACGGTGGTATTGGCCAGCGTAGGGGTACTGACGTTGATCGTTGGGTTCAGTGCAGAGAGTCTTATTGCTGATCTTGTAACTGGCCTATTTATGCTCTTTGAAAATCAATACAACGTGGGAGACATTGTGGAGATAGGGGGATTTCGTGGGACAGTGACCGATATTGGCATTCGCACGACATCAATTACCGATGCCAGCGAGAACATCAAAGTCATCAATAACGCGGATATGCGCAACATTTTAAATCGATCTGATCGCGTCTCAAAGTCTATTTGCGATATACCTATTCCCTACAAGACCGACTTGGAAGACTTGGAGGCAGCTCTTCCAGGGCTGCTTGATGAGATCTACAAAGCACATAGTGATGCAATGAAAGCGGGGCCTGTCTACTTGGGTGTGCAAAGTCTGGCCGACAGCGCTGTTATACTGCGTTTTTGTGTGGATGTGAGAGAGAAAGATATCTACTCAGCAATCCGAATCCTCAATCGAGAGCTGTTGCTAGGCTTCCGTCGGCTGGGAGTGGAGTGCCCCTTCCCGCAGTTGGATGTTCACAGCAGATAGGCTATGAAAAGGAAAGATGTGCGGCATGAGCCGCCTTTAGAGCATAAGCTTCCGTCAGAGGATACTTTACCTGAACAATTTCCTCTGCCAGAGGAGTATATGATCCCGCCGGAACCTTCTCCTGGACCAGAACGCGCACCGTTACCTCCTGAGTTTCACAGCAGCGGAAAAAACAATTCGTTTAGGATGAAGCGCAAGAACATATGGCGTATGGCAACTATGTTGTTCTCGCTGATATTGTTGGCCGTTGCGGTGTATGAGGCCGGATTGCCAGAAGCTGGAGATATGACCTCTTCTATCCCACCCGACGATGCAACGCAAGTACAGCCTAATGATAATTCTATGCAGGTTCCGCCATCAGCAGAGGAACTGCCCCCAGAGCCTAAAGAGGAAAGCTCCATTTACACCGCTACCATAGGCGGCTCTTACGGCCTGATCGATGTGACCCTGGCGGATCCTGAGACCATTTCATCGGCCAAGATCACCATGTTCGATCAGATTTCAGGAGAAACATACTATGAAGATCAATTTGGTGCCGGTATTCCCCAGGAGGATATTAAGACCGGGCATTATAGCACTACATATTATAATTATGTACCGGATTTTGAAGCCTACTGGGCGGCCAACGGCGAGGGCGCTTTCCCTGACTTTGCGTTCACACTGACCATCGAGCGGACAGACGGAGAAAGCGAGGAATACGCGTCCGAGCATATGGGAGACGGCCCGAGCTCCATATCCGTGCGGTACGAAAAGGATGCCGGCGCGGTGAAGGTCCGGCTGTATAACTTGCGGGGCGAGGATTTCATCCCGGTGGTGTGCGGCGCGCCGGAAGACGCTGCGGGCGAGACGGTCAGCGTGACGGTGTTCGTGGACGGCCAGCCCATCCCACAGGAAAACTACACGGTTGCGGATGAAACAGAGGAAAGCCAGGTGTCCCATATGGATACTCCGGATGAGGTGGAGACTGTCACAGATTATATCCGAGTGATCACCGCCACACTGCCGCAGCCCATTTCCGCCGATGCCAAGGCGACTGTCGCGCTGGATATGGAGTTGAACGGGCACCGGTTTACCTACAAAAATCCGATTATAGATCCGCTGGTCTGACACTGAAATTGACAGAAAGGAAGGAGTGGAGAAAATGGTAAAAAATGGGGCAGGAAGCTGCTATCCCTGTTCCTCGCACTGGTACTTGCCCTGGCGATGTCCGTGACGGCCTTCGCCTTCAGCGATACCCGGGGGCACTGGGCGGAGGAAACCATCCAGGCCATGACGGAAAAGGGGTATCTCAGCGGCTATCCGGACGGCACCTTTGGGCCGAACAACACCATCCGCCGGGCGGAGTTCATGAGGATCCTGACCTCCATGTATGGCCTGACGGAACGGTCAGACGCTTATATCCTTTGGACAGACGTCCGCTCTGACGCATGGTACGCCCCCTGTATGGGAGCCGGCCTGCTGCTGCCGCTGTATCCGGGGCACTATATCTATCCGGAGGAGCCCCTGACCCGGCTGGATGCGGCCTACGCCATCCTCATGACCCATGACATCGAATTTGACTATGAGAGCACATCGGCCCAGTCCATGGGCGACTATGCCGGATACGCCGGCGACGCGGACGTGTGCGCCGTAATCTCCACGGCGCTGGACAGGGGCATCATGAAAGGAACGGGCAGCGGCTTCGCGCCTTACGAATACATGACCCGGGCGGAGCTGTGCACCCTGCTCAGCCGGCTGAATCCTGAGGAAGCCGATGTGGAAAAGCTTAACGGCATCATTGACGGCCTGATCGACGATGTGGCCGCCAGCGCGCCTGCCCAGGGGGTGCCGGGCACTGTGGAGGGCTATTCCGAGGAGTATGAGCAGGCGCTCTTTGAGATGGTGAACACGGCACGGACGGAGAACGGACTTCCCGCGTTGTCCTGGAGCAACGCCCTGGCCGGCATTGCCCGAAACCATGGCGCGGACATGATCCAGCGTGGCTACTATGACCATGTGGATCCGGAGGGCCGCGGCCCGGACTACCGGGCGGACGCCGCCGGCATCTCCTATTATCTGATCAGTGAGAACATCGCTGCCGGCAATGTGTCACCGGAGGTCATCTTTGACGGCTGGATGGCCTCCCCCGACCACCGCTACAACATCCTGGATCCGGAGGTGGATCAGGTGGGAATCGGGGTAGTCCTTGGCGGTGAAATGGGGATCTACTGGGTCCAATGCTTCATTGGATAAAGATTATATCAAATAATTGCTTTGTCAAAGGAGGAATCAGGCAATGAAGAAAACTGGAAAACGACTGCGGCGGGCAGCCGCCCTGCTGCTGTCCCTGTGCCTGTCGGCGGGGCTGCTCACCACAGCGGCCCTGGCATCGGATGCGCCGGCGGCGCCCACCAACCTGCGCTTTGAGATTGAGCCCCATGACCCGAAGCAGGAGAAAGTATCAAATTCGCCAACAGACACACATCAATGGGCGATTGTTTGGCGCTGGGATGAAGAAAACCACTGGCGCAACTGTCTGGAGGAGGGCTGCATCGAACAGACTGATAAGGCAGCCCACCTCATGGACACCGATGGCAGCTGCACGGTTTGCGGCTATGACCCGGACTATCCGGACCTGGCTGTACCCACGAACCTTCGCTGGGACGGCACGGTTGCCAGATGGGATCCTGTGGAGAATGCAGGCAATTACAGGCTCACCCTCTATCAAAACGGCAAACTCATGTGGGCTCAAGACGTTAAAGCCACTGAAAGGGATTTTGGCGGATGGTTGAAGGATCCGGGCGAGTTTTATTTCACTGTAGCCCCTATGCAAGCAGGCTATACCTATTCTTATCCGGGACCGGTACCGCACTGGGCGGCGCAAAGCCCGGCCTATATCAATGAGACTGGGAGCGAGGAAGAACAACCCTATAACCCGACCGTAATTGAAAGAATTGAACTGGATATGGAAGCGCCGGCTGCCGGGCAGCCGCTGGGAAGACCGAGGACAGCGGAGGATGCGCTGTACCAAGTGGATGGTTTTAGCTGGCAGCTGTGCGCCGGTCCCGGCGGCAGCGGCATAGAGTATCTGTTCTCCGGGGAAGACAATTTTGAGGATGGTAAGTGTTACCGTCTGTACATAGGATTGCAGGCTGAATTTAACTGCGTGATCTCGGAGAATGCGACGGCTACCTTCAGTGGCCGCTCACCCGATCGAATAGAAATAGAAACTTCCGAGCACGGAGACATCAGCTCGATTGTTGCATGGTTTACCGTAGGTGCGCCGACGGTGCCGACGGAGATTTCAGAGCTGACTTTTTCCAATATTCCGGAGCCAACGAGCGGAATCAATTTCACCGAGGCTCAGGAAGCGGCACAAACCCATATCAATGATAGTGTGGCAGGGATATACCAGGCCAGAGTAAGCTATTACAAATGGGATGGAGTAAAAGACTGGGATTGGCAATACAGCAGCGACGCTTATGATGAAAACGGGCACTATGCCCTTGGCCTTGAACTAAAGGCAGCGGATGGATACAAATTTGGCGAGGACATCACGGTCACGGTAAACGGAAAGACCGCCAGAATCATATCCCAATCCGACTATTCCATCGAAGTGTTTATGCTGTTTAACCCTGATAATCCAATCATAATCAATTATGTCGAGATTAATAGCAAAGCATGGCCCCATGATAAGGTGGAAATCCAAATTGAGGAGGACAACTTCCAAATCAATGACTATATCCACTCCTACGGTGATATGGCGATGTTCACCATCAAGGAAGCGGAGCTGAAGATCAGCGAGGATCAGGGCTCTACATGGCGTTCTTTGAAGTCGACGGATACGCACTTTGCCCAACGGTTTCGGTACGGCTTCTTCGTCACAGTAGAAGCACGGGAAGGTGCGAAGTTTGACCCCAATATGACGGCGTCAATCAATGGAGCAGCTTCGGTTCAGGTATCGAATGATGGGAAAACGGCCGAGATATACCGCGACCATCTGCGGGTGTATAAAAACGCGGGCGTCTCTAGTATGTCCGGCGGTGATACAATCTGGGATGACGACAGCGTCCCCATTGCTATCAACAAGCCTGTGGCGGGAGCCTCAACCCTGGTGCAGGAGAAATATGCCGCCGCAGTCGTAACGAGCCGTTCCCTGGGACTGAAGGCAAACGGCCATTGGTACGAGGTGCCTTATGTGGGCTCCACATATGTGCTTAAGGATAGACCGGAAACTTTTGAGTCCGGAAAAACCTATATGCTGGCGGTAGACTTCGAATGCGAAACCAGTGGGGAATATTCCTTTGGCGGCCCATTTGAGGTGGAGAAATTTGTAAACTATAATAATATTGACGAGATCATCAACTACGCGCGCAAAGAAGCGCTGACCAATGACGACCCCCACTTTAAACAAAGCTATCGTTACTGGTTCACGGTTGATGGCGCTACATCTGAGCCGAAGAAAATCACCTCGATCAACATCACCGGACCGGAAGTCCTGCGGGATGCGCTGGGTGATGAAACGATTTTTTCCCTCAGTGAGGAACAGTTGGCGCAATTCAAGGTGGATGGAGACGTTACGGTTGAGGATATATGGTGGTCTTGGTGGTCTGGCAGTGGCCGACTGTATCTGGATCTGGCCGTGCCCAGCGGACACTATTTTGAGATTCCGAGCAAGCTCTCCGTCAAATACAACGGTAGCGACGCGCAGATATACACGGTGGGCTTTGGTGTTTTACATCCCTACGACCTGCTGTCCGTAACGATCATGGACGTTCCGTCCGCGGCAGCTACGGTCACCCAGGGAGGAGAGGTGACGGAATATGAAACCCTGGAAAGTGCGGTAGCGGCTCTGGGAGAAAATGAGGGTGTTATCACTCTGCTGCGAAGCGCCGAAGTAGTCGGCACAGACGACAGCAGTATTCTGAGCATCCCGGGTACGGCCGAACTTAAAATCAACGAAAACGCCACGTTGACGGTGCCGGAAGGCAAGACCCTGCAGCTGGCGAATCCCGCCTTCCTGGACAGCGAGGGGTCCATCGCGGTTGACGCCGGCGGCACGCTGAAGATCCCGGCGGCTAATGGAACGACGGAAGCCTTTGTGGGCGCAGACAATAACGCCCGAATCCACCTCACTTCCGGCACGC
The DNA here is from genome assembly GCF_002161085.1 of Flavonifractor sp. An112. Lineage (GTDB taxonomy): Bacteria > Bacillota > Clostridia > Oscillospirales > Oscillospiraceae > Flavonifractor > Flavonifractor avicola. Next base: position 24,955 of record NZ_NFLU01000005.1, on the reverse strand, counting down.
TGACCCTTGATATGGGGGAGGATCTGCTGACCCTCAGCGAGAATGCCGTGACAGAGATCCCGGAGAATCAGGAGGCGTGGCTCCTCCAGAGCACGGACGGCACAACGAAGACCCCGCTGGATGCCGTCATTGAGACCGGCGCGAAGCTGACGGTCAATGGTACGCTGAATGCGATCTCCGGCACCAACCAGAGCGGCTCCACCCTCACTGTGAAAGGCACGCTGGACGCCTCCGGCGGTACCCTCTCCGTGGCAAAGTACGCCAAGGTTGCAGTGGAACGGGGCGGCAAAGTCACCCTGAACCCCGCCTCCCTGCTTTCCGGCAAAGTGCTGGGCAAGGCCACTATCGCCGCCGGCGGCTCCGTTGCTGTGGGCGGTGAGGACTGGATCGGCACCGGCGGCAATGTGAACCTCACCGCCGGCCGCATGACGCTGGACTTCGGCGGCATCGCAAGTGGAACAATCGCCGCCGCGCTCACCGAAAACGCCCGGGCCACCGTCCCCACCGGCAAACGCTGGACACTGAAGGTCGGCATGGACACCCCCTCCGCAAATGTAAACCTGGCGGTGGAGACCGGCTCCACCCTCGCTGTGGCCGGCGAATTCCATGTGGCCAACAACTCTATACTGACGGTGGACGGTGCCGTGGATATCACCGGGCATCTGAGCATCGGTTCCGCAGGCACTGTTAACGGCAGCGGCGGCATCACCAATCAAGGTATTCTCACGCTGGACAAGGGCGAGGGCGAGGCCGTCGGTAATCTGAGTGTCAATGTAGCCCTGAGTGGCAGCGGCAAGGCTTACGCTATGACGGACATTGCCGAAAAGCTCACCAATGCCGAGAAGCTGGAGGACAATATCTACAACAATGTGGAATACGCCTTTGCCTGGGCAGCAAAGGTGCCCGATCCCACCCCCGGTGGCGACAGTGGCGGCGTGAGCACCTATGCCATCACGGTGGAGGACAGCGAGAATGGTGAAGTGGAGAGCAGCCGGACAAGAGCCGCCCGGGGTGACACGGTGACTTTGACCGTCACGCCGGATGAAGGTTACGAGCTGGATACCCTTACCGTCACCGACAGCAAGGGCAAGGAGTTGGAGCTGACCAATAAGGGCGGCGGCAAGTACACCTTTGAGATGCCCAGCGGTAAGGTGACCGTGGAGGCGGAGTTCGTCCCAGAAGAAGCGGAGAAACTGCCTTTCACCGACGTACCTGAAGACGAGTGGTACTACGATGCGGTGGCCTATGCCTACGAGAATGGGTGGATGAACGGAACCACCAGCACCACCTTCGCACCGGGGAGCACCACCTCCCGGGCCATGATCGTGACAATCCTCCATCGGATTGAGGGCAAGCCCTCAATCCAGGAAAGCACTGCTTTCCTGGATGTTCCTCTGGACGCGTGGTATGCCGATGCGGTGGCCTGGGCGGCGGAACACGGGATTGTCGAAGGATACAGCGACACGGCTTTCGGACCCAATGATCCCATCACCCGGGAACAGCTGGCAGCCATCCTCTACCGCTACGCTCAGTACAAGGGCTATGACGTAAGCGCAAAAGCAGATCTGAACAAATTTACAGATGCGGACGAGATCAGCAACTACGCCCTTGAGGCCCTCCAGTGGGCCAACGCGGAAGGGCTGATCAACGGCAAGGGGGACGGCGTTTTGGATCCCAAGGGCCAGGCCACCCGCGCCGAGGCGGCAGTCATCCTCACGCGGTTTAATGAGGTCGTGGCGGAATAAGATTGGACCTGGGGCCGGAAATCCGGCCCCAGGCTGTATATAGGAGAATTGCGTTGCAAAAGATAATCAACGCCGCCTGCTCCTGCTGCTGAAGCTGCTGTATGAACAGACGGATGAAACCCATTTCGTATCCGGTGCGGATATCCTGAGATATTGGGAAGATGCGAGCATCCGTGCCAACCGGAAGAATGTGTACGGAGATAAGGTGACCCCGCATATCCTTCGCCACACATACATCACAAACCTGTTGCTCAGGGGCGTAGATATCAAAACCGTCCAGTATCTTGCTGGGCATGAACGCGCAAAGATCACCCTTGATATCTATGCCCATCTCACATATAATCGCCCCGAAGAGATTATTGAGAAGATCAATATGGCTTTTGCTCCTGGTGCAGTTACGGGGAATTGACGCGTTTTCTAAGAAAAGCCTGGAACTCGCCTATGATTCCTGTTAGGGTCCATGGGCGAGTTCTTTTTCACTAACGATCTGATAAATAGGTTCATGTATGCGCATCCAAAACATTCAAATATTACGCATATTTAAGTAATGCTGTTGATGAATGGATACTTGCGAAAAGCTCAGCACGATGAAAATAACCTCAATATTGAGGTTACAGTAGAGGTTATTTCAGATTTCAAAGTAAAAAAAGCCAGTGTTTTCAATGGTTTCAAACGACAGACTACAAAAAGTACGGCCTCAAGGCTGCCCGTCGTGCTCCTCAGTTCAGCAAGCGCTGATTTTATTGCAGAGCAATCAAAAATGCCGCCCTTTCGGGCGGCATTTTTCTTGCCTGTGGAACTGTCCTTATACCACTAAAAAGAGACGCTGCCAAAGGCAGCGTCCCTTTTCTATTTAGTTGCTGCCCTTGGGCAGGAAGGGGAGCAGGGCGTCGGCCAGGCCGGTGACCGGCATGGTCTGAAGGGTCACCTTGCCGGGGCCGGTGATCACCGTATTGAACAGGCCCTCCCCGCCGAAGAGGACGTTTTTCACGCCGTGAATCATCTGCACATCGATGGAGCAGGTGGCGTCCATCATGGCCAGGTTGCCGGTATCCACCACAATGCTCTGCCCCGGCTTCAGCTCATATTCCACCACCGAGCCGTCCAGTTCCACAAAGGCCATGCCATAGCCGGACAGCTTCTGCATGATAAAGCCCTCACCGCCGAAAAAGCCGGTTTTCATCTTTTTCTGGAAGTGGATGGACAACTCCACTCCCTGCTCCGAGGCCAGAAAGCCCCGCTTCTGCACGATGACCGGGTGGGCAGGATCGATGGGAATGGCCCGAATGGTGCCGGGCAGGCTGGAACCAAAGGCAATCATGCCCGGGCCGCCTACCGCCGTATATGTATTCTGGAAGATGGAATCGCCGGAAAACATCCGTCCAAAGGCCTTGCCAATGCCACCTGCGCCGGTAGACATCTCCATATTGGGGGACATCCACACCATGGAACCCCGCTCGGTGATCATGGACTCACCGGCGGCCACCTGACAGATCACTACCGGCATGGGCTCGCCCTTGATCTCATACTGCATACCATCGCCTCCTTATAAAATGGGTCTCTAAGGCAAGTATACGATAGGCCGTACCGGTATGCAAGTCTCTTTCCCTCTTATGTCTCCACCCCCTCCAACCGCATCACCGACACCTCGAAGGCGGTGCGCTGGCGGCTCTGGCCGTTCTCCAGCTTGGTGTAGGCCCGGCTCTGGAGGCGGCCCTCCAGCCGCACCCCGTCCCCCACTTCCAACTCGCCGCAGCAGCGGGCCAGCGCCCCCCAGGAGATGCAGGGCAGATAGTCCGCCCGGCCATACTTCCGATTTACCGCCAGCATGAGATCGCAGATCTCCCGGCCCAGAGGGGTGCGCCGGAACACCGGCGGCTTGCACAGCACCCCCGCCAGGGTAAGCCGGTTCTCATTGGGCCCCTCTCCCGGCTTGATGCTCTTGGCGTGCAGGGTGATGACCAGCTTGCTGCCGGTGCCGCTTTTGTTGTTGAAGGAGCGCACCTCCCCCTCCACCTCCACCGGCGTCCCCGCCTTTACCGGATACTCCTCCAGCAGTTCTTTAGGCGCAATGACGTTGATGGTGTCCTCCGAGCCGGACAGCCGGAGCACCGTAAGGGGAAAGGTCTCGTACACGACCCCGTGGGTCTCATGGGACCACACCGGGTCCGCCGTGACGGTCCCCCGGAGCATTGCCCGATTCTCATTCCATCCTGTCTGCATATCCATCCACACTCCTGCCTGTTTTGGGTAGCTGTGGCATCTATATGCGGGTTTGTCCCCCGCTATGCCCACCCGATACAGACAGTGGTTGACGATCCTGTCCACTATGGAGTATGATAGGGAAAAGGAGTGCAGCATACATGAACAAGTTTTTGAAAGATGTGACATTCACCAAGGTGTTCTTTATCTGGTTCGCCCTCTTCTTTTTGCTGCTCATGATCAATATGCAGACGGTGCAGAATAGCCTGCTGGTCAGCATCACCGGGGCCGCCCTGAGCGTATTCCTGCTGATCTTCCCCGTCCCGCCCCACTCCTTCCAGCGCCGCTACGGCAAGGAGCGTGCTGTCCATGTCACCCGTGTCCTGGCTGTGGCCATTATTGTGATATCGTTTATTTCCAAAGCGCAATTCTAAACAGAAGGTCCAGCCCATTGTATGGGCTGGACCTTTTTTACTGCTGATTTTGCCAGTCGGCGGGGTAGACGAAGTAGAGGAACCGGGCATGGCCGGTGACGGAAAACTGAATTTCGCTTCCCTTGGGAATGTGGATCAGCTCCCCCGGCCCGGCGGACACCTTCTGCCCATTGCACAGGATGTCCAGCCGCCCCTCCACCACATAGTCCATCTCGTCGTAGTTCAGGGTCCAGGGGAAGGTGGTGTCGGTCATCTCCATGATGCCCACCCCCAGCCTGGGAGACTGCTCCAGGGTGAACAGGTCCCGGGTATACACCTTGTCACCGGGGTTACCGGTGTTCATCCGGTGATCCTCGGTGACGGTAAGGGCAGGCACCTTCACCGCCTGCACCCCGCCCCCCAGGTGCTCCAGCAACACCTGGCGGATGATTTCTTCCAGCTTATGCTTGTCCATGACGGGTCTCCTTTCGGGTGAGGAACATGGCCACCGCCACGGCGGTGACGCCGCCCACCAGCTTGCCCACGATCATGGGGAAAATCATGGTGGAATCAAAGCCGGCGGTAAAGCCCAGGTGGTCACCGAACACAAAGGCCGCCGACACAGCAAAAGCCACGTTGATAATCTTGCCCCTGCGGTCCATGTCGCCCATCATCTGAAACATGGGAATATTGTTGGCCAGGGTGGCCACCATCCCGGCTGCCGCCACGTCGTTCATGCCCAGCAGGCTGCCCAGCTTCATCAGGGGCTTTTTAAACACCTTGGTGATGACGTACACCAGGGGGAAGGCGCCCGCCAGCACGATGGCGATATCACCCACAATGCCGATGCCCTCCTCAATGGAGTTGAGGCCAGGGATAATAGTCAGGGGCGTCAGGGCCTCAATGATGGCGGCGGCCAGACCGATGGTGATGATGATGACAATGATGCGGCCAAAGACCTGGAAGCCCTTCACCATGCCGTTGGGCACAAAGGCCAGCCCCAGGGCGATGAGCACCGCAAAGAGCACGATGGGCAGCAGGTTACGCAGCACCATCATCACCGGGAATCCCGCCACCAAGCCGCCCACAAAGCTGCCGATGGGGATGGTGATGACGCCGGCCAGCACGCCGGTGGCCAGAGCGGGCCGGTCCTCCGCCTTGATGATGCCCAGGCCCACCGGAATAGTAAAGACGATGGTGGGGCCCAGCATTGCCCCTACGATGAGGCCGCCGAACTGGCCCGCCTCCTCCGTCAGGGCCAGCTCCTGAGCCAGGGTGGCTCCCCCCATGTCGTTGGCCAGGATGGTACCGGCGAACATGGCCGGATCGGCCCCCAGGAACTGATAGAAGGGCACCACCACCGGCCGCAGCAGGTTGGCCAACACGGGGGCCAGGCAGATAATACCGATCATAGCCAGGGCCAGAGAGCCCATGGCCATAATGCCCTCCTCAAACTTCTCGCCCAGCCCGAAGCGGTTGCCCAGGATGCGGTCGATGGCCCCCAGGGCCATAAAGAGCACCATCAGATAGACGATGATCTCGTTGATGGACATAAACTGTCCCTCCCTTTTGTGAAACGGGGCGGCAGGTGGGCCGCCCCCTTATGGATCAATGATCCCGATGATGGCGGCGTCCACCGGCACATTTGTCCCGGCGGCGATGCGGGCCGCCCCGCCGGTGGCGATGAGGACCCGCTCGCCCGCCCCCGCCCCTACGCAGTCGGCGCACAGCAGCAGCCTGTCCCCCACCTCCACCGTCAGGAAGGCCTGACCGGTCAGGTTGGGGGCTTTTTTCGTGGCCCATACCTTACCGGCCACCTGTCCCAGCAACACAGATCCCCATCTCCCTCAGCTGCCGCTCCAGGGACAGGCAGCGGCGATAGATTGACGGCGGGGCGGTGCGGCGGTAGAGCCGGTACTCCAGGGCCTTCCGCTCCAGGCACACCCGTGCCCCCGCCAGCAGGGCGGCCAGCACCTCGGTCTCCCCCCGACTGGCCGGGGCCAGAGCAGCCAGCCGCCCCATGGCCCCCACCGGCAGCCAGGTGATGACCAGAGTACGCCCCCGCCACTCCAGCCTCACGGCAAAATCAGGGCTCTATCCCCTTTTTTAAAGCCGCAGGCGTTGGCCTCGTCGTAGTCAATGTGGGCGAAGGTGGCGAACTGGGGGGACACCCGCACCTCCACCCCTTCCAGGGTCAGAGGCCGCTGGGTGAGGCACTTGAGCCGCACCTCCCGGCCATTCTCCATCCCGAAGCGGGCGGCGTCCTCCGGAGTCATGTGGATGTGCCGCTTGGCGGCGATGAGCCCCCGGTCCAGCCGCAGCACCCGGTCCCCGTTGCGCAGGGTGATGCCGGGTGTGCCCCCGATGTCCCCCGACAGCCGCACCGGGGGTGTGATGCCCAGCACCACGCCGTCGGTAAGGGAGATCTCCACCTGGCTCTCCTTCCGCTCGGGGCCCAGCACCACCACGTTGGGGATGGACCCTTTGGGTCCCTCCAGGGTAACCCGCTGGGCGCACACAAACTGCCCCGGCTGGGACAAGTCCTTTACCCGGGTGAGCTGAAAGCCAGGGCCAAAGAGGGTGTCCAGGTCGGCCCGGGACAGATGGACGTGGCGGCCGCTGGCCTCCACCTCCACCGTCAAACGGCGGACGATCTGCTCCGCCAGAGCTTCGATATTAATGGTATTAAGCGTGTTCATATTGTCCCGCCTTTAGCTTGATCATGATGATCCACATGAGGGAGGACAGCCGGTTCAGGGCCAGGATGATGTCCCCCCGGGTCACATTGCCCTCTACATCCTTGAAGGCGGCGTAGGCCGAAAGCTCGGTCTGCCGCACCAGGGTGCGCACCTTGTTCACCGCCAGCAGGGCCGGCCCGTCGGTGTAGGCGGGCAGGAAGTGGGGCTGCCCCAGATACTTGTCCGGATAGTGGGAATACTCCCGCAGCTGCCCGGCGTCGTAGCCGCACAGATGCAGCTCCCCCACCGGCTCGTCCAGCACGTCGCACCGGATGAGCCGCCGCACCAGGGCCAGGGCCTCCTCCAGCTCCTTCACCAGAGCCGGGTAATCACGGCTGGCCTGCTGGGCCAGCATGAGTTCCCCCTCCAAGGCGTCGATCATGCCCCGGAAGGCGATGCGGGGGTGGTCCTTCCGCACCAGGATGTTGCCCTTCAGATGGGTCATGTGCTCCGGTTTTTCGTTGAGGGTTGCGCCAAAGAGCGTGCGGTACTTGGCAGAGGCGGGCGCAGCCGGGTCCTCCCGCCCCTGGGGAAAGACCGCCTGGATCTTGTGGGCGGCCAGCCAGTCCCGGGCCCCGGGGGTCAGCTTCTGGTCCTTGTTGACCACCACCGGCCCCCGGGTGCCGTTGTCCGACATACGCCGCACGTCCTCACGGGTGAGCAGCTCCATTTATTCGCTCATGCCCTCGCCGCCGTGGGGCAGGATGTGGTCCACCTCGGCGTGGGGGCGGGGAATGACGTGGACGGAGATCAGCTCGCCCACCTTCTCGGCGGCGGCGGCGCCTGCGTCGGTGGCGGCGTTGACGGCTCCCACGTCGCCCCGGACCATGACGGTCACCAGACCGCCGCCCACCTGCTCCTTGCCTACCAGCTGCACGTTGGCAGCCTTTACCATGGCGTCGGCGGCCTCAATGGCCCCCACCAGTCCCTTGGTCTCCACCATACCCAGCGCGTTTGTATTTGCCATGTTCTGTTTCCTCCTGTCAGTTGTCTGTTTCATAGGCTCCGCCGGTTGGGCTGGAGCCGGTTTGCTTCTTCTGCCCCGGCCCGGCTGGGCCTTCTTTTTGGGGGCCTGCCGGGGCGTCTCGGCCACCGGCATATGGGGCGCTCCCCCCGCCTCGCCGGCCTCCTCCCCGTTGGCAGCCTGGACATCGTGCTCCATGTCCTCCTCCAGACCCTGGGGGCGCTCGGCCATCAGGGAGTTGGTCAGGTTCTGGGCCTCCTGTAAGATGGCCTCATGGGGGTCCAGCAGCACGCCGTCGGCGTTGACTTCGCTCATCTTACCTCAGCCTCCCCATGATCTGCTCCACCAGGCGGTTGAGCAGGGTCTCGTCCACGGTGCAGGAGGAAAGGGCCGGGCTGCTCCCCCGCAGCTCCTCCAGTTCCTTCACACCCCAGGCCACCCGCTTGATGTTGATGAGATCCAGGGGCCCGATGTTGTTGGAGCTGGACGACCCGCCCACCGCGCCGCAGCCCAGGGTGAGGGCGGGGAACAGGCAGGTGGTGGCCCCGATGCCCCCCAGGGCGGAGGGGGTGTTCACCAGCACACGGCTGGCGGGGACAGCGGCGGCAAAGCGCTTGGCTACCTGTTCGTCCTCGGTGTGGATGGAGAAGGTGTGGCCCGCGCCCTCCCACTCCAGGATCTCGATGCAGCGGTTGAGCACCGCCTCCTCGTCCTCCTCCACAAAGCAGCCCAGGATGAGGCCCAGCTTCTCGCTGGAATAGGGGTGGCCCTTGCCCACCCCGGTCTCCCGGGCCACCAGCACCCGGGCGGAGGGGGGCACCCGGTTCAGGCCCGCCAGCTGGGCCACGGTGGACACACTCTTGCCCACGATGGCCGGGTTCATGGTGCCGTTGGGCCGCAGGATGAAGCGGGAGAGCTGCTTGGTCTCCTCCTCGTCCAGCAGATAGGCCCCCTGGGCACGGAGGGCGGCCTTTACCGCCGGTTCCATTCGCCGGGTCATGATAACGCTCTGCTCGCTGGCGCAGATGGTGCCATTGTCGAAGGTCTTGGAGTCCAGAATCCGTTTTACTGCCTGCTCCACGTTGGCGGTGTGGTGAATATAGGCCGGGCCGTTGCCGGCGCCCACGCCGATGGCGGGGGTGCCGGAGGAGTAGGCCGCCTTCACCATGGCCGCGCCGCCGGTGGCCAGGATGAGCCGGGTGGTGTCGTGGCGCATGAGGGCGTTGGTGGCCTCGATGGTGGGGGTGGTGATGCAGGAGATGGCCCCCGCCGGGGCCCCCGCCTCCTCCGCCGCCCGGCGGATCACGTTAACCGTCTCCTGGATGCAGTTGGCCGCCCCGGGATGGGGGGAGAACACGATGGGGTTACCCGCCTTCATGCAGATCATGGCCTTGTAGATCACCGTGGAGGTGGGATTGGTGGAGGGCACCAGTCCGGCCACCACACCTACCGGCACGCCGATGTCCACCGTCCGGTGCTCCCGGTCCTCAGCCAGGATGCCGTGGGTCTTTTGGTCCCGGATGGCCTCGTACAAGGTCTCCGCCGCAAAGCGGTTTTTGATCTCCTTGTCCTCCTTCCGGCCAAAGCCGGTCTCCTCCACCGCCATGTCGGCCAGCCGCCTGGCGTGCTGGGCGCCGGCCCGGGAGATGGCCGCCGTAATGGCGTCCAGCTGCTGCTGGCTCATGACGGCCAGGGCCTTTTGGGCCTGCTTGGCCTGGGCCAGCAGGTCCCGGACCTCCTGAACCGATCTCAGATCTTTATCAAATTCCATAGGATCACACCTCCTTGGGATGGTCCGCCACCGCCTTTACCGCCTCGGCAAAGGCGGCCGCCGCCGCGTCGCAGGCACTCTGGGTGCCGGTGAGCAGGCCGCCGCCGAAGTTGGTCTCGCTGGGGGGCTCAAAGAGGGCCACCAGCTCCACGTCGGAGGCCTTCATGGCCTCGTCCAGACCCACCATGGCCTCCAGAGGCGGGGCGATGAGGTAGGCCAGAGCCTCCCCCTCCCGCACCCCGGCCACCTTGGACAGGTAGGTGCCGGTGCGGGAGACGGTGTAGGCAAAGTAGATGACGGAGTCATCCTGATTGGCGGAGCGGAACCCCGCCCCGCTGTTCATAAAGTCCACGCAGGCCCGCAGGCCGGACTGAACCTCCGCCGGGTTGGGCCCGGCCAGGATGCCGATGACCTCGCCGGCCAGGGCGGTGGAGGCATTGGCCGCACCGGCATATAGGGACTTGCCGTACACCACCTCCACCGCCGCCGCCTTGGTGGCCTCGTCCAGGGCGCAATAGGTCATGTCGTCGCTGTCGGCGGTGATGAGGCCGATGGAGCGGTACTGCCGGGGCAGGCCCAGCTTCTTGGCTAAGGTCTCGCTGACGTTGGCGATGGTGCGGGTAGAGAGCACCTTGACCGGGATCAGATCGTCTGTCATACCGTCACCCCCTCAAACTTTCCCCACGGGGCAGGCCCCGCGGGGACCCCAAGTGTATTTTCATCTGCTCGGGCGAAGTGAATTCGCCCGGCATCAAGGTTTTGCCTGGCGGCAAAACGCTTGTACGCGCTGACGCGCGCCCCGCCGTGCGGGGCCCCGTTGCCGCTGCTATCCTCAACGCAGGTCAATTCCACTCGCCTTCCTTTCCAGCATGGTCTTGATGAGTTCCGCAATGTGCGCCCCCGCCTCTACGGCGGTGGTGCCCCCCTTGTGGATGTTGGAGATCACCGTCCGCTTGGACTCGGGGATGCCGATATGGGGCTTGTAGGTCAGGTAGGCCGACATGGATTCCGCGGTCACCAGGCCGGGCCGCTCCCCTACCAGCATACACACCACTTCTGCACCCGTCAGATCGCCAATGTGGTCGGAGGCGCCCACCCGGCAGTACTTTACATAGAGTACCGGGCCGCCCTCCAGGCCGTAGGCCTTCAGGCCCGCCCGCACCGCCTGGAGGCAGTCCACGGCGTTGGCCTCAATGGCGGCGGAGCTGAGTCCGTCCCCTACCACCAGGGCAATCTTCGGGTTCTGCCCAAAGGTCTTTTTGATGATAGCCTGGTTCTCCTCGTCAAACCGGCGGCCCCGGTCGGGCCGGGTCAAATACTCGTCCTTGGTCTGGCACAGGGTCTGGACAGGCACAAAGCCGTTGTTTACCGCGAACTCGTCAGGTACATGGGAGAACACCGAATCCTGGGCGGCGGCGTGGTCGGCCCGCATCCGCAGCATGGAGATGGTCCTGTATCGGGCTCCCGCCCGTCCCAGCCCCAGCCGGGCCGGGGTTTTTAATTTCAGATCCTGAAAGGCCTGGCCGCTGCGGGGGTTGTCCACCAGGTACTGCCGCCGCAGGTCGATCTGGGTGATATCCTCCAGGCAACCCTGGCTCACGTCTTCCTGCCGGGGGGCAGGCCGGGCCGTGGTCACGGCAGCAGGCTTCCCCGCCAACTCCAGCACCATCCGCTCCACCATGGAGCGCAGTTCTTGTTCATTCATAACGTCCTCACATACTCCATATTCTTCGCCCCGCCGTAAACGGCAGGGCTTATTCATTCCGTTGTTCGTCCTCTCCCCAACGAACCCGCTTTCGCTGGGCTTCGTTGGGGGCCCCGTGGTCTCCTTACCCCAGCAGCACCGAAGCGTCACCCGCCAGGGGGGTCAGCTTGCCGTTCTCCACAAAGCCCATGTCCTCCAGCCACCGCTGGAAGGGCGGGATGGCAGTCAGGCCGAACATCTCCCGCAGGGCGGCGGTCTCATGGAAGCCGGTGGTCTGGTAGTTGAGCATCACGTCGTCCCCGTGGGGGATGCCCATAAAGTAGTTGCACCCGGCGGCGGTGAGCAGCACCGCCAGATCCTCGATGTCGTTCTGGTCGGCCTTCATGTGGTTGGTGTAGCAGGCGTCGCACCCCATAGGGATGCCGGTCAGCTTGCCCATGAAGTGGTCCTCCAATCCAGCCCGTATTACTTGCTTGGAATTATACAGATATTCCGGCCCGATGAAGCCCACCACCGTGTTCACCAGGTAGGGCTGGAACCGCTTGGCAAAGCCATAGCACCGGGCCTCCATCACCACCTGGTCCGCCCCGTGGTGGGCCTCGGAGGACAGCTCGGAGCCCTGGCCGGTCTCAAAGTACATCACATTGGGCCCCACGGCGGCCCCCTCCTTCAGGGCCAGCTGCCGGGCCTCCTCGATGAGCTTGCCGTCCAGACCGAAGGCCTCGTTGCCCTTCTGGGACCCGGCGATAGACTGGAAGATCAGGTCGCAGGGAGCACCCTTGCGCACCGCCTCCATCTGGGTGGTGACGTGGGCCAGCACGCAGATCTGGGTGGGGATATTCCAGCGGTTGCGCACCTCGTGGAACCGATCCAGCACCCGGCGCACACTTTCCACCGAATCGTCCACCGGGTTCAGGCCCAGCACCGCGTCCCCCGCCCCGTAGGTCAGGCCCTCCAGCAGAGAGGCCAGGATGCCGTCCGGGTCGTCGGTGGGGTGGTTGGGCTGGAGCCGGCAGGACAGAGTGCCCGGCAGGCCGATGGTGGTGTTGCAGTGGGCGGTGACCTTGATCTTCTTGGCGGCGTAAATGAGATCCATGTTGCTCATCAGCTTGGCCACGGCGGCGATCATCTCCGCCGTCAGGCCACGGCTCACCCACCGGATGGCGTCGCCGTCGTGGTTTTCCGCCAATAACCACTCCCGCAGCTCGGCCACCGTCCAGTTCTTGATCTGGTCGTAGATCTTTTCGTTTACGTCGTCCTGAATGATGCGGGTGACCTCGTCCTCCTCATAGGGGACGGCGGGGTGGTTGCGCAGGTCGGCCAGGGTCAGGTTGGCCACCACCACCTTGGCCGCCACCCGCTCCTCGGCGTTCTCGGCGGCAATGCCCGCCAGCCGGTCTCCCGACTTCTCTTCATTGGCTTTGGCCAGGGCGTCCTTCACCGATTTGAATTCATAGACGTGCCCCAGCAGCTTGGTCTTGAGTATCATGTGATCGCTCCTTTTGCGGCTACGATTTGTTAAATACAAGGGTTTTGATAACGATGGGTAATACCGCGCCTCCGGCCACCGGGGCGCCGATGTCGATATAGTCCCCGTTGTCCATCTCCACCCCGTCCAGACAGAGCAGGGGGCCGGACAGCAGGGCGGCCATGGCCTGACCCAGCACCTTGGCCTGGTCGGCCTCCACCGCCACGATGGGGACAAAGCCCGCCTCCACCAGAGGGGCCAGGCCCTCCGCCACCCCCCGGGCCAGTTCTTGAATGCGGTGGTAGGAGGGATTCTTCTCCCCCCGCAGGGCCAGGGCCAGCTGCACCAGCCCCCCCTGGTCCTGGTACCAGCTCAGCTTGTCTTTGATCCGTCGGGCCAGTTCCTCCGGCCCTCCCCCCTCCTCCCGGTTCGCCAGCTTGAGGATGGGAATATTTTTCAAGGGAAAGGTGATGTCCCGGTAGAAGATGGTGGAGCCGGACAAATCGGTGGCGTGGCTCCCCGCCCCCACCACCGTGGCCCTTATAGTCTCCGCCCCCCGGAAACGGCCCGCCTTCTGGAAGGCCGGGGAGGCCGCGATGGCCCTGCCCAGCAGCACGCCCATATCTCCGAAGGCCAGCCAGTCCGATGGCGGATGATCGATGCAGTCGGCCACCCCGCCGGAGAAGGACACCACCGGCACCTCCTCCACCGTCCAGCGGGTGCCCTCCGTGAGAAAGGCGTCCAGCCTGTCCCGGCCGGGCCGCAGGCCCGCCGCCTGCTCCAACGCCTCCGCCATGATTTGAAGGGTGGGCTGTAAGCTCTCCGGCGTCACCCGATCACCCACCGCCGGGGCGGGACATCCCGCCCGTGCAAAGACCGGCGACACATAGGTGACCCGCCCGTCCTTGTCCACCTTGATGAGCCGCCCGCCCACGTCCAGGCAGCCGGTGCGCACCAGCTCTCCATTTTGGTACAGCGCCAGGTTTGCGGTGCCGCCGCCGATATCAAAGTGTAATACGGTTGTATGATGTTCCTTTGCGTATTCATCCGCACCCGCTCCACGAGCCGCCAGGATGGACTCCAGGTCGGGCCCGGCGGTGGCCACCACGAAGTCCCCGGCGAACTCCGACAGGGCGGCAAGCACCTCCTGGGCGTTCTCCTTCCGGGCGGTCTCCCCGGTGATGATGACCGCCCCGGTGTCCACCTGGGACTTGTCAAAGCCCGACTTGCGGTACTCCTCTTCCACAATGGCCCGCACCCCGGCGGCGTCGATGACGGTATCGGACAGGAGCGGGGTGAAGTGGATAGCCGAGCGGTAAAGCACCTCCCGCCCGGCGATGGACACCCGGGGTACCGTAAAGGGGGTGGCCCGGTTCTCCAGGGTCAGCCGGGACAGGATGAGCTGGGTGGTGGAGGTGCCGATATCAATACCTACAGAGAGTAACTGTTCTCCCATTACGCCAACTCCCGCAGAATGGCCTTGATATCCTGGGGGGTGACGCTCCGGGGATTGGAGGGGGCGCACAGGTCGGCCAGGGCGGCGGCGGCGATCTCGTCCCCCTGGTCCCGCACCGTCTTTGCGTCCACCCCGCACTCCGACAGGCGGCCCGGCTGTTCCAGGCGGCCCCGCAGCCGCTCGATGGCAAAGGCCAAACCTCTGGCCGTGGGCGTCAGGCCGCAGGCCTTGGCCAGGGCGGCGTACCGCTCCGCCGTCTCCCGCCGTGCGGCGTTGAAGCGGATCACATGGGGCAGCAGCATGGCGTTGAGCCGCCCGTGGGGAATGTGGAACCGCCCGCCCAGGGCGTGAGCCATGCTGTGGCTTAGCCCCAGCCCGGCGGCGTTGAAGGCCATACCCGCCAGGTTGGAAGCCAACAGCATACGCCCCTTGTCCTCCTGGTCCCCGTTAAAGGCGGCGGGCAAGTTCTTCCAAGCCAGGGCAAAGGCTTTCTCCGCCAGGGCGTCGGTGTACACATTAGCCCCGGCGGCCACATAGGCCTCGGCGGCGTGGGTGAGTACGTCCATGCCGGTGTCCGCCGTCACCTTGGCGGGCACACCAGCCAGGAATACCGGGTCCAGCACCGCCCGGTGGGGCAGCAGAGCGTCGTCCACCAGGGGGTACTTCACTCCCTTCTGGCTGTCGGTGAGGACGGCAAAGGAGGTGACCTCCGAGCCGGTCCCGGCGGTGGTGGGCACCGCCCAGAAGGAAATCTCCCCTGTAGCCCCCAGCTTCTTGCCGTACTCCACCATGGCCTTGGCGCAATCCAGGGCGGAACCGCCCCCAAAGGCCACCACCGCCTGGGGCTTGAAGTCGGCCAATGCCCTGGCTCCCCTGGCCACCACCTCCAGAGGCGGGTCAGGCACCACTCCGGTAAAGGTCTCCACGGTGCAGCCGGGCAGCCGGGCTTTCACTTTGTCCAGCAGGCCGGACTTGGCCAGAAAATCGTCGGTGACCACCATCACCCGCCCGCCGGCCAGCTCCTCCAGGGCAGCCAGGGCGTCCTTTCCAAAGGAGACGGCGGTTTTCAGCTTAAATGTTTCCATGCGCGTTCCCCTGTTTCTTCCTTGATGGCCTTAGTATGGCGGCGGCGGTCAGGAATATACCAAAAGCCTGCGAAAGAAAAGCTTCATCATTCCTTTAGAATCTGTTCACAGCCTGTTCACCATCCCTTGGCGAAAAACGGATATGATAACAGCGTCAGGTACAAATGACAAACCATTCTCCTCTCTCTTACCTCTCTGTTCAAAACAAGGAGACCCGCCCAACGGCGGGTCTCCTTGTTTTTTGTGTTGGGTGTATGCAAACGTACAACAAATGCCCCTGTTTCACCATAGGTAAAAGGGAGGGTAGCCATATGTGGGATATGGATGGACAGGGACAACAATTTTACCATCTGCTCCAGCTCTTTGCCGCCCAGCTGGAGCCCGCCCGGGCTATGGAGGTGGCCTGGGTCTATCCGGAATTTACGCCCGGCACGGTGTACCAGACGGGGGACTATGTCCGCCGTGGGTTCAATGCCGTGGGGGACCCCCAGCTCTACCAGGTAACCCTGGACCACCGTGCCAGCGCCGGTGTAGTGCCGGAGCGCACCCCGGAACTCTATGAGCCGGTAGGTCTGGACAGCAGGGGCGTACCCCTGTGGAGCCGCCCGGCAGGGGACCGGGACGGTTACGCCGTCGGAGACGTGGTGTCCTTCCGGGGGACCCGGTACCGATGTCTGGCAAACGCCTGCCTGTTGAGCCCGGAGGAAGCCCCGGATCAGTGGCAGGCTACGGCCTGTGAAAACGCAGAAGAGCCGCCGGTCGATTGACCGACGGCTCTTCCACGTTGTTCAGAGCGGATCTCTGTTGATGGCGTTTTACTTGCCGGACATACCGTTCTCGTAGGCCTGGATCATCTTCTTGACCATCTGGCCGCCCACGGAGCCGGCCTCACGGCTGGTCAGATCGCCGTTGTAGCCCTGCTTCAGGTTGACGCCCACCTCGGCGGCGGCCTCCATCTTGAACTTGTTCAGGGCCTCGCGAGCGCTGGAAACCACGGGCTGATTGCTGTTGCTGTTGGACATGATGTTGCATCTCCTTTGCAATCGTTTTGTTGGATCGGTGATCCGACCATAGCTTTGCCTCAGCCCGATTTTCTATGCGGATTTTTTCTTTCCAATCCATGGAGGCCAAAAATGATCCATTTTTGCACTTTTTTCTCTGCATAACAAAACAGGGGCGCGCTGCTGATGCATCGCGCCCCTGTTGGCGTGAATGTTTACTTCTTCAGGTTCTGCGCAAAGTTGGTGAAGATCTGCGCCACTTCCGCGCGGGTGGCGGTGCCGGTGGGATCCAGAACGTTGCCGCCCTTGCCGGACAGCAGCTTGGAGCCTACCGCCCACTCCATGGCCTCAGCGGCCCAGGAGGAGGTCTTGGCGCCATCGGTGAAGGTGGTCAGATCGCCCTTGGCGGACACATCGTAGCCCTTGCTCTCAGCGTAGCGGTACAGGATGGTGGCCAGCTGCTCGCGGGTCACGGTGTCGTTGGGGGCAAACACGGTGTCGCTGTAGCCCTTGACGATGCCCTTGGAGGCAGCCCAGTTCACAGCGTCGGTATACCACACGCCGCTCTCCACGTCGGTGAAGGACAGGGTGGCATCAGCCTTGGGCTGGCCTTCCAGCCGCCACAGCATGGTGACCACCATGGCACGGTTGGTGCTCATGAGAGGAGCAAAGGTGGTGGAAGCAGTGCCGGACATCAGCTTGCTGTCATAGGCATACTTCACCGCATTATAGAACCAGTCGTCGCCATATACATCATCAAACGGCAGGGTGCTGACCACAATATCCATGGTATCTTCAGACAGCATCTTGGAATAGATGGTGTTGGTGGCAAACAGATAGTCGTCCTGCTGGTGGGCACGGTTGACAATGGAGTTGGCGAAGATGGTAATATCCATTCCGTCCTGCTCCACCGCAATGGCCTCCACGCCGCCGTCGATGCTACCGCCGGCCATGCAGCCCACGATAAAGCTGTCCTTATCGGTGGCCTGGATCAGCACCTCAGCATTCTCAGGATAGGCAGTGAGAACGGTACAATCCAGCGTGTAAATCACGTCGTCACCATCCGCCTCTTGGCTGGCAGTGATGAGGCTTTCGGAGGGATAAGTGACATGATGGAGGGCCTCCATACCTCTGGAGTCAGCAGTAATTCCTGTCACCAGGTTCTCCTGAATGTAGGAGAGCGGCTCAGAACCGGTGGCAATATAGGGCGTACCGGCCTTGACCGCCGCAACGGCCTCAGCGCCATAGGCGCCGCTGTCCAGCGCCACCGAGCCAATGATGATATCCGCCTTGGCAGGATCATCCGTTACGGTGAAGCCCAGCTGCTTCACATAGGCCATCACATCGTAATTGGAGGTACCGTTGTTGTGGATGTTATCGTAGTTGATGAAGCCATAGCCATTGGCAAACCACTCGGTATAGTACCCAGAAGTCACCTTGTCGTCGCCGAAGTCGGCATAGCGGCCGGTGAGGAACAGGGTGGGCTTGCTGATCTGATGGGCCACAGGCATCTCATTGGTGCGGGTAGCCACCAGCGCATAGTCGGAGGATACCATGTTATAGGAGGAAGCACTCACCACGAAATCGCCCTTGTAGTCGCCTTCGGTGATCATACCAACCGCCTTGCCGGCGTCCAGCAACGCGTTGACGGCCCGGACGGTCTCGTCACCGTTGTTGGACAGGATGACGATGGAACCGCTGCCGGTGACCTGACCGGAAGCGGTAACCTCAGTCAGTTCCTTCAGGGCACCGTCAAAGGCGCCGATGGTGTCAATGGCAATGCAGTCAAAGCCGCGCATACTGGGGAAGCTGGCCACGGACTCAGAGTACAGGGAGGGGAAACCGGAGGCAGATGCATCATAGCCCAGGTTGAGCACGCAGTTGGCGTAGTTGCGCTTGGCCTGGTACATATTGACCACCAGAGAACCGGCCTTGTAGGTCACACCGTCCACCGTCACGTCCTTGGTGAGGGTGGAGACCTTCACGCCGTTGCGCATGAGGAACTCCGCCATCTCATAGGCGTCAGCGGGATCGCGCTGGGACTCGGCGTCCACAGGCAGCACATAGTACTCGGGGAAGTACTTGTTGTTGCCCTCATAAGGAACGCGCCAGGTGTCGGGATCCAGCTGCTGGTTGCTCATATCCACATACCAGGGCTCCATCTCTTCCCGGTGGTCCTCGTTGTTGATGCCCCGGCGGAAGAACTCCAGCTGGGCCTTGTAACAGGTGTCCTTACAGTCGGACAGGAACTGCCACAGGCCGTAGGCGCCGCACTCCAGCAGGCGGACGCTGGATTCGCCGCCGGAGGGGGTCTCGATGGTAAAGCCCATGGAACCGCAGTTGAGCATGGCATAGCTGGGGGTGTAGTTGGTGCTCAGGTCATCCCAGGCGTCCCAGCCGGTTTCAGCATCAAAGCTGTCGCGCAGGGGGGTGTAATAGGTCTGATACTTGGTCTCAAACTCGTCCTTGTGCTGGACGGACATGGTGGCCAGAGCGGCGTTGCCGTAGGCCTCGGCGCCCAGCAGGAACTGCTCCACGAACAGGTCATACTCCAGGTTGGGCTCATGAGGAGGCGTACAGGGCTCTACCAGGAACTGAGCGGTAAAGCCGTGGAACTCCACGAAGGCCACGGGATTCCACTCGTTAATCAGCTTGGTGATGTTCTGGGTCTCCACCTGAGTCTGGTTGGAGGCATCCCGGTTCAGATCGAAGCCGTTGCCGTTGGGACGGGTGTTGTAGGTACGGCCGTCGGGGTTCTCATCGGGGGTGACAATGATGATGAGGTTGTCCAGGATCTCGTCCACCTTCAGCTCCTTGTTCGCACTGAAGGTATAGTACTTGCTGGCATCGGTGCGGCCGTCGTTGCCGTTGCCGTTGACGTCGGTGGCGCTGATCTTCAGACCGTAGCCGGTGAAGCCGTAGGTGGTATCGCCGTCATCGCTGTCGATCTCGAAGTCCACAATCTTGGGATCGTACTGGCCCTCATCCACAGTCTTGCCATCGGTCAGACCGGTGATGGTATTCCAGGTGACGGTATCCTCGGTGGCCAGGGTACGCAGCAGATTGACATGGGCATCCACACCGCCGGCCTCGTCGGGGTGGACGTTGTTCATCATGATGGGGATGCGGTAGTCCTTGCCGCCTTCGATCTGGGCCAGCACCGCATCGGGATCGGTCTGAGCCAGGGCGTTCATTTCCTTAAAGTCGGCCACGGACTGGGCACTGTCGGACACCACGGCATACCACTGGTCATAGCCGTCGGTGCTTTTACCGAAGGACTGGACGTCGAAGTAGCGGCCATTGGCCTCAGCCAGCTTCTTGATCTCCATCAGCTCATCGTACAGCTCGTCCTGCCGGACGTTGCTCTCGTAGACGTTGATCTCCATGGGGGTGGTGGCCAGAACGGTATCGCCGGCCTTGGCGGACAGCTCGTAGTTGCCGATGAAGCCCGGCCACACGTTACGGGCGTAGCGGAAGGTATTGCTGCCAATGGCCTGCAGGGAGTTGGTCACCAGAGGCAGCGAGTCATCCTTCATATTGAAGAAGATGCCATGGCTGAAGGTCAGCTTCACCGTAGCGTAGCCATCAGCCACGGTTACCGTGGGATCTTCCAGGGTGAAATAGGGGACGCCGTCAGCACCATGCTGATTGATGGTGCCCCAGCTCATCCAGTTCTGCAGGTCATCGCCGGTGTAGATGTACGGGTAGAGCGCAGGGTCCTGCACATCCACATCGTCTCGCGTCAGGCTCCAGGTAATGCCTTTTGCCCAAGTATTCCACTGATCCGTTGTCCATTTGCTTTGCTCAGTGGAGACCGGAACCGTCAGGGTTGCATGAAACGTTTCCTCGCTCATATCCAGAGTGAGCAGGTCGTCGTCCAGCGTGAGTGTGGCTGTCCCCTGGTCAGCATCGGTTTTTACTGGTTCCTCAGCTGATACAGGCAGAATCGTCAGGGAGAAGAGCATGGATAATGCCAACAGCAATGCAAGAAAAGAATGGGAGCGTTTCTGATGTTGCCGCATCTATGATGCCTCCTTTTTTGAATCGATTGCCTTATTGCGCGGGTCCCGATACCGAATATTTATCAACTACCTCCGCGTCCTCCTTCCTCTTTCAAAAATTCGGTACCGTTCGAAAGCACTGCTTCGCGTGGATATATCCCCATATATCCCGCGTCAGTTCTTTCAGATATATTTAAAGTATACTATAGGTTCCAGAATACCACAATACGGATAAACTAGCCAAAGTTACGCCCATCTAAATTGTGCATAACATCGAATAACTTGCGTTTTTTCTATATTTGGCAGCAGGAATCTCTTTTTACATCGTACTGCAAAACCATGCAATCCCCGCTTTCATTTTTCAGACTTCATGCACTTCTCCGAACCCCCACGGCAGACAAACAAAAAAAGACTTGAAACCGAAGTTTCAAGTCTTTTTGGTGGAGATAAGCGGGATCGAACCGCTGACCTCTTGAATGCCATTCAAGCGCTCTCCCAGCTGAGCTATACCCCCATATTCACTTGGCGCCGGTCAGGTCGACCGAACGAATCGTATTTTAGCACGGGTCACCCGCTCTGTCAACTCTTTTTTTCATTTTTCTCAAAATTTTTTAGAAGCAGAATCCGGGCGCGCCATGACGGCGCGCCCGGATTTTCCTTATTCTTCCGTTGTCTTGTCCTCAGAGGGCTGATCCGGCTGGGACGGAGCGGAGGACTCCTCCTGGCTGCCCCACAGGGGAATGGCCTGGGGTTTCTCCTCCGGCTTGTTCTTCTCCTGCTCCCGCCGCTCGGCCTCGGCGTACTGGTCGGCCAGAGCAGGGTCACGGCCCTCCAGAATGGCCACCATCTCGGCGCCGGTAATGGTCTCCTTCTCCAGCAGGTAAGCCACTACCTTGTCCATGTCCTCCCGGCTCTCGGAGAGGATCTCGGTGGCCTTCTTGTAGCAGGAGTCGATGATGCTGCGCACCGCCTGATCCATAGCCGCGGCGGTATCGTCGGCACAGTCCAGGCCGTAGCCGCCGTCCAGATACTGGTTGCGGCGGGAGGCCAGAGCCATCATGCCGAACTCCTCACTCATACCGAACATGGCCACCATATTGCGGGCGATGCTGGTGGCATCCTGAATGTCCTGCGCGGCGCCGTTGGTCATGGTCTTCATGACCAGCTCCTCGGCCACACGGCCGCCCATGGAGACGCAGATCTGGGCCAGCAGCTCGTCCTTGGTGTGGAGGTTCTTGTCCTCCTCCGGCAGGTGGAGGGTGTAGCCCAGAGCGCCCTGGGTGTGGGGAACAATGGTGATCTTCGTCACCGGCTCGGCGTGCTTCTGCCGGTAGGCCACCATGGCATGACCCACCTCGTGGTAGGCCACCAGCTTCTTCTCAAACTCGCTGAGGACGCTGCCCTTCTTCTCGGCGCCGGCAATGACCAGCTCGAAGGCAGTAAGCAGGTCCTGCTGGTTGACCGCCTTGCGGCCCAGACGGACCGCACGGAGGGCGGCCTCGTTGACCAGGTTGGCCAGGTCCGCGCCCACGGCGCCGGCGGTGGCCAGAGCCACCTTCTTCAGATCCACATCCTCCGCCAGCTTGATCTTGCGGGTATGGACCTGGAGGGTTGCCAGACGGCCGGCCAGGTTGGGCCGGTCCACGGTGATGCGCCGGTCAAAGCGGCCGGGCCGCAGCAGGGCCTGGTCCAGCACCTCGGGCCGGTTGGTGGCGGCCAGCAGGATGACGCCCTTGGTGGGGTCGAAGCCGTCCATCTCGGCCAGCAGCTGGTTCAGGGTCTGCTCCCGCTCGTCATTGCCGCCCATGCGGTTATCGCGGGATTTACCGATGGTGTCGATCTCGTCGATGAACACGATACAGGGGGCCATCTTGTTGGCCTCCTTGAACAGGTCGCGGACACGGGCGGCACCCATGCCTACGAACATCTCCACGAAGTCGGAGCCGGAGATGGAGAAGAAGGGCACGTTGGCCTCGCCGGCCACGGCCTTGGCCAGCAGGGTCTTACCGGTACCGGGAGGGCCCACCAGCAGAGCGCCCTTGGGCAGCTTGGCGCCGATCTCGGTATACTTCTGGGGGTTGTGGAGGAAGTCAATGATCTCCACCAGGGACTCCTTGGCCTCGTCCTGACCGGCCACGTCTTTAAAGGTGACACCGGTCTTTTTCTCCACATAGACCTTGGCGTTGGACTTGCCCAGATTGCCCAGGCCGCCGCCCATCTTGCCCGCCATGCTGCGGAACAGGAAGGAGAAGAGCAGCACCATGACCACCATGGGCAGCACCCAGGAGATGAGCATGGAGACGATGGGGTTAAGCTCCTCCACATACTCGGGGCCGAAGCTGGTGACGTCGTGCTCCTCCAGCAGGTCGATCAGCCCGTCGTCCCGCACCCCCGCCTGGGTGATGGGGGCACAGTAGTAGGTGGTTTTGGTCTTGTCCCACTGGGAGGGGGGCGGCACGGTGGTCTCCTCCTGCTCCCCGGTGAGGCCGGCGGCGGTGGCGGTCTTAGTGATGTTGCCGTTGGCGTCCACCGACACCCCGTCTTTTAAATAAATGGTGTACTTGTTGGACTCCATGAGCACGCCTGCCACGCAGTCCTCCTTGACCAACTCCCGGAAGGTGCCGTAGCTGATCTCCACCGAGTTGGCCTGGCGGAACATGGAGGTGGCATAGTTCACCAGCACCGTCAGCACCAGGGCCCACAGGATGATGGACACGATGGCGGTGATGTTGCGCTTGTTATTGCCTCCGCCCTTTCCGCGGTTGTTGTTCTGGTGATCGAAATTCAAGAGGATGCCTCCTTGAGTGCATTCATTCCTATCTGGAAAGTAATTATAGTTATAGCACACGCACCCTCAAAAAACAAGAAAGGGAAGGCCGAAAGCTGTAAACTTTCTATGAAACCAGCCGGGTTCAAAGGGGTAATTTTTATCTTTTTCTGCGGCAGGTCTTGTGGTATACTGGTAGCGATCAACAAGAAAGGCGGAACCAATTATGAAGGAGCGCAGACCGGCCCCTCAGGCCGAGGCAGACGGCATCATCGAGGGGCGCAACGCCGTCACTGAGGCCCTGCGGGCGGGCACGCCCATTGATAAAATTTTCCTGGCCCGGGGAGAGACCGACTCTGCCCTGGCCCACATCGCCGCCGCTGCCCGGGACAAGGGCATCGTGGTGGTGGAGTGCGACCGGAAGAAGCTGGACTTTATGAGCCGCACCCACTCCCACCAGGGTGTCATCGCCCAGGCCGCGGTGCGGGAGTACGCCAGCGTGGACGACATTCTGAACGCCGCCCGGGAGAAGGGGGAGCCCCCTCTCATCGTGGTGTGCGACGAGCTTTCCGACCCCCACAATCTGGGCGCGGTGATCCGCACCGCCGAGTGCGCCGGAGCCCACGGCGTCATTATCCCCAAGCGCCGTTCGGCGGGCCTGACGGCGGTGGTGGCCAAGACCTCCGCCGGCGCGGTGAGCCATATTCCGGTGGCCCGGGTGCCCAACCTGCCCGCCCTGCTCAAGGAGCTGAAGGACGAAGGGGTATGGGTGTTCGGCACCGCTGCCGACGGGGACCGGCTACTCTACGACGCCGACCTGAAGGGCCCCGCCGCCATTGTCATCGGCAGCGAGGGGGACGGCATGGGCCGTCTGGTATCTGAGACCTGCGACTTCCTGGTCCGTATTCCCATGAAGGGCAAGCTCAACTCCCTCAACGCCAGCGCCGCCGCCGCCATTCTGCTGTATGAGGCCGTGCGGCAGCGGATGGGCTGACAACCACTGATCTTCAAAAAAAGGAGCACGTTCCCATGGCAAAAGACCGGGATGACGAACTGAATGAGGATCTGCCCGGCGGGGACGAGTTCTCCCTGGAATCCATTCTGGCGGAATTCGGCGGCGGGCAGAAAAAGAAAAAGCCGGATGAGGAGGATACCATACCCTTCCCGGTAGTACCCAAAAGCCAGCGTCCCTCCTCCCCCTCCAAAAAGCCGGGGCGGGTGCTCACCTTCCCCGACGGCGGTCAGGAGCAGGCTCAGAAGGAACCCAAGGCCGCCGCCACCCGGCAGCCGCCGGTGGAGAAGGCCCCCCCGCCCAAGCCGGAACCCACCCCGCAAAAACCGTCCAAAGCCCCTCCGGTGGAGGACAATGTGCTGGACTTTCCGGAGGAGGCCGCCGGGCCGGAGGAAAGCCCCCTCACCCAGGGCATCAACCGACTGCTGAAAAAGGCGGACGACTACGCCGAGCATATGTTTGAAGAGGAGGGCATGGAGGACGACACGGCGGTACGCCGGGCGGAGGAATTTATCCCCGGCACCGGCGCCGCCCCCCGCACCTCCATCCACAACGCCGGTCTGCCCTGGGAGCTGGGCCTGGCGGAAACCCATCAGACCCTGATCCAGAACGGACTGCGGTCCCGGG
>NZ_NFLU01000042.1 GCF_002161085.1 Flavonifractor sp. An112 | reverse complement strand
CATCACACTTTAACGTGCTTTGAGTGCTTGTAAGCACAAGGTTTCAGGTTCTCTTTCACTCCCCTCCCGGGGTCCTTTTCACCTTTCCCTCACGGTACTGCTCCTCTATCGGTCATCAGTAGTATTTAGGGTTGGAGGGTGGTCCCCCCAGTTTCCCACCGGGTTTCACGTGTCCGGCGGTACTCTGGAACTCGACTAACAGGATTCGGTTTTCGCCTACGGGGCTCTCACCCGCTATGGCCGGCCTTCCCATACCGTTCGGCTAACCTATCCTGCCGTTGTGTCGGTCCTCAACCCCGAAGGATAAATCCTTCGGTTTGCCCTCTTCCGCGTTCGCTCGCCACTACTTGCGGAATCTCTGTTGATTTCTCTTCCTCGCCCTACTTAGATGTTTCAGTTCAGGCGGTTCCCCACCTACGCCTATTTGATTCAACGCAGGCTGACGGAGTATTGCTCCGCCGGGTTTCCCCATTCGGAAATCTGCGGGTCAATGCTTATGTGCAGCTCACCGCAGCTTATCGCAGCTTGTCACGTCCTTCATCGGCTCCTGATGCCAAGGCATTCCCCTTGCGCTCT
>NZ_NFLU01000041.1 GCF_002161085.1 Flavonifractor sp. An112 | reverse complement strand
GCCAGATCCCAAACCGGAAACGGGGAGCCTGACGGTTTCCAAAACAGTGGCCGGTAACGACGGGGATACCTCAAAAGCGTTCCATTTCACGGTAACGCTGAGCAATACCTCCCTCTCCGGCACCTATGGCGACATGACCTTTGAAAATGGTGTTGCCTCCTTTGCACTGAAACATGGGGAAAGCAAGTCCGCTTCCGGCCTGCCGGTGGGCGTGACCTATACAGTTGTCGAGCAGGAAGCCGATCAGGACGGATATACCACCACGGCCACAGGAACCGACGGCACCATCACGAAGGATGTGACGGCAGAAGCCAATTTCACCAACACGAAAGAGGACGACCCGGAGCCGGGGCCAGATCCCAAACCGGAAACGGGGAGCCTGACGGTTTCCAAAACAGTGGCCGGTAACGACGGGGATACCTCAAAAGCGTTCCATTTCACGGTAACGCTGAGCAATACCTCCCTCTCCGACACCTATGGCGACATGACCTTTGAAAATGGTGTTGCCTCCTTTGCACTGAAACATGGGGAAAGCAAGACCGCTTCCGGCCTGCCGGTGGATATAACCTATACGGTTGTCGAGCAGGAAGCCGATCAGGA
>NZ_NFLU01000040.1 GCF_002161085.1 Flavonifractor sp. An112 | reverse complement strand
TTGTATAAAGAAAACCACTCGCTAGGCGAGTGGTTCCAAAAAGCCTATGGCGATGAAAGTGATAAAGAAACTCCCTTTGCTATAATGAAAGTGCGGTCTGCCAACTGCACAAACGATAGCAAAGGGAGGACATTCAGATGGGACTGAATGATATCAATAGTTTATCCCATACACGATGGAATTGCAAATATCATATCGTATTTGCACCGAAGTATCGCAGGAAGGTATTTTACCAAGAAAAGAAAGCAGCAATAGGAAAGATACTACGGCAGTTATGTGAGTGGAAAGGGGTAAAAATCATAGAAGCGGAAGCATGCCCGAACCATATCCATTTGTTTGTGGAGATACCGCCAAAAATCTCGGTATCGCACTTTATGGGGTATCTGAAAGGAAAGAGCAGCACAATGCTGTATGAGCAATTCGGCGAGCTGAAATACAAGTACCGGAACCGAGAATTTTGGTGCAGAGGGTACTATGTGGATACAGTAGGGAAAAACGAGAGTCGAATTGCGGAATATGTGCGTAACCAACTAAAAGAGGACGAGATGGGAGAGCAACTGAGAATACCATCTAACAGCCCGTTTACGGGCGGCAAGTAGCAGTCCTTACGCAGTTGGCAGATCCGTATTACGCGTTGCACGCGTCCGCGAGGAACGAAGGGCTATGCCCGCATAGTGACAACCACCAGCTTCGCTGGTGGATGTGTTCATT
>NZ_NFLU01000004.1 GCF_002161085.1 Flavonifractor sp. An112 | reverse complement strand
CGCCCGCCCATCCCATCTAGTCGAATTTTGTGCGTGCAATTTTGTGCACTCCCCCATATTCCACCCAAACTTTCATACTATATATCCAGGATGCGTGCAATCGCACGCAAAGCAGGATGGAGGTGTGAAAGATATGGGAAAAGAAGTCAAACACATTGGCTTACGGGTCACGCCTGAGATCCATCAGAAACTGCGGTATATTGCATCTTATGAGGGCAGAACCATCAATGGACAGGCACATTATCTGATCCAAAGCTGCATCCGGGAATTTGAAAAGGAGCACGGGCCGATTCCGGCGGAGGGATCAAAATGAGCGGGCCGCTGGGCTTTGTGCTGGACCTGCTCTTCCCGCCCAAGTGCGTGTTCTGCGGGAAGGTGCTGGACTCCGGCGAAAGCGGCTTCTGCCGGCGCTGCCAGCGGGAACTGCCCTGGCTCACCGACGGCGAAGCGGAACTGACAGGGGAATTTTTCTCTCTGTGTGCCGCGCCGCTGCGCTATCAGGACAAGGTGCGAGATTCCATCCACCGGTACAAATTTAAAGGACGCCGTGGCTATCATAAAGTATACGGCAAATTGGTGGCCCAGTGTGTCCACGATCATTTGGACGGGCGGTACGATCTCATCACCTGGGTGCCTCTCTCCGACCGGCGAAAGAGAGAGCGTGGCTACGATCAGGCCTTCCTGCTGGCCAGCGCCGCCGCTCTGGAGCTGGGAGATGTGGCGGTGGAGACCCTGCGGAAGGAGCGGAATACCGATCCCCAGTCCGGTATCACCGAGGATGCCCAGCGCCGGGCCAATGTACTGGGTGCCTACACCCCGGTGGACCCGGAGCTGGTGGCGGGAAAGCGGGTCCTGCTCATTGACGATGTGGTAACCACCGGTTCCACCCTGTCCGAATGCGCCCGCACCCTGCGTACCATGGGGGCAGAGGATGTGGTGTGCGCCGCCCTTGCCCGGGCCAGATAGGCGGTCTGACCGGTCATCTGCCGGGAAAATTCAGAAAATTAGCGGAAATTTACGTTGAAATGGCGGGCATACTTCTGTATAATATAGAGGATTCAGACTGGGGCATTGCATCATCCAGTCTTGTTTGACTGAGTTGGCTTTCTGGTCAGTCATCACCATTCATCATACAGAGTAAAACGTCGAGGTGCAGGTATGTTCAGTAAAGATATCGGTATCGACCTGGGTACTGCTTCTATCCTGGTCTATGTAAAGGGCAAGGGCGTGGTCCTGCGGGAGCCCTCCGTGGTGGCCATTGACAAGAATACGGGCAAGCTGCTCAAAGTGGGCACTGAGGCTCAGCAGATGCTGGGCCGTACCCCCGGCAACATTGTGGCCATCCGTCCCCTGCGGGAGGGCGTTATCTCCGACTACGACATGACCGAGCGGATGCTCAAGGAGTTCATCCGCAAGGTGACCTCCTTCCGGCTGTTCAAGCCCCGCATTGTTATCTGCGTTCCCTCCGGCATCACCGAGGTGGAGGAGCGTGCCGTCATCGACGCCGGCATCCAGGCCGGCGCCCGCCGGGTGTACCTCATTGAGGAGCCCGTAGCCGCTGCCATTGGCGCCGGTATCGACATCGCCAAGCCCGACGGCCACATGATCGTGGACATCGGCGGCGGCACCACTGATATCGCCGTCATCTCCCTGTCCGGCATCGTGGAGTCCACCTCCATCAAGATCGCCGGCGACCAGTTCGACGAGGCCATTGTCAAGTATATCCGCCGCAAGCATAACGTGCTCATCGGCGAGCGTACTGCCGAGGAACTGAAGATGCAGATTGGCTGTGTGTTCCCCCGCCCCGAGGAGCAGACCATCGAGATCAAGGGCCGCTGCCTGATGACCGGCCTGCCCCGGGTATTCTCCGTCTCCTCCAGCGAAATGATCGAGGCCTTCGAGGAGGTCTCCACCCGCATCCTGGAGGCCATCCACGGCGTGCTGGAGCGTACGCCCCCCGAGCTGGTGGCCGATATCTCCACCAACGGTATCTGCATGACCGGCGGCGGCTCCCTGGTCTGGGGCTTCGACAAGCTGATCGAGTCCCACACCGGCATCGAGACCCATGTAGCCGATGACGCCATCTCCTGCGTGGCCTACGGTACCGGCAAGAGCCTGGACGACGTGGACTCCATGCAGGACGGCACCATCAACCTGTCCCGCCGCAAGCAGATGAATTAAATCTTGCCGAATTTCTTCCGGAGTGCTGCAATTCTTGCAGCGCTCCGTTTTTTTTGCTCTATGTTCGTCAAAAAAATATCATACTTGACTTTTGGCCTTTTAAGTGCTAAACTGCAAAATCAGTATAAGTGCTTCCTGTATCTCTCAGATATGGGGAGGCAAACAAGGAAAAGAGGTCAATCTCATGAATAAGCGTATCTCAGCCGGACTGCTCACCGGCGCACTGGCTCTCACCCTCACCGCCTGCGGCGGCGGCACCTCCGGCGCCGCCAGTTCCCCCGCCGGCAACTCCCAGACTCCCTCCGGCGGAGAACCCGCCGCCAGCGGCGAGACCTACACCGTAGGCATCTGCCAGCAGATGACCCACGATGCGCTGGACGCCGCCACCCAGGGCTTCAAGGACGCCCTCAATGAGAAGCTGCCCGGCCAGGTGACCTTTGAGGAGCAGGACGCCGGCGGCGAATACGCCAACTGCGGCACTATTATGGACGGCTTTGTGGCCGATCAGGTGGACCTGATTCTTGCCAACGCCACCTATCCCCTCCAGGCCGCCGCCTCTGCCACCGCCGACATTCCCATTCTGGGCACCTCGGTGACCGACTACGCCACCGCCCTCTCCATCACCGACTGGACCGGCACCGTGGGCGGCAACATCTCCGGCACCTCCGACCTGGCTCCCCTGGACCAGCAGGCCGCCATGCTCAATGAGCTCTTCCCCGACGCCCAGAACGTAGGCCTGCTCTACTGCTCCGGCGAGCCCAATTCGGTCTATCAGGTACAGACCATCCAGGGCTATCTGGAGGATATGGGCTACACCTGCACCCAGTATGCCTTCACCGACGTCAACGACCTGTCCTCCGTGACCCAGACCGCCTGTGACAGTTCCGACGTGATCTACATCCCCACCGATAACACCGCCGCCGCCAACACTGAGACCATCGCCAACGTGGTTCTCCCCGCCGGCGTGCCGGTGATCGCCGGTGAGTCCGGTATCTGCTCCGGCTGCGGTGTGGCCACCCTGTCCATCAGCTACTACGACATCGGCTACAAGACCGGTGAGATGGCCGCCCAGATCCTGACCGGCGAGGCGGACATCTCCACCATGCCCATCGAGTACGCCCCCACGGTGACCAAGATGTACAACGCCGCCAACTGCGAGACTCTGGGGCTGACCATGCCTGAGGACTACGAGCCCATCGCCTGAGCACCCACGCCCAGACAAAAGAGCGGAGAAGGGACTTCCCTTCTCCGCCCTTTTCCGGTATGCGATGCAAGATTTTAATCATTTGGAGGCAGAATCATGGACTTCCTGTTCTCATTTTTCAACTCTCTGCCCGGCGCCTTCGGCCAGGGACTGGCCTGGGGCATCATGGCCATTGGGGTGTATATCACCTTCCGCATCCTGGATATTGCCGACCTGACGGTGGACGGCTCCCTGGCCACCGGCGGCGCGGTGGCGGCCCTGTTTATCAGCCAGGGCTGGAACCCCTGGCTGGCCCTGCTGATGGCCGTCATCGCCGGAATGCTGGCGGGACTGATTACCGGCCTGCTCCACACCGCCTGCGGCATCCCCGCTATTCTGGCCGGTATCCTGACCCAGCTGGCCCTCTACTCCATTAACCTGCGCATCATGGCTCTCTGGAGCGACGCCAAGACCAAGGCCACCCTGGCCCTCAGCGTGGACAAGCAGGATCTGCTGGTCTCCTCCCGCTACATCCGGGAGCTTGACCTGACCAATCCCCTGTTTCTGCTGGCCATCTTTACGGTGGTGCTCATTGCCGTGCTCTACTGGTTCTTCGGCACGGAGCTGGGCTGCGCCCTGCGGGCCACCGGCGCCAATCAGGCCATGGCCCGGGCCCAGGGCATCAACACCAGCTGGTGCAAGGTACTGGGTCTGGTGGTGTCCAACGGCCTTGTGGCCCTGTCCGGCGCTCTGCTGGCCCAGTATCAGGGCAGCTCCACCGTGGATATGGGCCGTGGCGCCATCGTCATCGGCCTGGCCGCCGTCATCATCGGCGAGGTGCTGCTGGGCAAGGTGTTCCGAAACTTCGCCCTGAAGCTGCTCTCCGCCGTCATCGGCTCCATCATCTACTACATCGTGCTCCAGTTCGTGCTGCGCCTGGGCCTGGAGTCCACCGACCTGAAGCTGCTCTCCGCCGTGGTGGTGGCCCTGTTCCTCAGCATCCCCTACTGGAAGGGCAAGTACTTCACCAAGACGGTTCGAAAGGAGGCATCGCGCAATGCTTGAGGTGCGTGATCTCTACAAGACCTTCAACGCCGGCACCATCAACGAAAAACGGGCCATGAACGGCCTGTCCCTCACGCTGGAGGACGGGGACTTCGTTACCGTCATCGGCGGCAACGGCGCAGGCAAATCCACCCTGCTCAATCTGGTAGCCGGGGTCTTCCCTCCCGACAGCGGCACCATCTCCATTGACGGCCAGAATGTGACCAAGCTGCCCGAGCACAAGCGGGCCAAATTCATCGGCCGGGTCTTTCAGGACCCCATGATGGGTACCGCCGCCACCATGGGCATTGAGGAAAATCTGGCGCTGGCTTTCCGCCGGGGCCAGGGCCGGGGACTGCGCTACGGCATCACCAACGCCGAGCGCAAGCAGTACCGGGAGAAGCTGGCCATCCTGGGCCTGGGGCTGGAGGACCGGCTCACCAGCAAGGTGGGCCTGCTCTCAGGCGGCCAGCGGCAGGCCCTCACCCTGCTGATGGCCACCCTGAAAAAGCCCAAGCTGCTGCTGCTGGACGAGCATACCGCCGCCCTGGACCCCAAGACGGCGGCCAAGGTGCTGGAGACCACCGAGCGGATCGTCCGCCGGGACAAGCTCACCACCCTGATGATCACCCACAATATGCGGGATGCCATTGCCCACGGCAACCGGCTCATCATGATGGACAGCGGCCAGATCGTGGCGGACATTCGGGGGGAGGAGAAGCAGAATCTCACCGTTCAGGACCTGCTGGACAAGTTCCATGTGGAGAATGACCGGATGCTCCTCAGCGAATAGGAGAAACGAATCAAAAATGCCTGGGTACCAAGGTACCCAGGCATTTTTACTTACAGGCTCTGTATGCCCTTCTCCCGCTCATAGATGATGCGCAGGCCGTCCAGCACCAGCCGGGGGTCCACCACATCGATGAGGTCGGTATTGTCCGCCACCATCCGGGCCAGCCCACCGGTGGCGATCACCTTCACGTCCGGCTCGCCGATCTCCTTCTTGGCCTGACGGATCAGGTATTCAATGGCTCCGATATAACCCATCACCGCTCCTGCCTGGATCTGGCCCACGGCGGTGGTACCCAGCACGGTAGCCGGTTTCACCAGCTCCACCCGGGGCAACAAAGCAGTCTTTTGGAACAACCCGTCGATAGATACCCGTACCCCGGCGGTGATACAGCCGCCCAGGTACACCCCGTCCCGACTCACCGCGTCCAGGGTAGTGGCGGTGCCGAAGTCCAGCACAATCAGAGGTTTCCCGTATTTGGCCATGGCAGCGATGTCGGCCGCCGCCCGGTCGGGACCCAACCGCTCCTCACTGGCACAGGGCACATAGGGAAGCCGGGGGTCCAGTCCATCGTCCAGCACCAGAGGGGTCTTGCCCACATACTTTTTCATGGCGTTGGTGAGGGTGTGCATCACCTGGGGCACCACCGAGCCGATCACCACATCCTCGATCTGGTCCAGCTCCAGGCCGAAGCGCTGGAAATACTGGCACACCAGCAGCCCCAGCTCATCAGAGGTGCGGTCGCTGTCCGTCATGGTGCGGAAGCTGCCCTTCAGCTCCGCCCCCTCATAAATGCCGAACACCATATTGGTGTTGCCCACGTCCACCGCAAGCAGCATAGCCATCCTTCCCTTCTCTTATAAATGACTGAGGTAACACACCGCGCCGCCATCCTCCAGGACAGCCACAGCGTAGGTGTGAGGTCCAAAGGTACCAACCGAACCGGGATTCACGATCCACATCCCGTTTTCAAACTCGCAGAAGGCCTCATGGGTGTGGCCAAAGCACAGCAGATGGGCCCCTGCTTCCCTGGCCGCCCGCACCGCCATTCCCATACCCATCTTCACATGGTAGATGTGGCCGTGGGTCATCAGAATCTTACAGCCCTCCAGGGTAAAAACCCGCTCCTCCGGCAGGTCGGGCCGTCGTCCGTCGCAGTTGCCGGGGACGTAGGTTACCGGGATGTTGGGGAACTTGGCGGCCAGGTCCTCGGCGTCCCGGGCCAAATCCCCCAGGTGGAGGATGCGATCAGGGCTCTCCAGCCGCACAATATCCTCCATGTTGGCCACATTGCCATGGGAATCAGAAAAAATCAGCAGTTTCATACAATCACCTTCTCAAGGGCGGTACATATAATGAAGTGAACGCCACTATATATTAGGGATGGAGTTGATGATATGGGTCAGAACAAAACCGATCCCACCGCCGCCCTGGAGCACAACCGGGCCCTGCTGGAGCAGGTGATCCACTCCCCGGACGCCCAGCGGCTGATGGAATTGCTCAATCAAAATGCCGGCGGCAAGCTGAAAACCGCCGCCGCATCTGCCGCTCTGGGGGATACCAAAGATCTGCTGGCCATGGTGCGCCAGGTGATGCAGAACCCAGAGGGCGCCAAACTGGTGGAACGGCTCAATCAAACCGCTCCCAAACAGGACTGATTTTACGCCAAGGAGGGATGGCCCGTGGCCCAGTTGGAAGAACAACTCAACCAGATCCTGGGCAATCCCCAAGCCATGGAACAGATCATGTCCCTGGCCCAGTCCCTCTCGGGCAAGCAGGAGGAGCAGGCATCCGAACAGCCCGCGGCAGAACCGGAGTCTGAACCGGCCGACCAGCCGCCGGCAGAGAGCGACACTCCCTCCCCCCTGTCCGCCCTGGACGGGCTGGACCCCAGGCTGCTGCGGATGGGGATGGGGCTTTTGTCGGAGTATTCCGCCCAGGACGATAAAAAGACCGCCCTGCTGGCCGCACTCAAGCCCTTTCTCAAGCCGGAGCGGCAGGAAAAGATGGATCAGGCCGTCCGCATCGCCCGGCTTACCCGGGTGATCCGGACAGCGCTGCGGATGTTCCGTGACCGCGGAGAGGAGGAGGACGATGTATAACCGCTACATCCCCAACGGCACCTCCTATACCAGGATACCCCAGGAGGATGCCCCCTCTCCCCCGCCCCGGGAAGAGAAGCGCCCCCCAAAGGCGGGGGGCAAAAAGAAAGCGGGCGCGCTGGGTGAGCTGCTGAAAAGCCTGAAGCTGGACAGTCTGGACACCGGGGATGTGCTGCTTCTGCTCATCCTGCTCTTTCTCTTTCTGGAGGGGGACGACATGGAACTGGTCATCACCCTGGCTCTGGTGCTGCTGTTGGGACTCAATTAACTCAGGTCGTGGAGCACCGTACCATCGGGCAGCACAAAGGATGCGTTTTCCGGCACGGGCCGGTCCACCGAAAAGGCGCTCATCCGATAAATCAGCTGACCTTCCAGCCTGGTTTCCGCACAGGAGAGCAAGCCGCTGTCCGTGGAGATCCAGTATCGCTCTACATAGCCCTGACTGTCGGGCACGGTCTCCACAAAGATACAGGAGACGCCCTCTTTATCCTCATAGCCGGCATCGGCAATATCCGACTGCTTCAGCTTGAGCACATCCTCATAGGTGGGGATACGCTGACCTTCCAGATCGGCGGAGTCCTCATCCGCCGCCCCGGTAAGCACCCGGCTATTCCCCTCGTACCAGAGCCAGAACTGATCATCCCCTACAATGGAATGGCGGACGGTACCGCCGGGCAGCGTGGCAGTGGTGTGGGTCCAGCCATCATCCACCCACACGGTAGCGTGGGTAACACCGCTCTGGCCCTCTCCCCAGAAATCCTCAATGGTCACATTCCGTCCGTAACTCTCCGGCCGAGTCAGGGTGTGCTCCACCACATACTGTACTGTCTCAGTGGTGATCTCCACCCGCACATACTCCTCCTCCCCTGCCGGCTCCTGGGACTGGCTGGCCGCCGGGGTAGGAAGCTGGATTTTGGCGGTATCAGGCTCAAAAAGGCCGAGCCCAAAGCTGGAGAGCATGGCGACAGTAATGACGATGCCGATGAGCACCACCAGGATATTCCGATTGCGCCGTTCCATGCCGCTCCCTCCTCAGGCTCGACCAAGGGATCTGATCTATTCACAAACTTGCTTAAACGCCGAACTCCTCCGGCTTATCACTTCTCAGGCCGAACTGCCACTCGATAGCATCCACAATTCTGCGGCAGGCAAAGCCGTCGCCGTAGGGGTTGACTGCGTGGGCCATTTCATGGTAGGCCTTCTCGTCGGTCAGCAGCTCAGAGGCCATACGGAAGATGGTCTCCTCCTCAGTACCGGCGATCTTGACGGTACCGGCTTCCACGGCCTCGGGCCGCTCAGTCTCCCGCCGCAGGACAAGCACAGGCCGTGCCAGGGCCGGGGCCTCCTCCTGCAAGCCGCCGGAGTCGGTCATCACCAAATAGGACCGGGCCATCAGGTTGTGCATCTCCTCCACATCCAGAGGATCGATGAGGTGGATGCGCTGGTGGCCGGACAGGTACTTGGCCGCCGCCTCCCGCACCACGGGAGACAGGTGGACCGGATACACCAGTTCCACATCCTCAAAGGACTCCGCCACCCGGCGGAGGGCGGTCATAATATTGGCCATGGGCTGGCCGTAATTCTCCCGCCGGTGACAGGTGACCAGAATGATTTTTTTGTGCTCATAGTCCAGCTGGTTGAGCAGCTCAGTCGAAAAGTGATAATCCTTTACAACCGTTGTCTTAAGGGCGTCAATGACGGTATTGCCGGTGATAAACACCCCGTCGGTGATGTCCTCCCGGGCCAGATTGGCCACGTTGCTCTTCGTGGGACAGAAATGCAGGTCGGCAATGTCGCCCACCAGCTTCCGGTTCATCTCCTCCGGGAAGGGGGAGTACTTGTCCCACGTCCGCAGACCGGCCTCCACATGGCCCACCTTGACCTGATGGTAGAAGGCGGCCAGAGCACCGGCAAAGGTGGTGGAGGTGTCGCCGTGAACCAGCACCAGATCGGGCTTGGCCTGCTCCAGCACCTCCTCCATGCCCAGCAGACACTTGGTGGTGATGGTGGACAGAGTCTGTCGGGGCTCCATGATATTCAGGTCGTAGTCCGGCTTCAGATGGAAGATGTCCAGCACGGAGTCCAGCATCTGTCGGTGCTGGGCGGTGACGCAGCAGATGGAGGTGATGCCCGGACGGTTTTGAAGCTCCTGCACCAGGGGGGCCATTTTAATGGCCTCCGGCCGGGTGCCGAAGATGGTCATAACACGGATCTCTTTCATTTCTGCTCCTCCTCCGGACTTTCTTCCGGCTGCTCCTCAGATGCTTTTCCCTTCTCCATATCCTTCCGGTTATTGCTCAGAAAGATATGTCCGGCAATGGCGCCGGCAAAACACAAGGCCATCAGCAGCAGCATGGCCTTCACCGGTCCGCTGGTGGTGAGCACCACGGCGGACAGACCCAGAATACCGCTGATGATATAGAGCACCGCCACCGCCTGCTTCTGGTTGAAGCCCATGTCGATGAGCCGGTGATGCACATGGCTGCGGTCAGCGTGCATGGGACTCTGGCCGTGGGCAATGCGGCGGATGAAGGCAAAACAGGTGTCGAAGATGGGCAGGCCCAGCATCAGGAAGGGCACGGCAAAGGAGATAATGGTATAGAACTTGAACAGGCCGTTGACCGACACCACCGCCAGGATATAGCCCAGGAAGGTGGAGCCGGTGTCGCCCATGAAGATCTTGGCGGGGTTCATGTTGTAGGGCAAAAAGCCGATACACCCGCCGGCCAGAGCGGCCATGAGCAGGGCCACGTCGCCCTCGCTGACCACCAGGGCGATGACCAGCAGCGTCATGGAGCTGATGGTGGAGACACCGCAGGCCAGGCCGTCCAGGCCGTCGATCAGGTTGACGGCATTGGTGATGGCCACGATCCACAACACTGTCACCGGGATGGACAGCCAGCCCAGATCCCAGTACAGATTGGAAGAAAAGACGTTGGGATTGGACAGGGTCTCGATCACGTTGCCCGACAGCACCGCCACCAGGGCGGCACCGATCTGGATCAGAAACTTCAGCTTGGCGCCCAGAGCATAGATATCGTCAAAAATACCCAGCACCACGATGATGGTGGCGCCCAGCAGCATTCCCCGCATCTGGGCGTTCAGATCCAGGAAGAGCAGTACGCTGAGCAGGAAGCCCAGGTAAATGGCAAGGCCTCCCATCCGGGGAATAGGATGATCGTGCATCCGGCGGTTGTCCTTGGGTACGTCCACCGCGCCCACCTTAAAGGCCAGGCTCTTGACCACCGGCGTGGCAATCAGCGCCACCAAAAAGGCCACCACCAGAGCGGCCGCCACCATCCCCAGCAGGGGAAGCTCGGAATTGATTGGCATAGGAAAGATGCTCCTTTATCTCTCAGCGGGGGATGAAGCCCACTTTTTTATGGACCTTACGCAGGGTCCGCTGGGCCACCGAGGCGGCCTTCTCTGCGCCGGCGCGGTACAGGCCCTCCAGATAGGCCTTGTCGCCCAGCAGGCGCACCGTCTCCTCCCGGACAGGCCGGAGCAGTTCCACCACGGCCGCACCCACAGCGGGCTTGAAGGCGCCGTAGCCCTTGCCCTCAAACTCCACCTCGATCTGCTCATAGGTCTTGCCGGTAACGGCGGCATAGATGTCAATGAGGGTGGCCACGCCGGGCTTGTTGGCACGGTCATAGCGGACACAGTTTTCCGTGTCGCTGTCGGTGATGGCACGCTTGAACTTGCGCATAATATCGTCGGGGCTGTCCATCAGATAGACGCAGCCCTCGGGGATGGACTTGCTCATCTTGCTGTCGGGCTGGTTCAGGCTCATGACCCGGGCGCCCACCTTGGGGATATAGGCGTCAGGCATGGTGAACACATCGCCGTAGATACCGTTGAAGCGCTGGACAATGTTGCGGGTGAGCTCCACGTGCTGCTTCTGGTCCTCCCCCACCGGCACCAGGTCGGCCTGATAGAGCATGATATCGGCGGCCATCAGGGAGGGGTAGGTGAACAGGCCGGCGTTGACGTTGTCGGCGTGCTTGGCGGACTTGTCCTTGAACTGGGTCATGCGGGACAGCTCGCCGAACATGGTGTAGCAGTTGAGCACCCAGGCCAGCTCGGCATGGGCGGGCACGTGGGACTGGATGAACAGGATGGACTTCTCCGGGTCGATGCCGCAGGCCACCAGCTGGGCAAAGAGCTCGATGGTCTGGCGGCGGAGGGCGGCGGGGTCCTGCCGCACGGTAATGGCGTGCTCATCCACCACACAGTAGACACAGTTATATTCGTCCTGCAGGGCTACCCAGTTGCGCAGGGCTCCCAGATAGTTGCCCAGGTGGAGGGCGCCGCTGGGCTGGATGCCGCTGAAGATGACTTTCTTATTCGTTTCCATAACAGGTTCACACCCTTGTCAAGAGATTTCTGCATAGTTGACGATATAATACCACATTTCCCGGCGGTTGACAAGAATAACAGGGCCGCACTATTGACAATTCTAGGGCTGAAACGGTAGAATAAAGGTTACGATTTGACACCCGTCACCCGGGTATTTTGTTCAACGGAGGGATCTGTATGGATCTGAACTGGTTTGAGGAACTGGAGGGCCGCATCCCCCACGACGGCGTGCGCACCCGTTTCGCCCCTTCCCCCACGGGCTATATGCACGTCGGCAACCTGCGTACCGCCCTGTACACCTGGCTCATCGCCCGTCACAACGGCGGTAAATTCATTCTCCGCATCGAGGACACCGACCAGGGCCGTCTGGTGGAGGGCGCCACCGACGTCATCTACAACACCCTGCGCAAGTGCGGCCTGACCTGGGACGAGGGTCCCGATCTGGGCGGCCCTGTGGGCCCCTACATCCAGACCCAGCGCCGGGACCTGTACGGCAAGTTTGCCGAGCTGCTGGTGGAGAAGGGCCACGCCTACTACTGCTTCTGTGAAAAGACCGAATCCGAGGAGGACTCCGGCGATTTTGACCGGGCCGCCGATCCCTGCCGGGATCTGGACCCGGAGGTTGCCAAGGCCCGGGTGGCCGCCGGCGAGCCCTACGTCATCCGCCAGCGCATCCCTGCTGAGGGCACCACCACCTTCTCCGACGCTGTGTTCGGCGATATTACCGTGGAGAACAAGACCCTGGACGACCAGGTGCTCATGAAGCGGGACGGTCTGCCCACCTATAACTTTGCCAACGTCATCGACGACCATCTCATGGGCATCACCCATGTGGTCCGGGGCTCCGAGTACCTGTCCTCCGCTCCCAAGTACAACCTGCTGTACGAGGGCTTCGGCTGGGAGGTGCCCACCTATATCCACTGCTCCCCCGTTATGCGTGACCAGCACAACAAGATGAGCAAGCGCAAGGGCGATCCCTCCTACGAGGACCTCATCGCCATGGGCTACCTGTCCGAAGCGGTGGTGAACTATGTCACCCTGCTGGGCTGGTCCCCCAAGGGCGAGTACGCTGAACGCGAGTTCTTCACTCTGGCTGAACTGGCTGATGTGTTTGACATCGGCGGTATCTCCAAGTCCCCTGCCATCTTTGACATCGAGAAGCTGAAGTACTTCAACGCCAACTACCTCCGCGCCCTCTCACCCGAGGCCTTCTATGAGGGTGCCGAGCCCTACCTGAAGGAAGCCGTCAAGACCGAGGGCATTGACCTGAAGCTCATCGCCCCCCTGGTGCAGCCCCGGTGCGACACCTGGCTGGACATCGCTCCTCAGGTGGACTTCTTCGACGCCCTGCCCGAGTACTCCAATGAGCTTTACTGCCACAAGAAGATGAAGACCAACGAGGAGAACTCCCTGGAGGCCCTGGAGCAGGTGCTGCCCGTGCTGGAGAATCTGCCCGAGTGGACCTACGACGCCATCCACGACGCCCTCATCGGCCTGGCTCAGAAGCTGGAGCTGAAGAACGGTCGCATCATGTGGCCGGTGCGTACCGCCCTGTCTGGTAAGGCGGTCACCCCCGGCGGCGCGGTAGAGCTGTGCCACATTCTGGGCAAGGAGGAGACCCTCCGCCGCATCAAGCTGGGTATGGCTCAGCTGGCAAAATAAGTGTCACATAGTATGCCCCCTTTTACCCATACTAGAGGAAAGGGGGGCGTTTTTATGTCAAAACAAAAGATTCGGGTGCTGGCTGTCAGCTTTCTGGCGGCGGCCTTCGCCATCACCGCCGGCTTTGCCATCCAGGGCCACGCCCAGGCCAGGCAGTACCGGCGGCTGCTGGACAACGGCTACCGCCATGCCTTCGCCGAGCTGGCCACCGCCACGGGAGAACTGGAAGTAGCACTGACCAAAATGAGCCACGCCACCTCCCCCGCCCTGTTCGCCTCTCTGTGCGCCCAGGCCTACTCCAAGGCTCAGGCCGCCCAGGCTGCTCTGGGCGAGCTGCCCTACGGCAATGTGGAGCTGGAGCAGACCGCCGCCTTCCTGGCCCGGGCTGGTGATTACGCCATGGCCCTGGCCCAGGGGACCTCAGCGGAGCTGGTATGCACCGACGAGCACCGAGACGCCCTGTTCCAGCTGTCCGAGGCGGCCGGCGAACTCTCCCTCACCCTGGAGACCCTCCAGGCCCAGCTGAGCGCCGGGGCCATCCGGCCGGAGGATCTGGCGGAGGCCCGGGAGCGGCTGGCGGCCGAGGACGGCAGCGGTCAGGTCAACGGCGGCTCCGCCTTCCAGAGCGTGGAGTCCGACTTCCCCGAGGTACCCACCCTGATCTACGACGGCCCCTTCTCCCAGCACCTGGACGGCCGCACCCCCCGGATGCTGGAGGGCCTGCCCCAGGTCACCGAGGAGGAGGCCAGAGAGGCCGCCGCTTCCTTCCTGGGTCTGCGGCCCGAGGTATTCACCCTCACCGCCAAGTCCGAAGGCAATCTGCCCTCCTACGGCTTCACAGCCATGGTAGACGGCGGCCAGCTCTATATCCAGGTCACCTGTCAGGGCGGACAGATCCTGGAGGTATTCTCCTCCCGCACCGCCGGAGAGGCGGTGCTCAGTCGGGCGGAGGGCTGTGAAAAAGCCGCCGCCTTCCTGGCGGAAAAAGGCTACGCCAATATGGCCCCCAGCTATTTCATGGAACAGGACGGAGTGCTGGCAATCAACTTTGCCCCGGTGGAGAACGGCGTCTACTGCTACCCCGATCTGGTGAAGGTGTCGGTGGCCCTGGACACCGGCGAGGTGGTAGGCTTTGAGGCGGCGGGCTACCTGACCCACCACGGCAGCCGGGACCTGTCCTCCCCCGCCGTGGACGCCCAGACCGCCCAGGCCCTGGTGGACGACTCCCTCACCGTTCTCTCCTACCAGTTGGCTCTCATCCCCACCGGCGGCGAATACGAGGTATTATGCCACGAATTCAAGTGCCAGGCCCAGGACGGCACCCATGTTCTCATCTACGTCAACGCCCAAACCGGCAAGCAGCAGCACATTCTCCTTCTTCTGGAGGCCGAAAACGGCACCTTGGTTCTATGATAAAAGCCACAGCAGGCGTACAGTTGTATGCCTGCTGTGGCTTTTTTGTGGAAATTGGTAGAACCAAAAGTTTGGAACGAATAGTTTCTTCTTCATGGATTGACAAAGAATTAACAATGTGCCATAATAGGGGCCGTAAGATCGTTAAACATTTAACGATCAAAATTGATTGAGACATACGGAGGTACTGATCATGTCCCGTTTTACCCTTCCCAGAGACATCTATTACGGCCCCAACGCCCTGGAAAATCTGAAAAACCTGAAGGGTACCCGCGCGGTACTGGTGCTGGGCGGCGGCTCCATGAAGCGGTTCGGCTTTGTTGACAAGGCGGTGGCCTACCTGAAGGAGGCCGGCATTGAGACCAAGCTCATCGAGAACGTGGAGCCCGACCCCTCTGTGGAAACCGTCATGAGCGGCGCTGCCGTCATGCGGGAGTTCCAGCCCGACTGGATCATCTCCATGGGCGGCGGTTCCCCCATCGACGCCGCCAAGGCCATGTGGGCCTTCTATGAGTATCCCGAGACCACCTTTGAGGATCTGATCACCCCCTTCTCCTTCCCCGAGCTGCGTCAGAAGGCCAAGTTCTGCGCCATCCCCTCCACCTCCGGCACCGCCACCGAGGTTACCGCCTTCTCCGTCATCACCGACTACCAGAAGGGCATCAAGTATCCTCTGGCCGACTTCAACATCACTCCCGACGTGGCCATCATCGACCCCGCCCTGGCCGAGACCATGCCCCCCAAGCTGGTGGCTCACACCGGCATGGACGCTCTGACCCACGCCATCGAGGCCTATGTGTCCACCCTGCACACCGTCTTTACCGATCCTCTGGCCCTGAAGGCCATTGACATTGTGAACCATGATCTCATCAAGTCCTACAACGGCGACATGACTTGCCGTGAGGAGATGCACTACGGTCAGTGCCTGGCCGGTATGGCTTTCTCCAACGCTCTGCTGGGCATCGTTCACTCCATGGCCCACAAGACCGGCGCCGCCTTCTCCACCGGCCACATCACCCATGGCCTGGCCAACGCCATGTACCTGCCCTACGTCATCGCCTACAACGCGAAAGCGCCCGGCGTGGCGGAGCGCTATGCTGACATCGCGAAGACCATGGGCATCACCGGCACCGTGGAGGAGTGCGTGGAGGGCCTGCGTGCCAAGATCCGCTCCATGAACGACGCCATGGGCATCCCCAACACCCTGAAGGACTTCGGCATCATCGAGGACGAGTTCAAGGAGAAGCTGACCGCCATCGCCACCAACGCGGTGGGCGACGCCTGCACCGGCTCCAACCCCCGTCCCATCGATCCCGAGACCATGGCCAAGCTCTTCACCTGCATCTACTACGGTGAAGAAGTCAACTTCTGATCTCCCACAAACCCTTACCCATACATACAAGAGGAGCGCAGTCCGGCGACTGCGCTCCTCTTGTTTGATTTGATTACAGCTCTTTGACATAGAAATAGTGGCCGTAGCTGCCGGTCCCCTGCTCTACCGCACCGAAGCGGTGGTAGCCCATCTTCTCATAGAAGCGGGGGGCCTGAAAGCCGAAGGTATTCAGCTCCAGCCGCTTGGCGCCCTGCCGGGCTGCGTTCTCCTCCAGCTGCTCCAGGATGCAGGCGCCCAGACCGGCGCCTCGG
The DNA here is from genome assembly GCF_002161085.1 of Flavonifractor sp. An112. Taxonomy (GTDB): domain Bacteria; phylum Bacillota; class Clostridia; order Oscillospirales; family Oscillospiraceae; genus Flavonifractor; species Flavonifractor avicola. The sequence goes on along the minus strand of NZ_NFLU01000004.1, from coordinate 227,605 downwards.
TGGTCCTCTGCCACCCACAGCACATCCAGCATGGCCAGCTCCCCCATCCGGAAGGCATCGCAGCCGCCGATGATCCGCCTGGCCTGGTCGATAACCACCAGGGACAGATCCGCCGTATCCGGCACAAACTTCCGGTTATAGGCCCGCAGTCCGGCGTGGATGGCCTCACCGGCCCCCTCGTCGGCGGGACGGATTACAAACTGCTCCATTCCCATCACTCCATATCAAAGGGGGGCATATCCCGGCTCTGGGGAATGGCGTCCCCCTCAAACTCCAGTTCATCAGGCACCGGCTCCGGCGCACTGCCGGCCATGTCCTGCTTGAACTGCATCTCCTGCCACTGTTCCTTGCTGATAAGCACCTGTCGGGGCTTGGAGCCCTCAAAGGGTCCAACGACCCCCTTCTCCTCCATCTGGTCCACCAGACGGGCGGCACGGGAATAGCCCAGCTTGAGCCGCCGCTGGAGCATGGACACCGAGGCCATACCGGTCTCCACCACCACTTCGATGGCGGCAGGCAGCAGCTCGTCGTAGTCGTCTCCCACATCCTCGGGTTCGGAGCCGCCCACGCCCTTGGAGCCCTTTTCCTTCTCGGCGGCGTGCTTTTCGATGTCGTGCATGATCTCCTGATCGTACTCGGCCCCGCCGCTGTTCTGCTTGATGAAGCCCACCACGGCGGCCACCTCCTCATCGGAGATCAGGCAGCCCTGAACACGCTGGGGCTTGCCGGAACCCAGGGGGAAATACAGCATATCGCCCCGGCCCACCAGCTTTTCCGCGCCGGTGGTATCAAGAATAATACGGGACTCCAGAGAGGAGGCCACGGCGAAGGCGATACGGCTGGGGATGTTGGCCTTCATCAGGCCGGTGATCACGTCGGCAGAGGGCCGCTGGGTGGCGATGATGAGGTGCATACCGGCGGCACGACCCATCTGGGCCACCCGGCAGATGGATTCCTCCACCTCCTTGGCGGCCACCAGCATCAGGTCGGCCAGCTCGTCGATGACCACCACAATCTGGGGCATCTTCTCCATGTCGTCGGTCTTGGCGGCGTGGGCATTGTAGGAGGCCAGGTCCCGGACACCGATCTCGGAGAACGCCCGGTATCGCTTCATCATCTCCACCACCGCCCATTGGAGGGCGCCGGCGGCCTTCTTGGGGTCGGTAACCACCGGGATGAGCAGATGGGGAATGCCGTTGTAGATGCCCAGCTCCACCATCTTGGGGTCCACCATGATGAGGCGGACCTCCTCCGGGGTGGCCTTGTACAGCAGGGAGATAATGAGGGAGTTGGTACACACCGACTTACCGGAGCCGGTAGTACCGGCGATCAGCAGGTGGGGCAGCTTGGCGATATTGCCCACAATATTGTTGCCGCCGATGTCCTTGCCCACGGCAAAGGATACCTTGGAGGGGTTGTCCCTAAATTCCCGGGAATCGATGACGTCGTGGATGTACACTGGGGACACCAAGCGGTTGGGTACCTCGATGCCCACCATGGAGATTTGGTTGGGGATGGGGGCGATACGCACGCCGGTGGCGCCCAGAGCCAGAGCGATGTCGTCGGCCAGGTTGGTCAGCTTGTTGAGCCGCACGCCCTGATCCAGCTCCAGCTCATACCGGGTCACCGAGGGGCCCCGGGTCACGTTGGAGATGCTGGCGTCGATGCCGAAGGAGCGGATGGTATCAGACAGACGGGCCTGATTGACCCGCAGCTCCCCCGCCACATCGGAGCTGGATACCCCCTCCCCTTCCGTCAACAGCGAGACAGGGGGATACTGGTAAGCCACAGGCTCTTCCTCCAGGCTTCGGGCAATGTCCTGGGCCACCTCGGCGGCAGCCTGGGCGGTCTCCTCCTTCTGGCGGGCCTTGGCGGAGGTGGGGGGCACGGCGGGCTCCCGCACGATCTCAGGCACAGGCTGAGTCTCCGGAATGGGTTCCGGCTCCGGCTGGACCACAGGCTGGGGCTGGACGGCTTCATGCCGGATCTCTGCCGGGGCGGCAAAGGGCAGAGCCTCCTCCTCCGGCGCCTCCGTCTGGGCCTGGGTAGTGCCGGTCAGCACCTGGTCGGGGGTGGGCACCGAAGGCTTGCGGTTGAAGAAGCGCTCCTTCTTCTCAATGGGCTTGGGCTCCCGCTTCTTGCCCACCAGGGGACCGTCGTCCACCGGGATGTCGATCTGGGGCTGCTGTCTGCGGCCCTCCCGGACAGGTTCCGGCTCACGCTCGGCTTTCTTCCGGCGGGGACGGGGCTCGGGGATCTCCTCCTCCTCGTACTCCGGACGGCTGCGAAGCCTGTCCACCACATCGGTGGGAGAAATATGGAAGCACACCATAACCAGGATCACAGCCAGCAGCACAAAAATGATACCGGCGCCGATCTTGCTGAACACAGCCGTGAGACCCAGTGCAATCACACCGCTGATCACACCGCCGCTGGCCAAAGCCTCGCCCTGTTTCCAGAGCAGTTCCGGCAGCTTCATATCCCAGGCATAGGCAGCCTGGGCCAGCAGCAGGTGGAAGAAGCCGCCTGCCAGCACCGGCAGCAGCAGAGCGCACCACACCCGCAGCCGCACCGGGCGGCCCCGATGGAAGGCCAGAATACCGCTGGCCACCAACAGCATGGGAGGCAGCAGCAGATAGCCGTAGCCGATCAGCCCCTTCACCAGCCCGCAGAAGAAGTCGATGAAGATGGCCTGGATGTGGAAGTAGCCCAGCGCGGCGAAGATGGCCAGCAGCAGACACACCACAGCCCCCACCTCCCGGCGCACCGGACGGGAGGCGGCTTTTTTCCGGCTAGCAGTTGTACGGGAAGAGGTAGACCGGTTTGCAGTGGTACGCTTTCCTCCCGTGCTTTTCTTTTTTGCTGTGGCCATGGTATCAGATCCTTTCAGGGTCGGGTTTTCCGCTTTACAGCGGCAGTGCTTATTTCAGCACCACAGTCTTTACAATTCCGGCAATCAGGCTGCCCAGGCCCACCGCCCAGCAGTAGTAGGCGAACTTGCCGAACTTGCCCTTGTCGGACAGGCTCTTGACCAACCGAATGGCGAAATAGCCTACCACGGCAGCCACCGCCACACCCACCAGGTACATGGGCAGTTCAGAGGTTACAAAGCCGCTCTCCGCCGCGTCCTTCAGCTCCAGGATATTGGCGCCCACAATGGCGGGCAGGGACATGAGGAAGGAAAAGCGGACGGCAAAGGCCCGGTCAAAGCCCCGCAGCATACCCACGGAGATGGTGGTACCGGAGCGGGACAGGCCGGGGATCACCGCCAGCGCCTGGCCGCAGCCCACGATGAGAGCGTCCACCACGGTGGCGTTCTTGGCGGTCTTGCGACCATGAGCCAGCCGGTCAGAGAAAAAAAGGATAAAGCCGGTGGCCAGCAGCGCAATGGACACCATAATGGAACTGGCAAACAGAGCGTTTACCGCATCCTGGAGCAGCACCATTATAAACAGGGGCAGGGTGGCGATGATAATGAGCATTACCATCCGCCGGGCGGGAGGCGGCGGAGTACCGGTGTCCTTCCCTGCCAGGGCGGCGATGCCCAGGAAGAACTCCCGGATCATCTCCACCACTTCCTTCCAGTAGACCACCAGCACCGAGATCAGGGTACCGAAGTGGAGCATAACCGTAAACATCATGTACTTTTCTTCTATGTTCTCCATACCGAAGAACTGCTGGAACAGGGCCAGGTGGCCGGAGCTGGAGATGGGCAGAAACTCCGCCACACCCTGGATGATCCCCATGAGGATGGCCATCAAATAGCTCAAAACGACTTCCTCCATTCACGATTTTTGGGAATCGAAACCCGTTTGAAAATGAGTTCGTCCCCGGTACATCGCCCCTGTACGCGGTATACTGCGTCAGGGCGGTTAGTTTTTATCATATCATATCCGGCGGAGTTTTTCCATCCTTTTTCCCACCAGTTGAAAAAATTGCGGAATTTACCGCTATGCTGTACACTGCCCTGGCGCAGAAGAATGCTCTGCCTCAGGCACCCGAAGGTGTGGAGGAGCCCCTCTTTGCTGACGTGGAAGGCACTTGGGCCGCCGACTACATCCATCAGGCCGTCCGACTGGGCCTGGTGGCTGGCTCCGATGAAAACATCTTTGCCCCTGATCGACCCATTACCCGGCAGGAGATGATGACCATCATCGACCGCTGCCTGGACCTGCCCGACGAAAACGGCCTGGGCTTTGCCGATGACGGCGACATTGCCTTCTGGGCCCTGGAAGCCGCCGCCCGCACCTCCGCCGCCGGGCTGTTCCAGGGCGGCAGCGGCAATGCTCTGATGCCGTTGGCCGCCTCCACCCGGGCCGAGGCCGCCACTGTGCTCAGCCGTGTGGTTGAGACGCTGGAACAATAAAGGAGAATGGGTATGATGAGACGCGCTGCCGCTCTGCTGTGCGCCCTGGCACCGCTGGCCGGTCTGGCCGCCTGCGGCGCCCCACAGCCGGAACCTTCCTCAACGCCTCCTTCACCCTCGCCCTCCCCCACGCAGACTCCCATCCCCTCGACCACTCCGGAGCCTTCTCCCACCCCCAGCGCGGAGCCTACACCAACCCCCACCCCAACCATACCTGTGTGGGATGAGGACCATACCCTGGACCGGAACGTCCCCAAGCTGACCGGCGGGCTGGAGCTGCCGGTCTACGGCGCCACCGGCTATGCCGCGGTAGAACAGGGCCTGTGGGCCGCCATTCCCGCGCCCACACCTACCCCCACAGCCACCCCCTCCCCCACGCCTGTTGTGACGCCTTCTCCCACACCTGCTCCAACACCTGCCCTCTCCGCTGAACCGGAGCCCTCTGGTTCTTCCGCACCAGAGCCGGCCCTTTCGCAGACACCAGCCGCGGAGCCGTCCGTCTCGCCCACTCCGGAAGCCAGTCCCCTGCCCTCCCCTGTTCAGGCCCAGGCCACGACTCAGCTTTCCGAGGCCCAGCCCGCCGCCGATCCCTATGCCGGGGCCGCCGCGGTGCTGCCCGCCGGTACTTCCTTTACTATCTTAGAAGAAAAAGGAAACTGGTGGAGGGTATCCTCCGGCTACGGAACCGGCTGGGTGGACCATCGCCTGTGCATGATCAATCTGCCCGACGTGGTCCCTTCTATCGTATATGACGCCACCAACGCTTATGCCTCCCGGTACACCAGCTCGGGTAAAGATATCCCCGGTATCACCGGCCAGGCCCTCTACCAGGGCAAGGTGTATAACCCCCGCTTTGATGAGGAGCAGTTCCTCATGCCGGTGCTCTACGCCACCGCCAAAAAGATCTGCGCTGCCCAGCAGAAGGCCCTGGCCCAGGGCAACAGTCTGAAGCTATACGAGGCCTACCGGCCTTATGCCACCCAGCAGGCGGTGGTCAAGGCATTGACCGCCCTGGCGGAGCGTGATCCTGATGTCAAGGCGGGCATCACCACAAAGCCCTGGTCCATGACCTATTTCATCAACACTGGCTACTCCAACCATCAGAAGGGTTTTGCGGTGGATGTAAGCCTGGTGAAGGTATCCCGCACCGAGACCCGTACCACCGGCGGCCACACCTATCTGGTACCGGTGGACTATCAGGAGTACGAAATGCCCACCCCCATCCATGAACTGAGCATGGCGGCGGCCTCCACCACCGGTCCCGGCGAAACAACCCTGGCTTCCACCATGAATGACCCGGCCATCGCCCTGCGGGACTACTTCCGCAAGGCGGGCATGACGCCCCTGGAGTCGGAGTGGTGGCATTTCAACGACTACGCCACCCGCACTCTGGCGGGAGGACGCACCTCCACCGGCGGCTTTGAGGTCACCCGCTGCCGCAGCACCACACCTGGATAAAGAGAGAGGCAGGACATTTCGTCCTGCCTCTCTCTTTGATCTGATCTAGTTTTTGACACCGGAACCGCCACAGCCGCTGCACAGCCTCTGGCCGGTTCCGCCGCAGTAGGTACACTTCTGAGGGGTCTCGATCCCCATGACGGAGATAGACTGCCCCTGACCGGTGCCTCTGCAATAGGGGCAGGTCACCATTCCGTCTCCGCCGCAGACGGCGCAGGGCTCAGAGCCCACGGCGGAGCCGCCGCTGCCGGAACTGCTGCCGCCGGAGGTACTGGTACCGTTGTTGAATATCTCTTTCACGTTGCTGCCGTTACTGTCCATAATATAGATGGAGGTAGCGCCCCAGGAGCTGGACCCGGCAGTAAAGCCGCTCTGGCTCTCAAGAAAGACCACCTTGGAGTCGTTGTTGGCCAGGCATCTGCACTGGTAGCTGCCCTGATAGAGCACCTCCTGGAGGTCGGTGCTGCGGTTGACCCGCACCACCTTGGTCTGGCTGTGACCATACTGCCAATCCGCCGTCCAGGTATAGACGTTGGCCTGCCGGAAACCATTCTCGGCAGCGTTGTAGCTGCTCTCGCTGACACTCTGACGGACGCCGGTGGAGGCGTTGTGGAAGTAATAGGCGCCGTCGTCATCAAAGTAGATGCCCGAGCCGTCCGCTGCGCAGAAGAGATCGCTCCCCACGTTGTCATATAGAGTCCGGCTGGCGCCGGTGGCCGGATCGGCCTCAATGATGGAGTGGGACCAGGCGGCATTGGAATAGAAGTAGTCGCTGAGATAGATCTTGCCGCCCGCAGCCGTCATATTGATGTAATTGGACAGCCCATCGTTGTGGTAGAGCTGCCTGCTGCTGCCGGTGTTCAGGTCCACGGCGTACACCGAGTTCTCGTTCTCGCCGGTGACTACCAGATAGTCCCGGTAAATCATCATCTGCGCGATCTCCAGTTTCCCGTCCTGATTGAATACGATGGACCGGGCGCCGGTGGCGGGATCGATGCGGTAGACGGCCTGATTGCTGCCGCTCCCATGGTAGTAGACCTTCCCGTCGTAGGGAATGATCTCAGCGGGATAGACCGCCGCGTTGAAGGAGGTGACGGAGACGCCGTCATACCGGTAGAGCGTGGTCTGCCCCCCGAAGGAGAAGTAGAGGATGTCCCCGTCAAACACCGCCCTGCTCCGGACCTCCTTGTAGGTGATGTCCTTGTACACCCGGTTTTGGTCGGCGGCAGCCGACTGGCCGCCGGAGGTGATGACCACTCGGTTGTTGGCCCCGTCCCACTGCACGTTGCAGTCCAACGACTCAGACACCGCCCGGACGGGCACCAGGGTCCGGCCGTTGAGAGCTATAGGAGCTACATCCAACTCGAAGTACTGGGCCTGACCGTCGCCCACCTGCTTTGCCAGCACATTTTTCCCCAACTGCATGGCAATCAGGGTATCGCCCCTCTGGGCCGCCACTCCCTGATATTCTGGTACCCACTCCACTGTAGCGCCCAGCTTCTCGAAAATGGCCCGGAAGGGCACCAGCACCCGCCCGTTCTGGGCGATGGGCGGCTGATCGAAGGTCAGCTTCTCCCCATCCACATACACGGAAATCTCGCTGCCCGCCGCCTGGGCGATACTTCCGGCAGGCACAAAGATCGCCGCCAGCATCAGCACGGAAAGCAACCAGGATAAGATTCTGCGCCTTTTCATGGTGTCAACTTCCTTTCTGTTTTAAATTGTAGGAAGATTGTACCATATTTATCCTTGTATATCAATCCATGCCAGTTCTTTTTTGCCGTCCGGGCAAGCAAATAGGGAGCGCCCGGCCTGATGGCCGGGCGCTCCCTTTTCGTTCTTTTTAGTTACTGGGCCTCGTAAACTGCCTTCATGCCCTTGTAGGTCATATAGCAGTCCAGCTTGGACACGGTCTCGAAGGGGGCGTGCATGGACAGAACAGGCACGCCGGCGTCGATGGTGTCGATGTCACGCTCAGCCATATAGCAGGCCACGGTGCCGCCGCCGCCGGCGTCCACCTTGCCCAGCTCGGCCATCTGCCACACCACACCGGCGGCGTCCAGCACCCGGCGGGTGTAGGCTACCAGCTCGGCGGAGGCATCGGAGGCGCCGGACTTGCCCCGGGCGCCGGTGTACTTGCACAGGCCCATGCCGTAGTTGACCTTGGCGCTGTTGCGCTTCTCATACACGTCGGCAAAGTTGGGGTCGAAGGCGGCGGTCACGTCGGCGGACAGGCAGAAGGACTTCTCATAGCAGGCCTTCAGGGTCACCCGCTGGGCGTCGCACAGATCGCTCATGAAGGTATCGAAGGCGGCGGACTGCATACCGGACACGCCCTCGGAGCCGATCTCCTCCTTATCGGCCAGCATACACACGGCAGTGCGGGCGGGGGTGCCCAGGGTAAACAGGGCAGCCAGGGCGGCAAAGCCGCACACCCGGTCGTCGTGGCCGTAGGCGCCGATGAGGGAGCGGTCAAAGCCGATATCCATGGCCTTGAAGGCGGGCACGGCGGACAGCTCGGCAGAGATGAAGTCCTCCTCCAGGATGCCGTACTTCTGGTTCAGCAGGTCCAGAACAGCCAGCTTCACCCGGTCAGAGCCCTCGTCACCGGCAAAGGGACGGCTGCCGATGAGCAGGTTCAGGCTCTCGCCGGGAATGGCCTCGCCCAGAGGCTTCTTGGACTGCTCGGACCCCAGGTGGGGCAGCAGATCGTCGATGGTGAAGCGGGGCTCGTCCGCGCCGGCGCCGATGGCCACCTTCACGGTGGAGCCGTCCTTCAGGGCGATGACGCCGTGAAGCTCCAGGGGAATGGTCACCCACTGATACTTGCGGATGCCGCCGTAGTAGTGGGTCTTGAAGAAGGCCAGCTCGGAATCCTCGTAGAGGGGGTTGGGCTTCAGGTCCAGCCGGGGGGAGTCGATGTGGGCGGCGCCGATGTTGACGCCCTCGCTGAGGGGCTTGGTACCGATAACGGCCAGCATGATGGCCTTGCCCCGGTTCACCCGATACAGCTTGTCGCCGGGATTGAGGGCCATACCCCGGACAAAGGGCTTGAAGCCGTGCTGCTGGGCCAGGCGGACGGTCTCGTCCACGCACTCCCGCTCGGTCTTGCCGGCGTCCAGGAACTTCTTGTAGTCCTCGCAATATGCGTTCAGATCCGCCTCCTCCGCGGGATTCAGGCGGTCATAGCCATTCTTGGGCTGATAGAGCAGGGCTTCCCGCCGCAGCTCACCGGCGGCCTTTTGTTTCTCTTCCATGTGAGAGTCCTCCTTTATGATAAACGTTATGGGATCAGCATCTGAAACAGAGCCAGGGCCTTTTGGGCAAATTCCTCCGCCGTGCCCTGATTCTCCAGGATATAGGTGCAGTGGGTACGGAAAAAATCATCCCCCTGCTGGGCATCCACCCGCTTGCGGGCGTAGTCCTCCGGGATACCCTCCCGGGCCATGATGCGGCGGACACGGATCTCCCTGGGAGCCAGAATGCCCACCACCGCGTCGCAGGTCTCCCCTACGCCGCTTTCGATGAGGGCGATGGCATCGATGGCTACCGCCGGCCGTCCGTCCGTCTCTGCCTGGGCGGCCTGCTGGTCGATCTCTTCGATAATAAATCGATGGGTAATGGCATTTAGATCTGCCAAAGCTGTGGGATCGGCAAAGACCACACTGCCCAGGGCCTTCCGGTCCACCTGTCCCGTCTCATCCAGAATGGCAGAACCAAAACGGGCCGTCAGGGCGTCCCCCATGGGAGCGCTGTGGGCCAGCAGGTCATGATACACCTGATCGGCGTCAATGATATGGGCACCCAGTTCGGTCAATACGTTGAGGGCGGTGGTCTTACCCGCTCCGGTGGGGCCGGTGATGCCGATGCGTTTCATGTCCTTCGCCTCCAGCAGTTAGTATACCATGACAGCAAGCGGCTTCACCGCTTGCCCGCCAGATATCCGGCGAAAGCCGGCTCTGCCGGCTCAGTCATGGTGTAACAAGCGCAACCTGCCCTTTGCTGCGCAAAGAGCAGGTGCATGAAATGCACAGCCGCATATCTGCGGCTTTTGCGCTTATTATACCACACTGCACAAGGGGTGTGTGAGCGATTTGTAAATTGTGGCGGCTTCTCCACATCCGCAGCCTAATTAGTATACCACAAGTTCCGCCCCTTTGGAAAACGATTTTTTCCAAAGCCGAAAAATCGGGACGGCGAAGCTTTATTCGCCGTCCCGATTTTATCGCTATTCATGCTCGGACCAGCCGTGGTGATGGCCGTGGCCGTTCCCCGTCGGGGCACTCTCTACAACGTTTCCCTGCTCCAGCGATCCAATCCAGTCCCGGATCTGCCGCATGGTCAGCCCCGCCACATCCTCCGCCGTCACAGTGGGGTCCAGGGCCTGAAGTTCCAGAAACGCCTGGTACTTGCCCAGGGACAGCCCGGCGTGGTGGGCCTCCTCCAGCGCTTCCGCATCCCCATGATGGCACTGGACATTCTCCTGCCCGGCAGTACAGTCCTCCGCCCCCGCCAGCAGCCGGCTGCACTGGACCTCGTCCTCCCCCGCCACGGTGATGGACAACAGCTCACCTGCAGCCAGCCGGTCAGCAATGCTCTCACTGGCTACCAGCTGTTCCAGGGCCTCCTGGTAGTCCATCAATCTCAGGTCCAGGCTGTCGGCCAGCTCCTGACCGTCCTCATTCCAGGCGCGGACGGTCACTACCCTATCAAACCTGTTGATCCCCAGTTCCAGGGATGGATTGATGTCCACGCTGAGATAGGTGGTTGGTATAAAGTAGTAACGGTATCCACCCAGTCCCACCAGCAGCAACACCAGGCAGGCCGCCGCCGCGGCCAGGTAGCCCACAGGCCGGTGGCGGCGGCTCCGCGCCCGGTCCAGGGCGGCCCGGGTATTTTCCTTCATGGCTTCTCCGGCGTGAAGCTGCCCAAAGGCCTCCCGGATCTGCTCATCCATGGTCCTCACCCCCCAGCGTTTCCTTCAGGTACGCCCTGGCCCGGGCCAGAGTGGTGTAGATGGTGTTCACGTTCTTACCCAGCAGGCGGCTCAGCTCCGGGGCGGTATAGCCCTCGTAGTAGTGGAGGTATACCACCTGCCGCTCCTTCTGGGGCAACGCCAGCACGGCGGCCAGCACCTCCTGCCCCTGGCCGGTAAGCTGGTCGGCCTGGCCGGTCAATTCCTCCAGAGGCACGGTATTTCTGCGGAAAAAGCTGCGGAGCAGGTCCTTGCAGGCATTGAGGGTCACCCGGATGAACCAGGCCTTCTCATGCTCGCCGCTTTCAAAGGGCTTGTCATGGAGCAGATACTTTAAAAACACCGTCTGGAAGATGTCCTGGGTGTCCGCCTCATTCTTCAGATGGATCATGCACAGCCGCCGGACGGTATCTCCATACCGCTCCACGGCCTGGTTGGTCTCCTCTTCGCTCCGCACACCCTCACCTCCCCTCCTGCTCAGCCGGACCTGTTACCAGCCGTGATGGCCCCGGCCCTGGCCATGACAGCCGTACCCGCCGGTATGGCGGCAGCCTGTGCCCTGGTAGTCGCACACACCGTCGCCGTCGGTATCCACAAACCGGCAGTAGTTCCCCCGGTTGTCACAGATCCCGTCACCATTGGCGTCCACGTAATTTCGCCCCCCGGCGGCAAAGGCGCCGGTCACTCCCACCGTCAGCACCAGAGCGGCAATGGCGGTACCCATCAGGATTTTCTTCATGGTGATTCCTCCTTGATTCATTGGGTTTCACCTTGAATACGAACCAAAGGACGGAATCCTTTCAACACTTTGAAAAAAGATGGCCGTGAAAACACGGCCATCTTCGTTAATCGGGCTGATCAGCCCGGATGATATGGAATCCGGCCGCCTTGTTGAGCCGGTTGGCCACCGCCAGACCAATGCCGGTGGCGTCGGGGCACTGGGCCCAGATGTGTGTCACGTCGGTGCCGTCAAACCAACGCAGGGCGTCAAACACCCGTCTGGCCTGCTCGGGCACGTCGGTGCTGGGGCCCAGCTGCTCCAGGGGGTGGCCTTCAAACAGATGGGTATACTCGTCAAAGCAGATCACCCCGTCGCCGGGGTCCATATGGGTCTGGATGTATCGGGCCGCCGTCTCAGGCGCGCCCTGAACCACCGTCACCGGCGCCTTGGGGGCGTAGTGGCGGTACTTCATGCCGGGAGCCTTAGGCTGCTCCCCGGCACCCATGAGCCGGGTCACTGCCGGGTCCACCGCCACCTCGCCCAGTACACTCTTCAGCTGCTCCAGAGTGATGCCGCCGGGACGCAGCAGCCTGGGCGGCTGCTCGGTCAGGTCGATGATGGTGGACTCCACCCCCACGGAGCAGGGGCCGCCGTCCACAATGCCGTCGATCTTGCCGTCCATATCCTCCAGCATATCCGCCATATTGGTGGGGCTGGGCCGGCCGGAAGTATTGCCCGACGGGGCAGCTACCGGCACATCCGCGGCAGCGATGATAGCCCGGCACACCGGATGGGCCGGGCAGCGCATCCCCACTGTGTCCAGTCCGGCGGTAACAGCGGCAGGCACAATGGGCTTGTGCTTGAGGATCATGGTCATAGGACCGGGCCAGAATTTGTCGGCCAGGGCATAGGCCGCCTCCGGGATGTCCTCGCAGTAGCGCTCCAGCCAGTCGGCGGTGGGGATATGAAGAATCAGCGGGTTGTCCTGGGGACGGCCCTTGGCCGCAAAAATGTGACCTACCGCCTCGCTGTTTAGCCCGTTGGCCCCCAGGCCGTACACCGTCTCGGTGGGGATACCCAGCAGACCGCCCCGGCGGAGGATGTCCGCCGCCTCCCCGATCTGCTTATCATTTAAACGCAGGGTATGCATCCTTCCTCACCGCTTTCTCAAAACCGATGACAGCGGCGGCGACGGCGGTCCCTCTGTACCACCGTCAGGATACCTGCCGCCAGCAGGGCGGCGCCGGACAGGATGTGCAGGATGCCAATGGCCTTTTTCATACCCAAGTCTCCTTTGTTATTCGTAGATGCCCACCGGGGTGCCCGCCAGTTCAATGGTGGTATCGGGGGCGAATTTGGCCTTTTGCAGATAGCCCTTCACGGTGAGAATGCCGTATTTGGGGTTGACCTTCTCGTCCTCCAGCTCCAGCTCCAGATAGTCGGCGCCCGAGCCGGTGAGCCAGCCGTCGTCCTCCAGCAGGTTCGCCAGATCGTCCCGTACCAGATCCAGGGTCAGCCCCTCCGGCAGGGTATTGAAATGAATGATCAGTTCCATGGTCAGTGCTCCTTTTCTAGGATTCCGGGATGCCTCCCGTTTATTCCTCCTGGCTGTGTTTGAGTCGCTCGGCCTGGTCAGCGGTAACCAGTCCATCGATGATCTCGTCCAGGTCGCCGTTCATCACATTCTCCAGCTTATACAGGGTCAGGCCAATGCGGTGATCGGTGAGCCGTCCCTGAGGGAAATTGTAGGTGCGGATGCGCTCGTTCCGCATTCCGGTGCCCACCTGGCTGCGGCGCTCCGCCGTCAGGGACTCCTCCTGCTCCCGTACCTTCTCCTCATACAGCCGGGAGCGCAGGATCTGCATGGCCTTGTCCCGGTTCTGGAACTGACTGCGCTCCTGCTGACACTCCACCACGGTGCCGGTGGGCTTGTGGATGAGCCGCACCGCGGAGGAGGTTTTGTTCACGTGCTGGCCGCCCGCGCCGGAGGAGCGGAACACCTGCATCTCGATGTCGGCGGGATTGAGCTCAAAGTCCACCTCGTCCACCTCGGGCAGCACCGCCACGGTGGCAGTGGAGGTATGGATGCGCCCGCCCGACTCGGTCTCGGGCACCCGCTGGACCCGGTGTACTCCGCTTTCAAATTTCAGGCGGGAGTAGGCCCCGTCTCCCTCAATGGTAAAGCAGATTTCCTTGACGCCGCCCAGCTCGGTTTCATTCACCGAGTCTACCTCCACCTTCCAGCGGCGGGCGTCGGCGTACATGGAGTACATCCGGAACAGGGAGTGGGCAAACAGGGCCGCCTCCTCCCCTCCTACTCCGGCCCGGATTTCCACAATGACGTTTTTGTCGTCGTTGGGATCCCGGGGCAGCAGCAGGATGCGGATCTCATCCTCCAGCCGTGCGATGTCCTCCTTGGCCTGCTGATACTCCTCCTGGGCCAGCTCCTTCATGTCGGGATCGCCCATCAGCTCCTCCGCGTCCTTCAGGTCCTGCTGACGGCGGGTATAGGCCCGCCAGGCAGTGACCACCGGCTCCAGCTCCCGCTGCTCCTTATTGAGCTTAGCCACCAGGGCCGGGTCATTATAGGTCTCACCCGCTCCCAGCTGGGCCTCGATACTGGCAAAACGCAGGTCCAGGGCGCTTAGTTTTTGCTGCATATCCAAATCATATCACCTGTCAAAGAAATAGGACTTGACCAGAGCCAACGGCTCCCGGATGTACATCTTCAGCCGGGATGGAATGTGGGAACTGGGGGCCGCCAGGGTGGACAGGGTGTAATCCCCCTCCCATGCCCTGTCCCACAGCATCCTCACCCGGGTCAGGTGGAAGCCGTTGGACACCACCAGCATCTGGCTGGTATCCACTTCCTTCTCCCGCAGCAGCGCCTGGGTAAAGCGGATGTTTTCCCAGGTGTTGTGGGACTGGTCCTCCAGCAGGATCTGGTCTGAGTCCACCCCGTGGTCGGTCAGATAATCGTACATACACTGGGCCTCGCTCTGGTGTTCGTCGGGGCCCTGCCCGCCTGAGGCCACGATGGTCAGGTCCGGGTGATCCTCCAGGTAGTCCAGAGCCTTGTCCAGCCGGTCCTGGAGCAGGATGGACGGCCCCCAGGACTCCACCTTGCAGCCCAGGATCACCATCACCTTGGGTTCGCCGGTGATACTGTCGTGGGCGCCAGACAGCACCACGCCCAGCAGCACCGCAAAACTCAGCAGAGCGGCCAGCACCGCCGCCAGCAGAGCCAGCAGCCATACCGGCTTTCTGCGCCCTCCGTAGGGGCGGTAATACTGTTTCTTTCGTCTCATCCTCTGGCCTCTTCCAATTCCGCGGCCAAGGTCTCCCACTTGGTGTACAGGGTGGCGATCTCGTCCTCCAGCGCCTTCTGCTCCTCATACACCTTCTGGAGCTCCAGGTAGTTGGAGGCCACCTCTTCAGCTTTCAGAGACAGCTCATACTGCCGCTCCTCCGCCTTGGCTACCGCCCGCTCCGCCGCGGCCACCTGCTTCTCCAGCTCCTTGGTGCCGCCGGGGCGCTTGGGCTTCTCCTTCTTGGGCTTCTCCGGCTCCGCCTTCACCGGGGCGGCAGCCTGGGCCTTGGCCCGCTCCCGGGCGGCCCGGAACTCCTCAAAGGTACCCTTGAAGTCGGTGATGTGCCCGTCCTCCAGCATCCAGATGCGGGTGGCGAACTGCTTGATGAAATAGCGGTCATGGGATACGAAGAGCAGGTTGCCCTCGTACTCCGCCACCGCCTCCTCAATCCACTCCCGGCTGGCGATGTCCAGATGGTTGGTGGGCTCGTCCAAGATAAGCAGATTGATCTGCTCATCCATGAGCATACACAGCCGCAGGCGGCTCTGTTCGCCGCCGGACAGGGCGGACACCGGCTTAAACACGTCCTCTCCCCGGAAGTTAAAGGCGGCCAGCCGGTTGCGGGCGGTTTGAGTGGAGCAGTCCTGATCGTAGATCATAGTGTCCACCAGGTTGCGCTCCGGGTGGGAGAAGTGGATGATCTGGGGCAGGTAACCCACCTTTACAGTTGGCCCCATCTTTAACTTTCCGGAGTCGGGCTCCTCCTCCTTCAGCAAAATCTTCAGCAGGGTGGATTTGCCGGTGCCGTTGTCCCCCAGCAGGGCGATGCGCTCGCCTCCCACCACCTCCAGATTGACGTGGTCAAAGAGGGTGCGCCCGTCAAAGGACTTTTTCAGCTCCTTGATGGTAAGCACCTCGTCCCCGCGGAACTCCCGCTCTCCGAACTTCATGTCCAGGCGGCGCTCCTTGGCGGGCTTGTCGGTGGTACGCAGGCGCTCAATCCGTTTCTCCATGGACTGGGCCCGCTTAAAGATCTTGTCGTTGCCCGAGTAGGCCCAGATCCGCAGCTGCTGGGCGGCCTTCTCCAGCTGCTCAATCTTGGCCTGCTCCTTCTCGTACCGCTTCAGCTGCTCCTGATAGCGGTGCTCTTTCTCCACCACATAGAAGGAGTAGTTGCCCTCGTAGAACTCCGCCTTGCCGTCCTGGATCTCAATGACCCGCTTGACCACCCGGTCCAGAAACCAGCGGTCATGGGAGATGGCAAGGACAGTACCTTTATACTTGTCCAGATATTCCTCCAGCCACTCCGTGGCCCGGAGGTCCAGATGGTTGGTGGGCTCGTCCAGCAGCAGGATATCGGTGTCCTCCAGAATGAGCCGCGCCAGGTTGACCCGGGTTTTTTCGCCGCCGGACAGGGAGGAAAAGAGCTGACTGCGCATATCCTGGGAAATTTCCAGGCCATTGCACACCTTATTCAGGGAGGTGATGGTATCGTAGCCGCCCCCCGCCTCAAAGGCGGCAGTGAGGGCATCGTACCGCCGCAGCAGAGCCGGGTCGCTGTCCCGGCCCATGCGCTCAGTCAGTTCCGCCATCTCCCGCTCCATGGCCCGGATCCGCCCGAAGGCGGTCTGGAGCACATCCTCCACCGTGTATTCCGGCGGATAGACGGGGATCTGGGAGATAAGCCCCACTCCCTTGCCGGGGGCGATGTGGACCTCGCCATCGTCCCAGTCCAGTTCGCCGGTGAGGATCTTGAACAGGGTGGTCTTGCCGGCGCCGTTCTTGCCCAGCAGGCCCACCCGCTCCCCCTGGTCGATCTGGAAGGTAAGGCCGTCCAATATTTTTTTGCCTACCTCGAATTCTTTGGACAGGTTCGAGACGGAGATATCGATCATTGCTTGCCTCCAAATGGTGTGTGTGGTACAATCGGTTGGAACAAAATGCCCCGGTCCGCCGGGGCCGCATCACAAGGAGGAGTTCTCTATGGACGCGATCCGTTGGGAAGGAAATACCCTTTACTTACTTGATCAGACAAAGCTTCCGGTGGAAGAGACCTGGCTCCCCTACACCGATTACCGGCCGGTGGCCGATGCCATCCGCACCATGGTGGTGCGGGGAGCCCCCGCCATCGGCGTCACCGCCGCCTACGCCTATTGCCTGGCCGCTCTGGCCGGGGAGGACCTGACCGAGGCCAAGGCCGTCCTGGCCGCCAGCCGTCCCACGGCGGTCAATCTGTTCTGGGCTCTGGACCGGATGGCCCGCAAAGCCGAAGCCTGCGGCGGCGATCCGGAAACCCTGATTGCGGAAGCCATTGCCATCCATCAGGAAGATGTGGCTATGTGTAAGGCCATGGGCCTTTACGGCGCTTCTGTGGTGCCTGATCACGCCCACATCCTTACCCACTGCAACGCCGGAGCCCTGGCCACCGGCGGCTACGGTACCGCTCTGGGAGTCATCCGGGCCGCCCACGAGCAGGGTAAAGTGGATATGGTTTACGCAGATGAGACCCGTCCCCTGCTCCAGGGTGCCCGGCTCACCGCCTACGAGCTGGTCACCGACCACATCCCCGCCACCCTCATTGCCGACAACATGGCTGCCAGCCTGATGGCCAAGGGCAGGATCGACATGGTGGTGGTGGGCTGCGACCGGATGGCGGCCAACGGAGACTTCGCCAACAAGATTGGCACCTACTCGGTGGCGGTGCACGCCCATCATCACGGGGTTCCCTTCTATGTGGCCCTCCCCTGCTCCACCATCGATCTGACGATCCCGGATGGCGACCGTATTCCCATTGAGGAGCGGGACAAGAACGAGGTGCGTACCCTGTACGGAGTCCAGACCGCGCCAGCCACGGTGGAGGTTTACAACCCCGCCTTTGACGTGACCCCACACAGCCTGGTCACCGGCATCATCACCGAGAAGGGCGTCATCTATCCGCCCTTCAAGGAGAATCTGCAGAAGCTGTTTGGATAACACAGATAGCATCAGGACCTTCCCCCCGGTGGGGGGAAGGTCTTTTTTTCGCCATTACGCCTCTTTGGTGATGGTCAGCAGGTACTCCACCAGCTCCTCCAGGGCCATGCCCCGGGAGGCCTTTACCAGAATGGTAGCGTGGGGGCGCACCACGCTGTCCAGTACCGGCTTGGCCTCTGCCTTGTCGGCGCAGTGCCAGCACACCGGCACACCTGCCGCCTTGGCGGCATCGTAAATATGCTTGGACAGCTCGCCCACTGCTACCAGGCAGTGGATGCCCGCCTTGGCCAGGTACTCGCCGATGCCGGCATGGAGGGCGGGAGCCAGGGGGCCCAACTCAAACATATCGCCCAGCACCGCAACCTTGTACTCCCCCTTGGCGTTGGAGAGCACCTCCACCGCCGCCCGCATGGACTGGGGATTGGCGTTGTAGGTGTCGTTGAGGATGGTGATATCATCCCCACGGGTGAGGATGTTCATCCGCATCTTGGTGGGGGCGAAGTGGAGCACTCCGTCGGCGATCTCCTGAGCGGTCAGGCCGAAGTGCTGGCCTACCGCCGCCGCCATCAGGGTAGGATAAATCATATGGTCACCCAGAGCCGGGATCTCCACCGGGAAATCACCGTCAGGCGTTTCCACCTTACAGCTGATCCGGCTCTTGCCGTCGCTGGCCAGATCCACTGCCCGGTAGTCCAGCCCCTGGGCGGAGCCCACCCGGATGAAGGGGTGGTCCAGCTTGCCGGGCAGGGTGTTCAGCAGCGGGTCGTCGCCGTTGATGACGGCGGGCGCGCCCGGCTTGGCGTGGTGGAAGATCTCGCTCTTGGCCTCCAGAATCTTCTCCCGGGAACCGAAGTGCTCGATGTGGGAGTCGCCGATGTTGGTCATGAGGATCATGTCGGGCTCCACAATGGCGGAGAGATAGTCGATCTCCCCGGCGTGGTTCATGCCCAGCTCCAGTACGGCGATCTGATGCTCCGGCTTGAGCCGCAGCAGAGTCATGGGCACCCCAATGTCGTTGTTCAGGTTACCCTCGGTTTTGAGGACGTTGTACTTCTCCCCCAGCACCGCTGCCACCATGTCCTTGGTGGTGGTCTTGCCCACCGAGCCTGTGATGGCTACCACGGGGATGGCGAATTTCTGCTTGTAATACTTGGCCAGATCCCGGAGGGCCCGGTGGGTGGACTTTACCTTAATATAGAACTTGCCGGGCAGATAGCTGTCCCGCTCCCGCTGGGTGAAGCACCCGTCAGCGCCCCCTTCCAGGGCGGCGTTGATGTAGGCATGACCGTCAAAGCGCTCTCCCACCAGGGGGATGAACAGAGAACCGGGATGGATGGTACGGCTGTCGGTCTCCACCCGGCTCACCGCCCGGTTCAGATCTCCGAACTCACCCAGCAGGCTGCCGCCTACCGCTTCCATGATCTCTCGTATGGTCATCGGCTCCATGTTATTGTCTCCTTCAATCTCTCTCGTTCCGGATGCCGGTTTACCGACCCTGTTTTCTGGCCTCCAGGGAGGCCTCCACAATGCGCTGGCACAGGCTGTTGTAATCGATGCCCACCGCGGCGGCCTCCTGGGGCAGCAGGCTGGTGGGGGTCATGCCGGGCAGGGTGTTGATCTCCAGGAACCAGGGCTCACCGTCGCTGGTGACGATGAAGTCGGCCCGGGAATAGACAGACAGGCCCAGGGTCTCATACACCCGCAGGGCAGCAGCGCGGAGCTTCTCCTCCCACTCCGCCGGAATCTCCGAGGGGCACACCTCCAGCGCCGCGCCGGGCTGGTACTTGTTGGCGTAGTCGTAGAAGCCCTCCTTGGGGATGATCTCGATGGAGGGCAGGGCTTTGCCGTCCAGGATGCCCACCTGGATCTCACGGCCCTTCACATACTCTTCCAGCACGGTGCGGCCTCCCAGGGTCAGGCCGTTGGTGAGGGATTTGCGCAGCTCGTCGGCGGTATAGGCGATGGACACACCGATGGAGGACCCGCTGGCCACCGGCTTTACCACCAGGGGCAGCCGGGCGGTCTTGACCAGGCCCTCAATATCCTCCGCCTTGTACTCCACGGTCTTCCAGCCGGGGGTATTTACCACGTCAGCCACCATCCGCTTGGTCAGGTCCTTGTCCATGGCGATGGCGCTGGACAGGTAGCCCGCACCGGTGTAGGGGATGCCCATCAGGTCAAAGGCAGCCTGGACCTTTCCGTCCTCGCCGCAGGTACCGTGGAGGGCCAGGAACACCAGATCGGCCATCTGGCACAGCTCCAGCACACCGGGGCCAAACACGCTCTTGCTGTCGCCGGGACGGCTGGCCCTGATCTGCTCCAGGTCAGGGGCCTCCCGGCTGATCTTTTTAAAGGATTCGGGCACCGGCGCATCAAAGAAAGACTCGTCTGCACGGCCCTGCTCCAGGCCGAAAAACATATCGATGAGTCCCGCCCGATGGCCCAGAGCCCGCAGGGCCTCGGTCACCATGGTGCCGGTGGAAAGGGACACGTTCCGCTCCGGGGACAGACCCCCGGCCAAAACTACGATCTTCATAATACACCTCAGTTGCCAGTTTGATACAATATGATACGCGCTAATGGTATATTATAGCACGCTTTACCTCTATACTCAACTACCTTTCGACTATCTGTGCATGAAATCTTTCTTTTTCCGGTGGTCACACCCTACCGCTTGACATTCCTCCGCCATTCTGCTACATTGAACCTGGAACTTCCTTTCATGGAGTGAAGCAACTATGCTGTATCGGTCCAATCCCACCTGAGGTGCATCCTAACATCCCGGCGCTGTGATCCAGCGCCTTGTTTTGATGCAGAAATTCAGGAAGGACTGGATCTTTTTCATGAAACGGAATTTAAGGTGTATGTACGCCATCGCCCTCTTGCAGGGCATGGTCTTTTATGGCCCTGTGGCCACCCTCTACCGGGAAGCGCAGGGCGTGTCTATCGCCCAGATCACCCTCATTGAGAGTCTCTCCCTGGCGCTGTGCATCCTGCTGGAGGTGCCCTGGGGGATCCTGGCCGACCGGCTGGGGTACAAACGCACCATGATCGGGTGCTGTTTTCTCTATTTCCTGTCCAAAATCGTGTTCTGGCAGGCAGACGGCTTCGGCGGCTTCCTGCTGGAGCGGGTCATGCTCAGCGTGGTGGTAGCCGGGATGTCCGGGGTGGACACCAGCATTCTCTACCTCTCCAGAGGCGGGCAGGACAGCCAGCAGATCTTTGGGTGGTACAACAGCCTCCAGACCGCCGGATTGCTCATCGCCGCCCTCATCTTCTCCCTGTTTGTCGGAGACAACTACGCCCTGGCGGGGGGCCTCACTGTCCTCAGCTATGGCGCCGCCGCCCTGTGCGCCCTGGGACTCACCGAGGTAAAGACACCCGCGCCCTTCTCTCCCCGGCTGACCCTGGATATCCTGCGCCAGACGCTGACCAATCGACGTCTGCTCCTCTTTCTCCTGTCGGCGGCCCTCCTCTCCGAGGCCCACCAGACCATCACCACCTTTTTAAATCAGCTTCAGTATGCCCGCGCCGGCCTGCCCGATTGGGCCATTGGCGTCCTCTATATTGCCGCCACAGTACTGGGCATGGCGGGAATCTGGTCCGCCCGACTCACCCGCCGGACAGGCACCGTGGGAACGGCGGTGCTGCTCTACGGCGGCGGGGTACTGGCCTGTATCGCCCTGGCTCTGACCGCTGCCCCTCTCCCCTCCATCTGTGCCATTCTCACTCTGCGGCTGTGCAATACCCTGTGCCAGCCCTTCCTGATGGAGCTGCAAAACAGGCAGGTCGTCACAGAACACCGGGCCACCGCCCTGAGTATCCATGCCATGGTCATAGGCGGGGTCGGGGTGTGTACCAACCTGGCTTTTGGCGCTCTGGCGGAAATCAATCTGGACTGGTCCTTCTGGCTGGGCGGCGGGATCTGCCTTGCCGGGTTACTTCTTTTTATGATATGGTATAAATTGCGTCCCCGTGCATAAAGGGAAACGGCCGCCGATGGCGGCCGTTTTTCTCATATTCCCCTTAAAACCAGCCAGTGTCCCGGCTGTCCAGCAGATCCAGGGCGGCGCACAGCAGCTGGGCCGCCTCTCCACGGGTCAGAGTTTCCGTGAGGCCGGCCTCCGCCGGCAGCACCCCGCAGGTGGACAGGTTGGCCGCCGACTGGGCCGCCCAGGCGGGAGCGTCGGCGGCAAAGGTCTGGGCGTCCACGTCGGTGACGGACAGCACCCGGTCCAGCAGCACCGCCGCCTCGGCGGTGGTGATGGAATCATCGGCCCGGAACACCACCCGGCCCTCATCATCGGTGGTGCCCTGGACCAGACCGCACTTCAGGGCGGAGGACACATAGGGCTTGGCCCAGGTGGGAATGCTTTCGTCGTCGGCAAAGCCGGTGCGGGACACCCCCTCCAGGGACTCCACCCCGGCAGCATTCATAGCCATGGCCACAAATTCGCTGCGGGTGACAGCGGCGTCAGGCTGGAAGAAGTATTCCCCTCCCATGCACTCGCCGACAAAGACACCCTCCTCCGCCAGGCGGATGGCCGCCTTGTGAGCCGGGTGACCGCTGAGATCGGCGTAGGTCACCTTGGTGTCCGGCTTTTCGATCTTTACTTTGACTGTAGCCGGGTCGGAGGCGTTGCCCACCGTGTCCATGGCAATATAGGTGAAGGAATCCTTGCCAGTCTTATTCTCATAGGGGGTGTAGACGAACTGGCCGTCCTCCCCGATGGTTACCGAACCCCGGGCGGGCTTCTTCACCAGCCGGTAGGTCAGCAGGTCGCCCTCCGGGTCCACGGCGGAAAAGCGGTCGGTGACCGCCACATTTTTATAGGTGGACAGCTCCAGATTCTCCGCCACCGGGGCGCCGTTGGCCTCGGTCAGCAGATGGACCTCCACCCCAACCTCCTGTCCCGGCTCACCGTCGGCAAAGAGAGGTTGGAAGGTAAAGCTGGTCTCCAGAGCGGTTGGAGCGACAGAAGGAGTGAAACGCAGGCCGTCCACGGCGGTCATGGCGATCACATCCCCCTCTCCCACCATCTGGCCTCCCAGGGTGAGCACACCTTCCTGGGGCAGCTGGGTGATCACGATGGCGTCCAGAGCGCCCTCCCCCTCCACCACAAAGTCCGAGGACTGGAAGGCGATGGTCTCGGTGGCCATGCCGTTCTTCACCACGTCCAGCACCGTGGGGCTGGTCTCCTCCTGGTCCAGAAAGAGCGCCGAGGCAGGCAGGGCCACGGTGAGCAGGGCGGCCGTCAGCGCTGCGGCAATCAGGATGCGGGTTTTCACTGATAGTACCTCCTTATCTGATGTAAGGTTAGTGTTTGCCGGTGTGGTGGAATTATACAAAATGTGGGCCGCCCTCTTGTGCGAAACCAGAATCTCCGGTACAATATTGAAAATAATTTGTCCCTGTGGAGGAATCTGCCCATGAACCGTGCTGTTGTGGAACAAATCGCTCAGGCAGGCGCCGGCAAGCTGGCTCTGGCCCGCAAGGCGCCTCTGCGCTATCTGACCCGGGCCGCCCTGGCCGGGGCCTTTATTTTTGTGGGGGCCCTGCTGTCCTGCCTGTGCTCCGCCTGGTTTTACAGCGGAGCCCTGCCTGTGGCCAAGCTGCTGGGCGCCGTCACCTTCTCGGCAGCCCTTACCCTGATCGTTCTGCTGGGCGGCGAGCTTTTTACCGGCTGCAACCTGGTGATGGGGGTCTCCCTCTATGAAAATCAGGTCTCCCCCGCCGGGGCTCTGCGGGTCTGGATCATGTCTTATCTGGGCAACCTGGCAGGCATTCTGGTGCTCTGCCTGGTGCTGGTGGGCTCCGGGGCCAGCGCCGACCTGCTGGGGGCCTATCTGGCCGTCATCGTGCCCGGCAAACTGTCTCTGCCCTGGTATGTGCTGCTGCTCCGGGGCGTGCTGTGCAATTTCCTGGTGTGCATCGGGGTGTTCGCCGGCTTCCGCCTCCAGAGCGAGACGGGTAAGGCCCTGGTCATCGCCCTGGCCATCACCACCTTCGTCCTCACCGGTCTGGAACACTCCATCGCCAATATGGCTTACTTTGCCCTTTACGCTCTGTACACCCATACGGCAGACTGGGCCGCCATGGGCTGGAACCTGCTGTGGGTCACCATCGGCAACCTGCTGGGAGGCGCGGTGCTGCTGGGCTGGCCCCTGTGGTATGCCGCCGAAGAAAAAGAAAAATAAAGCGCCCTTTCCCCCTTGACAAACGGAGGAAAATCGTGTATCATCACCTCTGTTGTAAAGCTTTGAAACTTTACTTCCTTTACAGAACGACTTACTGAAGGAGGGTGTACCATGAAGAACCAGGCCTACCGCATGGCTCTGCTCTATGATTTTTATGGAGATATGCTCACCGACCGACAGAAGGAATTCTATGACCTCTACTACAATGAGGACCTCTCTCTGGCTGAGATCGCCGAGAACTACGGCATCACCCGCCAGGGCGTCCGGGACGTGATCGTCCGGGCCGAGGCCATCCTCACCGAGCTGGAGGACAAAACCGGCATCATCAAGCGCTTCCACAAGATGCAGCAGCAGTTCCTGGAGGTAGAAGAGGCGGTGAACGCCATCGCCCAGCGCAACGACCAGCGCTGGCAGGACGACGAGGTTGAGATCCAGTGCAACCGCATCCGCAGTGTTCTGGATCAGCTGAAACAGGAGTGACCCCATGGCATTTGAAGGACTGACCGAAAAGCTGTCCGCCGCCTTTAAGCGGCTGCGGGGCAAGGGCCGTCTCACCGAGGCCGACGTAAAGGAGGCCATGAAGGAGATCCGGATGGCCCTGCTGGAGGCCGACGTAAACTTCAAGGTGGTCAAGCAGTTTGTGGCCTCTGTCACCGAGCGGGCCGTGGGCTCCGACGTACTGGAGAGCCTGACTCCCGCTCAAATGATCGTCAAGATCGTCAACGAAGAGCTGACCAATCTGATGGGCGGCGAAAGCACCAAGCTGACCATCTCTCCCAAGCCCCCCACGGTTGTGATGCTGTGCGGCCTCAACGGCGCCGGCAAGACTACCAACGGCGCCAAGCTGGCGGGCTTTCTGAAAAAGCAGGGCAAGCGGCCCCTTCTGGTGGCCTGCGACACCTTCCGCCCCGCCGCCATCACTCAGCTGGAGGTTGTGGGCTCCCAGGTAGACGTGCCTGTGTTCCAGATGGGTCAGATCGACCCCATCGACATCGCCAAGGCGGGCATTGAGCACGCCAAGAAGCACGGCAACGACATCGTATTCATCGACACCGCCGGTCGTCTCCACGTGGACGAGGAGCTGATGGAACAGCTCAAGGACATGAAGGCGGCCATTGACCCCACCGAGATCTTGCTCATCGTGGACGCCATGATCGGTCAGGACGCGGTAAACGCCGCCAAGGCCTTTGACGAGGCTCTGGATATCACTGGCGTCATGCTCACCAAGCTGGACGGCGACGCCCGGGGCGGCGCAGCCCTCTCCATCAAAGCGGTCACCGGCAAGCCCATCAAGTTCGTGGGCCAGGGTGAGAAGCTGGACCAGGTGGACATCTTCTACCCCGACCGGATGGCCTCCCGTATCCTGGGCATGGGCGACGTGCTCTCCCTCATCGAGAAAGCCCAGCAGACCTTTGACGCCAAGAAGGCCGCTGAGCTGGAACAGAAGCTGCGGAAAAACCGCTTCACCCTCTCGGACTTCTACGATCAGCTGGTGCAGATCAAGAGCATGGGTTCCCTGTCCGACATTGCAGGGATGCTCCCCGGCGTCAACGCCAAGGCTCTGGAAGGTGCTAACGTGGACGAGAAGTCCCTGGCCCGCACCGAAGCCATTATCCTGTCCATGACCCCTGCCGAGCGGGAGGACCCCTCCCTGCTGAACAACAGCCGGAAAAAGCGCATCGCCGCCGGCTCCGGTACCCAGGTGGTGGACATCAACCGTCTGCTCAAGCAGTTCGACATGATGCAGCAGATGAGCAAACAGTTCTCCGGCAAGCAGATGAAGCGTCTTGGCAAGCTGGGGAAACTGGGTAAGCTGGGCAAAATGCCTGGTCTGCCCTTCTAAACGGTGGTAAACGCGCCACGTCGCGTTTCCATAGATATGCTTTACGATTACATGGAGGTGAAGATACAATGGTTAAGATCAGACTGCGTCGTATGGGCGCCAAGAAGGCTCCCTTCTACCGCATCGTGGTGGCTGACTCCCGCTATCCCCGTGACGGCCGTTTCATCGAGGAGATCGGCACTTACAATCCTCTGACCCAGCCCGCCGAGATCAAGGTGGACGCCGAGCGCGCCCAGGCTTGGATCAAGACCGGCGCTCAGCCCACTGAGACCGTGAAGGCTCTGCTGAAAAAAGCTGGCGCCATCTGATAGGAGGGCACGGCTGGCATGAAGGAACTGCTCACCTATATCGCCCGCAATCTGGTGGACCACCCCGACGCCGTGGAGGTCACCGAGCACGCAGGTGAGAGCGAGACCGTCCTGGAGCTTCGGGTGGCCCCCGAGGATATGGGCAAGGTGATCGGCCGCCAGGGCCGCATCGCCAAGGAGATCCGCACGCTGATGCGCTCCGTGGCCCAGCGCCAGGGCACCAAGGTTTCCGTCGATATCGTCGACTAACTCCGGGGGCCTCCCCCCGGATATGAAAAAGCCGACCGACCCTGTGGTCGGTCGGCTTTTTCATATCTTGCAGATTTTGTACGATTCGGGGTGATACCGATGAAAAATCAATTTTTAGAAGCAGGTCAGATCGTCAACACCCACGGCATCCAGGGCGAGGTCAAGATCGTCCCCTGGTGCGATTCTCCGGAATTTCTCTGCCAGTTTGATGTATTGTATGTGGACGGCAAGCCGGTGAAGATCCGCTCCGCCCGCATCCACAAGGGCAATGTGCTGGCCTTCCTGGAGGGGGTCAACGACGTGAACGCCGCCATGGCCCTGAAAGGCAGGACGGTGTTCATTGACCGCACCGGCGTGGAGCTGCCCGACGGCCGCCACTTTATCGCCGACCTGATGGGGCTGGAGGTCATCGACGCCGCTACCGGCGAGAAGATCGGCGTGGTGGCCGATGTGCTCACCCCCCCTGCCCACGAGGTCTATGTGGTCAAAGGGGAGCACGAGTATATGATCCCCGCGGTGGATGAGTTCCTGGCGGAGACCAACGTGGAGGGCGGCTATATCAAGGTCCGCCTCATCGAGGGGATGCGTACCGATGTATAGCATTGATATCATGACCCTCTTCGATCTGACTGTGGGCGACATGATGAATGAGTCCATCCTGGGCCGGGCCCAGGAGCGGGACATCATCCGCATTGAAGCCCACCAGATCCGGGATTACACCCTCAACAAGCAGAAGCAGGTGGACGACTACCCCTACGGCGGCGGCCGGGGGGCGGTGATGCAGGCCGATCCCCTCTACCAGTGCTGGAAGCACATCGTGGACACTTACGGCCCGGGTCACACCATCTATATGTCCCCCGCCGGCAAGACCTTTACCGAGTCCGATGCCCGCCGCCTCCGGGATGACTACGACCACCTGATCCTGGTATGCGGCCACTACGAGGGCATCGACCAGCGCTTTATTGAGGAGTGCGTGGACGAGGAGATCTCCATCGGGGATTTCGTGCTCACCGGCGGCGAGCTGGCCGCCATGGTGGTGGCCGACGCGGTGGCCCGGCTGGTGCCCGGCGTCTTGGCCGATCCTGAGTGCTTTGAAAATGAGAGCCACTGGAACGGGATGCTGGAATATCCTCAGTACTCCCGGCCCGAGGAGTGGCACGGCCGGAAGGTCCCCCCTATTCTCCGCTCCGGCGACCACAAGAAAATCGCCCAGTGGCGGCGGAAGCAATCCATCCTCCGCACCCGCCAGCGGCGGCCCGACCTGTATGAGAAGCTGGATCTGTCCTCCAAGGAGGACCAGAAGCTGCTGCGTGAGCTGGAGGAAGAAGAAACACAATCTTAATTGAGACTGGAGGAGTCAAATATGAGTCATTGGGTCAATCAGTCCGTGTTCTACCACATCTACCCCCTTGGTTTCTGCGGTGCACCGGAGTACAACCCCGGCGGCGCCCCGGTGCCCCGGCTGGACAAGCTGAAAGACTGGATCCCCCACCTGAAGGAACTGGGTGTCAATGCCCTCTACCTGGGTCCGGTGTTCCAGTCGGTGAAGCACGGCTACGACACCACCGACTACTTCCAGATCGACTGCCGCCTGGGAGACAACGATTCCTTCGCCGCCCTGTGTGATGAGCTTCACGCCAACGGCATCCGTGTGGTGCTGGACGGGGTGTTCAACCACGTAGGCCGGGGCTTCTGGGCCTTCCGGGATGTGCAGGAGCATGGCCAGGACTCTCCCTACTGCGGCTGGTTCCACGACCTGAACTTCGGCGGCCCCTCCCCTATGGGCGACCCCTTCTGGTACACCGCCTGGCAGGGCCACTATGAGCTGGTAAAACTCAATCTCCGCAACCCCGACGTGGTGCGCCACCTGCTGGACGCGGTGGGGATGTGGATGGACAAATTCCACATTGACGGTCTGCGGCTGGACGCCGCCGACTGCGTGGACTTTGACTTCTTTCGCACCCTCAAGGGCTTCGTCAAGGGCAAAGACCCGGATTTCTGGCTCATGGGCGAGATCATCCACGGTGACTACGCCCGGTGGGCCAACCCGGAGATGCTGGATAGCGTCACCAACTACGAGTGCTGGAAGGGCCTGTGGTCCTCCCACAACGACAAGAACTACTTTGAAATCGCCCACTCTCTCCATCGTCAGTGCGGCCCCGGCGGCATCTACCGCAACATTACCCTGTACAACTTCGCCGATAACCACGACGTGGACCGGCTGGCCTCCAAGCTGAAGGACCCGGCCCACATCAGCAACCTGTACACCCTGCTGTACACCATGCCCGGCGTACCTTCCCTCTACTACGGCAGTGAGTGGGCCATCAAGGGGGAGCGCACCAAGCATTCTGATGCCCCCCTGCGCCCCTGTCTGGACCTGAAGGAGATGATGGCCCTGGACCAGAGTCTGTGCGCCCACCTGGCTAAGCTGGCCGCCATCCGGGCCGCTTTCCCCGCCCTTCAGGAGGGTCAGTACGAAAATGTGGTCATCAAGAACCAGCAGCTGGTGTTCCGCCGGGCTACCGACAGCCAGCGTGTCTATGTGGTCCTCAACCTGGAACCCCAGGAGGTCCATGTGGAGTTCCCCCACCAGGAGCCGGTGCTCCAGGATGTGCTCAATGAAAACCAGGTCTTCAACAACGACGGCGGACGCACCTGGCTGCCCGTGCCCCCCTGCGGAGCCCGTATTCTGGTAGGCGCCCCCGACCGCTTTACCTGGTAAATCTGCCCCATCCTTTTGCCCGTTCCAGAATATTCACACTTTCTCCCTTTACTTTTCCCGCTGATGGTGATACAATAGCGGCAATGGCAAATATCATTTTGATAATTATATTCGAGGGTTTTTGTTATGAGTTTTAAGATCATTGTTGATAGCTGCTGCGACCTTACCCCTGCTGAGCTGCGGGAGGACTGTTTTATCAAGGTCCCCCTCACCATCCGCGTGGGGGATGAGACCGTTGTGGATGACGAATCCTTCGATCAGAAAGCCCTGCTGCAAATGATGCGGGATTGTCCCACTGCTCCCCAGTCCGCCTGCCCCTCCCCTATTCAGTATATGGACGCCTTTGACTGCGGCGCTGACGATATCTATGTAGTCACCCTGTCCGCCCTGCTGTCCGGCTCCCACAATGCTGCGGCTCAGGCCCGCAATCTGTGGCTGGAGGATCACCCTGGGGCCAATATTCACATCTTCAATTCCTGCTCTGCCTCTGCCGGTGAGGTACTGGTGGCCTTGAAGCTCCAGGAGCTGGCTGAGGCCGGACTGGATTTTACCACCGTGGTGAGCAAGGCCTCCCAGTATATCGAGGAGATGAATACCCTCTTCGTACTGGAGACTCTGGACAATCTGCGGAAAAACGGGCGACTCACCCGCACCCAGGCTCTGGTGACCAGCACCCTGCACATCAAGCTGCTGATGGGCTCCACCCCCCAGGGTGAGATCTGTAAAAAAGGTCAGGCTCTGTCTATTAAGCAGGCCCTGAGCAAAATGGCAGCCATGATGGCGGCCGACCCCAATCACGCCGGCCGACGACTGTGCATTGTCCACTGCAACTGCCTGGACCGGGCCTTCCATCTAAAAGAACTGGTGCAGAAGCAGTGCAAATTCTCTGAGATCCTCATCAGCGAGACCGGCGGCATCTCCACGGTGTACGCCAACGACGGCGGTGTAATTGCCGCCTACTAAGCCAACGTACCGCAAACCGCCTGGGCACATAGCCCGGGCGGTTGCTTTTTATGGTCGGATATGCTAATATGATCCAAATCTGTTTGGGAGGCATTATTATGAACTACACCATTCGTCCCACCGAACCCCGGGATGCCGCCGGTACCGCGGCCCTGCGCCGGATGCCCGGGGTCTTTGAGACCACCTTGGGGCTCCCCTCCTGCCGCACCGCCGACAGCGATGCCTTTGTGGCCGGTCTGGGCCCCAACGACCACCACTTTGTAGCAGTGCTGGAGGACGGCACCGTCATCGGCGCGGCGGGTCTCCACTTGGAGCGCAATCCCCGGATGCGCCATGTGGGCAGCGTGGGGCTGTTCGTTCATGCGGACTATCAGAATATGGGGGTTGGTTCCGCCCTTTTAAAGACGCTGCTGGACCTGGCGGACAACTGGCTCATGCTGGTACGGGTGGAGCTCACTGTATTTGCCGATAATGAGCGGGCCATCCACCTGTATGAGAAGCTGGGCTTTGAGAAGGAAGGGCTCAAGCGCATGACCACCGTGCGGAACGGCAAATATGCCGACGAATACATGATGGCCCGACTGCGCCCCTGACCTGCCAATACTCCTCCCCCACTGGACGAACCGATGCCCTCATCGGCCTGTATATCTAAGTAAAAAAACGCAGCCCGGAAGAAAATCTTCCGGGCTGCATTTCCTTTTACCGATCAATAATTGACGGCGCGGATCTCGAAGTAGGCCTGAGGATGCGCGCACACGGGGCACACCTGGGGGGCCACCCCACCCGGCTCAAGCCGGGCGGGGACCCCATTGATTATAAAAAGCCCGGGTGGAGTGAATCCACCCGGGCTCAAGGTTTTTACGCGGTAAAAACGCTTGTACGGCGCAAGCGCCGCCCCATCTCCGATGGGGCCCCAAAAGAGGCCCCCCGCGGAGTCACATCAATAATTGACGGCGCGGATCTCGAAGTAGGCCTGAGGATGCGCGCACACGGGGCACACCTGGGGGGCCTCTTTGCCGAAGTGGATGTGGCCGCAGTTGCGGCACTTCCACATATACTCGTCGCCCCGCTTGAACACAACGCCCTCTTCCAGGTTCTTCAGGAGGGTCAGGTAGCGCTCCTCGTGCTCCTTCTCGATCTTCAGGACGCCCTCGAACAGGAAGGCCAGCTTCTCAAAGCCCTCCTCGCGAGCGGTCTCGGCCATCTCCTTATACATCTCAGTCCACTCTTCATGCTCACCAGCAGCGGCGGACTTCAGGTTGGCCATGGTGTCGCCGATGCCGCCCAGCTCCTTGAACCACAGCTTGGCGTGCTCCTTCTCATTGCCGGCGGTCTCCTCAAAGATGGCCGCGATCTGCTCGTAGCCCTCCTTCTTGGCCTTGCTGGCAAAATAGGTATACTTGTTGCGGGCCATGCTCTCTCCCGCAAATGCCTTCCACAGATTGGCTTCGGTCTTGCTACCCTTCAGTTCCATATAATCATACCTTCCTTTCTAAAATCAGGTTGTCTCTTATAAAGCGAATATGTTAGCCTTCGCCCTTCCAGAAGCCGTGGAGATTGCAGATCTCGTAGGCCTCCACCTTATCGCTCCGGCAGAAGGTCTTCAGCTCGGGCGCGTCGCCAGGCTTGGGGAACTTCATGGTCACGGTGTCGCCGTCCACCACAGCAATCAGGGAGATATAGTGCTCCGGCAGCATGGGATGCTCCACACCGCCCACCTTGACGGTCACGGAGTTCCCGCTGCCATGAGCGGTCTTCTCCACCACAGGGACGTGCTTCTCCTGAGCCGCGTCGGTGGTATTGGGGGTGATCTCTTCCATCTTCTGGCCACAGCACATGACGGGCACACCCTTATCCACAACCTTAAAAATCACATTGCCGCAGTGCGCGCAGCGATACAGCTTGAACTCCATGTTATTACATCCTTTCTAATCACAGTATGGGCACTTTCGTGCAAAATAAACTTACCATATTATCTGAAAAAACTCAATGTTTTGGTTTGCAGTTAACGCAGACCCCATGAAAAATCAGCTCATGGGACCGAATATCATGGCCGCTGGCCAGCAAGGCCTTCTCGTCCAGCCCTTTATCATAGGGCAGATCCAGATCAAAGACCCCGCCGCACACTTCACAGCGGAAATGAGGATGGGGCTCTACGTTGGCATCGTACCGCTCCACCGGGAAAGCCATCCGCACAGCAGCACCTTCGTCCACCAGCAGATTCAGATTCCGGTATACCGTTCCCAAACTCAGGTTGGGATTGGTGGGCTTGAGCCATTGATACACCATTTCAGCGGTGGGATGCTGGTCCGTGTGCATCAGGGCCTCATAGATCAGCTCTCGCTGACGTGAGTATCGCTTTCCGTTCATTAGTCACCACTCTTTCTAATGTAAACAGTAACTATTACTGTTATTGATATAATAGCAGACTTCCCCAATTCTTGCAAGTCCTTTTTTTCATTTTCTCAAATTTTTTTCGTCTCCCCTTCCCTATACAGAAAACGAGCTTGCCGCAGAGGCGGCAAGCTCGCTCTTTCCGGCGATTTATTCGGACACAAAGACCTGAAGCGTAGAAGTCAGGTTACGTCCGGGGGTGGCCAGGGTCTGACCCTTATAATACATAGCGGTGGAACCGCCGCCGTCCATGTTGATGGCATCCACACAGCCCAGAGCCAGCATCAGATCCCGCATCTGCTCAATGGAGGCAGCCTTCACGTTGACCAGCAGCAGCTTGCCGTCCTTGGTGGTACCTACAGCGGTACGGGGGGTGACGGCGGTAGTAAAGCGGGCCTCCTTGAAGCCGTTATCCAGGCCGGTAAACTTCACGCCGTCCTTCACCAACCGGGGGGAACCAGACACCATGGTCTGCACACCGGTCAGATCGAAGCCCTCTTCATCATCCCGCTGGAGGTAGGGCCGCAGGGCTACAGTGCGGCCTGCCTCAAACTGATTGAAGAAGTCGTAGTTGGTGACGGTGTCGCTGGAGTAGAGCACATAGCCGTTAGCGGGGATGGCTACCGTCTGACCGGCAGATACCATCTGGAAGCTGGTGGTCACATTGTTGACTACGGTCAACGCGGAACCAGGATAGGTGACCTGGAAAGAGGTACCCCGGGCGGGGGTGTAGAGCACCGCCTGCCCGCTGAACTGCTTGAGCATATTGACCTCGTAGGCGTCCCACCAGCGGTAGGCGCCGCCGTCTACCGTCTCAATGCGGACAAAGACGGGAGGCCGGCCGTAGCGCATCTCGTTGGTATCGGTGATGCCCAGAGAGGACAGGCCGGAGCTGGCATACATAAACTGGCCGTTCACCATCAGGTGGCCGATGGGGTCCTTGATGGTCTTTTCGCTCTCAAAGAAGTTGGCGTTGATCACCGCTACCGCCCCGGAACTGGCGGCAATGGACTGGAAGCTCTGAGGCGAATTGAGCTTGCCGCCGGCGAGTACCGACTTGACGCTCACCCGGGGGTCCTTCATATTGACGGTGATCACGTTGGCATTGACGGTGCCGGAGGCCAGCGTGTAGCTCTTAGAGGTAAGGGTCACCGGGTCCTCCTTGGGGGTGGTCTTTTCCACCAGCTTCTGGACCTGGGGCAGGCTGGTGAGATTGTTCTTATCCACCTCGCCGTTGGCTACCACCACAATCTGGTTCTTGCCCTCCCATTCCACGGTCAGGCCCAGATTCTCGCTGACAAAGCGCACCGGCACGAAGGTGCGGTTGTTTTTTGCCCGCATAGGCACATCCATGGTCACCGCTTCCCCATTGACCAGGGCGGTGGTGGAGTCCAACTCCAGCTCCACCGAGGTGCCGTTCAGGGAGCAGCGCACACCATTGGTCTCCTGTACCCACTCCACGGTGCCGCCGAAGGCCTCAATCATCCGGCGGATAGGCAGCATGGTACGGCCATTCTCGGCCATCAGCACCACGGCACTGCTGGTCTCGTCGATTTGAGTCACAGTATCATCAATCACGCACCAGGGGCTATTGTACCGCATGGTGATGACCAGATCAGGCTGTGCGGCGGAGGCGGCGGGGATCAGGCCCAGCATCAGCACCAGCGCAGCCAGCAGGGACAATACGCGTCTTTTCACAGGCATACATCCTCTCTTCTCTCCCCAGAGGGAGTATTTAAGTTTAGTATACCAATTCTGAAAGGAAGCTTCAATGCTCTTGCCGCATAGTATTTCAGGCAAAAAGAAACCGGCAGAGCGCGCTCTGCCGGTTGTCTGTTATCCCTTTCCCTTGCGGGGACGGGCATTCTTTTTTGGCTTGGCCACCGCCCATCCGGCTTTGCGGGTGGGTTTGGCCTGGGGTTTGTCGCCCTTCTGGGCCGCCGTTTTACTTCCCTTGCCGGTTCTGCCCCGGTTGGAGGTCTGTTTGCTCTCCTGAGGCTTGCCATATTTCTCTGGCCGCAGCAGACAGTCTTTCCCGAAACCGATGAGGTCCTCCCGGTGGGCCCGGTGGAGGGCCTCCCGTACCAGGGCCCGTTTCTCCGGCCGCTTCCACTGCATCAAAGCCCGCTGCATGGCCTTTTCGTGGGGGTCCTTAGGCACATATACCGGCTTCATGGTCCGGGGATCAATGCCGGTATAGTACATACAGGTGGACAGGGTGCCCGGTGTGGGATAGAAGTCCTGGACCTGCTCAGGCTGACGGCCGGTGCGGTTGAGCCATTGGGCCAGCTCCACCGCGTCGTTCAGCGTACAGCCAGGGTGAGAGGACATGAGATAGGGCACCAGATACTGCTCCTTGCCGTACTTCTGGTTCAGGGACTCGTACTTCCGCTTGAATCTCTCGTATACCTCGATATGGGGCTTACCCATGTAGTCCAGCACCGAGTTGACGCAGTGCTCCGGGGCCACCTTCAGCTGGCCGGACACATGGTACTTCACCAGTTCGGCGAAGAATTCCCCGCTCTTATCCTTCTGCATAAAGTCAAAGCGGATGCCCGAGCGGATGAACACCTTTTTCACCCCCGGCACCGCCCGGATTTTCCGCAGCAGCATCAGGTAGTCGGTGTGGTCGGCGTCCAGGTTGGGACAGGCCTCTGGGGCCAGACAGGCCTTTCCCCGGCACAGTCCGGCCTTCATCTGCTTCTTACAGGCAGGCCGCCGGAAGTTGGCGGTTGGGCCGCCCACGTCGTGGATATAGCCCTTGAAGCCGGGGTGATGGGTCAGCCCCTCCACCTCTCTCAGCACACTCTCGTGGCTGCGGGAGGTGATGATCCGCCCCTGATGGAAGGCCAGGGAGCAGAAATTACAGGCACCGAAGCACCCCCGGTTGTGGGCCACCGAGAAGCGCACCTCCTCAATGGCCGGCACGCCCCCCATGTCGTCGTACATGGGGTGAGGTTCCCGGACGTAGGGCAGCTCGGCCACAAAGTCCAGCTCCGCCGTAGTAAGAGGCATGGCGGGGGGATTGACGATGAGCAGCCGGTCCCCATGGCGCTGGAGGATGGCTTTCCCCCGCACCGGATCGTGCTCCTCATACTGGATCATATTGGCCACGGCATACTGCCGCTTATCGGTAGAAACCTGCTCATAGGAGGGGCACTCCACCTTGGGATAGGCGCAGGCGGAGGGATCTTTTGCAATAAAGGCAGTTCCCTTTACATCAGTGATCTCCCCCACCGGGGTACCGGAGGCCAACCGGGCGGCGATCTCCCGGGTGGCGGTCTCACCCATGCCGTACACCAGCAGGTCAGCCTGGCTGTCAAAGAGCACCGAGCGGCGTACCTTGTCCTCCCAGTAGTCGTAGTGGGCAAAGCGGCGAAGGGATGCTTCCAAGCCGCCAATGATCAGGGGAATATCCCCAAAGGCCTCCCGCACCTTGTTGGCATACACAATGGAGGCCCGGTCGGGACGCAGCCCCGCCTGATTGCCCGGGGAATAGGCGTCGTCGTGCCGGCGCTTCCGGGCGGCAGTATAGTGGGCCACCATGGAGTCCAGATTGCCGGCAGACAGCATCACCCCCAGCCGGGGCCGCCCCAGTGCTGTAAAGGCTTCTACCTTGCGCCAGTCCGGCTGGGCCAGGATGGCCACACGGTAGCCCTCGGCCTCCAGCACACGGGAGATGATGGCGCAGCCAAAGGAAGGATGGTCCACATAGGCGTCGCCGGTGATGATGAGAAAGTCGTACCCGTCCCAACCACGCTCTTCCATATCCGCCTTAGAGACGGGCAAAAATCCATTCATATCGTTCCTCAGTCAGTCCTTGGTCTCATAGCCAATGTATTTTTCCAGAATATCCAGGGTCACGCTGCCGTGCTCCTCCCCTACCTTTTCAAAGCCGTACTTCTTATAGAAGCGCTGAGCCACCGCATTCTCCGGAGCGCAGCGCAGCCGCAGGCGGGTACGGCCCAGGGGGCGGAATACCGACACCGCCTGGCCGATCAGCTGAACGCCCAGCCCCCGCTTCCGGTGCTGGGGATTCATGTACACAAAGGGGATGTAGCCGATGCCCTCATCGGCAAAGCGCGCCAGATCCAGCTGGAGCACGCCCGCCACCTCATCTCGCTGCATGGCAACTGTCAAGGCTTTTTCCTTGTCCTGTTCCCAGCAGTGACGGGCATCCTTGCAGAAGCTCGCCCCGTCAAAGGGGACCTCGCTGCCGTGGATATCGATCCAGGCGTCGTGCCGGGCCGCCAGATAGAGTTCCTCTTCCCGCTCCAAGTCCAGAGGACGGAACCACATATTGGCGTCTGCAATACTCCCCTCCCGGGACTTCCACCACTTCTGTCTGGCCAGGGTAGAGATCTCCTCCGGCAGGTGGGAGTTGTCGTTCTCATAGACGATGGAGATCTGGTCTCCCTCCACCTCCAGACAGGTGACACCGGTGTTGTCACTGTGACCCAGGCTGTCCATCTCACCGGGACCCAGGCCCCGGATGGCACCCTGGAGACAGCGGATGGCAGAGCCGTGGGAGAACAGAGCCACCGTCTGGCCGGGATGCTTGGCGGCGATATCCAGCACCGCGCCCTTCATCCGGGCCTGAACCTGGGCGAAGGTCTCGCCCCCCTCCACCTGGAACTCGGGGGAAGCATGGTTGAAGCGGATGAGCCGCATGGCATCGTGCCGCTCCAGGTCACCCCAGGGCTTGTCCTCCCACTCTCCTACGCCGATCTCCCGCAGGGCCGGGGTGGTGTTCAGTTCCAGGCCGTGGCTGGGATAGATGGCCGTGGCGGTGGTCATGGTACGAAACAGATCGCTGGAGTACACCGCGTCGATATGCACGTCGGCAAACCGTCCACGGAGGGCGGCAATCTGCCGGTATCCGTTGTCAGTAATGAGGCTGTTGTACCAGCCGTGAACCCGGCGGTACAGGTTGCCCTCCGCCTCCGCGTGGCGGATGATATAAACCTTAGTCACAGTAGGCACCCTCTTCGGATCAGGATAAAAGCATTACCAGGGGCGCACGCCGCCTGTCAGGTCAGAAACCTTATCAAGGCCCTGGGCAGAGGCGATTGCCGCCAGGCCGTCCCGCACCTTGATGGGGGCGTAGGGATCGGCGAAGCAGGCGGTGCCCACCGCCACGGCGGAGGCGCCCGCCAGCATCAGCTGGGCCGCGTCCTCTCCCTTGGCCACGCCGCCCATGCCCAGGATGGGCAGATCCACGGCGCAGGCTACCTCCCATACCATCCGCACCGCCACAGGCAGCACGGCAGGGCCGGACAGGCCGCCGGTGTTCATCTTCAGGATGGGGCGGCGGGTGTTCAGGTCGATGCGCATACCCCGCAGGGTGTTGATGAGGGACAGAGCGTCAGCGCCGGCATCAGCCACCGCACGGGCGATCTCGGTGATGTCGGTGACGTTGGGAGACAGCTTCACCATCACAGGGATGGTGGAATGGCTCTTGGCCATCTTGGTGACCTCGGCAGCCAGCTCGGGCTTGGTGCCGTAGGCCAGACCGCCCGCCTTCACGTTGGGGCAGGAGATGTTGACCTCGATCATATCCACACCCGCTGCCGACAGCTTCTCGCACATGATGCCATACTCCT
This sequence comes from Flavonifractor sp. An112, assembly GCF_002161085.1. GTDB lineage: Bacteria > Bacillota > Clostridia > Oscillospirales > Oscillospiraceae > Flavonifractor > Flavonifractor avicola. Next base: position 189,521 of record NZ_NFLU01000004.1, on the reverse strand, counting down.
CAGGCGTGTTGCCCGAGATGTTGGCGATGATAGCCAGATCGTGCTTCTTCAGCTCGGGCAGCTCGTGCTCGATAAAGGCGTCCACACCGGGGTTCTGCAGACCCACGGAGTTGAGGATACCCATGGGAGTCTCGGCGATCCGGGGGGGCGGATTGCCTTCTCTTCTGTGAAGGGTAAGGCCCTTACAGCAGATGCCGCCCAGTTCATTCAGGTTATAGAACTGGCCGTATTCCCGGCCGAAGCCGAAGGTACCGGAGGCCACCACCACCGGATTTTTCATCTTGACGCCCGCCAGATCGACGGACAGATCCACCTTAGACATTCCAGTCCACCTCCTTGGCGTCGAATACCGGGCCGTCCTTGCAGACGTGCTTCATGGTGCCGTCGGCCATCTGGACGGCGCAGCCCAGGCAGGCACCCACGCCGCAGGCCATCCGCTCCTCCAGGGAGACCTGGCAGGGCACGCCGTACTCGGCCGCTACCTTGGCCACATTCTTCAGCATGGGCTTGGGGCCGCAGACCAGAACAGCTGTAAAGTTTTTATCCTTTTCAAGGATATCCTTCAGCTGGGCGTCCACAAAGCCGTGGCGGCCCAGGGAACCGTCGTCACTGCAGAGGTAAACCGCCTCGCAGTAGTCCCGGTAATCCTCCACCAGCATGGCCCGGTCGGCAGACCGGAAGCCCAGTATAGCGGTGGAGTTCTTGGCGGTAAAGGCTGCCTGACCCAGCAGCGGGGGCACACCGATGCCGCCGCCCACCAGCAGCAGCCGGTCATTGGGGGTAACGGTAAAGCCGTTGCCCAGAGGGCCCAGCACATTCACCTTGTCCCCCACCTGGCGCTGAGCCAGCCACTTGGTACCCTCACCCCGCACCTCAAAGACCACGCGGGCAGTGTCTTGGGGCTCGTCCTCCTGGACCATGCAAACCGAGATGGGCCGGCGGAGAAGCAAACCCTCCCCGCAGGCGATATGGAGGAACTGACCGGCCATCAGGCCCTCCTTTTTCACCATATCCCCCACCTCCAGGGTGAAGGAATAGGCATACTCGTTCAGCTTGGCCGCCTCAACGATGGTACAGATCTGTTCAATGGGCATACTATCCCTCATTTCCACTTATTTGGCAGACTCGTCCCCGTGGACGGTCTCAGTCATGGTCTTCAGATCCATGATGCTGCCGCACACCGGACAGATCCGGTTGCGGCGCATGGTACCGCAGGTGGGGCAGCGGAAGGGCTCCGCTGCCACCAGTCCCGCCGCGATCTGCTGCTGAAGGATCTCCTGCCAGTTCCATTCCCGGTGCTGGCCGATCTTCCATTTGCTGACCTCGTCCTCACGGACACCTTGTTTCTCTCTCTCTTGCTCTGACATAGGCCGCTCCGATTACGCGATGGTAGTAAAGCGGGCGATGTCGTCCCGCATGGCGATCGCGGCGTTGCGGGCGGCCTCCTGGTAATCCATGCCGTCCTTCCCGGTCTTCTGCCAGGCGCAGATGATGCCGCGGGAGGAGTTGACGATGGCGCCATGGCCGTCCTTCTGGAAGGCATACTGCACATCCTCGGCAGTGCCGCCCTGGGCGCCATAGCCGGGCACCAGCAGGAAGGTGTGGGGCATCCGGGCGCGCAGCTTCTGCAGCTCTTCCGGATAGGTGGCGCCTGCCACCGCACCGGCCATGGTATAGCCATACTTGCCCTCGGTGCCCGCGCCCCACTTCTCAATGAGGTCGGCCATCAGGCCGTACACGGTGTCGCCCTCACCGGCGGACACGTTCTGCAGCTCGCCGGAGCCGGGGTTGGAGGTCTTGGCCAGGATGAAGGCGCACTTGTCCATCTCCTTGCAGGTCTTGAGGAAGGGATTGACGCTGTCGGCGCCCATGTAGCCGTTGAGGGTGACGCAGTCGGCATCAAAGACGCTGAGCATCTGCTCCCCTACCTTGGTCTTGCCCAGCCAGCCGTCGGAATAGGCCTCGGCGGTAGAGCCGATGTCGCCGCGCTTGATGTCGGCGATGACATACAGGCCCTGCTCCTTGGCATAGCGGATGGTGCGCTCCAGCACCTCCATACCCCGCCAGCCCAGGCGCTCATAATAGGCGGACTGGGGCTTGACGGCGGGCACGATGTCCTTCAGTGCGTCCATCAGACCGCAGTTGAAGCGGTAAATGGCCTCGGCGGCACCCTCCAGGGTCTCGCCGTACTTGTCATAGCACTCCTTGCGGATGTGGGCGGGCACATACTCCGGCTTGGGGTCCAGACCCGCCACAGTGGGGTTTTTCTTGGCAATGATGGCTTCCTGCAGACGATCGAAGGACATAGTTCATTCTCCTTTATCTCTTAAAATCTCTTATTTCTCATCCTGATAAATGATCTTTCCGCCCACGATGGTGTACTTGATCTTTCCCTTCAGCTCCTTGCCGGCGAAGGGGGTGTTGCGGCCCTTGGAGGCAAACTGCTCCGGGTCCACCGTCCACACCTCATCCGGGTCGAAGATAACCACGTCGGCATCAGCGCCGATGGCCAGCCGGCCCTTGGTGGGCAGACGGAGGATGCAGGCAGGATTGATGGTCATTTTCCGCAGAATATCGGACAGGGGCAGCTCCCCAGTGTGGTACAGATAGGTCAGGGTAACGCCCAGGGCAGTCTCCAGGCCCACCATGCCGCTAGGGGCCTCGGTGAGGGGCCGGGCCTTCTCCTCGGCGGAGTGGGGGGCGTGATCGGTAGCGATGGCGTCGATGGTGCCGTCCTTCAGGCCCTCGATGATTGCCTCCACATCGGACCAGGTCCGCAGAGGCGGGTTGACACGGGCCATGGTGCCCTGGGCCAAAATCTCATCCTCGGTGAGGGAGAAATACTGGGGGCAGGTCTCACAGGTGATCTGTACGCCCTTGCGCTTGTACCGCCGGACAATGGCCACCGATTTTGCGGTGGAGATGTGGCAGATGTGGACCGCCGCGCCGGTCTCCTCGGCCAGCATGGCATCCCGGGCTACCATCAACTCCTCGGCGATGGCGGGCCGTCCGTTCAGCCGCAGCTGGCGGGATACCCGTCCCTCGTTGACGGCGTAGTTTTTCACCATATCCGCGTCCTCACAGTGGGACAGGATGGTGAGATCCTGCCGGTGGGCCATAATGAGGCCGTCCCGCATCAGGTTGGCGTTCTGGATGGGCACACCGTCGTCGGACAGGGCCACTACTCCCGCACCTTTCAGAGCCTCAAAATCGGTGAGTTCCTGGCCTCGCTGTCCCTTGGACACCGAGCCGATGGGCCAGACATGGACCCCGCAGGCCTCCGCCGCCTTTCTGCGGACAAAGTCCACCTGCTCGGGGCAGTCCACCGTGGGCCTGGTGTTGGGCATACAGGCGATGGAGGTAAAGCCGCCCCGGGCGGCGGCTGCCGCGCCGGTCTCGATGGTCTCCTTGTACTCAAATCCGGGCTCCCGCAGGTGGACGTGCATATCCACCAGTCCGGCGCACACGGTCAGTCCTGCCGCATCGATGATCTGAGCGCCCGGCTCATTGATGTTGCTGCCGATGACAGTCACCTTTCCGTCTTCCATCAGGATATCCATGACACCGCCGATGCCCCCCACAGGGTCCACCAGGCGTCCCTGACGAATCAACAGTTTCACTGGATCACTCCTTTCCGTTCCGCGGGCCGGCTCTGTGGCCGAAACCCACATTTGCACAGCAAAAAAGGGTACAGGTCCTTCCCCCGTCCCCTCCTGCAAGCCACTCTGTTCTTCGCCCTTCATTATAACTTGAATCGCATATTTTAGCAATGGATTTTTCAGCATTCCGGGCAATAATAAATACGGACATCCAAGGAAGGGAGCTGAGCAAATGACTAATCACACCTTTTTAGGCGGCATGGGCCTTGGCATTCTGGCCGGGGCCGCTATGGGCATGGCGGTAGCCGCCAAGGGGATGCAGAATCCCAAAATGCGCCGCATGGCCAAAAAGGCCACCCGGAAGATGGACCAGATGAAGGATGATCTGGCCGACACCATGGGCTTTTAAGCCAAAAACAGCAAAAAAGACCGCCGTTGGCGGTCTTTTTTGCTGCAATTACTCAGTAGAGCTGCCGGATCAGCTCCGCACAGCGGTCGATGCCCAGGGTTCCGCTGTTGAGGGTAAGGTCATAGTTCTGGGCGTGGCCCCACTTCATATCGGTATAGAACCGGTGGTAGGCCGCCCGGCGCTTATCCTTCTCTTTCAGCCGCTGCTCCGGAGAGGCCTCCCGCTCACCGTACACCTCCACGATCCGTTTGGCCTGGAAGGCCATATCCGCGTGGATAAATACCCGCAGGCAGTCGGCCTTGTCCCGAAGGATATAGTCGGCACACCGGCCCACAATGATGCAGGATTCCTTCTCCGCCAGTTCGATGATGATCCTGCACTGGATCTTCCAGATATAGTCCTCGTTGGTGGGGCCCGCGGTACCGTGGGCAAAGGCGGAGGCCAGTATCCCGCCGGGGGCATACTCCCCCGCCTCCTTGATATAATTTTTGTGAAAACCACTCTCCGCCGCAATCTTCTCAATCAGCTCACTGTCATAGCAGGCAATGCCCAGAGCCTCGGCCACCTTTTTGCCAATGGTACGGCCGCCGCTGCCAAATTCACGGCTGATGGTGATGATCCGTTTTTTCATGATTGATCCACTCCTTTTTATGCGATCTCAGGCGCTTCGGATTGCAGCCGGTGCTCCCGCTTCAGGTGGCTGTGCTCATGGATCAGCAGGCCCAGAGAGAGCAGGAAGGCCAGGCCGTCGGCTACAGGGCCGGTCCACAGCACCCCTTCCACCCCCAGGAACAGGGGCAGGATCAAAGCCGCGGGCACAAAGAAAATGATCTGACGGGCCAGGGAGAGAATGGAGGATTTAACAGGCTTGCCTACCGCCTGGAGATAGACTGCCGCCACCGTCTGGAACCCGGTAAGGGGGCAGAGCATCAGGAAAATGCGGAAGGCCTTTACAGCAAACTCGTTATAAAGCCCCTCCTCGGAGCCAAACAGCATGACTACGCTCATGGGCGCGAACTGGAAAATCAAAAAGGCTACGATGGACACCACCTCAGAGGCGATGAGGGAAATTTCCAGGGCTTTTTTCACCCGCTTGAAGTTTTTGGCACCGTAGTTGAAACCGATGATTGGCTGGGTACCGGTGGCGATGCCCAGCAGAATAGCAATCATGATCTGGTTGACCTTCATCACAATACCGGTGGCGGTCAGAGGGATCTCTGCACCATAAACAGAGGTAGCACCATAAACCGCCAGCAGGTTATTGGTCAGCGCCATAACAATGGTGATGGCAAACTGGGTGATAAAGCTGCTCAGGCCGAAGGTAAGGATATTGCCGCAGGTCCGGCCGTTCAGGCGGAAGGAGGCGGCATCAGGATGGACGGTCTTGAACCGGGGCAGATAGACCGCCGACACCACAAAGGAGGCCACCTGCCCGATCACCGTAGCGATGGCAGCACCCTGTACCCCCATATGAAAAACAAAGATAAAGACCGGGTCCAGAATCACGTTGAGGACCGCACCGATGATCATGGAAAACATGGCGTATTTGGGGCTGCCATCCGCACGGATCATGGAATTGATGGCGGCTGATATCATCATAAAAGGCAGACCGAGGCCAATGATGAAGCCATACTCCAAGGCCAGAGACCGCAGCAGGTCGGTTGCGCCGAAGAGGGTCAGGATCGGGTCGATGAACAGCAGGAACACCACAGCCAGGACGATGCTGACCACGGTCACCAGGGCAACCGCGTTGCCCACGCCCTTCTTGGCCACGTCCACCTTGCCCTCACCCAGCTTCAGGCTCAGAAAGGCTGCGCCGCCGTTGCCGATCATCATAGCCAGTGCCAGGGCAATGATGGTGATGGGAAACACCACATTGGTGGCGCCGTTGCCCAGGTAGCCCACGCCCCAGCCGATGAAGATCTGGTCCACGATGTTGTACAGGGAATTGACCAGCAGGGCAATGACGCTGGGAACGGCAAATTTCAGGATCAACCGGCCAATGGGCTCCGTGGCAAAGGGACTCTCGCGCTCTGGTACTTCTTTTTCCATCTTGACTTGCACTCCTTTTAGGTAACTAGTTACTTATTTAGCGATAAAAAAGCAGGCAGCGCGCTTGAGTTATCTCCTCAGCACACTGCCTGGGAATTCACTTTTTCTGACGGAAAGGGTCACTCCAGATCGATGTTGCTCAAGATCAGATCAATGGCCTCCCCCAGCATTTCCTTTTGCTGGGGCGTAAAATCCCGGCACAGCTCCTCCAATACCTCCCTGTCCTGCTCCAGAATGGTCTCATGGATTCCCGCAGAGCGCTCGGTACAGGTAATTTTCTTATATCGCCGGTCCTTCTCACTGGGCACGCACCGAACCAGGCCCTTGCTCTCCAGCCGCTGGAGCATCTTGGTCATGGCTGGATGGGTCACGTGCTCAATGTGCTCCAGGTCGTTTTGGTGGATCTCCTCTTTCCCGGCCGCCTCCAGACGGCTCACCGATCCCAGTACCCGCAGCTGGGCCCAGGTCAGACCCATGTCAGCTGCCTTCTCATCCATCCGCCTGCGGAATTCCCGGCTGATGACTGCGATCTTCAGGCCAAAGGGCATCCTTCCCGTCATGCTTCCACCTCATCCAAATAAGTAACTAGTTACATATTATACCCTTTCCTGCGGTTTGTCAAGGCGGCTGGTCACATCAGCCGTAAAATCTCCCGCTTGAGCCGGGCGATGATCCGCTTTTCCAGCCGGGAGATGTAGGACTGTGAGATGCCCAGGCTGTCGGCTACCTCCTTCTGGGTGCGCTCCGGCTTGCCGTCCAGGCCGAAGCGAAGCGTGATGATATGCCGCTCCCGCTCCTCCAGCCGCTCCAGAGCGTCGGAGAGCAGCTTGCGGTCCACATCCTCCTCGATGGGTTTCATCACCAGATCGCTGTCAGTGCCCAGAATGTCGGAGAGCAGCAGTTCGTTGCCGTCCCAGTCGGTATTTAGCGGCTCGTCAAAGGATACCTCGCTTTTCAGATTGGTGGTCTTGCGCAGATGCATCAAAATCTCATTTTCGATACATCGGGAGGCATAAGTAGCCAATTTGATGTTTTTGGCAGGCTGGTAGGTGTTGATGGCCTTGATGAGCCCGATGGTGCCGATGGAGATGAGGTCCTCAATACCTACCCCCGTATTTTCAAACCGGCGGGCGATATACACCACCAGCCGCAGGTTGCGCTCGATAAGCTGGGATTTCACCCCCTCGTCCCCCTCATCCAGGCGGCGGATGAGTTCCGCCTCCTCATCCCGGGACAGTGGGGGCGGCAGGGTGTCGCTCCCCCCGATGTACATGATTTTGCCCGGCAGCCTCAGCCCCAGCCGCGCCAGCAGCTTTTGTATGCGCCCATACCAGCGCGTCTTCCAGCTCTTCATAGCCATCCTCCTTTATGCTCCGATGAGGGCGCAGTAGCCGCCCCCGTCGGTGAGCCCGGTGGGCGACAGCGCCACCAACAGAGGACCGTAGTCCTCCCCGCCCACCTTTACCTTGTCACTTCGCAGGGCCAGCAGCAGCCCACACTCTACCCCCACGGCCTGATAGGATAACAGCCGGCACCGCAGGCCTGCGTTGCTCAGCCGCTCCAGAGCAGCGGAAGGGTCGCGGAGCTCCGCCTGACAGGGGGCGGTCCCCGGCGGAAACAGGGCCTTTACCTTCTCCCCCTCTGCCACCAATACCGGCCTGCCGGTGGCCGGGTCGGTAAGCGTGTTGCCCGTATCCACCAATGCGGTGAGGACCGCCCGTCGTCCCCCCAGTTCCACGACTGCCGGGGCCAGCTCCCGCCGGGAGCTGTGGCGGGCGGCACGCTGAAAGAGCAGGGTAACAAGCCCATAGCACCCCGCCGCCGACAGCAGTACCAGCTTCAGGTCAAGGGGAGATGCCAACACCCCATTGGCCATAGTAAGGCTGCGGCTGCCCAGCATCTGAAGGGCAAAGATACCTCCGCCAAAGGCAGCGGACACCACAAAGAACACCAGGCATGCCCGCAGCAGCCGTCGGCTGCCGCCGTAGCCCACCAGCACCGTGGCTACCCCCGCCCCCACCTTGCACAGGGGGTGGACCAGAAAGCCCAGCCCCGGCAGAAACACCGCCCCGGCGTAGATGGCTCCCAGGGCGGCCCCCAGGGCCAGACGGCCCCGGCGAAGCACCTCCCCCGCCAGCCGGCCGGCGGCCAGCAGCAGCAGATAGTCCACCACAAAGTTCAGCAGAAACACCTGGTCCAGATAGACCACCCTCATGCCCCTCCCCCCTTCCAGCGTGCAGGCATTATTATACCTGCCTGTCTCCATAAAAAAGGTCAGATTGGGGACAGGGCGCAAAAATGGCCCGCCGCGGATTTACACTCCGCGGCGGGCCATTTTATGACAGGATTTGATGGAATCAGATGGTGAGCAGGGGCGCCCGGCTCTTGATAAGCTCGGTGAGGGGCGGACCCCAGGGGATCACCTCCAGGCCCATATCCCGCAGCTCCTGCTCCACTCCCAGCTCCCGGGCGCAGGTGACGCAGGCCGAGAAGGCCACCCCCTGCTCCATGGCCAGGGTGATGCGCTCCCGCACCGCCGGGTCATGGGCGGCCAGGGCCGCCGTGTCTCCCCAGATAATGACGGTCACCTTCTCCCACCAGCCCCGGACCAGGCTGTTGACAGCGTACATCAGCACCATCTTGTCAAAGACAGTAGGGTCGGCGTTGGTCCACAAAATATGCAGGTGATTCTCATCCATGGTCAGTTTCCCCCCACCAGTTCCGCCATAGCGGCGCGCAGGGCTTTCATCTCCTCGTCGGTGCCGATGGTGATCCGCAGGTAGTTGCTGATGCGGGGCTTGTTCCACCAGCGCACCAGAATACCCCGCTCCCGCAGGCCGTCCAGCAGGGTCTTGGCGGGCACATCGGGATGGGAGACAAAGAGGAAATTGGCGGCGGAGTCGGTAACAATAAAGCCCAGCTTCTTCAGGTGGGCGGCAGTACACTCCCGGGTGTTCTGGATCTTCATAGAGGTGGCCCGCAGATAATCCCGGTCCCGCAGGGCCCCCTCGGCTCCCGCCAGGGCCAGGCGATCCAGGGTATAGGAGTTAAAGGAGTTCTTCACGCAGTTGAGGGCGGCGATCAGCTCCTCGTTGCCCATGGCAAAGCCCACCCGCAGTCCGGCCAGGGACCGGGATTTGGACATGGTCTGCACCACCACCAGGTTGGGGTATCGGTCAATGAGCTCCACGGCGGAGTGGGCGCCGAAGTCCACATAGGCCTCGTCCACCACCACCACAGCATCGGGGTTGGCCTCCAGCACCGCCCGGATGCCGCACAGGGACAGCTCCCGTCCGGTGGGGGCGTTGGGATTGGCAATCACTACGCCGCCGTTGGGCTCCAGGAAAGACTCCAGAGGCAGAGCAAAATTCTCGTCCAGCGGCACCTCCCGGTAGGTCAGGCCGTACAGGTCGGCATAGACGGGATAAAAGCTGTATGTAATGTCCGCAAAGAGGATGGGCCGGTCCGGGTCAAAGAAGGCCTGAAAACACATAGCCAGCACCTCGTCGGAACCGTTGCCCACAAAGATCTGGGAGGGTTTCAGGCCGTAGGTGGCCCCCAGCAGCTCCCGCAGGGTGGTGCAATCCGGGTCGGGATAGAGCCGCAGGGTGTCGCAGGCCGCTTCCCGGATGGCGGCCAGGGCCATGGGAGAGGGCGGATAGGGGTTCTCATTGGTGTTCAGCTTAATGAATTTCCGGTCCCGGGGCTGCTCCCCCGGCACATAGGGGGTCAGTGCTCTGGCCCGCGCGCTCCAATACTGGTTCATGTCTCGTCCTCCCCCGGCCGAATGATCTTCTTAATGCTTTTTTCCGCTTTGCTCCGGGGGATCATCAGCTCATGGCCGCATCCCGCGCATCGCAGACGGAAATCCATCCCTACCCGCAGCACCTGCCACCGCCGGCTGCCGCAGGGGTGCTCTTTCTTCAGCTCCAGCACGTCGCCTACATGGATGTCCATGGGTTCTCCCCCTTTTGCTTCACTTTATCCGTGTAAAGAATATTATAAATTCCCGGTCCTCCTCTGTCAATTCAAGGTTCCCCATTGCATATCATTGTCTGGTAAGAAAAAAATCACCCCAACGCAGAAAGGATTTGGTCAGATTGACGAACCGTTTTCCACCCGAGGGGCGGCTGCTCCACACCCCGGAAAATCAGGCTGCCTGCGCCGACGCCCAAGGGCTCAGGCAGGCTATGGAGTCGGAGGCGGTGCTGGAGGGGACCGCCCTGCTGTGTACGCCGGAGCACGATCTCGTCGTGGCCGTAGGCCCCTATCGGGGGCTCATTCCCCGGACGGAGGCCGCCCTGGGCATTGCCGAGGGGGTCACCCGGGACATTGCCATCCTCTCCAGAGTTGGCAAGCCAGTTTGCTTTACAGTCACTTCTATGGAGGAATCCGACGGGGAGCCCCGCCCCCTGCTCTCCCGGCGGCGGGCCCAGCAGAAGGCGCTGTCCTACCTGCTGGAGCACTGGAAGTCCGGTCAGGTCATTTCCGCCCGGGTCACCCATCTGGAGCCCTTTGGCGCCTTTGTGGACATAGGCTGCGGGGTACCCTCACTCATTGGGGTGGAAAATATTTCGGTGTCCCGCATCCCCCACCCCGCCGTCCGGTTCCGGGTGGGGCAGGACATTCTGGCGGCGGTGCTGGACCTGGACCCGGCCCTGGGCCGGATCTACCTGACCCACAAGGAGCTGCTGGGCACCTGGGCAGAGAACGTGGCCCCCTTCCAGCCGGGCATGACGGTGCCTGGGGTGGTGCGTGGGGTCAAGGACTATGGCGTGTTCGTGGAACTGACCCCCAACCTGTCCGGACTGGCGGAGCAGGACTGCCGCCTCACCGAGGGCGCTCGGGTGTCGGTGTACATCAAGGCCATCCTGCCCGAGCGGATGAAGATCAAGCTGCTGGCCATTGAGCCCCTGCCTCCATTGGGAGACCCCCAGCCCCTCCACTACTTCATCCGGGAGGGGCGGCTGGACCACTGGAAATACGCACCCCCCGGCTGCGTGAAGGTGGGCGCAGAGACCATCTTTGCCGACTGAGCAAGTCCCCGGACAGCTTTTGCTGTCCGGGGGCTTCTGTTATTGCCCATCCCTCCTTGGGTATGATAAAATCGTAAGAAATACGAAAGGTTTCCTCCCCGACTTTGAAAGAAACCTCTGCTATGCTGTACCCATGGAGGGATCAATATGAATGAAGCCATTCTTGTGGTGGACGACGACGCTGAAATCGTCCGCGCCATCGCGATTTTGCTGGAAAAAGAGGGCTACCGGGTGCTGAAGGCCTACAACGGCCTCCAGGCCCTGGATCTGGCTATGGACCCGTCTCTGCGGCTCATCCTGATGGATGTGATGATGCCCAAGCTGGACGGGCTGTCTGCCGTGCTCAAGATCCGGGAGCAGCGCAACCTGCCCATTCTCATCCTCAGCGCCAAGGGGGAGGATACCGACAAGATCCTGGGCCTGTCCATGGGGGCAGACGACTATATCGCCAAGCCCTTCCACCCCCAGGAGCTGGTGGCCCGGGTACGCAGCCACCTGCGGCGGTACACCCAACTGGGAGACGTGAACGCTCCCAGCCAGAAGGCGGAACTGGTCACCGGGCGGCTATGCTATCTGCCCGACCAAAAGACGCTGCTGGCTGACGGCGTGCCGGTGCGGCTCACCGCCACCGAGCTGAAGATCGTGGACCTGCTGATGCGCAACCTGGGCCGGGTGTTCCCCGCCGAGGAGATCTACCGCCGGGTGTGGAACGAGGAGCCCTATTCCGCAGAAAACACGGTGATGGTACATATTCGCCGCATTCGGGAAAAAATCGAGCTCAATCCCAAAGAGCCGGAATATTTAAAGGTGGTGTGGGGCATTGGATACAAAATCGAGAAGCATTAAGCCCGCCCTGGCCTTTTGGGCCCTGTTTTTCGGCGTCAATCTGCTCATACTGGCCCTGGCCGCCGGCTATTCAGCAGTCCACACCCTGGGCTGGCACGGCATCAGCGACGCTTTCCAGTCCGATTATCAGAATACCGCCGACTTTCGGCGCACCATCTCACAGTGGTTTTACAGCTTTGCCGACCCGGACTGGCAGGAACATTACCAGCTGAGCGATCAAAATCTGCTCTACAAGGTAACCAAAGACGGTCAGACGGTGACCACCAACGCCGACGGCCTCTCCCCCGACGCTTTGCCGGAGGGATACAACTTCCTGCTCTATTTCGACGGGGAGACCGTCACCATTCAAAAGGACGGCCAGGAAATAGACATTTACGGCGACGGCTACTATCGGGGGGAAGATCAGTGGAACCTGCCCGGCTACCACAATATACCGGTCCCCCAGTCCTACGCCGGGCTCACCATCACTATGGCTGTGGCCAAAGAACCGGTGGCCTATATTGCGGACACCGCTGCTCTGACCGGTGATGTCATAACCGACAGCGGCCTCTACTCCACAATGGATTATGCCGCCCGCCTGCAGTTTCCCCTGATCCTGTTCGTGGTGGTCCCGCTGGCGGTGGGAGCTGTGCTGCTGCTCTGGTCCATCCTGTGGCACAAACACAAGGTGCGGGCAGACCAGGCCATTGCATGGTTCACCGGGAAGATCTGGCTAGAGGTCAAGCTGGTGCTGCTCATTCCCTTCTTTCTGGCCTGCATCGCCGCCTTTTTCTGTCTGGTGAGCCTGTATACCGCCCGGTACTACACCATCTGGTTCTATCTGTCGGTACCGGTGGCCCTATGGTGGGCCTACCTCTATCTCAACGACCTGCGATACAACTTCGGCCACATCACCGCCAACAGCCTGTGCGCCCTTCTGGCCCGGCTGTACCGGGGCGGGGAGCTGTCCTGGCCCGCTGGACAGCGGATGATGCGCCGCTCTGCCCTACAGTTCCTGGCGGCTGTGCCCTTTATTCTGGGCTGTATCGTGGTCTTTTTTCTTCTGTTCGGCCCCACCATGTCCCGCCTCCCTATTTTCTTTCTCCTGTTGCTGCTGGCCCTGGCAGGGCTCTTCCTCATCGCCGCCCAGTTGTGGCTTATGAGCCAGAACCGCCGCACCGCCGCCGACGTGGATACCCTGCTCTCCCGCATCCAGGCTGCTGGGACTGGTCAAGCCTCAGCCGCACCTCTGCCCCAAGACTCTGACCTGCGGGCTGCGGTGGAGGGGCTGGACCAGATGGAGGTACGGTTGAAAGACGCCCTGTCTGAGCAGATGAAGAGTGAAAAGCTGAAGCTGGAGCTCATCACCAACGTGTCCCACGACCTCAAGACCCCCCTCACCTCCATGGTGAGCTACACCGAGCTGCTGCGCCAGGAGGAGGACCTGCCCGACCATGTCCGGGACTATATTCTGGTGCTCTATCAAAAGACTCTGCGGCTCCAGGCCATGGTGCAGGACGTGTTTGACGTAAGCAAGGCGGCCACCGGCAATCTGCCGGTCACCATACGGCCCCTGGACTTCGCCAAGCTGCTCCGCCAAACTCTGGCCGACCTGGACGAGGACATCCAGGCCTCCGGCCTTGTTCTCCGCTCCACCCTGCCCGACGGGCCGGTGTGGATTATGGCTGACGGGGACCGGCTGTACCGGGTGTTCCAGAACCTTATTGGCAATGCCCTGAAATATGCTCTGGACGGCTCCCGGATCTACCTCACCCTCTCCGTGGAGGGGGACAGGGCCGCCGCTGTCATTCAGAACACCTCCCGGGAGGAGCTTCCCTACGGCGTGGACTTCACCGAGCGCTTTGTCCGGGGGGACCAGAGCCGCACCGATGGGGGCAGCGGCCTGGGCTTGTCCATTGCCCGTACCTTTACCGAGGCCTGCGGCGGTTCCTTCTCCATCCGCACTCAGGCCGATCTGTTCACCGCGTCAGTAACCTTCCCCCTGACCCAGACCAGACCCCAACCGGAGGTGTCACCATGAAACGAGTGACTTTGCTTCTGCTGTCCCTTCTGCTGCTGGCGGGCTGCGCCCCCAAGGAACCCACCACAGGCGCCTCCGCCATCGATCTGGGAGGCGTGGTGGCAGAGTCCCAGCCGGAGGAATTCTCCAATGGCCTGACGCCCCTCTCCAGCGAACTTGACCCAGAGGGGCTGGAGGCCTATCTGACGGCGGCCTACGGCCTGGACCGGGAGGACTGGGTGGACGCCGTAGCAGCCTACTCTGAAGGGCTCCAGGCCTATGAGCTGGCGGTGATCCAGCTGGCTGACGGCGTGGATGCCGGGTCGGCGGAGGAGCTGCTGCTGGCCTATCTGGAAGGCCGCCAGGCCGACTTTACAGGCTACGCCCCCGACCAGGCTGCCCTGGTGGAGGACGCTCTGCTGCTCCGGCAGGGCAGCTGGCTTCTGCTGGCCATCTGCCCCGATCCCGAGGCCGCCAAGGATGCCTTCCTGACCCGCTTTGACGGCGATACCACCCAGACAGCGGCCCGCCCCTATACGGTGGAGCGGGACAGCCGGGGCTATGTGGTCTTTGATCCTCCCAATGAGGAGGAGATGCCCCTCTACGACACCGCCCCTGTGGTGGAGGCCTACCGCACTGGGGATACCTCCGCCCTGTCCGAAGAGGACGCCGCCATTCTGGAGATATGCCGGCAGGTGCTGGAGGCGGAGATTGACAACGATATGTCCCCGGCGGAGCAGGAACTGGCGGTCCACGACTGGATCATTGACCACGCCGCCTATGACGAGACCCATTCCTCCCCCAACCGCAGCCATCCCTACGGCCTTCTGGTGGAGGGGCAGGCCATCTGCATGGGGTACGCCAACACGTTCCAGCTGTTTATGGACCTGCTGGATATCCCCTGCGTCACGGTGATCGGGGCCTCCAGCGACTCCCGGCAGGACCACGCCTGGAACCTGGTACAGCTGGATGGGGACTGGTATGCAGTGGACACCACCTGGGACGATCCTCTGGGCGGCTTTGTGGATGTACCCGCCGCCAATGAGTTGGGGCACCACACTTACTTTAATGTGACCAGCGATTTTCTCCGGCAGACCGACCACCAGTGGGACTACGACGCCGTCCAGGAGGCGGAGGGTACTTACTGGACCTGGCGGCACCTCACCCGGAGACGCTGAAACGCAAAAAATGGCTGCCGGCGGCAGCCATTTTTTTGCGCTCAGACAGGATTTTTCCCGGCCCCGGGGGCGGCCCCCACGGTATAGCCGTTGACGGTGAGGTAGGCCACCTTGGCCCCCAGATCGTCAGTCACCTCCACGGCATAGAGGCAAGTGGTACGGCCGGCCTTCAGGCATCTGGCTTCAGCGATCAGGGTGCTCCCCCGGGCGGCGGAGAGAAAGCTGACCGACACCTGCTGGGTAACGGTGATACGGTCACTGAATCCGTTGGCAGCCACCGCAAAGGCAAAGTCGGCCAAGGTGAACACCGCGCCTCCCATAGGGGCGGAGTTGGCGTTCAGGTGAACCGGCCGGATGGGCATCACGCACACCGCCCGTCCGGGCCCGGCCTCCCGGATGGCAGCGCCGGCGGCCTCGGTGGCAAAACGGTCCCCTGCAAAGCGGCTCCGGATCTCATTCAGCTCAGGCATAGATCAATCTCCTTTCCTGCGACATCATCAGAGTAAAAACAAAAGGACATCCTTTCGGATGTCCTTTCATCTGGTGCGCGAGGCGGGACTTGAACCCGCACGTGCGTAATGCACACTAGAACCTGAATCTAGCGAGTCTGCCAATTCCACCACTCGCGCATTTGGCGTTGCGCTGTCGTTCAGCGCGAGATATATATTACCACGTCGAATCCAGGTTGTCAACACTCTTTTTCACTTTTTTTAAATTTCTTTTTATATCGATATTCGCTATTGACTTTGTATCGAATATCGCTATATAATGAAGCTGACAAAGGGGGGTGGTTACCATTGGCACGCAAGAAGCTGGAGACGCTGACGGAGCAGATGTTCTATGTATTGCTGGTCCTGCGGCAGGAGCGCCACGGCTACGGTATCATGCAGTCCATCACCGCCCTCACCAATGGCCGGGTGAACGTGGGAGCCGGTACCCTGTACGCCCTGCTGGAGCGATTTGAAAAGGATGGTTTGATCCTGCTCACCCGGACGGAACTCAACCGGAAATACTATCAGCTTACCCCCCAGGGAGACAAGGTGCTTCAGGACGAGTACCAGCGCATCCGCCAGCAGGCGGCGGATATGGAACAGGTATTGCGTGAGGAGGAAACGACATGAAGCGGAAATGGACGCTCTTTGCCTATCCTGTCATGGACATCAAGGCGGCGGAGGCTATGCTCAACCGCCGGGCTGAAGAAGGCTGGCGGCTGGAAAAGCTGTGGCTCAACTTGCTGGCCCGCTTTGTTCCGGCGGAGAAGCCGGTGACCTACAGTCTGGACTGGTACGACCCCGCTCGGGAGGATGGGCCGGACTACCTCCGTCTGCTGGCCGACGCCGGGTGGTATCAGGCGGCCCAGACCGGCTACTGAAACATCTATGAGGCCCCGGCGGGCACACCTCCCATCCAGACAGACGGTGAACTGGAGTACCGGCGGTTCCGGAAAAAATCCCTTCACCGTATGATGTTCGGCTGGGCGGTCTGCCTGATCTGTTTTCTGCTGCTGCCCCTGTTGGGCGTGGCCACCAACTGGACAGGTACAGGGACGGCCCTGCTCTTCTGGGTATGGATTCTTACCAGGTACAACACTGCGGCGCTGGTCTTTCTGTGTCTGCCCCTCCTGTTGGCCGGAGGACTGCTGTGGTCCGGACGGCTGCTGCTGCGGCTGATCCAGTGGCGGCAGGCGGCAAGTGCAGGCCTCCCCTTCCCCACGCCAGGACCTAAAAGCGCCATGGCGGCCCGCCTGCTGGTGGTGCTGGGCTGCCTGCTGATCCCCCTTTTCCTCCTGGCTCTGCTGCTGGATGTGAATGCCGGAGTATACTCCCGTGCATGGATGGTTGGCAGTGTCATCGGCGCTCTCCTCTACGGCCTGCTCAAACAGGGTCCGGAGTACCGGCGGGCCCGGCGGGGAAACTGGATCATGGCCGGGGGTGCGGCGGTTCTGCTGGCAGTCAGTCTGCTGCCCCTGTCTCCCCTGACCGCCCGGCTCCAGGTGGCTCCTCCCCTGGCAGAACAGCGGCTCCTGCCAACAGCGGAGGCCACCTTCCGGGAGGACAGCGCCACTTTCCTGGCCGCCCACACGGAATGGACCGAGTGGTGGTCGCCGGATGGGACAGATTACACGCTTGCGCTGGAGGGCCAGGGCTGGGTGCTGCCCTGGAACTGGCTGGCCAACGATGTGCAGAACGCATTGACAAAACAGAATATGTCCCCCCTCCCCGGCTATGACGGCGTATGGACTGACGGGGACAGCTACGTGCTCCGCCGGGGTAATACGATCCTGTGGGTGGAGAGCGGACCACCCGCCAGCCAGTGGCTGGATCAGGTACTCATTCATTTGGAGGCTTCCACGGCATGAAACAGGAGAAACAAACTTGTATCCGCTGGTTCCGCTACACTGTCGAGGACGCCAAAGCCGCTCAGGCGGAGCTGGACCAGCTGGCAGACAACGGCTGGGAGCTGGCGGAGCTGGGCATTTTCACCGCCGCCTTCCACCGCTCAGAGCAGCCCCGCCGCTGCTGGGTGGAGCCCGCTCGGTGGAAGAGCAGCAGCCGGAAGGACGAACAGTCCCGGGCGGATTATCTGGCCCTGTGTAATGAGGCAGGCTGGGATCTGTTGGATGAGGCAGGCGGTCTGTTCTATTTCCAGGCCAAACCCGGTACCCATCCCGCCCCCATTCAGACCGACGGCAGCATGGAATGGGAAGAGGTTTTAAAAAAGAGCCTTCGGAATCAGGCCAATACCTTTTTTTACTTGGTGATCTATTGGTCGGTCTATGGGGCAATCAACCTGTTCCGGGATCAGCCCCGGGTGTGGGAGATGTTTTTCTCCAACGGGGCTATGTTAGCTCAGCTGCTTCTGTTGGCATGGGCCGCCCTGGTACTGTATCTGGGGCTGCGTGTGGTCCGCTACCGGAGGAAATGCCGCCGGGCAGTGGAACATAACGCTCCCATACCGATTCCCAGCCGGAGCACTGCCCGATTCCGGGGCGCTGCACCCCTGTGCTATGCGCTCATAGCCTTGGGCATCGGGATCAGCCTTTTCATAAGTATCTCCGACAGCCATACAACCTTTGAAGGAGGCAGCACCCTGACCACTGGAGACTCCGTGTTCGGACAGACAGCAGAGTATCGCCGGTTCTCAGAGAAAGATGGGGATCTGTGGGTGGAATCCTATGACTGCCGCACAAGCTGGTTGGCCGGTATCATCTGTGACGATCTGCGGGCCATCGAGGGCGACCAGGGCCGCCTGGACCGCTATTTCCACCTGCACGACCCTGCAGCGCTGACCCAGGCGGAACTGGGCTACGACCAGGCCTGGACCTACCACTGGGACGAAGGCAACGGCCTGATCTTCCGGCAGGGGGACCGGGTGGTCCACATCGAGGCGGAAAAACTGAACCTTACGGATAACAATACAGTATCCTCCTTGCTGGGGGAATTGGACCGGTCCGCTTGCGCCCTTCTGGAATCTGTGATAGCATAGACAGGAAAACAGACGCAGGAGCGTGAACACCATGGAACAACTTCTTTTTATCAACGCCTGTGTGCGGGGTGAGCGGTCCCGCACCCTGAAGCTGGCCCGCCGGTTCCTGGAAAGCTGGCAGAAGGCCCACCCCGATGGAGCCGTCACCGAGGTGGACCTGTGCAAGGACCGTCCGGTACCTCAGTATCCCGAAGTGCTGGCGGAGCGGGATGAACTTTGGAACGCAGGCAAGCTGGACGATCCCATGTTCGACCTGGCCCACCAGTTTGCCGCCGCCGACCGCATTGTAGTCGCAGCCCCCTTCTGGGACCTGTCCTTCCCCGCCATCCTGAAGATCTATCTGGAGCGGATCTCGGTGACGAACATCACCTTCGGCTACGACGAGCAGGGCAACAACGTGGGCCTGTGCAAGGCGGGTAAGCTGCTGCTCATTACCACCCGGGGCGGCAACTTCTCTCTGCCTGAAACGGCATGGATGGAGATGGGCGCCCGGCAGCTGGAGGCTCTGTGCGCCATGTACGGCATCCCCTCCTTCCAGTGTCTGGCCGCCGAGGGACTGGATGACATCCGCAACGACAAAGAGGCCATTCTGGCCGAGGCCATGGGTCGGGCGGACGCCATGGCGGAGGTGTTTTAAGTGAAGAGCCGCATTCTCCTGCTTACCACCGGCGGCACCATCGCCTCCCTGCCCACCGACGACGGCCTGGCCCCCGGCCTGGATGGAGAGGAGCTGGCCGAGCTGCTCCCCCGGGGCGTTACCGACTCCTACGACATCACCATCCGGGACATCCTCCATCTGGACTCCTCCAACATCCAGCCCGAGGAGTGGCAGACCATCGCCCGCCACGTCTTTGAGCAGCGGGGCGCCTATGACGGTATCGTCATCACCCACGGCACCGACACTATGGCCTACACCGCCTCCATCCTGTCCTTCATGCTCCGGGGCA
Organism: Flavonifractor sp. An112; assembly: GCF_002161085.1. Classification (GTDB taxonomy): domain Bacteria; phylum Bacillota; class Clostridia; order Oscillospirales; family Oscillospiraceae; genus Flavonifractor; species Flavonifractor avicola. The sequence goes on along the minus strand of NZ_NFLU01000004.1, from coordinate 169,969 downwards.
TCTCCATCCCGGTGGTACTCACCGGGGCTCAGCTGCCCATGACCCACCCTCTCAGCGACGGCATGGAGAACCTGCGCACCGCTCTGGCTATGGCAGCCTCCGGTGTGGCTGGTGTATTCCTGGCCTTCGACCGGAAGGTGATTTTGGGCTGCCGGGCGGTCAAGACCCGTACCACCGACTTTGATGCCTTCGAGAGCGTCAACTGGCCCCTGGCCGCCTCGGTGGACGGCAAAGGCCTTCAGATCCACCGGGAGGCCATCCCCACCACCGCCGGGGCCTGTACCCTGCGGGACAGGCTGTGCGACAAGGTATTTCTCATCAAGCTCACCCCCGGCCTGGACCCGGAGATCTTTGATATGCTCCTCCAGATGCACTACCGGGGCATCGTTATTGAGGCCTTCGGTGCGGGCGGGCTCCACTTCGTCCGCCGGGACCTGATTTCCAAGCTCCAGACTGCCGCCCAGGCGGGCATGACGGTGGTGGTATGCAGCCAGTGCCTGTACGAGCCCAGCGACTTCTCGGTGTACGAGGTGGGCCAGAAGGTGCTGGCCCAGGGGGTCATCCAGGGCCGGGACATGACCACCGAGGCGGCGGTCACCAAGCTCATGTGGGTATTGGGCCAGACTGACGACCCGGAGATCATCCGGGACTACATGGAGCGCTCCCTGGCGGGAGAAATGGCATAACACAGCAAACGGGCGTACCGCACAAGGCGGCACGCCCGTTTTTTCTTAACTAACCAGAGCCTTGCCCAGATCCCGGCAGGCGTCGGCGGCGTCGGCATTGGGGGCCTCGTGGGCAATCACCGGCTCGTCGGCCAGCTTGCACCCCAGGTCCTCGCACTCCTCCGCCCAGGTACGCATCCATTCGCCGTCTCCCCAGCCGTAGGAGCCAAAGAGGCCGATGGTCTTGCCCCCCAGGCTGCCCTTAACGGCGTCAAACATGGGCTGGAACTCCCCTTCCTCCAGCTGCTCGGCCCCCATAGAGGGACAGCCGAAGGCGATGGCATCGTAGCCGCTCACCAGATCAGGAGTAAAGAGGGTGGGCGGCAGCAGGTCGGCCCGACCGCCGGCAGCCACGATGCCCTCCTCCACCAGCTTGGCCATGGCCTCGGTGTTGCCGGTGCCGCTCCAATAAACCACTGCGATCTTGCTCATCTGAATCTTCCTTTCTGAATCATCTTACTTATGCCGCCACGGTCAGCTGTCTCAGGGTAGCCCCTGCCGCAAACCGGCGGCGGTAAACATTGGTACACTCCTTGAACCGGCGGAACTGCCGCTGGGCCTCTCTGGGATCGCCGTAGCACTTCCAACAGCCGCAGAGGGTAAAGTTCTTCCCCTTGTGGCGGATGAAGCCCTTCACGTCGGAGAGCGGATAGCCCAGGAACACCCCGATTTCATGGGGGAACTCCCCCTCCAGGCACAAACGGGCGGCCAGCTGACGCAGGCAGCCCCGGCTCTCCGTCCAGGGTTCATACCCCATCTCCCGGAGAAAGTCCCGGTGATCCGGTTGATCCAGCAGCCCCGCCAGGGCCTCCTTCCGGTAGAGATAGACCAGATAGGCCCCTGTCCTCCGGCAGCCCTTCAGCAGGGTGAGCACCAGTCCCCGCTCCTCCAGCTCCCGGCGGCAGGCAAGAAATTCCCCGGCAAAGTCTCCCCCCTCCTCCGGCTGGTACCGAAACAGGCTGGCGGGCTTCAGCCCCGCCAGGGTGGGAGAGCCATGTTCAACAAGGGCGGCTTGCAGGGACATCTTTTGTGCTCCTTTCGAGGTTAGTATACGCTAACCAAATCGTTTTATTTTTGGTTAGCTATCACTAACCGCGTCATAAAAATACCATACTTCCCCTCCCCTGTCAACCCCTTTTTTGCGTTTCCCTCCGCTTGACGACAGCAGCCTGTCCTGCTACAATTTTCTTTAGCATGACAAAAGGAGCGAGTTGTTTGATGGTATCCCTCGCCCCCATGGAGGGGCTGACCACAGTTTACTACCGGCAGGCCCTGGCCCGCTGGTTCGGCGGGGTGGACCGGTACTTCACTCCCTTTCTGACTCCCACTCAGGACCACCGCTTTACCAAACGGGAATTACGGGAGATCCTGCAGGAGCACAACGGCGGCCTTCCCACGGTGCCTCAGCTGCTCACCCGAAACGCAGAGGACTTTCTTTGGGCGGCGGGAGAACTGGCCGCCATGGGCTACCAGGAGGTCAACCTGAACTTGGGCTGTCCCTCAGGCACGGTGGTGGCCAAGGGCAAGGGCTCCGGCTTTCTGGGCCATCCGGCGGAACTGGATGCCTTTCTGGAGGAGATTTTTTCAAAGGCCCCCTGCGCCCTCTCCATCAAGACCCGGATTGGCCTGAAGGACCCGGAGGAATTCCCCGCCCTGCTGGCTATCTACCGAAAATATCCCTTGGCGGAGCTGATCGTCCACCCTCGGGTACGGACGGATATGTATAAAAATACCCCTAGATGGGATTGCTTCGGGGCAGCGCTGGAGAACTCCCCCTTCCCGGTTTGCTACAATGGAGACATCTACACCCCTGATGACGCCGCCAGGCTCCAGGCCGCCTTCCCGGCGGCAGAACGGCTCATGCTGGGCCGGGGGCTAGCCGGAGACCCTGCCCTGGCCCGCCGCCTCAAGGGCGGTTCCGCCGCCAGCAAGATGGAACTGGCCGGGTTTGTGGACCAGGTGTATGAGAGCTATGCGGAAGCCTTTGGCAGCCGCCGCAACGCCATGCTGCGTATGAAGGAGGTCTGGTTCTACCTGATCCGCCTGTTTCTGGAGGGGGACAAGCTGTCCAAGGCCATCAAGAAGGCCCGGGACCCGCTGGACTACGAGTCTGCGGTACGCTCTGTCTTTTCCGACCTGGAACTCTCCCCCGTGCTCCGGCCCGACTGGTGAGGGCCATGGAATACTGGGTCTACATCCTCCGGTGTGCCGACAGCAGCCTGTACACCGGCACCGCCGCCGACGTAGACAAGCGGGTGGCGGTCCACAACTCCGGCAGAGGGGCCAAATACACCCGCTCCCGCCTGCCGGTGGAGGTGGTCTACCGGGAGGCCTGTCCTGACAAGGGGGCGGCTCTCCGGCGGGAATACGCCATCAAGCAGCTGCGCCGGCAGGACAAGCTGGCGCTCATCGCAGATTATCAAAGAAAGCTGGGATCTTTTATGAAAAAAGCGGCATTTATCGGCGCAGGCAACATGGGCGGCGCCCTCATTCAGGCGGCCTGCCAGGCCATTGGCCCGGACCAGGTGGTCATTACCGACCACGCCTACGCCAAGGCAGAGGAACTGGCCGGAAAGCTGGGCTGCACCGCGGTTCAGGACAACGGGGACGCCCTTCGGCAGGCCGAGTACGTCTTTCTGTGCGTCAAGCCCCAGGTGATGGAGGGGGTGGTGAAGGCCCTGGTCCCTGCCCTGCGGGAGAAGCCGGACACCGTACTGGTGACCATTGCCGCCGGTATTCAGATCGCCACCCTGCGGGGCTGGCTGGAAGACTGCTCCCCCGCCATCCTGCGGATCATGCCCAACACCCCCGCCTCCATTGGCATGGGGATGCTGGCCCTCACTGGCGAGCCGAATGCCAAGGAGGAACACTATCAGGCCGTGGAGGCCATTCTGGCCAAGGCGGGCCGGGTGGAACGGCTGGCGGAGGGTCAGATCGACGCCTTCTCCGCCGTGGCGGGCTGCGGTCCCGCCTTCGTCTATCCCTTCATTGAGGCTCTGGCCGACGGCGCGGTGAAGGTTGGTCTGCCCCGGCAGCAGGCCATGGTATACGCCGCCCAGATGGTGCTGGGCTCCGCCGCTATGGTGCTGGAGAGCGGCAAGCACCCCGGCCAGCTGAAGGATGAGGTGTGCTCCCCCGGCGGCTCTACCATCGCCGGTGTGGCCGCCCTGGAGGCCCGGGCCTTCCGCTCTGCCGCCATTGAGGCGGTGGAGGCTGCCTACCATAAGACGGTGGATCTGGGAAAAGTGTAATAACCCCACAAACAGAAAACCAGGGTGTGCCGTAGGGCACACCCTGGTTTTTTACGCTTATTCCGCTGTGATAACGGCCTTCTCCCCGTCCGACGTGGCGTGGATGGCGGAGATGGGATGGAGATAGCTGTCGATGAGCTTGGTAGCGATGTCGTCCTCCAGGTCCTTCTGGATCTGGCGGCGCAGGTTGCGGGCGCCGTAGGTCTGGGAGTAGGACTTGCGGACCAGGTGGTCCAGCAGAGCGTCGTCCCAGGTGAAGGTGATGCCCTTCTCCTTGAGGGTATCCCGCAGTTCGCCCAGCATGATGGCGGCGATGGCCTTGAAGTTGTCCTCAGTGAGCTTATTGAAGTAGACGATCTCGTCCACCCGGTTGATGAACTCAGGCCGCAGGAAGGACTCCAGCGCCTTCATGGCCCGCTCCCTCCCCTGCTGGTCTGCGGTGCGACCAAAGCCCACGCTGCCGGCGGAGGTGCGGGCGTCGCTGCCCGCGTTGGAGGTCATGACGATAACGGTGTTCTCAAAGTTCACGTTGCGGCCCTGAGCGTCGGTGATGTGTCCGTCGTCCAGGATCTGGAGCAGAATGTTGAGCACATCGGGGTGGGCCTTCTCAATCTCGTCGAAGAGGATGACGCAGTAGGGCTTGCGGCGCACCTTCTCGGTGAGCTGGCCCGCCTCGTCATAGCCCACATAGCCCGGGGGGGAGCCGATGATGCGGCTGACGGCAAACTTCTCCATGAACTCGCTCATATCCAGCCGGATGAGGGACTCGGGAGAGTGGAACATATCCATGGCCAGCCGCTTGACCAGCTCGGTCTTGCCCACGCCGGTGGAGCCCACAAAGATGAAGGACACGGGCTTGCGCTTGGAGGCGATGCCCACCCGGCCCCTGCGGACGGCGGCGGCCACGGCGTGGACCGCCTCGTCTTGGCCGATGAGGTGCTCTTTCAGCCGGTCTTCCAGCTTGGCCAGGCGCTCATACTCGGCCTCCTGGATCTGGCTGGCAGGGATCTTGGTCCACAGCTCAATGACCCGGGCCAGGTGCTCCACCGTCAGGGGCGGGGCGCTCTGGGCATCCAGCTTGCTCAGCTCGTCCTGGAGCTGGATCTCCCGGCTCTTGATAGAGGCCAGCCGTTCGTAGTCCTTGCTGCTGCCCTGGTCGGCCATCAGCTTCTCCCGTTCGGCAGCCAGGTTGTCCAGTTCCTTGCGGAAATTGGCCTGACGGCGTTCATTGGCCCCCAGGGCCTCGGTGGTGGCGGGGTTGCCCATAAGGGCATCGTGCTCGGCGGTGAGCTTGTTCAGCTCCCGGCGGATCTCGCCCTGGCGGCTCTCGTTGTTCTTGAGGGCGGTCTGGCGCTTGTAATCCCGGTCGTTGGCCTCCACCATCAGGTTCTCCCGCTCCTGACCCAGCTGCTCCAGTTCCTTCTTCACCTCCACCTCACGGGCCAGGGCCTTGTTGTGGAGGTTCACGTCGGAGCAGGCCTCGTCGATGAGGTCGATGGCCTTGTCAGGCAGGAACCGGTCGGTGATATACCGCTCGCTCATGGTCACCGCCAGGCGGCACATCTCAGGAGAGATGGAGACGAAGTGGTACTTTTCATAGTAGGGGGCGATGCCCTTGATGATCTTAATGCTGTCCTCAATGGAGGGCTCCTCCACCATCACCGGCTGGAACCGCCGCTCCAGAGCGGAATCCTTCTCGATGTACTTGCGGTACTCGGTGAGGGTGGTGGCGCCGATGACCTGGATCTCCCCCCGGCTGAGGGCGGGCTTGAGGATATTGGCGGCGTTCATAGACCCCTCGGCGTCGCCGGCGCCCACAATGTTGTGGACCTCGTCAATCACCAGAATGATGTTGCCCAGCTTCTTGATCTCCTCAATGAGGCCCTTCATGCGGCTCTCAAACTGGCCCCGGAACTGGGTACCTGCCACCAAGGCGGTCAGGTCCAGCAGGTAGACCTCCTTGTCCAGCAGCTTATAGGGTACGTCCCTCGCCCAGATTTTCTGGGCCAGGCCCTCGGCAATGGCAGTCTTGCCCACGCCGGGCTCACCGATGAGGCAGGGATTGTTCTTCTGCCGGCGGTTGAGGATCTGAATGGTGCGCTGGATCTCCTCGTCCCGGCCGATGATCTTGTCCAGCTTGCCCTCAGCGGCCTTCTGGGTCAGAGAGATACAGTAGTTCTCCAAAAACTTCCGCTTGGGGGGCTTATCGCCCTTCTTATCCTTGTCGGTGCGCTGGTCCCGGCTGTTGTCCCGCTCAGGGGGTTGGTTCTGGGGATTCTGGGCCCCGCCGCCGAACAGCTTATTCAGGAAGGGGAATGTGGCGGTCTTGCCCTCGTCCTCCTCGTCCTGGTCGCCGTCGTCGCTGGGCACCAGGCCTTCCATGCCCTCGGCTCCTCCGAAGGCGGACATCATCTCGTTGGTCAGTCCCTCCAGGTCCTCGTCGGTGATGCCCATCTTCTGCATCATATCTTCCACGGGCTTGATGCCCATTTCCTTGGCGCACTTGAGGCACAGCCCCTCACTCTTGGTGGTGCCGCCCTCCATCTTCTGAATGAAGATGACGGCTACATTCTTATGACATCTGGAACAAAGTGTGGGTTGCATATATGTTCAGCTCCTTTGACGGGGACGGCCCCGTACGGGCCCTCTCCCCGGAGAGATGATTCTAATCCGAAATTATGAACTGGGTATGAATCATGCCGGCTTTCTTTCCCGCATCATGCGGCAATATTGATAAATATACCCTGCCAGCGCCAGCAGCGTCAGTGCCAGAGCCCCGCCGATCATGGCGGTGCGCCCCGCTCTGGGGATGGCGGGGAACAGCATCAGGGCCACACACACCACAAAGAACACGCCGGTAGACAGCTTACCCAGCCAGTTGGAGGGGATCACATCCCCCAGACGGCGATACATGAGATAACCGCCGATGGCCATGCACAGCTCCTTGCAGAAGAACACGATCACTGCCCACAGGGGGATAATGCCATCCACTGTAATACAAATAATAACCGTAAAGGTCATCCACTTGTCAGCCGCAGGATCCAGAATGCGGCCCAGCTTGCTGACCTGATTGAAGTGGCGTGCGATCCAGCCATCGGCAATATCGGTGAGGAAGGCCACCAGATAGATGAGGGCCGCCCAGGTATGGGCGTCCGGCATGGGCTGGAAAAACGCCACCGCAAACACCGGCACCAGAAACAGCCGGAACAGGGACAGAATATTGGGGACTGTCATGTCGATTCACCTGAATTTCTCTCTTTTTCTCAGATCGCTGCCGGTTACACGCCGGAAAGCAGGCTCATAGGATTGGTGGTCATGAAGAATTTCAGCAGTACCGTGTGCTCCACCGTCTCCGCCGGGATCAGATTACCCATGAACTGGATGGCCCAGGCGGCGATAAACAGGATCAGGCAGCCCTGAAGCAGGCCAAACACGCCGCCCAGAGTCTTATTGAGGAAGTGGAGCACCGGCAGGCGGGCCACCAAATCCAAAGCCCGGCTTACAAGCTTCCACAGAATGAGAATAACCACAAAACCTACCAGGAACAGGATGAGATAGGCCGCTGACTGGGCGATGGCCGCCGCCACCTTAGCTGCGGCACTGGCGGCCACCTCGGTCATACCGTTCTCTACCGCCTGGTTGACGCTGTTGATCAGAGGCTCATAGAAACCCATGTCCCGCAGGGCGTTGAGCACGTCCTGAAGAGGCAGGGTATCCGGTGTGGGGGCCTCCTCCCCTGTCTGGCCGTTCTCCTCCAGGCTGGCCTGGATCTGCTGGTCCAGCTGCTCCTCAATGGCGGCAGCAAACTTGGGCTCCAGGGCGTCTGCCACCATGGGAGACAGGGTACGGGCCAGCACGCCGGCGCCGCCAAAGGCGATGAGCACGCCCACCAGGCCGCACAGGGACAAAACCAGTCCCCGCTTGATACCCAGCAGCACAAAGGCCGCCAGGATGGCCACAACGATCAGTTCAAATACGATTGCCATAGGGTTCCTCCGTGATTACTGGGGCAAATAGACCCGTGCGGTGTCGTTGCCGATGAGCAGCACACTGCCGTCGGAGCGCTGGAGCACCTTGCGGGCGCTCTGGGTCTCTTCCAGGGAATGATAGACCGACAGATCCTGGTCATAGATGTTCAGCTGATCGGCGGTCAGCAGACTGATATACCGCCCGGCCGCCGAGATGGACAGCACCTGCTCGTCCAGAGCCATGGTGGCCCGGGCCTCGCCCTGGGTGTCCACCACCACCAGCTCAGCGGTGCTGCCTGCCCGGTACTTGCCCAGCAGCAGAACGGCGGTGCCGTCTCCTGCCAGGGAAAAGCCCTTCAGATAGCGATCGGAATAGGAATAACTGCCCGTCAGGGCGGCGGAATCATCCAGATGATAGATCTCATCCTCACCCAGGGCCCAGATCCCGCTGTCGCCCCAGGTCATGTCCAGGATCACCTGGCCGCCCACCGTGCAGGTGGTCTGGGGAGAGGCATCGGAAGCGGCGCCGGCGGTGGGATAGAGCTCCACCTGACTGGTGAAGGTGCCGTCGGTGAGGCCCATGGTGAGCACCGCCACCGTACTGTTGTCCGGCGACAGGGCTGCATCCATGATAAAGCGGCTGGACAGGCTCACCTGCATCTGGGGCTGGAACTGACTGTCGTACACCGTAACCACGCCCTTATAACCGCTCTCCTGGGTCACCGTCACCATCCAGCCCTTCCCGTTTACATCGGCGGAGAGCACCTCTTCGTCCTCCGCCAGCTCCAGGGTAAAGGCCTCCTCCCGGTTCCGGCAGGCCAACAGAGTCTGGCCGCCGGCATCGTAGGCCAGAGCGGTGGACCCGGCGGCTACCGCAACCGGGTTTTCCATGGTGACTGTGCGGTCCACATACACCTGACCGCTGGCTGAATAGAGCCGCACACCGGTGGTGGAACACACCAGCAGATCGCCGTCCAGGCTGGCAAAGGTGCTGCTGCTGTCCCCGTCAAATGGGAAAGATTCAGCCTGTCCGCTGTCTCCTCGCTCCAGATCCCGGTAGGCAAACCACCGCTTGATGGAGTCAAAATTCAATTTATCATAGTTGACGATGAGGAAGATGGCGCCCAGTACCATGACCACGGTCAGCAGAAAGGCCAGCAGCCGCAGCACTGGATTGGGCCGCTTCTCCTTCTTGCGGGAGGGATTGGCGTCCTTGTCCTCGTTCAGTCTATGCGCCTTCTTGGAAATTATGTGGCGAGGCATTACAACACATCCTCATGGTACCATAGCTTTGTCATGTACAGGCCGCCGGCGGGCACCGTAGGACCTGCGGCGGTGCGGTTCCTGCCCTCCAGGATGGCGGGTACGTCGTCGGGAGAAAACTTACCCTCGGCGGCATAAACGCAGGTGCCCACCATGGCCCGCACCATGTTGTACAGGAAACCGTCGGCACACACCTTGCATTCGATCATCAGACCGCTGCGGGTGATATTGAAGTAGTGGACCGTCCGCACGGTGGTGCGGGTCTCGGTACCTACGCTGCGGACAGCGGCGAAGTCATGGGTACCCACAAAGTGGGAGGCCGCCCGCTGCATAATCCCCTCGTCCAGGTGCTTGGGATAAAACCAGGCCCGGTCTACATAGAAGGCGTTGCGGATGTGGGAGTTGTAGATCCGGTAGGTATACTCCTTCTTCAGGCAGGAGCCGATGGCGTTGAACTCGTCCGGCACCTCGGTGGCCTTCACCACTACGATGTCATCGGGCAGCCGGGTATTCACCGCCAGGGGCAGCCGGTCGCAGGGGATGCGGGAGGTGGTGCGGAAGTTGGCCACATAGGTCTCGGCGTGGACCCCGGCGTCGGTACGGCCTGCGCCGGTACACTTCACCGGATGGCCTACCACCGTGGCCAGGGCCTTTTCCAGAGTTTCAGCCACGGTAACGGCGTTCTTCTGGACCTGCCAGCCGTGGTAGGCCGTGCCCACATACATCAATCTTAACGCAATATTTCTCATAAGTCCTTCAGTAAACCTTAAATTTTGGTAAAAATTGTGGTCCCTTACCAACCGTAGTGAGCCAGCACGCCGATACCCACGCACAGAGCCACCGACAGCAGCAGGGAGAGAATGTCCACACCCTTCATCTTCAGCTGGCGCAGGCGGGTGCGTCCGCTGCCGCCGTGGTAGCACCGGCACTCCATGGCTACCGCCAGCTCGTCGGCCCGACGGAAGGCGGAAATAAACAGGGGCACCAGCAGGGGCACCAGGGCGCGGGCCTTGCGGATCAGGTTGCCGCTGTCGAAATCGGCGCCTCTGGCCTTCTGAGCGGACATGATCTTGTCGGTCTCCTCAATGAGGGTGGGGATGAACCGCAGGGCAATGGACATCATCATGGCCAGCTCGTGAATGGGTATCCGGATCACCTTCAGGGGGCTGAGCAGTTTCTCCAGGCCGTCGGTGAGCATGATGGGTGAGGTGGTGTAGGTCAGCAGGAAGGTGCAGGTGATGAGCATCATAATCCGCAGGATCATGAACACAGCCGCCCGGATGCCCTCCGCGTAGATGGTAAACACCCACCAGGACACCAGCGGTTCCCCCTCACCGGGGGTAAAGAACAGGTTTAGAATGGCGGTGATGAGGATAATGATGAAGATGGGCTTCATGCCCCGCAGGATGCTCTTGAGCCCCACCTTGGAAATGGCGATCAAGGCAGCCAGCAGCACCAGCAAAATGGCGTAGGTCACCACATTGGCAGCCAGAAACAGGGCTACGATATAGGCGATGGTACCGATCAGCTTGGTGCGGGGGTCCAGCCGGTGAATGATGGTCTTGCCCGGGAAGTACTGGCCCAGGGTAATGTCTTTCAGCGCCATTTACACCACCCCCTTCTCGTCAGAAGCAGCCTGCTCCATTCCATTTCCAGCCAGACCGGCTGAAAATTCCATATCCACAGGCTCCTTCTTCCTCTCCCCGCAAAGCCGCTGCCCGGCTTTGCGGGGGGCCCCATTGAGTTTGGCCAGAATCGCGTCCCTGGCCTGCTGGATGGTGTACACCGAGGGGTCGATGTCCACCCCCATGGCACGCAGCCGGTGGAACACCCGGGTCATGGCGGGCACACCCAGTCCCATACGCTCCAGCTCGTCCCCGTGGGCGAATACCTCCCGGGGAGCGCCGGAGAAGGGAATCTTGCCGTCGTTGACCACCACGATGCGGTCCACCGTCCGGGCCATCTCCTCCATAGAGTGGGAGACGATGATGATGGTGGCATTCTTGGCCACATGGTAGTCGTGGATGTTGCCCAGAATGGACTCCACGCCCACCGGGTCCAGGCCGGCGGTGGGCTCGTCCAGAATGAGCACCGAGGGCTCCATGGCAATGACGCCGGCAATGGCAACCCGGCGCTTCTGACCGCCGGAGAGCTCAAAGGGGGACTTCTCCAGAGTCTCCTCCTTCAGGCCCACGAACTGGGCGGCCTGCCGCACCCGGCGGTCGATCTCGTCGGGCTCCAGCCCCATGTTGCCGGGGCCGAAGGCAATATCCTTATAAACGGTCTCCTCAAAGAGCTGATACTCGGGGTACTGGAACACCAGTCCCACCTGGAAGCGGGTCTGGCGGGTACGCTCCTTGCTCTCCCAGATGTCCTTGCCCTCAAAGAGCACTCTGCCCGAGGTGGGCTTCAACAGGCCGTTGAGGTGCTGGATCAGGGTAGATTTGCCCGAGCCGGTGTGGCCAATGATGCCCAGGTACTCCCCGCGGTAGGCGGTAAAGTCCACGTCCACCAGGGCCCCGTGCTCAAAGGGGGTGCCGGCGGAATAGATATGACTCAGGCGCTCCGTCTGAATAATCGGTTCCAATTTGCTTCAGTCCTTTATCACAATGGTGCATTCCCCTTACGGGGTAACGCCCTGGTTCAGCAGCTGATACAACTCCTGGGCGCACTCCTCGTCGCTGAGGGCGTCCAGGGAGACGTCCACCCCTGCCTTTCGCAGCTCCCACAGAAGCTCGGTGGTCTCGGGGACAGTGAGACCCACTTCCTTCAGTGCCTCCACCTGCTTGAATACCTCACGGGGGGCGCCGTCGGCAATAACCTTGCCCTTGGACATAACCACCAGACGGTCGGCCTGGGCGGCCTCGTCCATGTGGTGGGTGATGAGTACCACCGTCACCCCGGAGGTACGGTTGAGCTCCTTGATGGTTTTCAGCACCTCGGAGCGGCCGATGGGGTCCAGCATGGCGGTGGGCTCGTCCAGCACGATGCATCGGGGCTGCATGGCGATGACGCCGGCGATGGCTACCCGCTGCTTCTGACCGCCGGAGAGCAGATGGGGGGCGTGCTCCCGGTACTCATACATCCCCACCGCCTTCAGGGCGTCGTCCACCCGGCGGCGGATCTCCTCCGGGGGTACTCCAAGATTCTCCGGAGCGAAGGCCACGTCCTCCTCCACCACGTTGGCAACGATCTGGTTGTCCGGGTTCTGGAACACCATGCCCACGGTACGCCGGATATCCATCAGTTTTTCCTCGTCGGCGGTATCCATACCGTCCACATAAACCTTGCCGCCGGTGGGCAGCAAAATGGCATTCATATGCTTGGCCAGGGTGGATTTCCCCGAACCGTTGTGGCCCAGTACCGCCACGAAGGTGCCCTCCTGGATCTGGAGGTCCACCCCGTCCAGCACCACCGGGGAAGGGCCCTCCTCCTCGTCATAGCGGAAGTGCAGGTCCTTTGTTTCAAGAATGGCTTGTCCCATAGCGTCTCCTTCTTAGTCGCAGATCCATCGTCCGGTAGCACCGCAGGGCAGCGCCAGGCCGGTAGCGGTTACCGGCAGACCCAGCTCCTGGCTCTCAGTATGGCCGCCGTATTTCCGGGCCACCAGTGTCTCCAGCAGGTAGGTGAGTACCGAGGGGGCAAGGCCGGTGGTATAGGAGTTGATGAGGAAGAACAGGGTGTTGTCCGACAGCACCCCGGTCACCAGCTCCACAAAGGGGAACAGGTTCTCCTCCAGCTTCCAGATCTCGCCAGAGGGACCCCGTCCATAGGAGGGCGGGTCCATAATGACGGCATCGTACTTCCGTCCCCGGCGGATCTCCCGCTCCACGAACTTGCCGCAGTCATCCACGATCCAGCGGATGGGGGCGTCGGTGAGGCCGGAGGAGGCGGCGTTCTCCCGGGCCCAGCTCACCATACCCTTGGCAGCGTCCACATGGCACACACTGGCGCCCGCCGCGGCGCAGGCCACGGTGGCCCCGCCGGTGTAGGCAAACAGGTTGAGCACATTCACCGGCCGGCCAGCGGAGCGGATGCGCTCCATGGCAAAGTCCCAGTTGGCCGCCTGCTCGGGGAACAGGCCGGTGTGCTTGAAGTTCATGGGCTTAATATTAAAGGTAAGCTCCTTATAGCCCAGCGTCCACCGCTCGGGCAGGGCCTTTTTCACCCAGCGCCCGCCGCCGGTGGAGGACCGCTGGTACCGGGCGTCGTACCGGTTCCAGCCGGGATGCCGCCCTTCGGGGCGCCAAATAGCCTGGGGATCCGGGCGCACCAGAGTAAACTTGCCCCAGCGCTCCAGACGCTCCCCCCCGCCGCAGTCCAGCAGTTCATAATCTTTCCATCCGTCAGAGACCCACATAGTCATCCTCCCGGTCATTGTTGTCATAATCATCCTATTATATCATTCTACCCCTGTCGAGTCAACGAAAAGAGCGGATTGTGTTATGGAGAAAACTGTGTTAAAATAGGCATGAATTTGTGGAAATGAGGTGTCCCCTATGAGCGCCACAGAGCTTCAGTTTCGTACCGCCACCTTCGGCGGTTTCCAGAAGCAGGATGTGCTGAGTTATATTGAATCCTCCAACCAGACCCACTTGGAAAAGCTGGCCCAGCTTCAGCGGGAGCGGGATGAGCTGGCGGCCGAAAAGGAGGAGCTGGCGGCGCAGGCCGGACAGGCCAAAGAGCAGGCTGAGACGCTGGCCAAAGAAAAGGAGGCCCTGACTGCCCAGCTGGATGAGGCACGCAAAGAAGCGGACGCGCTGCGGGCCCAGCTGGCTCAGGTCCGTGGAGAGGCCGAGCAGACCGCCGCTCAGCTGACCGACGCCAATGCCCGCCTGGCTCAGGCCGAGCGCGACGCCGCCGCCTACCAGCAGGTAAAGGACCGCACCGCCGGCATCGAACTCGAGGCCCACTGCCGGGCTCAGGAGGTACAACAGGAGGCGGAGGAAAAGGTCCGTCGGGCCCACACCGAGGTCACTCAGTGGCTCCATAAGGTGCAGGCAGGCTATGACCTGCTGCGCTCGGATATGGACGGGGCCATCTCCCGCACCGGTCAGGAGCTGGACAAGCTGCACCAGATGCTGGAGCAGCTGTCCTCCAACTTCAGCAGTCAGGACGAGCACCTGCGCAAGCTGGCTCAGGACTGCGCGGATCAATTTGCGCCCCCCGCGCCCCTGCCCCTGGACGAGAAATAAAAACCCCGCCGCGCGGGCATGGGGGCTGTTGCAGTCTGCTGCAACAGCCCCTTCTGTTGTCCGGCGGCGTCAGTCTGTTTTTTGTGGAAGGAGTGCATCCCTTTGGCAAAATCCTCCGGACCCCGCACCAAAGTTACAGTCAAAACATCGGCCCGTATGTCCAAAAAAGGTCCGCTCAGCCCTGAGGCTCTGCGGAAACTGGACGCCTGGTGGCGGGCTTCCAATTACCTGGCCGCCGGCCAGCTCTATCTGCGGGACAACCCCCTGCTCCGTACTCCTCTGAAGCCGGAGCACCTGAAGCACACCCCAGTGGGACACTGGGGCACAGTACCAGGCCAGAACTTTATCTATACTCACCTCAACCGGGTCATCACCAAGTACGATCTGAACATGATCTACGTCTGCGGCCCCGGCCACGGTGGTTCCGCCGTGCTGGCCCAGACCTATCTGGAGGGGACCTACAGCGAAGTCTACCCCAACGTAAGCCAGGATGAGGAGGGAATGCGCAAGCTCTTCCAGCAGTTCTCCTTCCCTGGCGGCGTGGGCAGCCACTGTGCCCCAGACACCCCCGGCTCCATCAACGAGGGCGGCGAGCTGGGTTACTCTCTGGCCCACGCCTTTGGCGCCGTCATGGACAACCCGGACCTGATCGCCGCCTGCGTGGTGGGCGACGGCGAGGCCGAGACCGCCCCTCTGGCTGCCGCCTGGCACGGCAACAAGTTCCTAGACCCGGTGGGAGACGGGGCGGTGCTCCCCATTCTGCACCTCAACGGCTACAAGAACGCCACCCCCTCCCTCTTCGCCCGTATCTCCGCCGAGGAAGTGGAGGACTTCTTCAAGGGCTGCGGCTGGACCCCCCGTTTCGTGGAGGGAGATGACCCGGCCCAAATGCACCAGAAGATGGCGGCTGCCCTGGACTGGGCGGTGCGTGAGATCCAGCGCATCCAGGAGAGCGCCCGTTCCTTCGGGGAGACCGAGCGTCCCCGTTGGCCCATGGTGGTGTTTCGTTCTCCCAAGGGCTGGACCTGTCCCAAAGAGGCGGATGGGGTAGCCCTGGAGGGCACCAGCCGGGTCCACCAGCTGCCTCTGGCGGTGGACGATGCCCACCCGGAGCGCTTGCCGATTCTGGAGGAGTGGCTGCGCTCCTATCATCCGGAGGAACTCTTTGACGAAGCGGGGGCACCCATCCCTGCTCTGCGGGCTATGGCTCCCCAGGGAGAACGGCGAATGGGCTCCAACCCCCACGCTAACGGCGGTCTGCTGCTGCGTGACCTGCGCACCCCCGATTTCTCCAAATACGCGGTGGAGGTCCCCGCCCCCGGCGAGGCGGAGGCGGAGGACATGGCCGAGCTGGGCAAGTACGTCAAGGACGTGCTCAAGCTGAACCAGAAGGCCAAAAACTTCCGTATCTTCTCCCCGGACGAAACCATGAGCAACAAGCTGTGGGCTGCCCTGGAGGCCAGTGACCGCCGGTGGAATGCCGACCGGCTGCCCTCCGATGAGGGACTGTCCCCCAGCGGGCGCATTCTGGACGGGATGCTGTCCGAGCATATGTGCCAGGGCTGGCTGGAGGGCTATCTGCTCACCGGCCGTCACGGTTTCCTCAACAGCTATGAGGCCTTTATCCGCATCGTGGACTCCATGGTGAGCCAGTATGCCAAGTGGCTCAAGGTGGCCGGTCCCCTGCCCTGGCGGCAGGACATCGCCTCCCTCAACTATGTGCTGTCCTCCAACGTGTGGCAGCAGGATCAGAACGGCTTCACCCACCAGGACCCCGGTTTCCTGGATCATGTGGCCAACAAGAAGGCGGACGTGGTGCGGCTCTACCTGCCCCCCGATGCCAACTGCCTGCTGTCCTGCTTCGACCACTGTATCAAGAGCCGCAACTATATCAATGTGCTGGTGACCTCCAAGCACCCCCGGCCCCAGTGGCTCACCATGGATGAGGCCATCAAGCACTGCACCCACGGCATTGGCATCTGGCAGTGGGCCTCCAACGACCAGGGGGCCGAGCCTGACGCGGTGCTGGCCTGCTGCGGTGAGACGCCCACACTGGAGACCCTGGCTGCCGTCACCATCCTGCGGCGCTATCTGCCCGAGCTGAAGGTGCGGGTGGTCAACGTGGTGGATCTGATGAAGCTGCAGCCCCACACCGAGCACCCCCACGGTCTCACCGATGAGGACTACGATGTGCTCTTCACCACCGATAAGCCCATTATCTTTGCCTTCCATGGCTATGCTTCCCTGGTCCATGAGCTGACCTACCGGCGGCACAACAAGAACCTTCACGTCCGGGGCTATAAGGAAGAGGGCGGCCTCACCACCCCCTTTGATATGCGGGTGCAGAACAACATCGACCGCTTCGACCTGGTTATCGACACCGTCAAGCGGCTGCCCCAGCTGGGTAACCGTGGTGCCTTCCTCATCCAGCTGATGAAGGACAAGCTGGTGGAACACCGGCAGTACATCACCGCCCACGGCCAGGATATGCCCGAGATTCGGGACTGGAGATGGAACGGCGGCGCAGGGATCTGATCCACCTTGCCAAAGGGCCCGTTCTGTGCTAATCTTATAGAAATAGTATGGATGGGAAGGAATCTGTCATGAATATCTACGAATCCTCCGAAAACTACCTGGAAGCCATCCTCAGTCTCCGCCAGCGGCACGGTACGGTTCGCTCCATCGACATCGCCAATGAACTTCACTTCTCCAAGCCCAGCGTCAGCGTGGCTATGAAGAAGCTGCGGGAGAGCGGCTATATCGAGATGGACAAGGACGGACTCATCTCCCTCCTCCCCGCCGGAGAGGAGATCGCCAAGCGCATCTACGAGCGGCACCAGCTGCTTACCCAGTTTTTTACCTTCCTGGGTGTCAGCCCTGAGGTAGCCGCCGCCGACGCCTGCAAGGTGGAGCACGATCTCAGCGACGAGACCTTCCAGAAGATCAAGGAGCACGCTCTGGGCAACGGCGGGCTCTCCCAGCCCTAAGTGCCACCTATACCCTGTCATTCTGAAAAAATGGCCGCCAATGGCGGCCATTTTTCGTAGGAATCCTTCATCTGCCACAGGAGAAACAAGTATGACCTTCGCCCAATTCAAAAAAACCTACGGCCTGTGCCTGGATAAGCAGCAGGAGGCCGCCGTTCAGGCTGTGGACGGCCCGGTGCTGCTGCTGGCAGTGCCCGGCAGCGGAAAAACCACCGTACTGGTGAGCCGCATCGGCTATCTGGTGCTAGGCTTGGGTGTGGACCCTCGGTCCATCCTCACCATGACCTATACTGTCTCCGCCGCCCGGGATATGCGCCAGCGCTTTGCCTCCTTCTTTGGCCCCGAGCTGGCGGAACGGCTGTCCTTCCGCACCATCAACGGGGTATGTTCCTCCATCATCCGCCGGTGCGAACAGCTGGTGGACCAGAAGGCCTTCGATCTGCTGGAGGACACCGGGCGGCAGGCCGCCCTCATCGGGGAGATCTGCCGTAATCTCACCCAGGAATACGCCCCGGAGGCCACCATCAAGGCCATTCAAACTGCCATCACCTATGTAAAAAACCATCTTCCCGGCCAGATCGATCTGAACGACGTTGAGGTGGAGGGGGTGGAATTTCCCGCTGTCTATAAGGCCTACAACCAAGCTCTGCGGCAACGGCGGCTCATGGACTACGACGATCAGCTGGGCTACGCCTACCAGATCCTGCGGCGCTATCCCACCATTCTCCAGGAGTGGCAGCGCCGCTACCCCTACCTGTGTGTGGATGAGGCCCAGGACACCTCCCAAATCCAGCACGCCATCATCCGCCTGCTGGCGGGGAATCAGGTCCAGCTCTTCATGGTGGGAGACGAGGACCAGAGCATCTACGGCTTTCGGGCCGCCTGTCCCCAGGCTCTCCACTCCTTTGAGAACACCTATCCAGGTGCTCAGGTGCTGCTGCTGGAGCAGAATTACCGCTCCACCCGCCAGATCGTGGCGGCGGCGGACAAATTCATCCGGCTCAACACCCAGCGCCGCCCCAAGACCATGCACGCCGCCGGAGGCGACGGCCCGGCCATCCGGCAGGTAGAGGTGTACGACCGGCAGCGGCAGTATCAGTATCTGGCCAAGGTGGCGGAGAACTGCGATCAGGAGACGGCGGTGCTCTACCGGGACAACGACAGCGCCCTCCCCCTCATGGACCTGCTGGAGCGCTCCGGTACCCCCTATCGCTGCCGCCAGGTGGACAGCGGCTTTTTCACCCACCGGGTGGTGCGGGATGTGACCAACATCATCCGACTGGCCCAGGACCCCTGGAACGGAGAGCTGTTCCTGGACCTATACTACAAGCTGGGGGCGGGCATCAGCCGTGCCGCCGCCCAGGAGGCAGTCAGCCAGTGTTCTCCCACCGGGGAGACCCTGCTGGAATATCTGGCGGGCTGCTCCACCCTCTCTCCCTGGAGCCGCAAGCAGTGTAAAGCTCTTCAGACTCACATGAATAACCTGCTGGAGGAGCGGGCAGACAAGGCGGTATACCGCATCGTCCACTTCATGGGTTACGGGGCCTACCTGGAAGACCGGGGGGCAGACAACAGCAAGCTGCCCATTCTGGAAGCTCTGGGGGCCAACGAGCCCACCCCCGCCGGACTGCTTCAGCGGCTGGATGAATTGGAGGAGGTGGTACGCCGGGGCTCAGCCCACCCGGACTGTCCCTTCATTCTGTCCACCATCCACTCCAGCAAAGGCCTGGAGTACGACCGGGTGATTTTAATGGACGTGGCCGATGGACTACTGCCCAAGCTGCCTCCCACCCCCAAGGAGGACGAAACCGAGGAGAAGATCAACCAGCGGGAGGAGGAGCGGCGGCTCTTTTACGTCGGCATGACCCGGGCCCGGCAGGAGCTGTGGGTCATGACCTTCCGCCGTCCCGAGCTGGCCTCCACTTTTTCTTCCTTTCTCTTTCCGCAGGAAGAACCCCCAAAAAGAAAGGCTCCTGTCCGTAAAAGTCCCGATCCGGCGATCCTGTCCGCCCAGCTTGCCGCCGCCGCTAAGGACTATATCCCCGGCACCCGGGTACGCCACGCCCGCTACGGTCCCGGCCTGCTCACCACCCGGGACGGGGACCGGATCACCGTCCGCTTTGACGACGGCACGGTAAAGCCCTTCTCTCTCCCAACCGCCCTGGGCATGGGCCAGTTCACCCTGGAGGGCCACCGGCTGCCGTCGGGAGACTATGGTCAGATTGATGATTGACCGTCCAAAATTCAGGGCGCTATTTTTGTGGAAAACCACCTTTGAATGTCCCCATCCCATAAGTTATAATAAAAATACAACGTGTAGCTATCATCGGCGTAAATCCGGTTGATATCTGCACGTTGTTTCTTTTATACACTGAATGGGAGGAACTTATATGAAACGGATCAAAGCGGCGTGTGTTTGCCAGACCCTGCACTTTCAGCTGAAAGAAGGCGTAGAACACAACTTTGCGGTAGAGTCGGTCCGTCAGGAAGTAGCCTACTACAAAAGGCAGTTGGAGCGGAACGGCACCCAATATAAGATTTTGGAGGAGAATACGCTGCCCGACGGCTCCATCCTGCTGAAGATTATAAAGCAGTACAATCAAAGCCCGGTGGGCGATTATCTGAATTAAGAAAAGCGTGTGGCCAACGGCGTAAATCCAGCACTGGCCACACACTTTCTTTTGTTGGGAGGTCATTTGAAATGGAACAGGAACAGCGCTCCAATTCCTTCCTGGTCACCGACTCCATCGGGTCTTTGATGGCCCGGTACGCCGTGCCCTGCGTCATATCCCTGCTGGTGGCGGCCCTGTACAACATCGTGGACCAGATCTTCATCGCCAACGCGTCCTATCTGGGCTCCTACGGTAACGCCGCCAACACGGTGGTGTTTCCCCTGACCGTGGTAGCTCTGGCCATTGCCGTGCTCATCGGCGACGGCTGCTGTGCTCTGGTTAGCATCTGCCTGGGGGCCGGCGAGCACAAGCGGGCGGGCAGCAGCGTTGGCAACGCCGTGGTGCTCAGCCTCGCCGCCGGTCTAATCCTCACCGCCCTCTACCTCCTCTTCCAGGACCCTATCCTCACCATGTTCGGCGGACGGGTCAACGAGGAGACCTTCCTCCACTCCAAGGAGTATTTCTTCTACATCACCCTGGGCGTACCCTTCTATCTGTTCGGTCAGGCCATGAACCCCATCATCCGCTCCGACGGAAGCCCCCGGTTTGCCATGGCCTCCACCCTGGCGGGAGCGGTGGTCAACCTGATCCTGGACCCGGTGTTCATCTTCGGCTTTCAGTGGGGCATGATGGGAGCCGCCGTGGCTACCGTACTGGGCCAGATCCTCACTGCCGCCCTGGCTGTGTGGTACCTGTGCCATATGAAGGCGGTATCCCTGAACCGAAGCTGCTTCGCCCTCCAGTGGAACGTCATCGCAAAGTTTCTCTCCCTGGGGGTATGCAGCCTGCTGTCCCAGATCTCTCTGGTGGCAGCCATGGCTGCTATTAACAACATGATCCGGCAATACGGTGCCCTGGACCCCATCTTCGGCCAGACCCAGTACGCCCAGATCCCCATGGCAGTGGTTGGTATCGTCATGAAGTTCTTCCAGATCGTCATCTCCATCGCCGTGGGGCTTGCCGCCGGGTGCATCCCCATTGTGGGCTACAACATCGGCGCCGGGCGGAAGGACCGGGCCAGGAACCTCTTTACCCACCTGCTGCTGGCCGAGGCGGCAGTAGGCGCGGTAGCCCTGCTCATTGTGGAGCTCCTCCCCACCCAGCTCATCGCCATCTTCGGTGCCGCCAATGAGAGCAGCTATTACACCGAATTTGCCGTTAAGTCCTTCCGCATCTACCTGTGCATGATGATCCTGGCCTGCGTCAACAAGGGCACCTTCATCTACCTCCAGTCCCTGGGCAAGGCCCTGGCCTCCACTGCCCTCTCCATGATCCGTGAGGTGGTATTCGGCGTGGGCTTCGCCCTGCTGCTTCCCCGCTTTTTCGGCCTGGACGGCGTGCTCTACTCCATGCCGGTATCTGACCTGCTGACTTTTCTCATTGCAGTCGTACTCATCCGGTCCACCTACCGGGCCCTCAAGACCTGAAAAAGCGAAAAACGCCTGCGACTTTCGTCACAGGCGTTTTTGATCCTTACCTGGCTCGCAGCTCCCAGAAAGCTACGGCACTGGCCGCCGCCACGTTGAGGGAGTCCACCCCGTGGGACATGGGGATACACACGGTGTAGTCGCAGGCGGCGATTGTGTGATCCGACAGGCCGTCCCCCTCGGTACCCAGCACGATGGCCAGCTTGTCCTCCTGCCGCAGGCGTGGGTCCTCAATGCTGATGGCAGTATCGCTGAGGGCCATGGCCACTGTCTTAAAGCCCAGAGCATTCAGGCGGCTCAGCCCCGGCTGGGGCCACTGGGAGGGGTCGTCCCCGATACGGGTCCAGGGGATCTGGAATACGGTGCCCATACTCACACGGGCCGCCCGGCGGTACAGGGGGTCGCAGCAGGTAGGGGTAACCAGCACCGCGTCCATGTGGAGGGCGGCAGCGGAACGGAAGATGGCCCCCACGTTGGTGGAATCCACAATACCCTCCAGCACCGCCACCCGCCGGGCACCTGCGCACAGCTCCTCCACTGTGGGCAGCACCGGCCGCCGCATGGCGCACAGCACACCCCGGGTCACCTCATAGCCGGTGAGACCCTCCAACACTTCCCGGTCGGCGGTGTAGAGGGGCAGGTCACCGCACCGGGCCACCACCTCTTTGGCGGGCCCGTCGATCTTCTTGCGCTCCATCAGCAGGGAGAGGGGCTCATACCCGGCGTCCAGGGCCCGCAGGATCACCTTGGGGCTCTCGGCGATGAAGATGCCCTTCTCCGGCTCCAGCCGGTTGCGCAGCTGGGCCTCGGTGAGCCGGGCGTAGCAGTCCAGCTGAGGATCGGAATAGTCGGTGATCTCAATGATGTTGGCCATGGTGTCTCTTCTCCTGCCTTCTCTTCACCCTTCATTCAGAAGGTTGTTCTCTCTTGGTACAGAGTTATTTTTTATTATACCGCACCCGCTCGCCTGTGGCAACGCACATTCTTCCGGCGTTGGCTTTCTGTAAATTTTCTCCTGGCTATTTACAAAATTCGTCAAAGTGTTTAAAATAAGGATACTCCCATTGGGAGGACTAAGAGAGAGAACAGGAGGTCATATCATGTTCTGTAAGTATTGCGGTCGTCAGATCGCAGACGGCAGTCTGTTTTGCCCTGGCTGTGGAAACCAGTTGAATTCCGCGCAGGAAACACCGCCCCAGGCTGGGGCTTCCTCCTACCAGCAGACTCCCCCTACCCAGCAAACACCCCCCAGCCAGCCCGGCAGTTATCCCAACTACACTCCCACTACGCCCCCGCCTGTCGGCGGCTACCGTCCCAACGGCGGCTACCAGAGCCCCAGCAGCGTCTCCGCTTTCAACGGTTATCCCATGAAATGGTATAAATTTTTAATTTATTTTTCGCTGTTTGCATCTTGTGTGGGTGGTGTGATTTCCGGTATCCTTTTAATAGCCGGAAAAGCTTATGGAGAAGAGTCGGAGTTAATTTATCTCTTCTTCGGTGAATTGCGGATCGTTGATTTGCTTAGCGGAATTGTTATGATCGCGCTGGGTGTAATGGCCATTTTTGTCCGACAAAAATTGGTTCAGTTTCGGAAAGATGCCCCTTCCTACTTGCTTATATTTTTAAGTATTAGCACCGCACATTCAGCT
The DNA here is from genome assembly GCF_002161085.1 of Flavonifractor sp. An112. Lineage (GTDB taxonomy): Bacteria > Bacillota > Clostridia > Oscillospirales > Oscillospiraceae > Flavonifractor > Flavonifractor avicola. Next base: position 146,832 of record NZ_NFLU01000004.1, on the reverse strand, counting down.
GCCCGTCTGATTTTGACAGCCGCGTTGGCTGGCGACATCTTCTTTTCCTCTTCGCTTGCAGGTTCGTATGTATTGGGACTTGTACTTTCCGTATTGATGATTGCACTTAACAACGTCTACTTCAAAAAGCGCGCTTCCCTGTTTGTCAACTGATTTGTACCAAAAAAGCCGGATGGCATGGCCATCCGGCTTTTTTCTTTAATAGAGTACCCGGCGGACCACCGCCAGCAGGGGTTCGCAATCCTCCTCCCCCCGCAGCAGGGCGGTAATCAGCATGGAAAATACCAGTTCCACAAATCCCTCCGGGGTCAGGCGGCTGTCAAATACCGACTGGTTGACCTGTTCATCCTCCCGGAGCAGCCGGCACAGGGACTCCCGCAGCTGGCCCTGAACCCGTTCCATCATCCGGCGGCCCTCCACCTTGCCTTCCCCAGTAGTAAAGCCCATGGCATGGAGGGTCAGAAATCCCTGATAACGGCGGTTCCCCTCCTGTATGCTGTCATGCAGCCACTGGATTACCTTGCAAAAACGCTCCTCCCCCGTCAGATCCTCCGGTACATGGAAAAGTTCCTGCCATACGCTCTCCACCGTGGCCGCCACCAGCTCTGTCTTGGAGGGAAAATAGTTGTACAGCGATCCCACGGACACACCACAGCGTACCGCTACCGAGCGCATATGGATGGCGGACCACCCCTTCTCCTGAAGCATCAGGCGGCTGGCCTCCAGGATCTCGTCCCGGGAAATCACCGCATTCCGCATCAGACTCACCTCTCTTTGATCACCGGTCCGGCGGCATTACTCCAGCCGTGTCCCACAGGTGGCGCAGAACAGGCTGTCCCCATCTACCGGGCTGCCGCACTTGGGACATACCCGTCCGCTTTCGGCGGCAAGCGGCTCCATCTTGGCGCCGCAGCCGCCGCAGAAGGCGGAATCCGGTCCCACCTCTGCCCCGCACTCCGGGCAGATGCGGATGCCCTTGATCTGGCGGATCTGGGCCTGATACTGGGCAATCTGGGCATAGGCGGCCCGGATCCCTTCAATTTGAGCGGCATATTCATAGTCCGGGTCGTTCTGGTGTCGGTCATAGCAGGCCTGCCCCAGCTCCCGCAGCAGGGCAGCTGCCTGCCGCTCCTGCTCGGCAATGGCTCCGTTGAGCCGGGTCACCTCCGTAAAGTTCTTGGTGTGCCTGGCCACGCCCTGCCCTGCGTCGGACAGCCGCTTGCCGATCCCATCCAAAAACTGAGACATACTCATGCTCCTTTCTCCCCACCTCCAGGTGGGGCCTGGATTTGATTTCCCTCACAATATAACATAGCCGCCCCTCTTTTTCAACCGGATCAAACTGTCCGGTTCCCTCTTGACTTTTTCGCTTTAAAGCAGTAAAATACACAACGATACAATTTCCAGTTGGAAAAACATCCGCCTCCCCTACCCCGCTGTACGGAACCGGGAGGCGCAAAGGAGTCAGCTGTCATGGTTATCACAGACTTTCTGGAGCGCAATGCCCGGCTGTACCGGGACGAGCCTGCCCTGGTGGAGATCAACCCCTCGGAGGAGCGGGACAAGGCCACCACCTGGCGGGAGTTCAGCCTCATCGAGCGCAACCGTCCTGACGAGCCCTACCGCCGGGAGATCACCTGGGGCCAGTTTGACAAGAAGGCCAACCGCTTTGCCAACCTGCTGCTCAGCCGGGGACTGAAGCGGGGCACCAAGGTGGGCATCCTGCTGATGAACTGCCTGGAGTGGCTGCCGGTGTATTTCGGCATCCTGAAGGCGGGCTGTCTGGCCGTCCCCATGAACTTCCGCTATTCCTCCGACGAGATTCGCTACTGTCTGGATCTGGCCGATGTGGAGGCCCTGGTGTTCGGCCCTGAGTTCATCGACCGGCTGGAGCCCATCCTTCCCGATCTGGGCCGGGTGCGCCAGTGGTTCTATGTGGGCAACCACACCCCCGCCTTTGCTGAGAGTTATCGGGAGCTTGTCATGTACTGCACCATTGAGCCCCCTCCGGTCCATCTGGAGCTGAGCGATCTGGCGGCCATCTACTTTTCCTCGGGTACCACCGGCTTCCCCAAGGCCATTCTACATAATCACAAGGCCCTGCTCTCCTCCTGCCTCACCGAGCAGCACCACCACGGCCAGACCCATGAGGACGTATTCCTCTGCATTCCGCCCCTGTACCACACCGGCGCCAAGATGCACTGGTTCGGCTCCCTGGCCAGCGGCGGCAAGGCGGTATTGCTGCGAGGGGTGTCCCCGGAGTGGATCCTCCGAACGGTCACCGAGGAAAAGTGTACCATCGTGTGGCTGCTGGTACCCTGGGCCCAGGACATCCTGGATGCCATCGACAGCGGCCGGGTCAATCTGGACGACTACCTGCTGGACCAGTGGCGGCTCATGCACATCGGCGCTCAGCCGGTACCGCCCAGCCTGATCCACCGGTGGAAGAAGTTCTTCCCCCACCACCAGTACGACACCAACTACGGTCTGTCCGAGTCCATCGGTCCCGGCTGCGTCCATCTGGGGGTGGAGAACATCGACAAGGTGGGCGCCATCGGCAAGCCGGGCTATCTGTGGGCCGCCAAGGTGGTGGACGAGCACGGTGTGGAGGTGCCCCAGGGCCAGGTGGGCGAACTCATCGTCTGCGGCCCCGGCGTGATGCAGTGCTACTACAAGAACCCGGAGGCTACCGCTGAGGTCCTCAAGGGGGACTGGCTGTACACCGGCGACATGGCCGAGGTGGATGAGGACGGCTTTATCTATCTGGTGGACCGGAAGAAAGACGTGGTCATCTCCGGCGGCGAGAACCTGTACCCGGTGCAGATCGAGGACTTCCTGCGGAAGTTCGACAAGCTGAAGGACGTGGCGGTCATCGGCCTGCCCGATCCCCGGCTGGGCGAGATCGCCGCCGCCATTGTGGAGGTGAAGGAGGGTGTCTCCTGCACCGAAGAGGAGATCAACGCTTTCTGTCAGGAGCTGCCCCGGTACAAGCGGCCCCGGAAGATCATCTTCGACCATGTGCCCCGCAACCCCACCGGCAAGATCGAAAAGCCGGTGCTGCGGGAGAAATACTGCCACGGCCGTCTGGTGGAGGCCCAAATCTCCAACTGATCCAGTCAGCCGGGCAGCAAGGAGTGTTCCCCTGTGACCGATATGCTCATCAAAGTATCTCTACTTGTCCTGTTTTTCGCCGTCATGGTGGGCATCGGGCTGTACTGCCGCCGCCACACCACCAACGTCAACGGCTTCGTGCTGGGGGGCCGGTCGGTGGGCCCCTGGCTCACCGCCTTTGCCTACGGCACCAGCTACTTCTCCGCTGTGGTCTTTGTGGGCTACGCCGGTCAGTTCGGCTGGCGTTTCGGCATCGCCGCCACCTGGGCAGGCCTGGGCAACGCCTTTCTGGGCTCCCTGCTGGCCTGGGTGGTGCTGGGCCGCCGCACCCGCATCATGACCCAGCACCTGGACAGCGCCACCATGCCCGAGTTCTTCGGCCGCCGCTTTGACAGCAGCAGGCTGAAGATCACTGCCTCCGTCATTATCTTCATCTTCCTCATCCCCTACACCGCCAGCCTGTACAACGGCCTGTCCCGGCTCTTCGCCATGGCCTTCGACATCGACTACGCCGTGTGCGTGGTAGTAATGGCGGTGCTCACCGGGGTATATGTCATCGCCGGAGGCTATATGGCCACCGCCATCAACGACTTCATCCAGGGTATCATCATGATCTTCGGCATTATCGCCGTCATTGCCGCGGTGCTCAACACCCAGGGCGGTCTGACCGGAGCCCTGGACGCCCTGGCCCGGGTCAGCGACCCTGCCGTGTCCGATACCCCCGGCGTGTTCGCCTCCTTCTTCGGCCCCGACCTGCCCAGCCTCATGGGCGTGGTGGTGCTCACCAGCCTGGGCACCTGGGGCCTGCCCCAGATGGTGCAGAAGTTCTACGCCATTAAAAGCGAGTCGGCCATCACCAAGGGCACTGTGATCTCCACGGCCTTTGCCCTGGTGGTGGCGGGAGGCTGCTACTTCCTGGGTGGCTTCGGGCGGCTCTTCTCCACCCCGGAGACGGTGGCTGCCGAAGGCTACGACTCCATCATCCCCGCCATGCTCTCCGGTCTGCCCTCCATCCTCATTGCGGTGGTGGTCATTCTGGTGCTCTCGGCCTCCATGTCCACCCTGTCCTCTCTGGTGCTGGCCTCCAGCTCCACCCTCACCCTGGACTTCATCAAGGACAACCTCATCAAGGACATGGATGAGAAGCGGCAGGTCCGCTGGATGCGGGCCCTGGTGGTGGTGTTCATCGCCATTTCCGTGGTACTGGCCATTGTACAGTACCGGTCCAACCTGACCTTCATTGCCCAGCTTATGGGGGTGTCCTGGGGCGCACTGGCCGGGGCCTTCCTGGCTCCCTTCCTCTACGGGCTGTACTGGAAGCGCACCACCAAGGCCGCCTGCGCCGTATGCTTCCTCTTCTCCACCGTGGTCATGCTGGCCAATATCTTCGCCGGGGCCTGGTTCCCTCCGGTACTCCAGTCCCCCATCAACTGCGGCGCCTTCTGTATGCTGGCAGGCCTGATCATCATGCCGGTGGTCAGCCTGTTTACCCCCGCCCCCGGCCCCAGCCGGGTGAAGGAGATCTTTTCCTGCTATGAGCGCACCGTCACCGTGGCAGTCACCGACTCCATTGGTCCCAGGGACGATCTGGCAGAGGAAGGTCCTGTAAAAAAGATTTGACTTTACCAACAAAAAGTGATAAAGTAATACCGTTCAAATTTGCGAGAACGGAACCAGGTAGAGGCCGTTTCGCCGGAAAATCGTCGTCCTCTGCATCCGATGCAGAGGACGTTTTTTATTTTCCGATAGCCTCTGGAAAAGGAGAAATGCACCATGAAAACCCTGATGCTCGGCAACGAAGCCGTGGCCCGGGGCCTCTATGAGGCAGGCTGCGCCGTTGTCTCCAGCTACCCAGGCACCCCCAGCACCGAAATCACCGAGGCAGTAGCCAAGTTCCCCGAGGTGTACGCCGAATGGGCCCCCAACGAGAAGGTGGCCATGGAAACCGCCTTCGGCGCCTGTCTGGCGGGCAAGCGGTCCTTCTGCGGCATGAAGCACGTTGGCCTCAACGTGGCCGCCGATCCTCTGTTCACCATCGCCTATACCGGCGTTAACGCCGGCATGGTCATCGCCGTGGCCGACGATGCTGGGATGCACTCCTCCCAGAATGAGCAGGACTCCCGCCACTACGCCCGCTCGGCCAAGCTGCCCATGCTGGAGCCCGCCGACTCTGCCGAGGCTCTTGCCTTCACCAAGGCGGCCTATGAGCTGTCCGAGCAGTTCGACACCCCGGTGCTCCTCAAGATGTGCACCCGTGTGTCCCACTCCCAGAGCGTGGTGGAGACCGGAGAGCGGGTAGAGCCTCCCGCCCGTCCCTACGAGAAGAACCCCGCCAAGTACATCATGATGCCCGGCTACGCCAAGCTGCGCCACCCAGTGGTGGAGCAGCGCACCCAGGCCCTGGCTGACTGGGCGGAGAGCTGCCCCTTCAACCGGGTCGAGGCAGGCACCGACCACAGCATGGGTATCCTCACCTCCTCTACCAGCTACCAGTATGTAAAGGAAGTGGTGGGAGACAAGTACCCCGTCCTCAAGCTGGGCATGGTGTGGCCCCTGCCCTCCAAGCTGATCCGGGACTTCGCCGCCGGCGTGGACAAGCTGGTGGTGGTGGAGGAGCTGGACGGCTTCCTGGAGACCTGGTGCCGGGAGCTGGGCCTGGAGGTAGAGGGCAAGGCCTTCTTCTCCCTCATCGACGAGCTCAGCCAAAATAAGGTGGCCGCCAAGCTGGGTACCGCCCCTGAGGCGGGCAAGACTCTGGACGCCGCCATCCCCAACCGCCCCCCTGTCATGTGCGCCGGCTGCCCCCACCGTGGTCTGTTTTACACCCTTAACAAGATGAAGCTCACCGTGCTGGGCGACATCGGCTGCTATACTCTGGGCGCGGTGGCTCCCCTGTCCGCCATTGACTCCACCATCTGCATGGGGGCCTCGGTGTCCGGCATCCACGGCTTCCTGAAGGCCTCCGGCGGCCAGATGGACGGCAAGACGGTGGCGGTCATCGGCGACTCCACCTTCATGCACTCGGGCATCACCGGCCTGGTCAACATCGCCTACAACGAGTCCAACGCCACCGTTATCATTCTGGACAACTCCATCACCGGCATGACCGGCCATCAGCAAAACCCCACCACCGGCTTCAACCTGAAGGGAGACCCCTGCACCAAGATCGACCTGGAGTCCCTGTGCAAGGCCGTGGGTATCCGCCGGGTGCGGGTGGTGGACCCCTACGACCTGAGCCAGTGCGAGGCCGTTATCAAGGAGGAGCTGGCCGCCCCCGAGGCGTCGGTGGTTATCTCCCGCCGTCCCTGCGCCCTGCTGAAATACGTCAAGCACAAGGCGCCCCTGACGGTGGACACCGGCAAGTGCGTGGGCTGCAAGGCCTGCATGAAGATCGGCTGCCCCGCCATTTCGGTGACGGACGGCAAGGCCGGGGTGGATGCCACCCTGTGCGTGGGCTGCGGCGTGTGCCAGCAGCTGTGTAAGTTTGACGCCCTCCAGACGGGTGAGGAGGTGTGAACATGGATACGAAAAACATTATGATCGTAGGCGTAGGCGGCCAGGGTTCCCTGCTGGCCAGCAAGCTGCTGGGCCGTCTGCTTCTGGACCAGGGCTATGACGTGAAGGTATCCGAGGTCCACGGCATGAGCCAACGTGGCGGTAGCGTGGTCACCTACGTCCGCTTCGGCGACAAGGTATACTCCCCCATCATCGACCAGGGGGAGGCCGATTTCATCGTCTCCTTTGAGCTTCTGGAGGCCGCCCGCTACACCGCCTTTCTCAAGAGCGGCGGGCGCATCATCACCAACACCCAGCAGATCAACCCCATGCCTGTTATCACCGGCGCCGCCGCCTATCCCCAGGACCTGGTGGGCCAGATGAAGGAGGCCGGGGTGCTGGTGGACGCCATGGACGCCCTGGCTCTGGCCGAGGAGGCCGGTTCTCCCAAGGCGGTGAACCTGGTGCTCATGGGCCGTCTGTCCCGGTACTTTGACCTGCCGGAGGAGGCCTGGCAGCAGGCTCTGACCCGCAGCGTACCGGAAAAATTCCTGGAACTCAACCGCAAAGCCTTCCACCTGGGCAGAAATTCCTGAGCCGCGAGGAGAGAGAAGCATGGAGCGTTACTATCAGAAAGACATTGAGTGCGCCAGCCGGGAGCAGATCCGCGCCTGGCAGGATGAGCGTCTGGTCAAGCAAGTCCACAATGTATGGGACAACGTCCCCTACTACCGCAAGAAGATGGAGGAGAAGGGCCTGACCCCCGAGGACATCAAGGGTGTGGACGATCTGCACAAGCTGCCCTTCGTCACCAAGGCCGACCTGCGGGAGGCCTATCCCTACGGCCTGGTGGCCCGGCCTTTGAAGGACTGCGTCCGCATCCAGTCCACTTCCGGCACCACCGGCAAGCGGGTGGTGGCCTTCTACACCCAGCACGACATCGACCTGTGGGAGGACTGCTGCGCCCGCGCCATTACGGCCGCCGGCGGCACCAACGAGGACGTGTGTCAGGTGAGCTACGGATATGGCCTGTTCACCGGTGGCCCCGGCCTCAACGGCGGCTCCCACAAGGTGGGCTGTCTTACCATCCCCACCTCCTCGGGCAACACCGAGCGGCAGATCATGTTCATCCGGGACCTGAACGCCACCATTCTGTGCTGCACCCCCTCCTATGCCGCCTATCTGGCTGAGAGCATGAAGGAGATGGGCCTCACCCCCGACCAGATTCCCCTGAAGGCGGGTATCTTCGGCGCCGAGGCCTGGAGCCAGGAGATGCGGCAGAACATCGAGGAAACCCTGGGCATCAAGGCCTATGACATCTACGGCCTCACCGAGCTGTCCGGCCCCGGCGTGGCCTTTGAGTGCTCCGCCCAGAGCGGAATGCACATCAACGAGGACCACTTCATCGCCGAGATCATCGATCCCGAGACCGGGGAGGTCCTCCCCGAGGGGTCCAAGGGCGAGCTGGTGTTCACCTCCATTACCAAGGAGGCCTTCCCCCTGCTGCGCTACCGCACCCGGGACATCTGTGTGCTTCACCATGAGGACTGCCCCTGCGGCCGCACCCACATCAAGATGAGCAAGCCCATGGGCCGCAGCGACGATATGCTCATCATCAAGGGCGTCAACGTGTTCCCGTCCCAGATCGAGACGGTACTCATGGGCCAGAGCTTCGCCCCCAACTATCAGATCATCGTGGACCGGGTGAACAACACCGACACCATGGAGGTGCTGGTGGAGATGACCCCGGAGATGTTCTCCGACCAGCTGAGCCAGGTGGCTGAAAAGGAGAAGCAGGTTGTGGCCGCCCTCAAGGCCATGCTGGGCATCTACGCCAAGGTCCGTCTGGTGGCCCCCAAGTCCATCCAGCGCTCCGAGGGCAAGGCGGTCCGCGTCATCGACAAGCGGAAGATCTAAGAGAGGAGCAAGGTTATGACCATCCAACAGATTTCTGTCTTTCTGGAAAACCGGGCGGGGCAGCTGGCGGAGATCACCGCCATTCTGTCCGAACATCAGATCAATATGCGGGCCCTCCACATCGCCGAAACCAGCGATTACGGCGTGCTGCGCATGATCGTGGATCAGCCCCAGCAGGCCGCCTCCCTGCTGCTGGAACACGGCTTCATCGTCTCCATGACCCCGGTTGTAGCAGTGTTGGTACCCGACGAGCCTGGCGGCCTGGGCCGTATTCTGTCCCTGCTGGCTAAGGAATCCATTGATGTGGAGTACGTCTACTCGGTCTTTGGCCAGGTGGACGGCCAGGCCTGCATGATCTTCCGTGTGGCCGACGCCGTGGGGCTGGCCAGCCTGCTCCAGGCCAACGCCATGCCCCCCGCCCGGGGCGAGGCGCTGGGCGTCCATTAACGAGAAAAGCGAGGTTGAACTGTTATGCAGCCGTTGAGCAAGAAAACCCAGTATTTCACCGACTCCGTCATTCGCCGGATGACCCGCATCGCCATTGCCAACAACGCCATCAATCTTGCCCAGGGCTTCCCTGATTTCGACCCGCCCAAGGCACTGCTGGACCGGCTGGCTGAGGTGGCCCATGCCGGCCCTCACCAGTACCCCATCACCATGGGCGCCCCCAACTTCCGCCGGGCTCTGGCCAAAAAGTGCGGCCGCTTCATGGGCCGCACCCTGGACCCGGAGACCGAGATGGTGGTGACCATCGGCTCCACCGAGGCCATGGTGGATACCATTTTTGCCCTCACCAACCCGGGGGATAAGATTATCCTCTTCTCCCCCTATTTTGAAAACTACCATGCCCAGGCCCTCTTTGCCGACTGTGAGCCTATCTATGTGCCTCTGGTGCCCCCCGCCTTCGGCTTCGACGCCACTGTGCTGGAGGACGCCTTCAAGCAGCACCCCAAGGCCATCCTCATCTGCAACCCCTCCAACCCCAGCGGCAAGGTGTTTACCGAGGAGGAGCTGAAGCTCATCGCGGACCTGTGCATCAAGTACGATGTGTACGCCATTATGGATGAAGTATACGAGCACATCGTCTACGCCCCCCACAAGCACACCTATATGAACTCCATCCCCGGTATGTGGGAACGCACTGTGTCCTGCTCCTCCCTGTCCAAGACCTACTCCATCACCGGCTGGCGGCTGGGCTACGCCATCGCCCCCAAGCACCTGATGGACAAGATCAAGCAGTACCACGACTTCAACGCCGTGGGCGCCCCCTCTCCCCTGATGGAGGCCGCCATCGCTGGTCTGGAGATGCCCGACAGCTACTATGAGGAGTTCGGGGCCCACTACGCCCACATGAAGGAGCTCTTCACCAAGGGGCTGGACAACATCGGCATCCCCTACACCGATCCCCAGGGCACCTACTTCGTGCTGGCCGACATCGGTCCCTACCTGAAAAAGGGCCAGACCGATGTGGAGTTCTGCGAGGAGCTGACTCAGAAGGTGGGCGTGGCCGCCGTACCCGGCACCTCCTTCTTCATGGAGGACGTGCCCAACATCGTCCGCCTCCACTTCGCCAAGAAGGATGAGACCCTGCTGGAGGCCCTGGACCGTCTGTCCCACATCAAGGAGAAAATGGCCTGAGCCGGGAGGAATCCATGCGCATCATCATCTCCCCCGCCAAGAAAATGCGGGTGGACACCGACAGCTTTGCCCCCGAGGGCCTGCCCGCCTTTCTGCCCGAGACCGGGCGGCTGTTGGCGGCGCTGAAGGCCATGGACGGCCCCGCCCTGCAAAAGCTGTGGAAGTGCAATGACTCCATCGCCGCCCTCAATTTGGAGCGGCTGGCCCATATGGACCTGGAGGGCCGCCTCACCCCCGCCCTGCTGTCCTATGAGGGCATCCAGTACCAGTACATGGCCCCCGGCGTCTTTGATCGGGCACAGCTGGACTATGTAAAGGAACACCTGCGCATCCTCTCCGGCTTCTACGGGCTGCTGCGCCCCTTCGACGGGGTGACCCCCTACCGGCTGGAGATGGCCGCCCCCCTGAAGGTGGATGGACACAAGGATCTGTACGCCTTCTGGGGCAACAAGCTGGCAGAGGCCCTGGCCGCCCAGACCGATCTGGTGGTCAATCTGGCCTCCAAGGAATACAGCAAAGCGGTCTCCCCCCACCTGCCCCCCGCCGTCGCCTTCCTTACCTGCACCTTCGGGGAGGAGAAGAACGGCAAGGTGGTGGAGAAGGGCACTATGTGCAAGATGGCCCGGGGTGAGATGGTCCGCTGGATGGCGGAGCATCATGTCCAACAGGCGGAGGAGCTGCGAGATTTTGACCGGCTGGGCTACACCTTCTCCCCCGCCCATTCCGATCCCCAACACTATGTTTTCCTGAAGGAGGAACCCTGATATGCTGGAAGTGGGTACCGTCGCCCCCGACTTCACCCTCCCCGACAAGGAGGGCAACCCCGTCACCCTGTCCCAGTTCCGGGGCAAGCGGGTGGTGGTCTATTTCTATCCCCGGGACAATACCCCCGGCTGCACCCGGCAGGCCTGCGGCTACGCCGCCGCCTACGACGAATTCCAGGCTCTGGATACGGTGGTCATCGGCATCAGCAAGGACTCGGTGGCCTCTCACCAGAAGTTCGCCCAGAAGCACGAGCTGCCCTTCATCCTGCTGTCCGATCCGGAGCTGACCGCCATTCAGGCCTACGGCGTATGGCAGGAAAAGAAGAACTACGGCAAGGTGTCCATGGGGGTGGTCCGCTCCACCTTCGTTATCAACGCCGACGGCGTCATCGAAAAGGTGATGCCCAAGGTGAAGCCGGACACCAACGCCGCCGATATTCTGGCCTACCTGCGCGGATAAACCAAAAAGGTGCCCTCCATAGGAGGGCACCTTTTTTATCAGAAATTGTGGCTCTTCCTTCTGTGGGCCGGCATCTCTGCCCCAGCTCCTGCATGGCTGAGTACCGGCAGCAGCACAACCGCTACCACGATCCCCGTCAATCCCTGCACCACATTGAAGGGTACGCCTGCCAGTACTGCGGCGGCAGCGGCAATCAGGCTGCTGCCTGCCAGGGCCATCATTCCCACTTCATAGAGGAAATAACCGGCGACCATCACCGCTTCTGCCGGAATGCCGCACAAAATCACACGCAACGGCGGGGCGATGTGTTCCCGGCTCAGGCAAAGGCGATACAGGCTCCCGCCCACCAGCGCCGTCAGCGCCTTGATGGCAAAGGTCCCCGGCGCCCATGCCGTAAAGCCGCCGAACAGGTCGGCCAGCATTGACCCGATTCCGGCCGCCGCCGCGCCCAGCCCCGGCCCCAACAGAATACCGCAGATCAGCACCATGCTGTCACCCAGATGGACGTACCCCAGGGTCGGGGTGGGGATCCGGATCACCATGGTAGCCGCGGTGGTCAGTGCTGCAAGCAGCGCCGCCATGACCATACGTCTGGTTTTTTGATTTACCATACCGGAACGCCTTCCTTCTGTTTTTCTTCTGTGCCTCCAGTATAGTTCTAATCTGATCTTTTTAAAAGTATCAATTTTATTCTATTTTATAAGATCAGATTTACAAAACAGAAGCGCCCGCCGGCAATGCCGGCGGGCGCTGATTCCATAACTTATACCCGGGTCCAGGTGGTCCCTTCCTTGCTGTCCTTGATCTCCACGCCCATCTCCTTGAGCTGATCCCGGATGGCGTCGGCGGTAGCCCAATCCTTGGCCTTCTTGGCCTCCAGCCGCTGGGCGATGAGGGCCTCGATCTCCTCGGCCCCCTCCACCGGGGCGGCGGCCTTCTCCCGCTGGGCGGCGGCCTTCTCCAGCAGGGACAGGCCCAGCACCTGGTCAAAGCTGCCGATGAGGGAGCGCTTGGTGGCGTCGTTCACATCGGCCTTGAGCACATCGTACAGGGCGGTGACCCCCAGGGAGGTGTTCAGGTCGTTGCCCACCGCCTCGATAAAGGCGGCCTTATATTTGGCCGCGGCCTCCTGGTCCACCGGGGCGGGGTCATCGGACAGGGCGGCCACCCGGGCCACCAGCTTATCGTAGGCCACCTTGGCGTTGTCCAGGTTCTCCCAGGAGAACACCAGGCTCTTGCGGTAGTGGGACTGGAGGCAGAAGAAGCGGTAGACCAGAGGATCGTACCCCTTCTCCTCCAGCAGGGAGACGGTGAGGAACTCGCCTTTGGACTTGCTCATCTTGCCGTCGTTGGTGTTCAGGTGATGGACGTGCATCCAGTATTTGCACCAGGGATGGCCCAGATAGGCCTCCGACTGGGCGATCTCGTTGGTGTGGTGGGGGAAGGCGTTGTCAATGCCGCCGCAGTGGAGATCCAGGTACTCACCGGCGTACTTCATGGAGATGCAGGAGCACTCGATGTGCCAGCCGGGATAGCCCACGCCCCAGGGGGAGTCCCACTTCAGGGCCTGATCTTCAAACTTGGACTTGGTGAACCACAGCACAAAGTCGTTCTTGTTGCGCTTGTTGGTGTCCTCCTCCACGCCCTCGCGGACGCCCACCGCCAGGTCCTCCTCGTCGTGGTCGTTGAACACATAGTATTTCTCCAGCTTGGAGGTGTCGAAATACACGTTGCCCCCCGCCACATAGGCATAGCCGGTGTCCAGCAGCTTGGTAATGACCTTGATATAGTCGTCGATCATGCCGGTGGCGGGCTGCACCACGTCGGGGTACTTGATGTTCAGCTTCTTGCAGTCGGCAAAGAAGGCGTCGGTGTAGAACTTGGCGATCTCCATGACGCTCTTGCGCTCCCGCTTGGCGCCCTTCACCATCTTGTCCTCGCCGGTGTCGGCGTCGGAGGCCAGATGGCCCACGTCGGTGATGTTCATGATCCGCTTCACGTCGTAGCCGTCGTAGCGGAGGAACTTCTCCAGCACGTCCTCCATCAGGTAGCTGCGCAGGTTGCCGATGTGGGCGAAGTGATACACCGTGGGGCCGCAGGTGTACATGGTCACCTTGCCCGGCTCGTGGGGGACAAACTCTTCCTTTTTGTGGCTTGCGGAGTTATACAGTTTCATAGCAATTCGCTCCTTATTGATTTTGGCTTCTGGCCTGTTCATCCATCAGCTTTTCCAGCCACTCCAGCCGGGAGCTGATGGCCTGCAATTCTTTCTGCACCGGGTCGGTGACGTGGATCTGGTCCACGGAGGAGGCGTAGTCCACCTTCTCCCCGGCGATACGCACCACCCGGGCGGGCACGCCCACAGCGGTGGCGTTTGGCGGAATCTCGCTAAGCACCACCGCGTTGGCGGCGATGCGGGAGTTGTCCCCCACCTTGAAAGGGCCCAGCACTTTGGCGCCGGTGGACACCAGCACGTTGTTGCCCAGGGTGGGGTGGCGCTTGCCCTGGTCCTTGCCGGTACCGCCCAGGGTGACGCCGTGGTAGATGAGGCAGTCGTCGCCGATCTCAGCGGTCTCGCCGATGACGATGCCCATGCCGTGGTCAATGACGAACCGGCGGCCGATTTTGGCCCCGGGGTGGATCTCAATGCCGGTCCAGAACCGGCTCCACTGGCTGACGAACCGGGCCAGGAATTTCAGGTGGTGCCGGTAGAGAAAATGGGCCAGCCGGTGGTAGATGATGGCGTGTACGCCGGGATAGAGCAAAAAGATCTCCAGACGGCTCCGTGCCGCCGGGTCGCGGGCCTGATAGGCCCGCAGGGTCTCGCCGAGTCGGGTCAGGGAAAACACCTCCAAAGAAAAACGCCTCTTACGCATACGCATAAGAGGCGATAAAATCGCGGTTCCACTCTCATTTCTCACTCGAAGGCCGATGACGGGGCCAGCCGGGGGGCATCCACATCCCCCGCGCTCCCGGACGCACATTCTCCAGTTACTCCCTGGGACCGCTCTCAGCCGGTGACGTTCCCTCTCTGGCGGGTACTCGCTGGATACTATTTCCGTTCCTCGCGCTATTTGGTTACCATAGTATACTACCACGTTTTCCATTTGGTGTCAAGTCAACGAACACCCGGGTCATATTTGGCACAGAAGGCGGCCACGTCATCAAAGTCCCGCAGCCGCTCCTTCAGCTCCTCATGGCTCCAGTCCCACCACTGGATGCGCAGGAGGGCGGCGATGGTGTCCTGGTCGTACCGCCAGCCGATGTGTCGGGCGGGTACGCCCCCCACGATCTCATAGGGGGCCACGTCGTGGGTGACCACGGCACCCGCCCCCACCACCGCGCCGTGGCCCAGAGTGACCCCCGCCATGATAACGGCGTTGTGGCCGATCCACACGTCGTTGCCCGTGGTGACACGGTGGTTGTCCCGCCGCCATTGGAGCAGCGCCTGGTCGTCCGGCCCGAAGCCGTAGTGGGCGCAGCGGTAAGTAAAGTGGTGGGCCGCCGCCCGGGTCTTGGCCGGGTGCTGCACCGGGTTGATGCGCACGCCGGTGGCGATGGAGTTGAACTTGCCGATGTGGGAGTAGATCACATCGTTGGACCCGAAGAGGTAGGTATAGTCCCCCACATGGGTCTCCTCCACGATACAGTGGTCCCCCAGCTCCACATAGCGGCCAAAAGTGCAGTTTTTCACCACACAGGTGGGATGGATGAGGGGCCGGTCCTCCTCCAAAGTTCTGGTAAAGTCCAGCATTATACCTTACTCCAGTCGATAACGTCCTTATTTTTTACAAAATACTCGATACCGGAATAGATGGTGGTAGCCAAAATAATGGCCACGCATACCACATCCAGGGTCAGGTTGTGGAACACCAGCATAATGCAGATGCACACCATGGTGGAGGCGGTCTTGATCTTGCCCGACCAGGCGGCGGCAATGACCCTTCCCCGCTCCACGGCGATCAGCCGCAGGCCGGTAACGGCAAACTCCCGCACCACCACAATGAGAAGAGCCCAAGCGGGGAAACGGTTCATCTCCACGAACCACAGCAGGGCGGCCATGACCAGCATCTTGTCCGCCAGAGGGTCCATGAACTTGCCGAAATCGGTAATCATGTTGTAGTGACGGGCAATATAGCCGTCCACAAAATCAGTGACGCTGGCCAGGATGAACACAGCCAGGGCATAGTACATATGGAAGGGGAACTGGAGGTAGAGCACCACCAGAAAGACGGGGATGAGCAGTACCCGAAGCAAAGTCAGCTTATTGGCGGTATTCAAAACACGTCACTCCTCTATTTCCCCGGTCAGGTCACCATCGCTGGTACCGGTAATACGCACGTTGACAAAGGTCCCCGCAGGCACCAGACCGGCGGCGGTAAAGAACACCTTGCCGTCCACGTCGGGGGAATCGGCATAGGAGCGGCCAGCGTAGCAGCCCATCTCCTGGTCAAAGCCCTCGCACAGCACCTCCAGGGTCTCTCCCAGGCGGCTCTCGTTCCAGGCGTCCATCACCCGGCTCTGGAGCTCCACCAGCAGCTCCACACGCCGCTTGGCGGTATCCGGGTCCACCTGATCAGGCATGACGGCGGCGGGGGTCCCCTCCTCAGGAGAGAACTGGAAGATACCCGCCCGCTCAATACCGCTCTCCCGCAGGAAGTCACACAGCTCCTCAAACTCCTCCTCCGTCTCGCCGGGCAGGCCGCAGATGAGGGAGGTACGCAGCACCAGACCGGGCAGCCGCTCCCGCAGCTTCTTCAGCAGGGCGATGATCTCCGCCTTGGTGGAGCGCCGGTTCATGGCCTTGAGGATACGGTCATTGATATGCTGGAGGGGGATGTCAATATACTTGAGGATCTTATGCTCCCGGGCAATGACGTCGATGAGGGCGTCATCCAGCTCATCGGGGTACAGGTAGTGGAGCCGCACCCAGTGGAAGGGCAGCTTGCACAGCTCGGTCAGCAGTTCCGGCAGCATCCGCTTACGGTACAGATCGGTGCCGTACCGGGTGATGTCCTGAGCGATGACGATGAGCTCCTTCACCCCGTCGTCGGCCAGCTTCTTGGCCTCAGCCAGCAGTGACTCCATGGTGCGGCTGCGGTACCGGCCCCGGAGGGAGGGAATCACGCAGTAGGCACACCGGTTGTCGCACCCCTCGGCAATCTTCAGGAACGCGGTATAGGGGGGCGTGGAGACGATGCGCGCACCGTCCTCGATGGTATGGTCGATATCCCCGAAGTAGGTGGGGGTATCCCCTTCCATGACAGACTCGATAGCGGGCACGATGTCGGTATAACTGCCGGTACCCAGAATGCCGTCGATCTCGGGCAGTTCCTCCAGGATCTCATCCCGGTAGCGCTGGGTCAGACAGCCCGCCACCAGCAGCTTGCCCAGCTTACCCTGGTCCTTCAGGGCAGCCAGCTCCAAAATATTCTGGATGGCCTCGCTCTTGGCGGAATCGATAAAGCCGCAGGTATTGAGCACCGCCACATCGGCCCCCTCGGGGTCGCCGGTAACGGTATGGCCGGCAGCCTTCACCAGGGCCATCATCTGCTCGGTATTCACCAAATTCTTGGCACAGCCAAGGGATACAAATGCAATCTTCAAGAGACTGCCTCCTTATACGATGGTATATCTGCCCTCCCGGCGGGGAGGCATTTTGGGCTGCTGATCGGGATAGCCCAGGGTAATGGCCGCCACGAATTCTCCCTTGTCAGGAGCGAACCGCTCCTGAAAGGCGGGGCCGAAGCCCATCCGCTGGGGCGCGGACAGCCAGCAGGAGCCGATCCCCTTGTCCCAGGCAGCCAGCAGTACATTTTCAATGGCGGCGGACACGCTCTGCATGGCGCCGTCCCGGTCTGGATAGTCAGGTTTCAGGAAGAACACCAGTACACATACCGGCGCCCCTCCCAGAGTGGACAGGAACTTGTTGGTGATACCCACCTGCTCCGGGTTGCGGGCAAAGCGCTGCTCCAGCACCGGGGTGAACTTCTCCACTACCCCGCCCATGATGGTCTTGACCTCCTCCAGAGCTTCGGGGCTCTGAACGGCTACAAAGTACCAGTGCTGCAGGTTGATAGCGGACGGGGCAGCCAAACCGGCCTCCAGGATGTCCTTCAAATCGGCCTCCGGAATGGGGTCGGCCTTATAGCGGCGGATGCTGCGGCGGGTCATCAGGGCTTCGCGGGTATCCATCAGAATTCCTCCTCCAGTGCCCCGCCGTACCGGCGCAGGCCCTCTTTGATATCCTCCCACCGGAACCCCCGGCGGGCCAGGGCGTTGGCCGCCCGTTGATAACTTTTGGGGTCGGCGAGATCCGCCCCACGGAGTTTTTTCTGCAAAAAAGCGTCAATAGCGTCGTCAGGAGCCTCCAGATCCTCCAGGGCTTCGTCCCAATAGTCCCGGGGCACACCTCGGCGATAGAGTTCGTCCCGGATGCGGGCCGGGCCCCAGCCCTTGGCAGCATAGTGGTCGGCCACCGTACGGGCATAGGCCTCATCGTTCAGGTAGCCCAGCTCCTCCAGCCGGTCGGCCGCCGCTTCAGCGGTCTCCCGGTCAGCCAGCGGCTCCTTCTCACGGTTCCGGGGCCGGGCAGTCAGCTTGTCCACCAGTTCCTTCCGGGACAGGGGTCGGGCAGCCAGCAGGTCCAGAGCCTTGTCCCGCACAGCGGCGGCTTTGGCAGCCCGTTCCACCTGCTCTAACTGCTCCTGGCTCAGCTCCAGGCCTGAGCACAGCCCAAAGGCGACGATCTCATTTTCTGTGATGCGGAGGATGGTCCCATCCTCCAGGTGGCACAGCCAGCGGCCTTGAATGCGCTCCGAGGGGGCCAGCTTACTGATCCGCATCCTCGAAGTCCTCGGCGGATACATCCACCGCCCGGCCAGCAGCACGGGCAGCGGCCCGGGCCTGGCTGCTCATCAGCTTGTAGGAGTTCTTCCGAATGTCGGCCTCCAGCCGATCGCATACCTCCGGGTTGTCCTTCAGGTACTGCTTGGCAGCATCCCGGCCCTGACCCAGACGGGTCTCACCCATGGCAAACCAGGAACCCGACTTCTGAACCAGGTCCAGCTTGGTGGCCAGATCCAGGATCTCGCCCACCTTGGAGATGCCCTCGCCGTACATGATGTCAAACTCCGCCTCCTTGAAGGGAGGAGAAACCTTGTTCTTGACCACCTTGACCCGGGTACGGTTACCAATGATCTCAGAGCCATTCTTCAAAGACTCCACCCGGCGCACATCCATACGGACGGAGGCATAGAACTTCAGAGCCCGGCCGCCGGTGGTGACCTCCGGGTTGCCGTACATAACGCCCACCTTTTCGCGCAGCTGGTTGATAAAGATGACCACGCAGTTGGTCTTGGCAATGGAGCCGGCCAGCTTCCGCAGAGCCTGGCTCATGAGGCGGGCCAGCAGGCCCACATGGGAGTCGCCCATGTCGCCCTCGATCTCGGCACGGGGGGTCAGGGCGGCCACCGAGTCCACCACCACCACGTCGATGGCGCCGGAGCGGACCAAGGCTTCACAGATTTCCAGGCCCTGCTCGCCGGTGTCGGGCTGGGAGATAAGCATGGAGTCGATGTCCACGCCCAGAGCCCGGGCATAGTAGGGATCCAGGGCGTGCTCGGCGTCGATAAAGGCCACCTCGCCACCCCGCTTCTGGGCCTCGGCCACAATGTGGAGGGCCAGGGTGGTTTTACCGGAGGACTCGGGGCCATAGATCTCAATGATACGTCCCTTGGGGACGCCGCCGATGCCCAGGGCCAGGTCCAGGGACAGAGAGCCGGTAGGGATGGCCTCCACCACAATGTCGGCGTTGTCGCCCAAGCGCATGATGGAGCCCTTGCCGTAGGCCTTCTCGATCTGGGCCATGGCGGTCTCCAGCGCCTTTTTCTTGTCAGAGGCGGGAGCGGCGCTCTCCACCACAGATTTCTTCTTGTCTGCCATGTATCCTTTTCATCCTTTCACGGCGGGCCAGAAGCCCGCCCTTACCGATTCAAAACGCCTTCCACCACACGCCAGATGCCCTGGGTGTCCTGACTGGACTGCACGTTAGAGAAGCCCTGCTCAATCAGCAGCTGCTCCACATCCGGAGCCTGTCCAATCCCCACCTCAAAAAGGAGGGAGCCGCCCAGCCGCAAAGCGGGGCCCCACTGGGCAGTCACCGCCCGGTAGAAATCCAGGCCGTCGGCGCCGCCGTCCAGAGCGGTACGAGGCTCAAAATCCCGGACAGAGCGGTCCAGTCCGGCAATATCTCCGGTGGGAATATATGGCGGGTTGCAGGCAATGACGTCAAAATCCCACAGCGCTCCGTCCGGAGGCTGAAGGGCGTCGGCCTGGAAGCAGGTCACCCGGGCATTCAGGTCACACCGTCGGATATTCTGCTTACAGGTTTTCAGGGCCGCCTCGCTGAGATCAGCCAGCACCACCCGGCAGTCGGGCACGTTGGAGGCCACCGCCAGACCCACGCAGCCGCTGCCAGCGCACAGATCCAGCACCCGTGCCCCCTCCCCTGCCGCCCGGGCCAGCAGAATGGCCCGCTCAGCCAGCAGTTCAGTATCCATGCGGGGGATGAGTACATCCCGGTTGACGGTGAGAGGCAGGCCGTAAAATTCCCACTCTCCAATGATGTAGGCCACCGGTTCTCCGGACAGCCGCCGCTCCACCAGCTCCTTCAGCTTCTCCTCCACCGCGTCAGAAGCATAGAGGGCCATATCCCGGTAATACTGCTCCCGGTTCTTTCCGGCGGCAGCGCACACCAACTCCCGGGCCTCCAGCTGGGCACCCTCCACCCCTGCTTCCCGCAGGCGGCGGCGTACGTCCAGATAGAGGTTGTTGTAGGTGGTTGCCATGCTGTAACCACTCCTCGTCTCTCTTGTTCTCTCTCAAAACACCTTTATTGGGTGTTACCACCGATCTTTGCCCTGCTCCTGAGGCAGCACCAGGGTAAAGGCCCGGATGCCCACCTCGATCATGGAATCGTCCGGTTCAAAGGTAGTCCAGTTCTGGAGCCACATACCGGGAGCAGACATCATCCGGGTAAACCAGTTGTCATGCCGGCCTACCAGACGGTTGAACTCATAGGTCAGGCTGACGATCACCGGCAGCATCAGCAGATGCAGGCCCATCCGCAGGAAGGTATTGGTCACCTCCACAAAGGAGAACACCACGCTGGACAGCAGGATGCTCACCACGATCACCACAAAGAGGAAGCTGGTACCGCAGCGGGGATGGTGCCGGGGTTGCTTACGGACGTTCTCCACCGTCAGGGGCAGACCGTGCTCATAGCAGAAGATGGTCTTATGCTCCGCCCCGTGATATTGGAATACCCGATGGATATCCTTCATGTGGGAGCACAGGATCAGATAGCCCACAAAGATTACAATACGAACCACACCCTCCAGCACGTTGCGCAGCCACATGGCCAGGGGGGTAAAGTGGCCCAATAGGCCCACCAGGGCGGTAGGCAGCAGAATGAAGAGTCCCACCGAGAAGCAGATACCCAGTACCACTGCCAGGGTCACCAGGGCGGAGGCCGCCTTTTCGCTGCCCAGGTGCTTGTCCAGCCACTGCTCAAATTTAGAGGGTTCCTCCGGCTCCTCCTCGTCCTCAGGCACGAAGGATGCGGAGTACATCAGCGCCTTGACGCCGTTGGCCATGGAGGAACAGAAGTTAAAGACGCCCCGGATGAAGGGCACACCCAGCACCGGATGCTTGTCCTTGATGAGCACCCGCTCCTCTACTTGCTCGGCCAGTTCCCCGTCCGGCTTGCGGACCACCACGGCCTTTTTCTCCGGCCCCAGCATCATGATGCCTTCGATCAGGGCCTGACCGCCGATCATGGTCTTATACGGCGTGTCGCAGGCACGTTTCGTCTGTTTTGACATTCGTTCCATGTTCTCCTTGCTATTTGGATTCATATCTAACATATTGTATCAGACCCGCACCCCGATTGCAAGGGGTGCGGGTCTCTTTTTTAAAACAGATGTTCGATTTACCTGACATTTCCTCACTGGGGCTGGATGGGCAGACGGACGGTGACGATACAGCCGCCCCCCTCGGCGTTGCCAATCTCCAGCACACCCTCATGGCGGCTGACAATCTCATCGCACACCGCCAGGCCGATGCCGGAGCCTCGGGCCTTGGAGGAACCCTTGTAGAACTTGTACTTGACGTGGGGCAGCTCCTCCTCGGGAATGCCAGGACCGTAGTCCCGGATGGTGATAACCACCATATCCTCCTCCCGGTGGATAGCGGTATCAATGCGTTTACCCGAGCCGCCGTGCTTGGCGGCGTTGTCCAGCAGGTTGCAGAACACCTGCCGCAGCCGCTCCGGATCGCCTTCAATGGGCGGAAACTCCTCGTCGCAGTCGAAATGGTTGAGCTCGATGCCCTCCCGGCGGAAGAACTCCCGGTAGGTGTATACCGCGTCCTCCAGCTCCGCCTTGATGTCCATGGGCTCCACCGACAGGGTGAAACGACCGTCCTGGATGCGGGAGAACTCCAGCAGCTCCTCCACCATGTTGGTCAGCCGCCGGGCCTCAGAGACGATGATGCCCATGCCCTTCTTCACATCGGCACCGTCCCGCACCTCGCCGTTCATGATGGTCTCCGCCCAGCCGTTGATGGCCGTCAGAGGGGTACGCAGCTCGTGGGACACTGAGGAGATAAATTCATTCTTCATCTTCTCGCTCTGGTTGATCTTCAGAGACATATCATTGATGGCGTCGGTCAAATCACCGATCTCGTCGTCAAAGCGCTTTTCGATCTGCACGCCGTAGGACCCGGCGGCGATGCGCTTGGCGGTCTCCGTGATTCCCGCCACCGGCTCCACAATGGAGCGGACAAAGTACAGGTTGGAAAAGTAAACAATAGCCAGGATCACCATACCGATGCCCAGGGAGATGGCTACCACAATAACGATCTGCCAGTCCACGTTCCGCAGAGAGGTAACATAGCGCATGGCACCCACCACTTCCCCGTCGATGATAAGGGGGCTGGTGGCAGCCATAATATGCTCCCCAGTACTGGGGTCGGAGCCGGTCCACACCTCGGTCTTGCCCTGGCTCAGCGCCTTGGAGATATCAGGGGTACCCGGAGAACGGAAGGCAGTCAGGTCCGAACTGGAGTAGCGGATCTGGCCGCTGGCGTCCAGGAACTCCACCTCCAGCTGGTCGCTGGACTGGTCGCTGCCTACCAGCGTCCGGGCATACTCATAGTAGGAGTCGCCGCTGGCCCGGTAGTAGTTGAAGCTGCGCACCGCGCTTTCCGCCTTTTGGGACAGAGATTCGCTGAGAGTCGAATAGTAGTAGCTGCCCATGGCTGCGGAAAAGGCAGTCACCGCCAGTAGCACGATGAAGAGCACCACGCTGATGGAGTTGACCATCCAACGCTTCCGAATGCCGCGGATGCCTTTGATTTTCTTCATAGGTCGATGTTTCACCACCTGGGTTTGATAAAAAATAGCGCGTCACAGGGTTGGGCGGCCGCCGTCAGAAGCCCCACTTGTAGCCGTAGCCCCATACCGTTGTTATAAAGGTAGGATTCGTCGGGTCGTCCTCGATTTTGATCCGCAGGCGGCGGATATTCACGTCCACGATTTTCAGCTCGCCGAAATAGTCCCGGCCCCACACGGAGTCCAGGATCTCCTCCCGGGACAGAGCCTTCCCCGGATTGTCCATAAACAGTTTCATAATGGAATACTCCACCTGGGTCAACTTAACCCGCTGTCCGTTCTTCTCCAGGGTGCGGTTGCGGGTGTTCAGCAGGAAGGGCGGCTGACTGATCTCGCCGGTGTCCACCGCCTCCGCCCCGCCGGTACGGCGGTACAGGGCATCAATGCGGGCGGTGAGCTCCGCCGGGGAAAAGGGCTTGGTCACATAGTCGTCGGCGCCGGTCATCAGCCCGGTGACCTTATCCATCTCCTGTGTGCGGGCGGTAAGCATAATGATGCCGATGTTATTGTCCCCCGCCCGGATGCGGCGGCATACCTCAAAGCCATCCATATCAGGCAGCATAATGTCCAGCAGCGCCACCTTGATATCCGGGTTGCGCTTGAGCTGGGCCAGGGCCTCCTCGCCGGTCTCGGCCTCGATGGCCTCATAACCGGCCCGCTTCAGGTTGATGACCACAAAGCTGCGGATGTTGGCCTCGTCTTCCAGTACGAGTACCTTTTTCATCCCATTCCCTCCTTATATTCCTGTCCGTGTCAGGACCAGTCGTTGGTAATCAGTGCAAAGTGTGCCTTCACGCCGCTCTCGTCCAGTCCGCAATCCCAGCTGTTCTGGATGAAGCGGGCGGCATAGATGGTGTCGCTGTCGTCATCCCCCTCCAGCAGCCGGAAGCGGCCCGACATATTGGCCCGCATATAGCGGTTGTCACCCCGCAGGGTGTAGATCACCAGGAAGGGGGCCGGGTCCACACTGGCGTCTCCCTCCCAGTAGGAGAAGATGACCGCCCGCTCTCCCCCGCCGGCCACGTCGCTGCGGGACAATGTGATCTTGCCGTCCCAGCTATCCGGCAGGATAAAATACCAGCCGTCCTGATCGTTGTAGTAGGTGGAGAAGACCGGATGGGAGTTGCCGTTGATATCGTACTGCCGCCAGCGGATGGCCCAGAAGTTCACCGCAATGCTGGTGCTGCTGGGATCAGGCAGCGCATAGGGGTCAGGCAGCTCCATAATGCCGTCATTATTGATGTCTTTTGCTGTCACCGCTGTATACCAACGGATGGTATTGTCACTCTCCCCTGTCTCAGGATCCAGGGTGATGTTCTGGATCCGTCCGTTTTTCCAGGCGAAAATATCGGTGATCTGCCCGGTCTGGCTGTAGGCGGTGCTGGAATCGTAATCGGTCTCGCTGCCGCTGCGGCCATAGGCAGAGCTGACAAAAACCGCCGGGATGTTATCCTGCAAATATCCAGTCTTAACTCCGCCCTCCGGCAGGCTGGTAACATTGTGGGACAGGAGCGCCGAGGAGTCCAATCCCAAGATGCCGTTCTTGTAGTTATACAACTCCACCCGGTTGCTCTCCTCAGTGACGCCGGTCTGGATCACCACGACCTCGTCCTGGCCATCCTGGTCCATATCGCAGATCTGGAAATTGGTATAATTGGTACGCATCAGCTCCAGTACCTGGCCGTTGTGAATGGAATAGGCAGCCAGGGAGTGGTTCTGATCGCTCATCATCTGCCAGCTGACGATGATCTCCTTGCTGGGACTGTCGTCCAAATTCTCATAGGAGACATAGTTGATGGCCGAACCCTCGCCTTCAATAATGGCCGCCACCTCATAGTCGTCTCCGGTCTGACGATAAATGTAGATCTTCAGGGGGCGCTCCGACGAACTGACCCGGAAAAAAGCGATGGCCTCCTGAACACCGTCGCCATCCAGATCCTGAAGCTGTACCTTCTGGGTCAGTTCTCCGGTGAGGGGGGCGGCGTACTCGCCGCCGGCGTTAAGGACTTCGTTGATCTTATTATCCAGCTTCAGATAGTCGTCCGGCGCTCTGGGCGGGGCGTAAAGGTCGTCCACCGACTGGGAAAAGCAGCCTGTCAGCAGCATTAACAGCCCTGCCGCCAAAATCAGTCTGAGTTTTTTCATGGATTTTCTGCCCTCCGTGGGAATTTTCGATAGTGTTATCATAACACATCTTCCGGTGAAATGGTATGGCGTTTTCTGAATTTATTCCGATTACAGGGCTTGCCATCTGTCCGCAATTCGTGTATAATACCATCCAGACCGCATATAGGACGCCGGTGTGATGGAATGGTAGACGTGACGGATTCAAAATCCGTTGGTGGCAACACCGTGTGGGTTCGAGTCCCACCACCGGCACCACGTCGGAGCAGGCTTTGTATCGCTTGCTCCGACGTCTTTTTATGCCGATAACAAACGGAAGGCACACCCAACGGTGTGCCTTCCGTTTTCTGCTTCATCGGGACAAAATACCTACCAACTGCTGTTCCAGTTCCTCTGCCCGGACACAGATCTGGTTGATGCTCTCCAGCATCTCATCCAGCTGTTCCTTCTCCTTGGAGCCGGATACCTGCTGCTGGGCCAGCTCCACCTTGATCTGGGTCAGCTGGTTCTGGGTATCCTCCAGAATATTTTCAGTCTCCTTGCGGATCTTCTCCTTCAGAGCACCAAACGCCTCGTCCACCTGCCGGCGCACCGTCTCGGCGAAGTTGTTCTCACCCTTCATCCGCTGGATCTCTTCCAGCACCTGCGCCTTGAAGGACGCCTTGTAGGTCTCGATCTTCTCTCGGGAGAAGGTCTTGTCCACCACCCACTTACTGCTGAAAAGGCTGAGGGTACCTACCACCAGGGAGCCAACAATCACTACCGGCCAGGTGATCGGAATGGCCAGCGCAGGCATCAGCAGGCCGAACACACCGATGTTGCCCAGGGCCATGCCGCCCACACCGGTGGCGCCGCCCAGCAGCGCCCCCTTCCAGCCGGCCTCCTTGAAGCCTACATACACACCGCCGATGCCGAAACCAACCAGCGAGTTGGCTACCACACCGATCACCGAGTCTCCTCCCGACGCGCTGGTACGTTGGGGCATAAACATTCCATGGATGCGCTCGGTGGCCTGGAAGAAGTAATTCTCAAAGCCAGCCAGGCGCTGGGCCTCCCCCTCCAGTGCCACATTGATGGCGTTCTGGATGCGCTCGCTTACCGTCTGGCTTACCTTGGCCACCGCGTTTTTCACCTGGTTGGTCAGCGCCTGGGCCGTGGCAGCGGCATTTTCCTTCTTCAGGTCGGAGTTGCTGATGGGATAGGCGTCAATGGCATCGGATACCGCCTGCTCCACTGTATCCCAGTAACTGTCGATCATGGGCAGCAGGCCCGCAAAGGCCTTGTCGGCATTTTCATTGACGGTATCAAATTCCCGGCTGCGCTCCTTTCGGACCGACTCAATCTCCCCCAGCGCAGCTGTATATTTCTTTTCAAACTCGCTGGCCATCATGTCCATGCTGCTCATCCGCAGCTGAATGGCCTTCACCAGCTCCATGGAGGCGGTTTTGATCCGGCTCACCGGCACGCTGAGGGTGATCGCTCCCCGCTCCTCCGACAAGAACTTCTCCAGTGCCGCTTCAAACGTGGGGAAGCAGCTGTCCTCCAACATCTGCACATCGCCCTTGACCTTGGCCTTCAGCGCCTTCTTGGCGGACAGTCCGTACAGATTGATGTTGCCCAGCTTGCGCTGATAGGTCTGATACTCCCGGGAATCCACGCCATAGACGCTTTCCGCCTTCTTCAGCACGTGCTCCTGGATGCGGCGCTTGATGTTCTCCAGGACCCGATCCACATCCTCCTCGTCCAGCAGATCGATGCCGGTGACCACGAACAGCACCCGCCCCAGATCGCTGGTGATGATCTTGCTCTCCAGGAAGTCCCGCTCCGACTCGGAGAAGGGCGCCTGAGCCATGATAACCATCAGGGCGGCGTCAATGGTAGGCAGTACCGACATGGTCACCTCGGTCATAGCCGCGTCGTCGTTGAGGCCGGGGGTATCGATGATGGTAACACCGTTTTTACAGTAGTTGATAGGATAATAAACCACTGCCTCCTTGATGGTCTTGGCCCGCTCCTCGCTCTCCCGGGTCAGCTTGGTGACGTAGTTGTCCAGCTCCTCAATGCCGATCTGCTCCTTGCGTCCGTCCTTATATTCCACGGTGACAAAGGGCGTCACATTGTAGGTGATCTTATTGAGGGTGGCGGTGGTAGGCAGCACGTCCACCGGCAGGATGTTTTTGCCCAGCAGGGCATTGATGACGGTGCTCTTGCCCCGCTTGAACTCACCCACAATGGCCACGTTGAAGTTGTCGTTGGC
Organism: Flavonifractor sp. An112; assembly: GCF_002161085.1. Lineage (GTDB taxonomy): Bacteria > Bacillota > Clostridia > Oscillospirales > Oscillospiraceae > Flavonifractor > Flavonifractor avicola. The sequence continues at coordinate 119,614 of NZ_NFLU01000004.1, read as the reverse complement.
CATCCGCTTGAGTATCTCGTCAATGCCATTGATGTTGCCGTTCAGATCCAGCTTCTCACTGTACTCCCGCAGTTTCTTCAGATCGGTAGTAATGCTGGTCATGGTCTGCTTATAGTTGATAAATCCGCTGAATGAAGTCTCCTGGCTGTTCTTCTCCTCTGCCATAGGTGTTCCCGCCTTTCTCTCTGTCAATGGCGCCGGAAAAGAGGGTCTCCTTTTCCGGTCGTTCTCTGTATCTTATCCAACTCTGGGACCGTCCTCCCACTCCCGCAGCAGAGCCTGGGTATTACTCCAGGCCTGATTGACCGTCTGGCGCAGATTGTCCAGATTCTGCTCGTAGGCCCTGCGCTGGCCGTCCAACTGGCGATACTGCTCTTGCTGTCTCTGGGCTAGGCGTTCCCGCAGCGGTTCATTGCGCTCAGGCAGCTGAGCACAACAGCGTCCCTTCACCGTCTCGGCAGCATCCACAATTCGCTGGGCCATGGCTTGCACCGAGCGCTGCAAATAGGGGCGGAAATAGCGGATGAAGTTGCAGTGAGCCAGATCCGGCACGTTGGGATAAGGGCCGTCCACCCAAACAAAGCTCTGGGCAGTCCATGTATCCTCTGCTTCCTGCAACAGATAGCCGTACTCCTTCATCAGCGGCTCATCCACACCGGCCTGGTTGCCCACCACGCTGATCTGCTCCAGCACCTGGGCAAGCCGGCTGAGTAGCATGGGTTTTAATTGTTGCTGCCAGCAGCCATCCATCTGTTCCGGGATCTGCAAGATCACCGGATTGATCGCCTGGAATACTGCCATATGTTCCGCAACCCTGACCCCGCTCAGCGCCCGGATCACAGCGGCTGTCGCCTTCTCTTCCTCCTGACGCAGGGGCTCCAGCACCAGCTCCATGACGTCCGGCTGCTGCCGGAAAAGTTCCTCCAGCTGTTGGGAAAAATCCCCAAAAAAGCGTTGGGTACGCCGCTGCATCTCCCGAAGTCTATCCTCTTCCCGCCGGAAAAAGCCCTCCCGCTCCCGCTGGGCCTCCTCCAGATGGGTCACTACCCACTCCATACCGGCAGCCGCCTTCCAGACGGCACACTCCATCTGGCGGCCTGCCAGAGTCTTTTTCAGGTCGTTGAGAAAACCTTCAAAATGACTCTGAGCCAGCAGCTTTTTCTGGTTGCTCACGAAGGACTTCAGGGCCAGGGAGGCCGAGACACCGCTGAGCCGAACCTGGTCCAGAACTCGGTGGGCCTTCCGCAGCACCTCTTCTGAGGCCCGGCGTTCCTCCAGCGCCCCAAAAACCTCCTGCCGGATGCGGCGGCTCACCGCCTCCACGTAGTCCTCGTACACATAGTCGTCCTCGTCCAGCTGGTCCAGAAAGGTCATGACGAAGATAATGTCATCGATGTTTTTGCTCTCCAGCATCTGACAAACAAAGTCCCGCTCGGTGCTGCTGAAGGGTACCCGGGCGTGGATGGGCATAATGACCGCATCCACCTGGGGCAGGGTCTCCAGGGTAATGCGGGTCATTTCCCGCTCGTCGTTCAGGCCCGGAGTGTCAATGATCTCAATATGGTTCTGACAGATAACGCTGGGATAGTACAGCACCGTCTCCTGTACGGTCTCAGAGACCGCCCGGCCCTCCTCCGTCAGCTTGGTCACATAGTCCGCCAGCCGGTCCACCGGGATCTCCTGCTCCCGACCGTCCCGGAAGCGCACCACAGCCCGCTCCTCCACTCCGTAGGTAATACGGTTTACGGTGGCAGTAGTGGGGGTAGCGTCCGCCGGCAGCACCGGCAGGCCCAACATGGCGTTGATGAGGGTACTCTTTCCCCGCTTGAACTCCCCCATCACCGCCACGCGGTAGCGCTTGGTGCGAATCAGCTCTTTACACTCCTCTAACCGCTCCGTCAGGGCCGGATCCAGCTCCATGACCTCCAGCATCTTCTGCAGCTGGACCAAATCCTCATATAATTGAAACTCAACCGCCTTGACAGAGTGCTCCATCGTCCGTACCTCCACCTTGATGTCTGGTCAGCCGTGCGATGAGGTTCTCTGTCTCCAGCAGCAGCTTGTCTAGGCTGCCGCCCCGCTCGTCCGCCATGGATTCCGCCGGTTTTCTGGTCTGTGTATCCAACCAGAGTTCCTTCCGCTGCATGATCTCGCCGCACATCCTGCGGTAGGCCTGATTGATGTTTTGCTCAGCGGCGGAAATTGCCCGTTTGGTAAACTGCTCCACCTGTCCCTTGACCGCTTCCAGCACCTTGCCCCTCTGCACGTCCACACTGGAGCGGAATACCTTCTCACCCAGCACCGTGCTGCCCGCGCCCAGGCACAGATTGGTAACAATGGCAGCTGGACCGCCTGTACCGGCCAGCAGTACATACCCGGCGGCAGTAGCCAGGGTTCGTCCTACCTGAAAGTTGACCTTTTTCTTCTGGATGTCCTCCAGTCCGGCGATCTGTTCGCCGCTGCCGATATCGATCAGATCCTTGTCCATGATGCCGATGCGGCCCACCGACAGGGTCTGCCGGTAGTTGCGGGCCATAGTCTCGTTGATTCCCCGAAGATCATCGCTGAAGGTCCTGGCAAACTCCTGCTCCATGGCAGCGGAAAACCCGGTCATCTCCATTTTCATCCGGTAGGGGTAGTCCTCCTCCCACCACCGCTTGGGTTCACTGACATGGGACAGCTCATATTGGAATTTCTCCAGCAGCAGCTGCTCCTTCTCAGCGGCAAAGCTGCGGATACTGGTGATACACGCTGGGGCCCGGTCCTTCAGTTCGGAAATCATCATGTCCCACAGCTGTCCCGCCTGCTCTGCGGCTTGTCTGGCTGCCTGCTGCTGGTCCTGAGCCTTTTGGGTTCGTTGATTCCTGGCTTGCTCCGCCCTGCAGCGCAAATCGTCGGCCGCTATGGTCAACAGCCCGGCAAGCCGGTCCCGGGCCGCCTGTTCCCGCAGCTGGCTGTGCTCCGGGGCATCCGCCCAGTCCATCAGCCGTCTAATGATCTGCTCTCGGCCGCCGGGGACTCCCTCTTCCCCGCTCCAGTCATGGGCCACGTACACCTCCACCGCCGGACTGATCTCCCGGACCTTGTCCCGGATATGGGCCACTACCCTGGCCCGGGATTCCTCCTCGATCTGGTCCAGCTTGGTGATAACCACCATGATGCGGGGCACTTCCCGGGCCAGCAGCCGGCTCTGGATCCATTTGCGCTCCGTGCCGCTGACCGGCGTACGGGCCGAAACGGCAATGATCACGCCGTCCGCACCAGTGAGGGCCTCCTCTGCCAGGATGGTCCGCCGCTCCACAAGATCCCCGGTGCCCGGAGTGTCCACCAGCTCCAGCCGGTGCTGACCCAGCCATGGAATGTCCACGCCCACATAGAGGGCGCCCTGCGGGTCCGCTCTGCCCTCTCCGGCCAGAAACCGCTGCCATGCCTGCTCCTTCAGGGGGTAGCCCGTCTTTTTTCCGTCAGGGCCTACATGAACCAGCATCTCCTTATTATGGTAGGTCACTGTGGTACGCAGGGCGGTCGTGGGCAGGGTCCTGACCGGCAAAATCGGCCGGTCCAGCAGCTCGTTGATAAGGCGGCTTTTACCTCGGGAGAACTCTCCTACCACCACTACGCTGAATTTACGGGCATTCACCCAGCGATGGAGCCCCTCCGCCTGCTTGGCCAGCTTAGCATAGCGCCCTGCCGCCAAAATACTGCAGGCCTGGGTATATTCCTCTTTCCACACGTCCGCCCACCCTCTTCTCCATGATAATCTCTTCCGTGCCTTCAGATGGGACAGAAGAAGCGATAAAATCTCTGATCGATCCGCAGATACTGGGGATACTGGTCCGGCTCCATCAGACGGCAGAACAGAGCCCCCATCTCCTCCCGGGCAGTAAAGGGCTTACCCTGAAGAATGGCCCGTACCATCTCATCGTAATAGTCATACAAGCGGGCACACAAAGCCTGGTATTCCTTTCGCCCTATCCCCGCAAGGGCCTCATGGGGAAAAGATCCCACAGGCTTTGACCAGTCCAGGTCCTGCCAGCCCTGCTGATGGGGATAAACGGTATAATCCAACAGCATATCCGGGTTGCCCAGGGGCACTGTGGCCGAACAGTACAGGGGATAAAGGATGGTCTTATCCCCCGCCCGTCCCCGGGCATAATAGGGGATGGTCACACACAGGGTCTTGCCCAGCCGCCGGATGGCAGGCCAGCCGGACACCAGTTCCTGGGGAATGCTTTTTCGCCGGAATTCGCCCCGGTTAAAGCTGCGGATCAGCTGATAAACGGATGGTATCTGCATCTCTTGCATCGCACTTTGCTCCTTTCACCAATGACACGTCTGTTCCCTCAGGCGTAAGCCTCCACCATATAGCAGCCGCTGTCCTCCCAGGCGTCCATAAACTCGTCCAGAGGGACCTGAGCGCCGCCGCCGTTGGAGGCGCCGGGGTCATTGAGGATCACCATAGGCTCATCCGGGTCGGTATAGTCGATGCCAATGACCTGTACCGCGTGATCGGCCTGCATACCGGGGCCGAAGTTGTCGTCATTGACCCCTTCCCACAGCTCGCTGCTGTCCACCGCCACGATGACCTGACCGCCGTCCTGGAGACATTGAGCGATATCATCGATGGAATTGCCCTGGCTGCGCTCCACGTCCAGTCCCATATGCTCCAGAATATTGCCCACGTCGTCCATGGGGGTACCCGCCTGGGGCATATACCAGCCGTTGGCCTCGGCCAGATCCCGCAGGTCCGACTCCTCAAATTCCTGTCCGGTAAGCTCCTCCAGCACAAACTCCTGGGAAGCCACCGCACAACTGCTTCCAGTCTCCTGCCAGTGCCAGTTTTCCATGGCGCTTTCCGGATCGCCGATCACCTTACTCGGGTCAGCCTGGTCGGGATCAAAGGGTTCAAAATTGGGAACTGCGCCATAGCCGGGGTCGGGCTGAGGCTCCACTTCCGCCTGAGGTTCAGGCTCGTAGAAGGGGTCCGCCTCGTCGTCAAAGATCTGATCGTCCTGATCATCGGGACGATTTTGGTCGTCCGCCTGAGGTTCACGGTCGTCGGGCGCAAGCTCCACACCGTGGAACACGCCGTCGCCATCCAGGTCCTCCGTCATCTGGAATGCATCGAAGCGGCCGTCTCCATCTGTGTCCATGGCCGTATGGGCCATATCAAAGACGCCGTCTCCGTCCAGATCCACAAACTGGTCCAGGCGTTCAAACACACCATCCCCATCCAGATCCATACCCATCTGCTGATAATCAGCCAGACCGTCTCCATCTAGGTCCACAGCAACGGTATCCACATTCAGATCGGCAACTCCGTCCAGGTCACCGTCCACACCCACACTTACCCGCTGGGCATCGATGATGCCGTCTCCATCCAGGTCAAAAGCCTGGTTGACCAGCTGGGTCTCCAGAATGCCATCCCCGTCCAAATCCAACCCCTGCTGCTGGACCACCATATCGGGGATTCCGTCCCCGTCCAGGTCCACCAGTACCGGGTCACTGTTCTGCTCCTGCTCTCCCGCCTGGGACATAAGCCCATCGTCCGGCTCTTTCGGCAGGTCATCCAGGTCAAACAGGTCCATGAAGTTGTCCAACATATCCGCAAACATGATCATGCTCCTCTCTGCACTCATCTCTGGATTTATACCGCTGATTGCGTCTTGGGAAAGGGCTGTTTCGGCCTGGGCAGGCCGGTCCGCCCACCATTTCTTTCCTCGTTTCACCGTCTTCCCTCCGCGTGCCGCCACCGGCCCACAGTTCCGACCAGTTCCGACTGGATTCTGCAATTTTATCTCTTCCAGTATACCCAATTTATTCCTCTCTGACAATAGAAAGATGGACGCACCTTACAGAATATCCGAATTTCACAGAGCCGCATATGCAAAATCCCCCGGCGCTAATCGCGCCGGGGGATTTCAGCCGTATGAAGTTGAACTGTCTTACACCTGGCTCAGGAAACGGAGGAAGGCCTCCTTACCCTCCGGGGTACGGGCGTAAACGCCGGCGTGCTCCAGCACCTTGGCAAACACCAGGCCGGTCTCGTGGTAGACCACGTCCAGGGCGTTGTCAGGAGTAATCTGGGAGGCAAAGCCCTCCGCCCAGTCAGCGTGGGGTGCGGTCAGCGGGTCGGAGCGCAGGTCGCCGCCCTGTGCCAGCTTGTCCGCCACCGCCGCCAGTTCAGTCTTGAGCCGGGCAGGCAGTACCGCCAGGCCCATGACCTCGATGAGGCCGATGTTCTCCTTCTTGATGTGGTGGAGCTCGGCATGGGGGTGATAGACGCCCAGGGGATGCTCCTCGGTGGTGATGTTGTTGCGCAGCACCAGGTCCAGCTCGTAGTCGCTCCCCCGCCGCCGGGCGATGGGGGTAATGGTGTTGTGAGGCTCACCGTCGGTCTCGGCGTAGATGAAAGCGCTCTCATCGGTATAGCCCCGCCAGCTGGTCAGGATGCGGTCGGCCAGGTCGATGAGCCGCTGGGGATCGGCACAGGTAAGGCGCACCACCGACATGGGCCACTTGACAATGCCGGCCTGCACATCCTCATAGCCCGGGAAGGTGAAGGGGGTCTCCACCGGAGCCTTCTCCATGGCGAAGGTGTAGCGGCCGCCCTGGAAATGGTCGTGGGCCAGGATGGAGCCGCCTACAATGGGCAGGTCGGCGTTGGACCCCACGAAGTAGTGAGGGAACTGACCCACGAAGTCCAGCAGCTTGCCGAAGCAGGCCTTGTCGATCTTCATGGGGGTATGGACACTGTTCAGGCAGATGCAGTGTTCATTGTAATACACATAGGGAGAATACTGCAAAAACCAGGGAGAACCGTTAATGGTAATGGGCACAATGCGGTGGTTCTGGCGGGCGGGATGGTTTACCCGTCCGGCATAGCCCTCATTCTCGGCACACAGCTGGCACCGGGGATAGGCGGAAGCAGGCAGGTTGCGGGCCGCCGCAATGGCCTTGGGGTCCTTCTCCGGCTTGGACAGATTGATGGTGATGTCCAGCTCGCCATACTCGGTCTGGGCCTTCCACTGCACGTCCTTGGCAATGCGGTCCCGGCGGATATAGTTGGTGTCCTGGCTGAATTTATAGTACCAATCGGTAGCCGCCTTGGGGTCCTGACGGTACAGGTCGTTGAAGGTATCAATGACCTGGGCGGGACGAGGCGTAAGGGCACCCATAAGCCGTGTGTCAAACAGGTCCCGGTAAGTTACGGTGTCCTCGGGCAGCATTCCCCGGGCACAGGCGTCGTCGGTGAGGGCGCCCAAAATGGCGGGCAGTTCCTCCTCCCCTACCTGTCCCACTTCCGGCAGGGCGCAGCTGTCCACCCGCAGGATGTCCAGCAGGGTGTTTACTGCCCAAATCCGCTCCTCGGGCCGGACAAGACCCTTTTCCACGGCGTAGGACACCAGCTTGGCAATGGCCTGGTCACGCTCCATGCTCAGCCCTCCTCAAAGCCGTTGGGATGGCTCTTATGCCAGGCCCAGGCGGAGGCCACGATGGTGTTCAGGTCGTTGTACTGAGGCTTCCAGCCCAGCACCTTGATGGCCTTCTCCGAAGAGGCGATGAGCTGAGCGGGATCGCCCGCCCGGCGGGGAGCCATCTTGGCGGGGATGGGGTGTCCGGTAACTGCCCGGGCCACGTCCACTACTTCCTTTACGGTAAAGCCCACACCGTTGCCCAGGTTGAACACGTTGTTCTCCCCGCCCTTGAGCAGGTAATCCAGAGCCAGAATATGGGCCTGAGCCAGGTCGGTGACATGGATATAATCCCGGATGCAGGTGCCGTCCTTGGTGGGATAGTCGTCGCCAAACACGCTGACCGCCTCCCGCTGGCCCAGGGGCACCTGGAGAATGATGGGGATCAGATGGGTCTCAGGATTGTGGGCCTCGCCGATCTGGCCGGAGATATGGGCACCGCAGGCGTTGAAGTAGCGCAGGGCCACGTATTTCAGGCCGTGGGCCTTGGAAACCCAGCTCATCATGTGCTCCATGGACAGCTTGGTCTCGCCGTAGCAGTTGGTGGGCACAGTACGGTCGTCCTCCAGGATGGGCACCCGCTCCGGCTCACCGTAGGTGGCGGCGGTGGAAGAGAATACGATCTTGTCCACGCCGTGGGCCACCATGGACTGGAGGAGCACCATGGTGCCGTGGAGGTTGTTGTCATAGTACTTCAGAGGATCGGACATGGACTCTCCCACCTGGGAGGAGGCGGCAAAGTGGATGACGCCCTCGATGTCCTCGGCCTGGAACAGGGTATCCAGAGCCCCCCGATCCCGGATGTCCAGCTGATAGAATTTTGCCTTGGGATGGACTGCGGCTTTGAAGCCAGTCTGCAGGTTGTCGGCCACCACCACGTCCCGGCCGGCCTCGATCAGTTCGTACACCGTGTGGGAGCCGATATATCCGGCTCCGCCCAATACCAAAATCGCCATTGTTCAGACGCGCTCCTTTCACTTCACTGTATGCACTTGTTCAGGGCCAGAGAACGGTGCCGCCCACAGGGCGGATGGACAGCACATGACAGCTGCCCTCCCCCAGGCAGGCCTCCACCTGCTTGCGGAAACTCTCCAGCAGATCCAGCGGCACAAAGGCCTGGATGGTACCGGCAAAGCCTCCGCCGTGAACCCGGCAAGCGCCCCGGCCGGACAGAGCCCGCTCCGCCACAGTGAGGGCCACCGCCATGGCCTGCTCCTTCACCGCGCCGATGGGAGTAATATTCTGGAGCAGATCCCAGGAGGAACGGCCCGACTGTTTCACCACTTCCAGGAAGGTATCCATATCTCCCTGCTCCAGGGCGTCGGCCTCCAGCTTCACCCGCTTGTCGTCGGCAAAGAAGTGGAGGGCACGGAGCACCGCCCGGTCCCCTACCGCCTTCCGCAGCTGGGGCAGGGCCTGGATCACCTGATCCTCCTCCACTTCCCGCAGCACCTGTTTACCAAAGTAGGCTGCCACCGCCCCCATCTCCTGGGGCACTGCGGCGTACTCCGCCGTCAGGTCGGCGTGGCTGGCCCCCGAGTCGATGATACACAGGGCATAGCCCAGGCCGGCCAGATCCACCGCTACCGTCCGCACCACAGGGGCGGCAGGGTCAGCAAAATCGATGGCCACCGCGCCGCCCACGGAGGAAGCTGTCTGGTCCATCAGGCCGCTGGGCTTACCGAAGTAAATGTTCTCTGCCTTCTGGCCCATCTGGGCAATTGTCACCGGGTCCAGCTCGTCCCGGCAGAACAGATGATTCTCGATGACACCCAGCAGCACCTCGCAGGCCGCCGAGGAGGACAGGCCGGAGCCGGGCAGCACCTCAGAGGTGGCATATACATCAAAGCCGGATACAGGATAGCCCCGCTGGGCGGCCTGAGCCGCCATACCCCGGACCAGGGAAGCAGTGGACTCCTTCTCCTCTTCCTTGGGCTCCAGGGTGTCCAGGTTCACCTCCACCAGGGGCCAGCCCTCAGACTGGAACCGGATGGTGTTGGTGCCGTTGGGGGCGGCGCAAGCCAAAAAGTCCAGGTCTACCGCGCCGGCCAGCACCCGGCCGTGCTGATGATCGGTATGGTTGCCGCAGATCTCGGTGCGGCCCGGGGCGGAGCACAGGGTCACAGGTGTGTTCTCCCCCGCCCCAAAGGTCTTTTGAAACCCATCCAGCAGATCCGCTACCCGTTTCCGGCCGGCGGTAAGGTCGTGACACAGCAGGCCCTTCAGCGGGCCATCCAGCTCCCCTGCGTTCAGTGCGTTACGCACAGCGCCCAGTTCTTGCATGGTTCTTCTCTCCTTTTGCGTCCCGGACAGAGCGGGCAGACCCCACTCCTCGGGCTGTTTCTTTCATCATAGCACATTCCGCCCTCAAATCCAATCCCTGACAGAGCGGTGTACAAAGAAAAACCGCTGCAAAGCAGAGCGGTCCCCCGCGTCTGCCCTGCAGCGGCTTCGCGCTTTTGCTTGATGGAATTACTTCTTCTGCACGTACTTCAGGCAGTCCAGCATAACAGCCACGAGGATGATGATGCCGGAGAACACGAACTGCAGGTTGGTGTCGATGCCCAGAGTGGTCAGAGAGTAGGTCAGGGCGGTGAAGATGAACACGCCCACCACACAGCCGGAGATCTTACCGATACCACCGGTGAAGGAGATGCCGCCCACCACGCAGGCCGCGATGGCATCCATTTCCCAGCCCTGGCCATAAGCGGCGGAGCCGGAACCGGTCATGCGCAGGCACTCCAGCCAGGAACCGAAGCCGTAGAGCACACCGGCCAGGATGAAGGCGCCCACAGTGACCTTGAACACGGAGATACCGGAAACCGCGGCGGCCTCAGGGTTGCCGCCCACAGCGAACAGGTTCTTGCCGAAGGTGGTCTTGTTCCAGATGAACCACACCACCGCCACGGCGGCTACCGCCCACAGGATGATGGTGGGGAAGCCGTTGATGCGGGGAATGACCATGCCGGGAATGGTGGAGTCAATGCCGCCGAAGGACACGCCCTTGGTGGAATAGGTCACCAGGCCGAAGATGACCAGCATGGTAGCCATGGTGGAAATGAAGGGGTGCATCTTGAACTTGGCGGTGAAGAAGCCGGCGATGGTGGTGAAGATGGTGCACAGCACGATGCAGACCACCAGAGCCAGGAACACCCGGACGATCACGGGGATGCCGGAGAAGTCAAAGAGGTAACCGAACACGCCGCCGGTATTGGGGCCGGAGTGCATTACGATGGTGGCTGCCGTCATGCCCATACCAACCATACGGCCGATGGACAGGTCGGTACCAGCCAGCAGGATGAGTCCCGCCACGCCCAGAGCCAGGAACATTCTGGGAGAGGCCTGAGACAGAATGTTGAGCACGTTGTTTACCGTCAGCAGTTGGACATTCTTGATGATCGGGGTGGCAATACAAAGGGCAATGAAAATAATGATAATGGCGATGTACAGGCCGTTTCTCAGCAGGAAGTCACGGCGGTTGAAGGTGTACTTGTAGTTCTCCCACTTCTGAGACATGGTCTCACCGAAGGTGAACTTGCTCATCCGCAGCATATCGATCAGGTGGAACTTGTGATCGAAGGCGGCATGGCGGCGGTCCTTGACCTCCTGCAGGTCCTTGGTCCGCTTCATCTTGGCGTCAAACAGGCGGTTCTTGTGGACGTATTTCTCGTCCTTGATCTCGTGGGGATCGCTCAGCTTGGAGAGGGTCGCCTGATGCTCCTTGTTGAGCTGATCCACCGCTGCGGCGTAATTGGTCAGGGCCTGCTGCTTCTCTTCTTTGCAGCTGGCGGTGACCGCCTGATAATAGTCGGTGTCAAAGTGTGCTTTCAGATAGGCCTCGGCATCGCCAATCAGCTTGGAAACCTGCTCCTTGTTCTTGGCCTCCACCTCTTTGGCCTTTGCCAGCTCTGCCTGATACTCCTTCAGCTTGGCAGCCTTCTCCTGGGCCGTATAGATCTTATCCCGCTTCAGGCTGTCAATGCTATTCTGAATGTCGATAACCTTGTCTGTGCCGTCCGCCCGCAGGGCGTCGATCTGTGCCTGGATCTTACCGACATACTCGTCAATGGGCTGACGCAGTTTTTCCTCCTGCTCAGCCGTCAGAATTTTCGAATTATTTGCTACCATAAGCAATTTCTCCCACTATAATGTCGCTCAGATCATCCGCTGTACGGGTGATCTGCGGGGCCTTACCATATCATGGCGTTCAGCCTTTGTTGCAATACACACAAAGCACGTATGCTTTGTCCCCTCCACCATTACAGGTACTTTGCACTCAAGCGCAAAAGCTCCTCCTGATTGGTCTCCTTGGTGTTGACGATACCGGACAGGTGTCCGTTGGACATCACGCCGATCCGGTTGGTGATGCCCAGAATCTCAGGCATCTCGGAAGAGACCACGATGATGGTCTTTCCCTGCTTGGCCATTTGAATGATCAGCTCATAGATCTCATACTTGGCGCCCACGTCGATGCCGCGGGTAGGCTCGTCCATCATAAATACCTGGGGCTCCCGCTCCAGCCACTTGCCGAAGATGACCTTCTGCTGGTTACCGCCGGACAGGCTGGTAATCATGTCGTCCGGTCCCATGCACTTGGTGTGCATGACCTTGATCTCCTTGTTGGTGGCCTTCACCATCTTGGGCGTGGACAGAGCCACACCGGACTTGTACTGCTGCAGGTTGGCAATGGTAGTGTTAAAGGTAAGGTCACACTTAAGGAACAGGCCGTTGGCTTTACGCTCTTCGGTGATCATGGCAAAACCATGTTCAATAGCCTCTTTGGCGCTGTTGAAGTTCATCAGCCGGTTTTTGAAATACACCCGCCCAGCCGCGCGGGTACGCACACCGAAGATGGTCTCCAGAAGCTCGGTACGACCGGCGCCCACCAGGCCATACAGGCCGAAGATCTCGCCCTCCCGGACGTCAAAGGTGATGTCCTGAAGATGAGGCGCGTACTTGGTGGACAGGTGCTGCACCGAGAGGATAGTGTCTCCCGGCTGATTGTCCACCGGCGGGAAGCGGCTCTCCAGGGAGCGGCCCACCATAGCGGTGATCAGCTCGTTCATATTGGTCTCCTTGGAGGGCTTGGTCATGACCAGATTACCGTCCCGCAGGACCGAGATCTCATCGCAAATCTCAAAGATCTCATCCATCTTATGGGAAATGTAGATCAGAGCGATGCCCTGCTCCTTCAGCATCCGCATCATTTCAAAGAGTTTGTCCACTTCCTGCACGGTCAGAGAGGAAGTGGGCTCGTCCAGCACGATCACCTGCGAATTATAGGAAATTGCTTTGGCGATCTCACACATCTGCCGCTGCGAAACGGACATATTCCGCATTGGCTGGGTCAGGTTGACGGTCATACCGAGCTTTCGGAACAGCTCGGAGGCCTTTTTCTTCATCCCGCCTTCATCCACAATACCTGCGGAGTTGGTGGGATAGCGGCCCAGGAACAGGTTATCGATGACGTTCCGTTCCAGGCACTGGTTTAACTCCTGGTGCACCATGGCAATCCCGTTTTCCAGGGCGTCCTTGGGGCCGGAAAAGCTGATCTCCTTACCATTGAGGAAGATCTTGCCTTCGTCCTTTTGGTAGGTACCAAAAAGGCACTTCATCATGGTAGACTTACCGGCGCCGTTCTCGCCCATAAGTCCCATGACCGTGCCCCGCTTCACATCCAGATTGATGTGGTCCAGCACCCGGTTCCGGCCAAAGGATTTGCACATACCACGGATTGACAGGACAATATCATCTTTCGCATCTGCCATTCTCGTTACTCCCGTTTTGCATATTAGCAGTTTCAGCGAAAAGTCTGATTCTGCCGGTTTTTCACTAAAATGCGCTATTAGGGAGAATTCCTTCTCCCGAACGGAGAGTTCCTCCTCCCGTACGGAGAATTCCTTCTCCCTAATAGCAAGCGGTTCTTAGTTCTGATTCAGTTTGACCTTAGCGGCCGCGCTCACAATTACTGGCTCAGAATGCCGGTGTAGGAAGCGGCGTTGTCAGTCTTCACCATGTTGATGGCGAAGGCGTCATAGGCGCTGGGGTTGCCCAGACGGTTGGTGATGTTGGACTCGGTCTGACCGTCGCCAGCGATGTACTCCACGTTCAGGTTCAGCAGATCGTCGTACTTCTGCAGCAGGGGCTGATAGGTGGAACCCAGGAAGTTATCAGCGGAGTTGTAGATGTTCAGCCACACGTTCTTGGTGGGGTGAGCAGTGGCGTCCAGCTGCTTGGAAACAGGCTCGTAGGTCACGGTGGAGTCCAGGAACTGCTCGTAGTTCTCAGCGGTGACGGCCACGTTCAGAGCGTAGTAGGAGCGGGTCGCCTCGTCATAATAGAACACGTCGTCGGTCAGCACGTTGCCGGCGTCGTCCTCGGTGCCGATACCCATGTCAACGTCCACGCCGTCCAGAGCGTTGCGCAGCACACGCAGGGTCAGGTAGGCCTGCACGTCGGCGTGCTGGCTGATGGTGCCGCCGTAACCTTCCGCGATAGCGGCAACGGCGTCAGAGTTTGCGTCATAGCCGAAGGTGGGAACCTTGTTCTCCTTGGACCAAGCGTTGAACATGGACATACCCATGCCGTCGTTGTTGGAGGCAACGATGTCGATCTGATCGCCGAAGGAGGAAGCCCAGGTACCGATGGCGTTGCCGGCGGTGGCAGCGTCCCAAGTGGCGCCGGCGGAGTTCTTCATCTCCTGAGAAGCCAGCTCGCGGATGATGTAAGTGGTGCCGTCCACCTCGATGGAGCCGTCCTTCACGACGGTGGAGGAGCCGTCAGCGTTGGTGCCGACAGGAGTGCTGTCGATGGCACCGTCCTTCTCAACGCCGGTGCCCAGAGCAGCGCGGACGCCGCGGGTACGGGCAATGGAGTCATGGTGATCACATTGGAATCGAAGCCCACCAGGAACAGGTCATCCGAGCGTCCTGCCTCTTCCACTGCTCTGGCCGCACCCACACTGGTGGGCTCATTGAAGGCCACCAGCACGTTGATCTCTGAGTATGCCCGCAGCAGAGCGGCGGTATCCGTCTGCGCTTGTTCTGCATCGGCCAGTGTGTTAATGACCGAGACGATCTCCGCCCGACCACTCTTCAAAAAGAGGTCGGTGGCTCCCCGCTCCCGCTCCTGGCCGTTGGCACTGCTGATGTCGTAATTGACCACCCCCACCTTCAACGGACCTTCCACCCGGTCCAATGCGGCCTGGGCCGCCATCTGTCCGGCGGCGTAGTTGTCCGTACCGATGTAGGTACTCACCTGGTCGGATGCCACATTGCTGTCGATGGCCACAATCCTGACGCCTTGCTGGGCCGCACTGTCAATGGAGGCAGCGTTGTTTTCAAAATCAATGGCAGAGAAAACAATGGCGTCCGCGCCGTCCCTGGCCGCCTCCTCCACCATCTGGTTCTGGGTCTCGTAGTCCTCCTCGGTCTCCGGTCCCACAATGGTCAGCTCCATATTGTACTCCGTGGCAGCCGCCTCCGCCCCGGCAAAGACCGACAGCCAGAATTCCGTCTGGGTGGATTTTGCCACCAACGCCACGGTATATTGCTCCGTGGTCCCTCCGCTTCCCCCGCAGCCGCCCAGCGCCATGCCAAACAGGGCTGCCAGCAGCAGGGGGATGTATTTATTTCGCCTCATAATCCCCCTCCTGTATCTTGGGCATCAGGATCTCCACGCAGGTACCCACATCGGGCTCGCTGCTGATATGCAGCCCGTACTGCTTACCAAAGTAGATCTTCAGCCGGTCGTTGACGTTTTTAATACCGATGCCGGTGCGATCCTTGGGATCATGCTGGAGGATGGAGCTGAGCTGCTCCTTGCTCATACCAACCCCGTTGTCCAGCACACGGAACAGGATATCCTCTCCCTCCTGCCGCACCTGTACCCAGATGTGTCCCTCATCCACCATCAGATCCAGACCGTGGTTGATGGCGTTCTCAATGATGGGCTGAAGGGTAATCTTATTGCAGTAATAATCCAGGCACTCGGGGTCTACATTAAATTCATAGGTAAATTGGTTTTTATAGCGGTACTTCTGAATCTGAAGATAGCTCTCTGCGTGTTCGATCTCCTTGGCGATGGGGATAAGCTCATGGCCCTTGCTGATGCTGATGCGGAACAGCCGGGCCAGGGCGTGGACCATCTTGACGGCCTCGGCGTTGCGGCCCTGCTCGCACATCCAGGCAATGGAGTCCAGCGTATTATAGAGGAAGTGGGGGTTGATCTGGGCCTGAAGGGCTTTCAGCTCTGTCTTGCGGAGGTTGACCTCCTCCTCCCGCACGGTGGTCATCAGCCGCTGGATCCGCAGCACCATATGCTCAAAGGACTCGGAGAGCTCCTGTACCTCCCGGGTACCGCCCACCGGATGATAGGTAAAGTGGTCTGCATCGGTCTCAAAGTTCTCCATGGCGGCGGCCAGCCCCCGCAGGGGGCGGCCCAGCAGGCGGAAGAGCAGCCAGCTGGTCAGCACTGCCGCCGCCAGCACTACAACCGCCAAAAACAGAGACAGTTGGATCATTTCCCGTACACCGCGGTTGACCAGCTCGTCCACATAGCTGACGCCCACCACCCGCCAGTCGCTGCCCGCCACGCCGGTCAGGCTGTAAATCACCGTATCGTCGGCATAGGAGCCGTCATCCAGCTCGGCCAGCGCCGTGGTATTCTCCGTTTTAAGGCCAGCGTACAGCAGCTGCTGCTGAGGATGGTAGACGATATTGCCCGCCCCGTCCATCAAAAAGCAGTAGCCCCGCTGGCCGATACTGATGTTATTGATATAGCTTGAAATACTGGAAAAGCTCAGATCCAGAGAGACCCAGGCGGCTCCTCCCCCCTGCTCCAGCGGAGCAGTCATGGTCACCACCCAGGGGTAGTAACTCTCAAAAATAGTCTCCACATGGGGCGCCATCATATAGGGAGCCTGCGCGGTCCTGGCTTTCTCCAGATCAAAGGAGAGGTTCTCATAGATGGTCTCTCTGGGTTCCCGCCCCAGGGACCAGCAGTCCAGCAGCGCTCCGTCGGAGGAGTAGCTGGTTACCGCCACCACATCGGGCCGGAAATTCAAAAAAGCAGTGAGCAGCTTATCCCGGCTGTCCGCACTTTCCAGCATGGACTGCTCCACCAGCTCCATAGCCTGCTCCATATCTCCCAGGTAGTTGGCCACCGTTGTGGACACCTGGGATACCGCCTGGCTGCTGCTGGTGCGGGCATTCTGCACCATGGCATCCCGATAACGGTCCAAAAACAGCAGGATGCAGCAGCAGAGGATGACTGCCACCACTCCCACCACCATGGCTACCAGAATGGTGGTGATACGCAGGCCTTTCCGGGCCGTGCCGCGCCCTTTCACGCGTCCTCACCCAGCCTTTCCTGCTCCAGCCTGCGGCGCATGGCATTGGGAGATTCTCCGCAATATTTTTTAAAACAGTAGCTGAAATAGTGCTGGTCGGTATAACCGCAGCGCTGGGAAACCTCCTGCACCTTCAGTCCGGAGGTAGTCAACAGTTCCCGGGCAGCCTCCATTCGCTTGCGGATCAGGATGTTAATGAAGGTCTCACCGGTGTACTTCTTGATGCAGGCGCTGAGATGATTGGGGCTGACAGTCAGCATCCCGCTAAGGGACACCAGAGACAAATCGGCCTCCATATAGTGCTGGTCCAGGGCCTCCAGAGCCCGCTTGCACAGCAGTTCGCCGCCCTTGACCGCGGGAGCCAGGTCGCTGATGAACTGGGCGCCTCCCTCCGTCCGATCCCCCTGGCGCAGAGCCTCCATGGCCTCCCGATAGGCGCCGTGCAGATCGGTCAGGGCCCTCACCACCCGGCTGACGCCGATGCGGCAACGCTTGCCCAACACCCTGTCCGCCATCTGAGGGATCTCGTCGGCCAGGATGTGGAGATATTCGTCAAAGTCCGACGCATTGCCAAGCAGCACCGAAATCACCTTTCCGGATGCAAAAAAGCTGACGCTCCGCAGGTACTTGGAGGCCAACCGGTCCACCGAGGCCACAAAGGATGGCTCGGTGACGTTGCCGCCGTCCTCATTGAGCAGGGTGGATACCATTACGGTATAGCCCGGCCTGTCATCCACATCCCGCAACAGGCCGCACTGCCGGGCATAGCCCTCTGCCTGGACCTCCCCTTCCAGCTCGGCGTAGTCGTCCAGCACCAGGGGCATCAGCATGGCTGTCCGCAGGTCGGACCCATCGGCACGAGGCCCGGTCTGCCGGAACATGGCATATTGGGCGTCGATCTTTTTTCGGATGGTACACAGTTCCGCGCCCAATCCTTCCATAGTCAGAGGCTTGAGCATATAGCTGATGATGTTATACTGAATGGCCTGCTTGGCGTATTCAAAATCGTCATAGCCGCTCAAAAAGGCGATGTTAGTGGCAGGGCGCACCTCCCGCACCTGCCGGGCCAGCTCAATACCTGAGATAAAGGGCATCCTGATGTCGGTAAGCAGCAGGTCGGGGGCGTGTTTTTCCACCAGCTGGAGGGCATCCAGTCCATTGCTGGCGCTCCCCACCAGGCAAAATCCATAGTCCTGCCAGGGAATCATGGTACACACCGCTTCTCTCAGCTCGTCCTCATCGTCGGCCACGACCACGGTATACTGCGTCTTTGCAGCCATTGGGGCACCTATCCTTTCTATCAGGGTGCCGGACAGTCCGCTCCCCGTTCTTGGATTCCGTTAGACACATTATACCAGATCGTTTGCCGGCTCTCAACACCTCTCATCGTACCCTGTCATTTCTTTCCAAAGTATAAAAGAACCGGACGCCGACAACGTCCGGTTCTTTTCCTGGAATATAGAAGTTTACAGTCCTTCTTCCACCACTTGAGCCTTAATCAGGTTGGTGGTGCCCGACTTGCCCAGGGGTACGCCGGCGGTGATGACCACGGTCTCGCCGGGCTTCACCACCCCCTCCTTCCGGGCCACATCCACAGCCAGGGAGAACATCCGGTCGGTGGAATCCACCTCGCCGCAAAGATAGGGGTGGACACCCCAGGAGATGGCCAGCTGACGGCGGGTGGACTCGCTTTGAGTCAGGGAAATGATGTTGCAGCCGGGACGGAAACGGGAGATCACCTTGGCGGTGTAGCCCGACTTGGTGGGGGCCAGAATGGCCGTCGCCCCCAGGTCCATGGCGGTCAGACAGCAGGTGTGGGTGATGGCATCGCTGATGCCGCCGATCTCCGGCAGCAGATTGCGCTCCCGGAACCGGCCCCAGTAGTCGATGGCCTCCTCGGCGGCGGTGACGGTGGCTACCATGGTCTCCAGAGCCTCGATCGGATACTTGCCGGAGGCAGTCTCGCCGGAAAGCATGACGCAGGAGGTGCCGTCAAACACGGCATTGGCCACATCGGACACCTCTGCCCGGGTGGGTCGGGGGTTGCGGATCATAGAGTCCAGCATCTGGGTGGCGGTGATGACCGGCAGACCCTTCTGGGTGGCGGCCTTGATCATCTGCTTCTGGAGGATGGGCACCTCGTGGGCAGGGATCTCCACACCCAGGTCGCCTCGTGCCACCATGATGCCGTCGGAGGCGGCAAGGATGGACTCGATGTTGTCCACGCCCTCTCGGTTCTCGATTTTGGCGATGATCTGGACCTTGTCGCCCCCCTCATGCTTGTGGAGCTCAGCCCGGATATCCTCTACATCGCTGGCCTTGCGAACAAAAGAGGCGGCGATGAAGTCAAAGTCGTTCTCCACGGCGAACTTGATATCGTCCCGGTCCTTGTCGGTGAGGGAGGGCAGGTGGATATGTACGTCGGGGATGTTGATAGACTTGTTACTGGACAGGGGGCCGCCGTTCTCCACCTCGCAAACAATGCTGGCGCCTTCGATGCGCTCCACTTTCAGCTCAATGAGGCCGTCATCCACCAGGATACGGCAGCCAGGTCCCACTTCGTTATGCAGGTTCTGATAGGTCACCGACACCTGATTCTGATCGCCGGGCACATCGTCGGTGTGGAGCACAAAGGTCTGTCCCCGCTCCAGGGTCACTGGGCTGTTTTCAAAGGTCTTGACCCGGATCTCGGGGCCCTTGGTATCCAGAATGGTGGCCACCGGCGCGCCCAATCCGTCCCGGACCCGCTTCAGCTTGGTGAGCTGGGCCAGGTGGGTCTCATGGGTGCCGTGAGAAAAGTTGAAGCGGGCGGCGTTCATGCCCTTGAGAATCAGCTTGCGCAGGGTCTCCTCGTCGTCCACTGCCGGACCGAGGGTACAGATGATTTTCGTCTTTCTCATGTCCTACCTCCATAACAGATGTGGTCCCTGTGGGGCCTAACATAACTAGCTATAGTTTACCTGATTTATCCTGTTTTGGAAAGAAGGATTTTTCATCCTACCATGTGGAAATTTCCATGGTCCTTTACAGTGTCACGCCGTCCTTGAAGATAGCGATCCCCCGGCGGCCAGCCTCCTCGCTTTTGGTGGGAGCGCCTCCGGCCGTGCGGAGCACCAGATGGAAGAGCCGCCGGGCCGCCTGGTCAATGGACTCCCCCTCCGCCACGCTGCCGGCGTCAAAGTCGATCCACCCCGGCTTGCGGGCGGCCAGCGCCTTGTTGCTGGAAATCTTCAAGGTGGGGGCCGGCGCGCCGAAAGGCGTGCCCCGCCCGGTGGTGAAGAGGATCAGGTGGGCTCCCGCCGCGCTGAGGGCGGTGGTGGACACCAGGTCGTTACCCGGACCCCACAGCAGATTTAATCCGTGCCGCACTACCTGCCCGCCATAGGGCACCACCCCCACGATGGGGGCGGTGCCTCCCTTCTGGACGCAGCCGCAGGATTTGTCCTCCAGGGTGGTGATCCCCCCACTCTTATTGCCGGGAGAGGGATTTTCGTAGACGTTTTCGCCGTGAGAGACAAAATAATCCCGGAAGCCCTGGAGCATCTCCGCTGCCTGACGGAACACCCCTTCGTCGGCACAGCGGCCCAGCAGCAGTTCCTCGGCGCCAAACATCTCGGGCACCTCGGTGAGGATGGTGCTGCCTCCCCGGGCCACCAGCAGATCACTGAACCGGCCCACCACCGGGTTGGCGGTGATGCCGGACAGGCCGTCGGAGCCGCCGCACTTGAGGCCCACCACCAGCTTGCTCACCGGCACCGGTTGGCGCTGGAACTGAGCGGCATAGGCGGCACACTCCTCCAGCAAGGCCCGGCCTGCCGCCAGTTCGTCCTCCACCTGCTGGCACACCAGGAACTTCACCCGCTCCGCTGCCTCCGCTCCCAGATCCTCCATCAGCTGGCTGCATTGCAGGTTCTCGCATCCCAGCCCCACCACCAGCACCGCCGCCGCGTTGGGATGGCGGGCCAGTCCAGCCAGGATGGCCCGGGTGTTGGCGTGGTCCGTCCCCGTCTGGCTGCATCCGTAGGGGTGAGGAAAGGCGTAAAGCCCTTCCACGCTCCCCCCCACCAGGTCCTGGTTGCCGGCCGCCAGCTGGCAGGCGATCTCGTTGACGCAGCCCACGGTGGGCAGTACCCAGATCTCGTTGCGTGTTGCCACCCGGCCATTCGGCCGCAGATAGCCCAGAAACTGCTCCGGCTCCTCCGACTCCAGAGCCTGTACCGTTGGGCGGTAGGAGAAGTGGGTGTGGGCGGACAGATTGGTGGTCATGTTGTGGGTGTGGACCCACCCGCCTGCCGGCACGGGATTGGTGACCCGTCCGATGGCGCAGCCATATTTGTACACCAGATCTCCCGGCTTCAGCGGCACAAGCGCCAGCTTATGTCCCTGAGGGATGGACTCCGCCGCTGTCAGAGTCCATACCCCAACGCTTACCTGCTCCCCCGCCTCAACCGGGGACAGGGCCACCGCCACATTGTCTCCCATCTGAATCTGGATCAGCTTCATGCGTCTTCCTCCAGACAGGCGGCATATGCGGCCAGCACCCCGTCGGTCCGGATCTTCTCCAGATCTGCCGTCACCGCCGCCGTCAGGCCGTCCACCGACGTCAGGTCCATACCCCACATCTGCTCGTGGCTCAGGATGGCCTGTACCAGTTCCCCGGCACTGTCCCCCCGGTGGGCCCAGCAAAACTTCAGCACCCACCGGTCATCGGAGACAGTGTAGGCTGTGCCGTCGCTCCGGCGGCAGACCAGTCCCTGCCCGGTCAGTTCCTCCATATGCCCACAGTAAAACTGAATGGCCGCCGCCAGACTCATGGTGAGGCAGGGTGGCAGCTGTCCCGTCTGCCGCTGGTAGGCCAGCAGGCTGGGCAGATTCCGCGCCCGCCACTTGGACACGGTGTTCAGGCAGATGCTCAGCAGGGCGTGGTCCACAAAGGGATTGTCAAACCGGTCCTCCACCGCCTGGGCAAACTGCTCCAGGTCGGCCCGGTCCAGCTCCAGGGTGGGGATGATCTCCCGGTAGAGCATTTGCTCCAGAAAGCCCCGCACCACCGGGTGGGCCATGCAGTCCCGGACGATATCAAAGCCCGCCAGGTAGGCCCCCGGCACAAAGCCGGTGTGTCCACCGTTGAGTATCCGCACCTTCCGGTGCTTGTAGGGGGTCACATCGGGCACCACCGGACAGTTGAGCCCGGCGGCACGGAAGGGCAGCTTGTCCGCCAACCATTCCGGCCCCTGGATCACCCAGACGCCGAACACCTCCCCCACGTCCAACAGGGGGTCAGCATAACCCAGCTCCGTCTCCAGTCCAGCCTGCTCCTCCCGGTCCCGGATGCGGCCGGGCACGATGCGGTCCACCAAGGTAGAGCAGAAAGTACATCCCTTTAGCCACTCCACAAAGGTCTCCTCCAGCCCCCACTGGGCGGCGTGGCGCTCCACACAGTCCTGCAGAATCGTTCCGTTGTTGTCGATCAGCTCACAGGACAGGATCACCAGGCCCGGCTGCCCCGCCTGCCATCGGCGGTAGAGCACCTGGGTCAGCTTGGCGGGAAAGGATGCAGGAGGCTGATCCTCCAGCTTACAGGTAGGGTCGTAGACGATGCCCGCCTCGGTGGTGTTGGACACGATGTACTCCAGCTCCGGGGAGATAGCCACCTCCAGCATGGCCTGATAATCCTCCCCCTCATAGGGGTTGAGGCAGCGGCTCACCGCCGAGATCACCCGCCGCCGGTCCACCGGCTGGCCGTTTTCCCGTCCCCGCAGGCACAGGGTATACAGCCCCTGCTGGGCGTTGATCTCTTTTGCCAGGCCCTGGGGGATGGGCTGGACCAGCACACACTTACCGTTCCACCCCACCCGCTCGTTGGCCAGATCGAACCAGCAATCAGCAAAGGCCCGCAGGAAGTTGCCCTCGCCAAACTGGAGCACCTTTTCCGGCCCCTCCTCCAGCACATAGCCGGTGTAGCCGCTCTCCTTCAACACCTGATAATTTAATGTTTTCATCCCGACCCTCCTTTGAAACAGACAGCTGGACCAAATGGTCCAGCTGTCCATTTTTTCTGTTACCGCTGTACCCGGCCAGAGCCGTCGCCGCCGGCCAGCTTCTCCACCTCGGCCACGGTGACCCGGTTGTAGTCTCCCTCCACCGAGTGCTTCAGGGCGGAGGCCGCCACTGCAAACTCAATGGCGTCCTGAGAGGACTTACCGGACAACAGGGCGTAGATCAGCCCGGCGCCGAAGGAATCGCCGCCGCCCACCCGGTCCACGATGTGGAGGTGGTACTCCTTGGAGAAGCAGCAATCCTTGCCGTCGTACAGCATTCCGGCCCAGTCGTTGTCGCTGGCGGAGATGGAGGTGCGCAGGGTGATGGCCACCTTCTCAAAGCCGAACTTGTCCATCAGCTGCTTGGCCACGCTCTCATAGCCCGCCTTGTTCAGCTTGCCGCCATAGATATCGCTGCCCTCGGCCTCGATGCCGAACACATCCTTGGCGTCCTCCTCGTTGGAGATGCACACATCCACATAGCGGCACAGGTCGGTCATAGCCGCCCGGGCCTGGTCCCGGGTCCACAGCTTGCCCCGGTAATTCAGATCGCAGGAGATCTTGACACCCCGGGCCTTGGCAGCCTCACAGGCCTGACGGCACAGCTCCACCAGATTGGGGCCCAGAGCGGGGGTAATGCCGGTAAAATGGAACCAATCGGCCCCCTCAAAGATGGCGTCCCAGTTGAAGTCGCCGGACCGGGCCTCGGCAATGGAGGAGTGGGCCCGATCATAAATGCACACGCTTCCCCGCTGGGAGGCGCCCTTCTCCAGGTAGTAGATGCCTACCCGGTCCCCGCCCCGGACAATCTTGGAGGTATCCACGCCAAAGTACCGCAGAGAGTCCACGGCAGCCTGACCGATGGCGTGGGCGGGCAGCTTGGTGACATACACGCTGTCCAGGCCGTAGTTGGCCAGGGAGACCGCCACATTGGCCTCGCCGCCGCCGAAGGTGGCCTGCATCTGGTCGTTCTGGAAGAAGCGGTAGTAGCCGTTGGGGGCCAGGCGGAGCATCAGCTCGCCGAATGTAACAACTTTAGCCATTTCGTACCTCCTTGACGATGGCCACCGACTGCTGACACAGTGCGGTGATCTCGTCCCACTTGTGATTGTCGATGAGATCGGCGGTGACCATATAGGAGCCGCCGCAGGCGCACACCACCGGGCTGGACAGATACTCCTTCAGGTTTTTCAGGGAGATGCCGCCGGTGGGCATGATCTTGAACATGGGGAAAGGGGCGCTCATGGCCTTGATCTTGGCCAGACCGCCGGACTGCTCCGCAGGGAAGAACTTCAGTACCTCCAGCCCCAGCTTATTGGCAGTATGGTAGTCGGTAGGGGTGGTGCAGCCGGGGAACACGGGCACACCCTTGCTCTGGCAATAGGTAACGATATCCGGGTCCAGGCCGGGGGTGACGATGAATTTGGCCCCGGCCTCCAGAGCCTGGTCCACCTGATCGGTGGTAAGGACGGTACCCGCCCCTACCAGCATATCCGGGCAGGCTTCGGTCATAAGGCGGATGGCCTGGGCAGCTCCGGCGGCCCGGAAGGTGACCTCCGCCACCGGCACCCCACCGGCGCACAGGGCATGAGCCAGCGGAGCGGCGTCCTCCTGGGGATGGTTGAGTTTGATGACCGGCACCACGCCGATCTCAGAAATGCGCTTGGAAATGGCGTCCATAGTTATGCCTCCTGTTTTCTTCACAAAGAAGGGGCGCGTCCGGCACGCGGCTTTCACCCCGGCCGGACGCGCCGCGCACTGTTATTGATGGTCTTTTTCGATGGCCTCCCACAGGCCGTTGAGATAGGAAGCGCCCAGAGCCCGGTCAAACAGGCCATAGCCCGCCCTTCCCTTCTCGTCCCAGATCATTCGACCGTGATCGGGCCGGACATAGAAGTCCATCCCCACGTCGTAGTAGGCCTTCATGATCTCGTACAGGTCCAGGCTGCCGTCGGCGGAGAAGTGAGCCGCCTCCTCGAACTGGCCGGGGCCGGTAAATTTGATGTTGCGGACGTGGGCGAAGGGGATGCGGCCCTGGCTGCCGAACTCCCGCACCAAAGCGGGGATATCGTTGTTGGGATTGGAACCCAGGGACCCGGAGCACAGGGTCAGGCAGTTATAAGGGCTGTCTACCATGGCCAGGATCTGACGGATATCCTCAGCGCTGGTATAGATCCGGGGCAGGCCGAAGATGTCCCAGGGTGGATCGTCAGGATGGATGGCCATTTTCACATCGTACTGCTCACAGACGGGAATGATGGCTTTCAGAAAATAGGCCAGATTGTTGCGCAGGTCCTGGTGGGATACGCTGGCGTACTGTGCGAAGAGGGACTTAATCTCCGCCATACGCTCAGGCTCCCAGCCCGCCATCTCAAACTCCCCCGCTCCCTGCTGAATCTGGTCGGCAAAGGCCTGGGGATCAGTGATGCGGTCAATGACCGCCTGGTCATAGGCCAGCACAGCGGCCCCATCGGGCCGGGGTTTGAACAGGTCACTGCGGGTCCAGTCGAACACGGGCATAAAGTTGTAGCAGATCACCTTGACCCCCGCCCTGCCCAGACGGCGGATGGTCTCCTGATAGGCTTCGATGTACTGGTCCCGGCTGGGCAGGCCCAGCTTGATGTCCTCGTGGACATTGACACTCTCAATGACCTCCATCTCCAGGCCAGCGTCATTGACCTCCTGCTTCAGGGCCTGGATACGCTCCTCCGGCCAGAGGGCGCCTGCGGGCATATCCATCAGGGAGGTGACCACACCGCTCATGTTGGGGATCTGCTTGATATAGCGCAGCGGAATAGGATCCATCTGGCTCCCATACCAGCGAAACGTCATCTTCATGACTATCTCTCTCCTTGTGCTCCGTCAGAGCGATAAATAATGCCGCAGGGCGGCACGCACCGCGCCCGGTCCGGCCAGCATAGCCCGGAAGGCCTCCTCCGCCTTCCGGCCCAGGTCGGACTGGTACAGGTCCACGCCGAAAATGGCGGCGTTGGACAGGATGGGTTTAAGCTGATCGGTACAGGACTCCGGCCGGCCCAGGGTGATTCCGGTCAGATAGGATTGCAACTGAGCCGCCAGCGGATCGGGGCTCACCGGCATCTCCCTGCCCTGGTCGTCCAGGCCCAGCAAGTACCGGCACCAGCCGGCAAACACCAGTGGGATGTACACCAGGCCGGACAGATCCAGGTCGGGCCGCTTCTCATACCGCTGCAGGGTTCCGCCGTAGCGGACAGGGATCTTCTGAGAACAGTCGGCGGCAATGCGCTGTGGGGTATCGGGTATGGCAGGATTGGGGAAGCGCTTGTTCAGCACCTCGTCGATGAAGGCTCGGGGGCTGAGGATACCCGGGTCCTCCACCACCGGCAGGCTCTCGGCGGCGATGTGCTCCACCAGGGCCTTCAGGTCGGCATCTCCCATCTCGGCGGCAATGGAGGTGTAGCCCAGCAGGCAGCCGAACACCGCCAGGGCGGTATGAAGAGGATTAAGGCAGGTACCCACCTTCATCTTCTCCGCCTTCTCCACGGTGGTCCGGTCGGTGAGGTACACCCCCGCCCGCTCCAGGGCGGGCCGTCCATTGGGGAAGGTATCCTCCAGTACCAGATACTCGGTGATCTCCGCGTTGACGAAGGGAGCAATGAGGGTGCCGGTGTTGGTTTTGCTGATGGTCATATCCGCCAGGCCCAGGCCCTCCAGCTCCTGCTGTACCTTCTGGGAGGGATGGGGGGTGATCTTGTCGATCATGGACCAGGGGAAGGTCACCTTACTTCTGTCGGTCAGCCAGGTCAAGAAGTCCTGAGGTACCATGCCTCGCTCCAGCCATCCGGCGGCGATGCGCTCCACCGCATCCTGGAGCTTTTGACCGTTCTGGGCGCAGTTGTCCATGCTCACCATGGCGATGGGGGCTCCCCCCGCCTGGAACCGCCGGTAGAGCAGGGCGGCGGCGATGGACATGGTGTGTCTGGGACAGTCTGGGCCGCTCTCCAGGTCCCGCTCCACCACCGGCTGCAAATCACCCTTCAGCCCGGTGAGAGCGTAACCCTTCTCGGTGATGGTAAAGCTGGCCATTTGCAGGGTGGGAGACTGGAACACCTTCACCAGCCTGTCCCAGTCGGGGCCCTGGCAGTCGGCCTTCAGGCCCCCGGCCACGCTGCCGATCACCTCCATCTGATTGAGGCGGTCGGCCGCCATGCGGACCAGCAGGCTCAGGCTGTCGTAAGGGGTATAGACATTGTCAATGATCTGAAAATCGAAGGACTCGGCGGCAATGATACCGGTATTGGCTCCGCCGGTATTCAAAAGGGTCTGCTGGGCGGCGGCCAGGAAGCCCCGGAAGATGTTGCCCGCGCCAAAGTGGACCCAGGCAGGGCTCTCCCAGGTGCGCTTGCGCACCGTCTGCACATTGTACCGGGGAAGGGCGATGCCCGCCGCCTCCCAGGCCGCGGTATCCCGCAGGCCCTGTGTATTCAAATGTAACATGAGTGATTGCCTCTCTTATTCAGGCTCTGGAATCAACCAGATGCTTGCCCAGCTTCTTCTCCAGCATTCCCTGCAGCTGCGTCAGGACGGTGCTGAAGATCAGGTACACCACGCCGGCCTCCACATAGAGCAGCAGGGGCTCAAAGGCGGTGGCATTGATGGTCTTGGCCGTCATCATGATCTCGGCCACGGTGATGGTGGATACCAGGGAGGTATCCTTCAGCAGGCTGATAAAGGAGTTGCCCAGGGAGGGCACCGCCACCAGAGCTGCCTGGGGGATGATGACCTTCCGCATGGTCTGCAATTTGTTCAGGCCCAGAGCCCGGCAGGCCTCAAACTGGCCTTTGGGGATGGAGCCCAGGGCGGCACGGATGACTTCGGAGTTATAGGCGCCCTGGCTGATTGTAAGGGCCAGAATGGCCGACGGAATGGGAGCCAGGACCAGCCCCACCGAGGGCAGGCCGAAATAAATCACATAGATCTGGACCAGAAGAGGGGTGCCGCGGATGACCCAGACCACGAACCAGGCCACGGCCTTGAAGGGCGCGATCTTGGACATACGCATCAGCGCCAGGGCAAAGGCCAGTACCAGGCCCATGGCAAAGGATACCAACATCAGCGGGACGGAAATCAACAATCCGGCTTTAAACATGGGCCAGAAAGAGTTTATCAGCAGTTCCAGTTGTTCCACAGCGGCCCACCTCCTTCGAGTGTAATAAGTATTAAAGTTGATCGGGGCGAGGGGACTGCCGGCGGCAGTCCCCTCCGCCTGTGTGTGCTTACTTCTGATAGATGCTGGTGCTGTCGGCCACGGCCTGGCCAAAGTACTCCACAGTCAGGTCGTACAGGGTGCCGTCGTCGATCATGCTCTGCAGAATCTCGGAGACCTTGTCGCACAGCTCCTGGTCCTCCTTGCGGAGCATGGCGGCAGACTCGATCTCGTAGCGGTTCTCCTCGTCGGGCTCATAGGTAGCCGCGATCTTCACGTTCACGTCGGGGCGCTCAGCCATATAGGCGTCCACAGCGGCCACGTTGTTCACATGGGCGTCGGCACGGCCGGTGTTGAGCTGCTCCATGGCGGCGGTCAGGTCGCCGTCAGCGGTGGTGGCGCCGTAGCGCTGGGCGATCTGGCCGGCGGCGGAGGAGGGAGAGTTGATGCACAGCTTGCCGCTCAGGTCATCAAAGGAGGTGATCTCGGTGTTGTCGCCGTTGACCACCAGGCAGTAGGGGTTCTCGGCATAGGCGATGGTGCAGGCATACTTCTCCTGGCGCTCGGGGTTGGGGTTCACGCCGCAGATGACGATGTCATAGCGGGCGGCGTCCAGGCCGGCCAGCACGGGGTCCCAGCTGTCGGAGATCTGGAACTCGGCCTCCACGCCCAGGCGGGAAGCCACTTCCTTGGCCACCTCCACCTCAAAGCCGGTGAGCTCGCCGGTGCCGTCCTCATTGTACACATAGGGGATCCAGTTGCCCTCGGCGCCGATGGTCAGCTTGCCGGCGTCCAGGACACGCTGCAGGGAACCGTCGCCCTCGGTCTGAGCCGGGGTGGTCTCGCTCTGGGCGGGGGTAGTCTCATTCTGAGCGGGAGTGTTGGCGCTGCCGCTGCCGCCGCCGCCGCAGGCGGCCAGGGAAAAGACCAGTGCAAGAGAGAGGACCGAGGGGATCAATCTTTTCAGCTTCATGATGTTCACCTTTCCTTACATTTGATTTTATTTACCGATGGGGCGCATCGGGAAATAACGCTCAATCCTCCAGGAACCGCTCCAGTACCCGGAGGTTTTTCCGGTCTGCCTCGAAGGGGTCGGAGAAGTAGTGCTCATCCGCCACCTCCTGCACCAGGTAGCCGGTATAGTTCCATTGGTTCATGATTTGAATCTGTTGGGACAAGGAGGTGTTGCCGTCTCCCCAGATGTTGTGGAGCCAGGGGTCGCCGTCCAGAAAGTGCATATGGATCAGGTCCGAGCCGAAAGCCCGGAACCAGTCCTCCAGGCTCTCCCCCGCCGCTCCGGTGGCAATGTTGTCCACCATCATTTTCAGACTGGGGTGATCCACCTCCCGGTACATCCGTACAGCTCGTTCCAGGTTGTAGACCAGGTTGCTCTCATCGTCCCGCAGGGATTCCATCACCAGGTTCACGCCCAGGGGTTGGGCCACCCTGCACAGACGGCAGAGATGATCCCGGCACCGGTTCCACATGGTGTCCTCCTCCTCCCCCAGGTAACCCCAGCCGGAGTTGACCACCACCCGGTCGGCCCCCAGTTCAGCGGCCAGATGGATGGCGTTGGAGAAGTAACGGAAGGAGTATTCCAGCTGATCCCTGTCCTGGGCGGCGTACTGGTACTGGTAGGCCATGCTGGGGGCGGTAATGGATACCACCTTCACGCCGTGGTCCTTCAGCTTGCTTTTCAGCACCGATACGTCGTCATAGCCGGTGTGATCCAGCCAGAAGTGGGAAGCCCCGCACCACAGCTCGATCTGGCGAAAGCCCAGCTTCCGCTGGCAGTCCAGGAAGTAGTCCAGAGAAAACCGGCGGTAGTGCTGGTTCATGTTCACCAGCTGGCCGCGTCGGATACCCTTCATGTCCTCCCCCCTGTTCTCAGCGCCGCCAGAGCCTGCCTCAGCGGATAGCCGGGCCGGTCCACATAGCGCTCGCCGGGCAGCAGCAGAGAGAGTTCTCCCCGGTAACCTGCCGTCTCCAGCTGTTCCAGATAGTGGTCCATGGGCAGGCATCCTTCCCCCCAGGCCCGCCAGCCGTGGTAATTGCCGTCGCACAGCCGAACCAGCTCGGTGCAGGTTCCCAGCCGGGCAAACCAGCCGGGGATATCGTCTCCCCACACGCTCATGGCGTTGGTATCCAGGCAGGCCCCCAGCCAGGGGCTGTCCACCCGGCGGATTACGCCCAGGATCTCCTCCGCCGATCCCAGCACAGGGGACTGGGCGGCCAGAGGGGCGTCGGGGCCCAGCACCGGCATGAGCAGCAGCTTCACCTGAGCGGCCTCTGCCGCTGGACACAGCCTGTCCAGCAGCTCCGCCGCCTGGTCCAGCAGTCTGTCCCGTTCCAGGTCCCAGCAGGCCCCCTCCGCCCCCAGCACCACCCGGTCGGCCCCCAGGGAGGCCGCCAGCAGGATACAGCGGCGGTAATAGTCCAGCGTGGACTGCCGCTGCATCCCCGCCGGGGCGGTGATGGAATAGCGATAGGGAGGCGGGGTGACCACCGCGGCCCGCAGGCCTCTCTCCTCCAGCATTCGCCGGAGGGCGGCGGCGTCCCCCATCTCAGTATGGCTGCACCAGAAATGGGGCGTCTGGGGTACGAAGTCCAGGGCCGTCAACCCAAGCTCCACCAGGTCGTCCAGGCAGGCCTCCAGGGGCATATGGCTGTAGGTACTGTTGGAGCCCAGCAGCTCCCAATTCCGGGCCATCCTTACTTGATCTCGCCGGGATAGCCGTTCTCACACAGCTCGAACCACACATAGGCGAACTTCTCGCCCTCGGCGCACTC
Source organism: Flavonifractor sp. An112 (assembly GCF_002161085.1). Taxonomy (GTDB): domain Bacteria; phylum Bacillota; class Clostridia; order Oscillospirales; family Oscillospiraceae; genus Flavonifractor; species Flavonifractor avicola. The sequence continues at coordinate 88,774 of NZ_NFLU01000004.1, read as the reverse complement.
GCTGCCGTGGTGGGAGCCGTGGGGGGTGTAGGTCACGTCGCCGCCCACCACATGGATCTTCTCGTCCTCGGCGGTGTAGGTGAAGGAGGCCCCGGGCAACATGATGTACCACTGCTCCAGCTCATTGTGGATGTGCTGGCCGATGTAGTTGGGGCCGGTGCCGAAGTTGGCGCCCATGGACAGGCGGCCCAGATTGCGGTGCTCGATGAGCATCATCTGCTGAATGTCGGCGCCGGTGAAGTCCTCCTTGTAATGCCAGGCCTGGGACACACCCCGGAACCGGGGCAGAGTCAGGTGGGACTCCTTCAGGCAGGTCTTGTCGTAGTCGCTCAGCTCGGTGACGAAGTGAACAATCTCCATATTTTCCTTGGCGTCGGCGGCGCAGTGGAAGGTAAACTGCTCCTTGTCAAAGTCGGGCACGAACACGGAGACCTCGGTGATGTTGAACACCCGGCGGGGGGTGACGATGTAGCCCTTGCCGGCGGTGATGAGAAACACCTGATTGTGCTCCTGACGGGAGAAGATCTCCGGGGTCAGGTCGGCGCCGGGCTGGATGGAGATGCGCTCCACCGTCGCGTCATGGTAAGCGCCCTCCAGGATGGGCACCCGGGACACGCCGTCCACATAGTTGTGCTTGACCTCAGCGCCTCTCGAAATCTGAACCAGAGCCATGGTACATTCCCCTTTTCATTGAAATAGATAATGTGTAGTGGATGGATATCTTACTTGATCTCGCCGGGATAGCCGTCGATGCACATCTCGAACCAGATGTAGTCGCAGGTCTTGTCCGCTTCCACCTTGCTGCCGTGCCAGAAGCCGGTGGGGGTGAAGGACAGGTCGCCGCCGGTCATCTTGACCTCTTCCCCGCCGGCGGTGTAGATAAACTCGGAGCCGGGCAGGGGGAAATACCACTGGGCCAGTTCGTTGTGGATATGCTGACCGATCTCCACCGGGCCCTTGCCCCGGACACAGCCCATGGACAGACGGCCCAGGTTGCGGTGCTCCAGCAGCATGATGGAGGTGGTGATATCGTTGTCCTTGAAGTCCTCGTCATAGGTCCAGCCCTGGGAAATGCCGCGGAACCGGGGCAGCACCATGCGGGACTCCACCAGACAGGTCTTGTCGTAGTCGCTCAGCTCGGTGATGATATGCAGGTACTCCAGAGGCTGCTTGCTGTCGGCGGAGCAGGTGATGGTGAAGTGCTCGGTATCAAATTCGGGGACGAACACACCGGGCTCCACAATGTTCCAGGCCTGACGGGGGGTGGTCACGTAGCCCTTGCCCTTGGTGAAGATGAACAGCTGATTGTGCTCCTTCACAGAGTAGATGTCAGGGGTCACGGAGCAGCCGGGCTGCAGGGCGCAGTGGGCGAAGTGGGCCTGGTCGAACTCCCCTTCCAGCACCGGCACCTTGGCAAAGCCGTTGACAAAGTCGTACTTCACATCACTGTAACGAGCTACCTTGATCTGAGACATGGTTCGTTTCCTCCTTAATATAATGAAGATCAGAGCATTTTGCTCAAGAACTCCTGAAGCCGCTTATTCTTGGGGTGGCTGAAGAACTCCTCGGGCTCGCTGTCCTCCACGATGTAGCCGCCGTCAATGAAGATCACACGGTCAGCAGCCTCACGGGCAAAGCCCATCTCGTGGGTGACCACCAGCATGGTCATGCCCTCCGCAGCCAGCTTCTTCATCACGTCCAGCACCTCGCCTACCATCTCGGGGTCCAGAGCGGAGGTGGGCTCGTCGAAGAGCATGACCTCCGGCTTCATGGCCAGAGCCCGGGCAATGGCGATGCGCTGTTGCTGACCTCCGGAGAGCTGGTTGGGGTAGGCATCCTTCTTGTCCTCCAGGCCCACGGTCTTGAGCAGTGCCATGGCCTGCTCCTGGCTGGTCTGCTTGTCCTGTCCCTTAACCATGGTGGGGGCCAGCATAATGTTGTCCAGCACCGTCAGGTGGGGAAACAGGTTGAACTGCTGGAACACCATGCCCATACCGAGCAGTACCTTGGTGGCCGTCTTGGCGTCGGCGCTGACCAGATCCACGTCGTGGTAGAGGATCTGTCCACCGGAGGGCTTCTCCAGCAGGTTGAGGCAGCGCAGGAAGGTGGACTTGCCGCAGCCGGAGGGCCCTACGATGGCCACCACCTCACCTGGCTGGATCTCAATGTCAATACCCTTGAGCACCTCATGGTTCTTAAAACTCTTTTTCAACCCCTTGACGCTGATCATACTCATAGCTTCTCTGCCCCCCGTAAATGATACTGTTCCAAGCCAAAGTAACGAATGCTGTTTCGGTAACAGATGTCGGCCGTCATGCCATCCAGCGCTGCCCGGTCATCGGGCAGCTGTCCGCTTTCCACCCAGCCGCCCAGCAGCTCACACAGGATGCGCCGGAAATATTCATGCCGGGTATAGGAGAGGAAGCTGCGGGAATCGGTGAGCATCCCCACAAAGTTCCCCAGCAGGCCGTTGGCCGCCAGGGCCTTCATCTGGGCCTCCATACCGCCCTTATTGTCGTTGAACCACCAGGCCGCGCCGTGCTGCATCTTCCCGGCCACGCCCGGTCCCTGGAAGCAGCCCATCAGGGTGATGAGTCCTGCGTTGTCGTTGGGATCCAGAGAGTAGAGGATGGTCTTGGGCAGAGCCCCCTCCTCCTCCAGGGTGCTGAGGAAGGCGGCCAGATCAGGCAGGTTTACCCCCGGCCCGATGCTGTCATATCCGGTATCCGGTCCCAAAAGCCGGTACATCTTGGTGTTGTTATTGCGCTGAGCGGCAAAGTGAAGCTGCATCACCCAGTTTCGTTTGGCATAGCCTCTTTCGAAGAAAAGAAGCAGGGCTGTCTTGTACTTCCACTTCTCTTCCCCGGTCACCTCTTCCCCGGCCAGCCGCCGTTTCAGGATGGCATCCAGCTCTTCCGTGCCAGCGGGCCGATAGCAGATGTTGTCCAATCCGTGGTCAGCCACCCGGCAGCCGTTTGTATGGAAGAAGTCCATCCGGTTCTCCAGCGCCCCCAGCAGGCTGTCCCAGCCGTCGATCTTCACGCCGGCCGCCTGGCCCAGCCGCTCCAGGTAGGCGGCAAACTCCGCCTTCTCCAGGTTCACCGCCTGATCGGGTCGGAATGCGGGTAGCACGCAGGTCTCCAGGGTGGGATCGGCAGCCATTTTAGCGTGCCACTCCAGACTGTCCGCCGGGTTGTCGGTGGTACACAGCAGGGTTACATTGGACTGCTTCAGGATATCCCGGACGGACATCCCATCCCCGATGACCTTGCCGCAGTGGTCCCAGACCTCTTTGGCGTTGGCGCCGGTCAGATGGCCGTCATACCGGAAATAGCGGCGCAGCTCCAGGTGGCTCCAATGATAGAGTGGATTACCCGGAGCCCGCTCCAGCGCTTTGGCCCAGGTCTGGAACTTTTCAAAGGGATCGGCGTCGCCGGTCACCAGTCGTTCCTCCGCCCCGTTAGCCCGCATCAACCGCCACTTATAATGGTCCCCTTCCAGCCAGAGCTGGGTCAGGTCATGAAAGACCCGGTTCTCGGCGATCTCCCGGGGACTGACGTGACAATGGTAATCCAGAATGGGCATCTGCTCCGCCACTGTGTGGTACAGCGTCCTGGCCGTTTCGGTGGTCAGCAGAAAATCTTCGTCCAAAAAGGGCTTTGCCCCGCTCATATGCTTCCCTCCCATGCGTCCGGTACGGGCTGATATGCAGCTGATATATCGCTGATATATTTTATGGTTTGAAGATATCACAGTTTATTCGACCTGTCAACCCATAAACCGACGATTCTGCCAAAGAAATTCATTTTCATGTTTTCCTTCTTGTGATAATCCGACAACAAGAGATCCCGAAATGTCCTGCAATTTCCCCTTCAGGACCTAATTGACTCCTTTTTTTGTCTCTAATTCCCATCATTTCTTCCCTTTTTTGTCATTTCCCCACCTACTTGACGGACCCTTCCAAGGCTGGTATACTGCAAGCGGATGATATATTACATGAATGTACAGCTGATATATCAGGCACACAATTTTGATATGTCGCTGCGGAAGGAAGTTGCCTATGGCACCCATCAATACCAAACGGGAGACCAGTCTGTCCAAACAGGCATACGATCAGATCAAGAATATGATCCTGCAAAAGGAACTGTCGCCCGGCCAATTTGTGAATGAGTCTCAGCTTCAGGAATCCCTGGGGCTGGGCCGGACGCCGGTACGGGAGGCCGTTCTGGCGCTGGCCCAGGACAATCTGGTGCAAATTCACCCCCGCAAAGGCATCGAGATCACCCGCCCCACCCCCAAGAGCATCCATGATATCTTTGAGATCCGCTCCCTGTTAGAGCCCATGATTCTCCGCCAGTGCTTCTATCAGGTGGATCTCCAGTGGGCCACCGATATGCGGGCCCTGCTGCTGGAGCACCAGGACGATGAGGCAGGCAGGGCTGGACAGACCGCCTCTCCCCTGATTGAACTGGACAATAAATTTCACCTGGAGCTGGTGGATACCCTTCATAATCAGTATGCCTCCCAGCTGATGCGCAGTCTGGTGGACTATCTGAACCTGATCCGCATCACCGCATGGCGCCCCCTGCGCTATCAGGTGAGCAATCAGGAGCATATCGCCATTCTGGACGCCATTCTTCAGCAGCAGCAGGAAACTGCCTGCCAGCTGCTCACCGAGCACATCCAGCTCTCCTATCAGGAGGCCATCAATACCATGATGCACTCCTCCCTCTGACGCAAAAAAGCCGCGCCGGCTTCCCTCATGGAAGCCGGTGCGGCTTTTTCATTGATATATTGATATATTTATTTACATTTCATCTTCGTCGTCCTCTTCATCGTCCACGTCCGGCTGCTGCTCCTTGATATAGGGCCGGAAAATCCGCTCCAGCAGAAAGGCGTGCAGACAAGTCACGATAGTGGGCAGCAACATAACCAGAATGGGCACATTAGAGCATACGATGAGGGCGACAAAAGCGATCACCGCCATCAGCACGGTGCTGGGCAAGTGTGCGATGGCCAGCTTGCCGCAGTTGACCAGCAGCCCGCTGACCTGAAAGGTAAACCGGGAGAGCACCGGAAAGAGGTAGCAGATAAAGCCGATGGGCAGTAGCAGAAAGACCCGGTAGGCAAAAAACAGCGTATAGCCCACATCGTCCGTCAGGGCCATCTGATAGAGCACCTCGTGGAGGATGACCAGCACCGCCATCAGCGGGACTATCACCAGGCTGGTCAGTGCACCCACCTTGAAATTTTGCTTGAAGGTACGGAAAAACAGGACCCAGCTGTTGCGCTCATCGCCCAGGATACAGCGTACCACCGTGTTGTAGAGCGCGGTGGTGGCTGGCCCCAGCGTCACCAGGGGAATGGAACACACCAGCCAAAACACACTCAAAATCACCAGATCGGCTATCTTTTCCGTCAGGCGGTAGATACCGTGCTCCGGGTTAAAGATTCCCATGGCAATGCCTCCCTGCAAAAGTCGATACCTGATTCTACTCTATTTTTCAAAAAGATGCAATTCCCAGCTTGTGGTCAGCCGTCGATGTGGATGGGCACCCCGTTGACCTCCACTTCCCCTTCCGCCGGAATGAGGATGTACTTTTTCCCATTGATAGAGCGAGTCTCCACCAGAGCGCTGTACTCCGGGGACACCTTGATGGTTACGTCGGGCATGGAGACCTGGACCTGCTTGGCGTCCACCAGGTTCCGGGGACTGAGCCGGGTCTCCGCTCCAAAGCTGTCGTCGTAGCGGCTGTCAAAGGCGTTTACATGGCTCTCGGACACACCGCAGGACAGCAGCACACACTTCACCGCCCCCTTAGACACCATCAGATGCTCCTCTTCCTTATTCTCCTTGTGCTCCTCTACCAGCTCCCGCAGCTGGTCATGGACCGCCTGGACCACATCGTAGCTGCACTCCTCCCCCAAAGTCTCCCCCAGAATGGACTGGAAGGTTTCCTTCTGGGCCTGGGCAGGCATGGGGATGGGAGAGGCAAATACCGCCTGGGCAAAATTCTCGTGGTTCTCCCCCACGTCTCGATTGTAGTACAACGCGTCATAAAGGTTGGTGGTACGATCGTCAAAGGCGGGAAACAGGAAACCCACCTCCGGCGGGGACACCAGCCAGTCAGCCTGGCGGTTATAGAAGCGGCTCTCCCGGGCCTGGAAACTGAGAGCAGGCTTGGTCTGCTTCACCGGGCAGATGCTGCACAGGATGTAGGAATAGACCTCCTCGGAGGCGTCTTTCTGGGTCTCGCCGTCCTTAGCCCGGTAGGGTACGTCGTACCGGTCATGAGCCAGCAGGATCAGATAGCTGCCTTCCAGATCCAGGCTGTCGATGGTCTTCTGGAAAAAGGCCTGGACAGCTTCCTCATCCCCCAGACCAGAATCCCGCAGGGCCATGAGCAGCTTGTGCTCCTCCCCCTCCGCCACCTGCTTGGTGGCAAAGCTGATGTCGATCAGGTTGCGGTCAATGCCGCCGGAAAGGGTGCGGCGCAGAATGGCCAGCAGCTTTTCGCTCTCCTCCTCGCTCATCAGCGCCAGGGACTGGTTAAACTGAGAGACGATCTCCTTCTTTTCGTTGACGTAGCAGCCCCGCACATGGGTGATGGCACTCTTGTCCGCCTTGAACCGGCGGCGCAGCTCCCCTACTTCCTTTTCATTCATGGTCCTGGTCCTCCATTTCCGGGATAATGGCGGCCCATCTTGCATCGGGCCGTATCAATGTCTTTCATTTCTTGCAGTATTTAAAACCGGCCCTTTGGGCCGTCGGCGCTTTTGCGCCGTACGAGCGTTTTGGGCTGTCAGCCCAAAACCTCGGCGCAGGGGCAATTCACTTGCCCCGAGCATTTTGATTTCTTGAGGTATCCAAAAAAGAAGGACATCCTTTACGGATGTCCTTCTTTTTTGGTGCGCGAGGCGGGACTTGAACCCGCACGTGCGTAATGCACACTAGAACCTGAATCTAGCGAGTCTGCCAATTCCACCACTCGCGCATATGGTGCGGATGACGGGACTCGAACCCGTACGGCCGTGGGCCACTAGCACCTCAAGCTAGCCAGTCTACCAGTTCCAGCACATCCGCAAAACACAGCCCCGTCAAAAGACTGCTCGGTTATTATAGCGCCCCGACCAGGCTTTGTCAACACTTATTTTTTCTTTCCCGGGAAATTATCGATTTTTCTCCCACTCCAGCAGAGCAGTGATCACATCGTTGTACACCCGCTCCGGCTCCTCCTTGAAGCCCTTGGCCATCCGCTGGGCCTGCTCCCGGGTACCGCAGAACAGCTCCAGCGTGAACAGATTTCCCTTGTCATCGTCCAACTCCATCTTCACCGTGCTGCCCCCCTCCGGCCGGTCCTCCACATGGGCGCGCACCTGTGCATTGCGCCGGAGGATGCCGTTGATCCGGGCCAGATTGACACCGCACTTCTGCTTGACGGTGTAGGGCAGGCTGCTCTCACAGGCGGCGCCGTTGGAACGTCCCTTGTCGGTGATGGCGTACAGGTCGTTCTCCAGGGTCAGGTGCCCGGTTTCCACCAGTTCGGAGACCGCCTCGGCAAACTCAAAGTAGTCCACCCCATCATCGCACATGGTCAGGTCAGTAAGGGCGTGAAAATCGATGGGAGACGCCACCCGTGCCATGATGTAGAGGATCAGGAACTTGATATCCAGTTTGTCGTGGATAAAACCGTGACGTGCCATGGAGTTCTCCTTTCCGAAGCGCTTGCCGCTTACTAATCATTATACCCAAGCCCGAGTAAAATCACAAGTGCAATTTCCCGGCTGCGGCCACCTTGACGGGAACCTGTCCCACAGAGTATGATAAAGGTACCACACTGCGGAGCCCCGGCCCCCACGGCGGGCGCCCGGCAAGAAAACGGAGGATACCGTCATGGGAAAAAAACTGCTGCCCCTGCTGCTTACGCTGCCCCTGCTGCTCTCCGCCTGCGGTGGGTCTCCGGAACCGGAGGACTCCCCCGCGCCGCCCACTTCCTCCGCCCCCGTGGTGGAAAGTGTTACGCCCACACCCACCGAGACCCCTTATGACGGCCCCCTCAACCCACTCACCGGCCTGCCCATGGGCGAAGAGTGGGTCAACCGCCGGCCGGTGGCCATCATGCTCAACAATCTGAAGCAGGCCCTCCCCCAGCTGGGCCAGTCTCAGGCTGATATCATCTATGAGATTCCCGCCGAGGGCGGCATCACCCGAATGGTTGGCGTCTATCAGTCCCTGGACGGGGTGGGCACCATCGGCTCTATCCGCTCCGCCCGTCCCTACTATCTGGAGGTTGCTCTGGGCCACGACGCCGTGTTCCTCCATGCCGGCGGCAGCGAGGACGCCTACAGCAAAATCAAGACCTGGGGCGTCACCGCCCTGGACGCGGTACGGGGCCCCTATCTGGGCAGCACCGAAAACAGCAATCTGATGTGGCGTGACCCGGTGCGCAAGCAAAGCTACAGCCTGGAGCACACGGTGGTCACAACCGGCCAATCCATCATGGACCGGCTGCCCACCTACAACATCCGTCTGGACCATAAGGACGGCTACGTCTATGAGATGAACTTCGCTGAAGATGGTACTCCCGCCGACGGCGTGGACGCCACCCAGATCACCGTTCCCGTCTCCAGCTACAAGACCGGCCGCTTTGTCTACAATGAGAACACCGGTAAGTACGGCGTAGAGGAGTACGGCGCGGCCTACATAGACGGCAACACCCAGCAGCAGGTAGAGGTCACCAACGTAGTCATCATCAAGACCGCCTGCCGCAACACCGGCGACTATCTGGGCCACATCACCGTGGACCTGTCCAGCGGCGGCAAGGGCTATTTTGCCTGCGGCGGCAAAATCACCGAGCTGACCTGGAGCAAGCAGGCCCCCAGCGGCCAGTTCTATTATGAGGATGCCGACGGCAACCCCATTACCTTCGGTGTGGGCAATACCTATGTGTGCGTGGTCCCCACCGACTGCAACGTGAGTTTCTCCTAAAGATAAAAAGGACGCCGCAGCAATTGCCGCGGCGTCCTTTTTTATAGTTGACCGGGATCAATGGTAATATCACCTGCCGGAACCTTGGCCCAGTCGAAGTCCTTGGCCAGCTCCGCCGGACGCACCGGCTCCGGCTTGTCCAGCTGCCCGGCCCAGAAGGCCAGTAAGCCGGTCAGCCCCTCCGGTGTGAACCGCTGCCGCAGGGCTCCCATATCCAGATCCCGCTCCCGCTTGGACAGCCGTCTGCCGTCGGGGGCCAGCAGCAGAGGCACGTGGCAGAACTCCGGCGGGGTCAGTCCCAACAGCTCGTAGAGATAAATCTGCCGGGGGGTGGAATCCAGCAGATCCCGCCCCCGCACCACCTGATTGATCTCCATGGCCCCGTCGTCGTATACCACCGCCAGCTGGTAGGCATACACCCCGTCAGACCGGCGCACAATGAAGTCTCCGCAGTCTTTGAGCAGGTTTTCGGTATAGGCTCCTTGCAGTTTATCTGTAAAGCTAATATTCCTGTCAGATACCATCAAACGCCAGGCGGGACAACGTTTTTCACCCAATTCCGCCCGCTCTTTCTCTGTCAAGCGTCTACACTTGCCACCATAGATCACCTGTCCGTCGCTCCTGTGGGGCGCTGAGGCAGCCAGCCGCTCCGCCCGAGTGCAGAAGCAGGGGTAGATCAGCCCTCTTTTCTCCAGATCTCGGAAGGCGTCCGCATACAATTCTGTACGGTCACTTTGGGTATAGGGTCCATGAGGTCCTCCGGTCTGATAACCCTCGTCCCAGTCCAGACCCAGCCAGCGCAGATCGTCAGCCAGCTGATCGGCGTATTCCGCCCGGCACCGGTCCGGGTCCAGGTCCTCCATCCGCAGCACCATAGTTCCCCCGGCACAGCGCACCGACAGCCAGGCCAGCAGCGCGGAAAACAGGTTGCCCAGGTGCATCCGTCCGCTGGGACTGGGGGCAAACCGCCCCCGCAGCTCTCTCATGCTCCTCTCCCCTTTCTTCTGTAGTGTACCACAGCCAGAGGTCCTTGACCATTGCAATCTGACAAAAAATATGGTATGCTGATGAAAATTAAGTGTGCTCCGAGCGGAACCGCCTAAGGGCCCGGCCTATGGCGTACCGCCAGGGTCGCTCTGGAAACGGCGCGGCCTTCCGTCTTTGAAAAGGAGTCTCTACCACAGGGGGATTGTATCCTTCTGTCCAGAGGTACCGGATCGGACGGTACCTCTTTTTCTTTACTAGGAGGGACAGATAATGAAATTGATCGATACCCGCGACGCGGTAGGTCATGTGCTCTGCCACGACCTGACCCAGATCATTCGGGGCGTCACCAAGGACGCCCGGTTCCGCAAAGGCCATGTGGTTACCGAGGAGGATATCCCGGTGCTGCTGAGCATGGGCAAGGAGCACCTCTATGTATGGGAGCGCCAGCCCGGGATGCTCCATGAGGATGAGGCCGCCCTCCGCCTCCAGGCCCTGTGCCAGAACGAGCATATGCACGGCACCGCTGTGAAGGAGGGCAAGATCGAGCTCATCGCCGACATCGACGGCCTGTTTCAGGTGGATGTGGCGCGGCTTAACGCCCTCAACGGCGAGGACGAGATCATGATCGCCACCCGCCATACCAACACCGCCGTTCACAAGGGGGACAAGCTGGCAGGCACCCGTATCATCCCCCTGGTTATCGCCGAGGACAAGCTGAAGGCGGTGGAGGAGCGGGCCGGGACCGGCCCCATCCTCTCCCTCACCCCCTGGAAGCTGAAAACCTGCGGTCTCATCACCACCGGCAGCGAAGTGGCCAAGGGCCTCATTGAGGACACCTTTACCCCCGTTATCATCGACAAGCTGGCCACCTACGGTATTGAGGTCACCCAGCACTGCCTCCCCGGCGACGACATGGCCGCCATCACCGCCGCCGCCCTGGACTATAAAGCCAAGGGGGTGGACCTGATCCTGTGCACCGGCGGCATGAGCGTGGACCCGGACGACAAGACCCCCAAGGCCATCAAGGACACTGGTGCGGACATCGTGTCCTACGGCGCCCCAGTGCTGCCCGGAGCCATGTTCCTGCTGGGCTACTTTGCCGACGGTACCCCCATTATGGGCCTGCCCGGCTGCGTCATGTACGCCAAGGCCACCGTATTTGACCTGGTACTCCCCCGCATCGCCGCTGGAGTCAAGGTAAGCCGTGCTGACCTGAAGGCCCTGGGCCATGGCGGTCTGTGCCTGGGCTGCCCGGAGTGCCACTATCCCATCTGCCCCTTCGGCAAGGGGTGCTGACCATGGTCACGGGTATTTCGCTGGAACAGGCAGTTGAGCTGATAACCGGTAAACTGTCCCCGCTGGGATCGGAGACACTGCCCGCCCTTCAGGCTCTGGGCCGTACCCTGGCAGACCATGTGACTGCCCCCATTGACCAGCCGCCTTTTGACCGCTCCCCTCTGGACGGCTATGCTCTCCGCTCTGCTGACATCGCCGGGGCGGACCGGGACCACCCCATCTGTCTGCCGGTGGTAGATACCCTGTATGCGGGAGATGAAGCAAAATCCCCTCTTCTGCCCGGACAGGCCATCCGCATCATGACGGGAGCCATGTTGCCCCAGGGCTGTGACTGCGTACTCCGTCAGGAGGACACCGATCGGGGTAATCCCGTGAGCATCTATGCCTCTCTCCCCCCTTATAAAAATTATGTCTACCAAGGCGAGGACTACCGGATTGGCAGCCTGCTGTTGAAGGCAGGCACCCGGCTGGACGCCGCTGCCCTTGGCGTACTGGCCAGCGCCGGTATCACAGAGGTAGCCGTGCGACGCAGGCCAAAAGTGGGGCTGCTCACCACTGGGGACGAAGTGGTGGAGGCCGGGCAGCCCCTCCCTCCCGGGAAGATTTACGGCTCCAACGGAGCCCTGCTCACCGCCCGGCTGACGGAGCTTGGTATGCCTTCCCTTTGCCGTCATGCCGCTGACTCCCCTGCCGCTGTAACAGAGGCCATGGAGGGGATGCTGGAGGACTGTGACCTGCTCATCACCACCGGCGGCGTGTCGGTGGGTGACAAGGATATCTTTCACCAGGCCCTCCCCCTGCTGGGGGCGGAGCGGGTATTTTGGAGGGTGGACCTGAAACCGGGCACCCCGGCTATGTTCTCCCGGTATAAGGGCAAGCCGATCCTGTCTCTGTCCGGCAACCCCTTTGCCGCTTTCACCACCTTTGAATTGCTGGCCCAGCCCCTGCTGGCCGCGCTGGCAGGAGAGCCCCACCTGCTCCCCCGACGGCAGCAGGCCATCCTGACCACCCCCTATGACAAACCCAGCCCCCGGCGTCGTTTTCTTCGGGGCCAGTATGAGAACGGGCAGGTGACGCTGCCGGTGGGGCATTCCTCCGGCCAGCTGGCCTCCCTGGTGGGGTGCAACTGTCTGGTGGAGCTGCCTGCAGGCACTCCGCCGGTGGATGCTGGACAGGCCATCCAAGTGTGGCTGCTGTGACCACCTGATATCGATTCTATAAGGAGGTTATTATGGAACCTGCTTTCAATCATTTTGACGAGGCCGGCAACGCCATTATGGTGGATGTGACCGGCAAGGAGCCCACCTATCGCACGGCGGTGGCCGAGGGCACCATCAAAGTCACCCCGCCCATCCTGGCCGCTATCACCGGACACACCGCCGCCAAGGGCGACGTGCTGGGTGTGGCCCGGGTGGCGGGTATCATGGCCGCCAAGCGCACCTGGGAGCTGATCCCTCTGTGCCATCCCCTGCTGCTCAGCCACCTGTCGGTGGATTTCGAAATTCTGGAAGAGGCCTGCGCCGTGCGGGCCACCTGCACCGTCAAGCTCTCCGGCAAAACCGGCGTGGAAATGGAGGCCCTCACCGGCGTCTCTGTAGCCCTGCTTACCATCTACGATATGTGTAAGGCCCTGGACAAGGGGATGGAATTGGGCGACATCCATCTGGTCCACAAGGAGGGCGGCAAGTCGGGGGTGTATGACCGTGGCTAAGCCCCTGGTGGTGGCAGTATCCGGGGTAAAAAACTCCGGCAAAACCACCCTCATAGAAGCCATGCTCCCCCTGCTGGAGGAGTCGGGCCTCACCGTGGCAGTGGTCAAGCACGATGGCCACTCTTTTGACGCAGACCCGCCCGGCACCGATACCGGCCGCTTTATGGCCGCTGGTGCGGCAGGCACCGCCATCTTTGACAGGGAAAAGTTTAAGATCGTGAAGAAGCAGCCTGTAACAGAGGACTTCCTCATCACGCAATTCCCCGAAGCGGATCTGATCCTGCTGGAGGGCTTCAAGCACACCGGCTGGCCCAAGCTGGAGGTGGTACGGAAGGGCAACTCGGAGGAACCGGTGTCCGACCCGGCCACCCTGCTGGCTCTGGTCACCGATCTGCCTCTGGAGGTACCCGACGTACCGGTGCTGCCCCTGGACCAGCCCCATGAGGCGGCCCGCTTTCTGCTCCGCTTAGTAAAGGAGAGTGGCGGCCATGCTTGACCAATTTGGACGAAACATCCGCTATCTACGGGTATCGGTCACCGACCGGTGCAATCTGCGCTGCCGCTACTGTATGCCCGAGGAGGGTGTGGAGTGGGTGGACCACAGCGCCATCCTTACCTATGAGCAGATCATCCGTCTGGTGCGTCTGGCCGCCTCTCTGGGGGTGGAAAAGGTGCGCCTCACCGGCGGCGAGCCTCTGGTCCGCAAGGGTCTGGCCAATCTGGTGCAGGAGTTAAAGGCCATCGACGGCATCCGTACCGTCAGTCTCACCACCAACGGAATACTGCTGGCCGACCAACTACCCGAACTTTTGAAGGCCGGCTTGGATGGGGTGAACCTCAGCCTGGACACCCTGGACCGGGCCCAGTTTGCTGCCCTCACCCGGCGAGACGAGCTGCCCCGGGCTTTGGCTGGATTGGAGGCCGCCCTGGCCGCGCCGGGCCTCACCGTTAAGGTCAACTGCGTCCCCTCCGGCGGCAATGACGCCCAGCTGGTCCCTCTGGCCGCCCTGGCCAGGAACCGGGACCTGACCGTCCGCTTCATCGAGCTGATGCCCATTGGCCTGGGGGACACCCTCACTCGCCGCACCGAGGAGGAGGTGCTGCGGCAGCTGGAGACCGCCTTCGGCCTCGCCCTTCCTTGCCCCTCCGATGCTCTGGGCGGGCCCAGCCGGAATGTGACCTTCCCCGGCTTCCAGGGCAAGGTGGGCTTTATTAGTGCGGTGTCCCATCAGTTCTGTCAAAGCTGCAACCGGGTGCGGCTCACTGCCACCGGTTTTCTCAAGACCTGTCTGCAATACGACCACGGGGTGGATCTGAAGGCTCTGCTGGACGCTGGCGCCGACGATACGGCCCTGCAAACTGCCATGGCAGACGCTATCAACCACAAACCCGCCAGCCACCACTTCGGCGGACAGCGGGAGGCGGCCGACGAGGGCCGCAACATGAATCAAATTGGAGGATAAGACCATGGGCAAAGTGATCGCTGTCTGTGTCAGTGAACAGAAGGGCACCCAGAAGAAAAATGTGGGCTCCGCCCAGTTCGTGGAGGACTGGGGCATCCAGGGGGACGCCCACGCCGGCAAGTGGCACCGTCAGGTATCCCTGCTCTCTCACGAGCAGGTGGAGGCCTTCCGGGCCAGAGGTGCCGTGGTGGATGACGGTGCTTTTGGGGAAAACCTGGTGGTGGAGGGCTACGACTTCAAGACCCTGCCCATCGGCACCAAATTCAAGTGCAACGACGTGGTGCTGGAGCTGACCCAGGTGGGCAAGCAGTGCCACGCCCACTGTGAGATCTACAAGGTCATGGGCGACTGCATCATGCCCCGGGAGGGCGTATTTACCAAGGTGCTCCATGGGGGCACCATCTCGGTGGGGGACGACCTCACCATCGTGGAGGAGGGCTGAATATGCGGGTAGCCATCATCACCCTCAGCGACTCCGGCTATGCCGGACAGCGGGAGGACAAGAGCGGTCCCGTGATCCGGGAAATGGTGGAGGCGGCAGGCTATGAGGTGGTCCACACCGCCCTGCTGCCCGACGGCATGGAGCCGCTGGGCGGCGAGCTAAAGCGGTTGTGCGACAACGATCTGGCCGACCTGGTCCTCACCACCGGCGGCACCGGCTTCTCCCCCACTGATCTCACCCCGGAAGCCACCCTGGCGGTCACCGAGCGCCCCGCCCCCGGCATTGCCGAGGCCATGCGGTGGCAGTCCCTCCAGATCACCCCCCGGGCCATGCTGAGCAGGGCGGCGGCGGGCATCCGCAAACAGACCCTCATGGTCAACCTGCCCGGCAGTCCCAAGGCGGTGCGGGAGTGCCTGGAGTTTATTCTTCCCTCTCTGGCCCACGGCCTGGAGATTTTAAGGGGGACTACGGGTAACTGCGCCCGTTAAGATAAGTCCTGAATTCTTCGAGCCCGTAACGCCTAAAACCTTTGATGTCATGGCGGCGGGCCGGGGCGCTCCTGGAAACGGGATCGCCTACCATTTTGTAAAGGAGAATGCAGCATGAAAAAAATCGTATCCCTGATCCTGTCCCTGTCATTGATCCTGGCGTTAGCCGCCTGCGGCGGCAATTCCGGTGCCGCCCAGAGCCCCGCTCAGAGCAGCGAGACTCCCGCTGAAACCACCCCCGCTCAGGCCGAAGAGGTGGAAGTGGTGGTGTTCGCCGCCGCCTCCATGGAGGCCACCCTTACCCAGATCGCCGACCTCTACAAAGAGGTGGCTCCCAACGTCACCCTCACCTTCACCTTTGACTCCTCCGGTACCCTCAAGACCCAGATCGAAGAGGGCGCGGTGTGCGACCTGTTTATCTCCGCTGCCCAGAAGCAGATGAACCAGCTGGACAGCACCGACACCACCGGTACCAACGAGGGCCTGGATTTCGTGCTGTCCGACACCCGCATCAACTTTGTGGAGAACAAGGTGGTGCTGGCAGTGCCCGACGACAACCCCAAGGACATCCAGTCCTTCTCCGATCTGGCCACCGACAAGCTGTCCCTGCTCTGCCTGGGCAACGATGATGTCCCCGTGGGCGCCTACTCCCTCCAGATTCTGGACACCCTGGGCATTGATATCACCGCCCTGGAGGACGCCGGCAAGGTGACTTACGCCTCCAACGTATCCGAGGTGGCCAATCAGGTGAAGGAGGGCGCTGTGGACTGCGGCATCATCTACGCCACCGACGCCTTTACCTATGAGCTCACCGTGGTGGATCAGGCTACCGCCGAGATGTGCGATCAGGTCATCTATCCCGCCGCCGTCATGAAGTGCGGCGGCAGCGAAGCCAGCCAGGCCGCCGCCCAGGCCTTCCTGGACTATCTGCACACCGACGAGAGCGCCATCGCCGTGCTGGAGGGTGTTGGCTTTACCGTCATCCAGTAAACACAAGGGCCTGCCGCTATGGCGGCAGGCCCATTTAATAAGGCAGGTGATCGGTTCTGGATCTCTATCCCCTTTTGAATTCCCTGCGCATCGCCGCCATTTCCACGGTGCTCATCTTCTTCCTGGGCATTCTGGCGGCCTACTATGTGGCCAAACTGCCCCGGCTGGTGAAGGGTGTGCTGGATGTGGTCCTCACCCTCCCCCTGGTCCTTCCCCCCACCGTGGTGGGCTATTTCCTGCTGCGGCTGCTGGGCCCCAAGCGGACCATCGGGCTGTGGTTCCTGGAGGTCTTTGACCTGCGGCTGACCATGGTATGGTACTCGGCCATCTTCGCCTCGGCGGTGGTGGCCTTTCCCCTGATGTACCGCACTGCCCGGGGAGCCTTCGAGTCCTTTGATATTACTCTGGCCCATGCTGCCCGTACCTTGGGCAGGTCCAACACCTGGATCTTCTGGCGGGTCATGATGCCTTACTGCAAGCAGGGCATCATCGCAGGCACCGTGCTGGCCTTCGCCCGTGCTCTGGGCGAATACGGCGCCACCGCCATGATCGCCGGATATACCCCCGGCAAGACGGCCACCATCTCCACCACGGTGTACCAGCTGTGGCGTACCGGCGACGACGCCGGAGCCATGCAATGGGTGCTCATCAACCTGGCCATCTCTGCCGTGGTACTGCTGTGTGTCAATATGCTGGAGAAAAAGGACCGCCGGCCCCGCCGCCGGGCCGCTCCTGTCTCCGGGGAGGTGGAGTGATGCGGTTACAGGTTGACATTCACAAAGACTTCGGTAAATTCCGGCTGGACTGCTCCTTTGAGACGGAGAGCGGCCAGGTTACCGGCCTGCTGGGTGCCTCCGGCTGCGGCAAGAGCCTGACCCTCAAGTGCATTGCCGGCATCGAGAAGCCCGACCGGGGCCGCATTGTGCTGGACGACAGGGTACTCTTCGACTCGGAGCGTCGCATTGACCTGCCCCCGCAGAAGCGGAAAGTAGGCTATCTCTTCCAGAATTACGCCCTCTTCCCCAACATGACGGTGGCCCAGAACATTGCCGTGGGGGTACAGGACAAAGCCGCCCGGAAGGAGACGGTAAACTGCCTGATCTCCTCCTTCTACCTGGAGGGGCAGGAGCACAAATACCCCCGGCAACTGTCCGGCGGCCAGCAGCAGCGGGTGGCTCTGGCCCGTATTCTGGCCAGTCAACCAGAGGTACTGCTGTTGGACGAGCCCTTCTCCGCCCTGGACAGCTATCTGAAGTGGCAGGTGGAACTGGAGCTGGCCGACATTCTCTCCGTCTTCTCCGGGCCGGTGCTCTTTGTCACCCATAACCGGGATGAGGTGCAGCGGCTGTGCCAGCAGGTGTGTGTACTGGACAATGGCCGCTCCCAGGCCATGATGCCGGTACATGAACTCTTTGAGGCTCCCCGCACCCTGTCGGCCTGTCTGCTGTCCGGCTGCAAGAATGTGTCCCGTGCCAAGGCCACAGCGGACGGCAAGGTAGAGGCTCTGGACTGGGGCGTAACCCTGAACCCAGGCCAGCCGCTGCCGGAAGGGCTGACCCATATCGGTGTCCGGGCCCACTACATCAGGCCGGTGGAGGGCCCCGGCCCCAACGCACTCCCCTGCCTGGTGGAGCGGGTGGTGGAGAACGTATTCTCCACGGTGGTCATGCTGTCCACCCCCGGCGGCAGCCAGGGCTTTTCCCGTCTGCGCATTGAGCTGGAGAAGGACCGCTGGGCCGCTCTGTCCCAGCGCGACCCTCTGTGGCTGGAGCTGCCCACCAAAGACCTGCTGCTGCTGACCAGCAAATAAAAAGCGTCCCCACGGCGTTGCCGTGGGGACGCTTTTGCTTTTATTTGATGGGTACTGCCCGGAAGGCTTCTCCCAAAGTCATGGGAGCCACACCTCCTGCAGTCATCTCGGTGAGCCGGGCGGCGAAAGCCTCGGTGTTCTCCTCGGGCAGCAGCACATGGACGGTAACGTCGGCGGCGTACTCGCTCTCCCCCAGTACACCACCCTGGGCCTCCGCCTCCTGGCGCACCCGCTCGAAGAAGGAGTAGGGGCAGGTCACCGCCGTCTCTACCCACCGGCGCACCACCGAGATCCCGGCGGCATCCAGAGCGTCCTTGGCGCTCTGGGTGTAGGCCCGCACCAGACCGCCCGCCCCCAGCAGCACGCCCCCGAAGTAGCGGGTCACCACGCAGCACACGTTGGTGACCTCTTCCCGCTGAAACACGTTTAGCATGGGCTGACCGGCGGTGCCCTGGGGCTCTCCGTCGTCGGAGTAGCGCTCCACGCCGCCCTCCTTGATGCGGTAGCACCAGCAGTTGTGGCGAGCGTCGTAGTACTTCTTCTTCATGGCCTCGATGTAACCCCGGGCCTCCTCCTCGCTCTCCACCGGCCAGACATGGCCGATGAATCGGGATCGCTTCTCCACAAATTCCGTCTCCGAGGGGGCGGTGGGGACATAGTATTCCGTCATCTGGCCTCCCACTCCCTTCTGGTGATGGCAAAGTAGTGGGCCAGCCGGGTCTCATTCAGCTGCTCCACCGGCTCCACCCGGCTGAGGCGGTAGGTCATGCCGCATTTCTGCATCACCCGCTTGGATTTGCGGTTGCCGTCGTAGTAAGCGGCCCAGATGGCGGCATAGCCCAGGTCCACAAAGGAATGGCGGAGGATGGCCTCCACCGCCTCTGGGATCAGGCCCTGGCCCCAGCAGTCCCGAGCTAGGGAGTAACCCACCTCCTCGCTGGGGGTGCCCAGCTCGGTGCGGTGCTTGCCCACAAACCCGGCGGAGCCGATGAGCCGCCCGTCGGACTTTTGAATCACCGCAAGGGTGTCAGAGGGCAGGAAGATCTCCCGGATCACCCGCAAGCTCTCCGCCTCATCGGCGTGGGGCTTCCACCCAGCCCAGGGACCCACCTCCGGGTGTCTGGCATAGGCATACAGGCCGACCGCGTCCTTCTCCGTAAAGGGACGCAGCAGCAGGCGGTCAGTTTCCAGTGGCTGCATAGCCGTTCCTCCTCATATCACAAACATTTAAAACCCCTCGGAGAGCGGAGGGGGTATCGCGCCGTTTCCGGCGCGTATCTAGGGGGAACTGGTTCCCCCTGGAAGGCGCGGCTTGAAGCGAAGCGACGCATTTTCCGCAGAAAATGCCCGCGCCTCAGTCTTCCCAAAACTCCTTGGGGGGCGTCCAGCCGGACACAATATAGTCCTTTAACCTACCCAGCTGAATGGGGGTGCACACAGCCTCTACCTCGATGGTCTCGCCGTAGTCCACCCGTTCCACCTTGGCCTCCCGGTGGAGTAGATCCACAATACCGCCCTTGTCATAGGGAATGTGGAGCACCACCCGGTGGGCGCCGGTGTCCAGCCGGTCGCCGATCTTGCTGAGCAGCTCGTCCAGTCCCTGGCCGGTCTTAGCGGAAATCGATACGATGTCCTCGCCGTGGGGCAAAATCTCGCTGGGGCAGCGGTCGATCTTGTTGAATACGTCGATACGGGGAGTCTGCTCGGCGCCCAGCTCACAGATCAGCTTCTCCACCACCTCGGCCTGCTCCCGCCACTCCGGGTTGGAGGTATCGATGACGTGGAGGAGCAGGTCGGCGTAAGACAGCTCCTCCAGGGTGGCCTTAAAGGCCTCCACCAGATGGTGGGGCAGCTTGCGGATGAAGCCTACGGTATCGCTGAGGAGCACCGTGCAGGTGTCGGAGATCTCCAGGGTACGGGTGGTGGTGTCCAGGGTATCGAAGAGCCGGTTGTTGGCAGGGATATCCGCCCCGGTCAGCTTGTTGAGCAGGGTGGACTTGCCGGCGTTGGTATAGCCCACGATGGCCACCACCGGCACCTCATTCTTCTCCCGGCGGGAGCGCTGGGTAGCCCGCACCCGGCGCACCTGGTCCAGCTCCTCCCGCAGCTTCTGAATCTTTCGGCGGATGTGCCGCCGGTCGGTCTCCAGCTGAGTCTCACCGGGACCGCGGGTGCCGATGGCACCCTCCTGCCGCTCCAGGTGGGTCCACATACCCAGCAGTCGGGGCAGCAGGTACTGATACTGGGCCAGCTCTACCTGGAGACGGCCCTCCTTAGTGCGGGCACGCTGGGCAAAGATGTCCAGGATGAGGGCCGCCCGGTCCAGCACCTGGACCTTCAGGTCCTCAGACAGGGCACGCTGCTGGGAGGGAGACAGGGGGTTGTCCACGATAACCATGTCCGCCCCCATGGCGTCCACCAGTTCCTTTACCTCCGCCACCTTGCCCTCACCGATGAAGGTACGGGGATCGGGGGTATCCTTATTTTGAAACACGGTGCCCACGCACTCGCCGCCCGCCGTCTCCAGCAGGTCGGCCAGCTCCTCCATGGAGGAGTCGTCGGCATTTTCCGCCTCGGACAGGCAGTGGGCGTTGAGGCCCACCAGCACTGCCCGGTTGATTGCTTTTTTCTCTTGGTTTTCTGTCATGTGTCCTCCGATGGGCGCAGGGTGCGCCCCTACGTTATACTTTCCGCAAGACCTCCAGGATCTCGCCGATGAAGATACGGTGATAATCCTTTTCGGGGTACCACTTGCTGTCGATCTCCCTGTCCAGGAAGTGGGTGGGGTCCATGTCCTGCCAGTAGGCCTTCTTGCACACCAGCACCAGGTCGGCCTCCTCAAAGTAGGGGGCGCCCTCCGCCGTGGCAACCGTGAAGCCGCACTCCTTCACCTTATCCATATCCCGGCCGCTCTTGGAACCGCACAGGGCCAGAGCCTTCCGGTACTCCTCTCCAAAGAAGCACAGGGTAAAGGTGTCCTCCCGCTCCACAAACTCCAGGGTGTACCGCTGGGGCCGGATGTAGACCATAGCTACCGGCTTGCCCCACAGCACCCCCAGGCCGCCCCAGCTGGCGGTCATGGTGTTGCACTGGTCCTTGGTTCCGGCGGTAATGAGCATCCACTGATCCCCGATGAGGGAAAAGACGTTTTGATCCAACGCCTTGGGGTCGATCTTTTCAAACATAGCGCACACCTCCTGTTGTCTCTGCTCTATTATATGTGTCTTTTCGAAAAAAAGAAAGGTGCTAATAGGAGTAAAAAAGGGCCCGTACCGAAACCGGTACGGGCCCTTGTATACGGACTTACTTCTTGTCCAGGCCGAACTTCTTGTTGAAGCGGCTGACACGTCCGCCAGTATCCACCATCTTCTGCTTGCCAGTAAAGAAGGGGTGACACTTGGAGCAAACTTCCACGCGGATGTCCTTCTTGGTAGAGCCGGTCTCGATCACATTACCACAGGCACACTTGATGGTGGTCTGCTCGTAGTTGGGATGGATGCCTTCCTTCATTGTTGTGTTCACCTCTTTCTCGTTCCGGATGAAGCGGCGCAGCAAACCTCCACGCCTTATAAACGCTAGAATATAATAGCACAAAGCCTGGTGGATTGCAACAGTTTTTTTCAGAAATTTTCAAATTGCTACAGATCCACACTCTGGTTCAACGCAAAGAACCACAGCACCCGGCGGATCACCTGTTTTCCAGTGATTTCCGCCAGAGCCCGGCTGTATGCCTCCAGCTGGGGGCGGTAATGCTCTGCACGTTCCGCCACAGTGCGCTTGGTCACCCGGTCGGTCTTGAAGTCCACCACCGTGATGCCCTCCAGAGTCTCATAGTAGCAGTCCACCACGCCCTGGAAAAGCACCTGCTCCCCCTCCCCCGCCTGGGGATAGTAGCGGCTGGCAGGTTCCAGAATGGAAAACTTGAACTCCCGCCGCAGGGAGACAGAGGAGAGCAGCTCCTGCCCCAGGTCCGACCGGAAGAAGGCAGCGATGGGGGCAGGGTCCACCGCTTCCCCCTGCTGGGGGGTGATGTACTGCTGTTCCACCAGGCGGGCTATCTCCGCCCGCACCCCTTCCACCGTCTCGGACCGCTCAAAGTCGATGTACTGGAGCACCTGATGAAGGGCGGTGCCCCGCTGGGCGGCGGTAAGGCCCATCTCCTCGGCGGCAAACCGGGGCCGTCCAAAGCTGAGAGGTCTGGCAGGCCGTGGGGCCTCCTCCGCCGCCTCCTCGTCCAAAGCCCTGCCCTTCAGCTGAGTAGCGGTAAGCTTGGAGGGAATAGCCACCTCCGCCTCATGGGGATAGGTCCAGCGCAGCAGGTCGGTCAGATCCTCCCCACCTTCTTCCTCTTCCTGCTCCCGCTGCGGAGCTATCCAGCGGTGAGGCGGCATCTGCGCCAAGGGCGTTCCATCCACAAATCGGATGTCCCACGCCGGACCAAAGGAGGTATCCAAGACCACCTCGTCCTGTCCTGCCGCCCGGCGGAGGGCTCCCGCCTCAGGGCGGCACAGAGCATGGAGCAGCACCCACTGGCCCACACTCTGGCAGGCCAGCAGTACCTGGGGGTCCACCGGATCACCTGCGTCCCCTGCCAGCTTCTCCAGATCCTTCCCCCCTCCGGTGAGGGCCACCGACAGGATCAGCTTCTCTTTGGCACGGGTCATAGCCACATAGAGAAGCCGCAGCTCCTCCGCCATCATCTCCCGCTCCAGCTGGCGGGCAACCGCCATCCGGGCCAGAGTGGGATATTCGATGCCCCGCTCCACGTCCAGACCCTTGGGGCCCACACCCAGCTTGGGGTGGAACAGAATTGGGCGGCTCATGTCCTCCCGGTTGAGCCGCCGGGCCAGACCGCACAGCAGCACCACCGGGAACTCCAGACCTTTGGATTTATGGATACTCATAATCCGCACTCCGCCGCCGGTGCGGCCGGGGGTGGGAGGCATCAGGGTGTTTCCGTTCTCCCTCAGCCGGGTCAGGTAGGTGAGGAACCGGAACAGGCCCTTGTGGCCCGCCCCCTCGAACTGCCGGGCCAGCTCGGCCAGGGCCAGCAGGTTGCCCTGCCGGGTCTCTCCCTCCTCCATGGCGCCGAAGATACCCAGCAAATTGGTGCGGTCATAGATGTGCCACAGCAGCTGGTGACTGCTCATGTCCTCTGACCCAAACCGCAGGTCGTCCAGCTCGGCCAGGAAGGCCTTACTGTCCTCCCCGTCGTCAGCGGCCAAGGCAGCGTAAAAGTCGGTATCCGGGCTGGCCGCCCGAATCTGGGCCAACCGGTCGGCCGAGAAGCCGTACACCGGGGAGCGCAGTACCGAGATGAGGGGCACATCCTGCCGGGGATTGTCCACGATTTGGAGCAGAGACAGGGCCACCGAGATCTCGGTGGAGCCGAAGAAGTCTCCACCTCCCTCGGCCTCCCACAGGATATCCCGCTCCCCCAGAGCCCGGGCATAGTGGCGCAGGACCGTATTGGGAGAGCGGAGCAAAATCACGATATCGGAGGGACACACTGGCCGGGTGCCCCCCTCCCCGTCAGAGACAGGGAAGTTTTGGTCCAGCAGGTCCCGGATGCGGTGGGCAGCAAACCGGGCCTCCAGCAGGTCCCGGCTCACCTTCTCCGCGCCCTCTTCTCCATCGATATCCCCGTCCAGGGCGTCCAGCTCCACGCAGTAGGTGGAGTCCGGTTGGAAAGGGGCACCGGGGTAGAGGGCCTGGTCGTCGGAGTACTCCATCTCACCAAAGGGCACCGACATGACGGCCCGGAACAGGTCGTTGCATCCCTCCAGCACCTCGGGCCGGGAGCGGAAGTTGCGGGACAGGATGACCCGCCGCTCCTCCCCTTCTCCAGCCTCGGTGTAGGGCTTGAAAGAGCGGTACTTGCCCAGGAAGATGGTGGGGTCGGCCAGACGGAAGCGGTAGATAGACTGCTTCACGTCGCCCACCATAAACAGATTAGTCCCATCTTTGGACAGAGCGGAGAAAATGGCGTTCTGTACCTCGTTGGTGTCCTGGTACTCGTCCACCATGATCTCATCGTACCGGGTGCTCCACTGACGGGCCAGCTCGGTGGGCTGGCCGTCCTCCCCTACCAGCAGGCGTACCGCCATATGCTCCAGATCGGAGAAGTCCACCAGCCCACGCCGGGCCTTCTCGGCGGCATAGGCCTCCTCAAAGTCCCGCACCAGGGCGAACAGCCCCCGCATGGCGGGGTACACCGTCCGCAGGTCGGCTAACAGGTCGTCCCCGCTGTCGGCAAACCAGTCCTCCAGTTTTTCCAGCCGCTTTTTGCAGGCGCTGCGGATGACCTTCACCCGCTCCACGGCGGCGGGGTCATCCACCATCTTCTTCCGTCCCACTGTGGGGAAGGGAATAGGCAGCAGAGCACGGGCAGCATCCCACCCCTGGCTCGCCGCCTCCACAAACTGCTGTAAGGCCTGGGCGGTTTGGGCCACACTGCCCCCGTAATTGGCCAGCAGATTGGCGTCCCGCTCACACAGATCCCGGGCCTCCTCCATCCGCCGCCGCCAATAGGCGGCCTGCCCGGCGGCATCAGCCAGCAGCAGCTGCCCCCAGGGTGTCTGCACCGGGTCGGAGATTCCCTCCAGAGCAAAGGTCCGCTCCTGTTCCTCCAGCCAGGCTGCGGGATTGGGGTGGGCCTGGACCCGGCCCCGGATGTCCAGCACGATTTGGATCAGCCGGGCGTCGTCCCGCCCGGCTGACATGGTGTCCACCAACTGGGCAAAATCGCTGTCCATGGCCTCATACCGCCTGTCCAGCACATCGTTGAGGGCGCGGAGCATGAGGATGCCCGCCTCCCCCTCGTCGCACAGCCGGAAATCCGGGTCCAGATCCAGCAGGTGGCCGCACTCCCGCAGCAGTTGGGCGCAGAAGGCGTGGATGGTGGAGATGCCCGCCTTGTACACCAGGGTGGCCTGACGGCGCAGGTGGCCGTCGGTGGGCCGCAGAGCCAGCCGGTCGGACAACTCCTGCACAATACGGCTCCGCAGCTCGGCAGCGGCAGCCTTGGTGTAGGTGATGACCAGGAAGCGGTCTACGTCGGCCCCCTCCTCCACCCGGGCCAGCAGACGTTCTACCAGCACCCGGGTCTTACCGGAGCCCGCCGCAGCGGAGACCAGAAGGCCGCCCCCCCGGTTATCTACCGCCGCCTGTTGTTCTTCTGTCAGGGAAAAGGCCATCTGGTTTCCCCCTTTCTATGGGATCGGGTTTTATCTACGGAATATCAGTTCTCCCACTTGCGGGCGTGGGCCTCGTCCCAGATCTGGGGGTCGCCTACGCCCACCTCCTCATAGCGGTATACCGGGTTTTTGCCCGCCTTCTTCTGGTTCACATAATCTTTCAGCACCTTCAGGGCCTTGCCCCCCAGCAGCAGAATGGCCACCAGATTCACCAGTGCCATCAGGCCCATGAGCACATCAGCCAGGTCCCACACCATGGAGAAATTCATCTGGGCGCCGATGAAGATGGCCGCCACGCAGGTCAGCCGGAAGATAATCAGGCCGGTCTTGGAGTCACGAATAAATTTAAAGTTGGACTCGGTGTAGTAGTAGTTACCCACCAGGGAACTGAAAGCAAAGAGGAAAATGGAAACGGTGATGAAGATGGGGCCAAAGGAACCCACCTGGGCGTGGACCGCCGCCTGGACAAAGTTCATGCCCTCGCTGTAGGCGTCAATGGACACCCCGGACAGGAGCAGCATAAAGGCGGTGGTGGAGCAGATCACAATGGTGTCGATGAACACGGACAGCATCTGCACCAGGCCCTGCTTCACCGGATGGGACACGTCGGCGGCGGCAGCGGCGTTGGGGGCGGAGCCCATACCGGCCTCGTTGGAGTAGAGGCCCCGCTTGATGCCCTGCATGATGCAGGAGGCTCCGATACCGGCAAACATGGCCTTGGGATCGAAGGCCTGGGAGAAGATCAGGGAGATCATGTGAGGCACCTGGCCGATGTTCTTAATGGTGATAAAGAGGCCCAAAGCGATATAGATGGCGGCCATCACCGGCACGATGCCGGAGGTGATGGCACTGATGCGGCGCACGCCGCCAAAGATACACACACCGGTGAGAATGGCCAGCACCGCGCCCACCACCATGGGCCAGATGCTGTTGGAGTAATCGGGCAGATAATACTGGAGGGCAGAACCGGCGTTATAGGCCTGGAGGGCGTTGAAACCGTAAGCAAAGCAGGCGATGAGCAGCACGGCAAACACCACACCGAAGAAGCGGCTGCCCAGGGCTTTCTGGATATAGTAGGCCGGGCCGCCTACCCAGTTCTCCCCGTGCTTCTCCTTGTAGCACTGGGCCAGGGTGCTCTCAATAAAGGCGGAGGCCGCACCGATGAGGGCCAGCAGCCACATCCAGAACACCGCGCCGTAGCCGCCGATGAGGGTGGCGGCGATGATGGCGTTGGCCACACCGGCGATGTTGCCGGTACCCACCCGGGAGGCGGTGGAGATCATCAAGGCCTGGAAGGACGAGATATCCTTGCCGTCCTTTTTCTTCTCTCCCAGCACACGGATGGCCTCAGGGAACAGGCGAAACTGGACGCCCTTGGTACGGATGGTGAAGTAGAGCCCCGCGAAGATAAGCAGGGCAATCAAAATATAGGTGTAGAGGAAGTTGCTTGTGTTGCTCAAAAAGCTTCCAAAAAACGCCATAGAGTTTTAGTTCCTTTCTCTTATCTCTTAAGGAGATTTTGTGCTTGCTCGGTTGGATTTAAACACCAGGCCTTCTATAGCCTGTCCGAAACTGGAGGCAATTTTACTCTTGTTCCACAGCCGCCCAGAACTCCTCGCTCTTGACTGTGGGCAACCACCGCTTTTTATCGTTCCCCCTGCCCTCCTCAAAATGGCAGGCAGCAGCGTAGTCGCACCACTGGCAGGCATTGTGCTCCGGTCCCCGCCAGAAGGGGTCGGCGTTGATGTTGCCTGCCGCCAGTTCCTGACCGATCTCCCGCAGGATATGGTCGGTGTGCCGGGCCAGCTTGCCCAGCCGTTGGGCGGACACCAGGGCCTCGCCGGTGATCTGGCCGCTCTTGTTTACCCGGATAGGCAGGAAACGGATGGGCCCCTCCTCCGGGTCCTCCATAGCGGCCACCACGGCGGGGTCGTCCAGCACCACGCCCTTGCGGCGCAGCTCCGTGTCCACCTTCTTTTGCCGTGCCTCATCGCTCATGGCCCGGCTGCCCGCCACCACTGCGTCTCTGGCGGGCAGGTAAAGGACGCCAGCCCCTGTCACATCTTGATTGTAAAGGTCTTTTCCCTCACGCTCCAGCGTAAAAAGATAGAGCAGCATCTGAAGGCCCATTCCATGCCAAATATCTGTCAAGTCAAATGACTTGCGTCCCGTCTTGTAGTCTACAATTCGCAGGTATAGCCGTCCGTCGTGAACCCAGCCGTCCACCCGGTCCACAAAGCCGGAGATACTGACGGTGATCCCGTCCACATTCAGCTCCACCGGAGGCAAATCTTTGCCGCTGCCGAAGCCCAATTCAAAGGAGATGGGCTGGAACTGGGAGGCACGCAGCTCCTGGGCCACATTATCCACCACGGCGTATACCGACTTGCGAAGGCGGCGGAACAGATACTGGAACCGGGGGCTCTCCCCCTCCAGTCCCCCCAGCTCTTCCTGCACATATTGCTCCACCACCTGATCGGTAATGGCACGCAGTTCCTCCGATGGTACCTCCTTCACGCCCCCCCGCTCCTGGCAGGCTCTAAGGACGTGTTCCAGCACAAAGTGGATAAAGGTGCCGTACTCAGGGGCCTGGAATCCGGCGGCCCGCCGGGGCTCCGCCTTCAGTCCGTACTGCATGAAGTAGGAGAAGTGGCAGGCCTTGTACTTGTCCATTCGGGAGGCCGACATGGGCACCCGCCGCCCGTAGAGTACATCCACCGCCGGTCTTGACAGCCGCCCCCGTTCCCGGCAGGCAGCAGAGGTCATCCGCTCCACCAGGGGGGCATACTCCGGCAGAGAGGTGAGGGCTGCCGCCGCCTGGGGGAACCGTCCAGCCAGCTCCAGCGCAGGCCGTGGGGCCGCCAGGCGGAAGGAACCGTCCAGCCTTCCCTCTTCCACCCGGCGCAGATGGGGCAGCAGGGCTCTCAGCCTTGACACCAGGAAGGCAGGGCGGTGCTCTTCTCCCTGGGCCCCTGCGGCAGACCAGCTGACATAAAACCGTTCCCGAGGCAGGGCGCAGGTCTCATAGACGATGGTCATCTCCCGGTACAGCTTGTCCCCTGTCCGTGGGGCAGGCTCCAGGCCATAGGAGGCCAGCAGGCTGCGGTCATCGTCGCTGAGCAGGCCGGGAGAGGGGGACACCGCCGGGATAGCCCCGTCGTCCACCCCCAGCAGGAACACCGCCCGGTACCCCTTGTGAGCCAGCCGGGGCATTTCGCCAGCGTTCACCCGGTCCAGGGACACAGGGATGGAACCCACGTCGTACTGAGAGAGTACCAGAGAGAACAGTCTGGAGAACTCCTCCAGCTCCATGGGGGTATCCCCCAGGATCTGGGCGCACTGTTCCAGACCGCCGCACAAAATGTCCCACAGCTGGGCGTACTCCTCTGCCAGGGCGGCCTGATCCCGCTCTTGCAGTTCCTGGGTCCGCTGTGCCAGACGCTCAGGTACCCCCATAGCCTCCAACAGGCGGTAGAGAGCCATGGCCTGGCCCTTTCCTGTCTTGTCCGGCTGCTTCCGCAGCTCCTCCAGAGGGGCGGTCACCTGCCGCCGCAGGCCGTTGAGCCGGGCCAGCAGGGCGGTGTCCTCCTCGGCGAATTTGCGCCCATAGCCCTTGGGGTGGTTGGTCCAGTCCTTTTTGCCGGTCCAGGCACTTCCCTCCAGACCCCAGGTCAGGGCATAGTTTTCCAACAGATCTACATCCTCCTGACTCAAATCAGTGAGGCCGGTTTTGAGGCAGCGGAAGAGATCGTCGTACCGGTAGCCCCCGGATACGGTATCCAGTGCCGCAGTAATGAAGGTTAGGATGGGCTTTTCCAGGATGTCACTCATGCGGCTGAGAAATACCGGTACCCCGTAACGGGCAAACACCGTTTCAATGGTGGGTCCATACCCCTCCATGCTGCGGGCACACACGGCGATGTCCCGGAAGCGATAGCCCTCCTCCCGCACCAGGCGCAGGATCTCCGCCGCCGTCCACTCCACCTCGGAGTAGGGGGTGTTGGCGGTAAAGAGGGTGATTTCCCCCCCACCTTCCTCCAGAGGGGCAGGGCGGGCGGCAAACAGATTGCCTTCCAGGTGGGCCAGGGCAGCTGTCCGGCCGGTCCGGTCCCCCATCAGCACCTCCACTTGGGCGGGCACGCCCCGATCCTTGGCCAGCCGCAGCAGCTGCCGGGCAGTACGCCGGGCGGGGGAAAAGATACCGGTACCCCCCTCGTCCTCCTCCAGCTGATCGCAGGTCAGGGCCACCGTCACCGAGGCACCCTTATCCAGCAGGGCGGAAAGCACCTGCCGCTCCTGGGGGGTGAAGTCGGTGAAGGCATCCACATAGAAGTCCTTGCCCGCCGCCCACTTGGTCCGGGCCAGCAGCTCGGCCAGCCGGGTCAGCTTGTCCCGGGGATCGGCCCACCGTTGGGCAGTCAAGGCCTCATAGGCACCAAAGATGAGGGAGAGGTCGGTAAGCTTGTCCCCCTCCCCGCCTCCGGTGTCGCTGCCTGCCTCCCACAGCTGTTCGGGGCTGATGCAGCAGCTTTTCAATTCGTCCACCGTGGCCAGCAGACTGCTGAGAAAGGCGGGCTTGCGGGAGGGTCGCTGGTACACTTTGAGCTGATCGGCCACCGACTTGAGTGCGGTATACAGCAGCAGCAGCCGGCCTCCCTGATCCAGAGTGGGCGCCGCCAGACCGCCGTGGGCAGAGAACACCCGGTTAGCAAGCCGTGTGAAGGAGAGCACCTCAGCGTGGAGAGAGACCGCGTTTCCGCCAATGGCACACAGCTGCCGTTCCATGTCGTGGGAGTGCTGCTCGGGCACGATGAGAACCTGTGGCCGGGTAGCCGCCCCCATAGCGGTAAGCATGGCGTAGGTCTTGCCGGTGCCCGCCCGGCCCAACAGCAGCTTGAGCATGGTACTCCCTCCTTTTTGGTCAGTGGTGAGATTATAGCATATTTACCGCTCCCACACAATGCACCGCGCACAAAAGGGGACTGCCGCAAAGGCGGCAGTCCCCTTTTTGGTACTTTACCGAACGCCGTAAGTCTCCCACAGCGCCAGGGTATTCTGATTCATGAGCTTTTCCCCAAACAGCTCCCGGAACTGAGCCGTCTTTTGCTTCCCCTGGGCCTTCAACGCCTCCATTTTGGCAGCGATCTCACCCTGGCGGGCGATCAGGCGCTCATAGGCATTTTCAAAGGCGGCCAGACGGGCAGCGGCAGCTTCGTTCTGCTCCGACGGGATGCTCCAGCGACCGGAAGAATCCTTTTCGGTGATACGCTCCATACCTTACTGGGGATTGACGGTATAGTTGGGAGCTTCCTTGGTGATATAGATATCGTGGGGATGGGACTCCTTCAGACCGGCAGCGGTGATCTGCATGAACTGAGCCTTGGTGTGCAGCTCCTCAATGTTGTGGCAGCCGGTGTAGCCCATGCCGGCCCGCAGGCCGCCGGTGAGCTGGTAGATGGTGTCGCCGGTCAGCCCCTTGTAAGGTACGCGGCCTTCCACGCCTTCGGGCACCAGCTTCTTGTTGTTCTGCTGGAAGTAACGGTCCTTGGAGCCGCAAGCCATGGCACCCAGAGAACCCATGCCGCGGTAGACCTTGAACTGACGGCCCTGATAGACCTCGGTGTCCCCGGGGGACTCCTCACAGCCGGCCAGCAGGGAGCCCAGCATGACCACGTTGGCGCCGGCGGCCAGAGCTTTGGCGATATCGCCGGAGTACTTCACGCCGCCGTCAGCGATGATGGGAATGTCGTACTCAGCAGCCACACGGGCGGCATCATAGACAGCGGTGATCTGGGGCACGCCGATACCGGCCACCACGCGGGTGGTACAGATGGAGCCGGGGCCAATACCGATCTTCACGCAGTCGGCACCCGCCTCAATGAGGGCGCGGGTACCCTCGGCGGTAGCCACGTTGCCGGCGATCAGCTGCACGTCGGGGTAGACGGCTTTGATGCGGCGGACACAGTCCAGAATATTGTGGGAGTGGCCGTGGGCGGAATCCAGGCACAGTACATCGGCGCCGGCATCCACCAGAGCGCGCACACGATCCAGCACGTCGGAGGTGACGCCGATGGCGGCGCCCACCAGCAGGCGGCCCTTGTCGTCGCGGGCGGAGTTGGGATACACGGTGGCCTTCTCAATGTCCTTGATGGTGATGAGGCCCTTCAGGCGGTACTCGTCGTCCACGATGGGCAGCTTCTCAATCTTGTGCTTGCGGAGGATTTCCTTGGCCTCCTCCAGGGTGACGCCCTCCTTGGCGGTGACCAGGTTGTCCTTGGTCATGACGTTGTCCACCAGCTGGCTCATGTCGGTCTCAAACTTCATGTCCCGGTTGGTGATGATACCGATGAGCTTGCCGTCCTTACAGATGGGCACGCCGGAGATCCGGTACTTGGCCATCAGGGCGTCGGCCTCAGCCAGCGTATGGCCGGGAGCCAGCCAGAAGGGGTTGGTGATAACGCCGTTCTCACTGCGCTTGACCATGTCCACCTGCTCAGCCTGAGCACCGATGGACATATTCTTGTGGATGATGCCGATGCCGCCTTCACGGGCAATGGCGATGGCCATACGGTACTCGGTCACCGTGTCCATGGCAGCGCTCATCAGGGGCACATTCAGTTTGATTTTGCGGGTGAGTCTGGTGTGCAGGTCGATGTCCGCAGGCAGAACGTCGCTCTCCGCGGGGATGAGCAGCACGTCGTCAAAGGTAAGGCCCTGCTTCAGAAACTTCTGGTGCTCGTCAGTGTTGACCATAGTGCATCTCCTTTTTCTTTTTATAAAATTTTACCTATTCTACTTGATTGCAGACGCTCTGTCAAGTGGCGTCAGGGTAACCGCACCTTCAAAACGGCTTTTTCCAGCCGCATCAGCGCCCCGGACATAGCGCAGACCATCCTGCTCTCCGGTAAAGAGAGTGATGGTCTCACCCGCCATACACTCCGCCAGATAGTCCACCTGGAGGGCAGAGACGTAAAAATCCTGCCCCAGCTGATCCATTCGGATGGCATCGCAGATGAAGTCGGCATAGCGAACATTGTTCACATGACCGTTGATATCGGTATCGCTGTAGTGCATAGCCCGATGATCCGCCGCCGCCATCTCCTGGGGCAATTTGAACCGGGAGAGGCTCTTGTCCTTACACAACTCGCCCCCGTCGGTACCCTGGAACTCCTCTATCTTGCTCATACGGGCCAGGCGGTGGGTATCCGCGTCGGCCAGCACCCATACGGACACCGCTTCACCTACCGGCTTACCGTCCACAAACAGGTCAAAATCCCGGTAGCTGGAGGCGCCGCTGCCGCCCCGGTGCCAGGTGCGGATGCTGAGGGTCTCATTCCACTTCAGTGGCCGGTCCAGCCGGTACCACATCCGGGCCAGCATCCAAAACAGATTGTACTTTTCCATCATCTCCGGCCGGGAGGCATGGAGCTCGCAGGCCGCGGCCACCGCCGCCTCCTGCAAAATGCCCATCAGGCCGGAGGGCTTACAGTGGTTCCAGGGGTCTACATCCCGGGAATCAATGGGGTAGCCGCCCTCAAAATACACCGCTTACCCCTCCTTTTTGCCGCGGATGACCAGCTTTGTCTTGCAGCAGATGTCGTCAATGTCATTGTCGGTAGCCGCCGGGATACGCATGGCAGCTCCGCAGTCGGCACAGAAGAGATCGATGGAACTGTAGTTGACCTGAAGCTTCCAGCGGTGAGACCCGCAGGTGCAGGAAATGCCGTCCCGCTGGGCGATCTCCTTCAGCTCGGAGAGCACCTCGTGCATCACCAGCTCGTCCAAAAAGGCGCCTTTCTCCTCCCCTTCCGCTCGCTCCAGCTTGTCGGCAGCGGCCTCCAGCCGCTGGAGGGCGGCAAATACCGGCCCTTCTTCACCCACATAGCAGCAGTCCAGGCCGGACTGGGCGCAGGAAAAGGCCAGCACCTTCTGGTGTAAGAACGCCTGGGTGGAGCAGGTCACGGTGTGGTCCCGGCCGCAGGAGAGGCAGGGCACCGTCAATCTCACCCGATCCCCCATCATCTCCACCCGAAGGGCAGACTTGCCGCAGGGACAGGGCAGTTCATTGGCGGACGCCGCCAGTTGAAACACCGTACGCTCTACCGCCACACTCTGGTGGCAGGAAGGGCACAGATAGGCCAGGGTACGTTTGGATTGTTCTTCCATAGCGGACCTCCGTTCGGCCCGTAAGGCCGGTTGTGCCGGTGACCCGGCAATATATATGTTACATTATAACGCAAACAGGACGGATTGACCAGCCAGTCCGCCTACAAAATCCAGAGTCATATTTTGCGTACTTTTCGTTCAAAATAGTATTTGTCAGGCGGACAGCCGCCCAAGCAAACAGAGGTGAGGATATGGCAAACAAAAAACTGGGCCGGCAGACCGTGGCCCTGCAGGACCCGCCTTCGGTCATCGGCAGCGCCGCCGTGGTGGGCAAAAAAGAAGGGGAAGGTCCTCTGGCCGCCACCTTCGATCACATCAGTCAGGACGATTCCTTTGGAGAACGGAGCTGGGAAAAGGCGGAGAGTGCCATGCAGAAGCTGGCCCTGGCCGCCGCGCTCAGCAAGGCTGGCCTCAGTGTATCCGGTCTGGACTACCTGCTGGCGGGAGATCTGCTCAACCAGTGTATCGGCTCCGGCTTTGCCGTCCGGGGACAGGACGTGCCCTTCTTTGGGCTGTACGGGGCCTGCTCCACCATGGCGGAGAGTCTGTCCCTGGCCTCCATGCTGCTGGACGGGGGATACGGCACAAAGATCGCGGCCATGACCTCCTCCCACTTCTGCTCCGCCGAGCGGCAGTACCGCTCCCCCCTGGAATATGGAGGCCAGCGCACTCCTACCGCCCAGTGGACGGTGACCGGGTCGGGCTGCGTCATTCTGGCCGACCAGGGGCCGGGGCCCTATATCACCCACGTCACCACCGGCAAAGTGGTGGACAAGGGCATCAAGGACGCAGCCAATATGGGCGCCGCTATGGCGCCCGCCGCCTATTCCACGCTCTCAGCCCATTTTCAGGACACAGGCCGCAAGCCCTCCGACTATGATCTGATCGTCACCGGCGATTTGGGTCAGCTGGGCCGGGACATTGTGGCCGACTGGTTTCACCGGGATGGCATGGACCTGAAAAACTTCAATGACTGCGGTACTCTGATTTACGATCTGGAGGGGCAGGACGTCCACTGCGGTGGCTCCGGCTGCGGCTGCTCGGCAGTGGTGCTGGCAGGGATGCTCCTTAACGGTATGGCAGGAGGCCGCTGGAAACGTATCCTGTTCTGCGGCACCGGCGCTCTCCTCTCCCCCACCTCCTCCCAGCAGGGGGAGAGTATCCCCGCCATCTGCCATGCGGTGGCGCTGGACATCAGAAAGTGAGGTATATCCATGGAGATTTTCTGGACCTATGCCCGAGTCTTTCTCTGCGGCGGGACCCTCTGCCTCATCGGGCAGATTCTCATTGACAAGACCTCCCTCACCCCCGCCCGCATCCTGGTCTCCTATGTGGTGGCCGGGGTGATCCTGGGGGGCCTGGGAATCTACCCCTGGCTGGTGGAGTGGGGCGGAGCTGGGGCCACCGTGCCCCTCACCGGCTTCGGCTATCTGCTGTCCAAGGGTGTGGCGGAGGCAGTGGCAGAAAAAGGCGCACTGGGCATTCTGACCGGCGGCCTTACCGCCGCGGCGGGCGGGATCACCGCGGCGGTGCTCTTTGGCCTGCTGGGGGCGCTGCTCTTCAAATCCAGGCCAAAATCTTGACAAACCGCCTCCGTGGTGGTAAAGTATCCGCCGTGAACGAGGGCGTTCCATGAAATGAGGCCGTATTGCCTCCTTTGATGGACGCCCTCGCTTTTTGATTGTCAGGAGGGGATTGGATGACAAAGTATATTTTTGTGACCGGCGGCGTGGTTTCCGGTCTGGGCAAGGGCATTACGGCCGCTTCCCTGGGCCGGCTGCTCAAAGCCCGGGGCCTGAAGGTAGCTGCTCAGAAGCTGGACCCCTATATCAATGTGGACCCGGGTACTATGAGCCCCTATCAGCACGGCGAGGTCTTTGTAACCGAGGATGGGGCGGAGACCGACCTGGATCTGGGCCACTATGAGCGCTTTATTGACGAGGATCTGAATCAGTTCTCCAACCTGACCACCGGCCGGGTATACTCCAACGTCATCGCCAAAGAGCGCCGGGGAGAATATCTGGGCAAGACAGTTCAGGTCATCCCCCACATTACCGATGAGATCAAACGCTTTATCTACACGGTAGGCAGGAAAACAAATGCGGATGTGGTAATCACCGAGATCGGCGGCACCACCGGCGATATGGAGAGCCAGCCCTTTTTGGAGGCTATCCGTCAGGTAGGCCGGGAAGTGGGACAGGGCAACGCCCTCTACATTCATGTAACCCTGGTTCCCTATCTGAAGGCCTCCGGCGAACACAAGTCCAAGCCCACCCAGCACTCGGTCAAAGAATTGCAGGGCATGGGTATCTCTCCCGACCTCATCGTGCTGCGGTGCGACGAGCCGATTACCGGCCGCAGTATTTTTGAAAAGATTGCCGGGTTCTGCAACGTGAAGCCGGACTGCGTTATTGAAAATGTTACCCTCCCCACCCTCTATGAGGCTCCTCTGATGCTGGAGGCCGCTGGTTTTTCCTCCGTGGTGTGTCGGGAGCTGGGACTGGAGGCCCCCACACCCGACCTGGCCGAGTGGACCGCCCTGGTGGAACAGATCAAAGGTCTGCGCTCCACTGTCACCATCGGCCTGGTTGGCAAATATGTACAGCTCCACGATGCCTATCTGTCAGTAGCCGAGGCTCTCCGCCACGCCGGATATACCTTGGGAGCAAGGATCGACATTCGCTGGATCGACTCGGAGACCGTCACCGAAGAAAATTACACCCAGGTACTGGAGGATCTGGACGGCATTCTGGTGCCCGGCGGCTTTGGCGCCCGAGGCATCGAGGGCATGATCCTGGCCGCCCGGTATGCCCGGGAACACCAGGTCCCCTATCTGGGTATCTGCCTGGGGATGCAGGTGGCGGTCATCGAATTTGCCCGCCATGTGGCCGGGTTGACAGACGCCCACTCCGGTGAGTTTGAACCCAAGTGCCCCCACAAGGTCATTGACTTTATGCCCGGCCAGAGCGACGAGATTGACAAGGGCGGCACCCTGCGTCTGGGGGCCTATCCCTGCGCCGTCCAGCCCGGTACCATGCTGGCCCGCTGCTACAGCGCACCCCTGATCCGGGAACGGCACCGCCACCGCTATGAATTCAACAACCAGTTCCGGGAGATCCTCACTGAGGCCGGGCTGATCCTCAGCGGTCTTTCCCCCGACGGCCGGCTGGTAGAAGCGGTGGAACTGCCCCACAGCCCCTTCTATGTGGGCGTGCAGTACCATCCGGAGTTTAAGAGCCGCCCCAACCGGCCCCACCCCCTGTTCCACGGCTTTGTCTCCGCCGCCCTCCAACGGCATACTCAGAACTGATCGTCTCGTTTATGCAAGTTATATTATCGCTAGTTGCATAAAATTTAACTTGTCAAAGCTTCCGTTTTACAGTTATCTTTCCTAAATTCGTCTGTACCGTTAATTTCCTATTGACAAAAACAGCTGTCCACACTATACTTACACCATCAGTTGAGAACGAAGGCGTTCCAACCCGGCCAGGGTGGGAGCGCCTTCTTCTTTTTCTTTCATTATGAAAGAAGGAAAGGAGATACCTGCAATGTCGTACACCAAGGAAGATATCATCCGCATCGTCCATGAGGAGGATATTGAATTTATCCGCCTCCAGTTCACCGACATTTTCGGTCAGCTGAAGAATGTGGCCATCACCGCCTCCCAGATTGAGAAGGCGGTCAACAATCAAATCATGTTCGACGGTTCCTCCATCGAGGGTTTCGTCCGTATCGACGAGTCTGACCAGTATCTCTATCCTGATCTGAACTCCTTCGTGGTCTTCCCCTGGCGGCCCAGCCACGGCAAGGTAGCCCGTCTGATCTGCGACGTCCACAACCCCGACGGCACCCCCTTTGTGGGCGACCCCCGAGGCACCCTGAAGCGGGTCCTCCAGCGGGCAAAGGACATGGGCTACGATGCCTTTAACGTAGGCCCCGAGGCCGAGTTCTTCCTGTTCCAGACCGACGACGAGGGGCGTCCTACCACCAAGACCAACGATGAGGCGGGCTACTTCGATCTGGGCCCCCTGGATCACGGCGAGGGCACCCGCCGGGAGATCTGTATGGCCCTGGAGCAGATGGGCTTCGAGATCGAGGCCAGCCACCACGAAGTGGCCGCAGGTCAGCACGAGATCGACTTCAAGTACGAGGAAGCCCTTCACGCTGCCGACAACATCATGACCTTCAAGCTGGCGGTCAAGACCCTGGCCCAGAAGAACGGCCTTCACGCCACCTTTATGCCAAAGCCCATCTTCGGCATCAACGGCTCGGGAATGCACACCAATATGTCCCTGTTCCGGGGCGGCAAGAACGCATTCTACGATCCCAGTGACGAGCGGGGCCTGTCCAAGGAAGCCTACTCCTTCATCGCCGGTCTGCTGGCCCACGTGAAGGGCATGGCCGCCGTGACCAACCCTCTGGTCAACTCTTACAAGCGTCTGGTGCCCGGCTACGAGGCTCCCTGCTACCTGGCCTGGTCCGCCTCCAACCGCTCCGCCCTCATCCGCATCCCCGCCTCCCGCGGCCAGTCCACCCGTGTGGAGCTCCGCTCCCCCGACCCGGCCTGCAACCCCTACCTGGAGTTGGCCGTCTGCCTGGCCGCCGGTCTGGACGGCATCGAGAAGGGCATGGTTCCCCCGGCGGAGGTCACTGAGAACATCTTTGTGATGGATCAGGCCACCCGCGAGGCCCACGGCATCGACTCCCTGCCCGGCTCCCTGGAGGAGGCCATCCAGGCTATGAAGGCCGACTCCCTCATTATGGACACTCTGGGCGAGCACATTACCAGCAACTATCTGGCCGGCAAGGAAGCCGAATGGGATGAGTACCGCACCCGTGTATCCTCCTGGGAGCGGGAGAAGTACATCATCAACTATTGATTTCTCAGCAACACCCTCCTCACAGTTGGGAGTGATGATCCATGGAACAGGTGATCGTTGCCTTTGAAAATACCAAAAGCGCAAGCCGCATCAAGGAGATCCTGGAGACCTCAGGCACGGCCTCCTGTATTCTCTGCAAGACTGCCGACCAGGTCCGCCGCACGGCAAATAAACTCCACATCACCGCAGTGATCTGCGGCTTCAAGCTGGCTGATCAGAGCGTGGAGGCTCTGGCAGGCGATCTGCCCTCCTCCTGTGCCGTCCTGGTTCTGGCCTCCCAGAACCTGCTGGACCTGCTGCAGAACGACGATCTCTTCCAGCTGCCCGCCCCGGTATCCAAAGGGGACCTGACCGCATCGGTGCGGATGCTTCTCCAGATGGGGCGGCGGCTGGAGCGGGCCCTGCGGCCCCGCCGCTCCCCGGAGGAGCTGGAAGTCATTCAGCAGGCCAAGGCCCTGCTGATGGACCGCAACGGCATGACAGAAGAGCAGGCCCACCGCTTTTTACAGAAGTCCAGTATGGACAACGGTACAAAATTGCTTCAGACTGCCCAAATGGTACTGGACAGCGCAGAATAGGGCAAACTAAACAGGACGAGACAATGCAGTCTCACGGCGGCAGTCGGGGACGTACTGCCGCCGTTTTTTACTACCGTCCCACTGCCCAAACTCACCCGGAAAGGGGAATGAACCATGAAAACAGAAGGCTATCCGCCCCGGGGACTCTATCACCCCGCCTTTGAACACGACAGCTGCGGTATTGGGGCCGTGGTGGACATCCAGGGCAAACCCAGCCACCAGACAGTGGACGACGCACTGAAAATTGTGGAGAAGCTGGAACACCGTGCTGGCAAGGACGCCGAAGGCAAGACCGGCGACGGCGTGGGCATTTTGGTCCAGATCTCCCACCGCTTTTTCTCCAAGGCTGCCCAGGCAGCAGGCATCCAGCTGCCCGGTCCCCGGGATTACGGCGTTGGTATGTTTTTCTTCCCCCAGGATACCCTGAAGCGGGGGCAGGCCAGAAAGATGTTCGAGGTCATCGCCGAGAAGGAGGGCCTCACCTTCCTGGGCTGGCGGGACGTACCGGTGTGCCCCGAGATCCTGGGGCAAAAGGCCCGGGACAAGATGCCTGTCATCCAGCAGGCCTTTGTGGCCCGCCCGACAGACACTGAACAGGGCCTGCCTTTCGACCGGAAGCTCTATATCGCCCGCCGGGTGTTTGAGCAGTCCAACGACAACACCTATGTGCCCTCCCTGTCCAGCCGCACCATTGTTTATAAAGGAATGTTCCTGGTGGACCAGCTGCGGAAGTTCTATCCCGACCTGCAGAGCAAGGACTACCAGTCCGCCATTGCCCTGGTTCACTCCCGATTCTCCACCAACACCAATCCCTCCTGGGAGCGGGCCCACCCCAACCGGCTCATGGCCCACAACGGCGAAATCAACACCATTCGCGGCAACGTGGACCGGATGCTGGCCCGGGAGGAGACTATGTCCTCTCCCCTGCTGGATGATCAGATGGACAAGGTGCTGCCGGTGGTCAATGTCAACGGCTCCGACTCCGCCATGCTGGACAACACCCTGGAGTTCCTCATGATGGCGGGCATGGACCTGCCTCTGGCCGTTATGGCCTGTATCCCGGAGCCCTGGATGGAGGACAAGGCCATCTCCCGGTCCAAGCGGGATCTGTACCAATATTACGCCACCCTGATGGAGCCCTGGGACGGCCCGGCCTCCATCCTCTTCTCCGACGGCGACGTGGTAGGGGCGGTGCTGGACCGCAACGGCCTGCGGCCTTCCCGGTATTATGTCACCCGGGACAGGCGGCTCATCCTCTCCTCCGAGGTGGGCGTACTGGATATCCCGGCGGAGCAGATCGTGGAGAAATCCCGGCTCCAGCCCGGTCGGATGCTGCTGGTGGACACCACCCAGGGCCGCATCATCGGCGACGACGAGCTGAAGGAATCCTATGCCGCCCGGCAGCCCTACGGCGAGTGGCTAGACCGCAACCTGCTTCATTTAAAGGATCTGCCCATTCCCAACCGCCGAGTAGAGCGCCACACCAGAGAAGGGCTTCACCGCCTCCAGAAGGCCTTTGGCTACACCTATGAGGATGTGCGCAACACCATCCTCCCCATGGCCCGCACCGGTGCCGAGCCTACTGCCGCCATGGGCACCGACATTCCTCTGGCGGTGCTGGACCACAAGGATCAGCCCCTGTTCAGCTACTTCAAGCAGCTCTTTGCCCAGGTGACCAACCCGCCTATCGACGCCATTCGTGAGGAGATCGTCACCGACACCACTGTCTATGTGGGCGACGACGGCAATCTGCTCTCTGAAACGGCGGATAACTGCCGGGTACTTCAGATCCACAACCCCATCCTCACCTCCACCGATATGATGAAAATCAAGGCCATGAACCAGCCCGGCTTCCAGGTGGAAACGGTGTCCATTCTCTACTATAAGAACACCCCCTTGGACCGAGCCCTGGACCATCTGGCGCTGGCAGTGGACCGCGCCTGGCGAAAGGGCGCCAACATCATTATTCTCTCCGACCGGGGTGTGGATGAGAACCATGTGGCCATCCCCTCCCTGCTGGCAGTATCCGCCATGGAGCAGCACCTGATCCGCACCAAAAAGCGCACCGCCGTCTCCATCCTGCTGGAGTCCGCCGAGCCCCGGGATGTCCACCACTTCGCCACCCTGCTGGGTTACGGCGCCCGTGCCATCAACCCCTACCTGGCTGAGGAAACCATCGTGGAGCTCATCGAGGAGGGTCTGCTGGACAAGGACTACCACACCGCCGTGGCCGACTACAACGCCGCCATTCTCCACGGCATCGTAAAGATCGCCTCCAAGATGGGCATTTCCACCCTCCAGTCCTATCAATCCGCCCAGATCTTTGAGGCCATCGGCATCAACAAGACGGTCATTGACAAATACTTCACCAATACCGTCTCCCGGGTGGGCGGCATCGGCCTGACCGAGATCGCCGCCATGGTGGACCGCAACCACTCCAAGGCCTATGACCCGCTGGGGCTGGGGGCCGATCCTA
This sequence comes from Flavonifractor sp. An112, assembly GCF_002161085.1. GTDB lineage: Bacteria > Bacillota > Clostridia > Oscillospirales > Oscillospiraceae > Flavonifractor > Flavonifractor avicola. Next base: position 47,302 of record NZ_NFLU01000004.1, on the reverse strand, counting down.
CCCTGGACTCTCTGGGCGCCCACAAGGCCCGGTCCGGCGGTGAGGACCATATGTACAATCCCCAGACCATCCACCTGCTCCAGCAGGCCACCCGCCGGGGGGACTACGATCTGTTCAAGCAATACACCGCCCAGGTGGACGACGAAACCAGTCCCCACACCCTCCGCGGCCTGCTGGACATGAAGTACGCCGACACTCCCCTGCCCCTGGACCAGGTGGAGAGTGTGGACTCCATTGTCAAGCGCTTCAAGACCGGCGCCATGAGCTACGGCTCCATCTCCCGGGAAGCCCACGAGTGTCTGGCCCAGGCCATGAATCTGCTGGGCGGCAAATCCAATTCCGGTGAGGGCGGCGAGGAACCCGACCGGCTGAAAGATCCCGCCCGCAACTCCGCCATCAAGCAGGTGGCTTCCGGCCGATTCGGCGTCACCAGTGAATATCTGGTATCCGCCAAGGAGATCCAGATCAAGATGGCGCAGGGCGCCAAGCCCGGTGAGGGCGGCCATCTGCCTGCAGGTAAGGTATATCCCTGGATTGCCCGGTGCCGTCACTCCACCCCCGGCGTCACCCTGATTTCTCCCCCGCCCCACCACGACATCTACTCCATTGAGGACCTGGCCCAGCTGATCTACGACCTGAAGTGCGCCAACCGTCAGGCCCGCATCTCGGTGAAGCTGGTCAGCGAGGCAGGCGTGGGCACCATCGCCGCCGGCGTGGCCAAGGCCGGCGCTCAGGTGGTACTGGTGTCCGGCTATGACGGCGGCACCGGCGCCGCCCCCCGCACCTCCATCCACAACGCCGGTCTGCCCTGGGAGCTGGGCCTGGCGGAAACCCATCAGACCCTGATCCAGAACGGACTGCGGTCCCGGGTGGTGGTGGAGACCGACGGCAAGCTGATGAGCGGCCGGGATGTGGCCATTGCCTGTATGCTGGGCGCCGAGGAGTTCGGCTTTGCCACCGCCCCCCTGGTGACCATGGGGTGCGTCATGATGCGGGTGTGCAATCTGGACACCTGCCCTGTGGGCGTTGCCACCCAAAACCCTGAGCTGCGTAAGCGCTTTGCCGGCAAGCCGGAATATGTGGTCAACTTTATGCGCTTCATCGCCCAGGAACTGCGGGAGCATATGGCCAAGCTGGGTGTGCACACCGTGGAGGAGCTGGTGGGCCGCACCGACCTTCTGGCCGTCCGCACCCCGGCAGTCAATGACCGGGCCGCCACGGTGGACCTGTCCGCCATTCTGGACAACCCCTATGTAGGCGCGGAAAAGGCCCACTTCGATCCCGCCGACGTCTACGACTTCCATCTGGAGGACACCGTGGACCTGAAGGTGCTGGAGCGCAGACTGGGCAGCGCCCTGGCCCAGGGCGCTCCCAAGCGTCTGGAAGTGGCGGTCTCCTCCACCGACCGGGCGGTGGGCACCATTCTGGGCTCCGACATTACCCGTCTCCACGGCGACAGCCTGCCCGGCGGCACCTTTACGGTCAAGTGCACCGGCGGCGGCGGCCAGTCCTTCGGCGCTTTCCTGCCCAAGGGCCTGACTCTGGAGCTGGAGGGCGACGCCAACGACTACCTGGGCAAGGGCCTCTCCGGCGGCCGTCTGGTGGTCTATCCCCCCAAGGACAGCACCTTTGATCCCGCGAAAAACATCCTGGTAGGCAACGTAGCCCTCTACGGCGCCACCAGCGGCCAGGCCTACCTGAACGGCGTGGCGGGCGAGCGTTTCTGTGTCCGCAACTCGGGCGCCACCGCCGTGGTGGAGGGCGTGGGCGACCACGGCTGCGAGTATATGACCGGCGGCCGGGTGGTGGTGCTGGGTCCCACCGGCAAGAACTTTGCCGCCGGTATGAGCGGCGGCGTGGCCTATGTACTGGATGAGCACCGGGACCTGTACCTGCGGCTCAACAAGGCTCTGGTATCCATGGAGCCGGTCACGGAGAAGCACGACGCCGCCGAGCTGCGGGAGCTGATCCAGGCCCACGCCGACGCCACCGGCTCGGCCAAGGCAAGCTGTATTTTGGCTCACTTTGAGGATTATCTGCCTCTGTTCAAGAAGATCCTGCCCCACGACTACGACCGGATGCTGCGTACCATCGCCCAGTATGAGGAGAAGGGCATGAGCCGGGAGGAGGCCCAGGTAGAGGCCTTCTACGTCAACACCCACCAGAAGGGGGAATAACCATGGGAAAACCCACAGGATTTATGGAATATCAGCGCAGGGGGAATCCCTCTGAGACCCCTCTGGAGCGCATCAAGCACTACAACGAGTTTCACCCCCGGCTGGGCCGGGACGACCGGCGGCGGCAGGGCGCCCGGTGCATGGAGTGCGGCGTACCCTTCTGTCAGTCGGGGGCGGTGCTGAACGGCATGGTGTCCGGCTGTCCCCTCCACAACCTGATCCCCGAGTGGAACGACCTGGTGTACACCGGCAACTTCACCCACGCACTGGAGCGGCTTTTAAAGACCAATAACTTCCCTGAGTTTACCGGCCGGGTGTGCCCCGCCCTGTGCGAGGCGGCCTGTACCTGCGGTCTCCATGGAGACCCGGTTACCGTAAAGGATAATGAGCTGGGTATCATCGAGGACGCCTGGGACCGGGGCCTCATGTCCCCCCGTCCTCCCAAGGCCCGCACCGGTAAAAAGGTGGCGGTGGTTGGTTCCGGCCCTGCCGGTCTGGCCTGTGCCGATCAGCTGAACCACCGGGGCCACAGCGTTACCGTCTTTGAGCGTGAGGACCGGCCCGGAGGCCTCTTGATGTATGGCATTCCCAACATGAAGCTGGAAAAGCCGGTGGTCCAGCGGCGGCTGGACAAGATGGCCGCTGAGGGAATCACGTTCCGTACCGGCGTGGATGTGGGCAAGGACCTCAGCCCGGAGCAGCTGCGGCGGGACTTTGACGCAGTTGTGCTGTGCTGCGGTGCTGCCCAGCCCCGGGATCTGGCTGTCCCCGGGCGGGAGCTGGACGGTGTGTGGTTCGCGGTGGACTTCTTGAAGGAAACCACCCGTTCCCTGCTGACCCACAACCTGGCCGAGGGCACCTACCCCTCCGCCAAGGACAAGCACGTTGTCATCGTAGGCGGCGGCGACACCGGCAACGACTGCGTTGGCACCTGCATCCGCCACGGCTGCGCCAGCGTGACCCAGCTGGAGATGATGCCCAAAGCCCCCGATCAGCGGGCAGAAAATAACCCCTGGCCGGAGTGGCCAAGGGTGTGCAAGACCGATTACGGCCAGGAGGAGGCCATCGCCCTCTTTGGCCACGATCCCCGGGTCTATGAGACCACTGTGGCCGAATTGATGGGTGACGAGCACGGCAAGCTGAAGGCAGTGAAAACCGTCAAGCTGGGTCCCGACCACCAGCCCATCCCTGGCACCGAGGCGGTACTGGACTGCGACCTGCTCCTCATTGCCGCCGGGTTCCTGGGACCCCAGGACTATGTACCCCAGGTGTTCGGGCTGGAACGTACCCCCCGCTCCTGTGTCAAAATGGCGGAAGGCGGTTACGCCACCACCGTACCCGGCGTCTTTGCCGCTGGCGATATGCGCCGGGGCCAGTCCCTGGTAGTGTGGGCCATCCGGGAGGGCCGGGAGGCCGCCCGGGACGTAGATCAGTATTTGATGGGATACACCAATCTATAAAGAAAGCCCCCCGGCCAAGCCGGGGGGCTTTTACTTGATTTACAGCGCGGCGATTACCTGATACATCAGCATGAAGTGGAACAGGGAGCCCGCCAGGATAAACACATGGAAGATCTCATGGCAGCCGAACTTGGGGTTATTGCGGCCAGGCCACTTGACGGCGTAGAGTACACCGCCGATGGTATAGAGCACGCCGCCACCCAGCACCCAGAACATTCCCGCCCCAGGCAGCACCTGCATCAGGGGCACCAAAGCAATGATGGCCAGCCAGCCCATGGCGATATAGATGCCGGAGGTGAGCCAGCGGGGGGCGGAGAGCCATACCAGGGTGAGCACCAGTCCCGCCAGAGCCAGCCCCCAGATCACACCGAAGAGGCTCCAGCCCCAACCGCCCATTTCCCGCAGGGCTACCAGACACACAGGGGTGTAGCTGCCGGCGATGAGAAAATAGATGGAGGCGTGGTCATACTTCCGCAGGGCGATACGCCCGGCCACGCTGGTATTGATGCAGTGGTACAGGGTGCTGGCGGTATACAGGCCCACCATGCTGATCCCATAGATCAGGAAGGAGACCAGATGCCACACGCTCAGCTCTTCCAGCAGGCAGCGGGCCACCAACAGCACCGTGCCCACGGCAGCCAGTGCTGCACCTATGCCGTGGGTAATGGCCGACCAGGGCCGCAGGCCGTCATAGGGGTCCCGCTCTTGTTTCGCCTTCCGAGCCGGACGGGCCTTGGGATGATAATAGAGGGCGGAAGGGTTGCCTCTTAAAATATTCTCCTGATTCATACCATACACCTGCCATTCTGTCAAAGCTGATAGGAGATATCTTTTCTTCTCTTATAGTATAGTTCCAATCTTATAATATTGTCAACACAAAAAGGTAATATAATTTTTAAAATTATATTACAGTTTCTGTACATGATGTCTGTAGCATACCCTTTTCTCCCCCATCCTATCCTCTTTTCAGAAAAGACAGCAAAAAGCGGCGGTTTTTACAAAAAAACCGCCGCTTTTGATTCAAATCCAATTAACCTTTTTTAATGTCCCGGGTGGCGTAGGCGTTCAGGTCCATGCCGCCCCGCTTTCCCGCCAGATATTCATAGTAGCCCTGACAGCCGATCATGGCCCCGTTGTCCCCGCACAGAGACAGAGGAGGCAGGAACAGCTGATCGCCGGACTGACGGCAGGCTGTCTCCAGATCGGCCCGGATACGGGAATTGGCCGCCACGCCGCCCGCCACAGCAATTTTGCCATAGCCGCAGCGCTTGGCCGCCTCCATGGTACGGGGTACCAGGGTATCGCTAACGGCGGCGGCAAAGGAGGCCGCCAGGCCCTTCATGTCCAGCTCCTCCCCCTTCTGCGCGGTGTTGTGGGCCAGATTGAGCACCGCTGTCTTAAGCCCAGAAAAGGACATATCCAGAGGGGCGTCCGCCACATGGGCCCGGGGCAGCTCGTAGCGGGTATCATCGCCGCCCTGGGCCAGCTTGTCCATAGGGGCCCCGCCGGGATACCCGATGCCCAGCACCCGGGCCACCTTGTCAAAGCACTCCCCCGCCGCGTCGTCCCGGGTAGCACCCAGGATCTCCATATCAGTGTAGCCCTTTACGTCCACGATCATGGTGTTGCCGCCGGAGACACAGAGACACACAAAGGGGGGCTCCAGGTCGGGGTGGGCGATGTAGTTGGCGGCGATATGGCCCCGGACATGATGGACCGGGATGATGGGCACATTGAGGCCGTAGGCCACCGACTTAGCAAAGTTCACGCCCACCAGCAGGGCGCCGATGAGGCCGGGGGCGTAGGTCACCGCCACAGCGTCGATGTCGCTCCGGGTGATCCCCGCCTGCAGGAGGGCCTGATCGGCCAGCCCGGCGATGGCCTCGATGTGCTTGCGGGAGGCAATCTCAGGCACCACGCCGCCGTAAATGGCGTGCATATCCGCCTGGGAGGCGATGGCGTCAGACAGGACGGTGCGGCCGTCCCGCACCACCGCCACGGCAGTCTCGTCGCAGGAGGATTCAATGGCAAGAATATTCATGGTTCATTCCTTCTTTCCGCAGTGAGCCGCCGGAATATGGATCATCCGGCGAAACAGAACAGGGGGCATCTGACTCTGATACAGCCCCCGGTGGGTATTCTGAAGGGTCTCTTCGTCCAGTACACAGGACTCCGACCACACCAACATGGCATAGCGCACGTGGAAAATATCCGCCTGATAAGTCATCAGCCGGAACCCCGCCCGCTGGTAAAAGGCCAATCGGCGGCGGCGCACCCGGTCCTTCTCTGGAGAAATTCCCGGCTCCGGCGCCTCCGCCTCTGCCAGCAGGGTACACGCCGGTCCATACCGGGCTTTCAGCAGTTCCAGTGCCTGGGTGCCCAATCCCTGGCCCCGTCCCTCAGGACACACAGCCAGATAATCCAGCAGGGCACAGTTACCCTCCGCCGTCCGCCATAAAAAGGCATAGGCCAGCAGCGCATCCCCCTCAAAGACACCCCAGGTATCATAGCGTCCAGCCCGGCGCAGGCTACGGATGGAGGTAAAAGGCCGCCGCTCGCTGCGGGGAAAATCCCGCTTCACATGGATCCGGTAAACCTGCCGCAGCTGGCTGTCGGTGAGCAGCCGCAGCTCAGGCATGGTCTCCAAACTCCACCGTCATCAGCAGGGCATCCTCATGCTCCTCCCGGTAGTAATTCTTCCGGCGGCCCACCGTCTGAAAGCCCAGCTTTTCATACAGGGCAATGGCGGGAGCATTGCTCTCCCGCACCTCCAGAGTGAGGAAGGCCAGGTGGGCCTGCCCAAACCGGATGTAAGCACCCAGAATGGCCTCTGCCACCCCCTGACGGCGGTAGGCCGGAGCCACTGCGATTTTCTCCAGAGTACCTTCGTCCAGAATGGCCCGCACCTCGCCGTAGCCCAGCACGGTACCGTCCTCCCCCTCGGCCACCACCAGGGAGATCATATCGTTATACAGTTCCTGCTCCAGCAGGACCTCCGACCAGGGGTGGGAAAAGCACTCCCGCTCGATGGCCGCCACCTGGCTCAGGTGGGACTTGTCCATAGGGACCAGCTTATAATTCATGTCCTGTTCTCTCCTTATTTCATCCATCCCGGTGGGCCGGGCGGCAACTCATCCGGCCCCAGAGGCACCTTCACATCGGTGCGGTCAGGGCCGTAAATAGCCCTGTGCAGGGCCATCACCGGGGCCAGATCCGCGGGCAGTTCCGGCAGAAAGGTGGTAAACCTCATCCCACAGGTGGCCATATCGTAGGCAGGCACAAAACCGCACCGCTCATAAAACCGAAGCCGCCGCTACCGTAGCGCATTCTCCGCCAGATCGTCCCCTTCCACTGGCCGCTCCGCCTCAATGAGCAGCAGAGACTTTCCCGCCAGCTGCTCCGCCAGCATCCGGACAATCTGACTGCCCAGGCCTCCATTCCGCCGGGCGGCGGTGACCCCCAGATAGTCCAACAAAATGCAGCTTTTATCGGCGGGTTCCATCCAGAGGGTGGCGTAACCCAGCAGGGCCTCCCCCTCAAAGAGGCCCCACACCTCATACCGCCCCTGGTCTATCAGGGCCAGAATATTGGGCAGAGGCTTACGCTCATTGGGCGGAAAGGCCTGGGTCAGTTCCCGGTCATACCAGTCCCGCAGTGCGCCGCCGGTCACAGGACGCAATTCCATAAACGGCTCCTTTCAGCCCTTGGCCTGGGCCCAGCTGCGGCCGGCGTGGGCCTCGGCGATGAGGGGCAGGGCCAGCTGCACCACCTGCTCCATCTCGGTCTCCAGCAGGGTCTTGACCCGGTCGGTCTCCCCTTCCGGGCACTCCACGATCAGTTCGTCGTGGACCTGGAGGATAAGCCGGGCCTCCAGGCCCTCGGTACGCAGCTTGTCCGCCACCCGGATCATGGCCAGCTTGATGATGTCGGCGGCGGTGCCCTGAATGGGCATATTCAGCGCCACCCGCTCCCCAAAGGAGCGCATATTGAAGTTGGAGGATTTCAGCTCGGGCAGCCAGCGGCGGCGGCCCATGAGGGTGGACACATAGCCGTCGCTCTTGGCCTTCTCCACCACCTGGGTCATATAGGCGTGAACGCCGGAGTACTTCTCAAAGTATTTCTCCATATACTCCTTGGCCTCGGCACGGGTGACCCCGATATCCTGGGACAGGGAGAAGTCGGAGATGCCGTAGACGATGCCGAAGTTCACCGCCTTGGCCCGGCGGCGCATCTCGTGGGTCACCTCTTCCGGCGCCACCCCGAACACCTGGGAGGCGGTGACGGTGTGGATGTCCTCCCCGGAGCGGAAGGCGGATATCATATGCTCGTCTCCTGCGATGTGGGCCAGCAGCCGCAGCTCGATCTGGGAATAGTCGGCATCCACCAGCATCTTGCCCGCCGGGGCCACGAACATCTTCCGCAGCTCGGCCCCCAGCTCGGTACGCACGGGGATATTCTGCAAATTGGGCTCGGTGGAGCTGAGCCGCCCGGTGGCAGTAACGGTATTCTGGAAGGAGGTGTGGATGCGCCCGTCGGCGGCGATCACCTTGGTGAGGCCGTCCACATAGGTGGACTTCAGCTTGGCCAGCTGCCGGTAGTCCAGCACCGCCTCCACAATGGGGTGCTTGTCCCGCAGCTTCTCCAGCACCTCGGCGTTGGTGGAGTAGCCCGTCTTGGTCTTCTTCACCGGGGGCAGGCCCAGCTTTTCAAACAGAATCTTTCCGAACTGCTGGGTGGAGTTGATGTTGAACTTCTCCCCCGCCAGCTCATAGATCAGGGTCTCGTCGGCCTTGATGCGCTCGTCCAGCATCTCGCCAAAGGCGGTGAGGGCCCCCCGGTCCACCAGCACTCCGGCGTGCTCCATCCCGGCCAGCACCGGACACAGGGGGAGCTCCACCTCATAATAGAGCTTGTCCATACCTAGTTCCGTGAGCCGGGGGGCCATAGCCTCCTTCAACGCCCCGATAAGGGCGCAGTGGGACAGCAGGGCGGCCAGGGCCGCCGTCTGATCGGCCAGAGGGGTAAAGGCATCCTTTGCCAGGTAGGTATCCTTAGCCTTGGCATACTCATGGTTGAACCACCGCATACCCAAAGTCTCCAGCTCATAGCTGCCGTCGGTTGGGGCCAGCAGATAGGCCGCCAGAGCCGTATCAAAGACAAAGCCGCCTCCCTCGATGCCCTCATCCAGCAGCCGGGACAGCAGGGTTTTCACGTCGTGGGTATTCTTTTTGATGTCAGGAGCAAAGAGGGCCTTCAAAACGCTGTTGTACCCCTCCATCTGATCGGCCCTGAGGATGGCGGCGTGACTATCCCGCTCACTCTCCCAGTGCTCCACCACAACCACATCCAGAGAGGGCAGGGCCAGCACATCCACGCTGTCCTTCTGCCGCCAGATGGACAGCAACTCCTCTGCCCGGTTCAAATCGGTGACATCTTCACTGGTACAGGTGCCAGCAAACTGTTCCTCCTGCTGTACCTCCCCCTGGGGGGCGCTGAGGCCCAGCTTGTCGATAAGCTTATTGAACTCCAGCTTGAGGAAAAGCTCGTACAGGACGGCGGCATTAGGTTCCTTCCGCAGGTTGGCCTCAGGGGTGAAGTCGATGGGTGCGTCACAGTGGATAAGGGCCAGATCATAGGACATTTTAGCCTGGTCTGCCCCTTCCGTCAGCTTCTTGAGCACGGCGGGCTTGGCCTCTACGCTGTCCAGATTCTGATAAATGGCCTCCACGCTGTGGTAGCGCTGGATCAGGTCCATGGCGGTTTTTTCACCGATCCCCTTGACGCCGGGGATGTTATCGCTGGTATCCCCCATCAGGGCCTTCAGGTCCACCATGTGGATGGGATCAAAGCCATAGGCCTCCCGAAAGGCCTCGGGGGTCATCTCCTTGGTGGTGGTCTGGCCCATGCGGGTGGACACCAGCTTCACCCTGGTGGTATCGGTGACCAGCTGGAGGGAGTCCTTGTCGCCGGTAACAATGACGGTATCCCACCCGGCAGCGGTGTCTTTCACCGAGATGGTACCGATGAGGTCGTCGGCCTCCCAGCCGTCCATCTCATAGCGAGGGATGTTCATGGCCTCCAGTACCTGCTTCAGGATGGGCAGCTGAGCCGCCAGTTCTTCCGGCATTCCCTTCCGCTGGGCCTTGTAGCCCTCATAGGCCAGGTGGCGGAAGGTGGGGGCCTTCCGGTCAAAGGTGACACACAGGGCGTCGGGCCGCTCCTCGTCGATCAGCTTGAGCAGGATATTCACGAAGCCATAGACAGCGTTGGTGGGGGTGCCGTCCTTAGTGGTAAGCAACCGGATTCCGTAAAAGGCTCGGTTGATGATGGAATTGCCGTCAATGACCATGAGCTTCATGAAAGGACCTCCTGCTGTCCGGCACACCGGACATAAAATCTCAGGTTATAGTATACCAGCTTTCTCCGTCCCATACAAGAGAAACGCCCGCCGGGTCACCTCACAATGGTGACCGCTATGCGTGCCGAGGCCAAATACCCCTCGGCAGAAGCCAGCAGGATATAGATCCTTCTGAGACGGCGGTATCAGGAAGGTCCTTCCCCTCCGGCTTCAGGCATGGCTAACATTCCGCGCCCAATAACGCCGCATATGCCGGCGCACAGACTTGCTCAGCGCAGGAATGCCCAGCAGTTCCAGTCCGGTCTGCCAGGTGCAGCCCACTTGTCTGAACAATACATCCAGCTCCCCGGGCAGCTCCTCCCGGCAGGGAGGCTGACCTGTCCGTCGGACCGCCGCGCAGTACTCCCCCAGTGTTTGTCGGGCATCCTCATCCAGGCATACGCCCCGGGACGCGCACCGCTTCAGGAAGGGCAGGGTGTCCACCCGCTCGGGCCAGTCCGCCGGCCACATCCGCTCTGCCGCCTGCTGGCGGCTCCTGCCCCGGGCCCGCCAACAGGCATGATGGAGGGAACCAAAGCGCTTTTCCAGATACCAGCGGTAGACGCACAGCAGCCGCTCCGGACGGGGCGAACCATTGCGCCCCTCCATGGTCTCCACCAGTGACTCCAATAGTTCTTCGTCGGAAAAGCTGGTATACACCTGTCTGCCAATGGGACATTCCGGGGAAAAATAGAGGGTAAGATCTCCATCCAGCTGCTGAGATAATCCGGGCGTATCGGTCATCTCCTCCTCCAGTTCCGCCAGCCACTGGCGATATTCATTCAATTCCCGCTGAGACAATCTGTTCTTTCCGGTCCGTTCCATAGCTTTACTACCTCCCTGCCGCCGCAAATGGATTCCGGCGGGGACATCCATGGCCCAGGCCATAGCAAAAGAAAAGAGTTTCCCGGACGGGAAACTCTTTTTTCATCAGCTCAAATGCCTGTGCTGTCACGCGCCATTTCCCCGCCGAATATGCGCGTTACCGTCGCGGCTGGCTGGTCTCCTGGCTTGGATTCAACCTTACGCCCGTCTTCCCATCCGTACCCGGACAGTGACCTTATGAGCGCTCGTCATCCTTACAGTAGAGAGGGCTGCTGCGGACTTGCACCGCATTCCCATTGAAAGCCCCGCCCCTGAGGACGGACAGCTACCAACCGCTGATTGGATTCAGTTGTTGTTTCTATTATATCATCTTCGTCCGAAAATACAATGCCTACTTTGGTTACATCCCGCCGTAAGGTCCGTTCCACCCGCCGGGCTGAGGCCGCTGAGGAAAGGCTCCATACACCACCCAGTTATAAAAATTGGCATTGGCCGCCCCCATATAGGGGCCAATCCACAGGCTCAGAATACCCAGGGTGAAGGGAGACAAAATCAGCCATCCCAGGAAGGACAGGTCCTGTACGAACAGTGCCATGATATTGCCCCGCATGGCGTTGCGGCTGTGGCCAATGGCCTCCAGGGCGCCCATCTCCGGGTGGTCCAGCAGAAAGTAGACCGCCAGCCGGTAACGATAGGATATGGCAATCATCCAAACCAGCATGATCAAAGCGCCGACAAGGATCAGGGTGACGCTGTGCATTAGATAGGCCAGGAACACAAAGCCCACATAGACCGCCATACCGATGAGCCCCCACAGGAACACAAACAGGGCCGACAGGAAATTCACAGCCAGTGCCCGTCCTATCGTATAAAAGCCATCCAGCAGATTTCGGTAGCTGGGACCTTCCCGCCGGGTCAATCGCAGGCTATAGGAGGTATATCCGTAATCCATCACCCAGCTATAGAGCGCCAGCAGCAGCTCCATGACCAGAATCACCGCAATGCGCTGGGGGGTAAAGATGGCGGTCAGGATCTCTTCCACTTCATAGCTGGTCTCTGTCAGATAAAAATAGGCAGCCTGAAAAGGCTCAGATACAAAATTCAGCACCACACTGCTCAGTACACCGGTCAGCAGCACATACACCAGCGTCACCAGCATGGGGTGGGGATAGGCCCCCCGCATGGCATCCCGTGCCAGCCACTTGGACTCAGGACGGTTATATCCCATGGTACTCCCTCACAATCGTTTCTACCTTGTTGAGGAAATGATACCACATCATGTTTCCGATTGCAACCCGGGCAGCACCACCGTAAAGGTCACGCCCCCCGTCCGGTTGACCGCCCAGCAGCGGCCTCCATGGGCCTCCACCGCCGCCCGGACAATGGCCAGGCCCAAACCGGTACCTCCGTCCGCCCGGCTGCGGCCCTCATCCCCCCGGTAGAAGGGCTCGAACAGGCGGTCCAGATGTTTTTGCGGGATGACGGGGCCGTCATTGTCCACGGTCAGCGTGATCCGCCGTCCCTTTTGGGCCAGGGCAATGGTCACCGCGCCGCCGGGGGTGCAGTGGCGCAGGGCATTGTCCGCCAGATCATCCACCACTTCTTCCAACCGCAGCCGGTCCCCCAGCATGGATGCCGGAGCCAGTTGAATACGCAGTTCAATGTTCTTTTCCTCCGCCAGCAGAGACAGCCGTGCAGCACCATTCTCCACCAGCGCGGCCAGATCCAGGGGCTCCCGCTCCACCTTGCCGCCGCTCTCCAGCCGGGCCAGGTCCATCAGGCTCCCCACCAGGGCCGCCATCCGGTCGCTCTCAGCCACTACGGTGTCCAGGTACTGGCCCCGCTTGGCGGGGTCGATGTCCTCCCGCAGGGCCTCGGCATGGGTGCGCAGCACCGCCAGAGGAGTCTTGAGTTCATGGGCCGCCCCCCGGACGAAGGCCCGTTCCCGCCGGATGGCCCGACTCTCCAGCCAGGCGGTGAACAGGGCCAGTGCCACCGCCGCCGCCAGGGTGAGCAGAGCCGCCGGCTCTAGGCCGGCCAGCAGGTAATCCCCCGGCAGGCAATAGTTGGAGGCCACCGGATGCACGCCGTACTCCCTCAGATCGGCGTTTCCATTTCCCTTGTAAATCGTGTAAGTTCCGGTGGAGTACGCGTACATCCACCGGGGATTGTCCGCTTCAACAGCGTCTACCTGCGCCACCATGTCCCGATACTGCTCCAGCCGTCTCGCCGGCCCGCCCCGGCCCGTCAGAGCACAGTAACATTCCAGCCATATGGCCTGAAAGTGCTCCGCCTCCCGGTCGGGAAAGAGTTGGGCGTCGGAATCGGCCAGTACCACCTGCTCTTCCCCAAAGTGCAGAGTGAGGGTCCGGACATAGATCACCTCCCCCTCCTCCCAGCCGGTCAGTTCGATTTTGTCCGGGCCGATACCGGTCCAGAAGCTGTGGTCAGAGTAGCCGTTCAGAATGCGGGCGGCTGCCATCTGCCCCTCCTCGGTCAGGGCCGGGTCAAAGAGGAGATACCGCAGCTCCGTCGTCCCGTCCGGCTGGTACACCGCGCTGCGGCCTGCCAGCATCTGGCTCTGTCCCAGCCGCTCCCCCTCCTGGTCGTACACCCGTACAAAGTACTGCCCGCCGTACTTCTTCAGGGTGTCGCAGCTGTTCATGGTCAGCATGACGGATAATTCGTCCTTCTCCCAATCTGGAATCTCCCCCTCCTCAGGCGGAGTGGGGATAGAAAAGCTGGTGGTCCCCTGGGTAATGGCATTGGGAAGCTCATACTGCTGACTGATAATGTCCTCCCAACTCCACTGGTGATTGACCCAGAGCATAGCGCCTATGGCCACCCCCCAGAGGAGCAGAGAGACCAGCAGCGACTTGGCAAAGCATCTGAAAAACAGCCGTTTGTCCTTCATATTACTCGCCCTCCATCCGATACCCCGCCTTGAATACCGTCTTGATCTGCTTTCCGGCGCTCCCCAGGGCGGAGCGCAGGCTTTTGATCCGCACATCCACCGCCCGCTGGCCTCCCTCGAAGTCGATGCCCCACACCTTGTCCAGCAGCTGGTCCCGGCTGAGCACCTGACCTTTGTTGCGGATGAGGCAGAGCAGCAGATCATATTCCCGGCGGGTCAGGCTTACCGGTCTCCCCGCCACGGTGCAGGTATGTCCCGCAAGGTCCAGGGCGATGACCCCGCACCTCAGAGTCTCGCTGTCTCCCACTCCCCGGCTGCGGCGGATTACCGCCTTTGTCTTGGCCAGCAGCACTGCCAGGGAGAAGGGTTTGGTCACATAGTCATCCGCGCCCAGAGCGTACCCCTGAAGCACATCCTCTTCACTGCCCAGAGCGGTAAGGAAGAGGATGGGCATCCGGCTCTTGGCCCGTACCACCCGGCAGACCGAAAAGCCGTCCAGGTTTGGCATGAGCACGTCCAGCAGCATGGCATCGTAGTCGTGGTCCCGCAGCAGGTCTAGAGCCTCCTCCCCGTCCCGGGCCAGATCGCAGTCCAGACCGTGAGCAGTAAAGTAGTCCCGAATAATATCACGGATACGGGCCTCGTCCTCCACCACCAGAATATGGTCCGCCATGGCTCCCCTCTCCTTTCATTCACAGGATAGCAAAAAGATGTGTCCATCTGATGTCAAAAAAGGCGCTGCAATGATATTGCAGCGCCTTTTAATTGTTCCTGCTTAGCCTCTCAATTCCAGAAGCTTCTGCTTCAGCTCGCCTTCGATACGGCCCAGCTCCGCTTCGGCCTCCCGGCGCTTCTGGGCGCCCTCCTGCTGGATGTTCATGACCTCATCCAGGGTGGAGATGAGCTGCTGGTTGGTATGCTGGAGGGTCTCCAGGTCCACCACGGAGCGCTCGGCCTCCTTGGCGGTCTCCAAAGTGCCCATTTTCAGCATATCGGCGTTCTTTTGCAGCAGTTCGTTGGTCATGTTGGTCACCGCGCTCTGGGCGGCGGTGGCCTGACGGGAGTGCTCCAGCCCCAGGGCCAGCACCATCTGGCTCTTCCAAAGGGGGATGGTGTTCACCAGAGAGGACTGGATCTTCTCCAGCATCAGGGTGTCATTGTTCTGGATCAGCCGGGTCTGGGGCCCCATCTGGATGGAGATCATCCGGGTCAGCTCCAGGTCGTGGATCTTCTTCTCAAAGCGGGTGCACATATTGGCCAGGTCGTTATAGGCCTGGGCATCCTCCTGGGCGCCGCTCTGGGCCGCCTTCTGACGCAGCTGCTCCAGCTCTCCGGCCCGCACCTGGGCCAGGCGCTTCTTGCCCGCCAGGATGTACATGGTCAGTTCCTTATAATATTTGGTGTTGAGGTCATACATCTGGTCCAGCATGGCGATGTCCTTCATCAGGGTCACCTGGTGGGCCTCCAGCACCTCCACGATCTTGTTTACGTTGGTCTCCGCCTTGGAGTAGGAGGCCTTCATGGCCTCCAGCTGGTTGCGCTTCTTCTTGAAGAAGCCGAAGAAACCCTTCTCGTCCTCCTCGCCGCCGAAGCCCTTCAGTTCCACCACCAGAGAGGACAGGGCCTGTCCCACCTCGCCCAGATCCTTGGTACGCACCGAGTTGAGGGTATTTTCCGAGAAACCGGCAATGTTCTTCTGGGCCGCAGCGCCGTACTGGAGCACCAGATTGGTATCGGTCAGATCGATCTTCTGGGCAAAGTCATCCACCATCTTGCGCTCAGCTTCGGTGAGCTGGCTTTCGTCCAACTGAATGGCCTTGGCCTCCTCACTGGCGTTGGGGTCCAGGCTCAACTGAGGCGCGGCAGGCGCTTCCGCTGCGGCGGTACCCAGATCCGGGGTCAGCGTCAGCTCCGGGGTAAAATCCATGTTGTCAGCCATGACTGCGTCCCTCCATATTCCATACCGGCAGCGCCGGCTTGTTCTTCCAAATCATTGTACCGTTCCCCCATTCCCCTGTCAAGAACACGTTGACTTTCCCTCAAAAAGTCAGTATCATTAAAAACATATTCCGATATTCCGTTTTGAGAGAGGAAGTCTTGCCCCATGCTCACCCTGAAAGAATTTAAGGAGGCCCGCAGCGTGCTCTCCGGGGTCATCCGGAACACCAGTCTGGTCTACAGCACCGCCTTTTCCAAGGCCACCGGCAACCATGTGTACATCAAGCCGGAAAATATGCAGGTTACCGGCGCCTACAAGATCCGGGGCGCCTACTATAAAATCAGCACCTTGACCGAGGAAGAAAAGGCCAAGGGTCTGGTCACCGCCTCCGCCGGCAACCACGCCCAGGGTGTGGCCTACGCCGCCCAGCAGGCCGGCGTGAGCGCCACCATCGTCATGCCCACCACCACTCCCCTGGTGAAGGTAAACAACACCAAGGATTACGGTGCCAAGGTAGTGCTCCACGGCGAGACCTTTGACGACGCCGCCGAGCTGGCCGCCAAGCTGTCTGCTGAGGAGGGCCTGACCTACGTCCATCCCTTCAACGATCCCGCCATCGCCACCGGCCAGGGCACCATCTCTTACGAAATCTTCCAGGACCTGCCCGACGTGGACGTGATCCTGGTGCCCATCGGCGGCGGCGGACTGGCCACCGGCGTGTCCACCCTGGCCAAGCTGCTCAACCCCAACGTCACCGTCATCGGCGTGGAGCCCGCCGGGGCCGCCTCCATGAAGGCCAGCCTGGATGCCGGTCATGTGGTCACCCTGGACAAGGTGGAGACCATTGCCGACGGCGTGGCGGTCAAGACCCCCGGCGACCAGATCTTCCCCTACATCCAGCAGAACATCGACGACATCATCACCATCGACGACGACGAACTGGTAGATGCCTTCCTGGATATGATGGAAAAGCACAAGATGATCGTGGAAAATGCCGGTCTGCTGCCCATTGCCGCCCTGAATCACCTCAAGTGCAAGGGCAAGAACGTGGTGCCTGTCCTCTCCGGCGGCAACATGGACGTGATCACCGTGGCCAGCCTGGTACAGCACGGTCTGATCAACCGGGGCCGGGTGTTCACCTTCTCCGTTCAGCTGCCCGACCGTCCCGGCGAGCTGCTGCGGGTGGCCCAGATCGTGGCCGAGGCCAACGGCAACATCATCAAGCTGGAGCACAACCAGTTTATCAACATCAATCGCCAGAGCGGCGTGGAGCTGCGGGTTACCCTGGAGGCCTTTGGCCACACCCACAAGCGGGCCATTTTGGACGCCATGTGTGCTGCCGGCTATCAGGCCCGGGAGTGCCACACCAACGACTTCTATAATTAAGCGGACCGGCCCCCGCAAACCAACTGTGTCCGGGGGAGTATACTCCCCCGGACACTATATGATGCGGCACGCAATTCCAGAGCATAGACCGCCGGGCCGGCAGCCCGTGGGTACGCGGGGGAGCGGCGGGGCCCCGGGCGTCATCCGCTTGCTGTATCTTATGTTCCCAACTTTCCCTTTGCCCCGGCCCATCCGCCAACGAGGGACAGGCTCTTTGCCCGTTCTCCCCATCTTTTTTAATAATGGAGTGGTAAATGATGATCAAGATCGCCCCTTCCATCCTCTCCGCCGATTTTGTAAACCTGGAGCGGGATATCCAGCGGGTATCCTCCGCCGACTGGCTCCATGTAGACGTCATGGACGGCTGCTTTGTCCCCAACATCACCATCGGCGTACCGGTGGTCCAGTCCATCCGCAAGTGCACCGATATGTTCCTGGATGTGCACCTGATGATCGACAAGCCGGTGCGTTACATTGAGGCCTTTGCCAAGGCGGGGGCCGACCTGCTGTCGGTCCACCTGGAGGCCGACCACCCCACCCGTATCGCCGAGGCACTCCGACTCATGGACGAGTTTGGGGTGAAAAAGGCGGTAGCACTGCGGCCCATCACCGCCGCCAGCGCCATTCTCCCCTATCTGGAGAACCTGGATATGGTGCTGGTCATGACGGTGGAGCCCGGCTTCGGCGGCCAGGCCTTTATGGAGCACCAGCTGGACACCATCCATCAGGTCCGTACCCTCATCGATCGCTATAATCCCGCCTGCCGTCTGGAGGTAGACGGCGGGATCAGTCCCAAGACCGCCGGGAAGGTGATCTCCGCCGGCGCCGATACCCTGGTGGCCGGTTCCGCGGTGTACGGAGCGGTGGACCCCGCTGCCGCCATCGCCGCCCTGCGGGAGGGCTGACTATGCCTGCTCCCCTGACCGACCGGCAGGCCAAAGACCTGGGCATCACCACCCGTCATGAGCGGATGGACAACGGCGAGCTGCGGTTCCGGCTGTGCGCCTGTGACGGAAGTTCCTACATCCGTACCGAGGCCAGCGACCAGAGCGGCTGGCAAAACAGCCACCTCCACCGGTATGTCCACGAGCTGAATGTGATTCAGCAGGGCACCATGCTGGTGGTGGAGGAACGGGACGGGGCCCTTATCCCCCGGGTGCTACGCACTGGCGATTTTTATCTCTGCCCGCTGAACGTGCCCCACAACTCCTATCTGCTGCCAGGCACGGTGGCCCACACGGTGAAATACGGTCAGGAACTCCCCGACGTGGACTGGGTAGCCTGTCCCCAACTGGACCTGCGCTGCCGCGCCCTGGATGTGGACGCCCTCATCCAGGCGGGTTCCCCTCCCCGCACTCAGGGGATCGATCTCTAAGAAGGGATGTTTTCATCTATGCAATATTTTCCCCCCGCGCTGGAGCAGCTGGTGGAGCAGTTCGCCCGGCTGCCCGGCATTGGCCGTAAGAGCGCTCAGCGGCTGGCCTTCTATGTTCTCTCCCTGCCGGAGGAGGACGCCGCCGCCTTCGCTCAGGCCATCACCGAGGCAAAGGCCGCCATCCACTGCTGCCCGGTCTGTCAGAATTTTTCCCAGGGAGACGGCCTGTGTCCCATCTGCCAGGACCCCAAGCGTGACCCCTCAGTCATCTGCGTGGTGGCAGACCCCAAAGATGTGGCCGCTATGGAGCGCTCCCGGGAGTATCCCGGTGTGTACCACGTCCTTCACGGCGTCATCTCCCCCATGAACCATGTGGGCCCCGATGAGCTGCGGGTGAAGGAGCTGGTAAACCGGGTGGCCGAAGGCGGGGTCAGCGAGGTCATTATGGCCACCAACCCGGACACTGAGGGAGAGGCCACAGCTATGTATCTTTCCCGTCTGCTGCGCCCCTTCGGGGTCAGGGTGACCCGGCTGGCCTACGGCATCCCGGTAGGCAGCCACCTGGAATATGCCGACGACGCCACCCTTATGCGTGCCCTGGAGGGCCGCCGGGAAATGTAAAAAAAGAGTTCCGCGCCAGTGGCGCGGAACTCTTTTTTAGTTGATGGCGCGATCTTAGTGATTGACAAATAGATAGGCCCGCTTTCTGAAATAGACCACCTGCAGGATGTAGACCAGCACGCACAGCCCCAGGCTGACCAGGGGAATTGCCATGTACTCCATCAGATACTGGCCGGGCACATAGTTGCTCAGCTGGGTGTAGGCGATCAGCAGGTTGACGGCAAAAAATACCGTGGGCAGAATGGCCAGGACCAGGAAGAGGGTGTTGCCGCCCGACTGGAGCCGGATCATCTTCACCCAGGCCACCAGCATCAGAACACCATAGACCGCACAGGCAAGGCCGATGATCATGGGATTAGGAATAAAGAGTGGCAGGTACAGAATAGCCATCCCTCTCCCATCCATCAGCAGAGCCTGGAAACTGCGATAATAGTACTCCACACTGCTCCCCATATCGCCCTCGATCCCCGCCATCACCATCAGCACAACGCCAAAGGCCAGATAGAGCAGGGCAGTCGGGATCATATTGAAATAGATCTGGAATTTGTACCAGTTCATAGGGCAGCCGTAATCAATTCGGCCGTTGCTGTAGGTGGGCTGTCTCCGCTCCTCATAGGGGGAACTGTAGGCACTCTGCTGGGGCGCAGACTGCCAGCCGCCCTGATAGCCCCGCTGGGGAGCACTCTGCCAGCCGCCGGACTGCTGGTTATTCTGCCAGCCGCTCTGCTGCCAGTTATTCTGCTGCTGCCAACCGGGTGCACTCTGCTGTGCGCCGTTCTGCCAGCTATTCTGCTGCCAGCCGGGAACAGACTGCTGAGCACTGCTTTGCCAACCACTCTGCTGCCAGCCGCCAGACTGAGCGTTCTGCTGGCTGCCCTGCCAGGAATTCTGCTGGGGCTCCTGCTGAGAGGCACTGGCTTGCCAGGGACTCTGAGTCTCCTGCTGCGGAGCGGAAGCCTGCCAGGGACTCTGGGCTTCCTGCTGCGGGGCACTGGCCTGCCAAGGACTCTGGGCTTCCTGCTGGGGCGCGCTGGTTGCCTGCCAGGGGCTCTGAGGCTCCTGCTGAACAGGTTCCGGCTCGGCCTTTACCTGCTCCACCGGCTCCTCCGGCACGGGGTTAAAGGTACTCCAGTCAAATTCATCGTTGGACGGGGTGTTCTCCGGCTCCGCCTGGGGCACGACAGTCTCAGGCTCCTGGGGCGGAGTCATATCCTGCCGGGGCTCCTCCGTGACAACGCCGCCGGACTGCTTCTTTCCACAGGCAACACAGAATATGCTGCCGTCCGGGATCTGAGTCCCACAGTGTTCACAATACATATGCTTTTACTCTCCTCTACACTCTCTTGCGGTTGCTGGGATATCTTATTTTATGTCATCTTTCGACGTTTGTAAACCCATATCTTTCACAAATTCTCCAGCCTTATCCATCTATCTCGTCCGCTGTCACGGCTACCTTGATTACGCCGTCCCGCCGGTTCTCAAAAAGCTCATAGGCCTCCTCAATACGGCTGAGAGGATAGGTATGGGTGATAAGGGCGGTGGTATCCAGTTTCCCCTGCGCGATCAGATCCAGCGTTTGGGCACAGTTGCAGCCGTCCACCCCGCCGGTCTTGAAGGTCAGGTTCTTGCCGTACATCTCGGGCAGGGGCAGCACCTGGTCATTGTCGTACAGGGCCACCACCGTCACTACGGCATTGGGCCGGGCGCACTGCCAGGCCAAGCGGAAGGTATCCGGTCCGCCCGCCACCTCCAGCACCACATCGGCGCCGCCATGGTCGCTGTGAGCCTGCACAAAGGCCTCCGCCTCCTCCGGTCCTACCGTCAGCACACCGGGATAGTGTGCCTCCACAAAGGCCCGGCGCAGAGGGTCCCGCTCGCACAGAATGATCTGTCGGGGACTCTGAAGCTGGACGCACTGGAGGGTACACAGGCCGGTAGGGCCACCGCCGATGATGAGCACCGTATCTTCCGGGCTGATGTTAGAGATATCCGCCGCCCAGTACCCGGTAGCCAGGATATCCCCCACAAAGAGGGCCTGCCGGTCGGATACCTCGTCCGGGATCTTGTTCAGGCCCTGGTTGGCGTAGGGTACCCGGACATACTCGGCCTGACCGCCGTCGATGCGGCAGCCCAGGGCCCATCCGCCGTTAGGATCGGTGCAGTTATTTACCCAGCCGTGGCGGCAAAACCAGCACTGGCCGCAGAAGGTCTCCACGTTCACGGTCACCCGGTCGCCGGGTTTTACCGTGGACACCCCGGCGCCTATCTGCTCCACGATGCCCACCATCTCGTGGCCTACCGTGATCCCGGGCACCGCCCGGGGCACCGAGCCGTGCTTGATATGCAGATCACTGGTGCAGATGCTGGACAGGGTAACCTTTACAATGGCATCCCCGTCCTCCATCAGCTGGGGTTTTGGCTTGTTCAGCAGGGCAAATTTCCCCCGCTCCACATAAGTATAGGCCAGCATGACTCCCCCTCCTTTTTGCCACAGTATACCATATTCCCAGCCATGATGCAAAAGGGCGTGCCGCAAATGCGGCACGCCCAATATCATACTTCTGTTTCCGGCTCCGGCCAGGGCAAATCCACCAGGATGGGCTTGTGGCCCACCGCCGGCAGAAAGCGGTCCAGAAAGTCGGACCGGGTCAGCTTGAGGGTGGAGGTGGAGAAGCAGGGGTGTCCACTGATAAAGTCCCCTTCCATCAGCTCCCGGTCTATCACCAGCTGCACCTTCCCCTCCTTGTCGTGCACCAGCTCAAAAGCACTGGCAGAGCCAGGGGCAGCCCCCAGCAGGTCCATCATATGCTCCGGCGTGGCAAAGGACAGCCTGGCACAACCCAACTGGGCGGTGACGTCCTTGGTTTTGAAGGGCTTGTCCCCCGGCATCATCAACAGGTAAAAGTCGGTCTGCTTTCGGTTGGTAAGCAGCAGGTTCTTGCAGATAGGAGCCCCCAGCACCTGCTCCACCGCCTTACAGTCCTCCATGGTGTTGGCATAGTCATGGTCACACCGCTGATAGGAGATACCCAGCTTGTCCAGGTAGGCATACACCGCCATCTCGTTGGGATGGCGCTCCTCCGCGGGCGGACCGCTGTATACGTTGGGATCTACTACCATGGCTTACACCTGCTCCAGGGCGTGGGCCACGTCCTCCAGAATATCGTTGATATCCTCGATGCCCACACTGAGGCGCACCAGGTCGGGGGAGACGCCAGCGGCGGCCAGCTCCTCATCGGTCATCTGGCGGTGGGTGGTGGAGGCGGGATGCAGGGTGCAGGTCTTGGCATCGGCCACATGGGTGGCGATGGAGGCCAGCTTCAGACCTGCCATGAACTTGGAAGCCGCCTCACGGCCGCCCTTCACGCCGAAGGACACCACGCCGCAGGTACCATTAGGCATATACTTCTGAGCCCGCTCGTAGTAGGGGTCCCCCTCCAGGCCAGGGTAACGCACCCAGGCCACCTTGGGATGGTCCTTCAGGAATTTGGCCACGGCCAGACCGTTCTCACAGTGCTTTGCCACCCGCAGAGGCAGAGTCTCCAGGCCGATGTTCAGATAGTAGCAGTTCTGGGGAGAGGGAATGGCGCCCAGGTCCCGCATGAGCTGAGCGGTGGCCTTGGTGATGTAGGCCCCCTCCAGACCAAAACGTTCGGTGTAAGTAATGCCGTGATAGCTCTCGTCGGGGGTGGTCAGACCGGGGAACTTATCGGCGTGGGCGGTCCAGTCAAACTTACCGGAGTCCACAATGGCGCCTCCCACCGCGTTGGCGTGGCCGTCCATGTACTTGGTGGTGGAGTGGGTGACAATGTCGGCCCCCCACTCAAAGGGACGGCAGTTCACCGGGGTGGCAAAGGTATTGTCGATGATGAGAGGCACACCGTGGGCATGGGCTGCCTTGGCAAACTTCTCAATGTCCAGCACGGTGAGAGCCGGGTTGGCGATGGTCTCGCCAAACACCGCCCGGGTCTCCGGCCGGAAAGCGGCATTCAACTCCTCCTCGGTGCAGTCCGGGTCCACAAAGGTAAAGTCAATGCCCATCCGCTTCATGGTCACGGCAAAGAGGTTATAGGTACCGCCGTAGATGGAGGAGGAGCAAACCACGTGCTCTCCGCAGGAGACGATATTGAAAATGGCATAGAAAGAAGCAGCCTGACCAGAGGAAGTGAGCATAGCCGCAGTGCCCCCCTCCAGGGCGCAGATCTTGGCAGCCACATGGTCATTGGTGGGGTTTTGCAGCCGGGTATAAAAATAACCGCTGGCCTCCAGATCAAAGAGGGCCCCCATCTGCTCTCCGGTGGCATACCGGAAGGTGGTGGACTGAACAATGGGGATGTTTCGGGGCTCTCCGTTGCCGGGGGTATAGCCCGCGTGGATACACTGAGTACTGATACGGTGCTGGCTCATGGGCTGATTCTTCCTTTCTTTGCGTGGGTTACAGTGCTGGATCTCATCACACACTAATGCTATGAAGCATCAAATAATATGTGGTATGGTACACCCGGCAACGCCGGTTGTCAATACTTACCCTTCCGTGCCCAGGGTGGTGTCCGGGATCAGGGCCCGGTCCAGAGGCAAGCTGCCTACAGCAGGTGCCGGCTCTCCATCGATGTAGAGCTGTACCGCCTCCACCCCATCCAGTTCGCACAGGGTATTGACCATGGCGTACACCATCAGGGCCGCCGTTGTTTCACTGCCGGGCAGCCCCTGGATAAACTCAGGAGACAGATCCACCAGACAAACGCCGTCCTCTACCTGAGCCGACAGGATCTGGCTTCCCTGGGGCAGGCAGGGACTCAGTCCTGCCTCTTCCGGCCCCTCGGCCCAGGCAGACAGCACCGCCTCTACCACAGTCTGGTCCACATCCTTGATGATCTGGCGCCGTTCCACGCCCAAATTCTGTCCTCCCTGCCGCAGATACCACAGATCCACACCCAAGGACATGGGCTCATCCGCACCGCCGGCCAACAGAATATCTTCCGCAGACAGCTGTTGAATAGAGCGATAGGGCAGTTCATGGCCCTCCACGGTCACATAGACGGAGTCCACCTCCTCCAGCTGACAGAGGGTCAGGGTCAGGCAGGCGTCAGCCAGGGTCAGGTTGACCCCGGAGAGGCTGTAATATTGGTCGGACAGGTCCAGATGGAGTACTCCCTCCTTCAACTGCCAGTCCAGCAGTTGAAGCCCGCTGGGGAAGGGGGTGGTCAGCTCCGGCGACTGGGGCTGCTCCAGCAGCAGTTCCATCAGGCCGGGAATGGTCTCCTGTCCCTGAGAAAGGACCCGGCGCTCCCCCTCTACCGCTGATTCTCCCTCCTCATTGGACAGGGCAGAGTAATAGATCACATAGCTCTGGCCATCCTGCTTGCCGGATCCGGCCTCCTGGGCAGCACATCCACTGGCGGTCAAAAGGACGGCACAGAGCAGCACCGATATGCCTCGCTTGCTCACGGTTCCTCCCCTCCCTTCTCCGTCCAGCAGGAAAATCGCACTTCAAAGCAGGTGCCTTCCGGCTCCCGCCGCCGGGCGGTCACGGTACCGCCGTGCTGGCGCACCGTGTCCCGGACAATGGACAGGCCAAGGCCGGTACCGCCGGCGGCCCGGGAACGAGCCTTGTCCACCCGGTAAAACCGGTCAAAAATCTTGGGCAGATCAGCCTCCGGAATACCCACGCCGGTGTCCTCTACCAGCAGGATCACCTGATCTTCCTCCTGCTTCAGGGTCACGGTCACGGTGCCGCCGGGCAGGTTGTATTTCACGGCGTTCTCCATCAGGTTAAATGCCACCTGATACAGATCGTCTTCGGTGGCCCGAATGATACATCCGCTCTGGAGCGACAGCTTCAGTTCCACCTCTGCCGCTCGGGCCAGGGGAGTGAGCATATGCTCCACCCGCTCCACCACCGTCTTGACGTCCACCGGCCCAGTATGGATCTCATGGGCGGTGTCCAAACGGGTAAGGGTAAGCAGCTTTTCGGTAATACGGGTAAGGCGCTCGGCCTCATCCCCAATATCAATGAGAAATTCCCGGGCGGTATCGCCGTCCATATTATCCGCCTGGAGGATAGAGTCGGTCAGCAGGCGGATGGAGGCCAGCGGTGTTTTCAGCTCATGGGAGGCGTCGGAGACAAAGCGCCGACGCACCTCCTCCGTGGTCTGGAGCCGCCCGGTCAGTTCGTTGAATTCGTCGGCCAGACGGCTGAGCTCGTCCCCGCCCTTAACGGTAACCCGGTGGCTGTACTCGCCCTGGCGCACCGTATGGATACCCCGCAGCAGCAGGGCGATCCGCCGGGTCAGGGCTTTGGAGAACACCACGCCCATCGCCGCCGTCACCACACAGATCACAATGGAAATGGTCCGCAGGTTGTTCTGAATGCCCTGGAGCAGGGCCCCCTGCTGAGCGTCGTACTCATAGAGGTAAACCGCTCCCTGAGTCATGGAACGGTAGGTCACCGGAACCGCCGCCCGGCTGCACAACGCCCCGTCCTCATACTCCGATCGGAACACATCATTGCCCTGCAAAGCCGTGACAATTTCCCAGATCATGGCATACTGGCCAGCGGTATCCGACCGCTGGCTGCCCTCCTGAAAGTCACACAGCACCAAGCCGTTGGGATCGGTGACCACCACCCGGGTCACCCCCAGGCTGCCCAGCAGCAGGCTGACCGTCTTGGTGGCTCCCTCCTGAGTCAGGGCTTCCGGCCCGGTAGCCAGGGCGGAAGCCAGCACCGAGGCCTGGTTCTGCAGGGAGGTCTGCTTGGACTGGTAGGCCAGAGTCTGGGTCACCATCACCGGATAGGTGTTGAGCAGTACCACCACCGCCGCCACAATGACCAGATAGGTCATGGCGTACTTAACCCGGAGGGATCGCCAGAAGGGCACTCGTCTGGCCCCCTCTTCTCTCTTCTGATTATCCATTCTTCAAATAATAGCCCACGCCCCACTTGGTGAGGATGTAGGTTGGATTGGCAGGGTCCAGCTCCAGTTTCTCCCGCAGGCGGCGGACGTGCACATCCACCGTCCGGTAGTCACCGGCGTACTCATAGCCCCACACCACGTTGAGCAGATTCTCCCGGCTGTACACCCGGCCTGGATTGCGCATCAACAGCTCCATCAGGTCAAACTCCTTGGCAGTCAGATCCACGCTCTTGCCGTCCTTCCAGGCCGCCCGGGCATCCGGGTCCAGGGTAATGTGCCCGATGACCAGCTTGCGGCCACCGCCCATCTGCTGGGCAGCCATGCCTGCCCGGCGGAGCAGGGCTCGCACACGGGCTTTCAGCTCCAGGATGTTGAAAGGCTTGGTAATATAGTCATCCGCCCCACATTCAAAGCCGATGATCTTGTCGGTGTCCTCGCTGCGGGCGGTGAGCATGATGATGGGCACGTTGGAAAACTCCCGAATCCGCATACAGGCCTGAAGTCCGTCGATTTTGGGCATCATCAGGTCCAGGATGATGAGGTCGAAGCCGCCTCCCCGGGCCAGCTCCACCGCCTCTTCCCCGTCGTAGCCCACTTCCACCTGGTAGCCTTCGCTCTCCAGGTTGAACTTGATGCCCTTGACCAGCACCTTTTCATCGTCCACAACCAATATTTTCAAGGCAGTTCCTCCTTTTTTATTAAGAAACGGTAACCATATCAATCAGTCCGCCTAAAATGCCCTCGCCGATGCCGTCTACACGGGTCAGGTCCTCCGGCACCCGGAAGGGGCCGTTGGCCTCCCGGTCGGCGACGATGGCAGCCGCCCGCTTCTCGCCAATGCCGGGCAGTGTCATCAATTCCTCCATTGTGGCGGTGTTCAAATTAATTTTGCCGGAGGGCGAGGCCGCAGGGTTCTCACTTTCCGGTGCCGGAGTCCCGGTCGCTACCGGGACAGCTGACGGCTGGGCAGAGGTGACTGGAACTGTGACGGCGGTAGGTTGCGCCAGCAAGTTCTCTGTCTCCACCCGTACAGGTTGGGCGCTGGAAGCGCCCCGCAGAAACCAGCCCGCCGCAAAAGCCGCAAAGGCGGCGGCCAACAGGAGGGAAATTAGTTCCAGTTTGGAAATCTTCATATTTTGTAACCGCCTTCCCGTTGCTTCCAGGTCCAGGGTTTGCTATAATGGATAAGAAAACTTTGACCTTATTATATCATACACAAATGGAGTTTCCTATGAAAAAATCAAGACTGCTCTCCCTGTTTCTTTCCCTGGTCCTGATCACCGGACTACTTACCACCTTCGCCTTCGCCTCCGCCAGCAGCGGCAGCGCCATTCTGGACGAGATGGATGTCAACGCCAAAGCTGCCGTTTTGGTGGACCCCAATACCAATGAGGTCCTCTACGAGAAAAACGCCCACGAGAAGATGTATCCCGCCTCCATCACCAAGGTGATGACCTGCCTGCTCACCCTGGAGGCGGTGGATGAGGGCAAGCTCTCCCTGGACCAGACCGTCACCGCCAGTGCCAGCATCCACACCGGCATCGGCGCTGGCGCCTCTACCGCCGACATCAAGGAGGGTGAGGAGATCCGGATCATCGACCTGCTGTACGCCGCCCTGATCCCCTCCGCCAACGAGGCCTGTAATGTGATGGCCGAAGCGGTGGCCGGCGACGTGGACAGCTTTGTGGAGCTGATGAATCAGCGGGCAGCCGAGCTGGGCATGACGGACACCCATTTCGCCAACACCCACGGCTACCACGATGACAACCACTACACCTCTGCCTACGACGTCTTCCTCATGTGTCAGGAGGCCATGAAGCGCGAGACCTTCCGTACCATTGTCACCACCAAGAGCTACGATATGCCCGCCACCAACATCCATCCTGAGGTCCGCACCGTTCACTCCACCAACGCCCTGATCTCCAACTGGAACGTGACCGGTTACCTCTACTCCTACGCCACCGGCATCAAGACCGGCCACACCAACGAATCGGGCTACTGCCTGGCTGCTGCCGCCACCAAGGAGGACCGGAGCCTGATCTCGGTGGTTATGGGCTGCGAGCGGGAGCCGGGCTCCACCGGCAGCAAGGGCCGCACCGACTTCTCCGAAACCATCCGGCTGTTTGAATGGGGCTTCAATAACTTCTCCACCCAGACCATTCTGGATGCCACCAAGCGGGATATTCCCGAGGTGGAGGTCACCCTGGGCAAGGGCACCAACTATGTGACCCTGGAACCCCAGGGTGAGATCACCGCACTGCTGCCCAATGACATCTCCACTGAGGATTTCAAGTATGACTACACTCTGAACGCCAATACCGTGGAGGCTCCTGTAGAAAAAGGCCAGGTGCTGGGCACCATCACCGCCACCTTCAACGGCAAGGAATACGGCTCCCTCCCCCTGGTAGCCAGCATTGCCGTTGATGCCGATCCCCTGCTCTACAATCTGGACCGCATCCAGCGCTTTTTCTCCCAGCTGTGGGTAAAGATCATTCTGGTGATCCTGCTGGTCTTTATCGTATACCTCATCATCCGCCGTCTCTTCTTCCGGGGCCGGCGGGGCGGACGCCGGGGCGGCTACTCCTATAGCGGCGGCTCTCACTACAGCGGACGCCGCAGAAGAAGATAACAAAAAGATCGCCTGCTGCTTGTGCAGCAGGCGATCTTTTTGTTACTCACTCAGCAGATCCACATACAGCTCGTCCATGGCCGGAGCCTGGTCGATCAGGCCCTCGCTGAGCAGCCAATCCACGTTTTCCTGCCAGCACTCCGCGCTCTGGGTCAGGAAGGGGGCATCCGCCGTCTCCATCATGGGCAGCAGGGTTTCCATGCTCTTCTGCTCCACCGTCTTGGACAGGGGGAAGTTCTCCTCATTCTGGTTGTCCAGCAGGATCTGGAGCACACCGTCCGGGTCGGCCTGCATATCCTCAAAGCCCTTCTGGCAGGCCCGCAGGAAGCCCTGGAGCACCTCGGGCTCCTCTTCGATCATAGTATCGCTGGCCAGGAACACACCCTCATAGTAGGTGGGCACGCCGTAGTCGTCCAGATCAAAGTAGTTGACCTCGAACCCCTCCTCCTCCAGCTGGGGCACCTCATGGTTGACCAGGCAGCCGATGGTGGCATCCACATTACCGGTGGTCATGGAGCTCATCAGGTCAAATCCCACGTCGATGAGGGTCACGTCACTGGAGTCAGCCCCCACATAGGCCATGATGGAGTGGATCAGGGCCTCGGACAGCTCGGTGCCCGCGTAGCCGATGGTCTTGCCCACCAGATCCTCCGGGGAGGTGATGTTCTTGTCCTTCAGGGAGAGGACGATATTCAGGGGACCCTGAACCACCGCGCCGATGGACTTCACCGGCACGTCCTGATTGGCCCGGGCAATGATTACGTCCTGCTGGTAGTACAGGCCGATCTCCGCCTGGCCGGCGGCCACCAGGGAAATGGCGTCGTTGGCGTTGGAGGGGAACTGGATGTTGACCTTCAGTCCCTCCTCCTCGAAGTAGCCCTTCTCAATGGCGTCATAGAGGAAGGCATGGAGGGCGTTGGGATACCAGTCCAGCACCACGCTGATTTCCCGCAGGTCGTCCTGGCCCCCGGTTTCCTGACCGCCGTCGGTGGGGGTGGAACAGCCGGCCAGGAGGAGCGCCCCAACCAGGGCAAGGATTGCAATTCGTTTCATATCCATCTTTCCTTTCTCTTTGTGATTAGGAGGATTCGCCCCTCCAGCGGACAAACTTTCGTTCCAGCAGGGCCACAATACCCACCGCGATCATGGCGGTGGCCGACAGCAGTACAATGGGGGCGAACACACCCGCCCCGTCCAGCTGGGTCATCATCCGGCGGGAGAAGTAGCCCAGACCGCTCTGAGCCCCCAGCCACTCGCCGATGGCCGCACCGATGATGCTCATGGGCACCGCCATTTTGATGGCCGAGAAAAAGTAGGGCAGCGCGCAGGGGGCCTTGATCTTCCAGAAGATCTCCCGGCGGGTAGCGCCGTAGGTCTGGAGCAGCTCCGCCATTTCTGTCTTGGCCGAACGCAGACCGTCGTACACCGTAATGGTGATGGGGAAAAAGGTGATGAGCACCGTCACCAGCACCTTGCTCCAGATGCCGTAGCCGAACCACAGCACAAACAACGGCGCAATGGCGGTGGTGGGAATGGTCTGGGACACTACCACCACGGGATAGAGCATCCGCCGCACCATGCCGCTGGCATCCATGGCCACCGCCAGGGCCAGCCCCAGCACCAGGGAAATGGCCAGGCCGATGGCGGTCACCGCCATGGTGGCGGGCAGATGGACGGTGAAGAGGGGCTCCCGCAGCTCCCACAGCCGCTGGAGGATCTCAAGGGGGGTGGGCAGGATGTAAGAGGCATTCATACACATGGCCCCCGCCTGCCAAATCATCAGCAGGGCCAGCAGGAAAATGAGGGCGGGCAGATTGGCTTTGCAGGCTTTCTTCATACGCTCACCTGCTTTCTCAGCAGCGTGATCAGCCGCTCCTTCAATTCCACCATCTCCGGATTCTTGAGACAGGACCGGTCCCGGGGAAAAGCGGCGGGCACCGGGATCTCGGTCAGGGTATGGATGGGGGTGGATTCCACTACCAGCACGCTGGAGGAGAGGAACACCGCCTCCTCCACGTCGTGGGTGATAAAGAGGATGGTCTTTTTGTGCCGCTGCCACTGGTCCAGCAGCCACTCCTGCATGGAGATGCGGGTAAGGAAGTCCAGGGCGGAGAAGGGCTCGTCCAGCAGCAGCAGGTCGCTGCCCGTCAGCATGGTGCGGGCAAAGGCAGCCCGCTGCCGCATCCCGCCGGACAGCTCGTGGGGCATCTTGTCGCAGCAACCCTCCAGCCCTACATCGGCCAGGGCCTCCTGAGCCTTCTGCCGCCGCTGGGCCTTGGACAAGCCACCGGCAATCTCCAGGGGCAGGGCCACATTCTCCCCCACGGTACGCCAGGGGAAAAGCAAATCCTTCTGAGGCATATAGCCACAATACCGCTTCCGCCCCCCAATGGGCTGCCCATCCACCAGGATCTCCCCGCCCTTGGGCTGGAGCAGGCCGTTGGTCATGCGAAAGATGGTACTTTTACCACAGCCGCTTACACCCAGAACGCAGTGGAAGGACCCCGGCTCCACCTGAAAGGACAGCCGGTCGATGATATCGAAGTCCTCGGAGGGATACTGATAGGACACCTGACGGAATTCCAGCGCGCTCACTGTTCCAGCCTCCACGACATCTCCCAGAAGCCAAGCTCGTACCGGCTGCACGCCACGAAGATGTCCTCCAGCCGCCGGTACTCCTCCTTGCTGCAATTCTGAGCCAGAGCATCCATCCGGGCCACAAGAGCGTCGTTGGTGTGCTGGTACTCCTCGCTGGAGTAGCCCCGTACCCACTCGCCGTAGAAGGGGTGGTCCGCCGCGCCGGGAAGCTGGGCCAGCCGTGCGCCGATCTCGGCGTAGCTCCAGGAGCAGGCTAGGATGGAAGCCACGATCTCCGCCGGGCCGCCGGCGGCGGCCACCGCCAGCATATAGCTGGTATAGGACAAGTTGGGCAAGGCAGGCTTCACCTGAAAGACCTGCTCCTCGGTGATGCCCAGTTTTGACATATAGGCCCGGTGGGTCTTCATCTCGCCCCCCAGAATGGCGTCCACGTTGGCGGAGAAAAAGCGCATTAATTCCGGGTCCCTGGCCTTCACAACACCCCAGGCAAACACCTTGGCGTAGTCAAAGAGGTAGAGATAGTCCTGAAGCAAAAAGTGCCGGAACTTCTCCCGGTCCAGGGTGCCGTCCCCGATGCCTTTCACAAAGGGGTGGTCGTGGCAGGCCTGCCAGATGGGCTTTGCCGCTTCATAAAGCCGCTGGGTCACGGTCATAGGGCCTTCCTCCAATCCAAAATGGTTTCATCCGCCAGGGCGGACAGGGCGGGCCAGTCCTGGGCGTAGGCCGCCTCCGGGATGCCCACGGTATAAAAGCCCGCCTCCCTGGCGGTGCGGGCGGCGTAGAGGGCGTCCTCAAAGACGGCGGTATCCGCCGGGGTGCTCCCCAGGCGGCGGGCGGCCTCCAGATAGACGTCGGGCTGGGTCTTGCCCTTCCCCACCGTCTCACAGCTGAGGATAAAATCAAAATAGTGAGCCACCCCCAGCCGCTCCAGGCAGGCCATGGCCAGGGGCTCCGCCGTGGCGGTGGCCACGCACAGCTTGGCTCCCTCCCCTTTCAGGCGGTTCAGATAGGCCTCAATACCCGGCTTCAGGGGGATATCGGTGCGGTAGTGGTTCTCCATCACGGCGTGCATCTCGTCAATGATGCGCTCCGGCGGGCCCTCCACCCCAAAAGTCTCTATCAGAAAGGCAGCCCCCTCCAGCATGGTCATGGGCCCCATGGCGGCCAGCTGGGCCTGGGTGGGGTGGTGCCCCCTGGCCTCCAGGTAGTCCTTGCCCAGGGACTTCCAGATGGGCATGGAGTCCACCAAGGTGCCGTCCATATCGAAAATGCAGAATTTCTTATCCACAGGCGGCCACCATCTTATCGGCCAGGGCCCGCAGACGGCGGGCGGCCTTCTCCGGGTCCTTCTGGGCAAAAAGGGCGGACACCACGGCGGCTCCCGCAGCCCCGGTTCCAGTCAGCTGGGGCAGGCTGTCGGCGTTGATGCCGCCGATGGCCACCACCGGGATGGACACCGCCTGGCAGATGGCTTTCAGGGTGTCCAGGCTCAGATTCTTAGCGTTCTGCTTGGTGGTGGTACCAAACACCGCTCCAGCGCCGATGTAGTCGGCCCCGGCCCGCTCGGCCGCCACCGCCAGCTCCACGGTGTTGGCGGTGATACCCAAAATCTTGTCCGGACCGATGAGGGCCCGTACGTCCCGGCCCATCAAATCGGCCTGGCCCACATGGACCCCGTCTGCATCACAGGCCAAGGCAATGTCCACGCTGTCGTTGATAACAAAGGGCACATGATACCGGGCAGCGATGGCCTGGATCTCCCTGGCCTCCGCCAGAATAGTGGCCTGATCCAGCTCCTTCTCTCTCAGCTGGAGGAAGGTTGCGCCCCCCTTCAGTACCTCCTCCACCACCTGTGCCAGGGTACGCTCCCCCAGCCAGCTCCGGTCGGTGACGGCGTAGAGGGTCATGCCCTGCCGAATTTCATCCTTGGTAAACTTCATAGCGCACTCCTTGTATCAGCTGTTCTTCCGTCAGGTTGAACACGCTGTCGATGAGATCAATGCGGAAGGTAGCGTTTCCCGTTTCCTTTTTGAGCCGCAGTTCCTCCGCCCGCTCGCCTGCCAGGGCAATGGACGCGGCAGCGGCCGCCGCAGCCTCAAAGGGCTTGTCCGGGCTGGCCCCGCAGAAGGCCCCTGTGAGGGCAGACAGCATACATCCGCTGCCGGTGATGCGGGCCATGGTGGGGCTGCCGTTGCGGAGGAAGAGCACCCGCTCTCCCTGGGCAATCACATCCACCACCCCGGAGAGGGTCACCGCCGCCCCGGTCCGCTTGGACAGGGTACGGGCCAGTTCCGCAGCCTGGGGCAGGCCGGACTCGGTCACTGCGTCAGCCTGGGCTACATCCACCCCGCTGCCTCCCTCTTTATCCTCGGTAAGTGAGCGAATCTCCGAGGCGTTGCCCCGGATGACAGCAAACTGTACTTCCTCCAGCAATTTGCGGGCGGTTTCCCGCCGCAGGCCGGTAAAACCGGCGGCCACCGGGTCGAAGATCACCGGTACGCCCAGCCGGTTGGCCTCTTTTCCAGCGATGAGCATGGCCTCCCGGTCCCCCACGGCCCCTAGGTTAAGCACCAGGGCCTGGACACCGGCTACTGCGTCCGCCACCTCCAGAGGGTGGTGGGCCATGGTGGCCGAGGCCCCCGCCGCCAGCAAAATATTGGCGCAGTCGTTGACGGTAACGATATTGGTGATACACTGGACCAGAGGGGCTTTTTCCCGTACCGCCGCCAGCATGGCGGCAAAATCCATCCGTTCCATGCCTCTCACCGCCTGACCAGGGTCTGCATGACGTCCAGGCCGCCGGAGCGCTTCAGAGCAAAGAGTACTGCCCCGGCAATGATGGAGCCGCCCACAGTGGAAATCAGGAATGGGCCCATATAGCCGTATACCGCCACGCTCTGGCCCAAAATCAGGGTGGCGATGGGCCAGGCGGCCAGGCCGCCCAGGATGCCGGTGCCAAAGACCTCACCCACGCAGGTGGCACCCAGATTACGGGTGCCCCAATAGGTCAGGCCGCACACCAGCGCCCCCACCATGCTGCCGGGGAAGGCCAGCAGGGTGCCCAAGCCCAGCAGGTTACGCAGGAAACTGGCAGCAAAGGCACACGCCACACCATACCAGGGGCCCAGAAACACGGCGCACAGGATGTTGACCATGTGCTGCACCGGGGAACACCGGGAGCCCAGCACCGGGAAGGAGACCAGGCTGCCTACCACTGCCACAGCGGTAAGCAGGCTGGCGATCGCCAGCTTTTTGACTGCTGTCTGCTGTCTCACACCTCTCCCCTCCCCTGTTGGAAGCCACCGCCCGCCGGAACGGCATAGTTATGCCACAGGGGGCCGCTGCCCTGGCCCAGGTCCAGCTTGGCCTCCATGGCAGCGGTAATGTAGGCTTTGGCCTTCTGTACCGCACCGGGCAGGTCCTCACCCAGGGCCAGGAAGGAGGCGATGGCGGAGGACAGGGTGCAGCCGGAACCGTGGTTATTGGGATTGTCCACCCGG
This sequence comes from Flavonifractor sp. An112, assembly GCF_002161085.1. Taxonomy (GTDB): domain Bacteria; phylum Bacillota; class Clostridia; order Oscillospirales; family Oscillospiraceae; genus Flavonifractor; species Flavonifractor avicola. The sequence goes on along the minus strand of NZ_NFLU01000004.1, from coordinate 12,567 downwards.
GGAGAGCGGAACCAGTGGGCCTGACCGTTCTGCCGCAGCAGATCATCGGCACTGTCGCTCCGGTGTCCACCCTTCACCAGCACCGCACCCTGCATGGTCTTGCCAATGGTCTCAGCGGCCCGCATCATATCCGCCTCGCTCTCAATGGCGAAGCCGCACAGCCGCTGGGCCTCGGGGATGTTGGGCGTGATGATGGCTGCCAGAGGGAAAAGCTCCTCCATCAGGGCGGTGAGGGCGCTGTCCTGCATGAGGGCGGAGCCGCTGGTGGATACCATTACCGGGTCCACCACGATATTCTCTGCACCATACTGCCGCAGCTTGGCGCCGATAGCCCGGATGATGGGGGCGGAGGACACCATGCCGATCTTTACCGCCTGGGGCCGGATATCCTCAAAAATGCAATCCAACTGCTCCGCCACAAACTCCGGGGTTGCCTCCAGCACATCCCGGACGCCGGTGGTATTCTGAGCGGTAAGGGCGGTGATGGCGCTCATACCGTACACCCCCAGGCAGGTCATGGTTTTGAGATCCGCCTGGACGCCGGCGCCTCCGCTGGAATCGCTGCCGGCAATGGTAAGCACACATTTCATGATTGTTCCTTCTTTCTCTTAGTAGGCAAGGGCACGAAAAAAGCGGCAGGTCCCGTTGGGACCTGCCGCTTCTCTGTACGTGAAATAAACTCCTCCGGACGGAGGAGACTCCGCACGGAAATAGTGCTGCGTCCCTACGTTGGCATTACCCAAATCAGGTCAGGTCGAGGGACTGTCCCCTCCTCTCAGCCTCCTCGCGGAAGCTCCCTTGCACGCAAGATTTTAACTTGTTTCGCCTTTTTTGTCAATCCTTAATGATTGAGCACCCGGACGCGGAACACGCCCTCCAGGGCGCGGATCTCGTCGGCCACCGCCTCGCTGATGCGGCTGCCCAGATCTACCACGGTGTAGGCATAGTCCTTCTTGGACTTGTTGGTCATGTTCTCCACGTTGACCCCGTCCCGGGACAGCAGGCCGGTGATGTTGGCGATGGCGCCGGGGATATTGCGGTGAATGATGCACAGCCGGGCCACACCGCTCCACTCCTGCACCAGGGTGGGCAGGTTGACGGAGTTCTTGATGTTGCCATTTTCCAGGTAATCCTTCAACTCCTGAGCGGCCATGACGGCGCAGTTCTCCTCGCTCTCGGGGGTGGAGGCGCCCAGGTGGGGGATGGCAATGACGTTCTTGCCCTGGAGGATCTTGTTGTTGGGGAAGTCGGTGACGTAAGCGGCCACCTTGCCGGAATCCAGAGCCGCCAGCATATCGTCGTCGTTGACCAGACCGCCGCGGGCCAGGTTGAGAATACGCACGCCGCCCTTCATCATATGGAAGGCGTCCTCATTGATCATACCCTTGGTCTCAGAGGTCTGAGGCACATGGAGGGTGATGTAATCGCAGTTTTTATAGATGGTCTCCAGATCCATGGCACGGTGGACCATCCGGGACAGGGACAGGGCTGCGTCCACGCTGAGGAAGGGATCATAGCCGAACACGGTCATGCCCAGCTTGGTGGCGATGTTGGCCACCTGCACGCCGATAGCGCCCAGGCCGATGACGCCCAGGGTCTTGCCAGCGATCTCAGGGCCCACAAACTGGCTCTTGCCCTTCTCCACCACCTTCTCTACGTCGGCTCCAGCACCAGCCTGGGCCTTGACCCACTCAGCACCGGCGGTGATCTTACGAGAAGCCAGCAACAGGGCGCACAGGGCCAGCTCCTTCACCGCGTTGGCGTTGGCGCCAGGGGTGTTGAACACCACGATGCCCGCCTCGGAGCAGCGGTCAATGGGGATATTGTTGGTACCGGCGCCAGCACGGGCAATGGCTCGCAGGGAGTCGGGGAACTGATACTCGTGCATATCGGCGGAGCGGACCAGAATACCGTCCTCATTCTCCACGTCGTCGCTGACGGAGAAGCGGGTCTGATCCAGCACAGACAGGCCGGCAGGGGAAATTTTATTCAATGTTTTGATGCGAAACATGATGACATTACCTCCCGTCAGTTGTTCTTGTCAAAGGCCTTGATGAAGTCGCACAGCTTCTCCACACCCTCGGTGGGCATGGCGTTGTAAATGGAAGCGCGCATACCGCCTACGGAGCGGTGACCCTTCAGGTTGGTGAAGCCGGCCTCCACGCTCTCCTTGACAAACTTGGCGTCCAGCTCGTCATTGCCGGTGCGGAACACCACGTTCATGTCGGACCGGGAGCCAGGCTCCACAGCGCAGGTGAACAGCTTGGAGTTATCGATCACATCGTACAGCATCTGGGCCTTGGAGTGCTTGATGGCCTCCATGCCGGGGATGCCGCCCTTGGACTCCAGCCAGTCCAGCACCAGGCCCAGGATGTAGATGCACCAGCAGGGCGGGGTGTTGTACATGGAATCCTTGTCGATCATGGTCTTATAGTTCATCATCAGGGGGGTGTAGGGCAGCTCGTTGCCGGCCAGATCCGCCTTGATGATGACCACCGTCAGACCGGCGGGAGCCATGTTCTTCTGAGCGCCGGCAAAGATAATGCCGTACTTGCTCACATCCACCGGACGGGACAGAATGTCAGAGGACATATCGCACACGATGGGCACCCCATTGGTCTCGGGGACATACTGCCACTCGGTGCCGTAGATGGTATTGTTGGCGCAGTAATAGAAATAGCTGGCCTCAGGGTCCAGCTTCAGCTGGTCCTGGGTGGGGATGTAAGTATGGTTCTTGTCGGCGGAGGAGGCGGCCAGATTGATCTCGCCGTACTTCTTGGCCTCCTTATAGGCAATGTTGGAGAAGTTGCCGGTGACAGCGTAGTCAGCCTTACCGGTTTTACCGATCAGGTTCAGGGGCGCCATGGAGAACTGGGAAGATGCGCCGCCCTGCAGGAACAGCACCTTATATCCCTCAGGCACGTTCATCAGCTTGCGGAACTTAGCCTGGGTGTCGTCAAAAATCTTCTGAAACACCTTGGAACGGTGACTCATCTCCATGACTGACATACCGGAACCCTGATAATTGGTGATTTCAGATCCGGCGCGCTCCAGTACTTCCAGCGGCAGCATGGACGGGCCCGCGGAGAAATTGTACACTCGCTCGTTACCCATGATAGATGGCCTCCTTGATTCCAAATTTCAAAATAAACTCCAAGATCGCGGTATTTCTGCAGCGATACAGTTGACCGCTTTATCTTGATAAAGCATATTATAGACATCAACCTGCTGCAATGTCAATACCGTGGAATCACCAAAACCAAGCAGTCTATTACAAAAACTTTGTGAAAGTTTCAACGAACCCTTTGCACTTCCAGTTGTTTTGTGGTACAATGCCCATGAACTGAGAGTTTAGTTTTCCCACGGAAGGGGAGAAGGCAATGCTGCTTTCCGACATCAAACAGATCCTGAATGCCACTGTATTGTGCGGCGAGGATCATCTGGACCGGGAGGTCATGTCCGCCTGCGGCAGCGATTTCATGAGCGATGTGCTTGCTTTTGTAAAAAATCAAGCTCTTTTGCTCACTGGTCTGGTCAATCCGCAGGTGGTCCGTACGGCAGACATGGTGGAGATGAAGTGCATCGTCTTTGTCCGGGGCAAGGTGCCGGGCAAGGATATCCTCAGTCTGGCCGAGGACCGGGACATCGTGGTCATGACCTGTCCCAAGCGGATGTACGAGGCCTGCGGCCTGCTTTACTACAATGGATTGCGAGGGAATTGCGATGGAAACGATTAGACTGGTATACCCCGTGGAGGGCGGCGACCTCATCGAGGCCGGTGAAGCCTCCAGCAAGATGAAGTTGACCCTGAAGAAGCTGGGCCTGTCTCAGGATGTAATCCGCAGGGCCTCCATCTGTATGTATGAGGGCGAGATCAATATGGTTATCCACGCCGACGGCGGTCAGGCTGAGGTCGAGGTGGAGATGGACCAGATCGTGATCCGCATGGTCGATTCCGGCCCCGGTATTCCCGATGTAGAGCAGGCTATGCAGGAGGGCTACTCCACCGCCGGTTCCACCGCCCGGGAGTTGGGCTTCGGCGCCGGTATGGGTCTACCCAATATGAAGCGTTATTCTGATGAAATGACCATTGACACCGAGGTGGGCAAGGGCACCACTGTCACGGTCAAGATTAAGATTCCCCAGTGAAGTATGTCTCTGGCGAAGGGAGGTAAAGCAGTGCCATGGCCATGAAGCATTCCGTGGTACTGGACAGCCGCCGCTGCCGGGGCTGTACCTCCTGCATCAAAGGTTGCCCCACCGAGGCCATCCGCGTCCGGGGCCGTAAGGCCACCATCCTGCCCGACCGCTGCATCGACTGCGGCGAGTGCATTCGTATCTGTCCCCACAAGGCCATCAAGTCGGTGGGCGACAGTTTGGACGTGCTGTCCCAGTATGAATACTGCGTTGCCCTGCCGGAGCCTGCCCTCTACGGGCAGTTCCACAATTTGGACAACATTGATATTGTGCTCAACGCGCTTTTAAAGATCGGCTTTCACAAGGTATATGAGGTAGCCAAGGCCGCCGAGATGCTCTCTGACTTTGAGCGTCAGTGTATCTGTGAAGGTCCGGCTTCTGTTACGCCGCTGATCTCCTCCTCCTGCCCCACGGTGCTCCGGCTTATCCGGATGCGCTTTCCCAAGCTGATGGGTCATGTGGCCTGCACGATCCTGCCCATGGAGCTGGCAGCCATCCTGGCCCGGCGGGAGGCAGCCAAGGAGACCGGCTTGCCGCCGGAGCGGATCGGCGTCTTTGCCATCGTCCCCTGCTCCTCCAAGGTAACGGCCGCCCGGGAGTCCGAGGGCCTGAGCCACCCGGTGCTGGACGGCGCCTTTGCCATCCGGGATATCTACCTGCGGCTGCTCAGTCCCATGAAGCACCTGGAGACCGTAGAGCCCATGACCTCCGCCGGTATCATCGGAATGGGCTGGGCATCCTGCGGCGGCGAAAGCGCCGCCCGGCTGCGGGAGCGCTGTGTGGCGGTGGACGGCATCAACAATGTGATCCGGATGCTGGAGGAAATCGAGGACGGGCGCCTGCCGGAAGCCGATTTTCTGGAGCTGTCCGCCTGCACCCAGGGGTGCGTGGGGGGCTGCTTCACGGTGGAAAACCCCTACGCCGCCAAGATGCGCCTGAAAAGCCTGATGAAAGGCCAGCCCGTATCCCGGAACCGCTTCCGGTTCGAGGGCTCGGAGCGGGATATTGTCCGGCGGGACAAGGAATTACAGTACTTACCCACATTTGTTCTGGACCAGGACCTGGGGGCTGCCCTGAACAAGCAGCTGCGGATTCAGGAACTGGAATCCCACCTGCCTGGGCTCCACTGCGGGTCCTGCGGCGCCCCGTCCTGCCACGCCTTTGCTGAGGATGTGATCCTGGGCCGGGCTACGGTGGAGGATTGTATCTTCAAGGTGCGGGAGCGGATGCGCTCCATGGCAGGCAAGGACGAGGCGGACGACTATCTGCCGCCCCCCTTCCGCCGCTGTCAGCCAGAACCGTCGAACAAGTAGACCATTGGGCGCGTTGCAGAACTGCTTCTCTGTAACGCGCCCTTTTGTTTCACCAACCAAAGGAGGCATAGGATGATGACAGTACAGGAATTGATCCATTCCATGGAACTGACGGTATTCCACCTGGCTCAGCCGGAGCGACCAGTCACCGGCGGCTATGTAGGCGACCTGCTCAGCTGGGTCATGGGCCGTGCCGGTCAGGACTGCGCCTGGCTCACTATCATGTCCAACCAGAATGTGGCCGCCGTGGCTCTGATGGCCGACGTAGCCTGTGTGATTCTCACGGAAGGCGTCCAGCCTGATGCCGATCTGCTCCGCCGTGCCCAGGAAAAAGAGGTCAACCTGTTGGGGGTGGGCCAGGATACCTTTGCCGCCGCCTGCCGCTTGGGGCAGCTGTTGGCCTAAGACCAGTCTAACCAGAAAGGGGGGAAATCTCTTTGCAGTTTTATTACGACCTTCATCTACATTCTTGTTTATCGCCCTGTGGCAGCGACGAGATGACCCCCGCCAATCTGGCCGCTATGTGTGCCCTGGCCGGGCTGGAGATTGTAGCCCTCACTGACCACAACAGCTGCGGCAACTGCGCCTCCTTCTGCCGGGCCGCCCAGTCTCACGGCCTCACCGCCCTGGCCGGCATGGAGCTGTGCACCCAGGAGGAGATCCATGTGGTCTGTCTCTTCCCCGACCCGGAACGGGCGGAGGACTTTTCCAGTGAGATCGCCAAGCACCTCCCTCCGATCCGCAACAATCCCGACCGGTTTGGCAAACAGCTGCGGATGGACGACGGGGACGGCATTCTGGGTGTGGAGACCGCCTTCCTGGCTGGCAGCACCGATATTCCCCTCTATGAAGTTCCCCGCCTGGTATCCCACTGGGGCGGTACTGCCTTCCCTTCCCACATCGACCGCCCCTCCTTCTCCCTGCTGGGGGTATTGGGTCTTTGGGACCCGGACATGGGATTCTCCGCTGCCGAGCTGTCCCACCGCTGTCCCCCGGAGCTGGCACAAAGACCCGACCTGAAGGATCTTTTGCTGCTCACCAATTCCGACGCCCACTATCTGGATCAGGTGTGGGGTGCGGAGCATATGCTGGACCTCCCGGAGTGTACCCCTCAGGCCGTCATTCAGCGTCTGGCCTGCCGGGTCTGAACCTGGCCTCCGGACAACTTTCTTTACAAGAGCACTTTAATGTGCTATACTTTCCATAAAGTAACTACTGCCCTGTTGGCCCCATCCGTATTTTCTCCTCATCAGAAAAAGTACTGATGTAACAACAGGGCTATTTTTTACCTCCGCCCTTTTTGTGCAATACTTCAAATTAAACTATATGGTTTTGTATTTTTAACCATGGAAAGTCTTTACAAACGGCTTTTTTTCGCTATAATAGTGCCTTGAAAGTAAAACTAAACTAATTGTTTCAGAAAGGAAGGACGCACCTATGCCAAACTGCAAGACTGTGGTCCCCTACCGTGGGACACCTGAGCAGGAAGAACGCCTGCGGAAGGTCATCGCCGAGCACAAGGGACAGCCAGGCGCTACTATGCCTGTTCTCCAGGCCGCCCAGGAAATCTTCGGCTATCTGCCGGAAGAAGTACAGATCATTGTGGCGGAAGGTCTGGAGATTCCGCTGTCCGAAGTGTACGGGGTGGCCTCTTTTTATGCTCAGTTCACCCTGAATCCCAAGGGAAAATATCAGATCTCGGTCTGTCTGGGCACCGCCTGTTACGTCAAGGGTGCCGCCGCTATTTTGAACGCTGTGGAGCAGAAACTGGGCATCGTCCCCGGCTCCATCACCGCCGACGGCAAGTTCTCTCTGGACTCCTGCCGCTGCGTGGGCGCCTGCGGTCTGGCCCCGGTGATGATGATCAACAACGACGTGTACGGCCGTCTCACCCCCGATCAGGTAGGCCCCATTCTGGATATGTATAAGTAAAGAAGCGCGAGACGTGCGGAACAGCCGCACAGCGTGTCGGTCAGGCCACGGAGGTAATGAACGTGAAAGAAATTGCGCTGCATATTCTGGATATTGCCCAGAACTCCATTTCCGCCAAGGCCTCTCTGGTAGAGCTTACTCTGTCAGAAACGCCTGAGTCCATTACCTTCACCATTGTGGACAACGGCAAGGGCATGAGTCCGGAGCTGCTGGCCCAGGTCAGCGATCCCTTCACCACCACCCGCACCACCAGAAAGATGGGATTGGGAATCCCGTTGCTTCGTATGGCGGTGGAACAGACCGGCGGCAGCCTGACCATTGACAGTACGGAGGGCGTGGGGACCACCGTCACCGCTCTTTTCCGCCCCACGCATATCGACTGTCCGCCGGTAGGCGACATAGCCGGTACCATCACCCTCCTGCTCCAGGGCGCGCCCCAGCTGGAGCTGCACTATACTCACACCATTGACAACAACTGTTTCCAGCTGACCACAGAAGAGCTGCGGGCTCAGCTGGGCCCTGAGATCTCCCTGGCGGAACCGGAGGTCATCCTCTGGATCAGGGATTATCTCCAGGAACAAGAAATGCTGTTACGAGAAAATAAGGGGATGAAAGCATGAAAACACTTGCAGAACTGCAGGCCATCCGGGATCGGATGCGCAGCCAGATCGATCTGCGGGACGCCGGAGACGACCGCATCCGCGTTGTAGTGGGTATGGCTACCTGCGGCATTGCCGCCGGCGCCCGCCCTGTCCTCAACGCTTTGCTGGAGGAAGTGAACAAGCGGGACCTGAAAAATGTAACGGTGTCCCAGACCGGCTGCATCGGCGTCTGCCGTCTGGAGCCCATCGTGGAGGTCTATGTGCCTGGTCAGGAAAAGGTCACCTATGTGAAGATGACTCCCGACAAGGTAGCCTCCATTGTCAGTGAGCATCTGGTCAACGGCCGGGTGGTGGAAGACTACACCATCGGCGCAGCCGAATAAGGGAGGGTGAAGAGATGAGTTTTATCCGTTCCCACATTCTGGTCTGTACCGGCACCGGTTGCTCCTCCTCTAACAGCCAGAAGATCATTGAGGAATTTGAAAAGCAGCTTGTGGCACAGGGTATGGAAAAAGAGGCCAAAGTGGTCCGCACCGGCTGCTTCGGCCTGTGCGCCCTGGGTCCTATCGTCACCATCTACCCCGAGGGTGCCTGCTATACCCACGTCACCGTAGACGACGTGGAGGAGATCGTCTCCGAGCACATCGTCAAGGGCCGCATCGTCAAGCGCCTGCTCAACAAGAGCGCCGGCGAGGAGGGGGCCGTCACCTCTCTGACTGAGACCCAGTTTTATAAGCACCAGCAGCGCATCGCCCTGCGCAACTGCGGCGTCATCAACCCGGAGAGCATCGACGAGTACATCGGCGTGGACGGCTACGCCGCCCTGGGCAAGATCCTCACCGAACAGATCCCGCCCCAGCAGGTCATCGACACCGTGCTGGCCTCCGGCCTCCGTGGCCGCGGCGGCGCCGGCTTCCCCACTGGCCTGAAGTGGCAGTTCACCGCCAACGCAGTAAGCCCCGACGGCGTGAAATACGTCTGTTGTAACGCTGACGAGGGCGACCCCGGCGCCTTTATGGACCGCTCCGTGCTGGAGGGCGACCCCCACACCATCATCGAGGCCATGACCATCGCCGGCTACGCCGTGGGCGCCCACCAGGGCTACATCTACGTCCGGGCCGAGTACCCCATCGCCGTCAAGCGGCTGGAGACCGCCATCGGACAGGCCAGGGAGTACGGCCTGCTGGGCAAGAATATCTTTGATTCCGGCTTTGACTTCGACCTGGAGCTGCGGCTGGGCGCCGGCGCCTTCGTCTGCGGCGAGGAGACTGCTCTCATGCGCTCCATCGAGGGTCACCGGGGCGAGCCCAAGACCCGTCCCCCCTTCCCCGCTGTAAAGGGTCTGTTTGACCGGCCCACCCTGCTCAACAACGTGGAAACCTACGCCAACATCACCTGGATCTTCAACCACGGCGCCGAGGCCTTTGCCGCTATCGGCACCGAGAAGAGCAAGGGCACCAAGGTCTTTGCTCTGGGCGGCAAGATCACCAACACCGGCCTGGTGGAGGTCCCCATGGGCACCACCCTGCGTACCGTGGTGGAGGACATCGGCGGCGGCGTACCCGGCGGCAAGAAGTTCAAGGCCGCCCAGACCGGCGGCCCTTCCGGCGGCTGTATCCCCGCCTCCCTCATCGATACCCCCATCGACTACGAATCCCTGGCCTCCATCGGCTCCATGATGGGTTCCGGCGGCCTCATCGTTATGGATGAGGACAACTGCATGGTGGACATCGCCAAGTTCTATCTGGAGTTCATCGTGGACGAGTCCTGCGGCAAGTGCGCCCCCTGCCGGATCGGAACCAAACGGCTGCTGGGCCTGCTAACCAAGATCACCGAGGGCAACGGCGAGCCGGAGGATCTGGACACCATTGAGGAGCTGTGCAACCACATCAAGCAGTCTGCTCTGTGCGGCCTGGGCCAGACCGCCCCCAACCCGGTGCTCTCCACCCTGAAGCATTTCCGGGAGGAGTACGAGGCCCACATCTATGAGAAGCGCTGCCCCGCCGGCGTATGTAAAGCCCTGATCCAGTATGTGGTGGATCCTGCCAAGTGTAAGGGCTGTACCCGCTGTGCCCAGGGCTGTCCCACTGGCGCCATCTCCGGCGCGGTGCGGGCCCCCCATATCATCAACCAGTCCAAGTGCATCAAGTGCGGCGCCTGTATGGATCACTGCCGCTTTGGCGCCATCAGCAAGCAGTAAGGGAGGGAACGGACATGGACGAAAAGATGGTATCTCTGCGCATCAACGATATTCCCGTCACCGTTCCCGCTGGGACCACGGTGCTGGAAGCAGCTCGTTCTGCGGGCTTCAACATCCCTTCTCTGTGCTTTCTGAAGGATGTCAACGAGATCGGTGCCTGCCGCATCTGTGTGGTGGAGGTCAAGGGCGCCAAGAGCTTGGTTGCCTCCTGTGTCTATCCCGTGGCCGAAGGTATGGAGGTATATACTAATACAGAGCGGGTCCGTAAATCCCGCCAGCTCACTCTGGAGCTGATCCTCTCTAATCACCGTATGGACTGCTTAACCTGCGCCCGTAACAGTCAGTGTGAACTGCTCCAGCTGGCCAGTGACCTGGGTATTGATGCCGTGCGTTACGCCAGCGACAATATGTATCCTCAGATTGAAGATTCTGCCCCTCATCTGGTGCGGGACAACTCCAAGTGTGTCCTCTGCCGCCGCTGCACCGCCGTGTGCCGTGCCACCCAGGAGGTGGGCGTCATCGGCCCCAACGACCGTGGCTTTGCCACTCACATTGGCTGCGCCTTTGACCGGGATCTGAACGAAGTGGACTGCGTGTCCTGCGGCCAGTGCATCGTAGCCTGCCCCACCGGCGCTCTGTCTGAGAAGGACGACACTGCTCAGGTGTTAGCCGCCCTGGCTGATCCCACCAAGCACGTTGTGGTGGGTCCCGCCCCCTCCATCCGCGTCACCCTGGGCGAGTGCTTCGGCCTGCCCATCGGCACCAACGTGGAGGGCAAGATGGTCACCGCCCTGCGCCGTCTGGGCTTTGACAAGGTATTCGACGTGGATACCGCTGCCGACTTCACCATCATGGAAGAGGGCACCGAGTTCCTCCACCGGCTGCGCGGCGACGGAGTACTCCCCCTCATCACCTCCTGCTCCCCCGGTTGGATCCGGTATATGGAGCAGCACGCCCCTGAGATGATCCGCAACGTATCCACCTGCCGCTCTCCCCAGCAGATGTTCGGCGCACTGGTCAAGACCTACTACGCCGAGCAGGCAGGCATCGATCCCCACGATATCTTCGTGGTATCTGTCATGCCCTGTACCGCCAAGAAGTACGAGGTCCGCCGTGAGGAACAGCGGCTGCCCAATGGCTGCATGCCGGTGGACGTGTCTCTCACCACCCGTGAGCTTGGCCGCATGATCACCCAGGCCGGAATGCTCTTCGATCACCTGCCTGACGGTGAGTTTGATGAAATGCTGGGCATCTCCACCGGTGCCGCTACCATCTTCGGCGCCTCTGGAGGTGTTATGGAGGCTGCTCTCCGCACTGTGGTGGAGGAGCTGACCGGCGACGGTATGGCTCCCCTGGAATACCACGAGGTCCGCGGTATGGAGGGCGTCAAGGAGGCCAGCTATGAGCTTCCCGGCCGCACCGTCCGTGTGTGCGTGGCCTCCGGCCTTCACAACGTGAAGCTGGTGCTGGACGGTATTAAGGACGGCACCCTGCATTACGACTTTGTGGAATTCATGGCTTGCCCCGGCGGCTGCATCAACGGCGGCGGACAGCCCATCCAGCACGCTGACGTACGCAACTTTACCGATATCAAGGCCCTGCGTGCCGCAGCGCTTTACAAGCAGGATCAGGATATGGAGTACCGCCGCAGCCACAAGAATCCGGTGGTTCAGACCGTCTATCACAGCTATCTGGGCGAGCCCGGCAGCCCCTTGGCCCACGCCCTGCTCCACTGCTCCTACATTAAGCAGAAGCGCTATCGGGTATAATGAAATAGAAAAGGCTCCCGCTGATAGCGGGAGCCTTTTCTATTTCCATTTGCGTGTCTCTGCAGCTTGCTTCCTCTATCCGAGGCCTTTTCTGTCAGGAACCTGTAAGCCTATCGACCAACCCGGGCCCTCTCTTCCTACCAGCCCTTCAAAAAGCAAGTCAAACATAGCAAAAGCGGACAGCTTACGCTGTCCGCTCTTCGTGTTGGCGTTACCTATCTTCCCGGTCCGTCTCCAGACAAGTATTTTCGGCGCAGGTGAGCTTAACTTCCGTGTTCGGGATGGGAACGGGTGGACCCTCACCGCAATCAACACCAACTTACTTTCCTTTGAAAAGAAAAGTAAGCAAAAGAAACTTTAACAACTTTCTTCTCCTTACCGTTCTTCTCAACGATAAGCACTTAATTTTTAAGGGTTCTCTATGGAGCGCCGCGTAGACGCTCCATAGAGAATGGTGCGCCTTCACGGATTCGAACCGGGGACCCACTGATTAAGAGTCAGTTGCTCTACCAGCTGAGCTAAAGGCGCAGGTTTGGTGACCCGTGCGGGAATCG
>NZ_NFLU01000039.1 GCF_002161085.1 Flavonifractor sp. An112 | reverse complement strand
GCTCTTTATAGCTTGACCTTAGTAGAACAGTCTCATTTCTGAGCTGTTCTCTATTCGATCATGAATTATGCAGGCCTCACAGAAGTTTTGCAATTGGCTACATTGTTTTACCCATTCACTAGAACGGCTTTCGCCATTCTATCTTTAAGTTCCACAACATTGCTGTTATTGCCCTCTGTTGCTTGCTCTTCATACTTTCAATCTGCATTGTTCAGTTTTCAAGGTGCTGACTTCCAACCTCTTTCAAGGTCAGATCGAAACATCTGTCTCCAGGTGCTTCGATCCAACATCGAACCAGGCTCTATTAACGTTCTTTTTGCTTACTTTTTCTTTCAAGAAAAAGTAAGTGGTGGGCCCAAGTGGACTCGAACCACCGACCTCACGATTATCAGTCGTGCGCTCTAGCCAGCTGAGCTATGGGCCCGTCTCGGTCCACTTCTTGGTGGAGATAATCGGGCTCGAACCGATGACCCCCTGCTTGCAAAGCAGGTGCTCTCCCAGCTGAGCTATACCCCCATCAACGCGTGTGCCCTCTAAATTAAACAACGTGAAAGTCATCTCCGCTCCAAAAAGCTGACCTTAGGACGTTACAACAGAACTTGTTCTGTTGAAGTCTCCTTAGAAAGGAGGTGATCCAGCCGCACCTTCCGATACGGCTACCTTGTTACGACTTCACCCCAATTATCGAACCCACCTTCGGCCGCGCCCCCCTTGCGGTTAGGCTAC
>NZ_NFLU01000038.1 GCF_002161085.1 Flavonifractor sp. An112 | reverse complement strand
GATTCGGTTTTCGCCTACGGGGCTCTCACCCGCTATGGCCGGCCTTCCCATACCGTTCGGCTAACCTATCCTGCCGTTGTGTCGGTCCACAACCCCGAAGGATAAATCCTTCGGTTTGCCCTCTTCCGCGTTCGCTCGCCACTACTTGCGGAATCTCTGTTGATTTCTCTTCCTCGCCCTACTTAGATGTTTCAGTTCAGGCGGTTCCCCACCTACGCCTATTTGATTCAACGCAGGCTGACAGAGTATTGCTCTGCCGGGTTTCCCCATTCGGAAATCTGCGGGTCAAAGCTTATGTGCAGCTCACCGCAGCTTATCGCAGCTTGTCACGTCCTTCATCGGCTCCTGATGCCAAGGCATTCCCCTTGCGCTCTTTATAGCTTGACCTTAGTAGAACAGTCTCATTTCTGAGCTGTTCTCTATTCGATCATGAATTATGCAGGCCTCACAGAAGTTTTGCAATTGGCTACATTGTTTTACCCATTCACCAGAACGGCTTTCGCCATTCTATCTTTAAGTTCCACAACATTGCTGTTATTGCCCTCTGTTGCTTGCTCTTCATACTTTCAATCTGCATTGTTCAGTTTTCAAGGTGCTGACTTCCAGTCTTTTTCAAGACCAGATTGAAATACCTGACCTTCAGATATTTCAATCTAATATTGAATTGGTGGAGATAGTCGGGCTCGAACCGACGACCCCCTGCTTGCAAAGCAGGTGCTCTCCCAGCTGAGCTATACCCCCATCGAGAGAGAAGTGGTGGGCCCAAGTGGACTCGAACCACCGACCTCACGATTATCAGTCGTGCGCTCTAGCCAGCTGAGCTATGGGCCCGTAAATAGGTGCCATTCACTTCTTGCCTACCTGGCCCGCGTCGGCATAGCCGCCGCGGTACACGCTAAAAATATGCCGCCGGCATATCTTCTTAACGCGTGTACCCTCTAAATTAAACAACGTGAAAGCTCATTCGCTCCAGAAAGCTGACCGTAGGACGTTACAAACAACTCTCGGTTGCTTGAAGTCTCCTTAGAAAGGAGGTGATCCAGCCGCACCTTCCGATACGGCTACCTTGTTACGACTTCACCCCAATTATCGAACCCACCTTCGGCCGCGCCCCCCTTGCGGTTAGGCTAC
>NZ_NFLU01000037.1 GCF_002161085.1 Flavonifractor sp. An112 | reverse complement strand
CGCCCGGGTCAACCAACGCCCGGGTCCCGCTATCTCCATGTGTCAGTGTGCTTAAGGTTCGGTGGCTACGGAATTTCAACCGTATGTGCATCGACTACGCCTCTCGGCCTCGCCTTAGCTCCCGGCTTACCCTGGGCGGACGAACCTTCCCCAGGAAACCTTAGATTTTCGGCCATTATGATTCCCACATAATTCTCGCTACTCATTCCGGCATTCTCACTCGTGTAAAGTCCACCGCTGCTTCCGCTGCGACTTCACCCCGTACACGACGCTCCCCTACCCCTGTCTTACGACAAGCCCAAGCTTCGGTGTTACGCTTAGCCCCGTTATATTTTCCGCGCAGAGTCACTCGACCAGTGAGCTATTACGCACTCTTTTAATGAGTGGCTGCTTCTAAGCCAACATCCTGGTTGTTTTCGCAACTCCACATCGTTTTCCACTTAGCGTATCTTTGGGACCTTAGCTGTGGGTCTGGGCTGTTTCCCTTTTGTCCACGAGACTTATCTCACGTAGACTGACTGCTAACCATCAATTATCCGGCATTCAGAGTTTGATAGGGTTCAGTAACCTTATCGGCCCCTAGCCCATTCAGTGCTTTACCTCCGGTAATCTAAGTTAACGCTAGCCCTAAAGCTATTTCGGGGAGAACCAGCTATCTCCGAGTTCGATTGGAATTTCACCGCTATCCACAGGTCATCACCGACCATTGCAACGGGCGTGTGTTCGGTCCTCCATGGGGTTTTACCCCCACTTCAACCTGCCCATGGATAGGTCACCCGGTTTCGGGTCTATTGCCACTGACTTCATACGCGCTGTTCACACTCGGTTTCCCTTCGCCTCCGGTACTGAATACCTTAAGCTTGCCAGTAACAATAACTCGCCGGACCATTCTACAAAAGGTACCTCATCACACTTTAACGTGCTTTGAGTGCTTGTAAGCACAAGGTTTCAGGTTCTCTTTCACTCCCCTCCCGGGGTCCTTTTCACCTTTCCCTCACGGTACTGCTCCTCTATCGGTCATCAGGTAGTATTTAGGGTTGGAGGGTGGTCCCCCCAGTTTCCCACCGGGTTTCACGTGTCCGGCGGTACTCTGGAACTCGACTAACAAGATTCGGTTTTCGCCTACGGGGCTCTCACCCGCTATGGCCGGCCTTCCCATACCGTTCGGCTAACCTATCCTGCCGTTGTGTCGGTCCACAACCCCGAAGGATAAATCCTTCGGTTTGC
>NZ_NFLU01000035.1 GCF_002161085.1 Flavonifractor sp. An112 | reverse complement strand
CGGGCGGCCGTTTTTCGTGGGAATCCGTCCCTTTTGCCGGGGAAACGGATTGCCACGCCAGTGTGCGCACTGGCTCGCAATGACAGGTTTGTGCAAAACAGCTATTTTGCAACAGGCCCATGTGCCGCTTTCAGCGGCACGGCCATGAAATCAAAGCACATGGGCCGGGACGGCCCATATGCGCATAAACTTCATGCGCCACAGCCTTTGCTTGTTTTCGTAGTATGCTCTTGGCGCATAAAGTTTTATTTCGCCACCGGAGCAAACCGGCCCCGCACCAGGACCGCCAGGGCCGCCGGGGCCACCTCCACCTGGGCGCCGATCTTGCCGGCGCTGACGGTAATGGTGTCCAGAGCCTCCACGCTCTGGTCGAAGACGGTGGGAAACTGCTTCTTCATGCCCACCGGGGAGCAGCCGCCGTGGACGTAGCCGGTGAGGGGGAGCAGCTGGGCCTGTTTGATCATCTCGATGGATTTCTCTCCCACCGCCTTGGCGGCAGCCTTCAGGTCCAGCTCCTTGAGCACCGGGATGACGAACACATAATATTTCTTGCTGGCCCCCTGAGTCACCAGAGTCTTGCACACGCTGGCCGGGTCCTTGTCAATGAGGGCGGCCACGCTGGCGCCATCCACCGCCCCGTCGGGGTGGGCGTAGTGGTGGGGGGTATAGGGTACCTTCTTCTGATCCAGTACCCGCATTACGTTGGTCTTTTCTTCGGACATGGTTGCATCGCTCCCGTGGTTTGGTATAAGATAAGGACATCATACTACAATCAAGGAGCGGACGCAAATGCTGGATACACAAAATTGTCAGGGCATCATGATGGACATTGCCAAGCGGCTGCTGGCTATCGACAGCCCCAGCGGATTTACCCAGAACGTGGTGCGGGAGGCGGAGCAGATCGCCCAGGACCACGGCTATACTACCCGGCGCACCAACAAGGGCAACCTGATCGTGTCGGTGCCCGGCCGGGAGAAGGGCAAGAGGATTGGCCTGTGCGCCCATGTGGATACCCTGGGCCTGATGGTGCGCTCCATCACCGCCGACGGTATGCTGAAGATCACCAAGGTGGGCGGCCCCATCCTGCCCACCCTGGACGGCGAGTACTGCCGTATCTACACCCGGGACGGCAAGGTGTACACCGGTACCATCCTGTCCCTGTCCCCCGCGGTCCACGTCTATGATGACGCCGCCACCCGGCCCCGGGAGGAGAAGGAACTGGCGGTACGCATTGACGAGAAGGTGAAGAGCAAGGAGGACGTAGAGGCTCTGGGCATCTGCGCCGGGGACTATGTGTGCTTTGATCCCAAGACCACCGTCACCGAGAGCGGCTTCCTCAAGTCCCGGTTCATCGACGACAAGGGCAGCGCCGCTATCCTGCTCACCCTGCTGCGGCTGATGCACTTTGCCAAGGTGCGCCCCTGCTACGACACCGACGTGTGCTTCACCGTCCATGAGGAGGTGGGCCACGGCGGCGCCACCCTGCCTCAGGTGGATGAGCTGCTGGCGGTGGATATGGGCTGCGTAGGCGACGATCTGAGCTGCACCGAGTATCAGGTGTCTATCTGCGCCAAGGACAGCAACGGTCCCTACGACTATGAGATGGTGAGCCGTCTGGTGGAGCTGGCCAAGGCCAACGGTGTGGATTACGCGGTGGATATCTATCCCCACTACGGCTCTGACGTGGCGGTGGCCTGGAAGACCGGCATGGACGCCAAGGGCGCCCTCATCGGTCCCGGTGTCCACGCCTCCCACGGTATGGAGCGGACCCATTTTGATGGGATGAAGGCTACGATCGATTTGGTGAGCCTGTATCTGGAGCTGGGCTAAAAAAGAAGAAGTCCGCTCCATCTCCGCCGAAGGCGGGAGCCCGGCGGAATTCAT
>NZ_NFLU01000034.1 GCF_002161085.1 Flavonifractor sp. An112 | reverse complement strand
GCTCTACCCCGTCACCCTCTCCCACGCCTGCCGCTACCCCCAGTCCCACGGCAACACCCAGACCAACCCCCACGCCTACACCAACCCCGGTGACCCCGGTGGTGGAGAACCGGAGCATGAGCGCTGAGCTGGGGCGCGGCTACAGCTTTGGAGGACAGTGGGGAAATCTGAATCCCTCTGACGCCGGTCTGCCGGCGGGGTTGACCTACAGCTCCTCCAATTCCAGTGTGGCGCCCATTGACAGCTCCGGCTGGTTTACCATCCTGTCCCCCGGCACGGTGGTGCTGACGGCTGTCAACCCCCGGGAACCCAACGTCCACTATACCATTACCGTGCAGGCCAAGAATGAAGTGCCCTGGGACTACCAGTTGGACGGCATCACCCTCAGTGTGGGGCAGAGCCGGTATCACGGATTTTCCTCCTATTCCCTGTATACCAGCTTTACCATCGCCTCTACCGTGTGGAGCAGCAGCAATCCATCGGTGGTGACGGTGGGTGACCAGGAGCCCACCAGCTGTCAGCTCACTGCCAACGCCCCGGGCACAGCCACCATCAGCGGCGTAGTCACCTTGCGCGTGGATAGTCAGGAGGGTGTGCTGACCTTCACCGACAACGTGTCTTTCCAGGTCACCGTAAGCGCCAGCTGACCCGCGCAAAAAAAATAAAAAAATTTTGTCCGGCTTTAAAACCGGGCTGCCGGTTCGGAACACTAACAGACAAAGCTCCCGCGAAACCCCAAAATCAAGAGAAGGAGAATGAACAATGAAAAGACAATCTTTCCGCCTGCTTTCCTGTCTGTGTGTTCTGGCCATGGCGATCTCCATGCTGTCGGCGGCCTGGGCCGCAGAACCGAGCCCCTGAAATCCACCATTGCCGGCGGCACCTACAACGGCAACTGGGCGGTGCCCATTGACGCCTACCTGTACCAGGACGGCGACAACCTGGTGCGGGTGGAAAATTTCCAGGGTGTCAAAATCGTCGATGCCCAGGGAAATTTTATGAAATGGAGCGCCTATCCCCGGCTGGTAGCCGAGACCTACGACAGCAATTTCCAGCTGATCTCCTCGGTGGATTTGGAGATGGAGCTGGACCTGTGGGGCGGCTTCTATGCCGGTGAGGACTACAACTTTGTGATTTTCGGCCAGGAGAACCCCAGTGAGGACGACAACGCCGAGGTCATCCGGGTGGTGAAGTACGACAAGGACTGGAACCGCCTGGGCCAGGCCAGCCTGCGGGGGGCCAACACCACCATCCCCTTTGATGCCGGCAGCCTGCGGTGCGACGAGTACAACGGCTACCTCTATGTGCGTACCAGCCATGAGATGTACCAGTCCGGCGACGGGCTGAACCACCAGGCCAATCTGACCTTCTCGGTGCGCCAGTCCGATATGACCATCACCGACGGCTATCACGACGTGGTGTCCAACAAGGGCTATGTGTCCCACTCCTTCAACCAGTTCATCCTGGTGGACAGCCAGGGGCGGCTGGTGGCTCTGGACCACGGCGACGCCTACCCCAGAGGGGCCTGTCTGTCCATTTACGACAACAAGGCGGGGAGCGACACCTTCGCCAACGGCTGCAAAACCTTCAACCTGACCACCTGGTCCGGCAGGGTGGGCGAGAATACCACCGGCGCCAATGTGACCGACCTGGCGGAGACCTCCTCCGGCTACCTGGCCGCCTACAGCAGCACCGGTAAGGGCTCGGCTTCCACCATCGGACAAGACCCCATGAACATCTTCCTGAGCTATACCAGCAAGGATGACGTCTCCTCCAACGGCACCACCGTGCGTCAGCTTACCTCCTGGCCCAGCGACTCCGAGCTGTACGGCTCTCAGCCTGTGCTGGTTCCCACCGGTCCGGACGGCGGCTACATCCTGTGGCAGTTGGCTGAGAAGTGGGATAACGGCTACTATTACAATAAGGAAAGCATCCAGTATGCTACCTATTCCGCCGACGGCACCGTCTCCGACATCAAGACCGCTGACGGCGTGCAGATGTCCCGCTGCCACCCCATCAGCTACAACGGCAAGGTGGTGTGGTACTCCACCCACGATTCTACCCCCGTGTTCTATGTGTTGGACAGCTCCGGGGTCTACTCCTATCCCGTTGGGGAGGGCGGCGGACAGCAGCCTGATCCTGACCCTGACCCTAATCCCGACCCCGATCCCTATCCTGATCCCGACCCCACCCCCGATCCCGGCGACGGTGAGAACGGCGACTTCTCCTTCAGCGACGTGCCCGCCAACCAGTGGTACGCCGACTATGCGGTGAAGGCCGCCCAGGCCGGTCTGATGAAGGGTACCGGCGGCGACAAGTTCAGCCCCAACGGCACCCTCACCGTAGCCGAGGTGGTCACCCTCACCGCCCGGCTGTATGCCGACCGCCAGGGGGAGAGCGTGCCCGCCTCCGACGGCGCCTGGTACCAGGGGGCCTATGACTACTGCATTGAAAACGGCCTGTTCACCACCGGCGAGGTGCCTTCCTATATCATGCTGAACAAGGCCACCCGCTTCCAGATGGTGGACCTGCTGGACCGGGCGGTGCCTTCGGAGGAGAAGGAGGTCATCAAGGTGGTGTTCAACGGTGAGGTCCCCGACGTACAGGAGACCGATCCCTACGGCCCCGTGGTTTACCTGTGGTACCGGGCCGGCATCGTGGAGGGAGATAACAATGGAAGCTTCCACGGCAATACCAATATCAGCCGGGCGGAGACGGCAGCCATTCTCTGCCGTCTGGCCGGGCTGACCCCCCGGGTGTGACCCGGTATCTGCCGGTATTTGGACAACAATTTCATAGGAATTAACCTGGGATAATGTAGAAAGAGCGCAAAATATGATAAAATAAAACACTAATATTTTGTGTTGGGAGGGTGAGAGATGGATCTGCCAGAACTTTACCATCACCTGTTCGGACTGTCGGACCAGTCCCTCATCCAGAGGCTCACGGAGTGGGGCGAACTGCGGAACGTAAAAAAGGGCCACCTGCTTTACCGGGAAGGGGAAACGCCGACCAAGCTGACCTTTTTGGTCCAGGGGCTGCTGCGGGGCTATTTTCTGGATGCCGGCGGCCGGGACATCACCGACTGCTTTGCCTTTGAGCCGGGGTCCCCGGCCACGGCCTGTATCGCCCTGGGGGAGCCGGCCACCATCAACATTGAGGCACTTACCGACAGCCTGGTGCTGGAGCTGCCCATGAGTCTGGTACTGGAAATGCTGGAGGAATATCCCCAGCTCTATCGCCTGTACAGCTGTTTTCTGCTGGACGCTCTCAAGCGCCACTGGGAGGTGAAGGCCGCCATGTACCAGTATGACGCCATGGACCGGTATCAGTGGTTTTTGCGGGCCTATCCGGACCTGCACCGCCATGTCAGCGGAAAGCACGTTGCCTCCTTCCTGGGTATGACCCAGGTGACCCTCAGCCGCCTGCGCCGTACCCTGCGGGAGGCGGGCCAGCTCCAGGCTGCCGAGGAAGAATAACAAAAAAGGGCCTGTTGCAAAATGCGCAGCTCGTACAAAGACCCGTCATTCCGAGAAAAACGGCCGCCCGGTGGGCGGCCGTTTTTCGTGGGAATCCGCCCCTTTTGCCGGGGAAACGGATTGC
>NZ_NFLU01000033.1 GCF_002161085.1 Flavonifractor sp. An112 | reverse complement strand
GCCTGTTGCAAAATAGCTGTTTTGCACAAACCTGTCATTGCGAGCCAGTGCGCACACTGGCGTGGCAATCCGTTTCCCCGGCAAAAGGGGCGGATTCCCACGAAAAACGGCCGCCCGGTAGGGGGACACTGATAAAGAAGTTTTCTGAATTGGTGGGCAACAGCATGGTACTTCGGTATCATGCTGTTGTTTTTCTGCTGTACTCCGGAGACAAGTCGATTTCTCCGATAAAATTGTAATGCACGTCAATCTGCTGTATCCGGTGACCGCTGGACTTGTCCGGCGCATGGACAACTATTTTCTCCACAAACTCATGCAGGAGTAGGGGCGTCAACTCGGTGGGCTCGGTGTACTTTTTCACGATTTTGAGAAAACTCTGGATGTTGATTTCCTCTGCCTCTGTGGAATGGACGAGGGCTCTCAAACTCTCCGCTGAAGTTTCTAACTCGCTTTGCTCCCGTTCATACCCCTCAGACAGTCTGGTAAACCGTGCTGCGGTGAGTTTCCCCATCACATGATCTTCATAAAGCCGCTGGATAATTGCATCCAGTTCGTTGATCCGCCGCTCCTGTTTCTCTAATTGTCGTTTGGCCTGCACCTGTTCAGCCATCTGTGCGGTCAGTTTGTTCTTCATTACCTGTCGGACAAATTCATCTTCATCGTCCTTGACATAAGCCATTACTCGCTGCAAGTTCTGCAAGACAAGCTGTTCCAGTACCACTGCCCGGATGTAATGTGCGGAACACCCTTTCCGCTTCCGATAGTTGGCACAGGTGTAGCACTCCTGCTCATGCGTCCATGATGTGCTGCGGCAGTGGTAAAGTCTCGCTCCGCAGTCGGCACAGTAGGCAAGCCCTGAGAACATCCCCATTTCCCCCATTTTGGTGGGCCGGCGGCGTTGGGCCCGTGCTTTCTGCACCATCTCCCAGGTCTCCCGGTCAATGATGGCCGGATGGGTATTTTCAAACGTCATTTGCTTCTCCGAAGGATTCAGCAGTTTCCTTTTATTCTTGAACGAGGGCCGGTAGGTTTTGAAATTCGTAGTCTGTCCCAGGTATGCGTCCTGCTCTAAAATTTTTACAATGGTACCCTGTGACCAGCGGTAGGGGTCGTCCGGGTAGTAGTATTTTGTCCGCCCTGTCCGTTGGAACTCCAAAGTTCCCGGAGATGGGATTTTCTTTTCTTTGAGGATTCGGGCGATTTTTCCCGGCCCGTTTCCCTCCACACAAAGTTGAAAAATCAACTCCACCACCGGCCTAGTTTCTTCGTCGATGACCAGATGCCCGTCCGCGCCCTTGAGGTAGCCGTAGGGCGGCCGTGTTGCCAGCCGTTGTCCGGACATTCCTTTGTTACGGAATACGGCCCGTATTTTCTTACTGGTGTCCTTTGCATACCATTCGTTGATGATATTGCGGAATGGGGTAAAGTCATTGTCCATCTGATTCTCGCTGTCCACGCCGTCGTTGACGGCCACGAACCGGACGCCCATCTCCGGGAACCGAATTTCCGTGTAAAGCCCTACCTCCAGATAGTTGCGGCCAAACCGGGACATATCCTTGACAATCACCATACTCACCAATCCGGCCTCAATATCGGCCAGCATTTCTTGAAACCCAGGCCGCTTGAAGTTGGTGCCGGAGTATCCGTCATCCTTATAAATCTTGTAGTTGGTGATACCATTGTCTTTTGCGTATCGGGTCAATATCTCGATCTGGTGGGCAATGCTGTTGCTGTCTCCCTCGTTTTCATCATCACGGGAGAGGCGGACATAGAGGGCCACCCATTTCTCCACAATGTTTTTGATAAAGGCCGCCATCACGTCCGCACCCCTTTCTGACTTTCCAGTTGAAAGAGGGCCAGGAGTTCTTCATACCAGGCCGCTGTGTCTTTCAGATCCTGCGGGGTGAAAATGGTGTTATCCTGGAGAACATGGAGCGTAATGCCGCAGCGCGTCAGGACAGAATGGAAAAATTTATATCCGGCCACCCATTCGCGCCATAGGCGATTCATGCTCACCACAACGAGGTCAGATACATTCTCCGCCTCTATCTCCCGGAGCATCCGCTGATATTCCGGGCGTTCCGGCGTGGTGCCGGGAAAGCCCCAATCACAAAAGAACTCTGGATTCTGGAGCCCGTGCTCCGCCGCATATCCGGCGAGCCGCTCCATCTGGTTTCTGTGGATCAGTCCGTCCATATCGCCGCAGGGATCTCCAATGCGGCAATAGAGCGCAGTGATTTTATTTGACTGCCTGTTCATCATAGCCTCCAATCCGGCAGTCACCGTCTCCTGTCTTGTGACACTTATATTATACAAAACGTCAAGGAAAACGTCAAATTTTCTCAAATTTTTGCAAGAAAATTTACTTTTTTGTTTCCTTGTCAAGTGCCCGCATGATCTTTTTGGAAACGGTGACACCCTGGGGGGCAAAAAAACCATTTACCCGATAATATGTATTGCCAATCTTGATCTCTGTCTCTACTCTTGGCTGTTTTACCTGGGGCATAACAGCCATGGGAACACCCCCTTATCTTTTGTTTTGTGTCTCACGGTGAGACGCAATTATGACAAAATCCGCACCGTCAGGCGGTGCGGATTCAACAGTTCACGATCTATTTTTCAGGACGGATTCAGACGGCGGCTGGCTGAACCGCTCCATAGGTCTTATCGTGCCTCCCCCCATTCCCGTGGGCGGGGCGCCCTACGCTGTGACGCATAGCCGGCGCAAGTATCATCATCCCCGAATGTGTCTCATGGCCTCGGCTCTGCCTGGAGCCGTTTGCGGCGCTGGCGTTGCCCGCTCCTTCCTCCCGGCCTTGCCCCTCCTTCCCGGTGGAATATCCCCGCGCGCCCGCCGCCTGGCTTCACACATACAGAACGTATCTGCTCGTCCTATTTAGTTGTCTGCTCTGGATTCATTTGCACCCGTAAACTCTGTGAATTGCTGCCCCGCACCGCGGTTTAGTTGAAATTGGCTAGAGTTCCTATGACCGCTTCACATGATCCAGAGCGGAAATCGTTTGTTCAAGCGAATTTCCATCTCCAATTATGGGAGTTTTCCTCTGTGAAAAAGCGCAGAATCAGGGGAAATGAAGTAGCTTTCTGTCGTGTATTCTCGTTTTTACAGCCTGATTTTTGATGGGATAGCGCGGAAATCGACGCAAAAAGGACACAGGCAGTCGTGTAACTGCCTGTGTCCCTCGTGCTGTGGATCAGCGATTTCTTCGCAGATAACCGGCTAACATGTCGATAAACTCGCTGTTGGTGGGTGGACGGTGCAGGGTGGTTCCCGCAATATACTCCAAAAGCCCGTGGTCGGTACGCTCCCACACAGCATAAACTACATTGCGCAGAGCACGCTCCACGGAAGATACCGTAACGCCGAACCGATGGGCCGTCTCCGGGTACAGCCGTTTGGTGATCAGATAAATGCCGTCAGGGTCGTCCGTTACCTGCTCGACCATATAGACTGCGTATCGAAAGCCAACTAGTTTTCCCGTCACGCTCAGGCCCCGCAGAAGCTGTTCTGCATCCAACTGACCGTCCTGATGTACCTGCCCTGAAAGATAAAACAAAGCCATCATACCATCCCTTTCATTTCAATATTTGTGGGGTGGTATTTGAGGCGGAGAGCGGCAATGGAGGCAGTTGACCTCCACTTCTCTCCATGGAATTCCTTGTACCGGCGCACCCCTGGAAGTGGTATGGTTTTATCATACAGGATCAAAGCCCTTCTGTGCAGAGCGTTCCATCGGCAATGGCTGTCGCAAAACGGTTTGTCCCACCCGACCAGGCACGATTTATGCCGTTTCTCCGATGCGCTGACAGCGAATGGTGACCCGGCTGGCGCTGCTGAGGGTGCAGGTGAACAGGGTCAAATCCCAGTCCCCCGCCTCCATCTCCTCCAGGGCCGTGCCGGGCAGCTCCTGAATTTCCGACACCCCATAGGAGAACACGTTTCCCGCCGTATCGGTGAACTGAACCTCGTCTCCGGGAGTCAGCCGGTACAGGGAGCCGAAGTGCCCCCGGTAGTTGTGGCCCGCGATGATCAGGTCGCCCAGATAGGCGGAGCCAGTGTACCGGCAAGGGGCCAGATCCAGCAGGGCGTCGCTCCAGGCGCTGACAATGGGCAGCTCCAGCCCCAGGGCGGGGATGGTCAGGGTTCCGATGTACTCCACCCCGTCGATCTCCACCGTGGGCATCTCCATCTCCGGGTGGAGTACATACTCCGGCACAGAGGGCCCCGGTTGTTCCGGAGCCCTCTCCGCTTCTGTCTCTGTCTGGGCCTCTATGGTCTCCATGGCCTCCAGGGCCTGGCGGGCGGCCTCCGCGGCCCGGTGTCCCTCCCACAGGTTGTATCCAGAGAGGGAGAGGGCTGCTGCAATCAGCAGCAGCCCTCCGCAAATCAGGTGTTTAGGCTTCATGTTTTCCGCGATACCTCGTCTTGTACCAAAGACCGGTTACCACCAGGGCAGCTCCGGCCGCAGCCAGCAGACCTGCCAGCAGCCACTGCTGTCCCGTCTGGGGCAGGCCGGGCTCGTCGGGCTGGTCAGGCTCGTCAGGCGTGTCAGGGGTGTCAGGGTCTCTGGGGACATTGTCACCGGGGGCTGGTTCATCCGGAATGTTGGTATCCGGGTCGTCCGGGATATCCGGTTCATCCGGTGTGTCGGGCACATCAGGGACGTCGGGCTCGTCCGGGATATCCGGGTCATCCGGGATGTCCGGCTCGTCCGGCTTATCCGGCGTATCGGGCACATCGGGTTCGTCCGGTTTGGAAGGAATATCATCATTGACGATGATAAAGGTATGCCCCTGCTGATTGACCGTCATGGTAAAGCCTTCCGGAACCACTGTTTCCTCGACCGTCCAGGAGTAACGGTCACTCAAATCGTACCAGGTATGCCGCCAGCCATTTTGCGCATTCAGGTTTACTGTATCGTACTCCTTTCCATCTCTATAGAGCGTAACGGTGACGGAATCAGCGGCGGCGCCGCCGTCATCCAGCTTCCAGACCTTTTGGACGGCAATGTCAACAGAGTCAGGGTCCGGCCCCGGCTCCGGGTCGTCCTCTTTCGTGTTGGTGAAATTGACTTCTGCCGTCACATCCTTCGTGATGGTGCCGCCGGCTCCTGTGGCCGTGGTGGTATATCCGTCCTGATCGGCTTCCTGCTCGACAACCGTATAGGTTATATCCACCGGCAGGCCGGAAGCGGTCTTGCTTTCCCCATGTTTCAGTGCAAAGGAGG
>NZ_NFLU01000032.1 GCF_002161085.1 Flavonifractor sp. An112 | reverse complement strand
TTAGCCCCGAACCGCTTGTTTCGGTTCTTTTTCAAGCTCGTTCGTACCTTCCGGCGCGAACTCATTTAGTTTACCACGCACACTCGCGTTTGTCAAGCACTTTTTTCTGATCCCTTTCCACAAGGCCGTCCAGGTTCCCCTCGGTTTCTTCCGATTTTGGTCAGATTTTCATGCCCTCTCGCAAGGCGCTCAGATAGAATATCACTCTCGCCCCCCATTTGTCAACACCTTTTTTCACTTTTCTTTCGACTTTTTGCGCCGCTCCAAACACTACCTATATATAGTAGAAAATCAGAGCCTTACCCACAAGATGCCCCCCCTACCCTCTCTTACGGAACAGAGAGATCACAAACAGCAGCAGCGGACCGCCCAATCCAAAGAGGATACCGCCCCACAGCACCGGCCCTTCCAGAGCCTGATCCAGGGCAAAGGCGTCAGGAAAGAGCCAGATGGCTCCTGCCGCAGCCGCCAGAATGATGGGCAGCACGGCGGTGCTTCTTTTCTGAATCGCAAACCCTTTCTGGGCCAGTTCCGAACAGGCACAGGCCAACAGGGACAGCAGGGCCAGATCCGCCAGTACCCACAGGGCAATGATGACCGACTCCATCCGCTGGAAGGTGCCCTCAAAGCCAATGCCTTTTACCATCATAAAGAATGGCGTGTCCATACGCCCGGCCAGACCGGGCCCGAAATTGCCCAGGCACACCACTTGCAGCGCAGTTAAGGTAAGACACAGGCCCACTGCCCAGCGCAGGATCTTTCTCCGCCCCCCCTCCTCAGGCACCACATGGCCCCCCAGGCAGGGGGCAAAGACCACATAGCCCAGCAGGCCCAGCACCGGCAGGGTGGCCCAGCCCACTGCGGGCAGATCCTCCACCCACACGGGCAGCAGATTGGCGGTATCCACCTGAAAGGCACCCAGCAGCAGGGACAGGGCCAGCCCGGCGGCCAGGGTGAGGAAAAAGACCTCCCCCGCTCGGGCCAAAGCCCGCACCGGCTTGCGGACCAGCCAGAAGGTCACCCCCAGCAGGGCCAGCAGAAAGAGCACCATAGGGGCGTTGCGGTAGCTGATGGTAAGAAAGCGCAGGGCCACCTGCCGGGCGTTGGCCGCCAGCAGATAGAGCCCCCACAGAAAGTAGAGCAGGCAGAAAACCCGCCCCAGGGTGGGACCCAGCAGCTGTTGGGCGGTATTGGGCAGACCACCCCCGTCCGGGCCGCCCCTGAACAGCCGCCACAGCAGCCAGCACAGTCCCAGCAGCACCGGCAGAGCGACTAGAGTGGCCAGCCACCCAGCCTCCCCGGCCCGCCGGGCGGTGCTGCCGGGCAGCAGCTGAATGGCTGGGGACAGCAGCGCCGCAAAGGTCAGGGTCAGCAGTTGCCGCAGAGAAATGCGGTCGTCCGGCATGGTGTCACCTCCTACATATAATAGTGAATCGTCATTACCCGTCAGCGTGGTAACTGCGCTGGATTATCGCCTCGGCGGTGGCCTCCAGCTTCAGGTCTTTCATGGATTGACTGCCCAGCAGCACCCCTTTGTGCCAGGGTACCGCAAAGGCGGCGGATTGGCGCAGGCCCAGATAGTCGGCGTCCAGCACCCGGGACAGCTCCAGCGCCCGGGCCATCCGCTCCGCCTCCACCTGAGCCAGTTCCGCCTCCAGGGCATCCAGTGTGGCCTGGTCGGGCATGGCGCTCCCCTCCGCCAGATTGGCGTCCACCTTACAGTGGACCTTCAGCCCGGCCAAAGTGTCCCCCTGCCAGATGGGCCGCACCGAGGCGGCGGCTCCCACCACACGCAGGGCGGCGGCGGTGCCGTCGGGGGCCTGTACCTCCGCCACGTCGGCGTCCACCTTGCCGAAGATCAGATTGACCCCCAGGGCGGCGTCTCCCTCCGCCCAGCCCACCAGCACCCCATCCTTCAGGATGCCGTAGCCGGCGGCGGTCAGCCCGCCGTCCGCCAGCACTGCCGGCAGAAAGGAGGCCCCCTGCCGGTCCAGCTCGGCCAGCACGTCCTTCACCGTCCGGGGCATGGAGTTGGCGGTGAGCCCGGCGTCGTCGGCCAGGGCCTCCAGCCGGTCGGTGGCAGAGCCGTCGGCGGCGGCAGCCTCAATGGCCTGACCCGCCGTGCCATTGCGCACCACATAGAGGGCGGTCTCCAGGCGCATCTCCACATCCCGCAGCACATAGTCCAGAGAGGGCATGACCCCCCGTTTGGCCAGTCCCTCCCCCAGCAGCAGCTGAGTGACGTGGCCGAAATAGAGGTAGGAGGACCCCTCCCCCTGGAGTTCCAGCACGGCGGCGCTGATGGTACCCGCTTCCCCGGCCACCACCTCAGTCTCTTCCTGGGAGGTACCGCCGGAGGCGGTGATGGCCACCCCGGCGTCCCCCGCCGTATCCACTCCCAGGGTGCGGATCAGCTCCATGTCCTCGATCTCCCGGGCGTATGGCAGAAAACCGGAGTACCGGCGGCAGCCGGTGAGCAGGAGCATAAGGAGCAGCACCAACAGAACCTGTTTTTTCACCGCTGTTTCCTCCTGTTCCTGGGTTTGAGGGCGGCAGGCCGGTCCTTGATCTGGGGCATGGGCCGCCGCAGCAGCACGTGCTCCCGGGGCCTGCGGCCGGTACCCACCGCAAAGGGGGTGAGATAGGGCACCCCAAAGCTCTCGATGCCCGCCAGATGGACGATGAGTACCGCCGCGCCCATAACGGTGCCGAAGAGCCCCGCCGCACTGGACAGCAGCACCAGTACGAACCGCCAGATCCGCAGGGCGCCCCCCAGCTCCTGGGAGGGCATGGTGTACCCGGCGATGCCGGCCACCGCCACCACAATAAGCACCGCCGGGGAGACGATCTTGGCCTCCACCGCCGCCGAGCCCACCACCAGACCGCCGATGATGGAAACCGTCTGACCGATGGACTGGGGCAGCCGCAGGCCCGCCTCCTGCAGGATCTCAAAGGCAATGAGCAGGACGATGACCTCAAAGGCGGAGCGGAAGGGCACGTTCTGCTTGGCCGCAATGATGGACAGGGCCAGCCGGGTGGGGATCATCTCCTGATGGAAGGTGACCATGGCGATATAGAGGGCGGGCAGCAGCAGGGTGGTGAGCATACAGAAGTAGCGCAGCACCGTCAGGGCGGTGGCCAGCAGCCAGTTGGAGGACTTGTCCTGGGGGGCCTGCAAGAAGTTGCCCAGCACTGCCGGGGCCAGATAGCCCAGCGGGATGCCGTCAATGAGGATGCCCACCCGACCCTGGGCCAGCCCGGCGCAGAACCGGTCGGACCGCTCGGTGTACTGGATGAGCGGAAAGGGGGTGTGGGCGGCGGGCACGATATACTCCTCAATGGCTCCGGTGGAAAACACCCCGTCAATGTCGATGTCCCGCAGCTGGGCGGTCACCTGCTCCACCAGATGGGGATTGGTGATCCCCTCTATATATAGGATATCCACCAGCGTGGCCGACTGGCGGCCCACGATCTGCTCCTGAATCCGCAGCTCGGGGGCCTTCAAATGGCGGCGGACAATGCTGGTGTTGGTACGCACGCTCTCCACAAAGGCGTCCTTGGACCCCTTGAGCACCGTCTCGTTGTCGGGGGCGGACACCGAGCGCTTCTCCTCGGTACCCACAAAGCAGGACAGCACCGTGCTTTCCCCGGGAAACAGGAACACGCACCATCCGGCCACCAGGTCAAAGACCACCTGATCCAGCCTGTCCCGCTCCTCCACCGTCAGGTTGTACAGGGCCCCCTGGCGCATCCGCTCCATCATGGGGGTTGTTCCGGCGCACCGGGCCAGCTCCGGGTCCTGGGCCATGGGCCGCAGCAGATAGTCGCTGATGCGCTCCATCCGCACCATACCGCTGAGGTAGCACAGGGTCAAACTGTGCCTGGGGTCCTCCCCCACCCACACCGTCCGGTGGATGAAATCCACACAGTCCCGGAAGATCTCCTCCAGCCGGGCCAGGGTGATGGCCCCCGGATAGCGGGGCTCCTGCCGGGGGTGGGGATGGGTCTGTCCGTCGGAGCGATCATGGGCCATGGCAAGTCCTCCTTTGTCTGAATGTGCGCATCAACGCTCTCTGCGTTTCCCCATTCAGAGCTCTTTTTTACAGTCCCACGGCCCTGTTTGGGTGAATTTGACGAATTGAACTTTTTTATACTGCCCCGTTTTCGCCTTGTTATACAAACTTGAAGGTAACTGTTGCAATTTTCCAAAAGAATTGATATACTTGAAAAAACTCCCCGGTTCATCTGGTAAACTAGTCACCTTCCGGTAAGTATCCCGCCGCTCCGGTGGAGCAATTCTAACAAAGAGGAGGAGCCCCTATGAAGCCCTTTACCCAAGCCGCCGACGTTCTAGACAAGGAGCTGGCGGACAAGATCGACGGCATCATCTCCGCCCACAACGGGGACGCCACCCAGCTGGTGGGTATCCTGCTGGACGTGGAGGCCGCCGTGGAGCGGCACTACATCCCTGAGTCCGCCGCCTACTATGTGGCCGAGAAGCTTGGCGTCAAGCCCACTCAGGTCTACGATGTCATCTCCTTCTACACCGCGCTCCATTCCAAGCCCCGGGCCAAGTTCACTCTGGAGGTGTGCAACTCCGCCCCCTGCCGGGTGAAGGACAGCGACACTCTGGTGGAGACCCTCAAGCGCCTGCTCAACCTGGAGGTGGGCGAGGTCACCTACGACGGCCGCTTTTCCATCGAGAAGGTCCCCTGCTTCGGGGCCTGTGACGTGTCCCCCGCCGTGCGGGTCAACGGCGTGGTATACGGCCATCTGGACAGCGAGGAGCGTATCCTGGATATGCTCCAGCAGCTCAATTAAGGGGGTGCCGGTATGAGCAAGAAAGTCTGTTTTATCACCCGTAACTTCGGGAAGTACGATCCGGACAGCCTGAAGAGCTACGAGTCCATCGGCGGCTTCACCGCCCTGCGGAAGGCTCTGAAGATGGACGGCAACGAGATCGCCGACGTGCTGGCCGCCAACGGCGTTCAGGGCCGGGGCGGCGCCGCCTACGACATGGGCAAGAAGTGGCGCCAGGCCCGTGAGGTCAAGGGCGAGCACAAGTGCGTGGTGTGCAACGCCGACGAGGGCGAGCCCGGCACCTTCAAGGACCGGGAGCTGCTGACCAACGATCCCTTCCAGCTGCTGGAGGGCATGATCATCGCCGGCTGGTCCGTGGGGGCCGACAACGGCTACATCTATATGCGTGAGGAGTATTCCCACCTGCGTCCCCGCCTGCTGTCCGCCATCGCCCAGTGCGAGGAGGCCGGCTACCTGGGCGACAATATCCTGAACTCCGGTCTGAATTACCGCATCCACCTCTACTCCGGCGCCGGCGCCTACGTCTGCGGCGAGGGTTCCGCCCTCTCGGAGTCCATTGAGGGCAAGGCGGGCCGGCCCCGGATGAAGCCCCCCTTCATCAAGCAGTGCGGCGTGTTCCATCTGCCCACCTGCGTCAACAACGTGGAGTCCCTCTCCCTGGTGCCCCCCCTGCTGCTGGACGACGAGGGCTACTACAAGAGCCAGGGCACCGAGGACTGCCCCGGCACCAAGATGATCTCTGTCTCCGGCAACGTGAAGAACCCCGGCGTGTTTGAGGTACCCTTCGGCATCACCATCCGGGAGATCATTTACGACCTGGCCGGCGGTATGGAGAACCCCGAGTATCCCCTGCGCCTGGTGCAGCTGGGCGGCGCTTCCGGCCGGATCTGCGCTCCCTCCCAGCTGGACACCCCCTACACCTACAAGGGAATGCGGCAGGCCGACCTGACCGCCATCGGCTCGGGCGCCGTGCTGGTGGTGGACGAGCGCACCAGCGTCATCGGTTTCCTGCGCATGACCCAGGAGTTCTTCTCCCACGAGAGCTGCGGCCAGTGTACCCCCTGCCGGGAGGGCAACCGCCACATCGCCATGCTGCTGGATAAGATCGCCGCCGGCGAACACACCCAGAAGGATGTGGACACCCTGAAGAAGTTCGCCGACATCATGTCCTGCGCTTCCCTGTGCGGCCTGGGCGAGACGGCTCAATCCGCCCTGCTGTCCGCCATGAAGCGCTTCCCTGAAGTCTTTGCCGTCAAAGAGGAGGTCGCGGTCCGATGAGCAATACGGTACATCTTACCATCAACCATATGCCGCTGGAGGTGCCCGCGGGCACCCGCATCATTGAGGCGGCCCAGATGCTGAACATCGACATCCCCCATCTGTGCTATCACCCCGACCAGACCATCAAGGCTCACTGCCGGATGTGTATGGTGGAGGTCACCGGCCAGCGCAAGCTGCTGGCCGCCTGCTCCACCGTGGTGTGGGAGGGCATGGAGGTCTTTACCGACACCAAGAAGGTGTACGACGCCCAGGTTGGCGTGCTGGACCTGATCCTGGCCGACCACAAGCAGAACTGCCTCTCCTGCGCCCGCAACGGCAACTGTGAGCTGCAGAAGCTGTGCCGCCGGTTCAACCGTCTGCTGCCTGAGCTGCCCGACATCTCCTCCAACGAGCCTCTGCGCATCGACAATCCCTCCATCGTGCGGGACCCCTCCAAGTGCGTCAAGTGCGGCCGCTGCGTGAAGGTGTGCGCCGAGGTCCAGGGCTGCGCCGCCCTCACCGCCTCCAACCGCTCCGGCGACTTCAAGATCACCACCGCCTTTGACCTGCCCATGGATCAGACCGACTGCGTCCTGTGCGGCCAGTGTTCTCTGGTATGCCCCGTGGGCGCCATCGTGGAGGTGGACAACACCA
The DNA here is from genome assembly GCF_002161085.1 of Flavonifractor sp. An112. GTDB lineage: Bacteria > Bacillota > Clostridia > Oscillospirales > Oscillospiraceae > Flavonifractor > Flavonifractor avicola. The sequence goes on along the minus strand of NZ_NFLU01000032.1, from coordinate 1,263 downwards.
ACGACGTGGTCCGCGCCATTCAGGATCCCCGCAAGCACGTTGTGGTCCAGGTGGCTCCCTCCGTCCGCGTGGGCCTGGGCGACGAGTTCGGCCTGGAGGCCGGCACCATCGTCACCGGCAAGATGGTCACCGCCCTGAAGATGCTGGGCTTTGACAAGGTGTTCGACACCAACTTCACCGCCGACCTGACCATCATGGAGGAAGGCAGCGAGCTGCTGGACCGTATCAAGAACGGCGGCAAGCTGCCCATGATCACCTCCTGTTCCCCCGGCTGGGTCACCTACATGGAGAAGCATCACCCCGAGCTGTGCGACAACCTGTCCACCGCCAAGAGCCCCCAGGGGATGTTCGGCGCCGTGGTCAAGACCTACTATGCCCAGAAGATGGGCTGGGACCCCCACGACATCGTGTCCGTGTCCGTCATGCCCTGTACCGCCAAGAAGTACGAGGCCTCCCGTCCTGAGCTGGGCCGGGACGGCTACCGGGACGTGGACTATGTCCTCACCACCCGTGAGCTGGCCAAGCTGATCCGCTACGAGGGCCTGGACCTGTCCGTGCTGCCTGAGAGCGAGTTTGACTCCCCCCTGGGCATCGGTTCCGGCGCCGGCGCCATCTTCGGCGCCACCGGCGGCGTGATGGAGGCCGCCCTGCGTACCGCCTATGAGGTGTACACCGGCCAGACTCTGCCCCGCCTGGAGTTTGAGGCCGTCCGCAACGACGTCAACGCCATCAAGGAGGCCACCATTGACCTCAACGGCACCCCGCTGAAGGTGGCCATCGCCAACGGTCTGAAGAATGCCGAGGAGATCATCCGCCGGGTGGAGAGCGGCGAGGCCGACTACATCTTCATCGAGATCATGGCCTGCCCCGGCGGCTGCATCGGCGGCGGCGGTCAGCCCATCGGCACCAACAACGCCGTCCGGGACGCCCGCATCAAGGCCCTGTACGAGATCGACCGGTCCCTGCCTCTGCGTAAGAGCCATGAGAACCCGGAGATCAAGACCATCTATGAGGAGTTCTTCGGTGCGCCTCTGTCCCACCGCTCTCACGAGCTGCTCCACACCCACTATCACGCCCGTCCCAAGAAGCACGACTTCTCTCACCTGAAGTAAGCAGAAGGGTCTGCTGCAAAACCGCTGTCTTACACAAGCCTGTCATTGCGAGCCAGTGCGCACACTGGCGTGGCAATCCGTTTCCCCGGCAAAAGGGGCGGATTCCCACGAAAAACGGCCGCCCACCGGGCGGCCGTTTTTCTCGGAATGA
>NZ_NFLU01000031.1 GCF_002161085.1 Flavonifractor sp. An112 | reverse complement strand
GGCGGCCGTTTTTCGTGGGAATCCGCCCCTTTTGCCGGGGAAACGGATTGCCACGCCAGTGTGCGCACTGGCTCGCAATGACAGGCTTGTGCAAAACAGCTATTTTGCAACAGGCCCTTTTTACCGTATTCAGGCGTGTTTGCCCTCCAGCTCCTTCTGGCGGTGGGCCAGAATGCGGGGGAAGCGCCACAGGAACATGGACCCGGTGGTGAGGGCGGCCAGAACGTCGGCCACCGGCTCAGCCAGAAACACCGCCATGACCTGATGGCCGGTGATGAGCCGGGGCAGGATGAGAATGAGGGGAAGCAGCAGGATGACCTTCCGCAGCAGGGCCAGAAACAGGGAGATCTTGGCTTGGCCCAGGGCCACGAAGGTCTGCTGACAGGAGGTCTGGACCCCCAGCATAAACATTCCGCACACATAGATCCGCAGGGCCCACACCGCCAGATCCACCAGCTCCGGCTTGTCGTTGAAGAGCATCACAAAGGCGTGGGGGAAGAGCTCCAGAGCCAGGCAGGCGGTACAGCTGAAAGTAAAGGCGCTGATCAGCAGCAGCTTGAAAGCCTTCTTCACCCGGTCCAGCTTGCCCGCGCCGTAGTTGAAGCCGATGATGGGCTGGGCCCCCTGGGCGATGCCCTGGAGGAGCAGGAAGAAGATCTGCAGCACGCTGGAGCAAATGGTCATGGCCCCCACGGCGGAGGTGCCGCCGTAGGCCTTGAGGGAGGCGTTGAAGGCCACGTTGACCAGGCTCTCAGTGGCGTTCATGATGAAGGGGGATACGCCCAGAGCCACTACCGGGGCCAGTACCTTGGGATTGATACGGAAGTACCGACTTTGCAGCCGCAGCTTGGTGCGCTTGCCGGTGAGGAACCGGAGCACCCACACCGCAGAGACGCCTTGGGCGGTGATGGTGGCCAGGGCCGCGCCTTTGACGCCCATGTTGAAGCCGAAGATAAACACCGGGTCCAGCACGATGTTGGTCACCGCGCCGATGAGCACCGTGGCCATGGAGATGGTGGAAAAGCCCTGGGAGGTGATAAAGAAGTTAAGCCCCAGGGAGATCTCCACAAAAATGGTACCCCACAGATAGATGGTCAGATAGTCGGTGGCGAAGCCGATGGTCTCCTTCGTGGCACCGAAGAGGAGGAGCATAGGCTCCTTGATGGCCAGGAAGAGGGCGGTCACCAGCACCGACAGGGCGATGAGCAGGGCGGTGCAGTTACCCAGGATGGCGTTGGCCTGATCCTCCTTGCCCTCGCCCATCCGTACCACAGCCCGGGAGCCGCCGCCCATGCCCACCAGGGCGGAGATGGCGGAGACAAACATCAGCACCGGGAAGCATACGCCAAGACCGGTAAGGGCCAGGTCTCCCACTCCTTCGATGTGGCCGATGTAGATCCGGTCCACAATGTTGTACAGGGCGTTTACCAGTTGGGCGGTGACCGAGGGCAGCGCCAGCCGCAGCAGCAGCTTGCCTACCGGGTCCCGGCCCAGGTCGTTTTCTCGTTTTGCCACAGCCATTACGCCTCGTCTTTCTCCAGAAAATAGGTGGCCTCCATGTCCGCCACGCTGAGGGCGAAGGCCAGAGGATACTGCTGGAAGGCCTGCCCCACCAGCCGCTTGTCCTCGTCGCCGGAGAAGCCCATGTGCCAGCGGATGGCCATGGCCTCCTCCCGGGTGAGGCGCAAAAAGCCGGAGAGAATGTACACGCTCTTCTCCCCGTGACCGTAGGGAAGATTATCCTCATAGAAGAAGGTGGGCACGCTCTGCCACTTGCCGTCTGGGCCCTTTACATTGCGGGTGCCGCCCCGGTAGCAGCCGATTTTGCATACGTCATGGAGGAGGGAGACCAGGGCAACCGTCTCCGGGGAGTAATCCAGGCCATACAGCTCCCGTACCCGTTCCCGCTCCAGATAGGCCTCCAGGCAGCGGTAGACGTTGACGCTGTGCTCGCACAGGCCGCCGGGGTAGGAACCGTGGAACCGGGCGGAGGCGGGAGAGGTGAAAAAGTCGCTCTTGTGCTCCAGATAGTCCAGCAGAGCGTCGGAGCCCTCCCGGTGTATGTTGTCCCGGTAGATCTGAAGAAATACTTCCTTGCTGTCCATGACAGACCTCCTCGTAATTCGCTTAAAAATCAGTATAGCACAGCACCCTGCAAAAAACCACCCCATGCACCGCTGATTCGTACCCCGAATAGAATGGGCGGAACAGGAGGTGCTCCATGGAGTGGTTTTCCATGCTGGCGGCGGCGGTCCTGTTTGCCGCCGCCTGTAATTTTGATACGGTGATCCTGGCTATGGGCTGGGCGGTACGGGGGGTACGTCCCTCCCCTGCCCACACCCTGGTCATTGCGGGGCTGACCACCCTCATCACCTGGCTGTCCCTGGTGCTGGGCGAAGGTGCGGCGGCCACCCTGGGCCGCAGCTTTGCCGGAGCCCTGGGGGGCCTGGTGCTGGCGGGGATCGGGCTGTGGTTCGTGCTGGACTGGCTGCGGGGCTTGGGAGAGACCGGACAGGAGGATACCCCCGCCGCCGGGAAGAGCCTGCTGGGCTGGGTGGCTCTGGCCGCCGCCCTGGCGGTAAACAACGCCGGGGTGGGCGTGGCCGCCGGGGCCTCCGGTGTAGGTCCGGTTCTGGCCTCTCTGGCCAATTTCATACTTACCCTGGCCGCCCTGCCCCTGGGCCGGGTGCTGGCCGACAAGGTGGCCGGGCGGCTGCTGGGCCGGTTCGCCCTCCCCCTGTCCGGCCTGCTCCTCATCGCCCTGGGGGTGTGGCAGGTGCTGGGGGGATGACTTCGCCCCGGCAAAGAAAAATCCCCGCGTCTTGAGACGCGGGGATTTGTGATGTACGGATGGAATTACTTCCGGCCGCCGCGGCGGGAGCTGCGGCGCTCGGCCTGGCGCAGCTCGGACAGCTTGCTGTCGGAGGAGGCCATAAACTGCTTCAGCCGATCCTCAAAGGTGGTGGGCTCGGCGGGAGCGGGCTTGCCACGGAAACCGCCGTTGAAGCCGCGGTCGCGTCCGCCGGGACGGCCCTGACCGCCGTGACCGGCGGGACGGGGAGGCGGATCCATAGCCTTTTTAATGGAGAGGTTGATACGGCCGTTCTCGTCGATGCCGATGACCTTGACCTTGACCTCCTGCCCTTCCTTCAGATGATCCTTTACATCGTTTACATAGGAATAGGCGATCTCAGAGATGTGCACCAGCCCCGATTTGCCCTCGGGCAGCGAGACGAAAGCGCCGAACTTCGTGATGCCTGTGACCTTTCCTTCCACAATCGTACCAACACCAAACTCCATTTGCCTGAAAAATCCTCTCTTTCAAAATTCAATCGGTGAACTGGAAGACGTATTCGCCCGGCTCCACCAGGCCCAGTTTCTCACGGGCCAGGTCAGCCTGCCGGTCCGGATCGCCGCTGTTTTCCACGGCGTCGGCCAGGTCGGCGTTGACTTGCTTCTGCTCCTCCACCTGCTGTTGGGCGGTGGCCAGATCGGCCTGAGCGGCCTGGAGCTGACTGCGCATGGTCAGCAGGCCGGTGGCCGTGCCGATGAGCAGCGCCAGGATGACGAGTTTGGTCAGAAGGGATGCTTTCTTGAGTTTCATGGGTGACTCCTTCCCCGTCGGCGGCCCGGTCTGACCGGGGGGTATCTTCCGTTTCATCGGATATTGCATTTATTTTATACCACTTCGGCCGATAATGGAAGGCTTTTTTTGCGGATTTTCCGATTTTTTTACACAGCTTGCCCAGCACCACAACCGGTAGTGTCACAATATGCCAGACCGCCCCAATAAAATCTGCCAGCCGGTAGCCCAGCCACAAAAAGCCCCGGCTCAGGGCCCAGAAGTAGACCCCGCCGCCGGCCAGTATCCCGGCCAGCAGATAACCCCGCACCTGTCCCCGGCCCGCCACCGTGGAGTAGACAAAGATGGCCGCCGTCACCACCAGCCAGAACAGCAGGTCCATTAGTCCCCCGATGAGGGGGAGGGGCAGGCGTACCCGCAGGATGCGCAGCAGATCGTAGATCAGCCCTGCCGCCGCCCCCAGGCCCACCGCTCCCAGCAGAAAGAGGGCCTGCTCCGATACCCAGATCTCCATCTCAACGGAACAGGCGGCCGAAGAAGCCGCCGGACTTCTCCCCCCGGCCGTCCTCGTAGGTGAGGGAGTCCACGTCCCCCTCCACCTTCAGGTCCCCGCCGTCCAGACTGAGCTTTTCAATGTGCAGGTTTTCCCCCCGGATGATCAGGGTGCCCTGGGAGGTGTGCATGACGATGGTGTTTTCGTCAAAGCTCTCCACCTCCTCCACCCCGGACACCGACAGGCGCTCCCGGTCCTCCAGGATCAGATGGTGGGCCACCTCCGGCCGGCCCCGTTCACTTTCATACGGCATGACAATGCCCCTTTCCCACATAGTCTTGTCTCTACTATATGGGACAGGGGCATGGGATATGAGTCACGCCATGGCCTTTGCCATGACAGGGGCCAGCCGGCGACTGAGGACCAGGGCCAGAGCCAGCTTGAGGGCATCGGGGATGAGGAAGGGGATGACGCAGCTCCACAGGGCGGATACCACTCCGATGGGGCCGCTGGTGGCGGCGTACATCAGCACGAACCAGGCGGTGCCGAAGGCGTAGCACACCGCCAGCCCCACAACGGCGGACAGCACAAAGACCACCGGGCCCTTGCCAAAGAGGGTCTGGGCCCCCCACATCACCAGGGGGATGAGGAGAAAGCCGATGAGATAGCCGCCGGTGACCCCGGCAAACCGGCCGATGCCGCCGGAAAAGCCGGAGAACACCGGCAGGCCCACCGCTCCCAGCAGCAGGTAGACCAGCACGGACAGGGAACCCAGCTTGCCCCCCAGGATGCCCACCGCCAGGAAAATGGCAAAGGTCTGCAAGGTAAAGGGCACCACCGTGGGGATGGTGATCCAGGCGCACAGGGTAATGAGGGCCGCCATCACGGCGACGTGGACCAGAGACTTGACTTTCATGGTGGTACCTCCTGGGTATATTGTAAACTCTAATTGGATTATAGTTTACAATAGAGAGAATGTCAACCATAAAATCAAATTGGTTGACAAAGAGAGCTGAGGCAGGCTACAATATACCATAGAAAAAATGTGGGGGCGACCTTTAGGGTGGCCCGCCGGAAGGGGAAAGGATGGATGACCATGCTGCGGGACGAGGTACTGGCCCTGCTGAAGGCCCAGGGGGGCGCCCCCCTGTCGGGGGAGGCCATGAGCCAGAAGCTGGGGGTGAGCCGTGCGGCGGTGTGGAAGGCCATGGAGGGCCTGCGGCAGGAGGGGTATGTGATCTCCTCCGCCCCCCGCCGGGGCTACGCCCTGGAGGCCTCCCCCGACCTGCTCTCTCCCGGGGAGCTGATGAACCCGGACCGGCGGGTGGGGTCCCGGCTGGTGTGCCTGGACACGGTGGACTCCACCAACAACGAGGTCAAGCGGCGGGCGGTGGACGATGTGCCCGACGGACTGGCGGTGGTATCCGCCCGGCAGACCGGGGGCCGGGGCCGCCGGGGCCGCAGCTTTGTGTCCCCGCCGGGGGGGCTGTATCTGTCCGCCCTGCTGCGGCCAAACTGTCCCCTGGAGCAGGTCAGCGCCCTCACCGCCTGGTCGGCGGTGGCGGTGTGCGACGCGGTGGAGGCCCTGTGCGGGGTGCGCCCCGGCATCAAGTGGCCCAACGACGTGATCTGGGAGGGCCGCAAGCTCTCCGGCATCCTCACCGAGCTGGAGCTGGAGGGGGAGACCGCCGCCCTGCGCTATGTGGTGGTGGGCATCGGGGTGAACCTGACCCAGACCGAGGCGGACTTCGGCCCCCAGGTGGCCCCGGTGGCCATCTCCATGGCCCAGGCCCTGGGGCGGGCCCCCCGGCGGGCGGAGATGGCCGCCGCCCTGCTGGACGCCCTGGACCGGCTGGACCGTGACTTTCCCGGGCAATGGGACCGCTGGCTGGAGCGCTACCGGGCCGGCTGCATCACCCTGGGCCGGCAGATCAAGGTGGTCCGGGGGTCGGAGGAGCGCATCGGCAGGGCGGTGGAGGTGGACGACCAGTTCGCCTTGGTGGTGGAGTGGGCCGACGGCACCCGGGAGGCCCTGTCCTCCGGGGAGGTCTCCGTCCGGGGCCTGCTGGGCTATGTGTAAACAAAAAAGGACCGCACCTCTTGGGTGCGGTCCTTTTTGCGTTTTAATAAATGGAGTCCAGAATCTCCACGATCTGGGCCACGCAGCCCTCCTCGCAGGAGCACAGGATGCGGGCCCCCCAGTCCTTGACCTCTTGGGCGCAGTTGGAGGGGGCGAAGGGGATGGCCGAGATGGCCAGCATGGGGATGTCGTTCTGGTTGTCCCCCACGCAGTAGATCTTCTTGGGATCGATGCCCAGATAACGGGCCAGATAGGCCACCATGCCCCCCTTGTTGCTCCCCTTCCGGGTGAGCTCCAGTAGCACGGCGTTGGAGAAGATCACCTCGTAGTGGTCCGCCCACCGATCCAGCATATACCGCTGGGTCTCCAGCAGGATCTCGTTGCGCTGCTGCAAAATGACCTTGCTCCAGGGCAAAGGCATCTGGGCAATGGGTACCTCCGACGCGGTGGCTCCCGCCCGGGTCAGATGGCGGCGGGTGACCTCGTTGGGCTGATAGACGTAGATATCGTCGTGGTTGTAGGCCTCAAAGCCGATCTCCGGAATGTCCCGGGCCACCTGCTGCAAGTCCTCCCGCACCCGCTGGGGCAGGAAGGTCTCGTATACCATCCGGTCCTCATGAAAATCGTACAGAGCCGAGCCGTTGGACAGCACCACCGGCGCGTTGATGGGGGCGCAGCGGGCGTGGGGCGCAAAGGTGGGGTGAGCCCGTCCGGTGGCCACCGTAAAGATGCCCCCCTCCCGGGTGAAATAGTCCAGGGCGGTCAGGTTGGCGGGCGCCACCTGCATATTCTCTCCATAGAGGGTATCGTCAAAATCGCTGACCAGCAGAACACCGTCAAACTTTCCGATGGCAGCCGCCTCCCTTCTGAATTAAACTGGTATTATAAAGTTTATACCATAGCGCGCAGCTTTGTCAACACCGCCTCAAACCAGTGGGGCAGCGGGCACTCCAGGGTGACCCGTTCCCCGGTGCGGGGGTGGATGAAGGACAGCCGCCGGGCGTGGAGGCACTGGCCTGCCAGCCCCGGCCAGGGCTTTTTGGACCCGTATACCACGTCGCCCAGCAGGGGGTGGCCGATGTAGGCCATGTGGACCCGGATCTGGTGGGTGCGCCCGGTCTCCAGGCGGCACTGGATGTGGGTATAGCCGTTTAAATGCTCCAGCACCGACCAGTGGGTCACCGCCCGCCGGCCCTGGAGCTTGTTCACCGCCATTTTCTTCCGGTCGGTGGGGTGGCGGAAAATGGGGGCGTCCACGGTGCCCGACTCGTCCTTTAAATTGCCCACGCACACCGCCTCATATTCCCGGTACAGGGAGTGGTCCTGAAGCTGCTCCGCCAGAGACAGGTGGGCAAAATCGTTCTTGGCGGCAATGATGAGCCCCGAGGTGTCCCGGTCAATGCGGTGAACAATGCCGGGGCGCAGCTCTCCGTTAATTCCGGAGAGTGAATTACCGCAGTGATATAACAGTGCGTTGACCAAAGTGCCGTCGGGGTGACCGGCGGCGGGGTGGACCACCAGACCCACAGGCTTGTTGACGGCGATGACGTCGTCGTCCTCGTAGATCACGTCTAAGGGGATGTCCTGGGGCACCACATCGATGGGGGCGGGGTCAGGCAGGGCCAGCACCAATTCATCCCCCAGGCTGGTCTTGTAGTTCTTCTTTACCGGCAGGCCGTTCAGGGTGACGGCCCCCTCCTCCAGCAGCCGCTGGGCCGCCGAGCGGGTCAGCTCGGGCAGCATCCGGGCCAGAAACTGGTCGGCCCGCTCCCCCGCCCGGTCGGCGGTCAGATGCAGGGGGGTCATGCCTTGTCCTCCTCTTTGCAGAACAGCAGGAAGTAGACGCAGAAGGCAATGCCGCCGCACACAATGCAGATATCCGCCACATTGAAGATGGGGAAGTTCATAAACAGGGTCTGAAACATATCGGTGACATAGCCCAGGAAAAGCCGGTCAATAAGGTTGCCCACCGCACCGGCCAGCACCAGGGCCAGGGAGACCATGCCGAAGGGGTGGTTGAAGGTCTTTCTGACCATCAGCACGATGATAAGGATGGAGGCAGCCGCCGAGATCAGGGTGAGAATCCAGGTGTGTTCCTCAAAGATGGAAAAGGCCGCGCCGGTGTTCTGGTAGTAAGTCAGCTGGAGGATGTGGGGCAAAAAGGGCACGCTGCCCCCCTCGGTGATGTTGAGGCGGACCAGTACCTTCACCAGCTGATCCAGGCCCACCAGGGCGGCGGCCAAAATGGCATAGAGCATAGTTTTTAGGCTCCTTTGACAGATCGTTCCTCTCATTGTAACACGGACGGCCCTAAGGGGTCAATCCTCGGCGGGAACAGGGATCTCCCCGTGCTCCTGCTCGTACTGGTTCAGATAGGATTCCACGGCAATGCACAGCTGCATATTGATGGAGCGCCTTCCCTCCTTGGCAAGGATGCGAATTTTATTCATATACTGCTCTTCCAGGCGCAGGGGATATGGATTGGACTGGACAGACATATTCGTCACTCCTAATGACTCTAATAGATGCTATCATCATATCTTTTGCTTATTTTCTGTACAATAGTTCTTAAAGATACAAAAAGATATTGATTGTATCTATTTGAGTGCTATTATAGGAATCAAAGGAGGGACTGGTATGGAAGGTGAACAGAGGACGCAAAAAATTTTGATCCAGGTGACCCCGGAGACAAAGGAAAAGGCGGCCTGGCTGGCCCGGCAGTCCTGCCGGAGCCTGTCCGCCTATGTCCGCCAGCTCCTTCGGGTGCAGATTCGGGACTATGAGGCGAAAAACGGGCCCATCCATCGGGACGGCGGGCGACCATAAAGGTCGCCCCTACGGGAAACACCGGACCCACCCGGTCTGTTGTAGGGGCGGCCTTTATGGCCGCCCGCAAAAAAGGGCCTGTTGCAAAACGTGCAGCTCGTACAAAGACCCGTCATTCCGAGAAAAACGGCCGCCCACCGGGCGGCCGTTTTTCGTGGGAATCCGTCCCTTTTGCCGGGGAAACGGATTGCCACGCCAGTGTGCGCACT
>NZ_NFLU01000030.1 GCF_002161085.1 Flavonifractor sp. An112 | reverse complement strand
TTAGCCCCGAACCGCTTGTTTCGGTTCTTTTTCAAGCTCGTTCGTACCTTCCGGCGCGAACTCATTTAGTTTACCACGCACACTCGCGTTTGTCAAGCACTTTTTTCTGATCCCTTTCCGCAAGGCCGTCCAGGTTCCCCTCGGTTTCTTCCGGTTTTGGTCAGATTTTCATGCCCTCTCGCAAGGCGCTCAGATAGAATATCACTCTCGCCCCCATTTGTCAACACCTTTTTTCACTTTCCGCCCTTTTCTTTTTCCGTCCCGGATTTTCGGACAGCAGACACCAGGTCCTCATAGGAGAAAAGCGCATTCAGTACCTCCAGCATGGCATTGGGAGACAGATGCCCCGGCAGCCCCAGCTGCTTCATCAAGGCCTGCCTGCGCTCGGCTGATCCAGCCCCTCCAGACAGCCCCAACAGCATCAGATCCGCCTTGGTGATGGCTCGTCCACACCGTACCGGCGGAGCATCTTCTTCCAGAAAGGTAGCCCCCGCCCGTCGGAGGGCCTGTTCCAGTACCTGGGGACGCATCCCTTCCACGCCCAGCTTCCCCTCTTTTCCCGGCGTACGCTTCCGTCGTTCCTTACCCAGGATATCAGGCACATAGGCGTGCTTCACCTGTTCCGGCGGAATGCTGCCCTTGAGGAAATTGCGGATGACAAAACCAGCCCCATCCGGATCGGTGAGGATGATAAGGCCCCGCTCCGCCGCCAAGCGGCGGAACAGGGCCAGTTTCTCACTGTTTTTAAATACACCAAAGCCGGAGGTCTCCACAATAATGGTATCCACCATCTGAGAGAGGGTATTCTTATCATAACGCCCCTCTACCACAATAGCCTCTTTGATCCGCAGCATACTCAGCTCCAGTGCAGGCAGGCGTATCCGACGTGCCAGCCGTCACCCAGGTTTTCCGTGTACAGAACACCGGGCCGGGCACTGCCCCGCCAGGGTTGCTGATGGACATTCAGGCGATCCAGAGGCTGATCGGACAGCCAAGCCCGTGCCGCACCGTTGCAGAGACACACAGTCAGCGCACCATCCTCCAGGCGAACCGCCTCCACCTCCAGGCCATCCAGCGGTTGGGTACTCAATCCCTCCGAGGGCAGTTCCCCCGCCTGGGCCGCCTTCCGCAGAAGCTGCAGCTCGTCCCTCCGCACCGCCAGCAGCTTGCGGACCTGCTCACGGATGATCTCCATCTGATTCTTTCTGCGATTGGCGGTCAGATACCACCCCGCCGCGCCGGCGGCGGCAAGCGCCACGCCAAAGATCGCACGCTTTTTCATTATCATCAGGCTCCTTTCTTTACGGCCAGCTCCATCAGCAGGCCAGTCAACAGTTCTTCTCCATCCGCGCCAGTGGATTTCATGGCCAGATCTACTTCGCCACAGCGGATCACCGCCCGGCGGCACCAACCCAGAGAAAACCGCCGGGCTGACTGCATCATCCGTTCCGCCGGATAAGCCGAGCGCAGTCCCCACAGCTCCATCAAATAGCGGCTTCCCTTCCTGTGTTCCAGGGCCAGCCGGGCTGTATAGAGCTGCCGCAGCTGCTTGCCCAGGGCCGCCAGCAGTTTGATGGGAGGCTCCTGCATATGATAGAGGTCCCCCAGCACTGAGGCCGCCTTGTCAAAGTCTCCGGCGGAGATGGCATCGGTCATCTGGAACACCACCGCATCCAGCTGGGGTGTGGCTACCGCATCGATATCCTGTCGGGTGACCCGCCGGTGAGAGGCATAGGCACCGATCTTGCCGATCTCCGAAATCAGAGTGTGCATCAGATCTCCACACAGGAAGATAAGATACTTGGCGTCCTCAGTACCGATATCATGGTCCATGGCCCGGAAGCGCCGGGCGATCCAGTCCACCAGGTCCCCCTGCTCCTGCCGGTTGAAGGGCACTACACTGCCCTTCTCCTTGATGACACCGGCCAGCTTGGTACGGGCGTCTGATTTATATTCAATCAGGTCATACACAAAGACCAGGCACACATAGTCGGGCAGATCCTTCAAAATGGTAGTGAGGCCTTCCTTGTCTCCCTTGAAGAGATCGTAATCATTGACTACAATCATGGTGCGGGGACTCATCATAGGCAGGCAGTCCACCGTCTGGGCCAAAATCTTCAGATCAAACTCCTTGCCTTGGATCACATGGTAGTTGAAGGCCTCCATTCCCGGAGGCAGCAATTTCTGCTTCATCTGTCCCAGATAGTAGTCCCGCAGATAGGCCTCCTCGCCATGAAACACATAGAGGCTGCCCAGTGTGCCGCTTTTCAGATCCTGTTTCAGCTTCTGATAGGCGGCAGTATCCGGTTTTCCCTTTGGCGGCATGGTATCTTCTCCTTATTCCGCAGTAATGGTAACGGTCCCCGACCAGTCAGTGCGGTAGATCTGGCATCCGTGCTGGGACAGCCGGGCCAGAGTCTCCGCCGCCGGGTGACCGTAAGTATTGTATCCAACTGATATAACAGCCCATTCCGGCTGTATGGCCTGGAGCAATTCGTCCGACGAGGCGTATTTGGAGCCGTGATGGCCTGCCACCAGCAATTCCGTATCCGGCAGATCTCCGTATTTCACCAGCCGCCCCTCCACCGTGGTATCCATATCCCCGGTGACCAGGAAATCAAAGTCCCCCGCGCTGCCCAGCACCGACAGCCCCTCCTCGTTGCTGTCGCCGCTGCCCATGGGCGGATAGATTTTCAGGCTGGACTCGCCCAGCTCCGCGGTGGCCCCGTCGGTGACCAACAGAGTCTCCACTCCACGGGCTCGGGCGGCAGCCTCCACCTCTGCCCGCAGGGCACTGTCCGGCTCCACGTCAGGCAGAATCAGCAGTCCCACATCCATCCGCTCCAGCAGTTGAGGAATTCCGGATGCGTGGTCGTCGTGATAGTGGGTGAGGATCACCAGGTCGATGTGGCTCAGGCCCAGAGACTGAAAGTAATCCGCAGCGGTATTTCCCGCATCGTAGCCGCCGCAGTCAACCAGCGCGGTCTGCCCCCGGGAATAGAGGGCCACGCTGAGCCCCTGACCCACATCCAGCACCGACACAGTAAGCCTCCCGCCGGTGAGGGCGGCGGCCTGGAGGATCAGAGCTCCGCAGAGGGTGGACGTGCTGAGGCACACCGGCACCGCCACCCGGCCTCTGGGGCCCCGCCAAAGCACCCACAGGAAAATAAGTCCATAGGTCAGAGCCATCCACAGAATCAGATAGATGGAATGGACGGCCACCGAGGCAAAGGGCAGTCCTGCCAGGGCTGCGGTAAGCCACTGGAGATACCACACCGGCAAGGAGACCACCCAGGCCATCACCGTGGCCACGGCAGGCAGCACAAGCCCCACCAGCGCCGTCACCAGCCCACCCAGGAAGGCATCGGACACCGCCCACAGGGAGAGCAGATTGGTAAGAGGTGAAATAAGCGTTACGCTGCCAAAATAGAAGGCCATCAGAGGCGTGGTGAACACAATGGCTCCCAACGTGGTGGCAACAGTGGCGATAATCACCCGGGCCACCCGGCAGCCCAGTTTGAGCCAAAAGTTCTGGGGCTTGCGGGGCAGTCTGCTCTCCCACTTCTCACACAAAGGCCCGGTAAACAGAAAGATACCAGCCACGGCGGCAAAGGACAGCTGGAGGGACACGCTGGCGGCGGCATAGGGATTGACCGCCAGCAGTATCATCAGCACGGTACTGAGGCTGGTAGGCGGATCATTCTCCCGGTCCACCAGCGGGGCAATCAGGAGCAAAGCCTGCATCAACGCCGCCCGCTGCACCGAGGGGGTGTTGCCTGCCACGGCGCTGAAAAAGAAGAGCAGGCAGATGCCCACCACTGCCGACAGCCGCCTGCGGCGGCCCAACAGAGTAGTAATCAGTCCGGCCAAAAAAGAGACATGGAGGCCGGAGACTGCGATCACATGGGCCAGTCCAGACCGGCGCAGGGCACTGTACACCGCCTCAGGCAGTTCCGTCTTGTCTCCCGTCAGCAACGCGGTGACCAAAGGCGCGGTACTATCCGGAAAAGCTCGGTCCACGCTGTCCTTCAGCGCCCCACTGAACAGGGCGGGCCAGCAGCCCACCGGAGTCTGTTCCGGCCGTTCCGCCGTCCATTCCTTCCCGCCACTGCCGATGAGGAGTACCCCTTTGGCATAATAGTAGCTGGTAGTCTCCCCCGCCATAGTGTCTGCCATACGGAAGGAGGCGGTCACTGTCAGCCGGTCACCGGGCTGCAAGTCCGCGGCCTCCTCCCCGTTCAGGTAAAGCAGGGTCTTAACCGGACTTCCATCGTCCCCATAGATCTCCGCCATAACAGAAGTGCTGTAGCTGTTCTCCTGAGGCCAATCGGTGACCAGAGCCGTAACCGTCGTCTCTGTGCCATTCAGCCGCAGAGCTGGTACCCGTACCAGAGCGCAGTATACTCCCGTCCAACACAGGCCCGCCGCCAAACCGAAGCAGATCAGCAGCGTCCGCAGACGGGCTTTGCCCCGAAGGAACAGTCCGGCCAGGGCTGCCAAACCACAGCACGCCCCCGCCGGTACCAGTACGGCCTCCGGCAGCAGATAAACCGCCAGAAACACCGCGCCGGAAAAGGCAGCGGCAAACCAGGCCAGCTTACGCATAGGGCATCCCAGCCATGCAGCGAATAGACTGAACATACATGGTCATCACCTTATCCATGATACCAAACTGAGCCATACAGCGCAAGACATGACTCCATGCACAGTCACAAAAAATGCAGAACAGCCCCCGCCCTTCTAGGGCAGGGGCTGTCTTTCTATCTGGTTCTTATTTCTTCCGCAGGAAAGAGAACTTGGTCTCGGAGCAGATCACGCCCACAAAGATCAGGGCAAAGCCCACCAGCATCAGGGCAGTAGGCTGCTCGTTGGCGAAAATCATGGAGAAAATTACGCCGAAGGGAGCTTCCAGGGACAGGAGGACCGCCGCGGTGGAGGGGGCGGTGTATTTCTGCCCGATGTTCTGGAAAAGCAGCGCGCCGCAGGAAGCGAAAATCACCAGATAGGCCAGGCCAAAGATCAGATCGCCGTTGAACACCTCGGGACTCACCGAGGTTCTGGTAACCAGCACGCCGATCCAGGAAAACACGGCAAAGCTGGCAAACTGGAGGGTGGTCAGGATGAAGATATCTCGGCCCTCGGAGAACTTGGACACCGCCACGATATGGGCGGCAAAGAAGAAGCCGCCGATAAGGGTAAGTACATCACCCATATTGAAAGCGGAGGCGTTATCGCCGGTAACCGACACCAGACCGATGCCAATGATGCACAGCAAGGCGGCAATCACATTGAACTTGTCCGGCCGGCGCTTGGCCACGATCCAGTACAGGAAGGGGACAATGACGCAGTAAACCGCAGTGAGGAAGGCGTTCTTGCCGGGGGTGGTCTGTTCCAGCCCGTAGGTCTGGAAAGCATAGGCCACAAACAGGCAGAAGCCCATTACTGTACCGCCAATCAGGTAGTGGCGGTCCATCACCTTCCATCGTTTGATAAAGACCACCGCCAGCACAAGAGCGGCAAAACTGAATCGAATGGCCAGTAGCCAGAAGGTGGGCAGCACATCCACGCTGCTCTTCATCACTACAAAGGAACTACCCCAAATAATCGTAGCGAGGATAATCAGCGGGGTGGCGAACTTGGCCAGGACACTGCTTTCATTGGTTTGGCTCATGGTTGTACCTCTCCTTTACCTATGGTAAAATAAAATGTAATCCCAACAAAGGGGGGCATCCAAATGAAACCGCTGGATCGGACCTTTTTTGCCCGGGACACCTTGGATGTGGCCCGGGATCTGCTTGGAAAACACTTGGTCCGGATATGGAACGGGGAAACGCTGGTGGGTCGCATTACAGAAACCGAGGCCTATATTGGCCGGTGCGACAAGGCCTGCCACGCCTATGGCTACCGCCGAACCGCTCGGACCGAGACTCTCTTTGCCCCGCCGGGCACCGCATACATCTACCTGATCTACGGGATGTACCACTGTCTCAACTTTGTGACCGAGGCGGAAGGGGAGCCTGCTGCCGTCCTGCTGCGGGGTCTGGAACCGGTGGATGGGTTGGCTCGTATGAGCCTCAACCGCTTCGGCAAAATGCCCGGAGAGCTGACTTCCTATCAAAAGAAGCACTTTCTGGATGGACCGGGCAAGGTGTGCAAGGCCCTGGCTCTTACCCGTGCCCAAAACGGTCTGGACCTGTGCGGCCAGGAGTTGTTTCTCTGTGACGCAGGCGAAACACCCGCTGTCATCCATACAGGCCCCCGCATCGGCATCGATTACGCTGAGGAGGCCGTTCAATTCCCCTGGAGGTTTTATGTATGATCCTGTTTGACTTTGACGGCACCCTGGTGGACTCCAACGGCGTGTGGGAGGAGGTGGACAACACCTTCCTGACCCGCCGGGGGCTGACCCCCACCCAGGAGTACAGCGAGACGGTGGGCCACTCCATCTTCCCTCTGGCTGCCCAGTTCACCATCGATTACTACCACCTGGACACCACGCCTCAGGCCATCATGGACGAGTGGACCCAGCTGGGCCGGGAGGCCTACCTATCTCAGGTCCCCGCCAAACCGGGAGCTCTGGCCTTTCTGGACCAGTGCCGGCGGCAGGGGCAGACCATGGTATTGCTCACCGCCTGCGTGCCCGAATTCTGCCAGGCCGCCCTGAAGCGGCTCAATATGGAGAACTACTTCTCCCGCCTCATCTTCGTCCAGGAGCTGGGTATGCTGAAGAAGGACCCGGCCACCTTCGTCCATGTACTGAAAGAGCTGGGAGCCACGCCGGAAGATAGTACCCTCTACGAGGACTCTCCCGGCGCCTGCGCTGCCGCCAAGGACGCGGGGCTGACCGTAGTAGGGGTGTACGACCCTTTTTACGCCCGGTACGAGGGCGAATTGAAGGAGCTGTGCCATCAATACATTTATAGCTTTACGGAATTGCTTCAGCCGTAGCATTTCTCCGGGCCACCTTCCGGCGGCCCGGTTTTCTTATACCTTGGTCATATACTGGGAGGCAGATTTCAGCATCAGCTTTTTGGTACCCACGCTGTCGAAGGCGATCTCCACCAGGGCGTCGCCGCCCATGGGAGTCACCTTGGTGATCAGGCCCTGACCGAAGGCCTTGTGCCGCACCGTATCGCCCATGCGGAAGGCTCCGCCGGACGGAGCGGCCTGGCTTGCCGCAGGCGCCGGGGCAGGCTGGGCCGCCGGAGCCGTATGGCCCAGGGAGAAGCCGTGGTCGAAAGTGCGACGCACTGGCGCGGTCTTGCGGGCAGGCCGCTCCCCCTCACCCCGCTCGCCGTAGGGCAGGCGGCCGGACTTCTCCACCAGTTCCGGTGGAATCTCCCCCAAAAAGCGGGAGGGACGGTTGGAATTGGTGCGGCCGAAGAGCATACGCTGGGAGGCACAGGTCATATACAACTTCTCCTTGGCCCGGGTCATAGCCACATAGCATAGCCGCCGCTCTTCCTCCATCTCCTCTGGCTCACCGATGGCACGGATGCCGGGGAAAATGCCCTCTTCCACGCCTACCACAAAGACCACCGGGAACTCCAGGCCCTTGGCAGAGTGCATGGTCATCATGACCACGCAGTCCTCGCTGGAGTCGTGGCTGTCAATATCGGTATAGAGGGCGATCTCATCCAGGAAGCCTGCCAGAGAGGGCTCCTCCACCGCATTGTCCAGGTAATTCTGGATGGAGGTGGCCAGCTCCCGCACGTTCTCCAGTCGGGTGCGATCCTCAATGGTCTTTTTCTGCTCTAGCATTACGGCATAACCGGTGCGTGCCACTACCTCTTCGTAGAAGGCAGGCAGAGGCAGCTCCCGGGACAGTTTCCGCAGATCGTCCATCAGTTCCACAAACTGGCCCAGCTTGGGAGCCGCCTTCTGCAGCTCCGGCCAATCCTTGGCGTGGCTGATGACCTCCCACAGGGACCTGCCCTCAGCCTGGGCAATGTTCTGCGCCCGGTCCACGGTGGTGGCGCCGATACCGCGGGGCGGATTGTTGATAATGCGGGAGAGCCGCAGATCGTCGCCGGGGTTGTTCACGGCGCTCAGGTAGGCCAGCATATCCTTGACCTCGGCACGGTCAAAGAACCGGATACCGCCGATGATGCGGTAGGGGATACCGTTGCGCTTGAAGGCCTGCTCGATCTGGTTGGACTGGGCGTTCATACGGTAGAGCACCGCGTGATCTTTCCAGCTGCGCCCGGCGGAAAAGCCTGCCAGAATCTGAGCCGCCACATACTGGGCCTCGTCGTGCTCATTCATGGCGGTATAGCACTGGATCTTCTCGCCCTCTTCGTGCTGAGTCCACAGTTCCTTGCCCTTGCGGCCCTCGTTGTTCTTGATAACTGCGTTGGAAGCCTCCAGAATGTTCTTGGTGGAGCGGTAGTTCTGCTCCAGCCGGATCACCCGGGCGCCCTTATACTGGCTTTCAAAGGAGAGGATGTTCTCAATGGTGGCGCCCCGGAAGCGATAGATGGACTGGTCGTCGTCACCCACCACGCAGATGTTCTCATAACCTCCCGCCAGAGTGGAGGCCAACAGATACTGTAGATTGTTGGTATCCTGATACTCGTCAATGAGGACGTAGCGGAATTTCTTCTGGTAGTAGGTCCGTACCTCCTCAAACCGCTGGAGCAGGCGCACCGTATCCAGGATAATGTCGTCGAAGTCCAGGGCATTGGCTTCCTTCAGCCGCCGCTCATACTCCACATAGATCTTGGCCATCTTCACCAGGCGGAAGTCTCCCGCCTTCTCGCACTGGGCCAGATAATCCGCCCCGGACAGCATGGCGTCCTTGGCCCGGGACAGGTAGCCCAGCACCGTGCGGGCAGAGAAAGTCTTGTCGTCCAGGTTGAAGTCCTTCACAATATCCTTGATGACCCGCTCGGAGTCGGCGGTGTCGTAAATAGTAAAGGAACTGGTAAAGCCCAGCCGGTCAATGTCCCGCCGCAGGATACGCACACAGGCGGAGTGGAAGGTGGAGGCCCACACGTCGTTGGCGGCGGGGCCCAGCATCCGCTCCAGCCGCTCTTTCAACTCCCCGGCAGCCTTGTTGGTGAAGGTGATGGCAAGGATGGACCAGGGCACCGCCGGGTCCAGGCGGCACAGCCGCTCCTGCTCTCCTTTCTTCTCCGGATCGGGGCGGGCCACATACTCCTCCAGGAAGGCCAGATCCTCCGGCGTCACCCAGGCAGGCACTTCGTTGGAATCGGAGCCCCGGCCGTACTTCATCAGGTTGGCGATGCGGTGGATGAGCACCGTAGTCTTTCCGCTGCCCGCTCCTGCCAGCAGCAGCAGAGGCCCTTCAGTGGCCAGAGCCGCTTTCCGCTGTTCCGGATTCAGATTTCCAAACTCCAGTTCGATGGCCGCCCGTCGGGCCTTGCAAAAGCGCAGTTCCTCTTGGGTATTCAACATATCGTTTTCCTGTCTCCTTGGCAATGGGAGAGCCGCCCACAGGTGGACGGCTCCCTTTTTTGGTATCTCTATTGTATCGAAAAGCGGCGGCCAGGTCAACCACCCCCAGGGGATTCTTTTTACCGTTATGGGCTCTTTAAAGTGCTATAACTTTATAGTGCAAAAGTCTTAAGGATGTGATATAATGTGCCTCGCGTGCAATGCATCGGAAGGGAGAGGGTTGGGATGCGCCGTTTTGTTTTTCGTTCCCCCCGGCTGGGGTTTCTGGCCTGTGATCCGGCGCTGGCAGGTCCGGCGGCAGCATTCTACCGACGCAATCGGGCAGCTTTTGCCCCCTTTGATCCGGTCCAGCCCGAGGAATTCTTTACAGCAGAGGGCCAGGCAGAGCGTCTTGCCTTCGACCTGGAGCAGGCGGAGGCGGGCCGCTGTTTCCGCTTCCTGTTGGTCCAGCCCCGGCATCCCGGTAAAATCATCGGGTTGGCCGGTCTCAACGAGATCGTGCGCGGGGCCTTCCAGTCCTGCTTCATCTCCTACAAGCTGGACCACACCCTCTGGGGACAGGGCTATGGTTCGGAAGCCATCGCCGCTCTGACCGAGTGGGGCTTCCGCAATCTGGGGCTCCACCGGGTGGAGGCCAACATCATGCCCCGCAATCTTCCCTCCCGCCGGGCGGCGGCCAGAGCCGGTTTTGAAGAGGAGGGACTGGCCAAACGCTATCTCAAGATCAACGGGGTATGGGAGGACCATATCCACATGGTACGCAGAAACGAAGAGGAGGATCTCTGAATGGAACACAACAAATCCGGCGGTAAGTTTACCAGCTCCCTGGGATTTGTCCTGGCAGCGGTAGGCTCCGCCGTTGGCATGGGCAACATCTGGCTTTTCCCCTATCGGGTGGGACAGTATGGCGGCGGTGCCTTTCTGATCCCCTATTTCATCTTTGTGGCCCTGTTCAGCTATGTAGGCCTGTCCGGCGAGTTTGCTTTGGGCCGGCTCACCGGTACCGGCGCCATGGGCTCTCTGGATTATGTCATGAAATCCCGGGGCAAGAAGGGCGGCAAGATCCTGGGCATCATTCCCCTGCTGGGCGTGCTGGGCATCGCCATCGGCTACTCGGTGGTGGTGGGCTGGGTCCTGCGGTACACCGCCGGCTCTGTCACCGGCTCCATCCTGGCCGGGGATTCTCAGAGCTTTTTTGACGCGCTGGCTGTCAACTTCGGTTCCGTGCCCTGGCACCTGATTGCAGTGGTCTTTACGGTGGTCATTCTGATTTTCGGCGTGGCTTCCGGCATTGAGAAGCTGAGCAAGTTCATGATGCCTGCCTTCTTTATTCTGTTTCTCATTATTGCCATCCGGGTGGCATTCCTTCCCGGCGCGGCAGAGGGCTACCTCTACCTGCTCCGGCCCGACTGGAGCTACCTGCTTAAGCCGGAGACTTGGGTCATGGCTATGGGACAGGCCTTCTTCTCCCTGTCCATCAACGGCGCTGGTATGCTGATCTACGGCAGCTATATGAAAAAGGACGAGAGCATTCTGCGCCACGCGGGCATGACCGCCCTGCTGGACACTCTGGCCGCCCTGCTGGCAGGCTTTGCCATCATCCCCGCCGTCTTTGCCTTCGGCATTGATCCCACCAGCGGTCCCTCCCTCATGTTTGTCACCCTGCCTCAGGTCTTTGGGCAGATGCCCGGCGGCCAGATCTTCGCCCTGCTCTTCTTCGTGTCGGTGTTCTTCGCAGGTATCACCTCTCTGATGAATATGCTGGAGGCCTGCGGCGAGGCTCTCAGCTCCACCGTCAAGCTCTCCCGCCGGGCCGCCACGCTCATTGTTGGCGTGGTTACCTTCGTGCCCGGCCTCTTCCTGGAGTCCCTGGCAGGCATGGGTGGCTGGATGGACCTGATCACCATCTACGTCTCCCCCTTCGGCGCCCTGCTGGTGGCGGTGTTCATCTACTTCGTACTGCGGGTAGACACCATTAAGGACGAGCTGGCTCTGGGCGGAAAGGGCCGCCCCGGCACGTTCTTCACCGTTACCGCCCGCTTCTATGTGCTGGTGGCGGCAGCTGTGTGGGTGCTGGGCATCTACTACGGCGGCATTGGCTGATCTCATATAAATGAACACATCCACCAGCGAAGCTGGTGGTTGTCACTATGCGGGCATAGCCCTTCGTTCCTCGCGGACGCGTGCAACGCGTAATACGGATCTGCCAACTGCGTAAGGACTGCTACTTG
>NZ_NFLU01000003.1 GCF_002161085.1 Flavonifractor sp. An112 | reverse complement strand
GTACTCAAAAGGTGAGCATTTGGTACTTGGGAAAAACATTGCTCACGACATGAAATCTGGTGCTGAAGGTGCTCACTTTTTTGGGGCCCTTTTGCTCACATTTTCGTTTGACAAACACAGATTATTTGTCATTCTGGTGGTATACATCATTTTATATATATTCATCTAATAATACGTTTCTACAATCTCCGGGGATATGAAAAATAAAAATACAGAAAAAAAGTTGCTGCTAGCAGGTCAGCACATCCCCCTGGGCTTGCCCGATCCCGCACACACTTTTCATTTAGCTGTGCAACTCGGCCCAAATCCAAATGGTGGTCATCCAAAATATCCCTGGCCATATAAGCAAGTTGTTGTTGCTTTTCTGCACCGCATCGCACAAATAGATTGGAGTCATGAACACAGCACATTAACTCCAACAGGACAATAATTCCTGCGTCATTCATGGAATGCCCTTGAGACAATGCCCGCCGAAGCGCAGGTAATCCACAGTGCAGCAGGCTGGGGTAGCCATTCACCGCCTCACCTCGGATCCCCGCAAACCCAGTAACAGCGTAATAACGCTCGCCACCGGTTTTTGCTGCCTCAATGTCCATTTCATTCAATTCAGCTGTAAATGCCGGAGTAACCATCTGGCTACAAAGGTGTAACAGGTTAGCTTCATTCGTATATATCCCTCTTCCGGCAAGGCAGCCGAGTCCACCACAAAGTAGTCCCAGCGTAAAAATGCTCCCTTTATGAGTATTTACCCCGCCAGTGGCTTCGTACATCTGCTGTTCTGCCTGCAATCCCAACTCCCTCAAGTGCGAAAACAGTTCTGGAGCAGGCAAATGACTATGCACCCTACTTTCCAGATAGGCCAAGCGAAAATATTCCGTCAGCGCCACCGAACTGTCTAGATATGTGAAAAAATCCATATCAGTATGGGCCCCGCTATCTATGCGATCCACTAGGCCCGGCTTTGGGGTAATGCTCACCTCATACAGGAGACTGCGTGTGGCCTGCTGCGCCACAAAAGCAGCAGTTCGTTCCACCGTATCTGTTTTAGGCCGCTTCACGTTCACTGTCATAGGAAATATACCTCCTGTGGAGATTGAAAACAGGGCCGCACCTGCGCATGACGCACGGCACGACCCTGTCTACTTGCTGTGTGAGCAGAAAATTATTCTACAACGGCCAGCACGTCACCGCTCCGGACTCGATCACCCTTCTGTACGCGAAGCTCTACCACTTCGCCGGCCACCGGGCTGGGAATCGGCTGTTCCATTTTCATGGCCTCCATAACCATCAGCACATCCTTGACCTCCACATGGTCGCCCTCATTGACTTTCACATCCACGATCATACCGGGAACACGTGCCTTGATTTCCATAACTGATAACCTCACTTTTTCAAAATTGATTTACCGCCGCTGCCCAGAGATGCCAGGACAGCGCGGGTGGAACACAAAACAGGGGCTGAACCGCCTTTGACCAGGATGGTGCCAGAGCCGGACAGCAGCTCCGCCAGCTTTCCATACCGCTCACTGCCCAGGGCCACCTCTGCGTCTATGCGCAGGCCCCATTTCTCCTCCAGCCGGCGCAGCAAACCGCCCAGAGCCGGGAGATCTGCGTCCTCTTGGGGCAGGAGCAGTACGTCTAGATCGGAACCGGCGTGGCAGTAGGGCAGACCCGTAACCGTCTCCAGGGCGGCGGAGCCGAACAGGCCCGCCGCGGCCCCATACCGGGGTGCCTGACGGAGCAAGTGCGCCATCAGGCGGCTGAAGGGCAAAGAGCCTTCTGCGCACATTTCCGCCGCCTGTACGGCGGAAATGGCCTGCGTTACCCCGTCCAAAGGCACCTGTGAGGCCATGCGCCATCGCCCGCCGTCCCGCCGGATGGGGAGAGATACCCCCACAGGAATCAGTTCCCCGGGGGCGGCCCGCCGCCGGGTGATCACAGGGATGCCGCGGAATCGCTCCCAAACCGCCTCCCAGGCGGCGGGATCGGGGTAGACGGTCTCTCTGCGGAGCCAGAGGGACTCCTCCCCGGCTCTGGAGAGGCGGAGCAGCGTATGGCGGCGCGGAATTTCTGTCAGCATTTCTTCCTCCAGACCGGATCGGTCTTGGCCTGCCGCTGGTACTGCCGCTGGGCCTGTGCCAGCGTGTCCAGCATGCGGGTGGCCTCCGGGCCCTCCAGCTCCAGCAGGGGCGGGCCGCCGGGCGGCCCCACCGCCAGCCTCGTCCGCTCTGCCCCGCAGACATACTCTGGGGATACCCGGACGATGCGGGACTTAATGCGCAGGATGGTGCGGGCTGTGCGGAGCGCCGTCTCCCGGCTGGAGACATTCCCTGCCAGCAGGGTGGTCTCCAGCTCCAGGGAGGAACGAACCTTGGTGTTGGTGCAGATGGCGCCCTCCGGGTTCAGTGGGTGCGCCCCCAGTCGGAAACAGTCTCCCGTGGGGAGTCCGCCCACCAGCAGGTGGTGCCTGTCCGCATCCTCCGGATCCCAGCACAGGGTGATATCTGACCGCAGGGGGGCTCCGTCCAATACCAGCCAGCCAAACTCCTGGCAGCCGTACAGATCGTGAACCCGCGCGCCGGGTAGCCTAGCGGCCTCATTAGCCAGCTCCGGATCCAGCGGGGTGCCGGCGGCGATGAGCACCAGGTTCTCCGGCAGCTCGCGGGACAGGCCCAGCCGGTGTGCGTCCTGCAGAGCTGCCCGCAGGAAGGAGGATTCCCCCACCACAAAGCGGGCACCGCTGCACAGCTCGGCCAGCAGCGCGTCCCTGGAGGGGCGCAGGATGAAGCGGGCCTTCGAGCCATACTCCTCCAGGGCCTGCCGACTGAATACATTGACCAGCGGCGGGTAGGTCACCAGAAGCTCCGCGCCCCGGGGGACGCCGCACCGCTCCAGGGCCCGGACACCGGCCGCCGCGCGGTCAGGAAGCTCCTGCCAGGTGACGCCCACAGGGGTCTGGAATGCGGTGGTGCCTGTGGTAAAGGTCGTATAGGCCAGGTTCAGCGGGGTGTGGAGCTCCTCAATCACATGGGCCGCCGTGGGGCCGGCGATGCCCTTGTCCGCCAGGGTGCGGCGGGGCATCTCGGCCAGGAGCGGGCCCGTGCCGAACTCCAGCAGGGCCCGGCGCAGCTCCGCTCCGGCACCCATGTCAGGCGAGATAGGAGGAGGATACCGCGGCAAACTCCTCCGCCATCCGTCGGAGCACCTCCGGACGGGTTGTCCGCCCGCCCCGCTCCGCGCCCAGAGCGCCCCGGCTCCAGGGGCCGGTCTGCTCATAGTGCCCCTCGCGCTTCAGGGCCTCCACCAGCTCCACATGCCGGGCCAGGGCGTCCCGCATACCCTCCGGGGCGGGGACGATCTCCTCCACGCCGCCCAGGCGGTAGAAGAAATCCACGCCGGCGGCGAACACCGGGCTCTCCTGGGAGAGCTCCTCCAGCCGCTCGATGTCCATTTTGGTGATGCGGGAGATGCTGGTCAGGGGCATCACATGGATCATGGTGCCGCACTCCTTGGGCAAGGCCAGGATGTGATCCGCCTGAAGGCCGTGGCACAGGAACGCGCCGCTGATGGCCCGGCCGATGACCATGGCGATCACCGCATGGCCCGCCTTCCGCGCCTCCGCCAGGGCAAGCTGATAGGCGCCGGTGGCCTTGTTCATGCCGAAGATCTCCTCCACCTTGCCGGGACCGTTGCCCGGGGTGTCCACAATCAGCAGCAGGGGCCGTTTTTCTCCCACAGGCTTGTCCCGGTCAGCCAGAATGGATTCATAGACAGCGGAAGCCATTTTGTAGGCTTCTTCCATACCGATGACACCGAAATAGACCACCGGGAAACGGGGATTGACGGCCTGAGCGTCATTGGCCAGGATAGTGACAGGCCTGCCGTTGAGGCTGGCGGTGCCCACCACGGCGCCGGGGCCGTAGCCCTCCGGCATCTGGGCCGCGCCTACCCAGTTTTCCGCAAAGCTGCCGGGATCCACAATCATGGAAATGGCATCCCGACCGTGACCGATCATTGATTCCATGTCAATGCACCTCCTTGGGGCGGCGGTGTACCACGCTCAGGAACTCCGCCGTCTCCAGCTCGGGCAACTGCTCCGGATGTTCGTTTCCGTAGTAGCGCCACACGTCCTTAGCATCTCCGGGGTTCAACTCCGCAGCCAGAGCCACCAGGTTCATCTGCTCCTTTACCAGCTCATAGGAGCCGATGCGGCGGCAGGAACATATCTCCTCGTAAGGTTTGGACAGCAATTCACACAGGGCCCGCCGGAAATCCGCCACTTTGTCCTCCACCAGGATGTTGCAGTCCTGCATAATGTATTTGTGCTTGCCACCGGTGGTACGAGAGATCAGTGATTTGTCAGAGGCGTCAAATTCCTCCTTGCCCATCTCCTGCTCGATTACCTCCGGGCCGGTCAGCCCCAGACGTCCCTGGGGACTCATGATGATGGCATCTGTGGCGGCAGCCACAAAGCCCATACCGCCGAAGCAGCCCACCTTGCTGCCAATTAGGGAGATCACCGGCAACTTACCCTTGGTGTCCTGGATCAGATCCATTACCTCCGCGTGAGCCAGCAGACCTGCATTGGCTTCGTGCAGGCGGACGCCGCCGGTCTCAAAGGAGATCACCACCACCGGGCGGTACGCGTCCAAATCGTCCGGGTGCTTTTCCGCAGCTGCCTCATATGCTTCCAGAGCCAGGCGAAAAATGCCCACCATTTTGGCTCCGTGGACTTCGCCCACCGCGCCACCGATGAATCGCCCCTCCTGGGAGATCACAAAGACCGGGCGGGTCCCGATGCGTCCCACACCGGTGACCACGCCGTCGTCGAAGCTCACCGCCTCGCCCAGGGCGGGCAAGTGGGGGCTGGTCATGCGGTCCTGGGGGTCAAGAAGCTCTGTAAAGCTCCCCTCGTCCACCAGCCAGTTGGCCCGCTGTCTGGCATTGGCCTCCAAAAAACTCATATTCTGTCCATTTCCACAGCTCATGCCGGCTCGCCTCCTCTCGCCTCCTGCAGGGCCTGCTTCAGGCGGAGGCTGACGATAAACGGAGTGGCGTTGTTGTCGTTGATCTCCAGCTCCAGATCCCCGCAGCCGCTCTCCTGGACAAAACGGGCCAGCACCTTGTCCCACACCTGGTCAAAGCCGCGCACCGGGGTGCAGACCTTGACGGTGACTCTGCCCTGCTGCTCCCTTCGGGTCAGGAGCACCTCCATATCGCCGGAGCCCACCACGCCGCTGTGGAACCACTCCATCGGGATGGCGGCGCCCGGCGTACCCGCATAGGAGAATTCCAAATGCTGTAATGCCATGGTACATCCCCCTCCTTACCAGTTTTTGAATTTGCCGGGGGGCTGATACAGCCCGCCGGACCACTTGACCAGATCACGGACGTTCTTTGCCGCCAGCAGGCTCCGGTTGGCCCTGGCCGGGTCGATGCCCAGATCCTCCGGGGTTTTGACGATCCCGTCGGCCCGCAGGGCCCGGGTCTCCTCGGGATCGGCCTTGAGGCCGACCTTGGTATAGCCGGCCACCGCCCGGATGGCCGCCCGGCGCTCCTCCAGGCTGCGGCACTTGTGCAGATAGGCGATGCCCTCCTCTGTCACGATGTGGGTCAGATCGTCGCCGTAGATCATCACCGGGGGAAGGGCCAGACCGGCCTTCTCCTTCAGCTCCCAGGCGTCCAGCCGCTCCACAAAGCCGGGGGCCATCTTCTCCCGGAAGGTCTCCTGGAGCTGCACCACCAGGCGCTTGCCCCGGGGCATAC
Organism: Flavonifractor sp. An112; assembly: GCF_002161085.1. Classification (GTDB taxonomy): domain Bacteria; phylum Bacillota; class Clostridia; order Oscillospirales; family Oscillospiraceae; genus Flavonifractor; species Flavonifractor avicola. The sequence continues at coordinate 289,721 of NZ_NFLU01000003.1, read as the reverse complement.
CGCCCAGAGTGAACGCCGCCATACCGGACTCCGCGCCGCACTTGAGCCACGCCTCACTGGCGTGCCGGCGGCCATGGGGGTCACAGCCCATGTTGGGCGCCCCGCCGAAGCCGGCGATGCGGCTGGCGGTGGCGGTGGAGCTGTTGCCGTCCTCGTCGATCTGCAGGGTGCCGCCGATGAACAGATCCACGGCGTAGTGGCCGGCGATCTGGGCGTAGGTGCGGTTGGAACGGGGGCTGCCGTCCGGGCCCACGAAGAACACGTCGGGCCGGGCCTTCACATACTCCTCCATGCCCAGCTCACCGCCGAAGCAGTGGATATTCTTGACCCAGCCGCTCTCGATGGCGGGGATCAGGGTGGGGTGGGGATTGAGGGCGAAGGAGGTGCAGATTTTCCCCTTCAGCCCCAGCTCCTCGCCGTAGGTGGGCAGCAGCAGCTCAATCGCCGCCGTGTCGAAGCCGATGCCGTGGTTGACGGTCTGGACGCCGTACTCGGCGTAGATGCCCTTGATGGCCATCATGGCCCGCAGGATCTGGGCGTCGGTGATCAGCGCGGGATCCCGGGTAAACAGGGGCTCCAGGTAGAAGGGGCGGGGGGACTGCACCACGAAGTCCACCCAATCCCCGGGGATATCCACCCGGGGGAGGTGGTCCACCACCTCGTTGACCTGGGCAATCACAATGCCCTGCTTGAACTTGGTGGCCTCCACGATGACGGGGGTGTCCTCCGTGTTGGAGCCGGTGTAGAGGTTGCCGTCCTTGTCCGCCTGATAGGCGGCCACCAGGGCCACCCGGGGAACCAGATCGATGAAATACCGGCCGAAGAGCTCCAGATACGTGTGGATATCCCCCAGCTTTACCTTGCCCTCCTGCACGGCCTGGGCCAGCTTTCCGGCCTGGGCGCCGGAGTAGGAGAAGTCGATCTTCTCCGCGATGCCCTTCTCAAAGAGCTTGGTGTGGCTGTCCAGGGCGATGGCGGACTGCACCAGGTGCAGCCCGTGGATCTTCTCAGGATCCACCCGGCACAGCCGCTCGGCCAGAAAATCGGCCTGCTTCTGGTTATTGCCCTCCAGGTTGATTTTGTCGCCGGGACGGATGACGGCCTCCAGCAGCTTTACCACATCCTTGGCGCGCACGAGCTTGCCAGGGCCTGTGATCTCCTCCGCGGCGGCCAGCCGCTGGGCGGTATCCTGCCGCAGGGTGTCCCATTGACGCTGTTGTGTCTCTTGCATTGCAATGACTCCTCTCTATGCGCCGCTGCGGGTCAGCCCACCAGACCGATGGTGGTGACGAACACGCCCGCCGCAATGGCGCTGGTGATCACGCCGCAGATGTTGGCGCCCATGGCCACAGGCAGGATTACGGCGAAGGGGTTCTCATCCGCCGCCGCATGTTGGGCCAGCTTGGCGGTGGTGGGCACACAGGACACGCCGGCGATGCCGATGACCGGGTTGAAGTTCTTTTTCTTGATCAGGTACATCACCCAGCCGCCTACCAGGCCGCCCACACCGGAGATGGCCAGGGCCAGGATGCCCAGGATCAGGATCTTGATGACGGCGGTGTCCAGCAGGGTGGATGCCTCGCACAGGATGCCCAGGGTGAGGCCCAGGAAGAAGGTGGAGAAGTACAGGATGCCCTTTTCCAGCAGCTCCTGGAAGGGGAGGATCTCCGCCTCCTTGACGGCCACGCCGATGAAGAAGGAGAGGATCAGGGGAGCGGCCATGGGCAGCAGCAGGCAGAGCACGCCGCACACCACCACGCAGAAGATGAACTTGGTCTTCTGGGGTACCTCGGGGGGATAGACCTCCACGTCAATGCCGCGGTACTTCTTGGGCACCAGCAGGCGGATCAGGTAGGGATAGCCGCCGTAGGTCAGGCTCAGATACAGATACGCGATGATAGAGATGGGTACAAACAGCTCCGGAGCCTGGATGAGAGAGGTGAACAGCACCATGGGGCCGTCAGCACCTCCGATAGTGGCCACTGCCGCCGCCTGGCCCGGCTCCAGGCCAAAACCCATGCCAACCGCCAGTGTGACAAAGGTACCCAACTCTGCAAACAGGGCAATGGTGATACTGGTCCAGGGCTTGGCCAGAAGGAAGCTGATCTCGCTTTGGGCGCCGATGCCCATGAACACCAGGCAGGCAATGAGCCCGTTGGAGAACATGAAGTTGTAGATGGGCTGGAAGCAGTTGACCTGCAGGATGTTCATCAGCTCCGTGGGATCGCTGACCAGGGGATCCAGCAGCAGGGTGCCGATGGAGCCGTCGCTGAGGAAGAGCACGCCGGCGTTGACGCAGATCATGCCCAGCCCCATGGGAACCATGATGAGGGGCTCCAGCTTGCGTGTGAAGCCCATGTAGGCCAGGATGAAGCCGGCCACGATCAGCACTACACGGGCGATGGCGATGGCCGGCTCCTGCGCCAGCATCGTGCCGATGCCCGGGAAGAGGGTTGTCAGCAGTTCCACGGTCAGCCCTCCTTCCTGCCGCCGGTACCCTTCTTATGGGAGCGGCTCATACATGCGTTGATAGCCACGATAATGGCGATCACCACATACGAGATCACTGCGGTCAATCCGTATGCGAATAGGGAATAGGTGATGGGATTCATGATTGATCTCTTACCTCCATTCTGTCTGCAGCAGGAACGGGCCTGCCGCGGAGGGAGCCGCAGCCCCGCCGGAGACATTCCGGCGGCTTCTCTCACACTCGACGAACTCACATGGCTTCGTGTCTCCCGTGTGTTCCAACATACTCTCGTTCTCTCTATGAAAAAAGGACAGAGCCTTTTTTCAGATGTTCATAACGCCCAGGCCGCAGCGCTGGTGGCTGGTGATGGGGTGGATGGCCGACTCCCCGAACATGGCCACCGCGATCCAGTGGTGCTCCCGGACGATGGCGATCTTCACCGCCAGATTGGACTCGGAGGAGGTGTTCACAATGGTGCCGTGCTTGGCCTCCTCCGCAGCGTGGATCAGGGCATGGACCTCATGGGGCTCCTTCTCAATCACCCCCGCGTTCAGCGCGGCGCCGAATACCGCCCGGCTGACCTTCTCCTGAAAGTCCCGCTTGGTGTTGCCGCCTACCTCAGTCACCACAAATCGGAGTCCTGCCTGCCCATAGCGCCGCTTCAGTTCCTCCTCCTCCGCCAGGGTTCGTGTCATAGCCAGCCGCAGGGCATTGAAGCCCACCCCGTTCTGGCTTAGGGGCAACGTCTCGTCCGTAAAGATGTCCTCCGGCATGTGCCTCACCTCCCGCTGCTGTGGACGCTTATTACGATAGTCGAATGGGTGGGGCAAAACAATCACAAATCTCCACAAAAACCAATCCGGCTTTTTAGGGACACTTTCCGCCCTGTCGGTGCTACAATCCTGCCTGTAAAAGCAGAGCTAACGGAGGCGGCCAAGGAATGGCCGACGGAAATCTCTGTTTGGGAGGTAACCTGTGAAATCATACAATCCCATTCTGTTTGATCTGGACGGAACCCTGACGGATCCCGGGGAGGGCATCCGAAATTCTGTGGCCCACGCCCTGAACTATTATGGAATTCAGATGAGCACGGCGGAGCTGAACCGCTTTATCGGCCCGCCGCTGGCAGAGGGCTTTCAGGAGTTCTGCAGGTTTTCCGCCAGTCAAGCCGCCGAAGCAGTGGAGCACTATCGGGAGTACTATCAGGAGAAGGGCATGCTGGAAAACCGGGTCTACGACGGGATCCCGGAACTGCTGGCCCATCTGCGGGCGGCTGGGAAAGTTCTGGCCGTGGCGACCTCAAAGCCGGAGGTGTTCGCCTGCCAGATCCTGCGCCACTATGGGCTGGACGATTGTTTTCAGGTAATCGCTGGCAGCGAACTGGACGGCAGCCGCAGCAAAAAGCACGAGGTTGTCACTTATGCCCTCTCCCGGTGCCCTATGCCCGCAAGCGGAATGGCCGTCTTGGTGGGAGACCGCCGGCACGACGTAGAGGGGGCGCGGCAGGCCGGCATCGACGCTGTCGGTGTCACCTTTGGCTATGGAAGCGAGGAGGAGCTTCTCTCCGCCGGAGCCCCGGCCATCGCCCACTCCGTGGCGGAGCTGGAGCAGATACTTTTATCTATATATTGAAATACGAAACAGGAGGAATTTAACTATGAACCACGAGGAAATGCTGACCCTGATCAAAACTCGCCGCAGTTGCCGCTCCTACCGGCCCGACGCCGTGCCGGAGGACGTACTGGACAAGGTGCTGGAGGCGGGCACCTATGCCCCCACCGGCGGCGGACGCCAGTCCCCGGTAATCATCGCGGTGCGGGATTCTAAGCTGCGGAGCGAGCTCTCCGCCATGAACGCTGAAATTATGGGCGGGGATTCCGACCCCTACTACGGCGCACCGGTGGTGGTGCTGGTTCTGGCCGAGGGGAACACCTTTGTGGAGGACGGCACCTGCGTCCTGGAAAACCTGATGCTGGCCGCCCACGCCATGGGGCTGGCCACCGTGTGGGTCCACCGGGAGCGGGAGATGTTTGACAATGAGAAGGGGAAAGCCCTGCTGCGGGAGTGGGGGCTCCCGGAGACGCTGCGGGGTGTGGGCGCCGTGGCGCTGGGCTATGCCGCCCAGGAGCCAGTTGAGGCGGCCCCCAGGAAGCAGAACTATATCGTCAAGCTGTAAAATAGCGCAAACAGGGCGGGGCCCTTCCAAAACGGAAGGGCCCCGCCCTGTTCTGCTGCATGCCTATGTACTTATTTGCTGCTTAAGTCCTCCCGCTGCCGCTTCTGGAAGTCGTACAGGTAGAGGGCCAGCTCCACCTCAAAGCGATCCGTGGCCTTGCGGAAATCGGCCCCGGTGAGCTCCTGCACGTTCTTCAGCCGGTAGGCCACGGTGTTGTAGTGGGTAAACAGCTCCTCGCTCATCCGCTTGACGTTGCCGAAGTTGTCGAAATAGGAGGACAGAGTCCTCATCAGTTCGGCATTGCGGGGGTGGGAGGCGTCCACCAGCTCCCCCAGCTTCTCCCGGACAAAGTGGTCGATCTCCGTCTCGGTATCCTTGGCGTAGATCAGGCGCAGCACGCCCAGATCCTCAAAGCGCAGCAGGACGCCGTCCCGGCCGGCGGCGGCCCGCAGGGCGATCTCCGCCTCCCGACGGCTGAGGATCAGGCCATCCAGGCCGGTGTGGGGCCTGCCGCAGCCGCCGGTGAGGCGCAGGGCCGGATATTCCCGTGTCAGGGAGCGGAGATACTCCGGGAAGCGGGCGGAGAGGTGGTTGAGATCCACACTGTTGGCCGGGGCGCTCATCATCACCAGGAAGCCGTCCACCAGGGGGAGCAGCCGGGGAGAGAGGGCCAGGTTGGTGAGCATGGAGAGCAGGTTGCTGGTCAGCAGGGTGCGCTGGAACTCCACCGCATAGTGGCCGCCGGAGGCGTCCTGCTCCACCACCTCCAGCTGGAGCAGTATGTGGCTGTACTCCAGGTTCAGGCCGTATTCCGCGGCCCGCAGGCGCTCGGAGCCCTCGTCGGTGATCGGGTCGGAGAAGATGTGCCGCAGATAGGCGATAAAGCCGTCGTCACTGCGCTCCTGCACGGAACGCTCCCGGGAGATCTCCAGGGGGATGGTCTGGAGGATCTGGTGCAAAATGTCGTTCTGGAGGTAGGTGCTGTGGTCAAAGCTGTAGAGGTATAAATAGCCGAAAGAGTGCCCGCCTACCTCCAGCTCGTGTACCCGGGCATTGGCAACCACCGCGCTGATTGCCTTCTCCTGGGAAAGGACGCCCAGTACATTCTGATCTCTCTTGGCAACAGCCAGGGCCTTGCGATGGTTGATGTTGTCCAGGATCAAAACAGAGGTTCCGGCCAGCTCGGAGATCATCCGGGCGATGTCCGGAAGACCCGCCCCCTCGATGATGGTGCGGGTGAGCATCTCATTGACCTGGAGGGTGCTGCGCAGCAGGGCGGTCTGGCGGCGCAGCAGCTCGTCGGAGACGCCTTTGGTCAGCTCGGAGAGCTGTACCGAGGCGGGCAGCTCCAGCAAGGGCAGGCCATAGGCGTCGGCCTGCTCCACCATGAAGGACGGGATTTCCTTGAGGTACTGAGCCGGCTTGATACAGACGGCGGAGATCCCCTTTTCCGCCAGATTGGGGAGAAAGGCCCGCACCGCCTCCGGATCGTCGTGGATGGCATAGCAGGTGGTGGCCATCAGCTCCCCCTTGCTGAGCCATTTGTAATACTCCGGGGTATCGCTCAGGTTGATGCCCTCCACAGTCCGGTTCAGGCCCGCGCTTCCGCCCAGCAGCCTGGCGCCGTGGAACACTGGAAGGCTGATGACCTCGGACACCTCCGGAAAGTATGAAATTTCCTCAATCTCTGTCATGATACCCATCTCCTGTGCCGGAAAAATTCTGACAAAATTATAAAATCGCATTTGTAAAATGTCAATATAGAAGCGCCGTATGGCGACTTTTATAATGTGGATTGTAACAAAGCAAAGGAAAATCAAACTGGAAATAACCACAACCGGAGGTGATGCGCGGCGGGACTGCCGCCGGATTTTTGACTGTCGGAACCACACCGGAACGATGGGAAAGGAGGAGAGGGAATGCCGGTCAGAGCGATGAAAATCTGCGCGTCGCTGTGGGGCTCCCTGCATCAGGAGCCGGGTCCTGCATCGCTCCACTCCGCCTTTCAGCATGCCGCCAACCTGTCTGCCGGCGCCGGGATGCTCACGCTGCTTTCCCCCGGAAAGGGGCTGCAGCCGGGCTCGGCGGTGCTGGAGCGGGCGATGGATTTCTCCAGGCTGGGTGCGTATTCTCTGACCATCGGGCGGGACGGCATTTTCGCGGACGGCGCCAAGCTGATTTCGTTTCAACAGGCGCAGAGACTGGAGCTGCGGCTCGACGAGGCATTCCTGCCACCGGGGAGCGAGCGTCCCGTTCTGGATTTTCTCTCCGGGCGCCGGGGCACTGGGTTGGTCTCCCTGGCTTTTCAGGAGGCGGATAACCCCTGGACCGAATTTCTGTCTCCCCGGCTGCTTGCTTTCCGAAGGGCGGTCTGGGCAGGCGGAGCCGACGGGGCGCGCCAGGCGGCGCGCCGGATCGCCGGTTGTGGGCCCGGCCTGACCCCCTCCTCGGACGACTGGCTGTGCGGCTACCTGGCCGCCCTTCCGTCTGCTTTTCGGAGGGATGGAACGGCCGCTCTCCTGGCGGAAACGGCGGCGGAAGCCACCAACGACATCAGCGCAAACCTGCTCCGCTGGGCGGGGAAAGGGTATTTTTCCGAGGACATCCTGGCACTGAAGCGCTGTCTCTGCCATGACAGCGGGGCGGCGGAACGCCGGACCGCGATGGAGCGGGTAGCCAGCTTTGGGAGCAGCTCTGGATGTGATTTTCTGACAGGCTTCTATTTTGGACTTCTGGACACCAATACAACTGGAGGGAAACGACTTGAAGAAACTTGAGGTTCGCAAGAACACGTACTACGACTCGGTGACCCTGATGATCATCTCCAAGGAGGTCAAGACTGTGGACGGGGTCAACGAGGCGCTGGTGGGTATGGGCACCGACCTGAACCAGGAGCTGGTAAAGGCCCTGCACCTGGCAGCCCCCGGCTTTGAGGAGGTCACCGCCAACGACTTCTTCGTGGCCGCTGACTGCGACAGCGACGAGGCCTTTGCCGCTGCGGTGGCCAAGGTGGATGAGCTGCTCAGCAAGAAGGCGTCCAAGGGCAAGAGCGACTACTTCCCGCCCACGCTGGAGGGCGCGCTGAAGGTCAACCCCGATCTGAACATGGCCATCATCTCCGTGCCTGGCCGCCACGCCGCCGGCGTGGCGCAGAGCTGCCTGGACCACAACATCAATGTGATGCTGTTCAGTGACAACGTGACCATCGAGGAGGAGAAGGAACTCAAGGAGAATGCCGCGGCCAAGGAGCTGCTGATGATGGGCCCCGACTGCGGCACCGCCATCATCAATCATGTCCCCCTGGCCTTCGCCAACGTAGTCAAGAGCGGCGACATCGGCATGGTGTGCGCCTCCGGCACCGGCGCCCAGGAGGTGTCCTGTATCATCGACCAACTGGGCGGCGGTATCTCCCAGCTGCTGGGTACCGGCGGCCGGGATCTGCGCCGTGAAATCGGCGGCATCATGATGAAGCTCTGCCTGGATGCGCTCATCAACGATCCCAAGACCAAGGTCATCGCCATGGTCTCCAAGCCCCCCGCACCTGAAATCGCGGCCCAGATCCTGGATCAGGCAGCCGCCGGCGGTAAGCCTGTGGTGGTTTGCTTCATCGGCGGCGACCCCACCGAGATCGAGAAGCGGGGCCTGGTGGCGGCCTGCTCCCTGGAGGACTGCGCCCACAAGGCCGTGGCCCTCTCCAAGGGCGAAGCGCCGGAGACCTTCGACACCTTCTCCATGGGTGTCCAGCAGGCCGAGCAGATGGCAGCTGCCGAGGCGGCCAAGATGGCTCCCACCCAGAAGTACATTCGCGGCCTCTATACCGGCGGCACGCTTTGTGACGAGGCCATGAAGCTGCTCATCGGCGAGCTGGATCACATCCAGTCCAACATTCCCCTGAACCCGGAGGACAACCTGGAGAACGCCCGCACTGCTGCGTCCGTCCGCCACACCTTCTTAGATTTCGGCGACGACGCCTTCACTGTGGGCCGTCCCCACCCCATGATCGACCCCTCCCTCCGCGCCGAGCGGGTGGTGCAGGAGGCGTCTGACCCCGAGGCGGCCGTGATCCTGGTGGACTGTGTGATCGGCTACGGCTCCCATGAGGATCCCGCCGCCGACCTGGCTGACGCTATCCGGGCGGCCAAGACCGAGGCCTCCAAGAATGGCCGCCATCTGGCCATTGTGGCCTCCGTCTGCGGTACCGAGGGCGACCCCCAGAGCCGTTCCGCCACCCAGATGAAGCTGGCGGATGCCGGGGCCATCGTCCTGCCTACCAACGCCCAGGCCACCCGCTTCGCGCAGCTGATCCTGCGCAGACTGTAATCCGTCAGGAGGTTTGGAAATGAGCAAGGTTAACGAGCTGTTTGAACAAAAACTGAACGTAGTCAACTTCGGCATCGAGTCCTTCTATCAGGATCTGGTCAAGCAGGACAAGCCCGCCGTCCACGTGGACTGGAAGCCCATCGCCGGCGGAGACAAGAAGATTGCCGGCTATCTGCGCAAGCTGAAGCAGCCGGAGCTGTATGAGAAGATCCAGGCGGCCAACCAGGAGGCTCTCTCCCGCATCCTGTCCGCCCAGCCCGTGCTGGTGGGCATGTCCACCGCCGGCGAGGCCATCCCCGGCATGACCCCCACCACCATTCTCCACGCCGGCCCGCCGGTGACCTGGGAGAACATGTGCGGCCCTGTCCGGGGCGCTGTGATGGGCGGCCTGATCTACGAGGGCCTGGCCAAGGATCTGAAGGAGGCGGAGGAGCTGGCCGCCAGCGGGAAGATCACCTTCTCCCCCTGCCATCACCACAACGCGGTGGGCCCCATGGCCGGCATCGTCACCTACTCCATGCCCGTGTGGCACGTGGTGAACAAGACCTTCGGCATTGACGCCTACTGCACCATGAACGAGGGCCTGGGCAAGGTGCTCCGCTTCGGCGCCTGCGACCAGGAGGTGTTTGACCGCCTGCACCGGATGCGGGAGGTGTATTACCCCGTGCTGAAGGAGGCCCTGGAGCTCCACGGCGAGATCGACCTGAAGGTCATGATCGCCCAGGCCCTCCAGATGGGCGACGAGGGCCACAACCGGAACAAGGCCGGCACGTCCCTGCTCCTGCGGGAGATCGCCCAGGACATCTACAACACCCACTTCCCCAAGGAACAGCAGATGGCCGCCTTCAAGTTCCTCAACGACAACGACCATGTGTTCCTCAACCTGACCATGCCTGCCTGCAAGAGCACCATGGACGCCATCTTCGACATCCCCTACAGCACCGTGGTGGCCACCATGTGCCGCAACGGCACGGAGTTCGGCATCCGCATCGCCGGTCTGGGCAAGGATCAGTGGTTCACCGCCCCCTCGGAGTTCATCCGCGGCCTCTACTTCCCCGGCTTCACCGAGAAGGACGCCAACCGGGACGTGGGCGACAGCTGCATCACCGAGACTACCGGCATCGGCGGCTTCTGTATGGCCGCCTCCCCCGCCATCGTTCAGTTCGTGGGCGGGCAGGTGCAGGACGCCATCAACTATTCCTCCCAGATGTATGAGATCACCGTGGGCGAGGGCAATGCCTACAAGATCCCCGTCCTGGACTTCCGGGGCAGCGCCACCGGCATCGACATTATGAAGGTCATCGAGACCGGCATCCGTCCCATCATCAACACCGGCATCGCCCACAAGGACTACGGCGTGGGACAGATCGGCGCCGGTCTGGTCAATCCCCCCGAGGGCTGCTTCACCAAGGCCATCGCCGCCTGCGCCGAGGCCTGGGGTTGAGCATATTCCACTCATTCACAAACCAAACCGCTTAAAACAAATGGAGGTATTCTTATGAGCAAGTGGTCTGACATCAAAATGTACGATCTCACCATCCCCCTGGGCATCAATACGCCCCCCTGGCCCACCTATGAGCCCCTGCAGATGAAGTTCTTCAAGCGTCTGGCCCCCAACGGCGCCAACGGCCAGCTGATCACGCACTCCAACCACGTGGGCACCCACCTGGACGGCCCTCTGCACTTTGACACCGCCGGCCGCGACATCGCCTCCCTGGAGCTGACCAAGCTCTGCGCCCCCGGCGTGGTGGTGGATCTGCGGGATCAGATGGAGGACTTCGGCATCTACACCGCCGAGGACATTGAGAAGCGGGTGGAGGTCAAGGAGGGCGACATCCTGATCATCAACACTGGCTACCACATCTACGGCTGGGATTCCCCCACCGCCGATGAGCGCCGCTACATGCTCCGCCACCCCGGCCCCTCCCTGGACTTCATCCAGTGGGTTCGGGACAAGAAGATCAAATGGATCGGCGTGGACTGCGGCTCCGCCGACCACCCCATGAATACCAAGATCCGCGACTGGGAGCCCATGGAGGCCGAGAAGTGCGACAAGATCTTCCAGGAGCGCTACGGCAAGACCCTCAACGAGGTCTACCCCTGGCCGGAGCACTACCAGGCCATGCACATTGAGCTGTTCTGCAAGCCCTACGAGGCCATCCACGCCGAGTGCATGGGCGGCGACATCGACCAGCTGTCCAACAAGCGCGTGGTGATCGGCTGCTTCCCCTGGCGCCTGGTGGAGGGTGAGAGCTGTATCAGCCGCATTGTGGCCTTTGACGGGTTCGACGACGTGTAAGCCGGAATCCGGATAGACTGTAATACCCGAACCTCCAGAATACCATACCCAAATCCCGCATGAGGAAAGCCCAGGGCGACAGTTTCATAATGCTGTTCCCTGGGCTTTCTGCATTGCAAACGCCAGAAATTAGAGAGAAATGGAGGAAAAAACTGTGAAAAAGATCCCAACCGGATACACGCTGAACGAGTGCCCGCCCGTCGGCGAGTCCATCCCCCTCAGCCTCCAGCAGATTGTCGTTCTGGTATTCAACGTACTGCCCGTGCCCCTGCTCATTGGCAGCGGCGTGGGACTGAGCGCGTCAGAGATCACCATTCTGGTGGCCGGCTGTCTGCTGGTCACCGGTATTGCCACCATTATCCAGACTATTGGCTTCGGCCCGGTGGGCGCCCGGCTGCCCATCCCCCTGGAGTGCAGCTTCGTGTTCGTGGCCCCCGGCATCGCTTTGGGCTCTCAATATGGGCTGGCGGCTTATACCGGCGCCTGCCTGGTGGGCAGCATTGTCACCGTCGTGCTTTGGACGGTGTTCCATAAGCAGCTCTCTAATATTTTCAAGCCCTATATCACCGGTTCCGTGGTCACGGCTCTGGGCCTGAGTCTCTGCGGCGTGGGCATTGGCTATTGCGCCGGCGGGGACGGCTCCGCCGACTACGGTGATCCCATCAATCTCCTCCTGGCCGCAGGCACGATTATCATCATGCTGGTGCTGAACCACTACGGCCGGAAGAATTTCCTCTCCAAGGCATCCCCCCTGATTGCCATTGTGGTGATGTCCTGCGTGGCCGCCGCCTTTGGGAAGCTAGATCTCTCCGGCATCGCCAGTGAGCCCTGGTTCCGCGCCCCTCAGCCTCTGCACTTCGGCTTGGAATTTGAGCTTGGCCCCACGGTTACCATCACGGTGCTCTGCTTCTTCGCGCTGGTAGAGCTCATGGGCGACCAGGCCACGGCGGCCATGCTGGCACAGAACCGTCTGGCTGACAGCAAGGAGACCCGGGGCGGCATCCTGGCCCAGGGAATCAGCAGCATCCTCTCCACTCTGTTCAACAATGTGCCCGTAATCTCCGGCAGCGCCAACATCGGCCTGTGCGGCGTTTCCGGCGTCACCAGCCGCTATATTACCGCCATCGCCGGCGTCGTGGTTGCCCTGTGCGGCCTGTGCCCCAAGCTGTGTGCCGTGTTCTCCGCCATTCCTGAGCCCGTGCTGGGCGGCGTGGCCCTGACTGCTTTTGGTACCATCCTGGTGTCCGGCATGACCGTGATCATGAGCAGCAAGCTCACTCCCCGCACCACCACCATCGTGGGCGCCTCCCTGGCCGTGGGCATCGGCTTCAGTATGACCGCTAACGCCCTGGCTGCCTTCCCCTTCTGGGTGTCCACCATCCTCAGCGGCGTGCCTGGAACGGCTATCACCGCGGTCGTGCTCAGCCTGATCCTCCGGGAGGACAAGGAGGAGAAGGCAGAGACTGCCAATCAGTAAGCCAGCCGCAGCCAGCGGACAGGAGGAAAAACACAGATATGAAACGTACTTTGTATAAGAACGCAGATTGGATCATCACCATGGACGAGGCGCGTACCCGTTACCGCCACGGTGACCTGCTCATCGAGGGGAATCAGATCAAGGCCGTCGGCACGGATCTGGAAAAGAGCCTGGCCGGCACGGTAGACATCGACGAAGTGGTGGATGCCAGCGGGCGCGTGATTCTCCCCGGCTTTGTCAATACCCACCACCACACCTGGCAGACGCTGATCCGCAACATCAAGGCTACCCAGGGTCTGCGGCTGGAGCCGTGGCTCACCACCATGTACGAGATTTACAAGGATCTCAACACTGATGTGGCGCGGGCCGGTATCTATGCCAGTCTTGGCGACGGCCTGAAAACCGGCGTGACCACCTCCAACGACCTGTGGTATCCCCACCCCGTGGGGGTAACCGGCCTGGTGGACGCGGAGATTGAGGCCGCCCGGGAACTGGGTATCCGCTTCCACCCGGTGCGGGCCTACCACTCAGTGACCAGCGACATTGTTCCCCCCGAGGTGGTGGACACCACCGAGGGCGTCATGGCCGACGCCGAGCGTCTGGTCAAGAAATACCACGATCCCTCCCGCTTCTCCATGTGCCAGGTGGGCATCGGCCCCAGCATCGCCCAGTATGAGACCGAGGAGATCGTCCGGGCCACGGTAGATCTGGCGGAGAAGCTAGACATCATGGTACACGGCCACCTGGCCGAGAGCCAGCACGAGGTGGAGTACACCATCGAGCACTTCGGCTGCCGGCCAGTGGAGTGGTTCCGTCGCCACGACATGCTGGGCGACCGGTTCTACTATGCCCACTGCATCCACCTGAACGACGAGGAGGTGGAGCTGATGGCCAAGACCAACACCGGAATTTCCACCTGCCCCATCTCCAACATGTACCTCAGCTCCGGCTCCTGCCGGGTGCCCGATTTCCTGCGGGCCGGCGTCACCCGCTTCGGCATCGGCGTGGACGGTGCGGCCAGCAGCAACTCGGCCAACATGATGGAGGAGATCCGGGTATCCTACCTGCTCAACCGTCTGAGCTGGGGAGACAGCTCCGCCAACGCCGAGGACGTGCTCTATCTGGCCACCGCCGGCGGAGCCAGGGTGCTCAACCGCGACGACATCGGCTACCTGGCCCCCGGCATGGCCGCCGACTTCACCCTCATGAACTGGAGCCAGCTCCAGTACGCCGGCGGCTGCAACGACCCGGTGGACTGCATTGTGCTCAGCGGCGACGCCCGCATGGTGGAGGAGGTTGTGGTCAACGGTGAGCTGGTGGTGCATAAGGGACACCTGACCAAGGTTGATGAGGAGGAGAAGCGGCAGTACGTCACCCAGGTGGGCCGCGAGCTGCTGACCCGCGCCTCCGCGCGCATTGAGGGCCTGAAGGCGGATCTCTGCTGACAGACCCGGAACGAGGAGAAAGAAAGAGAAAGGAGACGTGTATCCTATGGCAACCAAGCAAGCCGGCCCCCGGCTGAACGACCCCATTGAAGATGCTTCCACCCTTCCCGTACCAAAGCGGCTTTTGCTGGGCCTGCAGCACCTGTTCACCATGTTCGGCTCCACCGTGCTGGTCCCCCTGACCACCGGATTGGATGTGGCCACGGTGCTCCTGATGGGCGGCGTCGGAACCCTGATCTGCCATCTCTGCACGAAGGGCAAGGTGCCGGTCTACCTGGGCTCCTCCTTTGCCTACATCACGCCCGTCATCATGGCGGCACAGATCATGGGAGGCGGCGCCGACGGCTTGGCTTATGCCAGAGGCGGAGTTTTCCTGGTGGGTATCGCTTATATCGTAATCTCCCTTCTGGTTATGGCCGTGGGGGCCGACCGGGTGCGGGCCGTGTTCCCGCCTGTGGTCACCGGCTCTATTATCACAAGCCTCGGCCTGATGCTGGCCCCCACTGCCATAGACATGGCATCGGAGAACTGGGCGCTGGCCATCGTGGGCATGGCGACCGTTATCATCGTCACCATGTTCTTCAAGGGCTTTGTCCAGGTGATCCCCGTGCTGATCGCCATGATCGTGGGCTATCTCGTCTCCCTGGCCGCGGGGCAGGTAGATCTGACAGCGGTGAAGGAGGCGGCTTGGATCGGCCTGCCGTCCTTCGCGGCTCCCAAATTCTCCCCCGTCGCCATCGCCCTGGTCACGCCGGTATGCATTGCCACCATTGTGGAGTGCTTTGGCGATGTGGCGGCCATCGGTGAAACGGTGCGCAAGGATTTCTACAAGGATCCCGGCGTCCACCGGGTCATGCTGGGCGACGGCATTGCCACCGCACTCTCCGCCGCTGTGGGCGGCTGCGCCCTGACCACCTACTCAGAGAACACCGGTGTGCTTGCCCTCACAAAGGTATGGGATCCCCTGGTGATGCGCATTGCCGCCGTGTTTGCCATCCTGCTGGGCTTCTGCCCCAAGGTCTCCGCATTGCTCCAGACCATGCCCGGCTCTGTGGTGGGCGGCATCTCCATCATTCTGTTCGGCTTCGTGGCGGGCACGGGCCTGCGCACCCTGCATCCGGTGAATTTCGGCAATTCCAGGAACCAGATCATCTTTGCGGCCGTCCTGATTCTCTGTATCGGCGGAGCCGCCGTGTCCTTCACCATCGGCGAGGTGGCCATCAGCTTCGGCGGTGTGGCCCTGGCCGCTGTGGTGGGTTTGGTGCTGAACCTGGTTCTGCCCAAATTCGGGGATGAGATGCTGGAGGAGGACGGCAAAGCCTCCTCCGACAACTGAATCAACTATAACTATAAAAAGTAAGGAGACGAGATCATGACCTATGACATTCTGATTACCAATGCCAAGACCCGCGCCTCCGGCAAGGAGACCGTGGACATCGGCATCCGGGCGGGTAAGATCGCCGACATCGGAAAGAACCTCTCCACCGACGCGGCCCAGACCATCGACGCCAAGGGCTGCCTGGTGACGGAGTCCTTTGTCAACGGCCACCTGCACCTGGACAAGGTGTTCACCCTGGAGATGGCCGGGCAGGAGGCCCTGGGCGAGTACCACACCGGCGGCATGGGCGGCGCCATGACCGCCATCGAGCGGGCCGCCGACTTCAAGGCCTGCTACGACGAGAAGTGGATCATCGAGAACGTGCGCAAGGTGTGCCAGATGGCGCTCAAGCACGGCAACACCCACATCCGCGCTTTTGCCGATGTGGATTCCAAGGCCCGGCTGGAGGGCGTGAAGGCCCTGCTGAAGGCCCGGGAGGAGTTCAAGGGCAAGGTGGAACTGCAGGTGGTGGCTTTCCCGCAGGACGGCGTCATCCGGGAGCCCGGCACCGAGGAACTGGTGCGGCAGGCGGCTGAGATGGGGGTGGACGTGATTGGCGGCATCCCCTGGATGGAGTATACCGAGGATCTGGAGCAGTCCCACGTGGACAAGATGTGCGCCATCGCCAAGGAATTCGACAAGAACATCTCCATGCTGCTGGATGACGTGGGCGACCCCGGTGAGCGCACCCTGGAAATGCTGTGCAAGAAGTCCATTGAGATGGGCTGGCAGGGCCGGGTGACCGCCCAACACTGCCGCGCCATGGAACTCTACAACGAAAACTACTTCCGCAAGCTGGTGGCCCTCATGAAGCAGGCGGGTGTCGGCCTGGTGTCCGACCCCCACACCGGTCCGCTCCACGCCCGTGTCCGGGATCTGCTGGCCGCCGGCGTCCCCGTGGCCCTGGGCCAGGATGACGTGGCCGACGCCTACTACCCCTTCGGTGAGTGCAACATGCTGCAGATTGCCTTCCTAGCCAGCCACCTGCTCTGGATGACCACCTTTACCGACATGGAGCTGCTCTACGACATGGTGACCACCAGCGCCGCCAAAGTGCTGGGCATGCAGGGCCACAAGTTGGAGGTGGGCGGCAACGCAGACCTGGTGGTTCTGGACGAGGAGGACGTTTACCACGCTATCTGGCACCACCGTCCTCCGGTCTACGTCATCAAGGACGGCGTGGACGTTACCCTGAAAGATTGATTCCATCCAACCGCATGTATCGGCGGCCCGCCCGGGAACAGCCCGTCCCCGCCGGCGGGCCGCCGCCGTTCATCATCCGATATTCTGACAGGAGGAACCAAAATGGGAAAACGAATTGTCATCGCCCTGGGCGGCAACGCTCTGGGGAATAACTACCAGGAGCAGCGGGTGGCGGTGCGCAACACCGCCAAGGCCATCGTGGATCTGGCTGCAGAGGGCCACGAGGTAATCGTCGCCCACGGAAACGGCCCCCAGGTGGGCATGATCCAGAAGGCCATGACTGCCCTTCATAAGCAGGAGCCGGACAAGTACACCCTCTGCCCTCTGTCCATTTGCTGTGCCATGAGCCAGGGCTACATCGGCCACGATCTGCAGATCGCCATCCGGGACGAGCTGGCCCAGCGGGGGCTTGTCAAGGAGGTCAGCACCCTGTTGACTCATGTAGTGGTGGACCAGGCTGACCAGGCATTCCAGAATCCCACCAAGCCCATCGGTACCTACGTGAGCCGGGAGGAGGCAGACCGCCTCACCGCGGAGCGAGGCTTTACCTATGCAGAGGATGCCGGCAGGGGCCTTCGCCGGGTAGTACCCTCCCCCCAGCCCGTCTCCATTGTAGAGCTGCCCGCCATCCGCGACTTGGTGCAGGCGGGGCAGATTGTGATCGCCTGCGGCGGCGGTGGGATCCCGGTGGTTCGGACAGAGGAGGGCAACCTGGAGGGTGTGGAGGCTATCATTGACAAGGACTTCGCCTCCTGCCGCCTGGCCCAGGAGCTGGAGGCCGACTTCCTGGTAATCCTTACGGCAGTGGAGAAGGTGGCCATCCACTTCGGCACCCCCCAGGAGAAGTGGCTGGATTCCATGACTCCGGATGAGGCCAGAACCTATATCGCCGAGGGGCACTTCGCCCCAGGCTCCATGCTGCCCAAGGTGGAGGCCGCCCTCCAGTTCGCCGAGTCCGGCCAGGGACGCAGTGCCCTGATCACTCTGTTGGAAAAGGCCAAGGACGGAATCCAGGGCAAGACCGGAACCAGAATTGGGAGTTGAGTGATATGACCACATTTCCCATCATGGAATGTACCATCCGCCAGGTTCAGCAGGCCATGCTGGAGGGAAAGCTGACCTGCCGAGAACTGACAGAGGCCTATCTGGCGCGCATGGAGGCCTATGATCAACAGGGCCCCGCCCTCAACGCCATCATTGCCGTCAACCCACGGGCGCTGGATGAGGCGGATCGGCTGGACCAGGTGCTCCAGGAGACCGGGGCCCTCTCCGGCCCACTGCACGGCGTCCCCGTCCTGCTGAAGGACAACGTGGGCACCTGCGATATGCCTACCACGGCGGGCTCCCGCGCCCTGGAGGGCTTTGTCCCCCATGAGGACGCCTTCCTCACCAAGCGCCTGCGCCAGTCCGGGGCCCTGATCCTTGCTAAGACCAACCTGCACGAGTTCGCCATCTGGGGGGAGACCGTCAGCTCCATCCTGGGGCAGACCCGAAATCCCTACGACCTGACCCGGACGCCAGGCGGTTCCTCCGGAGGTACTGGGGCGGCCATTGCCGCCAATATGGGTCTCATCGGCATTGGTACCGACACCATCAACTCCATCCGCAGCCCATCTTCCGCCAACAGCTTGGTGGGCATCCGGCCTACCATGGGGTTGGTCAGCCGGGATGGCATCGTGCCATACAGCATGACCCAGGACACCGCCGGCCCCATCTGCCGTACAGTGGAGGATGCCGTCCGTACGCTGGATGTGATCGCGGGCTATGACCATGCGGACCTCAAAACTGCCTGGTGTGTGGATCGTAAGCCGGAGAGCTACCTCTCCTTCCTGGATCCGGACGGAATGCGGGGGAAGCGCATCGGCGTGCTGGAGAGCTTCTTCGGCACCCAGCCCGCCAATGAGGCGGTCAACCGGGTGGTCCGGCCCGCCCTCCGCTATTTTGAAGAGGGGGGCGCGGAGCTGATCTCCATCCTGGAACCCATCGACTCCGCCTGGCTGACCGGGCATGTCAGCGTCCACCTGGACGA
Organism: Flavonifractor sp. An112; assembly: GCF_002161085.1. Classification (GTDB taxonomy): domain Bacteria; phylum Bacillota; class Clostridia; order Oscillospirales; family Oscillospiraceae; genus Flavonifractor; species Flavonifractor avicola. Next base: position 270,924 of record NZ_NFLU01000003.1, on the reverse strand, counting down.
CTTCAAGCATGATCTGAACCATTACCTGGCCCAGCAGGGGGATTCCGCACCCATCCACTCCCTGGAGGACGTGGTAGCCAGCGGCAAGTATCACCCGGCCCTCCGGCAGCATTTGCTGGAGGCAGAGGAGAAGGAAGTCGGCACACCGGAATACAACCAGAAGCGGCTGCTCCAGATCAGGGTGCAGGACCAGGTAATGAGCCTCATGGCGGAGCTGGGACTGGACGCCATCGTGTATCCCCACCAGCAGCAGCTGGTGTGCAAAATAGGTGAATCCCAGCAGCAGCGCAACGGCGTGCTCTGCTCGGTGACCGGGTTTCCCTCTGTTGTGGTGCCCGCCGGGTTTGCCCCCAGCGAAGATGCCCCCATCGGTGTGCCGGTGGGCATGGAGATTATCGGCCGGCCTTTCAGTGAGCCCGTCCTGATTGCCATCGCTTATTCCTTCGAGCAGGCATCTCGGCTCCGCCGGCCGCCACAATCGGTACCGGAACTTCCTTGATTTCCTGTCTGCGGTGAGCCTCCGCCACTTCCTGTCCGCGGTATACAGATAAAGGAGAGAAGAACATGTATCAGCCAGAACAACCGATCTTTGAAGAACAGCCGGAGTCTAATATTGAAGTGACCATCGGGATTGAAGATGTACCGAAGCCGTGGTGGAAAAGCTGGTATTTTGCCCTGCAGATCACACTGGTGGATTTCACACCGTTTATGTGGGTCAGCGGGTTCGCGTCCCTTGCGGGTATTCAGTCCGCCAGCTTTACCGCCACGATGCTGAGTGCCTGTTTCTTCTGCATGGGTATCTGCACCTTCCTTCAAACCACCATTGGAAACCGCCTTCCGATTGTACAGGGCACCTCATCCTCCCTGATGTCCTCCATGGGCAGTATTGCCGGCGTGTACGGGCTTCCGGCCACCTGGGGCTCCATCCTGGTGGGCGGCTTCCTGGAGTTCTTGCTGGGTGCCACCCGGATTATCAGCAAGATTCGGAAATTTCTGCCGCCGGTGGTACTGGGTACGGTGGTCACATCCATCGGGTTTGTGGCTGCCCGAATTGCGGTGCAGTGGACCTTCTCCAACACTGAGCCGGTCTATATGGTGTTGGCGGTCATCGCATTTATCTTGGCCCTGCTGCTGAAGTTCTTGGGCAAGGGAATTGTATCTCAGGGATTTATCCTGATCAGCGTCGTGCTGGTGGGCGTGGTGGGATCCTCCGCCTTGGGCCTGTTTGATTGGCAGGCTGTCAAGGAAGCCCCCTGGTTTGCGCTCCCGCAGCTCTTCCCGTTCCGGGATATGCCCAACCCCTCCGGCGAGTCCGGCCAGCTGATCGCCTTCGTAGGCGCGGCCATTCTGGGTGGATTTTCCGGATATATCGGCTCTATCTTTGAGTCGGTAGGCGATTACGGTGCCACTTGTGCCGCCTGCAAGGAGGTCTACCGGGTCAAGCACATTGACCGCGGCATCATGGCCGAGGGCCTGGGATGTATGATCACCGCATTCTTCGGTGCGCTGCCCTGCACCTCCTATACCCAGAACATCGGCATCGTGGCGGCCACCGGTGTGGCCTCCCGCCGTGTGACACAGGTTGCGGGAATCCTGTTTCTGCTGTACGGCCTGTGCCCCAAGATGGCGTATGTACTGGCGGGGATCCCCAAGCCAGTCATCGGCGCGGTTTTCCTAATTACAGCAGCCTCCATCATGTTCTCCGGTATCGACACAATCGTGTCCTCCCCCAGAACACTGCGAAACACGATCATTGCTGGAACCACGCTTTCAGTGGCGGTCATGCTTCCATATCACTGCAGTTCCACATATGCGGAGTGGGCCAGTTCCCTACCTCCCTTCCTAAATATGGTATGCACTTCCAATGTATTTTTGGCGGTGATCTTTGGTGTCGGTTTGAATATCATTCTGAACATCATTTTAAAAGATAAAAGTACAAATATTCCCCAAAATGAAGGTTAAACAAAACTACCGCCACTGACGCTAACCACCAATCTATAGCCAGGATATCAAAAGGCATAATGCGACACAGCTACTAGCAGTGTCGCATTATGCCTTTCAGCGAAAATAGAAATCATGTTATCTGCTGACGTTTACAAGAATTATCTGTTACAGTTCAGCAAGTTAACCCACATTAGCGAGTTCACTTGCTATATTAGGTAATAAGTGTTAGATGTGCAACTACCATTATTTCGAAATCTATGCTGTACATTTATTCGTTTTTGACGGACCAATTCCGCCAAGGCCCGCTTTATACTGGAGCGAGAGAGGCTTAGTTCCCTGGCCATGGTGTTGATGGCGTACCAGCTTTCACCCTTCTGGTTGGCACGGTCATGTAAGTAGAGCAGCACCATTTTAGCTTTGCTGCTCAGTTCAGGGTCACCGTAGATTTCATTGAAGTAACTCATAGTGTCATCTGTCCCTTCTTGGGGTATGATAGCCTTTCTGCCGCGAGTTTTCTGCGATAGCTGGGAATTCCGGTAAGACCGTGTGTAGGAACTCCTTTTTGTCTGCATAGTACACCTTCCGGGCAGCCTTTTCCGGCACATGGTACGGTTTTCCAAAGGTGATACCCCACTCCAGGAACAACCGCAGCCGGGTACGCATGGGGTGAGTGCCGGTTTTCATGACAATGAAGTGACCCTTGGGAAGTGATTTGAGTTCGTCCGGCGTCATGAGAGGGCGTTGGATCATCTGCAGTGATTGGCCGGACTCGCTCTTGCCTCTGGAGATGGTTCCGCTCATAACCGTGCGGTTGCCCAGGGCTTTGGAAAGAGCCTCGGCGGTTTTGCTGTTGGGGGCAAAGCCGCCGAAGATGGTGTCCTGCACATTGTCCTGGATGATCTCCGCTCCCTCTTTCCCGTAGTTCTTCTCCAGCTGTGCCAAGGACTGAATGATGGGCACCAGGGTGAGCCGGCGGGAGCGGCCGGCGGAGAAGAGGGGCAGGATGTCAAAGGCGGGCATGGTACCTAGCTCGTCACAGAAGAACACCACCCGGTTCTGAAGCTTTCCGTCGTGCTCGTCCGCCACGGAGAACAGTTCCCGGCTCAATGTCTGTATCATCAGCCCGGCCATGAAGTTCTTGGTGGTGTCCTCCTCGGGCAGAATCAAGAAGATGGCGGATTTCCTTGATGCAAAGCTCTCCGCGTCCATGGCGCTGTCAAAGCACAGCACCTGCTCCAGCTCGCTGTCCAGGAAGGTGTTGAGCCGGGCCAGGACGGTGGACATGACGGAGGCCATGGACTGTTCCGCAGCGTTAAGGGCGGAGCCGGAGAACCACTTGGCCTTGTGTTCCTCCGGCAGGTGGTCCATGAGGAATTGAAACTCATTTCTCCCCGGCACCATGCTGGGAGCCAGCAGTTCCTGCACCAGCTTGAACACGGACACGATGTGCCTCCGCTCCCGAAGTTCTCCGTCAATCTCCTTGGGCGGCAGGTATTCGGCCAGCAGCAGGATGACTGCGGTGAGCACACCCTCGGCGGCGTCGTAGAAATACTGGTTCTGGGCAAAGCTCTCCCCCTCGGGATTGATGATGGTCTTGGATAAAATCTTGGCGTACTTCTCCGACCTGGCCCGGGCCGCCAGATTGTCCGGCTTCTGCCTGCACACGTCCATGTAGTGGTTGATGAGGGTGAGCAGGTTGTAGCCGTCTGAGCGGGTGGGGTTGCGCAGATCCACCACCGCCACCTGGTAGCCGTAGTATTTGGTGGCAATGGCGCCGTAGTTTCTGGCCAGATCCCCCTTGGTATCCAGGGCCAGAAAGCTCATGCCGCTGGCACAGGCATATTCCATGTTGGGGTACAGAAAGTAGGCCGTCTTGCCCACACCGGAGGCGCCGATCATCAGGCAGTGGATGTCATCGCAGTCCACCAGAGCGGCCAGCCTGTCCTTTTTTCCAATGCAGCCCAGCACCAGGCCCTGGGCCTCTGGGAGCTGCTCTCCCTTTCTCCACAGGGCCGGCCGGAAGGGTATCCGCCGGTAGCTCTTGCGGATCTCCTTCTCGGTGGCCCAGCGGGCAGTTCCGTACTGGCCGTCACCCACCGTCTTGTTCTTGATGCTGTTCAGGCTGCCCCGGTTGGAGAGGGCAGCTATCGCAACCAGAGCTCCAAATACCAGGGCCAGCAGTCCAATCAACATCCAGTTTTCGTCTATCATGGTTCGGTCTCCTTTCTCGTTCTCTGTATTTGAGCCCTCTTCCAGTGTGACCTTCTGGGTGGTCCACGGTGAACCGACCCCCGGTCCAGGAAAAGGGCATACTTCTCCCTTGGCGGAGGCTGTCATGGTTCCGGCTCATAAGCTCTGGACCGCAGTCATGGACAGGGATGCTGTAAGCGCACCAGCCACCAGGTCTTCGTTCCAGTCTTTATATACGGGAAGGAGGATACCACAGTGGTATCCTCCTTCCTGCAATTCTGTCTGGAGCCGTCTGGCGGCAGACTGTCCCGGCCCGTCACTGTCCAGGCAGAGCACCACGTCCCGCAGGTGTTGATTCTGCTCCAGCATCCAGTGCATGGCCTGCCCTCCGGTGCCGCACAGGGCCACATAGTGGAAGCCATCCTGCTCAAAGTCTGAGCGTGGAATGCCCGCCGGGTCATCCTCCGGCCCCAGGTCGTAGATCTTCTTCAGCTCCGTACCGTCCTCACTGCGGGTGATGGAGGTGGGGTAGCACACCTGGGCGGAAGCACCGGCACCCATCGATTCCGCTGCCAGGGCTGCGGGGCATATCATACTTCCACTGTGTCACAGCTCCGGCGATTTGGGTCTCAAAGCAATCCTGATGAAACGTGGTACTGCTGAACTCCGTGCCGGGCAGCGCCCGCCGCCGGGCAATATAGCCGTTCAGCCAATCCTGCTTCCACTGTACTACCAGCAGAAAAACGATCACCACTCCGTTGGTACCCACATACCAGGGATCGTCCCAGGACGCATAGATGGACAGCAGGCAAATACCAATCAAAACGGCACAGACGACTTTAAGCCATAGATTCATCTTGACCCGGACTGTTTTCCGCAGTGCTCTGGCCATGGCGGTCAGGGTCTTTTGGGAATATCGGGTGCTGCATACAAACTCCATAACAGCCCTCCTCCATCCTGCAATTCTGATGTAAGCAGTATATCAGATGGCAGGCAGGGATACAGAAAGGTTTTCTGAAGGCTGTCTTAACAATCCTAAAGGTTGCCCCTCCTGTGCCGTTCCCCATTCTTGCACCGCTGTAGAAACTATGGTATCATACCATTTCACAGGAGGGATCGCCATGCCAGACTCCACCATTACCAAAAAAGCGCTGGCTCAGGCGCTGAAGGAGCTCATGCGGGAAATGCCCATTGAAAAAATCAACGTGGCCTTTATCTGCCAGCGGTGCGGCATGAAACGGCAGAGCTTCTATTACCATTTCCGGGATAAATACCACCTTATTAACTGGATCTTTGATTCTGAAATAGGCGCGGTACTACGGGACAGTCCTGACGCCGCTCAGGAAGATCCCTGGGATAAGTTCCAACAGCTATGCGACTATTTCTATGAAAACCGGGTCTTTTATCGCTCCGCGCTGCAAGTGAAGGGGCAGGACTCCTTTCTCGTTCATTTTCAACGAAGCGTCTTTTCCATTTTCAAACACTACTTCTCCTTCCTGCCGGCAGACGGAAAATGTGACGAATTTACCGCCAACTTTTTTGCTGACGCTATTGTCTGCTGCATTGCACGGTGGATCCTGTCAAGAAACGGGATGCTACCCGAAGAATTCACCCGGAACGTAAAGCAGCTGGGCGCCGTGATCCGCTTTGCGGAACAGCGTTCCTCATTTCCCGCCGAATCTTTTGATTTGTAATGTTTATAGAGAAACTGCAACAAAATCGGGATATGTCAAAATTTTTGACATATCCCGATTTTGTCTCATGACAGTCTCTGCCGGTTCCCGTTATAATGGCAGAAAACTGTGATGCAGTACGGAAAGGATGAATTATATGAGCAATCCCGTAAAAGACGCCATGCAGCGGTTTGCCATCAATCAGGTCCTTCGTTATCTGGACGGCAATCCGGAGGAAAACATCCCCAAGCTCATGGAGCTGTTTGACAAATATACCCCGTCCGACTGGTACCGGCCTCAGCGGGATGCCTTCCGCAAGGCTATTCAGGAAAAGAACAACTGGTATCAGCTGATCCTGCGGTTCTTCCAGCTGGATGTGGGGGTGCGGAAGGCCTTTGCTGAGAACTTCCTGCTCAATGCCAGTCTGAAGGGCAGCGCCATTCAGGAGGAGATCAGCAAGCGGGAGGACTGCAACATCCCCTGGGCCATCCTGCTGGACCCCACCTCCGCCTGCAATATGCACTGCACCGGCTGCTGGGCGGCGGAATACGGTCACCAACTCAACCTGAGCCTGGAGGATCTGGACTCTATCATCACCCAGGGCAAAAAGCTGGGCACCTATATGTACATTTACACCGGCGGCGAGCCGCTGGTACGCAAAGGGGACATCATAAAGCTCTGCGAAATGCACCCGGACTGTATGTTCCTGTCCTTTACCAACGGCACTCTGATCGACGAGGCTTTCTGTCAGGAGATGCTGCGGGTGAAAAACTTTGTCCCCGCCATCTCCCTGGAGGGCTTTGAGGCCGCAAACGACTCCCGGCGGGGAGAGGGTGTCTATCAGAAGGTCCACGCGGTCATGGCTCTGCTGAACTCCCACAATCTGCCCTTCGGCATCTCCACCTGCTATACCAGCCGCAATGTGGACGACGTAAGCAGCGAACGGTACTTTGACCAGCTCATTGACAGCGGTGCCCTGTTCGCCTGGTTCTTCCACTATATGCCCGTGGGCAACGACGCCGCCGTGGAGCTGCTGCCCTCCCCGGAGCAGCGGTCCAAAATGTACCATGCCATCCGCGCCTTCCGCTCCACCAAGGCCATCTTCACCCTGGACTTCCAGAACGACGGCGAATATGTGGGCGGCTGCATCGCCGGCGGCCGGCGGTATTTCCACATCAACGCCAAAGGCGATGTGGAGCCCTGTGTGTTTATCCACTATTCCAACGTAAATATCCACGATGTAAGTTTGCTGGACGCCCTGAAATCTCCTCTCTTCCAGGCCTATCACCGCAGTCAGCCCTTCAACAATAATATGCTCCGCCCCTGCCCTATGCTGGAAAACCCGGAGTTCTTACCCAAAATGGTAGCCGAAACTGGGGCTGTCAACACCGACTACCAAAGTCCGGAAAGCCCGGAGCATCTGTGCGAAAAGACGATTCCTTATGCCCAACGGTGGAAACCGGTAGCCGATGCGCTCTGGCAGGAATCTCATTCCCAACAGCCTTCATAATCCATATCCAGCCCTTCTCTCCAAAACGATCCCCCCAGCGCGTCTGCAAACAGCCGCGTTGGGGGGATCGCCGCGTTACGTGGTAACCGTGCCCCTCACTCTTTTGCCCGATACAGGCGGCAGGGGCGGCCGCCTGTATCGTAATTGATGGTGCTGAAGGCCTCTCCCCGCTCCACCAGGTAGTTGGCATAGCGGCGCACCGTCACCACCGACAAATTGGTCTGTTTGGAGAGGGCCTCGCTGGGCAGTCCCTGGGGCGGCGCGGCCCGGAGACAGGATCGGATGAGCCGCAGGGTGCTCTCCTGGAGGCCCTTGGGGGCGCTGTGCTCCCCGGATTCCGGCGGGGCAAACAGTTTATCCAGCTCTCCCTGAGTCACTTCCTCCCCCATGACCGCCTCCCGGTGGCGGCAAAAGGTATCCAGCGCCTGCTGGAATCGCTCGTATGTAAAGGGCTTGACCAGATAGTCCACCACTCCCATTTTAAGCAGCTGGTCCACGGTGGCGGCATCGTTGGCGGCAGTGACCATGATAGCGTCTACAGGGATGGCCCTCTCCCGGAGGGCGTGAAGGAGCTCCACCCCGGTAAACAGCGGCATATAGACATCCAGCACCACCAGATCCGCCGGATTCTGAGCCAACCACTCCAGGGCGGCCCGTCCGTCCTGAAAGGTCTGGATCACCCGAAACCGTGGGTCTTTCTCTGTAAAAGTCCGGTCCAGCAACGAAACCATGGGATCGTCTTCCACAATCACAACGCGATACATCCAAACTCACTCTCCGTCCTCCGGGACCTCCTCCCGGCAAAAGCTCACAAAAAACGATGTGCCCACTCCCGGCTCCGATTCCACCCGGATCTGCCCGTGATAGGCCTCCACCACCTCCTGGACCAATGCCAGGCCGGTACCCCGGCTGCGGCCCTTGGTGGATACCCCCCGCTGAAACAGAGTCTGACGCAGGGCCGGGGAGATGCCGGGCCCGGTGTCCTCCACGCACAGCAGCAGACTGTCCTCGCTCTCCCGGATGCTCACCGACACCTCTTTGATGGCACGGCGGGACTGGTTGAGCACCTCGATGGCGTTTTCGATCAGATTGCCCAGAATGGTCACATAGGCCTCCGGCGGCAGCCAGAGGCTCTCCTCACTGAGGGTGCTCTCCCGGTCCAACCGCAGATGGATACCCAGTTCGTTGGCCCGGCTGGTCTTACCTACCAGCAGCGCCCCCACCGAGGGCTGGCGAATCTGGTTCATAATGCGGCTCACCGCCACCCGCTGGGTCCGGGTGGTATCCATAATGTACTCCTGGGCCTTTTCCGGCTCTCCGATCTGGAGCAGACCCAGGATCACATGGAGCTTATTCATAAATTCATGGGTATAGGCCCGCATAGCCTCCACCATATGCTGCACACCCGTCAGATCATCCGCCATACGGGTCAGCTCGGTGCGGTTGCGGAAGATGCTCACCGCACCGGCCAGCGTTCCATTCTCATACAGCGGCATCCGGTCAGCCAGCACCCGGATCTCCTTCAGGGAGTTCATACTCACGTTGTACTCCGACTGGCCGGTGCGGAGGATGCGGTCCAGAGTGGAACGGGGATAGACCTCATGGAGGGGCCGGCCTACGGCAGTCTGCCGTTCAATGGAGAGCATCTCCGCCGCCGCCTTGTTGAGAAAAATCACCTTCTGCTCTGCATCGATGGCCAGGATACCCTCCTCAAGCGCGTCCAGGATATCCTCCCTCTGGTGGAACCGGCGGGCAAAGGCGTCCGGCTCATAACCCATCAGGGACTGCTTGATGCTGCGGGACAGGCGCATGGCCAGCAGAGAACCCAGCACTGCCGCCACCACACCCACCGCCAGCAGGCGAAGCACCGTGTGCAGACCCACCAGAGCCACGCTGCGGAAGTAGACTCCTACAATGACGAAGCCGATCACTTCCCCCGCCTCGTCCCGCACAGGGGCATAGGCGGAGTGGTCCGAGCCCATGGGCCCGGTCTCATTGGAGGTATAGGGGGCCGCACCGGCCAGCGCCGCCTGCTGGGCCGTCCCCACATAGGAGGTGCCGATCAGGGTGCTGTCCGGCACATAGAGCAATTTGGACTGGGTGTCTCCCACCAGGATCAGGTCAATATCGGAAGTACGGCTGGTGGTTTCGTCCAGATAATCGGACAGCTCCTCTATGGTACGCTCCCCCTGCAGGGCCTCTTGGATCATAGGTACCTGGGACAGAATGGACGCGGAATTGAGCAGATTGTTGTCCAGAGCCGTCTGCTCACTGCGCAGGGTAAAATAGAGGGTCCCTCCTATGGAAAGAGCAATGGATACGATGACAATCACCAGGTTCATCCGCATCAGCCGTGCACGGATGGAGGATCTGGCCTGTGTGGACATAGACACCCGCCTCCTTTGTTACCAGTATAGGAAAAACCGCGAAGCCTGTCAAACAAAAGCCGGCAGCCGTCCCAGGCATACTTTTGCGCCAAAGCGCAAATGATGCGGATAAGCCCTGACAGCGCCTGCTGTGGAACCATAGCATCTTTTTCCATTCTTTTGCGCTTTCCTTTTGGTAACTCTCATTAAAAGCTTATTTTCCGTGTATTTTCATTACTTTTTTTACTTTCAAAAGGGTTACAGAAATTTGGACCAGGTAGTAAGATAAGGCCTGCGAAAACGAGGTGATGTGTTTGGATGCATTCAAGGAATCCCTGGTGGAGGAGTTGGGAAACCACACCGCTTTCACCATCCCGCTGTTCGGAGGCATTCCGGTGGCGGAGTCGGTGGTGGTGACCTGGATCGTCATGGCTGTACTGGTCATTGCGGCGCTGCTGCTGACCCGGAACCTGAGCGTACGCAATCCCGGCAAGGTCCAGATCGCCCTGGAGAGCGCGGTGCAGTTCCTCAACGGCTTCGTCAAGACCAACATCGGCAGTCACTGGCGGCCCTTTGCCCCCTATCTGGGCACGGTGGCGCTGTATATCGGTTTTGCCAATATTATTGGCATCTTTGGTCTGACGCCGCCTACGAAGGACATCAGCGTGACCACCGCCCTGGCCCTGATGAGTATGCTGCTCATCTATGGCTCCCAGTTCCGGTACAACGGTCTGCTGGGCGGACTGAAGAAGTTCGCCGCGCCCATGCCGCTGCTGCTCCCCATCAATCTGATGGAGGTCATCATCCGGCCCCTGGCGCTGTGTATGCGTCTGTTCGGCAATGTATTGGGCGCATTCATCATCATGGAGATGCTCAAATTTGTGGTCCCGGTATTTCTGCCGGCGGTATTCAGCATCTACTTCGACCTGTTTGACGGGTTGATCCAAATGGTCGTCTTTGTGTTCCTGACCACACTGTTCACCGGCGAGGGCATTAAAGAGGAAGAGTAAGGCACATTCATCCAAGAAACATTTGATTTACAGGAGGAAATTATCATGTCTATGGCTATCATTGCTGCCGCAATCGCAGTCTTCACCGGCATCGGCGCCGGTATCGGCATCGGCTTCGCCACCGGCAAGGCCAGCGAGGCCATTGCCCGTCAGCCCGAGGCCTCCGGCAAGATCAACAGCGCTCTGCTGCTGGGCTGCGCCCTGGCAGAAGGTACCGCCATCTTCGGCTTCATCACCGCTCTGCTCATCATCTTCGTCGGTTAAAGGGGGCGCCCCCAATGCTGGAGTTCCATCTTTCCACCATTCTCTTCACCATTATCAACCTGCTGGTGCTCTTCTTCCTGCTGAAGAAGTTCCTCTTCGGCCGGGTCAACGCCGTGCTGGAACAGCGGGCCGCTCTGGTGAAGGGCGAGATCTCCTCCGCGGAGGAAAATAACCGTCAGGCCGAAGCGCTGAAGGCCCAGTACGAGGGCAAGCTGACCGACGCCCGGCATGAGGCCGCCAAGATCGTGGCCGACGCCCAGAACCGGGCCCAGCGGGTCTATGAGGGCAAGATGGCCGAAGCGGAGACCGACGCCAAGCGTCTGCGCAGCGAGGCTGAGGCCCAGATCGCCGAGCAGCGGGACGCCATGCTGCGGGGCGCCCGGAACGAGGTGGCCTCCCTGGCCCTGCTGGCCGCTGCCAAAGTGGCCCAGCGGTCTATGGACAGCGACGACGACAAGGCCTTTGTGGATACATTCCTGTCGGAAGTGGGTGAGCAGGCATGAATGAGTTGGCCCGCCGCTATGCAGAGGCGCTTTATGCCGTCTCCCCCGACGAGGAGACCCTGCAAGCCACCGCTCAGGCCATGATGGCGGACGCCCCTCTGTGGGAGGCCCTGTGCTCCCCCGCCGTCCAGGCCTGGGAAAAGGAGCGTGTTCTGGACCGGCTGCCCATTCTGGACGGCCACGGTCTGCTGATGCGTTTTTACCGCCTGCTGGCGGAAAAGGGCCGTATGACTCTGCTGCCCGACATTCTGGAAGCCTTCCATGACAAGGCCCTGGCTCAGCGGGGGGCGGTCCGCTGCCGCCTGACCTGCGTCCGTGTCCCCGATGAAGCGGAGCAGGAAAAGCTGAAACAGGCCCTGTGCCGGCTCCACCACAAGGCTGATGTGGTCTTTGAGATCCGCATGGATCCGTCTCTGCTGGGCGGATTCACGCTGGAGCTGGAGGGCGTAACCTATGACAAGAGCGTCCGGGGCGCGCTGGCCGGTCTGAGCCGGCAACTGGAAGAGAGGCGAATGGCATGAAAACCAATCCCGAAGAAATCGTCTCCATCCTGCGGGAGGAGATTCAAGGGTATGATACCCGCGTACGGCGGGATGAGACCGGCACCGTGCTGGAAGTAGGCGACGGCATTGCCACCGTCTACGGCCTGGACAAGGCGGTATACGGCGAACTGGTAGAGCTGGACACCGGCGTAAATGGCATGGTCATGAACCTGGCCCGGGACAGCGTGGGCGTGGTACTGCTGGGCAGCGACGCCGGTGTCCGGGAGGGCACCGTGGTACGCCGCACCGGCCACCCTGCCGACGTGCCCGTGGGCGACGGCCTGATCGGCCGCGTCGTGGACGTGCTGGGCCAGCCCATCGACGGTCTGGGCCCCATTGAGGCCACCGAAACCCGCCCCATTGAGCATGAGGCCAGCGGCGTGGTCAGCCGTGAGCCGGTGAACGTTCCCCTTCAGACCGGTATCCTGGCCATCGACGCCATGGTACCCATCGGCCGGGGCCAGCGTGAGCTCATCATCGGCGACCGGCAGACCGGCAAGACCGCCATCGCCGTGGACACCATTCTGAACCAGAAGGGTCAGGATGTGATCTGCATCTATGTGGCCATCGGCCAGAAGGCCTCCACCGTGGCCCGTATTCAGGATACCCTGAAGAAGCACGGCGCCATGGACTACTCCATCATCGTCTCCTCCACCGCCAGTGAGTCCGCCCCCCTCCAGTACATCGCCCCCTATTCCGGCGCGGCCATGGGCGAGTACTTCATGAGCAAAGGCAAGGACGTGCTCATCGTCTACGACGATCTGAGCAAGCACGCGGTGGCCTACCGTACCCTCTCCCTGCTGCTCAAGCGGTCCCCCGGCCGTGAGGCCTATCCCGGCGACGTGTTCTACCTCCACTCCCGGCTACTGGAGCGGGCCTGCCGCCTTACCAAGGAATACGGCGGCGGCTCTATGACTGCCCTGCCTATCATCGAGACCCAGGCCGGTGATGTGTCGGCCTATATCCCCACCAATGTCATTTCCATCACCGACGGCCAGATCTATCTGGAGAGCGACCTGTTCTTTGCCGGCCAGCGGCCCGCCGTCAACGTAGGCCTGTCGGTATCCCGTGTAGGCGGCTCCGCCCAGACCCGGGCCATCAAAAAGACCGCCGGTACCCTGCGTATCGACCTGGCCCGGTTCCGTGAGCTGGAGGTCTTTACTCAGTTTGCCTCCGATCTGGACCCCGCCACCCAGCAGGCTCTGGACCACGGCCGCCGCCTGCTGGAGCTGCTGAAGCAGCCTCTGTACAACCCCATGTCGGTAAGCCGTCAGGCCATTATCCTCTATACCGCCACCAACGGACTGCTGGACGACGTGCCTCTGGACAAGGTACGCTCCTTCGTGCTGGACTTTGCCCAGGAGATGGAGCAGGAACACGCCGGCGTGGTGGACGAGATCCAGTCCACCGGCAACCTGAGCGGCCCGGCCATTGAGACCATCCGCTCGGTGCTGGACAACGCCAAGAAACGGGTGAGCGCCACATGGCAAGCATAAAAGAGATCCGCACCCACATCAAAAGCGTGGAGCAGACCCTGAAGATCACCAACGCCATGTATCTCATCTCCTCCTCCAATCTTCAGAAGGCCCGGAAACAGCTCACCGATGTGGAGCCCTACTTTCAGAAGATCGAGACCACCATCTCCGACATTCTCCACCACTCCCCTGAGATCAGCCACGTCTTTTTTGACAAGCGCCCCGACGTCCAGCCGGAGGACCGCAAGATCGGCTATATCGTCATCACCGGCGACAAGGGCCTGGCAGGCGCCTACAACCACAACATTCTGAAGCTGGCCGAGCAGAAGATGAGCCAGCATCCCCATACCAGTCTCTTCGTGGTGGGTCAGGTGGGCCGCTCCTACTTTCAGGAACACGGCATCCCCATCGATGTGGAGTTTCTCTATACCGCCCAGGACCCCAACATGGGCCGGGCCCGGGATATGGCCGAGCTGATGATCGACCTCTATCTGGAGGAACAGCTGGACGAGGTCTATATCCTCTTCACCCGTATGGTAAATACCTTCCGCATGGAGCCCACCGTCCACAAGCTGCTGCCTCTGGACCCAGACGTCTTTCCCGACTATGAGAAAAACCGGGACACCTACAATCGGGACGTGGTATACGTCCCCTCCGTCAAGGCGGTTATGGACCGCCTTGTGCCCGGCTATGTGAAGGGCGACATCTTCGGCGCTCTGGTGGAATCCTACTGCTCGGAGCAGAACGCCCGTATGACAGCCATGAAGTCCTCCAGCGACAATGCCCGGGCCATGCTGCAAAATTTGAATCTGTCTTATAACCGGGCCCGCCAGGCCGCCATCACCCAGGAGATCACCGAGGTGGTGGGCGGCGCCCAGGCCGCACTGTAAAAAGTCCAAGGGAGATTACGATATGAAGGAAAACAAGGGAACCATTGTACAGGTCATGGGACCTGTTGTGGACGTTGCCTTTGACCAGGGCAGCCTGCCCGAGATCAAGGAGGCCCTGGAGGTCCAGCTGAACGGTCAGCGCCAGGTCATGGAAGTGGCGCAGCATATGGGCGGCGACACCGTCCGCTGCATCATGCTCTCCCCCAGCGAGGGCCTGGGCCGCGGCATGGAGGTCATCGCTACCGGCGCTCCCATCTCCATCCCCGTGGGCGAAGGCGTGCTGGGCCGGATGTTCAACGTCCTGGGTGACGCCATTGATGAGAAGGGGCCGGTGAAGGCCAAGGAAAAATGGTCCATCCATCGCCAGCCCCCCGCCTTTGAAAACCAGCGTCCCGTGGTGGACATTTTTGAGACCGGCATCAAAGTCATCGATCTGCTGGCCCCCTACGCCAAGGGCGGCAAGATCGGTCTGTTCGGTGGCGCCGGCGTGGGTAAGACCGTGCTCATTCAGGAGCTGATCCACAACATTGCCACCGAGCACGGCGGCTACTCCATCTTTACCGGCGTGGGCGAGCGTACCCGTGAGGGCAACGACCTGTGGCGGGAGATGACTGAGTCCGGCGTCATTGAAAAGACTGCCCTGGTCTTCGGCCAGATGAACGAGCCCCCCGGAGCCCGTATGCGGGTGGCCCTTACCGGCCTGACCATGGCCGAGTACTTCCGGGATCAGGAGAAGCAGAATGTGCTGCTCTTCATCGACAACATTTTCCGTTACGTTCAGGCCGGCTCCGAGGTGTCCGCCCTGATGGGCCGGATGCCCTCCGCCGTGGGCTACCAGCCCACCCTGGCCAACGAGATGGGCGCTCTCCAGGAGCGCATCACCTCCACCAAGGACGGTTCCATCACCTCGGTGCAGGCCGTCTACGTCCCCGCCGACGACCTGACCGACCCCGCCCCTGCCACCACCTTTGCCCACCTGGACGCCACCACCGTTCTCTCCCGTAAGATCGTGGAGCAGGGCATCTACCCCGCGGTGGACCCCCTGGAGTCCACCTCCCGTATTCTGGAGCCCGACGTGGTGGGTCAGCGGCACTATAAGATCGCCCGCGGCACCCAGGAGCTGCTCCAGCGCTACCGGGAGCTTCAGGACATCATCGCCATCCTGGGCATGGAGGAGCTGAGCGAGGACGACCGGCGCACCGTGGAGCGGGCCCGCCGCATCCAGCAGTTCTTCTCCCAGCCCTTCTCTGTGGCCGAGCAGTTCACCGGCCTGGAGGGCCGTTATGTAAAGCTGGAGGACACCCTCCGCTCCTTTGAGACCATCCTGGGCGGCGAGCTGGACAAATACCCCGAAGCCGCCTTCAGCAACGTGGGCAACGTGGACGAGGTCATTGCCAAGGCCAAGAAGATGGGGGCGGTATAAATGGCCCAAACCGGTACCTTTACCCTGGAGATCATTACCCCCGAGCGCCAGTTCTACATCGGCCCCGCCGAAGCCCTGGTTCTTCCCGCTGTGGACGGCCAGATGGGCATCTACCCCGGCCACGAACCGGTGGTCACCGCCGTGGAGCCGGGGGAGCTGCGCTACAAGGTGGAGAACAAGTGGGAGCCTGCCGCGGTGGGAGCCGGCTTTGCCGAGATCAAGCCGGACTATGTGATCCTGCTGGTGGGTTTCGCCGAACATCCCGAGGAGATCGACCGGAAGCGGGCCGAGGCCGCCAAGCTGCGTGCCGAGGAGCGCCTACGCCAGAAGCAGAGCGTCCACGAGTATTACCATTCCAAAGCCGCCCTGGCCCGGGCCATGGCCCGCCTGAAAACCAGACGCTGAGATACCCCTCTCTATTTTGCTTTGACAAAAATCCTGTAACCCATAAGGTTACAGGATTTTTGTCATCTCTTTTCCCTGTTCTATTCTTTTTTAACAATCTTGCATATTGCACATTGGGTAAACTTTATATAAAATGGGACTATAGAAGAAATCCTTCGTATCAAATCATTTTATCCCATATTGTTACTTCAGATTGCTTGCGCGATGCCGCTCCATATCAAGATAGAGAGAGAGGCTGTATTTTATGGAAAAAAGAAGGAACAGATTGCTGAAGCAGCTCTGGGCAGAGCAGGACAAGGCCTATGCCTTGATGGAGGAATATGATTCCCTTCCCCACCACTACGGCAACTACATCCTTTTTCAGGCGGAGGGCGACATCATCAGTCTGATTGCCGCCTATCCCGGCATTACGGTCACGGATCTTTCCAATATTCTGAAAAAGACCACCAGCGCCTGCTCCCAGAGCGTACGCAAGCTGTGCGACAAGGGCCTGGTGGAACAGCGGCGCAATTCCGCCAACAAGCGGCTTTACAACCTGTTCCTCACCGCCGAGGGAGAGGAGCTCAGCAAAGCCCATCAGAAGTTCAACCGCACCAGCCAGAAGATTACCTTTGACCTGCTGTCTGATTTTACAGAAGAGGAACTGGAACATCACATTGCCGTCCAGAAGAAGCTGAATGAGGCATACCAGGGTGATATTCAGCGCAGTCGGGAAAATTTCTTTGTCTACCGGAAAGAGGAGGATTGACCTCTTTCCTTGATCGCCATGTTCCAAATACTCCCTGCTGCATGGCAGCGGGGCCTTTATAGCTGCAATAGGACGGGACCGGATCAAATAATGATCCGGTCCCCTTTTATTATGTCATAAAAATATGGATGCCCCATTGAATATTACCAGCATTGGTTTATAATGGACTTAAACATTAAGCAGCTTTATAATATATAGGGAAGGTGTCTCTCCATGACATATGACTTTACATCCATTATGGACCGGCATAACCTGGACGCAAGCGCGGTGGACTGCATCGGGGATGATTACTACGGCATGGAGCCTTCGCTGCCCAAGGAAGGCTTCGACGCCATTCCCATGTGGATCGCGGACATGAATTTTCCCGCCTGTCCCTCCATTGTAAATGCCCTGATGGAGCGGGTCAAACACCCCGCCTTCGGCTACTTTGTACCCAGACAGGCCTACTTTGATGAGATCATCCAGTGGCACCAGCGCCGCAATGGGGTTTCCGGGCTGAAGGCAGAGCACATCGGCTACGAAAACGGTGTACTGGGCGGGGTCATCAGTGCTCTGAACGTACTGTGCTCCAAAGGGGATCATGTGCTGGTCCACGCCCCCACCTACATCGGCTTTACCATGTGCCTGGAGAACAACGGCTACCATATTGTCCACTCTCACCTGGTGAAAGATGAAAACAGGGTATGGCGCATGGACTTTGAGGATATGGAGCGCAAAATTATAGAGAACCAAATTCACGCCATGATCCTGTGCAGTCCCCACAACCCCTGCGGCCGGGTGTGGGAGCGCTGGGAGCTGGAACGTGCCATGGCCATCTTTGAAAAGCATCATGTCTATGTCATTGCCGACGAGATCTGGTCCGACCTGCTGCTGGACGGACACAGACATATCCCCACCCAGTCCGTCAACGACTATGCCCGGCTCCACACCGCCGCCTTTTACGCCCCCTCCAAAACCTTCAATCTGGCCGGTCTGGTGGGGGGCTACCACATCATCTACGATCCCTGGCTCCATGACCGCGTTCTGAAAGAGTCCTCCCTCTCCCACTATAACGAGATGAACGTACTGTCCATGCACGGATTGATCGGGGCCTATCAGCCCGAGGGCTACGCCTGGGTGGATGAGCTGTGCCAGGTGCTCTCGCAAAATATGCATTACGCAGTGTCCTTCATTCACGATCGCTTCCCCGGTCTGGACATTACCATGCCGGAGGGCACCCATATGCTCTTCATCGACTGCTCCCAGTGGTGCGAGGCCCACGGAAAAACCCTTGACGATGTGCTCCACGCCTGTTGGGATGTGGGGGTGGCGCTTCAGGATGGCCGGATGTTTCATGGCCCCTGTCATATCCGCATGAATCTGGCTCTTCCCTTCTCCCGCGTTCAGGAGGCCTTCGACCGACTGGCACACTATGTATTTCTGCCCTGAAAAACCATCCGGGCCAGTGGGATACCCCCACCGGCCCGGATGGTTTCTTATGCCGCGGCCCGCTCAGCCAGCAGTTTACAGATCCTGCGCAGTCCTTCCTCCAGTATAGATTTGGGACAGGCCAGATTCAGGCGAATAAAGCCGTCGGAATTGGTCACAAACATATCGCCGCCTTCCAGCAGCACACCTGCCTCCCGGGCAAACAACATGGGCAGATCCTCGTCGGGCGACACATAGGCCGACACATCCACCCAGCCCAGATAGGTGGCCTCGGAGATCCGGTACTTGGCTAGCGGCAGATTCTGGGCCAGGTATTGGCCCACAAACCGGAAGTTCTCATCCAGATAGAGCTTCAGCTGGGTCAGCCAGTCCTCGCCGTACTGATAAGCTGCCTTGACCGCCTCCACACTCAGAGGATTCTGCCAGTCGTAGTGCCGCTCCTTCCAGACTTTCATCACCTTCAGATTGGGAATAACGATGTTGGCCAGCATAAAGCCCGCCATATTGAAGGTCTTGCTGGGGGCCATACAGGTGATAATCTGATCACTGTCGGGATACAGCTTGGCCAGCGGCGTGTGCTTCAGCCCTGTGCGGATCAGATCGCAGTGGATCTCATCGGAGACGATGAGCACGCCGTGGTCAAAGCAGATCTCCGCCACCCGTCTCAGCTCCTCCTCCGTCCAGATGCGGCCGGAGGGATTGTGGGGATTACAGAAGAAGAGGAGCTTCACCGCAGGGTCTGCCGCCTTGGCCTCCAGATCCTCAAAATCTATGGTGTAGTAGTTATCCCGATTGATCAGGTTGCTGCACACCAGTTCAATGCCGTGATAGTCCGCCGCGTGCTTGAAATAGCTGTAGGCCGGGGTAAGGGTGAGAATCTTCTCCCCCGGCTTGCAGACATACTCCGCCAGCTCATACAGAGCCGGGACCACACCGGCGGCGGTAAACAGATGCTCCTTTTTGCAGGACCAACCGTACATCTTTTGGGTCCACCCCGCAAAGGCCTCATAATATTCCGGGTCAAACACCTTGGTATAGCCGAAGATCCGCTTGTCCAGGCGATCTTTGACGGCGTCAATAATGACCTGGGGGGTAGCAAACTCCATGTCGGCGATCCACATCCGGATAAACTGGTCGTCCGGGAAGGGGAACTTCAGGCTTTGATCGGCGTGGAAAATATACTCCCGGAACCCTTCCAGATTCATGGCGTTGGTATTCCGCCGGTCAATGATCTCATCAAAATTATATTTCATGGGTCAGATACACCTTTCAATCTCAATCGAGCTGGTTTGAATCTGGACCGTCAAGTTTCTTCCAGATAGCGTCTCAGGTTATCAAGTACTTTTTCCCGCAGCAGCTGCCCGGACTGCACCGACTCGCCGGCGATCCGGTCGGGGCAGATCACATTTGGCAGGGAGAAAATGGGGCCGTCCACTCCGCCTATGGCGCCGGCGGTATCTCCGATGTAGAAGTTCCCCGGCTGCTTTAGCCAATGCTCCAACGCCTCCAGCGGATAGGGCAGTGTAAAGGTGGTATTGATCAGCACCTTGCCGTTGCCCAGTCTGGCCAGCGCCTGCTCATCCATCAGCACCGTGTGCTTATGCAGGTGGGTGGTCACCACGTCACAGCGTTCCAGCAAGTCAGGCAGCGGAAGATAGCAGATTCCTCTGGCCTCTGCCTCCGGTTTTCGGGTACGGCTGAAGTAGCAGACATCTGCGTGGAAGAAGCGCAGGGCATCCGCTACCAGGCTTCCCACATCGCCCATGCCGATCACGCCTACCCGCGCCCCGGCAAGCTCCATGGGCTCCGGCCGGAACTGCACGCCGCCAAATCCGTGGAACAGGCGAACCAGCTCGCTGATGATAAATTCCGGTACGCCCTGATCCCCATAGCGACGTATCCCTGTAACCGTGATGCCTCTGGCATGGGCCGCCTGAATATCCACATTGGCGCTCTCTGGTGTGTACAAACTGCAGCACATTCCGATGTAGCGCAGGTTGGGGCAGCGTTCCATGACCCAGGCCCCGATGGTGCTGGTGTAAAAGACCAGCACCCCATCCGCATCGCCGATCCGGCGAAGTATTTCCTCCTGACTGGCCGGGCTGTCCTGGTAACAGATCACCTCGTCCGCCACCTGAGAAAGCTTCTGCACCGCCTGCCGGTCAAACCGGATGGGTTCCACCGCCACCAGTTTGCGAAACTTGTTGGCCATGGTTCTCACCCCTGCTTCTTCAGGGTAAGGGCCTTGGTATACAGGCGGATAAAGTCCTCTTTGGTGGTCATACGGGCATTATTAGGCCGGTCGCCGCCCTTCATGGCCTCATCGGCCAGCTGATCCAGAGACTGGAGAGTGACCCCCCAATGCTCCAGAGGCTGAATGGGCAGGTCCTCCACCAGGCGGTAGACACACTCCACGCCTTTGCGGGCCCCGTCCAGCACGGACAGGCCAGACACATCCTCACCGAAGAAGGTGGCAATGTCCGCGTAGCGCTCAGGCCAGGCGCCCATATTGAACTCCATCACCATCGGCAGGCAGATGGCGTTGCCCACACCGTGGGGCACATGATACATAGCACCCAGAGGGTGGGCCATGCAGCGGGAGATACCCAGGCTGGCCGAAGTAAAGGCATAGCCGGCCAGCATAATGGGAGATTCGATGGAGGGAATACGGTAGAACTGGGTCACCAGTCTGGCCCGTTCCACCGAAATGGACGGATTTGTGTTGCGCAGACGCGCCTTTAAAAATTCCACTCGTTCAGATGCCATGACAGATTCCTCCTTTGAAAAGCAGTTTTATCTTGAAGGATCACCGGAGCGATCCAGCTATCCCATTGCCAGACTTACTCATCGTAGTCGTTGTTCAGGTTATAAAAGCATTTCTTCCCTGCCGGAGCCAGCACCTCGTTGGCCACGTCCACCAGATGGAACATATGCTCTGCCGTCGGCTCCTGAATCTCCTCCAGCAGATAGGGCTTGCCCAGCAATTTGTATTTGTTGACGCCCAGTTTATGGTAAGCCAGCAGCTCATACTTCTGGACCGACGCCAGGGGCAGGATGAACCGGGCGGTCTCCCGGATATTCTCTTCTGAATCGTTGATACCCGGAATCACCGGTGTACGGACGATGATCTCATTGCCGTGTTGGCTGATCCGGCGGAGATTTTCCAGAATACGCTCGTTGCGCTGACCCGTCCATTTCAGGTGCTGCTCACTGTCCATATGCTTCAGATCAAAGTAGATAAAATCGATGTAATCCAGGCAGGGGGCAAATTTCTCATAGTCGCCGCAGCCACAGGTCTCAATGGCCACGTTGACGCCATATTCCCTGCACTTTTTGCTGATCGCCAGCAGGAACTCCGGCTGCATCAGCGCCTCTCCGCCGGTAAAGGTCACGCCGCCGCCGGAATGCTGAAAGTAAAACCGATCCTGATAGATCCGTTTGAACAGCTGCTCCACCGTATAGTCCTGGCCGTTCAGCTTTCTGGCTTCGGTAGGACACAGGTCCGCGCACCGTCCGCAGCTGGTGCACTGGTCCCGCTGGTATACCGGCGCCCCATTCTCATCCAGCCGGGAAGCACCCGTGGGGCAATTTCGCATACACCCGTTGCAGGCGATGCAGTTCTGAGGATTCAGCGTGATTTCCGGTTCAAAGGAAATTCCTTCCGGGTTGGCACACCAGAGGCAGTGCAGGCCGCAGCCCTTGAAAAAGACCGATGTACGCATCCCTCGTCCATCACGAATGGAGCACTTCTGAATGTTAAAAATCCTTCCGGTTTTCATGCGCAGCCCCCCTTTTCTCTCTTATTTGCCTCGCCTCAAAAAAGTCATTTTACGCTGTTATTTTTTCCGTATTTGAAACCGCCAAATATTTCTTTTTTCTCAAATCTTCAATAAATATTGACACGTTTTTCTTTTTGTCTTATTATTAAATAGACAGGCTTATTAACAATCATCTTAACAATCAAGTCGCAAAACCTTTGTTTCTTTGTCACAAATATTAGCACAGAGTTTGCCCAAAATCTAGCGAATATTTCCGATAGTTCCCATCAAAGATTTTCATACTTTACCGTATGAGCACGTCAGGAGGCGCAAGCTGTGGAAACCGACAAATACAAGGTATTTTTAAAGGTCGTTGAGTGCGAAAGTTTCTCCCGTGCCGCTGCAGAACTGGGCCATACCCAGTCTGCTGTCTCCCACTGTATCTATAGTCTGGAGCAGGCCCTGGGCTTTCGCCTGCTGACTCGGGAAGGACGAAAAACCAGATTGACCAGCGCAGGCCAGGAAGCTATGCCGTTTATCATCAAGATCGTAAACAGTCAGACCACGCTGGATCAATGGGCCTCCTTCTACCTGGGTGTAGGCGCCGGTAAGCTCTGCATTGCCTCCATCCCCAGCCTGGCCATCCATACCTTTCCGGATATGGTCAAGCGCTTCAATGACCGCTGCCCCAATATTCAAATTCAGCTGCTCCATGGCAACTACAGCGACGTGGAACGGCTTTTGGCCAGCGGCACCGTGGAGTTCGGTTTTCTCTCCGTCTCTTCCCAAACCCCATTTCCCTTTGTGAATCTCTATCGGGAAAAGCTGGCCGCCATCCTGCCTCCAGGCCACCCGTTGGCAGAAAAGGAACGTCTTTCCCTGAAAGATCTGGAACCGGAGTCTTTTATCATGCCGGGAGAAGGACCGCGGCATCAGGTAGGTGAACTGATTAAGAACTACAACCTCAACCTGAACGTTAAATATTGCATCAGTGACGATGACATCACCATCTCCATGGTTTCCCGGGGACTTGGTGTGACCATCCTGCCGGAGATGTCCTATCGGGACTACCTGAACTTTGAATTTGAAGTCCGGGATCTTACAGAGGCCCCCTACCGGGATATCGGCATCGCTTACACCGCCTGGGATAATATCTCCCCCATCGGAAAAGCATTTATCAAACTGGCAAAAGAGTCCTTTGCTCCGCTCACTCCTTAAGGTCTCAATCATCTTCTACATAGAAAAAACCACTGGAAATTCTAGTGAATTTCCAGTGGTTTTTTCTTTTTTGATTTGTCCGCTTATCCAGCCCGCTTCTTTTTCTTCCCCAGCAGCAGGGAGGCAAACAGGGAAACCAGCGGCACGGTCAAGATAATGCCCACCGAGCCGGGGTCATCTTGGCCGTGTTCCTGAAGCGGCGCTCCAAAAAATAGTCCCGTCCGCAAAAACGCGGCGCTGCCGGTGGGCAGCGCCGCGTTCGTTACAGGTCGTACAGCTGTGAGAAGCTGTCTCTGAGGGCGGGATAGAGTTCCGTATACAGCCGGTAGAAGGGCTCATACCGGGCGCTGTCCCCGCTGTTGGGGGCGCAGGACTGATCGGGATGAACGATGGCGTCGCAGGCAGCGGGCACGTCGGGATACACCCCGGCGCACACACCTGCCAGGATGGCAGCACCTAGGGCGGGACCCTCCTGGGCCGCTTTAGCGGTCTGGACGGTGCAGCCCAGCACATCAGCCAGCATCTGCCGCCAGAAGGAACTGCGTCCGCCGCCGCCGCAGGCCATGATGTGGTCGGGGGCCACTCCCATCTCCCTTAAAATGTCCAGACACTGGCGCTGGGAGTAGGACACGCCCTCCATCACCGCTCGGATCAAATCTCCCCGGCCGTGCATGGCGGACAGGCCGATAAAAGCGCCTCTGGCCTTCTCGTCCAGCAATGGGGACCGCTCACCCATCAGATAGGGCAGGTAGAGCAGCCGGTTGGCCCCAATGGGGGACTGGGAGGCCTCCCGGGTCATGATGTCGTAGGGGTCCACCCCCTCTGCCTCCGCCTGCCGCCGCTCCTCGGCGCAGAACTGGTTGCGGAACCACTGGAGGGACAGACCGGCGGCCAGGGTACAGCTCATGACTGTCCACGCCCCGGGCACGGCGGCGCAGAAGGTATGGACCCGTCCGCCGGGGTCGATGCTCACCTGATCGGCGTGGGCAAATACCACGCCGGAGGTGCCCAGCGTGACAAAGGCGCGCCCCGACCGCACCACGCCGGTGCCCACCGCGGCCGCGGCGTTGTCTCCCGCGCCGCCCGCCACCGGTGTGCCGGGCGCCAGGCCGGTAGCAGCAGAGGCAGCCGCCGTCACCGTGCCGGTCAGATCAACAGATTCATACAGCTTACCCAGCAGGGCCGGGTCGATATCCAGCTTGTCCAGCACCTCCCGGCTCCAGCAGCGGTGTGCCACGTCCAGCAGGTTCATGCCGGAGGCGTCGGATACCTCGGTAGCAAACTCTCCCGTCAGCTTATAGCGCAGGTAGTCCTTGGGCAGCAAGATGTGACGGCACTTGGCGTACAGCTCCGGCTCATGGCGGCGCACCCACAGGATCTTACCGGCGGTAAAGCCGGTGAGGGCCGGGTTGGCGGTGAGCTGGATGAGCCGCTCCTTCCCTATCAGTTCCGTGATCTCTTGGCACTCCCGGCCGGTGCGGCCGTCGCACCACAGGATGGAGGGGCGCAACACCCTCCCCTCCCCGTCCAGCATGACCAGACCGTGCATCTGGCCGGACAGGCCCACGCCTTTTACTTCGCTGGGTGAGACACCGCTCTGGTCCAGTACACCCCGGATGGTCTCGCAGGCAGCCTGCCACCAGGCTTCCGGGTCCTGCTCCGCCCAGCCGTTATGGGGTTGGTCCAGCGGATAGGTGGCGGTGCAGGAGGCCACCGTACGGCCTGTCTCATCAAACAGGGCGGTCTTGGTACCGGAGGTACCCAGGTCCACGCCCATCAGATATGCCATAGCCCTTCTCCTTTCCAAAAACAAAAGGGGCGTGCCGAGTATGGCGCGCCCCTCCGCGCACAAGCGCTCAGCGGAACATTACGTTGTTGACAATGGTCTCCAGATACTCCTGCCGGCCGCTGGGCACATCGATCTTCTCCAGGCCCATGGCATAGTCGGACAGGGATTCCAGGGTGGCGGTACCATCCACGATGGTCCTGCCCACGCCGCTGCGGTAGCTGGCGTACCGGTCGGCCACAAACTGGTCCAGTCGGCCGTCGGCCTGGAGGGCCAGGGCCTTCCGCAGGCCCAAGGCGAAGGAGTCCATACCGGCGATGTAGGCCAGCAGGATGTCCTCCAGAGTGTTGGAGGGACGACGGGTCTTGGCGTCGAAGTTCAGGCCGCCGTTGGTGAAGCCGCCGGCTTTCAGCACTTCCATCATGCAGTAAGTGGTGTTGTACACGTCGGTGGGGAACTGGTCGGTATCCCAGCCCAGGAACAGGTCGCCCTGGTTGGCGTCGATGGAGCCAAAGGAGTCGTTGACAATGGCGGTGCGCAGCTCATGCTGGAAGGTGTGGCCCGCCAGGGTGGCGTGGTTGGCTTCAATGTTCATCTTGAAGTCGCCGGTGAGGCCGTACTTCCGCAGGAAGTTCATGCAGGTAGCCACATCGAAGTCGTACTGATGCTTGGTGGGCTCCTTGGGCTTGGGCTCGATGTAGAAGTCGCCCGTAAAACCGTGGGCACGGCCATAGTCCCGGGCCATGGTGAGGAAGCGGGCCAGATTATCCAGCTCCAGCCCCATGTCGGTGTTCAGCAGGGTCTCATAGCCTTCACGGCCACCCCAGAACACATAGCCGGTGGCTCCCAGCTCGATGGCGGCATCCATGCAGGCCTTCACCTTGGCGGCGGCCACGGCATACACATCGGCACAGCAGGAGGTGGCGGCGCCCGCCATGAATTTCTTGTCGCCGAAGTTGTTGGCAGTGACCCACAGGCACTTTTTATGGTGCTTCTCCTGGAGCTGCTTCAGGTAGCCCACCATGACCTTGAAGTTCTCGATGCTCTCCTTCACAGTGGCGCCCTCGGGGGCAATGTCTACATCGTGGAAGCAGTAGTAATCCAGGTCCAGCTTATCCATCAGTCCGAAGGCAAAGTCTGCTTTGGCCCGGAACTTGGCCATAGGATCGCTCTGGCCGAAACTCTTATCCATGGTGCCGCTGCCGAACATATCCACACCCTCGGCACAGATGGTATGCCAGTAGCTCATGGCGAACTTCAGGTGCTCCCGCATGGGCTTGCCCGCCAGCACCTCGTCCGGGTTGTAGTATTTGAAGGCAAAGGGCTCGTTGCTGTCCGGCCCCTCATAGACAATTTTGTCGATCTCCTCGTAGGTTTTCATAGCGATACCCTCCCTTTTCCATTTTGATTATGCTGTGCGCGCCTTGCGCAGTTTCTGAGTGATGGCGGGCAGCATCTGCACAGCGATGGCCAGCAGCAGGATGGCGCCCTTGATGGTGTCGTTGATCAGCGGGTTGAGGCCCAGAGCGGTGATGATTTTATCGATGATGGTAAAGGACATGGAACCAAACACCACGCCCAGGATACGGCCTCTGCCGCCGCTCATGCTGATGCCGCCGATGACCACGCCGGCGATGGAGTACAGCTCATAGTTCTTGCCGCTGGTGGCCGGGTCCACGGAGCCCACGTTAGCCACATAGAGGAAGGATGCGATGCCCATCAGCACGCCGGCGATGACAAAGACCAGCACCCGGGTCATGCTTACATTGATACCGGAGAGCTGAGCGGCCCGCTCGTTACTGCCCAGAGCGTATACCCGCTTGCCAAACTTGGTGCTGGTGGACAGGTAGGTCATAATGGCCACTACCACCACCAGGATGAGCACCAGAATGGGGATCTGGAACACCGACTGATTGCCGATGACCCACAGAGGCTGCCACTGGGACAGACCGGCGTCCAGCTGATAGATGGTCCAGTTGTTGCTGTTCATCACGGTCTGGGCGATGGAGCGGTACATCAGCATGGTGGCCAGGGTGACGATGAAGGCGGGCATTTTCACAAGGCCGATGAGCACGCCGTTGATGAGGCCCAGGATCACGCCCATAAAGACGGCGAACAGAAAGGAAAGGGCGATGTTGTTGGTGTTATTGAACACCATGACGGTAAGACCGCCCACCAGCGCCAGCTGGGAGCCCACCGACAGATCGATGTCGCCGGTCAGGATGATCAGGCCCATACCCAGGGCAATGATGCCGATGACCGTGGAGTGACGGGGAATATTCATCAGGGTGGTCATGGTGGTGGCGCCGTGGTTGATGATAAGGAATACCACCAGGATGGCCAGGAAGATCAGGATGAAGTTATATTTGTGCCAGATACTTTTGACCAGAGCGGCCGCTTTGTTCTTCTCTTTCATGGTCTCACACCTCTTGTCCCTGCTCCGCACGGATGGCGGATGCGTTGGTAGCCAGGAGCATGACCCGCTCCTCAGTGATCTCGCTGCGCTCCAGCACGGCTTGCACGCCGCCGTGGTAGAACACCACGCAGCGGTCGGCCACCTTTTGGATCTCCGGGATCTCCAGGGTATTGACGATGACGGTTTTGCCCGCCTTGGCCAGTTCCTGGATCAGCTTGTAGATCTCGGTCTTGGCGCCCACATCGATGCCCTGGGTGGGATTGTCCAGCAGCAGGATCTCCGCCTCGGTGTTGAGCCACCGGGCCAGGATCACCTTCTGTTGGTTACCGCCGGAGAGGCTGACGATCAGGTCCTCATGGCTCTCCGCCTTGATGTTGAGCATCTGCTTGAGCTTGTTGTACTTGGCCACCTCCCGCTTCACATGGATATGGGGATGACGGCCGCTGAGGGTGTGCTCAGCGCAATATGTATTCTCTAGAAGCGTCATATCAGGAATGACGGAGTTTTCCTTCCGATTGGCGGCCAGCATGGCCACCTTGTCCTTCATGGCCTTATGGATGGTACCGGAGGCTACCGGTTTGCCCCATACCTTCAGCTTGCCGGCAGTAAAGGGAATGGCCCCAAAGACAGCCTGCATCAATTCGCTGCTGCCGGCGCCTTTCAGGCCGGTAAAGCCCAGCACTTCGCCTTTGTGGACGGACAGGGTCACGTCGTGGAAGCCCTTGCCGGTCAGTCCTTCCAGCTCCAGGATGGGCTCACCCAGCTTGCGGGCCTCATAAACCTCCTGGTTTACATAGCCCTCACCCACCATCTGCCGGGTCACTTCCTCCGGCGTGATGTCGGCGATGCGGCCTGAGGAGATGAAAGAGCCATTGCGCAGGATGGTATAGCGGTCGGCGATCTCAAAAATTTCCGGCATCTTGTGGGAGATGAAGATAAAGGACTTCCCCTCCCCTCTCAGCCGGCGCACGATGCCGAAGAGATGTTCGATCTCCTCGGTGTTCAGAGCCGTGGTAGGCTCATCCAGGATAAACAGCTTGGCCTCGGCGTGGAGTGCCTTGGCGATCTCCAGCAGCTGCTTGCGGCTGGTGTCCAGGCTGCCCACCATATCGGTGGGGTTGATGTCCACGCCCAGCCGGTTGAACAGTTCCTGGGACTGGCGGATCATCTCTCTTTTATTCAGGTGACGGAACTTGCCCAGGATCTCCTTGTTCAAAAACAGATTCTCGTAGACGGTCAGGTCGTTGATGACGTTCAGTTCCTGGTGGACGAAGGCGATCCCTGCCTCGTCCGCCGATTTGACTGTGATGGAATCCATCTGCTTCCCGCAGAACTCCACGGTGCCTCCGTCCCGCTGGTGGACGCCGCCCAGGATGTTCATCAGGGTGGACTTGCCGGCGCCGTTTTCGCCCAGCAGTGCGTGTACCTCCCCCTCCTCCACGTCAAAGCTGACCTTGTCCAGCACGGTGACGCCGAAGAAGCGTTTGGTAATATCGGTCATCTGTAATATTTTCATGGTCAGGCACCCTCTTTAAGGAACGGCGGTCCCCACAGGCGGCACAGCGCCCGCGGGGACCGCCGCTCGGTCTGGTTTAGAAGCCCTCGTAATCGGCCACGTTGGTGGAATCGACTACGTCGACGGTGATGGTATGATCCTTTTCCACGGTCTCGCCGTTGAGATGGCTGATCATGTCATCCACGGCGTTCTGGATCATCTTGGGAGGATAGGTGACGGAGAACAGGTCGAAGTTGGCCACGATGTCGGGATAGGCGGTGTTGGCGTGGGTGCCGGACAGAACCTCATACATCTCGCCCAGGCCGGAGGAGGAGCCGATGGAGTTGATGGCCTCCAGGAAAGCGTCCTTCTTGGCCTGCTCGATCTCGGTGCCGCTCAGAGCTTCCAGGATGCCCATGCCGATCTCGTCGTCGTGGGTGAAGATGTAGTGATACTCGCCCAGCTCCTCAACGGTCTTGCTGTTGATCCAGTCGATGAACAGCTGCTTGCCGGTGGAACGGCTCCAGCCGGTGGCGGCGGAGTACTCGATGGTGGCCAGCTGTTCCTCGGTCCAGCCGTTGGCAGCCAGAGTCTCAGTGAAGCCCTTGTTGCGCATCTCGGGCACGGAGGAGGTGTCGCCGATCATGACGTACAGCTTGTCGCCGGGCTGCAGGCCGTCAGCGATGAAGCGCTCGGCAGTGGCCTTGCCGATACCCTCGTTATCGCCCTTCACGTTGGCAACTACCTTCTCCTGCACCACGGGGTTGTCAATGATGCGGTCCACCATGATGAAGGGGATGTCGGTGGCGGCGATGTTGTTCATGGAGGATTCCATGGTGTTGTCATAGGGCAGGATCACGATGCCGGCGGGAGGAGTTGCAGCGGCCAGAAGGTCGTCGATCTGCTCCTGCTGGTTCTTGGCGTCGGTAGCGGCCTGCACGATCACATTGTAGTTGCCCTCGGCGTTGACTTCCTCAGCCTTCTGCTGCGCGTAGGTCAGCACAGCGCCGGTCCAGCCGTGGTCGGCGTTGGGAACCAGGACGTAGATGTCGCCGCCGGAAGCGGTCTGGCCGCCGCTCTGGGTCTCACCGCCGCCGCTGGGGCTCTCGGTGCCGCCGCCTCCGCCGCCGCAGGCGACCAGGCTCAGGGACATGACGATGGCAAGAATGAGCGCAAGATACTTTTTCATGTTCATTGTCCTCCTTGTCAATTTATTTTCCGCAGCTTCTACTGCAAAAAATGCCATATGTTGGTTACAGCTCCACCCAAGCGGAGTCCTTCTCGGCGCTCTCCACCACCGCGTGGACAAACTTCACGCCGTCCACGCCGGCGTCCACCATGGTAATGGAGCTGGTGTCATAGGGCCGGCCCGCCTTCTTCTCAATGAGCGCGGTGACATAGTCCCGATAGATGTTGGCGAAGGCCACATACAGGCCCTCGGGATGGCCCACAGGCAGACGGCTGTAGCCGCCGGCGGGCTGGTCGATGCCGTTGCCGCCCCGGGTAAGTACCTGCATGGCCTGACCCTTGGGGGTGTAATACAGATAGTCGGGCTGCTCCTGACGCCACTCCAGAGCACCCTGGTCGCCGAAGACCCGGACCACCAGGCCGTTGTAGTGGCCGGCAGCGATCTGGGAGCACCAGTAGGCGCCGTTGACGCCGTTGTCGTACTCCACCAGGATGTTGGCGTTCAGGTCCAGAGCGTGGCCGTACTTATTGGTGGTGGCGGCCAGGCGCTTGATCTTCAGACCGGTGACGTAGTTCACATAGGCCTCGATGTGGGTGCCGATGTCGCCCACGCAGTTGGAAATGCCGGAGAATTTGGGGTCCTTCCGCCAGACGGACAGGTTCTCCTTGGCTCCCTCCTGGGGCTCCAGCTCGTTGATGAGCCAGTCCTGCACATACTCGGCGTTGACGGCGGCGATCTTGCCGATCTTGCCGGCGGCGATCATGTCCTTCATAACCCGGCTCATGGTGTAGCCGGGATAGGTATAGGTCACGGCAAAGAGCAGATCCTTCTCCTTGGCCAGGGCCTCCAGCTCCTCCGCCTGAGCCACCTCGAAGCACAGGGGCTTCTCACACACCACGTTGATGCCCGCCAGCAGGAACTCCTTGGCGATCTCATAGTGGAGGAAGTTGGGGGTGCAGATGGAGACGAAGTCGATGCCGTCCTCCCGGGCGGCCTCCGCCTTGGCCATCTCCTTGTAGTCGGCATACATCCGGCCGGGATCGATGCCGTAGGCCTTGGCAGTATCCTCGTTCTCCGACGGGATGTTGGAGAAGCAGCCGCACACCAGCTCCGCCCGGGGATCAAAGGCGATGGCCTTGCGATGCACTTCGCCGATGAAGGCGTACACGCTGCCGCCCACCATGCCGTATCTCAGTTCTTTTGCCATGCTTTCAGACCTGCCTTTCCTCAGCCATTGGAGATGGCGTCGTCAAACTTGATATCAGACTTCTTGAAGTCCACCTTGCGGACAAAGGCGGCGGCCTCGGTGGCGCCGTCGATGCGGTCCATACCGCTGTCCTCCCACTCCACCGACAGGGGACCGTCGTAGCCCATGTCGTTGAGCACCCGGATAATCTCCTCGAAGTTCACGTCGCCGTGGCCCAGGGAGCGGAAGTTCCAGCCCCGGCGCAGGTCGCCGAAATCAATGTGGGAGCCCAGCAAACCGCTGCGGCCGTCCAGAGTGACGGCGGCGTCCTTCATGTGAACGTGGTAGATGCGGTCACGGAAGTCGGAGAGGAACAGGTGGGGCTTGATGCCCTGCCAGATCAAATGGCTGGGATCGAAGTTGATGCCGAACTCCAGCCGGTCGGAGAACTTCTCCAGCAGGCGCTTGGTGGAGTAGTAGTCAAAAGCGATCTCGCCGGGATGGACCTCCAGCGCAAACTTCACATCGTTCTTCTTGAACTCGTTGAGGATGGGGGTCCACAGCTCCACGATCTTGTTGTAGCCGTCCTCGATCATCTCCTCGGTGGTCTGGGGGAAGGAGTAGAGGTAGCGCCAGATGGGGGAGCCGGTAAAGCCGGTGATGATCTTGATACCCATCTTGTTGGCCACCACGGCGGCCTTCTTCATGGTATCGATGCCCCACTGGCGGATGGCGTCGGGCTGATCGGCCAGAGCGGCGGGCGCAAAGTTATTCAGCCGGGGATCGGGCGCGTCGCCCACACACTGGCCGATGATGTGGGTAGCCAGGGCCTTGCAGATCAGGTTGTGCTTCTTCAGGGTCTCCTGCACCCAGGGGATGTAGCTCTCGTCTTCCAGGGCCCGGTCCAGATCCAGATTGCTGCCCCAGCAGGCGATCTCCAGGCCATCATAGCCCATCTTCTCCGCCAGCGCACACAATTCGTCCAGAGGCAGGTCCGCCCACTGACAGGTACACAGAGTAACAGGTCGCTTGCCCATAGCTGGTTCCTCCTTTTCCTTATCACCGTTACGCTATAGTAAATCTATTTTATAAAATAGATTTACTAAAGTTCTTGCCATTAGATTACACTCTCAAATATGAAAAGTCAATCCCCTTTTTGACATTTCTCCCAATTGCCTAAAAGATTGTATAAAGTGCTATGTGCCATTTGCCAAAAAGGGACGCCCGGCAGCACTGCTGCCGGGCGTCCCTTTTTTCTTATTTCATTAAAAGGAATCCAAGAAGCGGTTCACATCGTGCAGGGCCGTGCCCACACAGGCGCTGTGAGATTTGAACCGGTCCAAGGTCAGAAATGCGCCATCTTCGTCAAAGAGGGTCTTTTGGCATACCTCCTGCCGGATCAGATCCAGCTGGTCCTCCAGATAGGCCGCCAGCATTCCGCCCAGCACAATATCACAGTCCATGCCCATCCGAATGATGGCCAGGCCGTCGGTCAGGTGATGGCGATATTGCTCCCAGGTCAGGGCAATCTGGTAGTTGCCGCACTTCAGCATGGAGAAAAACTCCTCCAGGGTAATGCCCAGATCATCGCTGAGCCGGGATGTGGAGCAGTAGGCTTCCAGGCAGCCCCGCTTGCCGCACCGGCAGGGTCTGCCGTCAGGCACAATGCAGATATGGCCGAATTCGCCGCTGCGGCCGTTGTCCCCGACATAGGGCTTGTTCCCCATCAGGATGGCGCCGCCCACGCCGCGCTCCAGAGAGAGATAAATCAAATTTCTGCTCTCGCTTCTTGCCCAGCTCTCCGCATATCCGCTGGCATTGGCGTCGTTTTCTACGCGAACCGCGTAGGAAAAGGCCCCTGTGATTTCAGCCAGAGGGATATCCCGCAGTTCCAGCGTGGGGGCAAACACCAGCCGCTCCCGCTCCGCATCCACAATGCCCGGAACGGTGATCCCCACACCCAGCAGTCTTTTTCGATCCAGCCCCAGCGCGTCCAGGAAGTGCTCCAGCAGCTGGGCCACCTCCTGATAGTAGCGGGGACCATGATTGAATTTCTTATAGATCTTTTGGTATCCCAACTCCTGAGCCCGGATGTTGATGGCCACCAGCCGCACCGCGTCATCCATAACGGAGATGCCCACAGAAAACCGCGCGTCCGCCACCAGGGAGATGGTCCTGGGCTTCCGCCCGCCTGTGGAGGCCTGGGTGCCGGAATAGGACAGCAGGCCCTCCTCCAGAAAATCGTTCAGATTACCGGATACCGTAGGCAAACTCAGCCCCAGGGCCCCGGCAATCTCCTGCTTGGTCACCGGCTCCCCATTTTGATAAATATATTGATAGATTCTTCGCCGATTGGTTTGTTTCAGGGCCGCAGACGTCAACGCTTTTTGCATACGCCACCCCTTCTTTTATAAAAGTATTTTCTATTACTATCAACCTATCATATTCTGGTCTAAAATGCAAGGGGCACCTGAAAGAATTTTTCAGCTTGTGAAGGAAAGGGCACCTCCTCCTGCTTTCCCCAGCCGCCGGCTCTATTAACTATTTAGTTAATATCTTCTTGACTTCCCGTTCGAGATGCGCTATAGTCTTATTAGACAAATAGTTAATGGGGGTGTGGTATGGAACGCAGTGTATCTCTTTCTCACAGCGAGTGGCTCATCATGCAGGAGATCTGGAAACGAGGGACTGCTACCTTTCGGGAGATCTGTGACGGTGTTGCGGCCCAGAACTGGAGCAAGCCGGCGGTAGCCGCCTTCCTGAAGCGTATGGAGAAGAAGGGGGCCATCTCCTGTGAAGAGGCCAAGCCGGTAAAGCTCTACCGGCCACTGATTCAGAAGGAAGCAGCGGTACAGGAGGAGACCCGGCAGATTTTGGACCGGGTATACGGCGGGGACGTGGCCCTGCTGGCCCATTCTCTGGTGAGCTCGGAGGCGCTGGACAGCGCAGAGGTAGAAGAGCTGATCACGCTTTTGCGGAAAGGCAGGGAAGGCTCATGACGCAGCTGCTGCAAATGACCGTACAGGGGACTTTACTCATCGCCGTGCTGCTGCTCCTGCGCGCACTCTTCCGCAGGCGCATCTCCCCTGTGATCCTCTACGCCCTGTGGCTGCTGCCTGCCGCCCGGCTGCTGATTCCAGGCAGCGTGGAGAGCGCCTTTTCCCTGCAAAACTTCGTTCCTGCCCCGGCGGAGCAAGGGATGGCAACCGTACTTGGGCAGGGATCAGCCCAAGTACCTCAGCTGTCCCAGGCACAGACCACTCTCCCACCTGCTGCGGCAGACCTTGCACAACAGGCTGCCATACCCAGTGGTGCTGCTCTGGACGTAGGGACTCTACTTACAGTCAGTATGTATTATGATGGCGGTCAGGAGGACACGCTGTCCTGTGTCTTTGTCACCGGCGACGGCGGCAGAACCTGGGCGGCCATCACCAGCGGCGGACCGCTCCAGCCGGACCGATCCCAAACATAAAAGGGCCCCCGGAACAATGTTCCGGGGGCCCAAACGTTTGGCGTTGGATTAGTACATACCGCCCATGTCGGGGGCAGCGGGAGCAGCAGGAGCGGCCTCCTTCTTGTCGGCCCTCCCCACGGAATCCGCAATTCCGCGGGGACCCCCATTTTATCTGCTGGGGCGGAATGAATCCGCCCGGCATCAAGGTTTTGCCTCCGGCAAAACGCTTGTACTGGTGTCCGACAAGAAAAGGCCCCCGGAACAATATTCCGGGGGCCCCAATGTTTGGCGTTGGATTAGTACATACCGCCCATGTCGGGGGCAGCGGGAGCAGCGGGAGCGGGCTCCTTCTTGTCGGCCACCAGAGCCTCAGTGGTCAGCAGGGTGGCAGCGATGGAAGCAGCGTTCTCCAGAGCGGAACGGGTCACCTTGGTGGGATCCACAATACCGGCGGAGATCATGTCCACATAGGTCTCGTTGTAGGCGTCGAAGCCGTAGCCGGTCTTGTCGGCCTTCTTCACGTTCTCCAGCACCACGGAGCCGTCGATGCCGGCGTTGGTGGCGATCTGGCGCATGGGCTCGGTCAGAGCCTTGGCGATGATGCGGACACCGGTCTTCTCGTCGCCCTCGGTCTCATTCAGCAGCTTCTCCACAGCGGAGACAGCGTTCACATAAGCGGTACCGCCGCCGGCCACAATGCCTTCCTCAACAGCGGCGCGGGTGGCGTTCAGAGCGTCCTCGATGCGGAGCTTCTTCTCCTTCATCTCCACCTCGGTGGCAGCGCCCACGCGGATGATGGCCACGCCGCCGGCCATCTTGGCCAGACGCTCCTGGAGCTTCTCGCGGTCATAGTCGGAAGTGGTGGTCTCAATCTGGCTGCGGATCTGGTTGGTGCGGTTCTTGATGGCCTCGGAGGAGCCGGCGCCATCCACGATGATGGTGTTCTCCTTGGAGACCTTCACCTGGCGGGCCTTGCCCAGCATATCCATGGTGGCTTCCTTCAGCTCATAGCCCATGTCGGCAGTGATGACGGTACCGCCAGTCAGAACGGCGATATCCTCCAGCATCTCCTTGCGGCGGTCGCCGAAGCCGGGGGCCTTGACGCACACCACGTTCAGGGTGCCGCGCAGCTTGTTGACGATGAGGGTGGACAGAGCCTCGCCCTCCACGTCCTCGGCGATGACCAGCAGCTTCTTGCCGGACTGCACCACCTGCTCCAGGATGGGCAGCAGCTCCTGAATGTTGGAGATCTTCTTATCGGTGATGAGGATGAGGGCGTCGTCCAGAACGGCCTCCATCTTCTCGGTATCGGTGACCATATAGGGGGTGATATAGCCGCGGTCGAACTGCATACCTTCCACGACCTCGCTGTAGGTCTCAGCGGTCTTGGACTCCTCAACGGTGATAACGCCGTCGTTGGAAACCTTCTCCATGGCCTCGGCAATCAGCTTGCCCAC
The DNA here is from genome assembly GCF_002161085.1 of Flavonifractor sp. An112. GTDB lineage: Bacteria > Bacillota > Clostridia > Oscillospirales > Oscillospiraceae > Flavonifractor > Flavonifractor avicola. The sequence goes on along the minus strand of NZ_NFLU01000003.1, from coordinate 234,594 downwards.
GGTCTCGTCGCCGGAGGACACGGTGCCCACGCGGGCGATATCGTCGGAGCCGTTGACCTTCTTGGAGTTGGCCTTGATGGCCTCCACGGCGGTGGCGGTAGCCTTGGCAATGCCCTTCTTCATGACCATGGGATTGGCACCGGCAGCCAGGTTCTTCAGGCCCTCACGGATGATGGCCTGGGCCAGCAGGGTGGCGGTGGTGGTGCCGTCGCCGGCCACGTCGTTGGTCTTGGTGGAAACTTCCTTCACCAGCTGAGCGCCCATGTTCTCAAAGGGATCGTCCAGCTCGATCTCCTTAGCGATGGTCACGCCGTCGTTGGTGATCAGGGGAGCGCCGAACTTCTTGTCCAGCACCACGTTGCGGCCCTTGGGGCCCATGGTGATCTTAACGGTATCGGCCAGCTGATTGACGCCGCGCTCCAGAGCGTGACGGGCTTCCTCACCGTAGCAAATGATCTTAGCCATAATGAATTACCTCCATGCAAATTCCGCCTGAGCGGAATTAAAATCAAAATTTGTCCGGAGCAGGACACGCGCCTGCGCAGGACACCTATGCTTGCTCCGCCACCGGCGGGCAACCGCCTTTGTGTACAAAGGCGAGGGGGGTATCGAAACCGCTGTGCCGCCTGCGGCGCGGCGGTTTCGTATCTAGGGGGGATGCAATCCCCCCTGGACGTTCTTTACTCCACGATAGCCAGGATATCGGACTGACGAACGATGGTGTACTCCTCGCCGTCGATCTTCACCTCAGTACCGGCATACTTGCTGGTGATGACCTTGTCGCCCACCTTCACGGTCATGGTGACTTCCTTGCCGTCCACCAGGCCGCCGGGGCCCACCTCGATGACCTGAGCCACTTCGGGCTTCTCCTTGGCAGAACCAGTCAGGATGATGCCGCTCTTGGTCTTTTCTTCGGCCTCAACCAGCTTGATGACCACACGGTCGGCGAGAGGCTTGAGTTTCATAATGGGTTCCTCCTTATATGATTCATTTTCTTATTAACCAATCCAATCTGTTAGCACTCATTTTACCGGAGTGCTAACCACGTGTATGATAATACCTCTCTCCGCACAAAAAATCAACCCCCTTTTTTGAAAAAAGGGGGTCAGTTTTGGAAAAATTCAAGTTTTGTTCACAAACTCACAGCAGGAGTGCTAATCCATGCTCTCACATCTGGCTCCAGTAATGCTTGGAACGCTCCAATTCCTGGGTAATCCTGATCTCCTTATTCTTTTCGTCCAGGTCCATGCCCTGACCCACCGTGCGGCAGGCTTTGCTGTTGATGGCGCACACAAAGACAGTGACCGCCACAAAAACCGCATAGAGCAGCCACGCCAGCAGACTCGTACGCAGGGCAGTCAAAAATGGGACCAGAAAGACGCAGGGAAGATAGAGGACGCTCAAAATAATCATGGTCCACTTGACGATTCTGTACATAATACCCTCCTTTTGAGCGGATAGGCCTATATTTGTACATCTCTATTTTACCATACACGCTTTCTCTTTACAAGCTCGCGCCCCCTGCCATGTGGCCCCGGCGGGATAGAAAAACTGCACCTTCTGATCGGACAGGCGGATGGACAGGTCGGTCCCTTCCACCAGTTCGCCGTCCACATTGACTGCGGTGAGCCGGTCGCACCGCACATTCATAGTCCGGCCCCGGCGCAGAATGGCCTGCGGGATGTCCCCGATCTCCCCCCGGGCAAATTTTTTGATGAGTGCCAGGACCGTAAAACGGGACACTGCCGGGATTACAATGAAGTCCAGCATCCCGTCGTCGGGCATAGCCGTGGGACTTGGATTGAAACCGCCGCCGTAGTACCGGCCATTGCAGGCGCACAACAGGGTGAACCGGTCGCCGGGCATAGGTTCGCCATCGATTGACACCTGATAGGGCAGGTGAATCCCCCGGATGATGGTGCGCAGGGCGGACATCTGATAGGCCGCCGTGCCGCTGACCAGAGGCAGCTTCTTGAAGTCAGCCGCTCCAAAACCGATGCGGGCGTCAAAGCCCACCGAACACACATTCAGGGAGTATCGCCCGTTGCATTCGATTAAGTCCATGGCGGTCTGCGGCCCATCCAGCAGCTGCTCCAGCTGCCAGAACCGGGCTGCATCCTGGCCGAATATGCGCAGAAAGTCATTGCCCGAACCCATGGGGCAGTGGGTCACCGCTACATGGGCCTGTCCCGCGGCTCCGTTGACCACCTCATTGAGGGTACCATCTCCGCCGCAGGCATATACCCGCAGCGGGTCTCCCTGTTGGGCGGCCTCCTGCACCAAACGGGTGGCGTGGCCGCTTCCCTCCGTCCGCACCGCCGACCACTCCGACCGGCGGCCAGCCATAATGTGGCGTATCTTCTCCAGCATCTCCTGGCTGCGGTCAAACTTCCCCGCATGGGGGTTCATCACGAACAGGTGCCGCACAGGCACCCTCCTCTCTCTCTTTCAATCTGCTCCAACTCATGCGGCAAGGACATTGGGATTAAATGTCCCCCAGAGGGTCAGCCGCTGCTCCGCCCTAGCCATACGGGCCACAATGGCCGCCGCCTCCGCCCGGGTCACCGTTCCCTTGGGGTTAAAGGTCAGTTTGCTGTCCACACCGGTGAGCACGCCCTTGGCATACAGGCTGTAAATGGCGTCCGCGCCAGGATCGCCCGGCTTGACGTCGGGCACGGAGACCTTGATCCTGGACAGATCGTTGATGTTCTTCATGTGCTTGGCCTGGCTGGTAGCCGCAAAGATCTGGGCGATCTCCCGCCGGGTAGCCGGGCGCAGGTAGTCCTTTTGGCTGAAGGTGCCGCTCTGAATGATGCCGCTGGCCAGACAGTAGTTCACCGCGCCGGAGTACCAGTAGGGTCCGGTGGAACTGCTGGTATGGAAGCTGTCATCTTTATAGCGGCTTTCCATGGTGGCGGCCAGCTTGAGCACCTCAGCCACCGTCAGGGTCTGCTCCGGCGCATACCGGTTGCCGCCCACACCGGAGGTCAGCCCCACATTGTAGGCGATATCCACCCATACCGCAAACCAGTCCCTGGGAGACACATCGCTGAAATCGGGCAGCTTGCCCCGGGTCAGAGAAAACCGGGCGGAGGGCACCCCCTTCTCCACCAGGATGCGGGGCAGCTCAAAGACCGGGATCTTGGTGACCTCTCCATCGCGGGTCAAGGTAAGGACCCGGGTCCCTCCCTGCTCCGTGATGGTGGCACTGTCATAGATCAGGTCGTACAGCAGATTGGTGGTCCCCTCCTGGCCGTCGGAGAAAGGCAGGATACTGGCCACACCCCAGCGGGTACCCTTCTGCACCACATAGAGGCCGCAGTCCAGGGGCAGCAGCGTGCCGTACTCCGGCTGGATCAGGTAGGTGCCGTCCGGCCGGATCACACCCAACTTTCCATCCAGATTGACGGCGGCCAAGCCCATGGAGAAGGATACCACACTGTTGTATTTCAGGGGGATGACTACCCGCTTCTGAGCGTCCACAAAGCCCCACTTGCCGTTATACTCACACTGGGCCAGTCCCTCGCTGTAGCCCCACACTGTAGCTCCCTCGGGTGCGGCCAGAGCCTGTCCACCCAGCACGAGGCAGAGCGCCAGCATCAAACAGGACAATCGCAGTGTCCGCTCCTTTTTCATATCCTACCTCCGTCTGTCAAGGCCATACTGGAACAGGTCGCATTTCAGCATACCGTTATACAGCTTCCGTTTCTTGTCCGCCGTCCGGCCAAAGGTCCGCTCAAACTCGGTATGGGAGGAGAGTACGCTCACCTTCCACCCCTCCGGCAGGGTGCGCACTGCCTTGCCGAAGGCCCGGTACAGGTCCTCCGCCTCCCGCTTCTCCAGAATGCGTTCACCGTAGGGGGGATTGGTGACCACCCGGCCCACGGGGGCGTCCCGGTGGAATTTGGTGGCGTCGGCCACCTCAAAGCGGACCACATCCTCCACATCGGCCTTTACCGCATTGTCCCGGGCAACGGCTACCGCCTTGGGGTCGATGTCCCCGCCCCAGATGTCGTAGTCACCATGGAACTCCTTGTCCATGGCCTCGTCGGCGGCCTGGAGCCACAGCCCGCTGTCCAGCCACTTCCAACGCTGGGCGGAGAAGGCCCGGTTCAGTCCGGGGGCCCGGTTCTTGGCGATGAGAGCGGCCTCAATGGCGATGGTGCCCGAGCCGCAGAAGGGATCGCAGAAGGGATCTTTCCCCCGGTAGCGGGAGAGGAGCACCATAGCGGCGGCCAGGGTCTCCCGCAGAGGCGCCACCACGCCCACCGCACGGTAGCCCCGCTTGTGGAGCCCCGCCCCGGTGGTATCCAGCATCAGGGTGACCTCATCGTGCATCAGAGAGAACTGGACCTGATAGAGGGCGCCGGTCTCCGGCAGGGTATCCAGGCCGTACTTCTGCCCCAGCCGGGCAGCCAGAGCCTTTTTCAGCACAGACTGGATGGCAGGCAGGGCATGGAGCTGGGAGTTGAGGGAATAGCCCTTCACCGGGAAGGCCCCCTCCCGAGGGATAAAGTTCTCCCAGGGCAGGGCTTTGGCCCCTTCAAACAGGGCCTCAAAGTCGGCAGCATGGTACCGCCCCACCACCAGCAGCACCCGCTCGCCGGTACGCAGGTTCAGATTCACCCGGGGGATGTCCGCCGGCCGGGCCTTGCAGCCCACCCGGCCGTTCTCTGCCTTCACCTCCGGCAGACCCAGCCGGCGCAGCTCCTCGGCACACAGGCCCTCCAGGCCAAACAGCGTGGGGATCAGCAATTCCAGTTCTTTCATGTCAGGCTCCTTGTCACAGCAATCGTTTGGTCCAGTATACCCTATTTCGCTCCGCTTGGCAAACTGTAACGGAATGTCACTTCCCTTTTTTATGGAACTATGCTAGGATAAGCGTAAGAAAGGAGGTCCGTCTATGCCAATACCCAGTATTTGCTGGCTGGTGGCGCTGGTGGTTCTGGCCGTTCTGGAGGGAGTGACTGTGACTCTGGTCTCCCTGTGGTTCGCGCTGGGCGCACTGGCCGCACTGATCACGTCCTTTTTTGTGGATAACATCTGGATTCAATTTGCGGTATTCCTGGTGGTCTCTCTGGTCACCCTATTGGTGATCCGTCCCCTGGCCCAGCGCTATGTGACCCCCAAGCAGGTGGCCACCAACGCCGACCGGGCGGTGGGCGCCGAAGGTGTGGTCACCCAGGCCATCGACAACCGGGCCGCCAAGGGTCAGGTCACCGTAAGCGGCGCCGTCTGGACCGCACGTTCCGAGTCGGAAGAGCCCATCCCCGAAGGTACCCCTGTGCGGGTCCTGCGGATCGAAGGGGTTAAGCTCATTGTAACCCCCTCGAAAGAACGCTGTGTTTCTCATTAGTAATAAGGAGGAATGGAGTATGTTTGACAATATCCCCATCATCCCTATCATTGTTATCATTTTGGTGGTATTGATTATCCTGCTGCTGGCCGCCAACCTGAAGATCGTCCAGCAATCCAAGGCCTATGTCATTGAGCGTATGGGCGCTTTTCACGCCGTATGGGGCGTGGGCGTCCACTTCAAGCTGCCCTTCGTGGAGCGGGTGGCCAAGGTGGTCTCCCTCAAGGAGCAGGTGGTGGATTTTGCCCCCCAGCCCGTTATCACCAAGGACAACGTCACCATGCAGATCGACACGGTGCTCTACTTCCAGATCACTGACGCCAAGCTGTATACCTACGGCGTGGAGCACCCCATGAGCGCCATTGAGAACCTGACCGCCACCACCCTGCGCAACATCATCGGTGAGCTGGAGCTGGACCAATCCCTCACCAGCCGCGACATCATCAACTCCAAGATGCGCTCCATTCTGGACGAGGCTACCGACCCCTGGGGCATCAAGGTCAACCGGGTGGAGCTGAAGAACATTATCCCGCCCAGAGAGATCCAGGACGCCATGGAGAAGCAGATGAAGGCCGAGCGGGAGCGCCGGGAATCCATCCTCCAGGCCGAGGGCCAGAAGCAGAGCCAGATCCTGGTGGCTGAGGGCGAAAAACAGTCCCTCATCCTCCGGGCCGACGCCGCTAAGCAGGCCGCCATCATGAAGGCCGAGGGTGAGGCTGAGGCCATTTTGAAGGTGCAGCAGGCCACCGCCGAGGCCCTGAAGCTCCTCAACGAGGCCAGCCCCACCGACCAGGTACTGAAGATCAAGGCCTTGGAGGCCTTCCAGGCCGCGGCCAACGGCCAGGCCACCAAGCTCATTATTCCCTCGGAGATCCAGGGACTGGCAGGCCTGTGCGCCTCCGCCAAGGCGGTGTTCGAGTCCTCCGCCGACGCCCCCAAGAAGTCTTAACATCCCTTTTTATGAAAAAGAACGGGACGCCCGCAGGCGTCCCGTTCTTTTTCAGTCGCACCATGTAATGTTGTCGTTTTTCCGATCCGGAGCGGTTGGATGCTCCCCGGCGGCATAGCCCAGGGCTACACCGATCAGGGGCTCGTAGCCCTCCGGCAGGCCCAGTCTGGCACGCAGAGCCGGGTCGCTGAAGGCAATCATGGGACCCATGAGGAAGCAGGAGCCCAGCCCCAGCTCGGTGGCGGCCAGCATCATATTCTCCGCCGCGCAGGACACATTGGCCATGTTGAAGCCCTTTTCGTCATTTCCGCCCGGGGCGGAGAGCACCACCAGGGCCGCCGCGCCATAGAGGGGATGGAAGCCCTCCTGGGCGGCCAGATCCTCCAGGAAAGGCACACCGGAGTGGGCCATCCCCTCCACCGCCGCGGTGTCCACGGCACTGATCTGCTCCGGCCCCACAAACACACTCATATGGAACTGCCCGAAGATGGGCGCCTGATTGCCCGTGCGGAGCACCGCCTCCAGCTTCTCCCGCTCTACGGGCCGGGCCTCATAGGCGCGGATACTCCGGCGGGTCTCGATCGCCTGCTGTACATTCATTGAGAAATACCCCTTTCTTTTTTCGTGCTTGTGGCTATAATTATAAATATCGTCTAAAAATGCGCAAGTACGCAATTTTTCTTTACTCAGTAAGAAAAAACTTAGTGAGGAGGGGTATTGATGGAGGGCTGTCCCGTCAAATTCGCCCTGGGACTGGTCAGCGGAAAGTGGAAGCTACGCATCCTCTGGGAGCTGAACCAACAGGAGATCATCCGTTTTAACGAGCTTCAGCGCAGGCTTTCCGGCATTTCCAGCGTCATGCTCTCCAAATCCCTGGAGGAGCTGGAGCAGTGCAAGCTGGTCCACCGGGAGCAGTACCCGGAAATTCCGCCCAAGGTGGAGTATTCTTTAACCGAGCTGGGCCGTTCCATTGACCCCGCCCTCCGGGCGCTGGGAGAATGGGGAACGCACGCCTACGAGGAGATCCATGCCAACTGAATGCAAAAGAACCCCCGGAACCAGTGGTTCCGGGGGTTCTTTTGTAAAGGAATATAATGGGTTATTTCTTTCTGCTAGGCGGGGGAACCACCGGCGAGTCGTGCTCGAAGGCGTCGAAGTAGTCCTCGTTCTGCAGCTCCGGTTTGCGGTGCCGCACCGCCTCGGTGATGATGGGATAGAGCACGATGGCCAGCAGGCCGCCGGAAAAGCCGTTGTTGTAGAGGTTGAAGCCCTCCACCGGAGTGCCTGCCCGCAACACCACCGAGGAGTGGAGAAATCCGGCCACGATGCCGAAGGGCCAGCCAAAATACCCCGAGATGGGGGCCAGGGTGGTACCAAAGAGCAGAGCCAGCTGCACACCGCTGTCGTTGATGTGCCAGTGCATACAAAAGCTGCCCAGCACCACGCCCAGCATAATGGGGATGATATTGCGGGCGTGCTTACCAAAGGCAGAGAAGCCCATGATGGTAAAGATGCCGCCCATAGTGGGACCGTTTAAATCGCCGCCGGTGGCCAGGATGAAGGTCATACCGATCAGTCCGTTAACACCTACGTTGATCAAAGTAGGGGCAGCGCCAAACATACGCAGGTAGTCACTGGGGGCCCGGCCAGTGGTGAGCAGCAGCCGGCGGTAGCCGGCCCAGGCTGCCCAGATAGGACGTCCGCTGAAAAACAAGCCCATAATGATGAGGAGCAGGCACAGGCTGCCCAGGCAGATTCCCAGCTGCAGATTGTAGCCGGTGGCCCAATGGTGCGCCACGTTGGGATCAGCCCCCAGGGAGGTCATTACCGGCACCAGAATGGTAGCCAGCAGGCCGCAGGCGAAGCCCATGTTGTACAGGTTCATACCGTTCTGGATCTTGTATGTATAGGCGGACAGAGGGGGCAGCACAAAGCCGATGATGGCGCCGATGAGAATAGCCCACCAGATGTTGCCCCAGCCGTTGTCCAAGGCCACATAGCTGACCACCGGCGACAGGGAGGTGGCCAGCAGGGACACCGAGGCATATTTGCCGAAGTCCTCCCGGCGGACCTTGGCGTACAGGAAGGTGCCGAAGATAATGGGCCAAATGTTGGCGATATTCTTGCCGAACAGGGCAAAGCCCGCCATCAGGCCGATCTCCACCAGGGTATAGCCGTTAAGGGGGTCCTTACTCAAATGGAGGATGCCCAGGCTGATGAGGGTGACCAGGGCGGCGTTGACAAAGGCTGCCCCAATGCCCGCGATCTTCACATAGTCGGTGATGAGGGCATCTTCCGTCTGTATGATCTTCCACAGGCCGGGCAGAATCTGGGTGGGATCACCCAGGATCAGCCCGATGGCAATCAGATAGGCAGCAAAGCAGATGGCAGCAGGGTAAATCTTGTGGTAGCGCATATGGTGTCCCCTTTCGGATGGCAGCCGTCTTACCGACCGTCAAAATAGGCTCGGGTCTGTTCCGCGTTACGCATGACTTCTTGCTTGAGCTCCTCCAGGCTGTCGAACTTCCGCTCGCCCCGCAGGCGCTTATAAAACTCCATCCGGACACTCTGTCCGTACAGGTTGCCGTTGAAATCCAGGATAAATCCTTCCACAGTCACCCGGTCGCCGTCGTCCACCGTGGGGCGCACCCCCACATTGGTCACCGCCAGGCGGCTGTCGCCGTTTTCAAACCACACTTTGGTAGCATATACCCCATAGGCGGGCACCAGCACACCGGGCTGGAACCGCAGATTCACCGTGGGAAAGCCCAGAGTGGACCCCAGCTTCTTGCCGTGGGCCACGGTATCGGTGAGGGTATGGGGATGGCCCAAAAATTCGTTGGCCCGCTCCATCTCGCCCTGGGCTACCAGGGTACGGATATAGGTGGATGACACCGTGATGTCGTCCCGGCACACCTTGGGAATGATATCGCAGCCAATGCCCAGCTCCTGACACAGTGTCTGGAGCCGCTCCGGATTACCCTCTCCCTTATAGCCGAAGTGGAAATCGTGGCCGGCCACCAGATGGACCGCCCCATGCTCCTTCACCAGATAGTCGGTGACAAACTCCCGCCAGGGCTGGTGCATCATCCGCTCGTCAAAGTGGGCCACGATCACATCCCGGATACCGTAGTACCGCCGCATCAGCTCCGCCCGGTCCAGGGGGGAGCTGAGCAGGGGGACCGCCGGGGTCTTGAGGATCAGGTTCTCCGGATGGGTATCAAAGGTGACCGCCGCCGGGACGGCTCCCAGTTCGGCCGCCTTCTCCCCCACCCGGCGCAGCAGGGCGCCGTGGCCCAAGTGAACGCCGTCAAAAAAGCCCAGGGCGATCACACGTCTTGTCTCTGTCCCGTTCACTGTCTCACACCTCGAAAAAACTTTTGATGGTAGCCATTACACCGCCGGCGCACCGGCCCAACAGCAAAAATTCCCCATCGGGGCCGTACACCCTCCATGTACCGTCAGCCACGGCGCAGGCAAAGGGACTGCCGTTTTTGGCCTTCTTCAGTACCTCTGCTCTGATGGTCACCGCCGGGTATTCCCCAAAACAGCCGTCCACCGGGATCAGCAGGGCCGCCGGGTCGGTGGCAGCCTGGAGTTCCTCCAGAGTTACCGCCTGATCCAGAGTATATCCCGCCGCCTCGGTGCGCCGCAGGGCGGACATACAGCCACCGCAGCCCAGCGCCTGCCCAATATCATGGCACAGGGTCCGGACATAAGTGCCCTTGGAGCAGCGCACCCGCAGATACCAGGCATCCTCCTCCTGAGGGAACCCAGCCGGGGCCTCCTCCAGCACCTCCAGCTCATAGATGGTCACCGGCCTGGGGGGCCGCTCCACCTCTTTGCCTGCACGGGCCAGCTCGTAGAGCTTTTTGCCGTCCCGCTTGATGGCGGAATACATGGGTGGGATCTGAAGAATATCCCCACGGAAGGGTTCCAGGGCCGCTTTCAGGGTCTCCCGATCCACCTGGACCGGCCGCTGTTCCAGCACCTGGCCGGTGGTATCCTGGGTATTTGTCATAACACCCAGTTTTAATCCGGCGATATATTCCTTTTTCCCCTCGGTGGCAAACTCCACCGCCCGGGTCGCCCGCCCCACAAAGACAGGCAGCACACCGGTAGCCATGGGGTCCAGGGTGCCGCCGTGGCCAATCCGCTTTTCGTGGAAGATCCCCCGCAGCTTGGCGCAGATATCCATGCTGGTCCACTCCTGGGGCTTGTCGATGATGATGACTCCGTTAGGCATTGCTTTCCACCTGCCGGATAGCGTCCAGGATGGCGGACTCCGCCTGCTCCAACGTACCGTCCACGGTACAACCCGCGGCGGCGGAGTGTCCGCCGCCGCCCAGCAGGGCGCACACGCGGGTTGCGTTCAGTCCGCCGCTGGTGCGGACGGACAGCTTGCAGGCTCCGTCCTCCAGCTCCCGGACGGTGACGGAGGTCTCCACCCCCTCGATCTGGCCCAGGAAGGCGGCAATGTCCTCCATGTCCTCCTCGGTAGCGCCCGCCTCGTCCATCAGAGACAGAGACACGGGGGCCACGGCCACCTTGCCGTCCTCATAGCGGTGCATCCGCTCCACAATGAGCCGTTCCACCTGAAGCCGGGCCCAGGTCTTGGTACGGAAGTGGCGCTTATTCAGGGGGAATACGTCAATGCCGGTATCCATCAGGGCGGCAGCCACCCGGTGGGTGTCCGCCGTGGTGTTGCCGTACTGGAAACAGCCGGTGTCGGTGGAAACCGCCACATAGAGCGGCACGGCGGTTTCCTCATTCACCTGGCCCAGTTCCTTCAGAATGTCGTAAATGATCTCTCCACAGGCGGCCCGCCCGGCGTCCAGGCAGGTCTCCTTGGCAAAAAACTCCTGAGAGGGATGGTGGTCAATGGCCAGATCGATTCCCCGCTCCAGCCAGGGCTGACCAGATTTGGTAAAAAGGCCCCGGGCGGCGATGTCCACGCTGACCACCGTCTCCGGCTCATACCCCTCGGGGGCCAGCAGGCCCTCCAGGTAAGGGGTGAAGAGATGAGTCTCCCCGGTGCCGGGGCAGATATGGGCGGTCTTGCCCAGACCACGCAGTCCCAGGCACAGGGCAGCGGCACAGCCGATGGTGTCCCCGTCGGGGCGCTTGTGGGTCAGGATCAGGTAGCGGTCGTGGTCCTTCAGCCAGGCCGCAGCTTCGGTATAGGTCATGGAGCTCACTCCTCGCTGTCCAGATCGATGTGGGCGTTGGCCGGATTGGCAGGCTTCACTACCTCCGGATTCCGCAGCATACTCAGAATGTGGGCGCCCTGACCGATGGAGTCATCCTCCACAAATTGCAGCTCAGGGGTATAGCGCAGCTTCAGGGCCGCACCCAGCTCCCGCCGCAGATAGCCCCCGGCGGATTTGAGGCCCTTGACCACCTCGCTCACGTCGCTCTTGTCCAGCACGCTGACATAGATCTTGGAATAGCGCAGGTCGGAGGTGGTATCCACACCGGTGATGGACACCAGCCCGTGGACCCGGGGGTCCTTGACCGTGCGGATGAGGGTGGCCAACTCCCGCTGGATCTCCTCGTTGATACGTCCAATGCGATTACTTGCCATATTTTTCTCCTATTACGCAATACAGACCCGCCCCCTCCTCAAATGAATTGGGGACGGAACGGGTCTGATTTCATTTTTTATAATTATACTTCAATTTGCTCCATCAGGAAGGCTTCAATGACGTCGCCCTCCTTGATGTCCTGGAACTTCTCGAATGTGATGCCGCACTCGTATCCGGCGGCCACTTCCTTCACGCTGTCCTTAAAGCGCTGGAGGGAAGCGATGGAGCCGTCGTAGATCACCACGTTGTCACGCAGCAGGCGCATCTGGGCGCCGCGCTGCATCTTGCCGCCCGTGACGTAGCAGCCGGCCACCATGCCCACGCCGGTGATGCGGAACACATTGCGCACCTCGGCCTGGCCCAGCTCCACTTCCTTGAACTTGGGAGCCAGCATACCCTTCATGGCGGTCTCGATCTCGTTGATGCAGTCGTAGATCACGCGGTACATCCGCATATCCACCTTGTTGCGGGCGGCAGTGTCCTTGGCATTGGAGTCGGGACGGACGTTGAAGCCCACGATGATGGCGTTGGAGGTGGTAGCCAGCATGACGTCGCTCTCGTTGATGGCGCCCACCGCGCAGTGGATGACCCGCACCCGGACCTCGTCGTTGGAGATCTTCTCCAGGGAGGCCTTGACGGCCTCGGCGGAGCCCTGAACGTCGGCCTTGACGATGATGTTCAGGTCCTTCATCTCGCCCTGCTTGATCTGGCTGAACAGATCCTCCAGGCTCACCTTGCCCACCGGGCCGGAGGCGGCCATCTTCTGGTCGTGCTTGCGCTGCTCCACCAGCTCACGGGCCATACGCTCGTCGGCCACGGCGTGGAAGTCGTCACCGGCGCCGGGCACTTCGCTCATGCCGATGATCTCCACAGGCACGGAGGGACCAGCCTCGGTGAGCTTCTCGCCCCGGGCGTTGGTCATGGCACGGACACGGCCCACGGCGGTACCGGCAATGATGATGTCGCCCTGATGGAGGGTACCGTTCTGCACCAGCAGAGTGGCCACAGGACCGCGGCCCTTGTCCAGACGGGCCTCGATGACGGCACCATGGGCGGAGCGGTTGGGGTTGGCCTTCAGCTCCTGCATCTCGGCGGTCAGGTTGACCATCTCCAGCAGGTTGTCGATGCCCTCGCCGGTCTTGGCGGAGATGGGGCAGATAATGGTCTCGCCGCCCCACTCCTCAGGCACCAGCTCGTACTTGGTGAGCTGCTCCTTAATGCGCTCGGGGTTGGCCTCCGGCTTATCCATCTTATTGATGGCCACGATCACGGGGATCTTGGCGGCCTTGGCGTGGTTGATGGACTCCACGGTCTGGGGCATGATGCCATCGTCGGCGGCCACCACCAGAATGGCCACGTCGGTGATCATAGCGCCGCGGGCACGCATGGCGGTAAAGGCCTCGTGGCCGGGGGTGTCCAGGAAGGTAATGGGCTTGCCCTGGACCTCCACCTGATAGGCGCCGATGTGCTGGGTGATGCCGCCGGCCTCGCCCGCCGCCACATGGGCGTTGCGGATATAGTCCAGCAGAGAGGTCTTGCCGTGGTCGACGTGGCCCATAACCACCACCACGGGAGCGCGGGGCAGCAGGTCCTCTTCCTTATCCTCAGCAGTATCGATGAGCTTCTCCTCGATGGTGACGATGATCTCCTTCTCCACCTTGCAGCCCAGCTCCTCGGCAATGATAGCGGCGGTGTCGAAGTCGATGACGTCGGACAGGGAGGCCATGACGCCGTTCTTCATCAGGGTCTTGACCACCTCGGCGCCGGTCTTCTTCATGCGGGAAGCCAGCTCGCCCACACCGATCTCGTCGGGGATCTTGACGGTGAGGGGGGTCTTTTTGGCGATCTCCATCTGGAGCCGGCGCATCTTCTCCTGCTCCTCCTGGCGGCGCTTGTTGCCGCCCTGGAAGCCGCCCTTGCGCTGGTTGCGGCCCTGGAACTTCTGCTTGCCGGCCTGCATCTGCTTGGTCTTGCCGGCAGCCAGGTCCTCCAGACGCTGGTCGTACTTCTCCAGGTTCACGTTGCCGCTCTTGCGGGTGTCCACAACCTTCTTCTCAGGCACACGGGTCGTGGGCCGGCTGGGCTGCTGGACGGGCTGAGTCTTGGGCTGCTCCGCCTGAGCGGCGGGCTTATTGACAGGCGCGGTATGTTCCTTCACAGGCTTTCCACCCTTCTGGTTCTGCTGCTGAGCGGGAGCAGTGCGCTGCTCCTCCTTCCCGGCGGCAGGTGTTTCCTTGGCCGCGGCCTTGGGTTCCCGATACACATCGGCGTAGATGCTCTCAATGCTCTCCACCTGATTGTGCTGGGTGAGATACTCGAAAATCAGAGACAGCTCCCGGTCGCCCAGAGGCTGCATATGGTTTTTCGGAGTCGTCGCGTATTTGGTCAGAATGTCGGTGATGTCCTTGGAGTTCTTGTTGAAATCCTTGGCCACCTCATGCACACGATATTTGTTGTTCAGCAAATAAAGCCACCTCCAACTGGTCGGCTTGCGCCAATAGGAAAACGCGGCGGGACCGCTGCGCTTTCTTATTGGAACAAGCCTGCTTGTTCCAATCTGTCCTCAGCCACTTCTTGTTCATGGCTGCTGCTTCTTGATGGTCAGTTTGCCCTTGGGGGCAAACGGTCTTGCCTGCTTTTTGGCCGCGGGCGGATTCTCGGGCGCTTTGGCTGCCTTGGGGGGCGGAGCCCACGGCTTCTTGTTCTTCTTCTGCAGGTTCTTCTCATGGGCCCGCTGTTCCTTCTGCCGCTGAAGGGCCTTACCCGCCTGGACCTTCAGCTGTTCCGCTGCGGCAGAGCAGCCCTCCGGATCAGCGGCGGCCAGCTTGGCGGCAATGGCGGCGGCCAGCCCCACGTCGGTGAGGGCCAGCATGGTGCAGGCAGAACGGCCCACCGCACCGCCCAGGCCGCCCTTGGTGTAGGGCGTAGGCAGGTGGGGCACCTTGCCGATCTCGGCAAAGTGAGCGGCCCGGCGCAGGCTGTTGTCCGCGCCGTCACAGGCGGTGAGGATCAGCTTGGCCTGGTGGGCCCGGGCGGCGGCGCCCACCGGCTCCTCGCCTACCTCCACACGGCCTGCCTTACGGGCGATGCCCAGCAGATGCAGTACGCTATCCATCCTGATCGCCCTCCCGCATCTGCTGTTCCAGCGCCTCATATACCTCGTCGGGCATGGGGGCGGAGAAAGCCCGCTCCAGCGCTTTGGCCTTCCGGGCCCGCTTCAGGCAGGCCTCGTCGGGACATACATAGGCCCCCCGGCCCGGCTTCTTTCCCTTGAAATCCAGGGAGACTTCCCCCTCGGGGCTCTTCACCACCCGGATCAGCTCTTTCTTGGGCTTCATCTCCCGGCAGCCTACGCACTGGCGCATGGGTATTTTCTTGGGCATCCTTCTGCCCCCCTTCCATTTCATTTGATCACTGAGGGCTTACTCCTCGGCCTCGTCCTCCAGGATCACGTCCTCCTCGTCCTCCACTTCCTCGTCGGCGGGGGCGGAGGCGGGCTTGATGTCGATCTTCCAGCCGGTCAGCTTGGCGGCCAGCCGGGCGTTCTGGCCCTCCTTGCCGATGGCCAGGGAGAGCTGATCGTCGGGCACCACCACGCGGCAGGTCTTGCCCTCCTCGTGGATGTCCACGCTGATGACATCGGCGGGGGACAGAGCGGCGGCGATGTACACGGCGGGGTCCTCAGACCACTTGACAATGTCCACCTTCTCGCCGCGGAGCTCCTCCACGATGTTGTTGACACGCTGGCCCCGGGGACCCACGCAGGCGCCGATGGGGTCCACGTTGGGATCGGCAGACCAGACGGCCAGCTTGGTGCGGGAGCCGGCCTCACGGGCAATGGACTTGACCTCCACAGTGCCGTCGTAAATCTCGGGCACCTCCATCTCAAACAGGCGCTTCACCAGGCCGGGATGGGTGCGGGAGATGAGGACCTGGGGACCCTTGGTGGAACGGCGGACCTCCACCACATACACCCGCAGGCGCATCCCCTCCACATACTCCTCGCCCTTGACCTGCTCGCCGGCAGCCAGGAAGGCCTCGGTGGCCTCGCTGCCGGAGCCAATCCGCAGGCTGGCGGCGCCGGAGCGGGGATCGATACGGGTGACCACGCCGGTGAGGATCTCGTGCTCCTTGGAGGAGAACTCGTCGTACACCATACCCCGCTCGGCCTCGCGCATACCCTGGATGATGACCTGACGGGCGGTCTGAGCGGCAATGCGGCCAAAGTCCCGGGTCTTGATCTCAATGCGGATCACGTCCCCCAGCTGGGCCTGGGGCAGCTTGCTGCGGGCCTGTTCCAGACTCATCTCGGTGCAGGGGTTATCTACCTCCTCCACCACGTCCTTCTTGACGAACATCCGGACAGTGCCGGCCTGCTCATCGGCTTCCACCGTCACATTGTCCCCAACGGTCTCATGGTCCCGCTTGTAGGCGGACACCAGGGCCTGGGTGATCTTCTCCAGCATATAGGACTTGGGGATGCCCTTTTCCTTCTCAATCAGGTTGATGGCGGCAAAAAATTCCTTGCCGTCCAGCTCATTGGTCTTCTGCGCTTTGGCATTCTTCTTCGGCATAGTTCTGTCTCCTTATCCTCAACACGGGCGGTTTCTGTCCGCCCCTACATCTTAAAACCGCACGTACAGCCGGGTCTGGGCCACGTCCTTCTTGACGAAGGTTCTGGGGCCGTCCGCCGTCTCAATGGTCACGTCGCCGTTTTCATAGCCGGACAGGGTACCCACATGGTCCTTCCGGCCGTCCACTGCCCGGTAGAGGCGAACCTCCACCTCAGCCCCCATAAAGGCGGCAAAGTGCTCCGGCTTCTTCAGGGGTCGGTCGGCGCCGGCGGAGGAGACCTCCAGCACATAGCTACCCTCAATGGGATCGGCCTCGTCCAGCGCGTCGGACAGGGGGCGGCTCACCGCCTCACAGTCGTTAATGGAGACGCCGCCTTCCTTATCAATATAAATCCGCAGGAACCACTGTCCCGCTTCCCGCACATATTCCACGTCCCACAGGGAGCAGCCGGCAGCCTCCACCAGGGGGGCCGCCAGAGCGGATACCAGTTCCGTTACCTTGGCCATAATCCACCTCCGGCAAGGGGCTGTAAAAAATTTACATACCCCGTTTTTTCAATAAGAAAGAGCGGAGCCGTGACCCCACTCTCACCATACTTCTACTACTAACGTATGTACTATACCACAAACCGGTGTTTTGTGCAAGGGTCTGCCGTGATTTTTTCCAATCCGGTCTTTTTTATGCATTTGAGTTGACATAAGGAAACCCTCTGGTACAATAGGAATCAGATTTATTGTTCTAAGGAGGTCGGAGCATGGAAGGCAACAAGCAGGCCCTGGAAATTTTGGGCGAGGTAAAGAAAGCGGTGGTGGGCAAAGATAACGTGCTCGCCAAAGTGCTGCTTGCCATTCTGGCCCGGGGCCACATCTTGCTGGAGGACATCCCCGGCGTAGGTAAGACCACCATGGCGCTGGCCTTTTCCAAGGCCCTGAGCCTGCAATATAACCGGGTGCAGTTCACCCCCGACGTGATGCCCTCTGACATCACCGGCTTTTCCATCTACAACAAGTCCACCGGCGCCATGGAGTATCAGCCCGGAGCAGTGCTGTGCAACCTGTTTCTGGCGGATGAACTGAACCGGGCCACCAGCCGTACCCAGTCTGCCCTGCTGGAGGCCATGGAGGAGGGGCAGGTCACCGTGGACGGCGTGTCCCATCCGGTGCCTCAGCCCTTCCTGGTCATCGCCACCCAGAACCCGGCGGGAGCCTCGGGCACTCAGCCCCTCCCCGACTCCCAGATGGACCGGTTCATGATCCGGCTTTCCATGGGCTACCCCGCCCCGGCGGACGAGTTTGCCATGGTGCGCCGCAAGCAGGGAAACAACCCGCTGGATCAGGTGCGCCAGGTGCTGGATCTGAACAGTCTGGCCGCCCTCCGTGCCCAGGCCGACCAGGTATTTGTATCCGACCCGGTGCTGGACTATATCATTCGGCTGGTCAATGCCACCCGCAGCCACCCCATGATCGTCCAGGGCGCCAGTCCCCGTGCCTCTCTGGCCCTTACCGCCATGGCCAAGGCGGCCGCCCTGGTCTTTGGTCGGGACTTTGTCAATCCGGAGGACGTATCCATGGTGTTTGCCGACGTGGTGACACACCGGCTCATTCTCTCCCCCCGGGCGGAGGCCAACGGCAACTTCCAGCCGGCGGCGGAGATTCTCCGGCTGGTCCCGCCGCCCAAGATCGGGTAAGGCTATGGCAGGCCGTCGGATTTTATACGCCGTTTTGGTGGGCGCGGCGGTGCTCTTTCAGATCTTTTTCCGCTTTTACCTGTCCACCTTTGTATTGGTACTCATTCTGGTGCTTCCCATTCTCTCCCTGCTGCTGGCTCTGCCCGGATGGATGGGAAGCATGGCATCGGTAGTGCCCCAAGCCCCCCTGATCACAGTAGGCGGCAGCGCCCGGTTTGGCGTGCTCCTGTACCATTCCTCTTTCCTGCCCCTCATCCGCCCCCGGATCAGGCTGCGCTGGACCAATCAGCTCACCGGAGAGTCGGGGGAAAGCAAGATCACGGTAACCGCCCGGAAGCCGGCGGAACTGACGGTGACCGCCACCCACTGCGGCCGTCTGGTCTGCCAGGTGGAGAAAGCGGTCTGCTGCGACCTGCTGGGGCTCTTTCCTCTGCCGGTGCGGAAGGGCCCGGAGCGAGCTGTGCTCATCCTTCCCGCCCAGCTGGAACTTGAGGGGAAGGAGGAGCTGGCTGCCGGTGAGAACGCCGGTACGGTACTCCGCCCCCGGCCCGGCGGCGGTCCCGGCGAGGACTACGACCTGCGGGAGTACCGGGTGGGGGACCCCCTGCGGTCCGTCCACTGGAAGCTGTCCTCTAAAAAGGACGAACTGGTGGTGCGGGAGACCCTGGAACCCCAGCAGGCCGCCATTGTGGTGACCTATGACCACTTCGGTCCGTCCGAGGAACTGGACCGCACCTTTGCCCAGCTGTGGGCTCTCTCCCGCTGGCTGCTGCAGCAGGACCGGCCCCACCACATCCAGTGGGCTTCCCCGGTCACCGGCGTGGCGGAGGACCGGGCTGTGGACAGTCCCAACGCTCTGCTTGCCTGTCTGGAGCTGGTCTTCTCCACCCCTGCGCCTCTGGAGGGCCGCTCCATTCTGGACGGCGCCCTCCGGCTGCCCGGCGGCGGTAAGGTACGCCATCTCCATGTAACGCCGGACGGTGTGGAAGGAGGGGGACGATGAAACAGCATTCCAAACGGCAGCCCCGGCCCCGGCCGGGCTGGCTGGAGCTGCTGACCGGCGGCTTCCTGCTCTTCCTGCTGTTGTCCAGCACCCTCTGGTCCTTCTCCTCTGCGGTGGGACAGTCTCTTGAGCTCACCCTTTTCCTTACAGGCTGTGTGCTTCTGTCAGTCTTGCTCACCGTTCTGTGCGCACTCCCTACCCGCTGGATGCTGGTGAGTATGGCTGCGGTACTCTGCATTGACGGTCTGGTGGTATGGCAGATGTTCACCGCCATGCGGCTGGGAGAGATCACCTTCCGCTGTTCTGTGGTGAATACGGTATGCACCAGTCTGGAGCTGGACGGCTTTATTGAGCCCATCCTCCAGCTGGCCCCCTCCGTCTGGATCAGAGCCGCAACCATTCTGGCCCTGGCCGTGGCCGCTGTTCTGGTGGTTCTGCTGGCCCTGGCGGTGATACGGTTCCCTTCTTTTTCCGCCACCTTCCTGCTCACCGCTCCCTTTGTGCTGGCTCCTCTGTGCATTTCTGTCACACCGGCCTGGCTGCCTCTGATGGTGCTCATTCTGGCCTGGTGCGTGATGGGCCTGGGGTCCCTGGCCCGGCGGTGGGACCGGGCAGGAGCCGCACGGCTCACCCTGGTCTCCTTTCCGGCGGTGGCCCTGCTGCTGCTCCTCCTCAACGCCGCCATGCCCCAATCCACCTATCAGCGGCCCCAGTGGGCAGATGGTGCTCTGGACTCCATCAACAACTGGGCAACTCATCTGAACATCACCCTTTTTAACGGCAAAGGACCCTTCGGCTTTGGCAGCGGCGGCTCCTTTACCAATGCCGACGGCAAGGTGTCCCTGGACGACGCCGGGCCTCTGGACTTCTCCGGCCGGACGGTGCTGGAGGTGGATACCGACCTGCGGGGCCGGATCTATCTGCGGGGCTTTTCCAGCGCAGTGTACGGCAGCGACGGCTGGGGGCCTCTGAAGGAATCGGACTATCAGGACCTGGGTCCCTTCTATTATCCCATCGATGAGGTATCCGGCCAATTCCCCCTTTCCGACCTGTCCAACGCCCTGGACGGCTATCAGCCTATGAACTTCCCCGCCCTGGCTGATCGAAACGCCTTCCCCAGCCATCAATATGCCAAGGTCACGGTCCGCAATGTAGGGGCTGACCCTGGTTATGTGTACGTTCCCTATCACATCCTGTCCCAGCCCAACGAGCTCAGCGGCACCAAGTTCATGTACGACTCCTATCTGGCCCGAGGGGAGGATGTGTGGACCCATACGCTGTACGTCCAGCCCGGCTGCTCCCCCGATTCCGGGGCGGCGCTGCCGGTGGAGGCCCGTCAGGCGGAGGAGCGCTATCAGGCCTTTGTCTACGACAATTATCTGACCATTCCCGACTCTCCCGCGCTGTGGGTTGCCATGGTAGAGGCCACCGACCAATTCTGGCCCCAGGTCATGGAGGCCTGCGACAGCAGGGAAATAACCAGTACCCCCGATTTCTCCTACGGCATTACCTCGGAGAACGGTATTCCTGACCTCACAAAATCGGATATCAACCTGATCCATCTTTGGACCATGGAGAGCGCCCAGGCCATCGCCGATTATCTGGCCTCCATCACTCAGTACGATCCCAACACCCCCGCCACCCCGGAGGGAGAGGATTTCGTCACCTATTTCCTCACCGAGAGTCACCGGGGCTACTGTATGCACTATGCCAGCGCCGCCACCCTCATGCTGCGGGCTATGGGCATCCCCGCCCGGTATGTCACCGGCTATGTGGCCGACGTACCCTCCTCCGGCCATGTGAATGTGCCGGATTCCGCCGCCCACGCCTGGGTGGAGGTCTATATCCCCGGCTACGGCTGGGAGCCGGTGGAGGTCACCCCCGCCTATGCCGGCAGCACCCCCGGCCTGAGCGGTACAGCCACGCCTACTCCTACGCCCACCGCAACGCCTACACCCACGCCCACCCAGACTGCCCAGCCTTCTGCCCGGCCTTCCGCCACCCCCGATGACGGCAAAGAGGACCAGCCGGAGTCCGCCCCCCTGGATCTGAGATTCATTCTGATTCCTCTGGCGGTCGTGCTGGCAGTTCTGGCCTTCCCCGGCCGGCGGGCCATCGGCCGAAGCCGGCGTGAGAAGCGGTTGGGTCAGGCAAACACCAACCAGGCCGTCATCGCCGCTTATCTCTACCTGAAAAAGTTAGAGAAATGGGGCGGGCAGATCTCTGAGGAGATATTTGAACTGGCCAAAAAGGCCAAATTCAGCCCCCACACTCTGACAGAGGAGGAGCGGCGGGCCGCCGTACGGGCCGCCCATACCGTCTCCACTCAGGTGGACAGGGCCCTGCCCTGGTACAAGCGGTTCTGCTGCCGCTATATCCTGGGTCTGTGCTGACCTGATAACAGTAAGAGAGCCCGCCGCAGAATACCGCGGCGGGCTCTCTGATTTAATGTAACTCAGAGCACCTCAAATTCCAGCCAGGTGTACTGCTTACGCACCATCTGCAGCCGCACCCCATCCTGATAGATCTGGTCGGATTCGGCCAGCCCGTAAAGGGACTGGGCCAGGAAGGTCTGGAGGGTCTCCAGGTCGGAGGTGGGCAGGGCTGCGAAGAGCAGCCTGGACACAACCTTTACGAAATCCACCGCGCTGTCTTCGCTGAAGCTGCCGTTGATGCCGAAACAGCACTCGCCGGAGCAATCCTGGTGGATGGACTTGGCATGGAGGGCCAGATGGACGCCGGTAACGTCCTCTCCCCTCACAAGGTTGATCCGGTACTGCTTGTCCTCATTGGGGTCGTCCACCCACTCCTTCTTTTCGCTTTTCCGGCCCTGGAGGGCATCGGTAAGGCCCTGGATGGACTGGGCCAGGTCGTGGGAGGTCTTGCTGTAGTTGACGATGGCCGCCTCGCCCTCCTCCTTGCCCGCCTTGTAACCCTGGGGCAGTATGGCCTGGATCTTGCGGAGGACCTCCATGGGCGAGCCCTTGAAATGTGTACCCTCCAACAAATCCAGCTGCTCGCCATGGGCCATGGGCTGTCTGCCCCGGGAACGGGTCAGCTCCTCGCCGATCTCAGTAGCCCGACTGCGGAGGGGCTGGAGCTTCTGACTGCACGCCTCCTCCATCTGGCTGATGCGGCTGTTCACCTGTCCCAGCTCGCCCTGGATCTGGTCGATCTGCTCCTGGATGGCCTTTTTCTCCTTGCCTTTGAACAAACCCAGCCCCTGCTTCTGCCGGCTGAGGTCATCGATGGCCTCCTGCTTGCGTTTGCGCTCCTCATAGACCGGATCGGCGGCCAGGTCGGCCTCCAGCTCATCGGCCTGGCGGGTGAGGGCCTCCCGCTCCTGCTCCAGGGCCGCCTTCTCCTGGGCGTGCTCGCTCCAGTACTGCTCCCGGGCGGCGTCCTCCTCAAAGCTGGTGCGGGCAGCCTCGCACCGCCCCAGCACCGCCTCCATGTGGGCTTTCCGGTGGGCCGGATCGTACCAGTCCATCCGCTTCTGCCAGGTCTCAATGGCGTTGGTGCGGGACTTCTTAGCCGCCTCGGTAAAGGTGTAGTCCACCTGATAGCTGCCGTCGGTATAGGCGTTGGGCACGAATTTGTAGGAGCAGGAGTCCCGCACAGCGGTGGCGATGACCACATAGTTCTTGCTGATGGTGAAGTTCAGCTCGTCGTCGTAGGACAGCTGGAAAGCCCTGTCCAGCAGTGTGAGACACCGGTCGGAGCTCTGGGTGTAGCGGTTCCACTCGTACTTGCCCCGGTTAAGGTCCTCCGGGCCGAACTCCTCGTCGGCGTTGTTGCTGCCCCCCACGGCGGCCCCGTTAATGATGCGGCCCAGCTGGGTGGAGAAGTCGTTGGTGTAGAACTCCTCCCCGGTCTGCTCCTTCAGCATTTGCAGCTGTTCCTTCACATTTTGGGCAGAATTGAGCACATCCAGCTTATTATCCTCGCTGCGGTAGTCCACAAAGTGATTGCCGTGCATCTGCACGATGGCCGCGCCGATCTGCTGAGCAGATACCATCAGCTCGATGCGCAAATCGCTGCGCTCCTCCTCAGGCACATAGGTCAGGGCCTTGATCCAGGCCACCACGCTCTCTCCGTACCGATTGTTCCGGCCGGTGGTCTGCCAGCCGGCGGCGGTGCCCTTGATGGACCAGGCCTGCCAGTTCTGGGGGTCTATTTCAATGATCTTGTTGGCGTAATTTTCGGCCTCTTCGTTGTTGCTCCCTTCCAGGGCGCTCTTGGCCATGCCCAGATAGTTGTCAATCTGGCTCTGGTTGACCCCCGGTACCGGTGCTGCCGGCGTGGAGACAGGCCCTCCGGTACCTCCATCCTCCATCATCATTTTCCGCGCCTCTTCCACGGAATATTTGCACCCGCAGCCCTGGCAGACAAAGACGCCGTCCTGCTTTAACAAGTCGTTGCTGCCGCACATTTCACAAACCAGTTTTTTCATAATATCCCTCCATTTGATGGATCTCCCGTGAAATCGCCGTTTTCTCTACTGTATTCAATTTATTCCAAAATTTCAATATGCCGCCTGCATACCCTTTGCTGTTTTTTTGATACAACAACACGCCCCCGGAGGAAGTACCTCCGGGGGCGTGTTGCTTATTCCGTCAGGCTGAAGAACTGCTCCAGCCGGTTGGACTTATCAAAGATATTGTTGTACAGCAGTACCTTGTAGGCCTCAATGGTCTCATCCAGCTGGTCGGGCAGCGCTTCGTTCTCCCCGTACCAGTTTCCTTCCGCATCCCGCACCCCCACGGTATTGATGACCGGGGCGGCCTCCCACAGCTGGGACAAAAACTTCTGGTAGCCGGTCATGGGCAGGTTGGCGGTGTCCATCAGCAGGGCGGACAGGTAGTTGAGGGAGAGCTCCACCCCCTGCTCCTCCGGGATGTCGTAGTTGGCCCACAACAGGAAGGGTACCATCTGCTTTTTCTGGGCCAGAGCGGTGTCCGGGTTCTCCCCCAGCACGTCGGTGTAGAAATTGGTGGCCACCTGGGGCTGATGGTCTCCGAAGAGGAGAATCATGGTGGGCTCCTCTACCTGAGAGAAGTAGTTGATCAGGTATTCAAAGGCCTGATCGCTCTGATAGATAAGGGACAGGTACTGGTTCACCGTCTGGAACCTACCCTCCAGGCTGCCGGTAAGCCACACCTCCCGGGGCAGGTTATCCCAGGACATCTGGTAGCCGCTGTGGTTCTGCATGGTGACGTTGAAGAGGAACAGGGGCTCCCCCGCCTCCTTCTCCTCGTACAGCCGAATCAGATTTTCATAGTCACACTGATCGGTGACATATCCGGATTTCTCGTCTCCCCGCATATAGGTACGGTTCTGGAAGTCGCTTTCGAAATACACCTCATCAAAACCGTAATCGCTGTACACCGCAGGCCGGTTCCAACCGGAGGACCGGTAGGGGTGGGCGGCGATGGCGGTATAACCCAAGGCCTTCATCTGGCCCACCAGGGTGGGGTCCCCGTCGGAGACATACATCTGATAGGGCACCGTACCGGCGGGCAGGTATGCGGTGGTGTTGCCGGTGAGGAACTCATACTCCGAGTTGGCGGTGGTGCCGCCGAACACGGAAGAGTAGGCATAGCCCTTGATGGTGTTCTCTGTCAGGGAGCGAATAAAGGGCATGGCGTTCTGGTTGGTCTCCACTCCCGGCAGCACAGACAGGTCGGAAAAGGACTCGTTCATAATGACGATGACGTTCACCGGCCGCACCGTGCCGTCCGGATCCGCCACCGTTACCGACAGATCATCGCTGGCGTTTTCCGTGCCCAGATCGTTCAGAGTCTGCTGGGAGTAGGCATCCGGTTTTTCCACCTTCATGTACTTCATGCATACAGCAAAGTTGAGGAAGAGGCCGTTGCCACGGGTGGTCCACATGGAGGGCTCGATCCCCAGCTTCTCCACCATGCTGGTGCCGAAAAACACCGACAGGAACACCACAGCCGCCCCCGCCGAGGCCCCGAATACCTTCCAGGAGAACTTTTTCCGGGGCTCATTGGGCAGTACCTTCATGGCCAGAATCACCGCGATCATCATGATCAGGGTCACCCACTGCCGCTGGGACAGGGAATAGTCATAGTTGCCCGCCACGTTGGCGGCGGTACCCAAGCTGAGGAAGTCTCCGGGGAACAGGGTACGCCCCCGGAAGGCAATGAGGTAGTGGTTGGCGCAGCCGAAGCCCCAGGCGATGCCCAGGCCCAGCTTTACCGCACCGCTGCGCCGGCCCCGGAGGAAGTAGAAGAACAGCTCTCCAAAGTAGTACCACACCAGATTCAGCAGGATCTGGGCGAGGGTAAAATCCTTCCAGGGGTCGTTATAATTCAGATACTCCACCATAGTGAAGGAGATCAGGGGCACTACGATCAGCAGGACCATGGTGGTCCACCAGTACTGCCGGGGACTCATGGCCAGCTTGGGCCACTTCAGCCGGAACCGCCGCTTTGGGGGCGTCTGGGGCTCCGGTACCTCCTGCACCTCAGGCGTTTCAGTGATGTTGCTCATATCATTACGCTGCCTTTTTCAAAAATTCATGGTTCCCATTTTATCATAAAAGAGCGAAAGCGCAACGCGCTTTCGCTCTTTTTTAGAAAACCTTAGAAAAGCTGAAATGAATCCAGAAGGATCACAGCTGCCTAAGAGGCGGTCCGTCCAGAGGGATCACCCGGTCGCACAGGGTCACCGTCTCCCCCTCGTGGCTGGACAGCACCACCGGCACTCCCAGCGACCGCACCTGCTCCAGAATGCGGGCTGTCCTGGGGGCATCTACCCCGGCAAAGGGCTCGTCCAGCAGAATGAGCCCGCCACCGCAGGCCAGAGCCCGGGCCAGCGCCAGCCGTCTCCCCATGCCGCCGGACAGGGCGGCGGGGTAGTGCTTCTCCTCCCCCTCCAGCTCTGCCAGGGCCAGCCAGCGGGAGGCCTCCCCCCGGCGCTCCCGGGGCAGCACATCGGCAATGTGCTGCTCCACCGTCCGCCAGGGCAGCAGCCGGTTCTCCTGAAAGAGGATCACCGGGTCCGGCGGGGTAATAACTGTCCCCGCCTCCACCGGCTGGAGCCCTGCCAGTACCCGCAGCAGGGTGGTCTTGCCGCAGCCGGAGGGGCCGGAGAGAGCGGTGATCCCTGTCTCCGGCAGATCCAGGGAAAAACGGTCCAACACCGTCTTTTCCCCAAAACGAACGGTAATATCTTTGACGGATATCACGTTTTATCCCCTCCCAGCCGCCGGAACAGGATGCCCAAGGCGTATTCCAGCACAAAGCTCAGCACAATAACCACCGCCGTCCAGGCAAAGAGGTCGGGGGTCTCCAGGGTAATCTTGGCCCGGTAGAGTTGGGTCCCGATGGCCAGTTTGGGCTGGCACAGCACCTCGGCCGCCACCCCCGCCTTCCAGGCCAGGCCCAGGCCGGTGGCGCAGCCGCTGACAAAGTAGGGCCGCACCGAAGGCAGGTACACCAGCCGAAATGTCTTGCCCCGGCCAAAGCGGTAAGCCCGGGCTGCCTCCAGCAGCAGGGGGTCGGTCTGCGCCACCCCCCTGCTCACGTTGCCCCACAGCACCGGCAGCACCATCAGGCCGGACACGATGGCGGGCACCCAGCCGGAGGAGGGGGCCCACAGCAGCACCAGCACAATAAAGGAGGCCACGGGGATGGCCCGGATCACCTTCACCGCCGGGGTGAGCACCCAGTCCGCCCCCCGGAGGGCGGAGGTGGCCGCCGCCACCAGAGCCCCCACCGCCGCGCCGGCGGCAAAGCCCCCGAAGATACGGCCCAGGGTCACCGCCGCCGACTGCCAGAAGGCAGCCTGTCCCGCCAGAGCCCACAGCCGCCCAGCCACCAGCATGGGATAGGGCAGCAGCAGGGCCCCGTGGCCGTCGGTCCTCAGGTCCACCAAAAAGGCCGCAAGCTGCCAAACCCCCAGCCAGAAGGCCAGGGGTATGACAGCTCGCAGTAATTTGCTCCGTTTTACATTACGGGATGTAGTAGAAGGCGTCATCGGGGATGGAACCTCCGATCGAAGTGGGGTCAGCGGCGAAGAGCACCTCATAGTAGCTGGAGATGGACTTCAGGTCCTCACCGGCCGTAAAGATCATGTTGGCCTGGGGGATGGCCGCAGTGGCAATAGCAGCCTTGGGCACGATGCCGTACTGCTCGATAAGCTGGCCGCCCTCCTCCGGGTTGTCCTTGATGTAGTTGATGGAGGCCTCATACTCCTGCAGGAAGGCTTCCACCGCCTCGGGGTGTTCCTGGGCAAATTCGGTGCGCACCACCACGCAGCCCATGGTGAAGGTACCGGAGGCTCCGGACTCGGTCCAGGCGTCGCTCAGGTCGATGGCGTCCCGCACGTCGCTGTTCTGCATCAGCACAGTGGTGGCGGCAGGCACAGGGAGCATACACAGATCGATCTCGCCGGAGGCCATCAGGGCGGTGACCTCCTCGCTGGTTTTCCACTGGATGTCCACATCGGTGTCCGGGTCCAAGCCGTTCTGGGTCAGCAGGTAGTCCAGCACATACTCGGTGTTGGTGCCCTGGTTGATGGCGTAAATGGTCTTGCCGGACAGGTCGGCCAGAGAGTTAACGGTATTGCCGTTCTCCAGGATGTGGAGCACGCCCAGAGTGTTCAGGGCCAGCAGCTGCACATTGCCAGTCTTATTATACAGGTTGGCGGCCACGTTGGTGGGCAGAGCGGCCATGTCCAGCTCCCCGCTGTTCAGCTTGGGCACGATATCGGTGGAGGGATCGGAGCCCATGGTCACATTGTAGTGGTTGACAGTCTCGCCGGCATCGTTGTCAGCGAGCAGCTTGGCGGCGCCCATGCCAGTGGGGCCGTTGAGCAGGCCCAGGTTGATCTCAGTTCCCTCCAGAGCAGGGGTTTCAGACTGTGCGGGAGTGGTCTCCGCCACGGGGGTGGTCTCAGCGGGAGGGGTGCTCTCCGCCGGAGCAGGATTGGAAGCGCAGGCGGTAAGGCCCAGCGCCAGGGCCACGGTCAGGCCCAGTGCAAGCAGTTTCTTCATGGTACCTCGTTCCTTTCTGGACCGCATGAGCGTTTGCTCTTCATACGGTCCAGTTCAGTGTACCATGTCCCCCAAAAATGTCAACGGGCAATTTCCCCAATTCTGCCCGGGACGGACCGGGAAGTGCTCACCGGCATAGGATAAGGGGTGAAAAGGAGGTGTTTTCTATGAACCAACCCAGCTGTCAGAGAGCCCGGGACCAGGAGGCGCGGCAGCGGGCCGCCGCCATTCTAGCTCAGAGCCAGCCCATGGAGCCTGCCATGAAGCGGTATGCCCATCCCATCCCCTGCTGGAGCGCCCCTGTCTGGTCCCCACCCTCCGTCGGAGGAGAGGGCATGGACCGGGTACTGGAGGAGCTGGCCCGGCAGAATCAGCTGCTGATGGATCTGCTGGGGGCGGTCAATTCCCTCACTGCCGCCACTCTCAGCATCCGCAGCCGGTTTGTGGGAGAAGCGTAAGGTTTCCTGTCAAAAAGAGCCGAAAACGCGGAAACTTTTCCTTGTCTTATACCGTCTAATTCGATATAACGCGGTCATTCTAAGGATAAAAGCAATACATAATGTAATATATTACCAAAGAAGGGCGTGATGGCCATGGCCAGGCGGCTGATGAAAAAGAAGAAAGAGAAGATCCCTCTGTCCCCCGGACAGAAGGCAGCCAAAGTCCTGTTTATCATTCTGGCGGTGGTGGCGGCGCTGGTATTGGCCTTCATCGTTACCTTCAAGCTGCTGGCCCAGCCGCCCAAGATTCAGGAGGAGACCCCTCCGCCGGCAGAGGGCGGAGCGGTCTCCCTTCAGTCCCCCGGCCAGGAAGAGAGTGCCCAGCCCACTCGCCAGCGGAAGGAGTACACCTATACTTTCCTGCTGTGCGCCAGCGACCAGGCCAGCGGCAACGTAGACACTATGATCGTGGCCACCTACGACACGGTAAACCAGACCATTGCCATGGTCTCCATCCCCCGGGACACCCTGATCGAGGGCGTCTCCAGCAAGGGAAAGCACTTCTATAAGCTGTGCAGTATGTACCCCTACAACGGTATGGACGCCCTGAAGGAAGAGGTCCAAAATATCGTGGGCTTCCCCATCGACTTCTATGTGAAGGTGAACACCCAGGGCTTTGTGAAGCTGGTGGATGCGGTAGGCGGTGTCAACTTCAATGTGCCGGTGCATATGTCCTACGACGATCCCGACCAGAATCTGCACATCCACTTTGAGCCCGGAATGCAGTATCTCACTGGCTCCGACGCCCTGAAGGTAGCGCGCTGCCGGAAAAATTCCGACGGTCCCGGCGTCTATCCCCACAACATCTACGACGCCTATCCCGACGCCGACATCGGCCGCACCAAGACCCAGCGGGAACTGATCATGGCTGTCCTGAAGAAGGCCATCTCCCAGCCTCTGAATCTGCCCACCTACTACGACATCTTCATGGAGAACGTGGATACCGACCTGAGCGTCACCGACCTGGCCTTCTTCGCCGACAAGGGCCTGTCCTTTGATTTCGACAACGTGACCACTACCTCCCTGCCGGGAGACGGCACGGTTGAATACAAGGGCATAGACTGGTGCTACGAGCTCTACCCCGGAAAGGTACTGGAGATCGTCAACACCTCCGGGCTCAACCCCTACACCACCGATATTACCGCCGATATGCTGCACATTACCCAGAGCGGCACTGTCACGCAGCCCGACTGATCACGCAAAAAAAGGACGCCTTCCGGCGTCCTTTTTTACGTTGCAGGTCTTACACAAACTCGTAGTCCACGAACTTGTCCTCGCCCTGCTTGTTGTCCTTGGTCTCTCCCACAAAGGTGCCCATCACATGGCAGTCGGGGCAGAAGCCGAACTCAGGCTCAGAGGCAAACTCCAGCTCATAGCGGTACTTCTTGCCGCACTGCGGGCACTCATAAAAGAAATAGTAGGTTCCCCAAGTCATTTTTACTTCCTCCTCTTTTTTCCTGTTACTTCCCCAGCAGACCCAGACGCTCCAGAATCAAAGCGGCCTGCTCCCGGGTCAGGGGAGCGCCGGGGGCGGTGCCGTCAAACACGCCGGCATCCTTGGCCTTGTTCCAGGCCTCTTTGGCCCACTCGCTCACCGTCCGGGCGGAAATCTCCCCCTCATGGGCGGTGAAGGCAGCGTCAAACTGCTCCTGCGTCATCTCCGGTTCACCCCCCTTCAGCCGCACTTTCACGTCGGCGCGGAGGGTATCCATGCTCTTGCCGTGCTTGGGGAACCATTGTCCCACATCGCTGTGGTTGGAGGCCACCCCCAGCTTACAGCCTTCCGCATGGTCGATGATGTCCTGCTCCGGGTCCAGGCCGTATTTTTCACACAGATAGGCGCACAGCTCCACCGCCGTGTCGTATACCTGCTGAAAATAGGCCTTGTTTTTTACCGGGTCGTATCCGATCATGGTGCCGCCTTTGTAGGTGTGCCCGGCAGGCTCCAGGATCTCAAAACTAATATGGGTGTTATTGGCCGCGCCGCCGGCGTGCCATCCCCGCCAGTTCCAGGGCAGAGTCTCCGTGACGCCCCCCTGGTGGACGATGGCATGGACACAGGCGTTCACCCCCGGTTTGTCCCAGGCCTTGAGAAAGACGTTGACGTCCGGCTGGGCCACGCCGGTGGAGTGGACCATGATCCCCTTGGGTTTGATGGTGCGCCCTGCCTTGTAGCAGTCGCTGTTGGTGAGAATATGCTCTGTGATGTGCATTGGCAACCCCTCCGGGTTATCCTATGCACTTCACAGATTTGCGGTTATTCTTCCTTGCTTTGGGCCTCCAGCTCCGCCCGGCGGGCGTCTCTGGCCTGGAGGGTCTCCTTCATGCTTCTGGGAGGCCGGGCATTGATGGTCTCCTGCCAGACCAACACCCAGGACCGCAGCTCCTCCAACCCCTCCTCCGTCATGGAGAAGGACTTCGTCTCCTCCACAGTGCTGTCCTGGAGCCGCCAGGGCCCCTCCCACACCTGGGCAGTCAGGGAGGGGGGATTCTCCTCGTCCCCCTTCACCGGGTCCACCCGGTAGCGCATCCGGCCGCCGCTGGCGGTCCAGAAATTCTCGTTTTCAAAGTGGGAAAGCACCGGCAAAAAAATGGCTTCCTCCATGGCGTCAACTCCTTGCAGTGTAAAAGCGTGGTATCCAGATTATGATACCACGCTTTTTGACTCTTTTCAATTCTCGGAATAGCGGGACAAAAACTGACGGGTCCGCTCTTCCCGGGGACTCTCGATGACCTGACGGGCGGGGCCCTGCTCCACGATGATGCCGCCGTCCATGAAGATCACCTGGTCGGCCACATCCCGGGCAAAGGCCATCTCATGGGTGACGATGATCATGGTGGTCTTTTGCTCAGCCAGGGAGCGAATCACCTTGAGCACCTCGCCGGTGAGCTCCGGGTCCAGGGCGGAGGTGGGCTCGTCAAAGCACAGGATGTCGGGCTGGAGGGCCAGAGCGCGGGCGATGGCCACCCGCTGCTGCTGGCCGCCGGAGAGCTGATGGGGATAGTGGCCCGCCCGGTCGGCCAAGCCCATCCGGTCCAGCAGAGCCTGGCCCTGAGTGCGGATCTCTTCCAGGATGGTCTTCTTGTTCTGCTTGAAGTCGGGCCGCTCCTTGGCCAGCAGCTCCCCGGCCAGGGTCACGTTCTCCAGGGCGGTGTACTGAGGGAACAGGTTGAAGGACTGAAACACCAGTCCGAAGTGGAGCCGCTTTTTCCGCACCTCGGCCTCCCGCTGGGTGGCGGGATCGTCGGCGTCAAAGAGGGTCTCCCCGTTGACCAGGATCTTGCCCTGGTTGGGTGTCTCCAGGAAGTTCAGGCAGCGCAGCAGGGTGGTCTTGCCGGAGCCGGAGGAGCCGATGATGGCCAGGGCCTGTCCCTGCTCCAGGGAAAAGCTGATGTCCTCCAGCACCCGGGTGGCCCCGAAATGCTTCTCAATGTGCTGTACGTCCAAAACAGGCATGGTCCGGGCCTCCTTACTTGAAATAGTTCAGCTTCTTCTCAAACCAGCTGAACAGCAGGGTGAGAATACCGTTGGCCACCAGATAGAACACGGCGGTGTAGAACAGGGGCCAGATCATACCTTTCTTGATGTAGGACTCACCCATCCAGATGATTTCATACACCGAGATGACCCGCACCAGTGCGGTATCCTTCACCAGGGTGATGAACTCGTTGCCCATGGGGGGCACGATACGCTTGATGACCTGAAGGAGGGTCACCTTGAAGAAGATCTGGCTGCGGGTCATGCCCAGCACCAGGCCGGCCTCCTGCTGGCCCGCCGGTACACCCTGAATACCGCCCCGGTAGATCTCGGAGAAGTAGCAGGCGTAGTTGATGACGAAGGTCACCACCGCCGCGGTGAACCGGGGCAGCAGGGGCAGGTCGAACATCAGGCCCGGGCCGTAGAACACAACCATGATCTGAAGCATCAGGGGAGTGCCCCGGACGATCCACACCACAGTTTTGACTACCCAGCGCAGGGGAGCGCACCGGCTCATGGAACCGAAGGAGATCACCAGACCCAGGGGCAGGGCAAACAGGAGGGTCAGGAGGAAGAGCTCCAGGGTGACCACAAACCCCTCCAGCAGGGTGAGCGTAACAGACATCAGCATAGCATTTCCCTCTTTTGACCGGGGAAGGGCAGAGAGCGCCCGGCTCTCTGCCCAATTCCCTTAGGCTATGTTATTTTTCGATGACGGACTCCTGGACGCCGTAGGTGGTGGCCGTCTCCATGACGGTACCGGCGTCATAGGCCTCTTTCCAGAAGGTGTTGAAGGCCTCGGTCAGATCGGAGCCCTTCCGGAAGGCCACGCCGTACTCCTCGTCGTTGAGCTGCACGGTGTAGGTCAGATCGGGGTAGCTGGTGCCCTCACCGATCATGGCGCCGGCCATCAGCAGGTCGATGACGCACGCGTCGGAGGCGCCGGAGGCCACCTCCATCAGGGCGTCGGCCTGGGTGGTCTTGGCCACATAGGTCAGGCCCAGTTCATCCAGCTGAGCCGCGCCCTGAGAACCGTTCTCCACGGCGAAGTTCAGGCCGCTGAGGCTCTCCACCGTCTGGTAATCCTCCGCCTTGTCAGCGGGAACCACCACCACCTGACCGTTGCGGCAGTAAGGCTCGGACACGGAGGCACCGGCCTTCACCTCGTCATTGATGGTCATGCCGTTCCAGATGACATCGATGCCCTTGGTATCCAGCTCCATCAGCTTGTTGTCCCAGTTGATCTCGATGAACTCCACTTCCACGCCTAGGCTCTCAGCAAAGGCCTTGGCCATGTCGGCGTCGAAGCCGATCCACTCGCCGTTTTCGTCCTTATAGTCCATGGGCTTAAAGTCAGTCATGCCAACAACGAGGGTGCCCTTCTCCTTCACATAGGCCATATCGCTCTCGGCGGCGGGGGTCTCAGAATTGCCGGCAGGGCTCTCACTGTTATTGGAAGGGGTATTGGCGGTACCGCCGGTGCCGCCACCGCAGGCGGCCAGGGTAAAGGTCAGTCCCAGCGCAAGGGCCAGAGCAGTCAGTCTCCGTTTCATGTACATTCCTCCAAACCATGTATGTCGTGGTTGCTTTCGTATGTTACCACACTAAAGCGTCGTTGTAAAGAGGAATTTTCATTTTTCTTTTTCCGATTCCACCGCACGACGGAACTCCACCCCTGTATTCACATTCCACAGGGCCCGCTCCAGGTCAAACTCCGGCAGTTCTTCCTCCTCCAGCCAGCGGCAGTCCACCCGGTCCAGCAGGGCCTTGACCGCCCGGCGGCCCTCATCCAGGCAGGCGGTCAGGGGCTCCAGACAGCTGCGGCGGTACAGGGCAAACAGGGGTTCAGCCTCCCCGCCCCGCCGCCGGATCACACAGGCGTCCCCATTCCCCACGCCGGCCAACACACGTTCTGCCAGCCCGGAGCAGGCAAAGGGCAGATCCACCGCGGCCAGGAACACCGCCTCCGCTTCGGTGCGGAGAAAGGCGGCCTCCAGCCCCGCCAGGGGGCCCTGGCCCGGTCTCAGATCGGGCAGTTCCCGGCAGCCGGGATAGCGCCCCGGCCGGTCCACCGACACATAGATCCCATCGAACAGCGGGGAGAGTTCCTTCGTCATCCGGTCCAGAAAACTTTGCCCCGCCAGGGACAGGCCCGCCTTGTCACGGCCCATCCGCCGGCTCTGCCCGCCAGACAGGATCACTCCAATGGTGCGCTCCATCCTCCTGCCTCCCTGTGTTTTTCAATGATTTTGCCATTGTACCAGAAAAAATTACCCACGTCAAAAGCCGTATAGAAGCCCTTTTCCCTCCATATCCTCTCCCACAGAGCATTTCAGCATTGGAGGCGTCACACACCATGAAAAAACTGGCCGCGGCCCTGCTGGCCGCCACCCTACTGGCTCTGCCCGTCCAGGCCGCCGAGGCCGATCCATCCGCCGCTGGTACGCCCACCGTAGATGCGGCAGGGGCTGTATTGATGGAAAAGGAGACAGGCACCGTTCTCTACGAGCAAAATGCCCACGACAAACTGGAACCCGCCAGCGTCACCAAAGTCATGACCCTGCTGCTGGTGATGGAGGCCATCGACAGCGGCAGCCTGTCCAAAGACGATCTGGTCACCGTTTCCGCCTACGCCGCCTCCATGGGCGGCTCCCAGGTCTATTTAAAGGAAGGCGAGCAGATGACGGTAAACGATCTGCTCAAGGCCGTGGCGGTGGCCTCGGGCAACGACGCCTCGGTGGCCCTGGCCGAACATCTCTGCGGCAGCGAGGAGGCCTTTGTGGCCAAAATGAACGAGCGGGCCGCCCAGCTGGGCATGACAGACACCTGCTTTGTCAACTGCACCGGCCTGCCGGCGGCGGGCCATCTCACCTCCGCCTATGACATCGCCCTGATGAGCCGGGAGCTCATCCTTAACCACCCCTCCATCCGGGACTACACCACCATCTGGATGGACTCCCTCCGGGACGGCCAGTTCCAGCTGGCCAACACCAACAAACTGATCCGATTCTATGAGGGAGCCACCGGTCTGAAAACCGGCTCCACCGATGCCGCCGGCTACTGCCTGTCTGCCACGGCGGAACGGGACGGCATGGAACTCATTGCCGTTATCCTGAAATCCTCCACCAAGGACACCCGGACGGCAGCCGCCCAGACCCTGCTTAACTATGGCTTTGCCAACTACACCCTGATGGATGTGTATCCTTCCCAGGCCCTACCACCGGTGGATGTACTGCTGGGTGAGCAGGAGACCGTCCAGCCCGTGCTCTCCCAGCCCACCCGAATTCTGGTCAATCGCTCCATGGTCAACCAGGTGGAGACTCAGCTGGAGCTGTGTCAGGATGTAGAGGCCCCGGTGGAGCCGGGACAGACTTTAGGCAGAATGACGGTGACCGCCGGTGATCAGGTCCTGGCCCAGATCACCATTGTGGCCGATCAGGCTGTGGCCCGTCTCTCCGCCCCCGGTATCTTCCTGCGCCTGATGCGCACCCTGCTCATGGCCGGCTGACGCCGGAAACCGAGGCCCGCCGCAGTAAAACTGCGGCGGGCCCTGCGCGTTCTTTACAAAAGATATTGCATATATTACTGGAAATTTTACACCCCAATTGGTAATCCGCGTCTTGACTATCTTGCCATATGGTTGTATACTTTACACAAATAAAATCCGCGTATTTTGGATTTTATTTATTACCAATGACAAGAACCCCCAGTTTACGTCATTCCAGCTATTCTGGGGGGCTGCCAACAAGGAGAGGATACCTATGGCTTCCACCAAACCGAGTACGATCCTCCATGATTTTTCACAGGGCCACGCAGTGCGGGCCCAGGAGTTTATGGGCGCTCACCCTGCTGTGCAGGACGGGCAGGATGGCTGGGTCTTCCGGGTTTGGGCTCCCCACGCCCAATTGGTCGCTGTAATGGGCGATTTCAACAGCTGGAACGACTCCGACCACCCCATGCAGCTGCTCTCCGACGGCGTTTGGGAGGTCTTTATCCCCGGTCTGAAGCAGTTTGACAACTACAAGTACGCGGTCCATACCGCCTCCGGCCGGGTCCTGGCCAAGGCCGACCCCTACGCCTTCCACGCCGAGACCCGTCCCGGCAACGCCTCCAAGCTCTATGACCTGTCCGGTTACGGCTGGGGAGACGGCAGCTGGATGGATTACCGGAAGAACAATCCGATTTACCAGAAGCCACTGAATATTTATGAAGTTCATTTGGGTTCCTGGCGGCGTACCGGCGAGGACGAGATGCTCTCCTACCGGGACATCGGCAAGTATCTGGTGCCCTATGTGAAGGAGATGGGATTCACCCATGTGGAGCTGCTTCCCATCACCGAGCACCCCCTGGACGCCTCCTGGGGCTACCAGTGCACCGGCTACTTTGCCGCCACCAGCCGGTACGGCACCCCCCACGACTTTATGTGGCTGGTGGACCAGCTCCATCAGGCCGGCATCGGCGTGATCCTGGACTGGGTACCCGCCCATTTCCCCAAGGACGCCTTCGGTCTGTATGAGTTTGACGGTGAACCCTGCTATGAGTACGCCGATACCCGCAAGGGCGAGCACGCCGACTGGGGCACCCGTGTCTTCGACTACGCCCGCCACGAGGTCCGCTCCTTCCTGTTCTCCTCCGCCCTCTTCTGGCTGGAGCAGTTCCACATCGACGGCCTGCGGGTGGATGCGGTGGCTTCCATGCTCTACCTGGACTACGGCCGCCAGGGCGGCGAGTGGGTGCCCAACGTGTTCGGCGGCCACGAGAACCTGGAGGCAGTGGACTTCATTCAGGAGCTCAACGGCCATGTGTTCCAGGAACACCCCGACGTGATGATGATCGCCGAGGAATCCACCGCCTGGCCCCGGGTATCCCACCCGGTGGGCGAGGGCGGCCTGGAGGGCGGCCTGGGCTTCAACCTGAAGTGGAACATGGGCTGGATGAACGACATCCTTCACTACATCAAGCTGGACCCCTATTTCCGGCAGTTCAACCACAAGGACATCACCTTCTCCCTGATGTACGCCTTCTCGGAGAACTTCGTGCTCCCCCTGTCCCACGACGAGGTAGTTCACATGAAGGGCTCCCTCATCAACAAGATGCCGGGCACCAACGAGGAGAAGTTTGCCGGCGTCCGGGCCTTCTACACCTATATGCTCACCCATCCCGGCAAAAAGCTGCTGATGATGGGCAGCGAGTTCGGCCAGTGGAACGAGTGGCATTATGAGCACTCCCTGGACTGGCACCTGCTGGACCCGGACCAGGAGTGGGCAAAGCCTCACCGCCAGTTGCAGTACTACTTCAAGCAGGCCAACGCCTTCTACCTGGCCCACCCCGAGCTGTGGGAGCTGGACTTCTCCTGGGAGGGCTTTGAGTGGATCGAGGCCAATGACAATCAGGCCAACACCGTGGCCTTCCTGCGAAAGGACGCCAAGGGAGACGCCCTGGTCATCGTGTGCAACTTCTCCCCGGTGGACCGCACCGGCTATACCGTGGGCGTACCTGTCCCCGGCGTGTACTCCGTTGTGTTCAACTCTGACGATCTCGACTTCGGCGGTAAGGGGGGCGGCGACCACGAACCGGTCCGCAGCCGCTATGTAGAGAGCCAGGGGCGGGAGCAGTCCATTACCATTTCCCTGCCGCCCATGAGTGCGGTGATCTATAAGTGTACCCGTAAGTTCCCCGTCCGCAAGAAGAAGGCGGATAAGGAGGAAGCCCCCAAGCCCGCCGTGCGCAAGAAGGCCGCCACTCCCGCCGTCAAAGCGGAGGCCGCCAAGCCCGCGGTCCGCAAAAAGGCTGCCGCTCCCGCGGTAAAGGAGGCTGCCCCCAAGCCTGCCGTCCGCAAGAAGGCCGCCGCTCCCGCCGTTAAGGCGGAGGCCGCCAAACCCGTGGTCCGCAAAAAGAAGGAAAAGTGACCCCTCTCCGGAGAGCCGGAGTTTATCAGTTAGTTCCAGTTCAAACTCTGAGGTGATAGAATGAAAAAGGAATGTGTTGCCATGTTGCTGGCCGGCGGGCAAGGCAGTCGCCTGCACGCCCTCACCAGCCACGTGGCCAAGCCCGCAGTCCCCTTCGGCGGTAAGTACCGCATCATCGACTTCCCCCTGTCCAACTGCATCAACTCCGGCATCGACACCGTGGGTGTGCTGACCCAGTACCGCCCCATGGAACTCAATGCCTACATCGGCAACGGCGAGCCCTGGGATCTGGACCGCTCCTACGGCGGCGTCCACATCCTGCCCCCCTATATGCGCGAGGGTGAGAAGGGCACCTGGTACAAGGGTACCGCCAACGCCATCTACCAGAACATCAACTTCCTGGATACTTACAATCCGGATTATGTGCTCATTCTGTCTGGCGACCACGTCTACAAGATGGATTATGCCGATATGCTCCGCCGCCACAAGGAGGCTAAGGCCGCCTGCACCATCTCCGTGCTGGAAGTCCCCATGGCGGAGGCTCCCCGCTTCGGCATCATGAACGTCAACGAGAACGACGACATCTATGAGTTCGAGGAGAAGCCCAAGAAGCCCAAGAGCAACCTGGCCTCCATGGGCATCTATATCTTCACCTGGAAGAAGCTGCGGGAGTACCTCATCGCCGACGAGGAGGACGAGAAGAGCGCCAACGACTTCGGCAAGAACATCATCCCTGCCATGCTCAATGCCGGCGAGAAGATGACCGCCTATCGCTTCAAGGGCTACTGGAAGGACGTGGGCACCATTGACTCCCTGTGGGATGCCAACATGGATATGCTCTCTCCCGACAACGGCATCGATCTGTACGACAACGAGTGGCCCATCTTTGCCCGCACCCCCACCAAGCCCCCTCACTTCATGGGTAAGAACGCCAAGGTGGACCATTCCATGGTCACCGGCGGCTGCGAGGTGTACGGCACTGTGGAGAACTCCGTCCTGTTCCACTCCGTCATCGTGGAGGAGGGCGCTGTGGTGCGCTATTCCATCCTGATGCCCGGCACCGTGGTCAAGGCGGGCGCCGTGGTGGAGTATTCCATCATCGCGGAGAACAGCGTCATCGGTGAGCGGGCCCGGGTGGGCTCCTCCCCCGACGGCACTGAGGACTGGGGCGTGGCCGTGGTGGCCCAGAACCTGACTGTGGGCCCCGACGCTGTGGTCTCTCCCAAGGCCATGATTACTCGTAACGTGAAAGGAGGTGGGGTGAAATGATGAACAAACTGCACGGCATCATCTTCTCCTACCTTTCCAACCCCGACCTGCGGGAGCTGACCCAGAACCGCAACACCTGCTCCATCCCCTATGGCGGCCGGTACCGGGTCATTGACTTCATGCTCTCCAACATGGTCAACGCCGGTATCTCCGACGTTGGCATGATCGTGGATGCCAACTATCAGTCCCTGCTGGACCACGTGGGCTCCGGCAAAGACTGGGACCTGTCCCGCAAGCACGGCGGCCTGCGCATCCTGCCCCCCTTCAGCTACTCCGGCAGACGGGAAGGGATGTACCGGGGCCGTATGGACGCCCTGGCGGGCATCCGCTCCTACCTCCAGAACATCCGTCAGGATCACGTGGTGCTGGCCGGCGGCGACCTGGCGGTGAGCCTCCCCCTGCGGGATATCTTTGAGGCCCACATCCGCAACGACGCCGACATCACCGCCGTGTGCACCGGCCATCCCAAGGGCGACCCCAAGGGCTGCGACTACTTCACCATCGGCGCCGGCGGACGGATCACCGACGTGTCGGTCCATCCTCCCATCGCTCAGGGCTGTGAGTCCCTGGAGGTTTACATTCTCTCCAAGGAGCTGCTGCTCTCCCTGGTGGACCATTGTGCCGCCCACAACATCCACTCCTTCAGCATTGGTGTGCTCCAGTCCATGGTGGGCCAGCTGAAGATCGTCCCCTATGTGTTCGACGGTTATGCCGCCCGGCTGCAGTCGGTGGCGGGCTACTTCGCCCGCAGCATGGAGCTGCTGGATCCCGCCGTCCGGGAGCAACTCTTCGTGCCCGACCGTCCCGTCCGCACCAAGGACCGCTCCGATCCCTCCACCTACTATGGACCCGACTCCCGCTCCTACAACTCTCTGGTGGCCGACGGCTGCATCATTGAGGGCGAGGTGGAGAACTCCATCCTCTTCCGGGGCGTCCGGGTGGAAAAGGGCGCCAAGGTCTCCGGCTGTGTGCTGATGCAGGGCACCACCATCCAGGCCGGCGCCGTGCTGAAATATGCCATCACCGACAAGAACGTCCGGGTCAACCCGGGCCGGATGCTGATGGGCCACAGCACCTACCCCCTGGCCATCGCCAAAAACGAGATCGTCTGACCTGTATGCGGGGAGGCGGCGGCAAAACGCCGCCGCCTCCCTTTCCTGCGGCGTCTCCCGGGAGGCGTCCCGCATCCCGGCAAATTTATGGTTGGAGGTAATGTATGAATATCCTGTTTGCCACCTCTGAGTGCGCTCCTTTCATCAAAACCGGCGGACTGGCCGACGTGGCCGGCGCTCTCCCCAAGGCCCTGGCCAAGGACGAGAACAACGACGTCCGGGTGATCCTGCCTCTGTATGAGGGGATCGGCGAAGAATGGCGCAGCCAGATGACCTTTTTGAAATGCTTCCATATCACTGTGGCCTGGCGCACCCCCTACTGCGGTATCTTTGAGCTGAAGCGGGACGGCGTCACCTACTGGTTCGTGGACAACGAATATTACTTCAAGCGCGCCTCCATCTACGGCCACTATGACGACGGCGAGCGCTTCGCCTACTTCTCCCGGGCCGTTGTGGAGTCCATGGGCTGGCTCGACTGGCATCCCGATGTGCTCCACTGCAACGACTGGCAGACCGCCCTGGTGCCCATCTACCTGCTGGAGGAGCGTCACCGCATTCCTCAGCTGTATGACACCAAGAGCGTGTTCACCATCCACAACATCGAGTACCAGGGCCGCTATGGCAGCCAGACCCTGAAGGACCTGTTTGGCCTGAATGCCGGCTACTTTAACGAGCATATGCTGGCCTATCACGGCGACGTGAACCTGATGAAGGGCGCCATCTACGCCGCCGACTATGTCACCACGGTATCTCCCACCTACGCCGATGAGCTGCAGTACAGCTTCTACGCCCACGGCCTGGAGGGTGTCATTGCCGACAACCGCCACAAGCTGCGGGGCATCCTCAACGGCATCGACACCGAGGTATACGATCCCTGGCACGACAAGGGCCTGACCAAACCCTTCTCGGTCAAGCAGATGGGCGGCAAGAAAAACTGCAAGGCCGCTCTCCAGCAGATGTCCGGCCTGCGGGAAAATCCCGACACTCCTATTATTGCCTGTGTCTCCCGCCTGGTGAAGCATAAGGGCTTCGACCTGGTCACCGCCGCCATCCACGATATTATGGGCATGGACGTGCAGATGATCGTACTGGGCACCGGCGACT
The DNA here is from genome assembly GCF_002161085.1 of Flavonifractor sp. An112. Lineage (GTDB taxonomy): Bacteria > Bacillota > Clostridia > Oscillospirales > Oscillospiraceae > Flavonifractor > Flavonifractor avicola. The sequence continues at coordinate 193,042 of NZ_NFLU01000003.1, read as the reverse complement.
GGAACTTTGAGGAGGCCTTCCGTCAGGCTCAGAACCAGTATCCCGGCCGCTTCGCCGCCCATATCATGTACTCCCCCAATCTGTCCACCGCCATCTACGGCGGCGCCGATCTCTTCCTCATGCCCTCCGTCGCCGAGCCCTGCGGCCTGAGCCAGATGATCGCCATGCGCTACGGCACCATCCCCGTGGTGCGGGAAACCGGCGGCCTGCGGGACTCCGTGGTCCCCTACAACAAGTTCACCGGCGAGGGTACCGGCTTCTCCTTTGCCAACATCAACGCTCACGAGATGACCGGCGTGCTTGCCGACGCGGTAAACCTCTATCACAACGACCAGAGTGCCTGGAAGGGCCTCCAGAAGAACGCCATGTCCGCCGATTTCTCCTGGACCCGCTCCGCCGCTGCCTACCGGGAGATCTACAGCTGGGTCACCGGGAAGTAATGGGAAGGTTTTCCTTCTCTTGACAAATGGAATCCTGTTGTGATAAAATTCCGCTCCGCAGGGGGATTTTCCCTGCGGAGCGCCTATTTTGTTGCTATCCTAACTGTATAGGAGATGTCTGCATTGCATAAATACACAAAAAAAGAGCTGATGACCCTCATTACCGGCAAATTGCGCCGCAATTTTGGCCGTGACGTGGAGGAGGCCACCAGCCTTCATATGTTCAAGGCCTGCGCCATGGTGCTGCGGGATATCATTTCCGAGCGGCAGATGAAGTCCGAGGACAAGGTGATCGCGGAGCACAAGCGCCAGGTCCACTATCTGTCCCTGGAGTTCCTCATGGGCCGCTCCCTGATGAAGAACGCCTACAACCTGGGCGTGCTGGAGCCTCTGAAGGAGGCCATCGAGGGGCTGGGCTTCTCGGCTCCCGACCTGTTTGAGACCGAGCCCGACGCCGGTCTGGGCAATGGCGGCCTGGGCCGTCTGGCTGCCTGCTATCTGGACTCCATGACCACCCTTGACATCCCCGCCACCGGCTACTCCATCTGCTACGAGCTGGGTATCTTCAAGCAGAAGATCGTGGACGGCCAGCAGGTGGAGCTGCCCGACAACTGGCTGGGTCTGGGCGACGCCTGGCTCATCTCCAAGATGGATGAGGTGGAGGAGGTCCGCTTCGGCGGCAAGGTGGAGGACGAGTGGGATGAACTGGGTCACCACCGCATCAAGCACACCGGCTACGACGTGGTTCTGGCCGTGCCCAAGGACATGGAGATCTCCGGCTACAGCACCGAGCACGCCAACATCCTCCGCCTGTGGGACGCCAAGAGCCCCACGCCGGTGGATATGCACCTGTTCTCCTCCGGCCAGTACCTGAAGGCGGTGGAGCAGCGGGCCATGGCGGAGTCCATCTCCAAGGTGCTCTACCCCGAGGATAACCACTACGAGGGCAAGTCCCTGCGTCTGAAGCAGCAGTATTTCTTCGTGTCCGCCACCATTCAGTCCATCGTGCGCAAGCACCGGGCGGAATACGGCACCCTGCGCAACTTCCACCAGAAGCACGTCATCCAGATCAACGACACCCACCCCACTCTGGCCATCCCCGAGCTGATGCGCATTCTGCTGGACGAGGAGGGCTACGGCTGGGATGAGGCTTGGTATATCGTCACCCACACCATCGCCTACACCAACCACACCGTGCTGGCCGAGGCTCTGGAGCGCTGGCCCCAGCAGCTCATCGAGAACCTGCTGCCCCGGATCTGGCAGATCCTTATTGAGATCTCCAACCGGTACCAGAAGGTGCTCACCGACTATTTCCACGGCGACCTGTCCAAGGTGGCTCCCATGGCCATCATCTGGGGGGGCGAGGTGCGCATGGCCAACCTGTGCGTGTGCGCCTGCTTCAAGATCAACGGCGTGTCCGCCCTCCACTCTGAGATTCTGAAGAAGGACGTCTTCCACGACGCCTATCAGCGCACCCCCGACAAGTTCACCAACGTGACCAACGGCATTGACCACCGCCGCTGGCTGGGCGAGTGCAACCCCCGGCTGGATGAGCTGATCCGGGACTGCTGCGGCAGCGACAAGTACCTGCTCCAGCCCGACGCCCTGAAGGACCTGGAGAAGTTCCAGGACGACGCCGGGGTTCTGTCCCGCCTGGGCGAGATCAAGGCCGCCAACAAGAAGGCCTTCGCCACCTGGGTGGCCCGGGAGCACGGCATCTTCCTCAACACCGACGCCATGTTCGACGTACAGGTGAAGCGACTCCACGAGTACAAGCGTCAGCTGCTCAACGTGCTGCACATCATCTACCTATACCAGCGGATGAAGAACGATTCCCACTTCGACTTCACCCCCCGCACCTACCTGTTCGGCGCCAAGGCGGCCCCCGGCTACGCCGTGGCCAAGCGGATCATCCGCCTCATCAACTCCGTGGCCGACATGATCGCCAAGGACCCCATCTGCAAGGACCGGCTCCAGGTGGTCTTCCTGGAGAACTACCGGGTAAGCCTGGCCGAGAAGCTGATGCCCGCCTCCGAGCTCTCCGAGCAGATCTCTACCGCCGGCAAGGAGGCCAGCGGCACCGGCAACATGAAGTTCATGATCAACGGCGCTGTGACCATTGGCACCCTGGACGGCGCCAACGTGGAGATGCACCAGGTGCTGGGCGACGAGAACATCTTCCTCTTCGGCCTGAAGGCCCACGAGGTTGCCGAGCTCAAGCACAACGGCTACAAGTCCTATGAGTACTATATCCACAACAACGACCTGCGGTCTGTGGTGGAGCAGCTCAACCTGGGCTTTGGCGACGGCATCAACTACGACGACATCGCCCGCCGGCTGCTGTTCGGCGACGGCGGCCCCGCCGACGAGTACCTGCTGCTGGCCGACTTCGAGAGCTACCGGGATGCCCATGCCCGGGCCGGTCAGGCCTATCAGGACCCCAAGCGTTGGAACAAGATGTCTCTCATGAACATCGCCCGCTCCGGCATCTTTGCCGCCGACCGTTCCATCCGGGACTACGCCAAGGATATCTGGAACGTCCCCGTCCGGGAGATCAAGTAAATCACCTGCGATTCCGCGGGCGGCCAAAAGGCCGCCCGCTTTTTTGCCCGGATGCAATCATTTGGCCCGCCGCCGCGCTTTCTAGACAGAAGGACAAGAAGGGAGTGAACGCAATGCCCACCCTCAATGGCAATTCTCTCTCCTGTGAGGAGATCCTGGACCGCTACGGCCCGCTGGTCTACCGTATGGCCATCCAGGGCACCGGCAGCGTGGCTGACGGGGAGGACGTGGCCCAGGAGGTCTTTGTGAGCCTCATCCAGTGCGACCCCCGCTTTGCCGATGAGACCCACCTGAAAGCCTGGCTCATCCGGGCCACCGCCAACCGCTGCAAAAGCTGGGGGCGCTCCCCCTGGCACAGGCGCACCGTTCCTCTGGAGGAGGCCCGTCAGGCCGCCCCGCCGCCGGAGACCGGCGGCACCTGGGAGGCGGTGGCCGCCTTACCTCCCAAATACCGCTGGCCGGTGTACCTCCACTACATCGAGGGCTATACCGCCGCCGAAATCGCCCAACTGCTGGGCTGTCCCCGGAACACGGTGCTCTCCCGGCTGAGCCGGGCCAGAGCCAAGCTGAAAGACGCGCTGAAGGAGGAATGGGCATGAACAGCAAAGATTACCGCAGCACTCTGGGCGGTGTGACCCCCTCCCCCGCCTGGCGGGAGCGCACTCTGGCTGCCATGGAGCAGGCACAGGGACAGAAGCGGCCCTCCCGTAAGCCTCTGGCCATCGCCGCCACGGCGGCGGTCCTGGCTGTAGCAGTCACCGGTGGCGTATGGCTGTCCGGCCGGACCGAAGTGGACCCCGACGGCCCCGGCACCGCCCGCACCCCGGAGCCGGTGGTGACCCCTACGCCTACCATTGATCCCGAATGGATCTATTTTGAAACCTTTTCCATTGTGACCGACCCCAGCCAACTCATGGGCAACAATCCCACCGCCGGACGGCTGGAGGAACTGACCGAGCTGCCCGTCTATGAGAATCCCATCCCCACGGAGGATCAGCAGCGCGTTCTGCTGAATCATCTGGCGGAGGAACTGGGCTGTACCATTGCCGAGACCGATTGGTCCCCCGGCACCGGGGAGGAAACCATGGGCCGGGAGCCCATCCTGGAGGCAGAATGTACCGACGGCACTCAGCTGCGGCTAAGGGGCGTGTACAGCCTGCAAATTTATGATTCTCCCGACCTGGCCGCCGTGACCGAAACCGTCCGCAGCTATCTCATCTACAACGACATGACGCCAGAGGAGATGCTTTCCTCCTCCAACATACCCCCCCAGACCAGCCAGGAGACCCTGGAGGACTATGCCTATACCGGAGAATCCATGCCCACCCAGGCCACCTTCCTGCTGGACCCGGACGCCACCCTGGAGGAGCAGATCTACTCCTACAGTTTTCAGCGCATGGAAGTGCGGAATAATTCTCTGACCCTCTACCTCCAGCCCGGGGCGAGCGTGGGTACCTACCCCCTCCGCTCCCCCGACGACGCCCTGGATTCCTTCCGCTCCTGGGACTACTGGGGCAGCAGCTTTACCTACCACCCTGAAGATGCCCAGATCATCTTTGTCTCCCTGGAGTACGATATCAGTATGGGCCAGCCCTACTTCCAGCCGGTGTACCGTATTCTGTTCACACAGGACTACTGGGACATGGCCGACCGTATGTTTGACGGAGTGGACCCCTCCCCCTTTATGGGCGTAGGGGTAGCCTACGTCCCCGCCATCGATCCAAAGTATCAGGACGAGGTACCCTACCGGCGATATTTCAATGACGGTCTGGCCCACCACATTCCGGAGGAGCTGGCCTGAGAACAGAAAAAATGGCCTGTTGCAGCGCTGCTGCAACAGGCCATTTTCATGTTGAACCGGCTTACTCGGCCTTCTTGAACATATCCTTGTCCACGCCGCACAGGGGGCAGGACCAGGAGGAGGGCACCTGCTCCCAGGGGGTACCGGGGGCCACGCCGTGGGCGGGGTCGCCCTCAGCGGGATCATAGATGTAGCCGCACAGGGCGCACACCCACTTGCCACCCTCGGTCTTGGGGGCGTCCACCGGCACGGTGCACAGGGCGGCCACAGACTTGGCATACTCGGCCATGGCATCCAGGTCGGCCTGGGTGGGAGTGAAGAGCACCCGGAAGGGGGCCTCGGGGGCGGCATAGCGCAGGCCCTTCAGGAAGGTGTGGAGCATGGGGGCAGCCTCGCCGCTCCAGCCGTAGGCACCAAAGGCGCCGGCGGCCTTGCCCTTCAGGTTGATGGGATCAATGGAGGTGAGCACATCCCACACAGCCTTGGGGGCGGCACGGTTGATGGTGGGGGAACCCACCAACAGCACGTCGGCCTCATGGGCCAGCTTCACGCACTCGGCATAGGGCACCACGGTGACGTCGGCGGTGGTGACGGCGTAGCCCTCACCCTCCAGAGCCTTGGCGGCAGCTTCCGCCAGAGTGCGGGTGCAGCCGTAGGCGGAGGCATACACTACAAAGGCGGTGCGCTGGGTCTTGGGAGCGGGGGTGCTCCAGGTGCGGTAGAGCTCCTTGGCCTTGCCGATGGTCTCGGTCAGGCAGGGACCGTGGCTGGGGCAAACCAGCTCCACGTCGGCTGGCATCTTGTCCAGACCGGCCAGCACGCTGGGCTTGAAGGGCCCGAAGATACCGGCGTAGTAGTAGGCAAACTCGCCCTCATAGGCGGCCTTGTCGTGGATGTTCTTATCCAGCATGGTGGGCTCACAGAAATGAGCGCCCAGGAAGTCGCAGGTAAAGAGGGTCTTGCCCGCCTTGTCCCAGGTAAACATGGAGTCGGCCCAGTGGAGCATGGGAGAGGGGATGAACTCCAGCACCCGGTTGCCCAGGTCCAGGGTATCGCCGGCAGCCACGGTGCGGCAGGGCAGATCCAGGTTGGTGATGTCCTGCAGGTGCTTTTTGCCCGCCTTGGTGGCGATGATCTCCAGCTTGGGGCAGATCGCCATCAGCTTGGCCACGCTGCCCGAGTGGTCGGGCTCGTTGTGGTTCATAATCAGGTAATCCACATCCTCCACAGGAATGACCTGGCGGATGTTGTCCAGATATTCATCAAAATAGTCGGTATGTACCGTCTCGATCAGGACGTTCTTCTCTCCCGTCAGCAGGTAGGCATTGTAGGAGGTACCATATTTGGATTCCATTACGATGTCAAAGACCCGCAGCGCAGGGTTGAGGACGCCCACAGACCAGAGATTTTCACGCAGCTTGATGGCGCTCATGGTGGTTCCTTCCTTTCTTATTGTCAAAAATTATTTCCTAGCAGGTCACAGTATATTATCCTCTCTTCCGCTTGTCAAGCGCTATGGGATAAACTGTCACGTCTGTTTTCCACAATTCTGCCGCCTTGACTTTCTTTCTGCACAAGAATACAATGGATAATTGTGAAATCATGATTTTTTTGTCTGAGGTGACCGTCCATGTCCATCTATCTGGATAACGCAGCAACCACCCCGGTCTGTCCGGCAGCGGCCCGGGCCGCCTACGAGGCCATGACGGAGGGCTACGGCAACCCCTCCTCCGGCTACGCCATCGGCCAGGCCGCCGCCGCCAAGGTAAAGGAGTATCGGGCTGTGGTAGCCGGCAAGCTGGGCTGCTTGCCGGAGGAGCTCACCTTCACCTCCTGCGGCACCGAGGGAGACAACTGGTCCATCCGAGCCGCCGTGGACCACGGCAGGCGGACGGGCAAGCACATCATTACCACCGCCATCGAGCATTCCGCCGTGCTGGAACCCATCCGGGCCCTGGCCGCCCAGGGCTATGAGGTCACCTATCTGAAGCCGGACAAGTCCGGCCACGTCTCCATCGACGATCTGAAGGCCGCCCTGCGGCCCGACACAGTGCTGGTGTCCATGATGCTGGTCAACAACGAACTGGGCACCCTCCAGCCGGTCAAGGAGGCCGCCCAGGCCATCAAAGCCGCCCACTGTCCCACCCTGCTCCACTGCGACGCGGTACAGGCCTTCCTGAAGGTCCCCTTTACCCCCAAGGAGCTGGGGGTGGACCTGCTCACCATCAGCGGCCACAAGATCCGGGCACCCAAGGGCATCGGCGCCCAGTACATCCGCAAGGGTCTGGACCTGAAGCCCCTGCTGCTGGGAGGCGGACAGGAAAACGGCCTGCGTTCCGGCACCGAGCCTACCGCTCAGCTGGCCGCCCTGGCCGCTGCCTGTGAGGCCTGGGACACCGACGCGCCCGCTCGCATCGCAGCTGTAAAGGCCCACGCCCTGGAGGTTCTCTCCTCTGTTCCCGGCCTGGAGGTGGTCAGCCCCGGCGACGCTCCCCACATCTGTGCCATTTCTCTGCCTGGCTATCCCAGCGAAATGCTGGTGCGGGATCTGTCCGACCGGGGGATCTACGTCTCCTCCGGCTCGGCCTGCCACAAGGGCAAGCCCAGCCACGTCTTTGCCGCTCTGGGCCTGCCCAAACGCACCCTGATGGGTGTACTGCGCATCTCCTTCTCCCCCGACAGCACCTGTGAGGATGCCGACGCTCTGGCCGCCGCCCTCACGGAGATCACACAGACTCGGATCGCAATGAGGTGAGGATTTGTTTTCCTACATGAACCGGGGACGGGCTTTTTACCGCAATGTAGTATCATTGGCCCTGCCCATCCTGCTGCAAAATCTGTGCACCACCCTGCTGGGTCTGGTGGATACGTTTATGGTAGGCAGCCTGGGAGAGGCCCCTCTGGCCGCCGTATCCCAGGCCAACCTGCCGGTATTTGTGATCCAGCTGGTGATCTTCGGACTGCAAAGCGGTTCCTCAGTACTCATCAGCCAGTTCTGGGGCAAGAAGGACACCGACACCATCAACCGGGTCATCGGCATCGGCTGCTATGTGGCGGGAGCCATTGCCGCTCTGTTTGCCATCATCATGTGCTTTTTCCCCACCCAGCTTATGGGCCTGCTCACCGATAATGAAGAGCTGATCCCTCTGGCTGCCAGCTACGCCCGCATCGTAGGCCCCTCCTACCTCTTTAACAGCCTCACCGGTGTGTATGTGGGCGCCCACCGCTCTATGGAGAACCCCAAACTGGGCATGATCGTCTTTGCCACCTCCATGGCCGCCAACACCTTCCTGAACTGGGTGTTCATTTTCGGTAATCTGGGCGCCCCCGCTCTGGGGGTGGAGGGCGCGGCCTTTGCCACCCTGCTCTCCCGTATCCTGGAGTTCGGTATCACCATGACCTACGCTCTCACCAACAAGCGGTTCAAGCTCAAGCCCACCCTCATGTTCCGGCCGGGACGGCCCCTGATCCAGAAGTTCTTCCGCTACTCCGGTCCGGTAGTCCTCAATGAGACTCTGTGGGGCCTGGGTACCTCCATGCACAAGGTGGTCATGGGCCATATGGAAAACTCCACCGAGATTCTGGCCGCCCGGGCTCTGGCAGGCAATCTGGAGGATTTGTGTACCGTGGCCATCTTCGCCGTGGGCGGTACCACCGCCATCATCATCGGCCGGGAGATCGGAGCCGGGCGGCGGGAGCACATCTATGAGATCGGAGCCACCCTGGACACGTTGGCTATGGGCTGCGGCCTGGTGATCGGCGGACTGCTGGTCACCTTTACCCACACCTTCTTCCCCACCCTGGTCTATCCCTTCTTCCATCTGTCCCCCATGGCGGGAGAGATTGCCACCATGATGCTCACCATGATCGGCGTCTGCCTCCCCCTGCGGGCCTTCAACTCGGTAAACACCGTGGGCGTGCTCCGGGGCGGCGGCGACGTGCGGGCGGCCTCCCTCATCGACGTGTGCCCCCTGTGGCTGGTGGCCCTCCCCCTGTCCGCCCTCTTCGGTCTGGTGCTGAAGTGGGGTGTCTTCTGGGTGTATGTGGGGGTCATCATGGAGCAGATCACCAAGTTTATCGTGGGCGTGCCCCGGTTCCGCTCCAAGGCATGGATCAATGACGTGACCCAATATGTGAAGAAAGAGGAGGTCTCCCCATGAAGATCACCGTTCTGATGGAAAACTCCGCCCGGGATGGGCTGATCCCCGAGCACGGCCTGTCCTTTTATATGGAATACCGGGGCGGGCGCTACCTGCTGGACGCCGGAGAGTGCGGCGCGGTGGTGTACAACGCCGCCAGGCTGGGGGTGGATCTGTCCAAGGTGGACAAAGCCGCTCTGTCCCACGGACACTATGACCACGCCGACGGCTTCAACGCCTTTTTTGCCGTTAATCCTTCCGCCTCCGTCTACGCCCGTCCCCGGATTACCGACCCGGAGATCTGGGCGGAGAAGGAGTACATCGGTGTCAACATGGGGATGTTCTGCCGCCACGAGAAGCGCTTTGACCTGGCCGACGGCCCCCGGGACCTGGCGGAGGGCCTCCACCTGATCCCCGACCAGGTGAAGCACGAGCAATCCCTGGTGGCTGAGACCGCCGAAGGTCTGGTGGTCCTCAACTCCTGCTGCCACGCTGGAGTGGTGAAGATTCTCACCCAGCTCTCCGAACAGTTCCCCGGCACCCCCATCCGTGCGGTATTGGGCGGCTTCCACCTGATGGGCAAGGAGGGTGTTACCACCCTGGGCCCTACCCCGGAGAAGGTACGATCCATCGCCGCCGCCCTGCGGGATGATTTAAAGGTACAGGATATCTACACCGGCCACTGCACCGGAGATCCCGCCTACGCCCTGCTGGAGGAGGAGCTGGGCCACAGGCTCCACCACCTCACCGCCGGAGCTGTATACGAATTTGCCGACTGAATCAAAAAGGACGCGCCTGCGGCGCGTCCTTTTTTTATAATTCCCGTTCCATTCTAATATCAGACAGTTGAAACCACTTATCAGAATACGTGACGTATTCAAATCCCAGCTTCTCATAGATCCGCAGGGCAGCCTTCAGCTTGTGGTTGGAGGTGATCACGATGGTCTTTTGTCCCGCGTCCCGGGCGGCCTGGATCACCGCCTCCATCAAAGCGGTGCCGATGCCCCGCTCCCGGTATTCCTCTTTGACGCCGAACTTCAATGCCTCGCACACACCATCGCCCTGAAGCTCCAGCATGACCATGCCCACGATCTCCTGCCCCCAGCGGGCCAGCAGCACACGGCCGCCCCCGGCGATAAAGCGGTGGGGATCGGCCAGCATCTCCAGGTCTACCGGCTCCAGCAGGTCATACTCCAGCAGCCAGGGCAGAGAGATGTCCTCCAGATCCTGTTTGTAGCGCTCCTCGTAGTCAATGATCTCCACGGGCACCGTTCCGTCCACAGAGACACCCCTCCTGTTTGCAAATATTGTTCCTTATTGGATAGAATACCATTGAACGGCTCCCGCGTCAACCGCTCTGATTTGCATTCAGAGTGCCCGTCTGCTATCTTTTCTTCGTTCACATTTAATTTACAACCCTGCCTATTGACTTTTCCGGCGGACGGTGCTACATTATCTTTAGCACTCAGGTAGTATGAGTGCTAAATCAAAAGTGAGGTGGCCGCTATGGATTTAACCGAACGCAAAAAACGAATCCTGCGCGCCATCATCGAAAGTTACATCCAGTCGGCGGAGCCGGTGGGTTCCAAGGCCATTGCCTCTTCCATCGGTATGGAGATCTCCTCCGCCACCATCCGAAACGAGATGGCGGATCTGGAATCTCTGGGACTGCTGGAAAAGCCCCACACCTCCGCCGGACGCATCCCCTCTCCCAAGGGGTATCGGTTCTACGTCAACGAACTGATGGAGGAGCACAAGCTCTCCCTTCAGGAGACCGAGCGCATTAACCAGGCCCTGCGGATGAAGATGCAGGAGCTGGACCGGGTGCTGGACCAGGCCGGCCGGGTGGTGTCTCAGTTGACCAACTACCCCGCCTTTGCTCTGTCCTCCGGCATGAGCCGGGTGACGATCCGCCGGTTTGACCTTCTGATGGTGGAGCACAACGCCTTTATCATCGTGGTAATGACCGACACCAATGTGGTGCGCAACCGGCTGATCCGGCTGCCCTCCGATTTGACGGAAGCTCAGCTGCAGATGCTCAACACCCTGCTCAACGCCACCTTTACCGGCCTGCCTCTGGATGAGATCACGCCGGAGCTGATGCGGGTGGCCCAGCACGCCGCCGGAGAGGCCTACGGGCTCATCTCCCTGGTTGTCTCCTTCGCGATGGAGGTGCTGGAGAGCCTGGAGCAACGCACCGTCCACACCTCGGGCATCGCCCATCTGCTGGAGCTGCCTGAGTACCGCTCTTTGGAGCGGGCCCAGCCTCTGCTGAGCTACCTCTCCGAGGACGCCGACCCCGCCCGTTTCCCCGTTCCCAAGGACGCCGCCATGAAGATCCTCATTGGCCCGGAAAATGTGGCCGACGCATTGAAGGACACCAGCGTAGTGGTGGCCAGCTACGATATCGGCGAAGGGATGCGGGGCGTCATCGGCGTGGTTGGTCCCACCCGTATGGATTACGCCAAAATCACCGCCCGCCTTTCCTATCTGGCCGAGGGTTTATCCCGGCTGTTCGGACACGGCGAGCTGCCGGGCGGCAGCGACGATCATAAATAGGAGATGAGTGCATCCCATGAGTAAGAAAGAGAAACAGCCCGAAGAGGTCACCCCTGAGGAGCAGACTGCACAGGCCGCCGCCCCCGAGGCTGCGGAAGAAGCCCCCAATCCCCTGCTGGAGGAGTTGGAGGCTCTGAAGCAGAATCTCACCGACCAGGAGGACAAGTTCCTCCGCCTGGCCGCCGAGTACGACAACTACCGCCGCCGCAGCCAGAAGGAAAAGGAGTCGGCCTGGGCCGATTCCAAGGCGGAGACCGCTGCCGCCTTCCTGCCGGTGTACGATAACCTGGAGCGGGCCCTCAAGCAGGACACCGCTGACGAGGCCTATAAGAAGGGCGTGGAGATGACCATGACCCAGCTGAAGGAGGTCCTCTCCAAGCTGGGCATCGAAGAGATCCCCGCCCTGGGCCAGACCTTTGACCCCAACCTCCACAACGCAGTGATGCACGTGGAGGATGAGAACGCCGGTGAGAACACCATTGTCGAGGTATTCCAGTCCGGCTTCCGCAGCGGAGACAAAGTGATCCGCTTCGCCATGGTCAAGGTTGCCAACTGACTGTTCAGGCACACAATGTGCGCTGACATTCCAAAGTTAAAAAACAATTTACGATATATTGGAGGAATTGATTATGTCTAAGATTATCGGTATCGACCTCGGTACGACCAACTCTTGTGTTGCTGTTATGGAGGGCGGCGAGGCCGTCGTCATCGCCAACGCCGAAGGCAACCGCACCACCCCCTCTGTGGTGGCCTTCTCCAAGGACGGCGAGCGTATGGTGGGCCAGGTGGCCAAGCGCCAGGCCATCACCAACCCCGACCGCACCATCTCTTCCATCAAGCGTGAGATGGGCTCCAACTACAAGGTGAACGTGGACGGCAAGGCCTACACTCCGCAGGAGATCTCCGCCATGATCCTGCAGAAGCTGAAGGCGGACGCCGAGGCCTATCTGGGCCAGCCTGTGACCGAGGCCGTCATCACCGTTCCCGCTTACTTCACCGACGCTCAGCGTCAGGCCACCAAGGACGCCGGCCGCATCGCCGGTCTGGACGTGAAGCGTATCATCAATGAGCCCACCGCCGCGGCTCTGGCCTACGGCGTGGATAAGGAGACCGATCAGAAGATCATGGTCTACGACCTGGGCGGCGGCACCTTCGATGTGTCCGTGCTGGAGGTCGGCGACGGCGTCATCGAGGTGCTGGCTACCGCCGGTAACAACCGTCTGGGCGGCGATGACTTCGATAAGGCCGTCATGGACTGGATGGCTGCTGAGTTCAAGAAGGACTCCGGTATCGACCTGACCGGCGATAAGGTCGCCATGCAGCGCCTGAAGGAGGCTGCCGAGAAGGCCAAGATCGAGCTGTCCGGCGTCACCTCCACCAACATCAACCTGCCCTATATCACCGCTGACGCCACCGGCCCCAAGCACCTGGATCTGACTCTGACCCGGGCCAAGTTCGATCAGCTAACCGCTCACCTGGTTGAGGCCACTGCCGGCCCCGTACGTCAGGCCATGAGCGACGCCGGCCTCAGCTCCGGCGACATCTCCAAGGTGCTGCTGGTGGGCGGCTCCAGCCGTATCCCCGCCGTGCAGGACATGGTCAAGAAGCTGACCGGCAAGGAAGGCTTCAAGGGCATTAACCCCGACGAGTGCGTGGCTATCGGCGCTGCCCTGCAGGGCGGCGTGCTGGTGGGCGACGTGAAGGGCCTGCTGCTGCTGGACGTGACTCCTCTGTCCCTGGGCATTGAGACCATGGGCGGCGTCATGACCAAGCTCATCGAGCGCAACACCACCATCCCCGCCAAGAAGAGCCAGGTGTTCACCACCGCCGCCGACAACCAGACCTCCGTTGAGGTCCACGTGCTGCAGGGCGAGCGTGAGATGGCTCAGTACAACAAGACCCTGGGCCGCTTCAACCTGGACGGCATTGCTCCCGCCCGCCGCGGCGTGCCTCAGATCGAGGTTACCTTCGACATCGACGCCAACGGCATCGTGAATGTGTCCGCCAAGGATCTGGGCACCGGCAAGGAGCAGCACATCACCATCACCTCCTCCACCAATATGTCCAAGGAGGACATCGACAAGGCCGTCAAGGAGGCCGAGCAGTTTGCCGCCGAGGACGCCAAGCGTAAGGAAGAGGTGGATGTCCGCAACCAGGCCGACCAGGTGATCTACCAGACCGAGAAGGCTCTGGAGGACGCCAAGGACAAGATCGACGCCAACGACAAGGCCACTGTGGAGGCCGCCATCAACAAGCTGAAGGACGCCATGAAGGGCACCGACATCGAGGCCATCAAGTCCGCCACCGAGGAGGCCTCCAAGGCTTTCTACCCCATCGCTGAGAAGATGTATCAGCAGGCCAATCCCCAGGGCGGTCAGGCCGGCCCCGACATGGGCGGCGCCAACTTCGGCGGCCAGGCCGGCGGCACCAACACCGACCCCAACGTGGTGGACGCCGACTATCAGGTCGTGGACGACGATCAGAAGTAATTAAACAGGAAAACACCGCGGGCGGGGGCTTGTCCCCCGCCTGTGTGGCGTTCCGTTTTCTCCCAAACGGTGGATCGTGGAGAGCTGCTTTCACACTTCACTTTCCACGCTCCACTCTGAAACAGAGGTGAACACCAATGCCTGAACAGAAACGAGATTATTACGAAGTCCTGGGCGTAGCCAAAACCGCCAGCGAGGACGAGCTGAAAAAGGCCTACCGCAAGCTGGCCAAGAAGTACCACCCCGACCTGAACCCCGGCGACAAGGACGCCGAGGCCAAGTTCAAGGAGGTCAATGAGGCCTATGAGGTCCTCTCCGACAAAGAGAAGCGGGCCAAGTACGACCAGTTCGGCCACGCCGGCGTAGACCCCAACTTCGGGGCCGGCGGCTTCAACGGCGGCGGCTTCGGCGGCTTCGATATGGGCGATATCGACCTGGGCGATATTTTCGGCTCCTTCTTCGGCGGCGGCTTCGGCGGAGGCAGTTCCAGCCGCCGGAACAACGGGCCCATGAAGGGCGAGACCCTGCGGGCCTCGGTCACCATCAGCTTTGAGGAGGCCGCCTTCGGCTGCGAGAAGGAGATCACCCTCAACCGCACCGAGAGCTGCGACACCTGTAAGGGGACCGGCTGCGCCCCCGGCACCACGGCGGAGGTCTGTCCCGACTGCCACGGCAGCGGCACCATCCGCATCCAGCGGGGCGGCGGCGCCTTTACCTTCGCCACCACCACCACCTGCCCCAAGTGCGGCGGCAAGGGCAAGATCATCCATCAGCCCTGTAAGGACTGCGGCGGTACCGGCAATGTGCGCAAGCAGCGCAAGCTGACCGTCAGCATCCCCGCCGGCATCGACAACGGCCAGGCCGTCTCCCTCCGGGGCCAGGGCGGCGCGGGCCGCAACGGCGGTCCCGCCGGCGATCTGCTCATCAGCGTCACCGTCCGTCCCCACGCCTTCTTCAAGCGGGACGGCACCTCGGTGTTCCTGGAGCACCCGGTCACCTTCCTGCAGGCCACCCTGGGCGCCGAGCTGGAAATTCCCACCATCGACGGCAAGGTGAAGTGGAACCTGCCCGCCGGGACCCAGCCGGGCACCACCTTCCGCCTGCGGGGCAAGGGCATTCCCTCGGTCAACGGACGGGGCCGGGGCGATCAGTACGTCACTGTCAGTGTGCAGGTTCCCACCAACCTGACCCGTGAACAGAAGGAGGCGTTGCGTGCCTATGGCGAAGCCATGGGCGAGATTCCACCCAGTCCGGCGGACGGCGTGAAATCTTTCTTTGACAAACGCAAGAAGAAGAAATAAAATAGGAGGACGAGTACACCATACTCGTCCTCTTATTTTGTCTGTGAGGTGCTCCTATGGGACCCGTTCAATACCTTGTATATCTTTTTCCCATTCTGACCATCGCGGCGCTGCTGGGTTTCTTTCTGTGGTACGCCCAGACCATGCGGGCCCCTCTGGCCCAGCAGCTGGCCCCTCTGCCGGAAAAGCGGCCCTTTACCTTTGCCGGACGGCGGCATCCCCTGGTGAAACGGGATGCTATCCCCATGGTGCTCATCACCATCGCCTATGCCGTTACCGCCTTCTTCAATCTGGGCTCCACCACCGGCCCCCAGAACCCCTGGGACTTCGGCAGCGGCAAGGCGGAGACCTTCCTGATCCAGGAGGACGAGGTGATGGTCTCCAAGCTGTGGTACTTCTGCGGGCTTGGTACCGGCAAGTACCAGGTGGAGATCTCCACCGACGGGGTGAACTGGCTCTCCCTGTGGCAGCGCAAGGACAACGCCGACGACCCCGACGAGGTTACCGGCTACTACTGGGCCGACGGTACCGGTTTCGGCGCCAGCTACGCCATGACCCAGAACTACAACCAGCTGTTCAAGTGGAACGAAATCACCTTTGACAACCCTCAGTATATCCGCTACCTGCGCATTACTGGCCAGGCCAACAAGGGCCTGCTGGAGTTGGACGAGCTGGCCCTCTTCGATGAAAACGGAGACCGTATCTGGCTCAGCGACAGCACCAACCCCCTCTTTGACGAGGCGGACACGGTGCCGGAGACCATCTCCTTCGAGAATTCCGCCTATTTTGATGAGATCTACCACCCCCGCACCGCCTACGAGCACCTGCGGGGTATCGAGCCCTATGAAATCTCCCACCCGCCCCTGGGCAAGCTCATCATGAGCGTGGGCATCGCCCTGTTCGGCATGGTGCCCTTCGGCTGGCGGTTCATGGGCACCCTCTTCGGGGTGGCCATGGTGCCTCTGCTCTATCTGTTTTTGAAGAATCTCTTCGGCCGCACCTCCATTGCCACCTGCGGCACCATTTTGCTGGCAGTGGACTTTATGCACCTGACTCAGACCAGGCTGGCCACCATCGATACCTACGCTTTCTTCTTCATCCTTTTGATGTACTACTTTATGTACCGGTATCTGACCCTGCCTGACGGTGCCTCCTTCAAGCAGTGCGCCCTGCCCCTCTTCCTGTCGGGGCTGTTCTGGGGCATCGGTGCTGCCTCCAAATGGACGGTAATCTACGGCTGCACCGGACTGGTGGCTCTCTATTTCATCGGTCTGGTGGTCAAACTGCGCCGCTGGCCGGAAGAATCCCGCCAGGAGCGGACAGGCTGGACGGTGAAAATCCTGGCCTTCTCTGTGCTGGTCTTTGCGGTCATTCCCGCCATCATCTATGTTCTGTCCTACCTGCCCTACGCCGCGGCCTCCGGGGACCTGTCCCTGGGGAACCTGCTCAGCGAGATGTGGGAGAACCAGAAGTATATGCTCTCCTACCACAACGGTGTTACCTCTTCCCACCCCTACTCCTCCCGGTGGTACGAGTGGCTGGTCAATGCCCGGCCCATCCTGTACTACATGGACAACTCCGTGGCCGGAGTCACCACCCGCTTTGCCGCCTTCCTCAATCCTGTGGTCTGTTGGGGCGGCCTGGTGGCCATGCTGGTGTGCGCCGCCCAGGCTTTCCGCCCCCTGTGGGCCAAGCTGACCTTCTTTGGCCTCTCCGGACTGGGGGGAGCAGCCTCTGCAGCCTGGGTCACCGGTGTTTTTGACTCGGAGACCGATACCCAGACCCGCCTGCTCTGTCTGGTGCTTATTGTAGCCCTGCTGGCCCTCTATCTGGTCCTGGGCTGGTTTGTCAGCCGCACCTTCCGGCAATCCTCTCCCATTGCATTGTTTATTCTCATCGGTTATCTGGCCCAGCTGGTGCCCTGGTTCTTCATTGGCCGTATCACCTTCGCCTACCACTACTTCCCCTCGGTGCTCTTCCTCATCCTGGCCCTGTGCTATGTATTCTACACCCTGTCCAAGAAGGAAGAGATGGTCCGTTGGAAACCGGCCATGTACGCCGTCACCGGCGGCGCAGCGGCGCTGTATGCGCTGTTTTACCCAGCGCTGGTGGGCATCACTTATCCCAGCTGGTATGGAACCTGCATTCTGAAGTGGTTCCCCGCCTGGCCCTTCTAAATGCCAGTCCAGGGGGTATCCCATACCCCCTGGATACAAATCCGCCGCGCCGCAAGCGGCACAGCGGATTTGATACCCCCGGTTTCGCGCCCTGTGGCGCGGGTCGTGGTATGTTTGGGAGAAATGAATTCCCCCAAACATGGATTTTCACATTGCTGCTCTGGAGGCAATTCAATTATGTACCTGACCGACTATCACACCCACACCAAGCTTTCCCCCGACGGCAGCGTGCCCCTGGCCGATATGGCCGATGCCGCTGTGGCTGCGGGGCTGAATGAGCTGTGCGTCACCGACCACTGCGACCTGCTGGAGCTCTACGGAGAGCCGGTAGACCACTACGACTGGCCCCCCGCCTTGGAGCAGTACGCCGCCGTAGCTCCCCGTTACGCCGGTAAGCTGACCATCCGCCTGGGCCTGGAGTTCGGCATGGCCCACTTGAATCCGGAAGTCAGCCGCGCCATCCTGGACCGTCCCGAGTTGGATTTCGTACTGGGTTCCATCCATAATCTCTGCCCTGAAAAGGGTGGCACCGATTTCTACTATGTGGACTACCCCGATCCCGCTGCCTGCTACGCCGCCCTGGATGACTACTTCTCTTCCATGGCAAAGCTGGCAGTCACCGATTTCTACGACGTGCTCAGCCACATCATCTACCCCCTGCGCTACATGGATCACCCCATCTCCCTGGACCGCTACCACGATGTGCTGGACGGTATCTTCCGTGCGGCGGCGGAGCGTGGCCGGGGCATTGAGATCAACACTTGGCGGGGCCGCACTCTGAAGGAGTGGCTGCCGGTACTCAAGCAGTTCAAGGCCTGCGGCGGCGAGATCGTCACCATCGGCTCTGACGCACACACCACTGACGGGGTGGGCAAGGGCTGTGAGCAGGCCTGCCAGTTGCTGGCGGAGGCGGGCTTCCGCTATCTGGCCACCTACGAGAAGCGCAAACCTGTGTTCCACACACTGTAAGGAGGATGTTATTATGATCGCACTGGGTTCTGACCACGGAGGACTGGCCCTCAAGCGCCACGTCATGGACTATCTGGACCAGCACCAGCTGGCCTACAAGGATTACGGCTGCTACACATCCGACAGCTGCGACTATCCCGACTTCGGCCGGGCGGCGGCTGAGGCGGTGGCCTCCGGCGAATGTGACCGGGGCATCGTCATCTGCACCACCGGTATCGGCATCTCCATCGCCGCCAACAAGGTGAAGGGCATTCGCTGCGCCCTGTGCAGCGAGCCTCTGTCCGCCGAGATGACCCGCCGGCACAACAACGCCAATATGCTGGCTATGGGCGGCGGTCTTATTGGCAACAACATGGCCGACAAGATTTTGGATGCCTTCCTCAATACTGAGTTTGAGGGCGGCCGCCACCAGCGCCGGGTGGACAAGCTGGAGCCCTGACCATTACCGCAAAAAAGGCGCGCCCTGCGGCGCGCCTTTTTGCTGCTTATTTGACCTGTTTTCCCTCCAGGAACACGGCCTGGACCTTACCATTCCAGTCAAAGGGATGGCCCTGGGTGACCACGATATCAGCGTCCTTGCCGGGGGTCAGGGTACCCACCCGATGGCCGATGCCGGCGATCTCAGCCGGGTTGCGGGTGATGGCCGCCAGAGCCTCCTCCTCCGCCATGCCACCTCGCACCGCCATGGCGGCGCACAGGGGCAGGTACTGGATGGGGGTCTCCGGGTGGTCGGTACAGATGGCCACCCGTACCCCAGCTTTGGCCAGCAGGGCCGGGTTGGCCAGGGTCTGGCCCACCAGCTCCGGCTTGGAGCGGTCGGTGAGGCAGGGGCCGGTAATCACCGCAGCCCCCTCAGCGGCCAGCAGGTCGGAGATCTTGTAGCCCTCGGTACCGTGGACAATGACGTACTTCAGGCCGAACTCCCGGCTGAGCCGTACCGCCGTGGCGATATCATCCGCACGGTGGGCGTGGAAGTGGGCGGGCACCTCCCCCTTCAGCACCGGCAGCAGAGCCTCCAGCTTGGCGTCATAGTCAGGCATATCGGTATCCGGGTCCTCCGAGGCCTTGTCCTGCTTGTCCTGATATTCCATGGCCTTGGACAGCTCCTCCCGAATCAGGGCGGCTGTGGCCATGCGGGTCACCGGGGTCTCCTTCCGGTCGTTGTATACCGACTTCGGGTTCTCCCCCAGAGCAAATTTCATAGCCGCCGGGGCTTTCACCACCATCTCATCCACCCAACGGCCGTCGGTTTTCAGGGCCAGGAACTGTCCGGCGATGGGATTGGCGGAACCGGGGCCGGTGAGCACCGTGGTGACGCCCCCCTCCCTGGCCTCCTGAAAGCACCGGTCCAGAGGATTCACCCCGTCGATGGCCCGCAGTTGGGGGGTGCAGGGGTCGGTGGACTCGTTGCCGTCGTCCGCTTCAAACCCCAGGGAGTCTCCAAACAGGCCCAGGTGGCAGTGGACGTCAATAAAGCCGGGCAGGATGTGCCCTCCCCGGGCATCCATCGCCCCCTCTGCGACGGCGGTCAGCTCCTCCATGGGTCCCACCGCCGTGATCTTTCCATCCTCAAAGGCCACATAACCCCGCTGGATCACCGGCCCATCCATGGGGTGGACCACCCCGTTGACAATCATCATCTTCTTTCCGACCCCTTTCGTCAAATCTTTTGTTTGACATTTTTGGTAATTTATAGTATATTGTATTCACAGCTCACAGGAAGGACAAGTGCGATCCACGTCACCATTCAATCCATTCTTCTGTGTAATATTGGGCGTCTCCTAACGGAGACGCCCGTTTTTTCTGTCTTTGTTCAGGGAACATACTGTTCCATCAGGGTCACATCCCGCTCCAGGTATCCGCCGCTGCGCCACAGGCGGAAGTGGATCACATCGCCCGCTTCCATGCCTTCCTTCAATGCCAGCAGCTCCTCAATGGTGGTGATGCTCTGTCCATTGGCCTCCACGATCACGTCGCCGGGAAAAACACCCTGCTTTTTGGCGTCGGAGTTCTGCTGTACACTTTTCACATAGACCCCCAGCGGCAGGTCATATTCCTCCGCCATCTCTTCGGTAACTGTGTAGCAGGTGATACCGATGGAAGGCTCCCCGCTGACGTAGCCCTGGCGGATGAGATCGTCCACCACCGTCTTGACGGTAGTAGTGGGGATGGCAAAGCCCAGACCCTCCACCGTATCGTCATAGGCGGACATCTTCATATTGGTGATCCCCACCACCTGGCCGTATTCATTGATGAGGGCGCCTCCCGAATTGCCCGAGTTGAGGGCGGCGGTGGTCTGGATGAGCACCATACTGTACCCGTCCACATCCACATCCCGGTTGATGGCGGAGATGATGCCGTCGGTCATGGTGCCCCGCAGCTCCTGGCCCAGGGGATTGCCGATGGCAACCACCGTATCCCCCACCTGCAGCTCGTCGGAATTGCCGAACACAGCAGGATGCAGGTTCTGCGCGTCGATCTTGAGCACGGCCAGATCGGTGGGCACATCCATCCCCACCAGCAGAGCCTCATAGCTGCTGTCGTCCTGGAGAACCACTTCCACGGAACTGCAGCCCTCGATGACGTGGGTATTGGTAATAATGTAGCCGTCGGCAGACAGCACCACACCGGTGCCGAAGGAGTAGGACGTCCCCGCGTCGCCCCAGATGGACACGATGGACTGGATGTTTTCCTGGTAGATGGTCTGGAGCGTATGGGCCTGCGTCTGAGGCTGGGGCGTCAACGTCAGGGTCACATCGTCCCCCAAGGGGGCCCGCTCCACGGTGGTCTCTCCGGCCTCCTCGTCCTCCCAATCCCAGGTATCGCCCCAGTCATAGGGGGTGTTTTCGGGGGATTTATCACCAGAGTGGAATAAATCCTCCCGGGGGGACAGGGAATCACCCACCCAGCGCAGCACTACCGCCGCGACCAGCAGCAGAGCCAGGGCGCAGCAGAAGAGCACCACAGCCTTCCCCGGCCCTCTCCGGCCCGGACGCCGCCGGCGGCCCTGGTCCTCCGGCGGATAGACCCGGTTCTGGTCGTAATAGTAGCCGTGCATGGCTCCCTCCTGTCCTTATGCCAGGGTCAACGTAAAGTTGAACTCGGTCACACCGTCCTGGCTGGTCACTGTAATATTTTCCTTGTGGTTGTTCAGAATGGTCTTGACGATATACAGGCCCAGGCCCACGCCTTCCCGGTCCACACTGCGGGATTTATCGCTCTTGTGGAACCGGTCGAAAATCATGGCCAGCTCATCCGGCGGGATGGTCTGCCCGGTGTTGCGTACCGCCACATGGGCCTTTCCGCCTTTGGTGGTGATGGAGATGCCCATGGTGCTCCCTTCATTGGAGAACTTGATGGCGTTATCCAGCAGGTTATAGCACACCTGAGTGATGGCGTCCGGATCGCCCCACACCATCACCGCCCCGTCGGGCAGCTGGGTGTCCACATCCAGATGCCGGGCATTGATCTTGGTCTCCAGGCTCACCAGCACCCGCAGCATGATCTCGGAGACGTCAAACTGCTCCTGGGCAGTGACATTTTCCGCCGACTGGAGCCGGGACAGGTCCAGCATTCGCCGCACCAGCCGGGACAGGCGCCGGGTCTCGGAGGAGATGGTCTGGAGGGCAGCCCGCTCCCGCTCCGGCGGGATGGTGCCATCCAGAATGCCGTCGGAAAAGCCGGCGATGGTAGTCATGGGGGTCTTTAACTCATGGGAGATGTTGGCCACAAACTCGGACCGCCGCTCCTCACTCTTGGAGATGGAGTCGGCCATGGCATTAAAGGCCTCGGCCAGCTCTCCCACCTCGTCCCGCCGGTCCTCATAGCCCTTGACCCGCAGCTCATACTCGCCGTGGCCAAACTTTCTGGCGATCTCGGCGATCTCCTTCAACGGTTTGGTCTGCTTGAGAGAGGTCACAGAGCTGGTCAGGAAGGCAATGCACAGCACCACCACCGCGGTAAAGAAGAAGATGGTGGTAAACGCCCGCCACAGTTCGGTGAGGCTGGAGGCCTCCGCCGCCACATAGGCCACACCCACCATGGTCTTGACCACCTGGCCGCTGCTGCGGTCCAGTGTCTCCACCACAATGGGCGTACCGGCCACATAGCGCTTTTCAGAGAAGAACCCGCCCAGGGTGCTCATGCCGGTATATCCCCCAGACTGGGTCACCTGCTCCACTATGGTGCGGGGCAGATAGCGCCCGCCCAGGGTGTTGTAGCCCTGAACCGTTACGCCGTCGGTGGATACCACCATCTCGCCATCCGCCTCCGTGATGAGTACCACGGCGTCGGAGATCTGGGCGATGGTGGCGATCATGGTAATGTAGACGTCATCCTCCACACCCAGCCCCAGAGCCCGGGACTTGGACGTGAAGTTGGCCACATAGTCGGCGTTGCGCTCCATGGATTCTTTGGTCTGACGGATGGTGTACTGATAGGACAGGGTAAAGAACGCCACACCCAACAGAGCAAAGGACACCAGGATCATACCGGCTGTCAGGATAAACTGCCGCTTATACAGGCTTCTCATGAGGCCGTCACAACCTCGAATTTATATCCTACGCCCCACACGGTCTTGAGGCTCCACTGGCTGCTGACGCCCTCCAGCTTCTCCCGCAGGCGCTTGATGTGTACGTCCACGGTGCGGGAGTCTCCGAAGTAATCGAAGCCCCACACCTCATCCAGCAGCTGGTTGCGGGTAAACACCCGGTTGGGGGAGGCAGCCAGATGGTACAAAAGCTCCAGCTCCTTGGGGGGCGTGTCCACCCGCTTGCCGTCCACCAGCAGCTCATAGGAATCCAGGTTGATGACCAGCTTGTCAAAGGAGAGTTTCTTCTCTCCCCCTCCGTTTTCGTCACCGCCGAACCGGCGCATCACCGCGTGGATGCGGGCCAGCACTTCCTTCATCTCAAAGGGCTTGACAATGTAATCGTCGGCGCCCCCCTCCAGGCCCGCCACCTTGTCCTGGGTCTCGCCCTTGGCGGTGAGCATGATCACGGGGGTCTTGTCATTCTCCCGGATCTTTTTCAGCACCGACCAGCCGTCCATAACGGGCAGCATAATGTCCAGCAGAACCAGGTCAGGCCGGAAGGAGCGGAACAGTTCCACACCCTTGCCGCCGTCGCCGGCTACCGCTGTTTCGAACCCCTCCTTCTCCAGATAGAGATGGAGCAGTTCAGCAATGTTGGAGTCGTCTTCCACGATGAGGACTTTCTTGGCCATAGTACACCGTCCTTTTCAGACTAATCAAATGGTATTCTTCCGGTATGTGCGTTTATACCTGGGCGTCTGTGTCACACTTAACCTTATTATAATGCGTAATGAACAGAGCCGGAAGGCTTGAAAGCCAAATCTTTCAGGGCCAAATAGTTTTGTTCAGGTGCAAGGTTTTTGGACAAAGTTATCCAAAAAACCTTGCACCTTCCATTGGTGCGTCTCAACGCACCAATGGAAATACGCATTATAACAATGGCTGAATTTCATAAAATCGGCTCCCTTGAGCCGTTTTATGGAATTACGCGGCTACAGCCGCGGGAATAAACCGATTTTCGGTTTATTCATCAGACATTATTATACACGTTTCCCCACAGTGGGGGTGAACAATTTGTAAATCGCCTTATCTTGCCCCCACATAGGACCGATCCAGTTGGAGCACCACATAGCAGCCGGGCACCACCTGCTCTGCCGCCTCGGTAATGCGTCTGCGAATCTCCTCATCGCTGAGACGGCAGCGGTGGGGGACCACCACATCAAAGATCAGATTGGAGTGTCGGGGACCACGGGTCAGGCGGAAGTCGTGGATGCTCATATCTGGGTCGATCTCCCGGACCAGCTCGCTCACCTGCTCCCGCAGACGGGCTACCTCACTGTCTCCGGTAGCAATGGGGTCCATGTGGGCGGTGGTCTCAATGCCGAATTTCTCCTGGATCTCCCGCTCGATGTGATCGATGGCATCGTGGGCCTCCATGATGTCGTCTCCCTCCGGCACCTCGGCGTGGAAGGAGCACATCCGACGGCCCGGTCCGTAGTCATGGATCACCAGATCGTGCATCCCCACCACCTGCTCGTGGGACAGAACCAGCTGCTGGATGGCCTTCACCAGCTCCGGGTCGGGGGCGGTGCCCAGCAGGGGATTCAGGGTATCCTTGGCGGCGCCCCAGCCGGCCCGCAGGATAAAGACTGCCACCACCACGCCGATCCAGCCGTCAATGCTCACATGAGCAAAGTGACCGATGAGGGTGCCTGCCAGCACGGCGGAGGTGGCCACCACATCAGACAGGGAGTCGGTGGCGGTGGCCTGCATGGCCGCCGAGTGGATACGCTTGCCCAGCTTCCGGTTGAAAAGACTCATCCACAGCTTGATCAGGATAGAGCAGACCAGAATACCCACCGACAGGATGGAAAAGGCCACTTCCTCCGGCTGGATGATCTTCTCAATGGAGGTCTTGCCCAGCTCCACACCTACCATTAATATCAGCAGGGACACCAGCAGTCCCGCCAGATACTCAATGCGGCCGTGGCCAAAGGGGTGGCCGTCATCAGCCTTCTGCCCCGCCAGCTTGAAGCCCACCAGGGTCACCACTGAGGAACCTGCGTCGGACAGGTTGTTGAAGGCG
This sequence comes from Flavonifractor sp. An112, assembly GCF_002161085.1. GTDB lineage: Bacteria > Bacillota > Clostridia > Oscillospirales > Oscillospiraceae > Flavonifractor > Flavonifractor avicola. The sequence goes on along the minus strand of NZ_NFLU01000003.1, from coordinate 167,988 downwards.
TCGGCAGTGACAGCGATGGAGCCGGTGACCACGCCGGCAAAAAACTTGCCCAGCGACAGCAGCAGGTTGAGGAAAATACCCACTCCGCCGGACAGTACACCGTAGCGCTCCCGCACCGCCGGGTCCTGTACCTGCTGATAATCTCGTACAAAATGCCGGACCAGAAAATCCGTCATATACGCTCACTCCAAACCAAAAAACAAGATTCTTATTATTATCCCACGGAAGGCCGGTAACGTCAAGTTCCATACCGCTTTCCTGGGAATAGAAAAAGAGCGCTGCGCCAAGCGCCGCGCTCTTTTTTCATTTGTATCTTACTCCAGGTCAGCGGGTAAAAAAGCCTCGTAGGGCAATACGGCGGACAGCTCCACCATCAGATCGGAGAAACCACCCGACCGATCCCAGTCTGTCCGCGGGGTACGCAGCACCGCGCCCCCCTCCGGCGGCCGGATGGGCAGAGAGACCACCGCCCGGGACCCCCGGTCCTCCCGCTGCTCAAATACGATAGCCCCGCCGTGGAGGGCGGCGATCCGCCGGGCCACCCGCAGGCCAAGGCCCAGGCCGTCGGGCCGGTGGAGCAGCTCCTGCTCTTTCTCCTCCTCCGGCGGCAGCAATCCGGGGCCGTCGTCCCACACGGTAAGCACCGCCCGGTCCTGGCGCACCGCCAGGCGCAGTCCGGTATGCCCCCCTTTTCCGGCCGCCCGAAAGGCATTGGAAATGAGGCCCAGCAGCATCCGCCGCAGCTGGGGGCCGTCCCCGGTGGTGATGAGACTGCCCCGCTCCTCCTCATAAGAGAACTCCAGGCCCGCCTGTCCCGCCAGGGAAGCCACCTGCTCTCCAAGGCCGCGGCACAGCCCGGCAAGGTCCAGACTGGTCCGGGTCACTGTCAATTCGTCCTCCGGCAGCTGGAGATATTCCAGATTGCCCAGCATCCGCATCATGCGGTACATACTCTGGTGGAGGATGGCCAGGTAGGGCTCACATTGGCGCCCTCCCTTCTCCTGTACCACCGGCGTCAGCAGCTGCACCGCCGCCGCCAGATTGTTCATCTGCTCCCGGAACTGCTCCACCAGCAGCAGCCCCAGATCCTCGGAAACAGGCTCCATGGGCCTCCCTCCTCCTCTCAGCTCCCAAAACACGGTAAAGTCAAAGTCAGTATAGCAAATATTTTGTCGAATCTCAAGGAATACGGTCGTATTACATCGAAACCGCCACGTTTACCGATAACCGCCATATAAATTTATACAGTTTCCCCAGTAAGTTTTGCATTTTTCCTCTTTTCATTCCCGGCAGATTAGTCTATAATGTAGTCGCGCCAAAGAAAGATGTATTAAGAGGCTATTTAGAACAAAGGAGAGATTCACTATGAGCATTAAAGTGGGTATTAACGGTTTTGGCCGTATCGGCCGTCTGGTGTTCCGCGCCGGCATCAACCGCTCTGACATCGAGTTCGTGGGTATCAACGATCCCTTCATGACCCCCGACTACATGGCTTATATGCTCCGTTACGATACCATGCACGGTCAGTTCGACGGCACCATCGAGTACACCGATGACGCCATCATTGTCAACGGCAAGACCGTGAAGTTCTTTGCCTGCATGGACCCCAAGGACATTCCCTGGGGCGAGGTGGGCGCTGAGTACGTCGTGGAGTCCACCGGCGTGTTCCTGACCCAGGAGAAGGCCCAGGCTCACATTGACGCCGGTGCCAAGAAGGTCGTTATGTCCGCTCCTTCCAAGGACTCCACCCCCATGTTCGTGATGGGCGTCAACCACAACACCTACACTTCCGACATGAAGTTCGTGTCCAACGCCTCCTGCACCACCAACTGCCTGGCTCCCATCGCCAAGGTGCTGCATGACAACTGGGGCATCACCGATGGTCTGATGACCACCGTTCACTCCACCACCGCTACCCAGAAGACCGTCGACGGCCCCTCCAAGAAGGACTGGCGTGGTGGCCGCGCTGCTGCCGGCAACATCATCCCCTCCTCCACCGGCGCCGCCAAGGCCGTGGGCAAGGTTATCCCCGAGCTGAACGGCAAGCTGACCGGTATGTCCATGCGTGTTCCCACCCTGGACGTGTCCGTTGTTGACCTGACTGTCAACCTGGCCAAGCCCGCCAAGTACGACGAGATCTGCGCCGCCATGAAGGCCGCTTCCGAGGGTGAGCTGAAGGGCATTCTGGGCTACACCGAGGACGCCGTTGTCTCCTCCGACTTCCTGGGTGATCCCCGCACCTCCATCTTCGATGCCGGCGCCGGTATCGCTCTGACCGACACCTTCGTGAAGGTGGTCTCCTGGTACGACAACGAGTGGGGTTACTCCAACAAGGTCCTGGACCTCATTGCTCATATGTATTCCGTGGACCACAAGTAAGTTACTTGAATCCAAAAAAGGGACGCTGCATCAGCAGCGTCCCTTTTTTATGTTTATCTCTCTGATATTAGGCGGCGTTTACACCAGTTCCTTCAGCAGGGGCTCAAACTGAACCCCCTCCAGAGGCGGGGTACCCACCTCCAGGGTGCAAGCCACGCAGCGCTGGACAAAGTCCACCGCCTGCCGCACCGATCCGGGCAGCTCGTCTCCCCGCATCAGCGCCCCCAGCAGCACGCTGGCAAAGAGGTCACCGGTGCCGGGGAAATGGGCGGGCTCCTGGTGGGCCATGGCAAAGCCGGTGGTGCCGGTGATGCGGTCAAAATAGCCCGCACCAATCTGTCCCTCCGTCAGGCTCACACCGGTGAGCACCACCGAACGTTTGCCGTCTAGACTCAGCCGCTCCAACCAGTTCCGGATGCCCGTCTCCTCCGTGGGACGGTTGGCGTAGTCCTCGTCCAGCAGCAGGGCGGCCTCGGTCCAGTTGGGGGTGATGCAGTCGGCCTGGTCAGCCAGCTGACGCATTTTAGCGCACAGGTCTGGGGTACAGGTGCGGTAGGGCTTGCCGTGGTCTCCCATCACCGGGTCCACCAGCACCCGGGTGTGTTCTCCCCGGAACTGCTGATAGAATCTCTCAATGATCCGGATCTGGTCCGCTGAACCCAGGAAACCGCTGTAGATGGCGTCAAAGGTCACGCCCAGCTCGGCCCAATGGGCTGTGGTCCCCTCCATCTGGCCGGTCAGGTCCAGAAAGGTGGCTTTATCGCTGGGCGGGAAGGCGGTATGGGCAGAGAGGCTGGCGGTAAGCAGGGGGCAGCACTGGCTGCCCATAGCGGACAGCACCGGCAGCACCACCGTCAATGAGCAGCGGCCAAAGCCCGAAATATCCTGTATGGCAGCAATCCGGGGTGCAATTTCCATGGTATGGTTCCTCCTTTGGGCTGCATATGCCATTTCATTATAATGCCTTCCTGTCCCTGCCGCAACCCCCTGTCGGAATTGACATTTTCCCTCACGGATGCTAAACTAGTGGACACAACAGGCGGGCATGATGGAATTGGTAGACATGCGAGATTTAGGTTCTCGTGCTTCACGGCGTTGGGGTTCGAGTCCCCATGCCCGCACCACGCTGCCGCGGACGTTGCCACGTTCGCGGCTTTTTATCATATCTTTGGATCTTTCACCCAGGAGGTTACCAAATATGGATACCCTGCATCAACTGATGAATTTTATTTCCCGCAGCCCCAGCCCCTACCACGCCGTGGGCAGCGCCGCCGCCCTGCTGGAGGAGGCCGGCTTCACTCGCCTGGAGGAGTGCGCGTCCTGGACCCTGGAGTGGGGCAAAGGCTATTACACCACCCGCAACCAGAGCAGCCTCATCGCCTTCCGGCTGCCTAAAACCGCTCTCACCGGCTGGCGGATGACTGCCGCCCACAGCGACTCCCCCACCTTTTATATTAAGGGCGACGTGCTGGAGGGGGACAAGCGCTACCTCCGCCTGTCTGCTGAGGGCTACGGCGGCATGAACTGCGCCTCCTGGCTGGACCGGCCCCTCACTGTGGCAGGCCGGGCCATTGTCAAAACCGCCCAGGGCGTGGAGAGCCGTCTGGTCTACCTGGACCGGGACCTGCTCACCATCCCCAGCCTGGCCATCCATCAGCAGCGGGATGTGAACCGGGGCCATGACTACAACGCCCAGAAGGATATGCAGCCCCTGTACGGCCTGGCGGGCAGCCCCTCCCTCACCCATCTGGTGGCCCAGGAGCTGAACGTGAATCCCGAGGACATTCTCTCTAACGATCTCACCCTCTGCCCCCGGCAGCAGCCAGTGGTGCTGGGCCCCGCCGGGGAGCTGTTCCAGGCCCCCCGCATTGACGATCTGGGCTGCGCCTACGCCACCCTGGAGGGCCTGCTCACCGCCGCCCCTCAGGACAAGCTGGGTCAGGTCTACTGTCTTTTTGACAACGAGGAGGTGGGCAGCGGCACCCGGCAGGGAGCCCTCAGCTCCTTCCTGCCCGATGTGCTCTCCCGCATTGCCCATGTCCTGAAGCTGGACGACCAGCAGGTGCGGCAGGCTCTGACCGGCAGTATGCTCCTCAGCGCCGACAATGGCCACGCCGTCCACCCCAACTTCACCGAGAAGGCCGATCCCGCCAACAAGGTCTACCCCAACGGCGGCGTGGTCATCAAGCTGTCCGCCAACCAGAAATACACCACCACCGGCCTCACCGCCGGTCTGTTCAAAGCCGTCTGCCAGCAGGCCGGAGTGCCGGTGCAGATCTTTGCCAACCGGGCCGACGAGCCCGGCGGCTCCACCCTGGGCAATCTGCTCAGCCAGGCCGTCAGCATCCCCATGGTGGACATCGGCATGGCCCAGCTGGCCATGCACTCTGCCGTGGAGACCGCCGGCAGTCAGGACCCGGCCTATATGGCCAAAGCCTGCGCCGCCTTCTTCCAGGCCGGCTTTGCGCCCATCGCCGACGGCATCTATCAATTTGCATAATACCAAATCATCTGCGGTTACTTCGGAAACCGCAGATGATTTTTTATTCAGCCTTTCCCCCAGGGATTGAGAAAGCAAATATGCCGTGTTATAATATAGCATAATAGCACAAATAATTTCTCTAATTCCACCGATATCCGTATTTTTTAACCAATTTCAGGGAGGTGTCGTCCCTATGGCAGGCGTTCGGCTGGAGCACGTGTCCCGGGAATATATCATGGGCAAAACGGTGATCAAAGCGGTGGACGACATCAGCTTTACCATCCCCGAGGGCAAATACACCATTATTCTGGGGGCTAGCGGCGCCGGTAAATCCACGGTCCTCAACATTTTGGGCGGCATGGACTCCCCCACCGGCGGCAAGGTCTTTGTCAACGAGAAAGAGATCTCCGGGTTCAACAAGAAGCAGCTCACCCAGTACCGCCGGGAGAGCATCGGCTTTGTGTTCCAGTTCTACAACCTGATGCCTAACCTGACCGTGGAGGAAAATGTGGAACTGGCCAGCCAGATCTGCCCCAACCCTCTGGACACTCGGGAGGTACTGCGTATGGTGGGTCTGGACGAGCGGCGGCGGAATTTCCCCGCCCAGTGCTCCGGCGGCGAGCAGCAGCGGGGCGCCATCGCCCGTGCCCTGGCCAAAAATCCCGATGTGCTGCTGTGCGACGAGCCCACCGGTGCCCTGGATTATGTGACAGGCAAATCCATCCTGGCCCTGCTGTACGACCTGTGCAAGCAGAGCAAAAAGACGGTGGTAGTGGTCACCCACAACGGCGCTCTGGCTCCTACCGCCGACGTACTGATCCGCATGAAGAGCGGCAAGATCGAATCCTTTGAAGAGAATCCCAACCCGGTGCCCGTACAGGAACTGGAGTGGTAGCATGATCTGGAAAAACTTTTTCCGCGACCTGCGGCGCACCGCCTCCCGGCTGATCTCGGTGAGCATCATCACCATGATCGCCGTGGTGGTGTATACCGGCCTCAGCGGCATCATTTACAATGTAGACCGGCTGATGGGCGACTACTACGACACCCAAAATGTGGCCGATTACTGGATCTCCGGTGCCGGCCTGGATCAGGGGGACTGCCGGGATCTGTCGTCCATTGCGGGCATTACCGGTGTGCAGCCCCGGGTGGTGCTGGATGCCGAGGACCGCTATGACAGCGATCTGACCCTCACCCTCTACGGTGTGGCCAATTTTTCCATCAATACTCCTTATATTGTGGAAGGCTCCCTGCCCCAAAACAGCCGGGAAATCTTCCTCAGCGACCAGTACGCAGCCGCCCACGGTCTGGAGGTGGGTGACTGGTACGAGATCACCCTCACCGGCCTTGGAATCCACCTGCGGCTCCAGATCTGCGGTGTGGGCAAGGACCCGGAATGCCTCTACAACATCAACGCCACCAATCCCTCCCCCGACTTGTCCCGTTTCGCCTTCGCCTATGTGGACGAGGAGGTCCTCAGCGGGGTGATGGGAGCCAATCAATATACCCAGATCTGTATCACCACCGCCGATGACATTCCCGCCTCTGCCATCCGGGAAGCCATCGATGATGCGCTGGGCAACAAAGTGGTCAACATCCTGGCGCTGAAGGACAACCAGCCCGCCTACTCCCTGATGGAAGGCAAAGACAACCTGGTACCCATCCTCACCTTCTTCCCCACCCTGTTTTTCCTGTGCGCGGTGCTGATGATGGTGAGCACCATGAACCGACTCATTGAAAATGCCCGTATGGACATTGGTACCTTCAAGGCGCTGGGCTATGATGACCGCACGATCATGATCTACTACCTGCTCCACGCCCTATTGGTGGTCATCGTGGGCTTTCCCATTGGCGCGTTGCTGGGCAAATACATCTCCCAGCTTATCGTGTGGACCATTGCCACCGGCTGCGACCTGCCCCCCTACACCATTGTCCACGATTTCTCCGCCTGGGGCCAGGCGGCAGGTCTTACCGCCCTGTGCTGCCTGGGCAGCGCCTGGCTGGTGGCCCGCTCCCTGTTAAAGGAAAGTCCCGCCCAGTGTATGCGCCCCAAGCCCCCCAAAAACGCCAAGACCGTTCTGTTGGAACGGGTGGGTCCTCTGTGGCGGCGGCTGGGCTTTAACAGCAAGTACATCATCCGCAACACCTTCCGCAACAAGGTGCGGATGCTCACCTGTGTGGTGGGTATCGCCTTCTGCATGGCCCTGGTGTTCATGGCCTTTGCCATCAAGGACTCCATGGATGCCTACTCCGATGCCCTGGCCAAAAATCAAAACAAGTATGACGTAATGGCCAGTCTGAACAGCTCAGTCACCGAGGCCCAGTACAGCCGGTTGACCAACGCCCCCGGCGTCACCGGGGCAGAACTGGAGATGACCACCGCCTGTTGGATGTATACCGACGATCAGCGGACCACCTCCACTTTGACGGTGACCGAGGATACCGTCTCCCTTCACCTGTATGATCCCTATGCCACCGGGTCCCTCACCCTGCCGGAGGACGGGGTTGTGCTGGAAAAGCTGCTGGCTGACGATCTGGGGGTGGAGGAGGGCGATATCATTACCCTTCGTTTTACCGGCGACAACCATTACTACAGGTTAAGGGTCGCAGAGATCAACCGGTGCGTCAGCGGCGCCTATATCAGCCGCAGTCTGTGGCGGGAGCTGGGCAAGTCCTATACGCCCACCACCGCCTATCTCACCACCCAGGATGCCGCCGCACTGGAAACAGAACTGGACCGGTACGACTTTGTGGACGGCTGGCAGAGCCGGGAGGCAGTGACTGCTGCCGCGGTGGAGAAGATGACCAACACCTCCATGGTGGTGTACATCCTCATTCTGTTTGGCGGCGGGCTGGCCTGCATCGTCATCTATAACTTAGGCATCATGAGCTTCTATGAACAGATCCGCAGCCTGGCCACTCTGATGGTTCTGGGCTTCTACGAAAAAGAGATCAAGAAATTGCAGCTGAGCGAAAACCTGATTTTCGCCGGGGCCGGTATCCTGTGCGGCATTCCTCTGGGCATTGCCCTGGATCGGTTCCTGATCCTCTCCATCACCGCCATGCCTCTGGAGGTGATCATCACCCCCATGGCCATCGGCCTGTCATGCGCGGTCACCATGATCTTCGCCCTGGGCGTCAATGTGATCATCGGGCGAAAAATGCGGGAGATCGATATGCTGGGCGCACTGAAAAGCGTGGAATAGCACACGGGGGTGTTTCTTATGAAAGTTGTGTATTGGCGGCGGGGCACGGCTCTTCTGTCTGTGCTGGGCCTGCTTCTGCTAAGCGGCTGCTCCGGCTCCGGCCAGGACGAGTATCGCACCGTCCAGCCTGATACCGGCCCGGTGGAGTACCGGGTGGAGGATACCGGCACTGTGACCTATGCCGACAACTATACCATCGTCCCCACTGTCAGCGGTACCGTGACGGAGTGTACCTTCCAGGAGGGGGACACCGTAACGGCAGGTCAGACCCTGTACACCATTGACTCCGATGCCCTGGAGGATCAGATCGTCCAGGCCCAGCTGTCGGTGGACAGCGCCCAGGCATCCCTCAGCCAGGCCCAGGCCGCCTGCGCCGACCTGACGGTGGTCTCCCACGCCTCCGGCTCGGTGACGGCGGTGAACGTCCATGTGGGCGATATGATCTCCGCCGGCACACCGGTGGCCCAGGTGGTGGACAGCCTCAATCTGAAGCTCACCGTCCCCTTCTCTCTGGAGGATGCCGCCGCCCTTACCCCGGGCAGCGCCGCGGTGATCTCCTTCCCCGGCATGGCGGACACCCTCACCGGCACGGTGGTGCGGGTGTATGACACGCCGGTGGCCCTCAGCGGCAGCCGCACCGGCGTCAACGTGGAGTTCTCCTTCCGCAATCCCGGCACCCTGGCCAGCGGCGCCTCCGCCATGGCGTCGGTCAATGGCGTACAGTGCATGGAGGCGGGAACCATCGCCTACGCCACCGAGCAGGCCATCTACTCTGCCCAGTCCGGCCAGGTGCTTACCCTGTCCATCCAGGAGGGGGAGAGCGTCACCGCCGGCCAGACCATTCTCACCCTGAAAAACGACAGTCTCACCAACGCGGTGACCAACGCCTCTCTCCAGGTCCGCTCCGCCCAGACCTCCCTCTCCCAGCTCATGGACCAGCGGGAGGACTACACCATCACCGCTCCGGCGGACGGGGTCATCCTCTCCCGCACTTTCAAGGAAGGGGATCTGGCCTCCGCCGGCAGCCCCATGGCGGTGCTGGCCCAGCCTGAAGCCCTGTGCGTCCACGCCAGTATTGACGAGCAGTACATCGACCGGGTGGGTACCGGCCAGAGCGTATCCATCACCTTCACCACCGACACCGGGGAGCAGCGCACCTACACCGGCTCGGTGCGGCGGGTGGAGGACACCGGCGTCACCTCCGGCGGCGTCACCGACTACACCGTGGAGATCGCCCTGGACAACACCGACGGCCTGCGGGACGGCATGAACGTGTCGGTGTCCATTCTCACCGAGGGGAAGGAGAATTGCCTCCGTGTGCCCGTCAAGGCGGTGGACGGCGACACCGTCCAGGTGCTGCGCAAAGGCAAGACCGAGACCGTCACCGTGGAGACCGGTCTCTGGGGCAGCGACTATGTGGAGATCCTGTCCGGGATCACGGAGGAGGACACCATCGTGCTTCCGTAAACAGAACAGCGCCTGCCGCGGCAGCGGCAGGCGCTTCTTTTCTCCAGATCTTAATCCAGGCTCCATTCTCCCTGGCAGCTGTTCACAAAGGCGGCGGCCTGCTCCGGGTCCAGGCCCTTGATACTATAGGTGACAGCCACCGTGGGTTCCCCGTTGCGGAAATAGTGAACAGTGAAGGATTCGTATCGCCAGCCCGGGGTATCGCCCAGGTCGTCGTCCACATAGCGGCCGAACCGCTGCTCCATTGCCTGGGGCGTGATCTCGTCCGGCAGCACGTCCGTGTCCAGCTGCTCACCGATGTTGGAGTCCAGCAGCAGGGCTGCCTTCACGCTCACAGTGTCATATCCCCGGCACCACAGGATGCTCAAACTGTCCTCCACCTCGTCGAAATGCCAGTGGGCGCTTTCAAAGGTAAAGCCGTCGGGCAGGGCCTTCCAGTCCGGCAGATAAGCGGCCAGCTCCTGCTGATAGGCCTCGCCCAGGGTCAGCTCCCCGCTGCCGTAGAGTCGGGCGGTACCCAGGTCCATATGCTGCCCGCCGGCGGGGGTAGTCAGGCCGTCGGCGGTAAATCCCTTGTGACCCACCACCAGATTGGTCAGCCAGGCGGCGATCCCCTCGTCTTTGCTGGTACAGGTAAAGTTCACCCCTATGGCGCCGTCAAAATAATCGGCATGGTAGGTGTATTCCTTGGTGTCGTCCCCATCCCGGTCATAATAGAGGGAATAGGTGGTCACCTTCATTCCGTCCACAGTCTCCACGCTGGCATCGTCATAGACCAGGTCACGGAAGGGTTCCCGGCCGGGCCACAGCTCCAGGCGCAGGGTGTCCTCCCCCCGCTGGCCGCTGATGTCAATCCGCCAGGGCTGGCCCTCCCCATCGTAGATCACCGTACCATCCAGGCCGAAGCCGGTCCAGTCCAATGTCCAGGGTACCTGGTCGGTGCCCCCCAGCACGTTGATGATCTCCTGGGCGGACAACAGCTCCATGAACCACCCCTCCGGATAGGCGTAGTCGCCTATCACGACGTCCGAGCCGGTACAGTCGGGGTAATGGTAATCATACCCGGGTACATTGGGGAAGCTGTGGGGCTGTCCTCCGAAGGCATCCTCCACCACCAGGGCATAGCCCCGCTCCGGGATGGTCTGTGTCACGGCAGGCGTGGCCGCCACCCCCGCCGTGGGGTCCGGCCCGGCCAGACTTCTCCCCTGCCACAGCTGCCAGCCGCCTGCCGCCGCCACCAGACAGCAGGCCGCCAGAACGCCCGCCGCCAAAGCGGGACGGGCCCGACGGGGCCGCTTTCCCTCCAACACCCGGTCCGCCAGGGATTCCGGAGCGGAGATGCGATCCATATAATTACGATATCGGTTCATTGCATTTCTCCTTTCAGCAGGTCCCCCAGCTTTGCCCTGGCCCGGGTGAGCCGGGAGCGAACGGTACCCTCCCGCCAGCCGGTCATTTCGGCGATTTCTGCGGTCTGATATCCCTCATAATAATAGAGGTGGAGCACCGCCCGGTCCCTGGCAGGCAGGGCCCCGATGGCCTCCATCAGGCTCTGCTCCTCCGGTCCGGCCGCGGGGTAGGTGTCCAGCAGCGGAGCGGTGCGCCGCCGCCAGGGTGACCGCAGGCGGCTTTTGCAGCCGTTGACGGTGACCCGCAGCAGCCAGGCCTTCTCGTGGGCGGGGCTTTCAAACTCCGGCCCCTTCTCCAGGCAGCGCAGGAAGGCGTCCTGCACCGCGTCCTCCGCCTCATGGGCATCCCCAAGAATGGCCAAGGCAGCCCGGTACAGGGTATTCTCATGGGTATGAATCAGCGTTTCCAACCGGTTGGGGTCCATTCTCTCTCCCCCTTTCACCCTATATACGTTTTCAGGTGTTGTTTTGCTGCAAAGAATGCAAAAAAAGATCCGGAGGAAAATCCCTCCGGATCTTTATTATACAGGAAGAACTCAATGGGCGGCAACGGTGCTCACGTCGTCCTTACCCACAATCAGAGTACGCCAGATGAAGATGCCCAGGAACACCACGGCTACCACGATACCCACCGGGTACGCGATGGCGGTAGACAGGTTCAGGCACTCGGGGGCCTGGATGAAGTAGGTCACAGACACCGCGGACATAAAGGTGGCGGGCAGAGCCGCAATGAAGCAGGCCTTGGGCGGATAACCGTATCTGTGCAGGAACACAGCGCCGGTCCACAGCACGATCATAGCCAGGGTCTGGTTGGCCCAGGAGAAGTAGCGCCACAGCACGTCCCAGGGCAGCGCCAGGGCGATAACGGCGCCCACACCCAGCAGCGGGACGGACAGGGCGGCACGGGGACCCACCTTGGACTGGTCGATGTGGAACCAGTCGGCGATGGTCAGACGAGCAGCACGATAAGCGGTGTCGCCGGAGGTGATGGGGCAGGCGATCACGCCGATCATGGCCAGGATGCCGCCCACGGTGCCCAGCAGGCCGGTGGAGATCTCAAAGACCACACCGCCGGAGCCACCAGCAGCGATGGCGTTGGTCAGGCCAGTCATGCCGTCCAGCAGAGAGCCGTGATTGGTGTAATAGGTAACGCCGGCGGCAGCCCAGATCAGGGCGATGATGCCCTCGGCCACCATGGCGCCGTAGAAGATGGTGCGGCCCTGCTTCTCGCTGGTGATGCAGCGGGCCATCATGGGGGACTGGGTGGCATGGAAGCCGGAGATGGCGCCGCAGGCCACAGTCACAAACATCATAGCCCACTTGGGCAGTCCGCCGGGATGAGCGGTGGTCAGGCTGGCAATGGACAGCTCCGGCATATCCCCGCCCATCTGGACCAGGATACCGCCGCCGATGCCCAGAGCCATGACGATCAGGCAGATACCGAATACGGGATAGAGCTTGCCGATAATCTTGTCAATGGGCAGGAAGGTGGCAAGCAGGTAGTACACCATGATGACCACCAGCCAAAACATGGTGGACAGGTAGTCAGGGGTCAGCTGAGCCAGCAGGCCGGCAGGGCCCACGGAGAAGTTGACGCCCACCATGACCAGCAGCACCACGGAGAACACGCGCATGATAAAGGTGATGACCTTGCCCATGTACAGGCCAACCACTTCGGAAATGGACTTGCCGTCGTTGCGCTCACTCATCATGCCGGACAGGAAGTCATGCACACCGCCGCCCAGGATGGTACCAAAGACGATCCACAGATATACCGAGGGACCCCAGCAGGCGCCGGACAGAGCGCCGTAGATGGGACCCAGGCCGGCAATATTCAGCAGCTGGACCAGGAAAATACGCCAGGTTTTCATAGGGACGTAGTCCACACCGTCGGGGTGGGCCACAGCGGGGGTGGGGCGGTCATCAATTCGGAAAATCTTCTCCACCAGCTTGCTGTAGGTAAAAAAGCCTACAATCAGCAAAATCAGGCAAACAAAGAACGTAACCATAAGAACCCTCCTCAAATTGCCTCCGGGCAGAGCCGCGCGCCCCCTGCCGCAAGGGGAAAGCATTGCAGGCGGAGCGATGTCACACAACACACCGCTTCCGCCTGAAGCGACTACATTATAGTTCCGTCTCTGAAAAAGTCAAGAGGATTGCGCGAAAAATTGCTCAAATTTTTTCTTTTTCCTTCAATTTCAATCATTTTCCTTCCTTACATACTCTAATCTGTATAATATTTCTATCTAATATTCTTGATTCTGCACCTTTTCCAACGGAGGCATATGGTGTATGATAATCTTGTTCTTTCCTCCACCCGGTTTCCAGCGCCATAGGGGGCAGCCGGAGTGGACCGTGTAAGATTCACAGCAAGGAGGACAACTATGTCAGAACAGACCGACCTGCGTTTGGCGGTGCTCATTGACGCGGACAACGCCCCCCGCTCGGCCCTTGGGGACATTATGGCGGAGGTGGCAGTATACGGCACTCCCACCATCAAGCGGATCTACGGAGACTGGACCACCCCCAACCTGGCCTCCTGGAAGGGCCCTCTGCTGGAGAACGCCATCACCCCCATCCAGCAGTACAGCTATACCACCGGCAAGAATGCCACCGACTCGGCTATGATCATCGATGCCATGGACATCCTCTACACCGGCCAGGTGGACGGCTTCGTGCTGGTGAGCAGCGACAGCGATTTCACCCGTCTGGCTGTCCGGCTGCGGGAGGCTGGCAAAAAGGTCTACGGTATGGGAGAGCGGAAAACCCCCAATCCCTTTATTGTGGCCTGCGATAAATTTGTTTACATTGAGGTCATCCGGGCGGCAGCGGAACAGGCCAGGGCGGAGGAAGAAAAACCCAAGGCCCAGAAGCCCCAGAAAAAGAAGGAGGCTCCCGCACAGCCTCAGGAAGCGGAGCACAAGGTCCCCCAGGCGGTGGTCAAGCTCATTGCCGAGTCGGTGGACACCATTGCCGATGAGGACGGCTATGCCGCTCTGGGCGAGCTGGGCAATCTGCTGGTGAAAAAGCAGCCCGACTTTGACCCCCGGAACTTCGGTTTTTCCAAGCTGTCCAAGCTGGTCAAATCCCTCTCCCGCTTTGAGGTGGATGTGCGTCCCACCAGCCAGCCCAACGTGACCCACATCCTGGTACGGGATAAACAGAGCAAATAAAGAATGTCATCCATATTCTTCCACGGGAGGCTGCGAAATTCATAGCTTCCCGTGGCTTTTTTTGTGCATTTTTCAGAAAGACAGAAGCAGTCCCATAGGGTATAATATTCCGGACCCAATGCGCCGGGCAGTACGGATCTTTTTTCCGGATTCTGCGTCCGTTTTGTCTGACTCATTGGTATATTTCCCGCATAGCAGGGTAAATTATGATCAAAACATCCCTGTCACAGAGGCATTAAAGAAATGTCTTTGATTTTATGGCAGGTTATGTTATAATGTATACGTATTGGAGCGCTCTGCCGCAGGCAGGCGTTTGCAGATGCTTTATGGTGCCGGTCTGATCCGGCCTTGGATGCCGCCGGCGTGGGTGTGTTCCCCGGCGGAAGGAATAGAGGGTTGCATTTTGACAAAGTATGTGATTCACGGCGGGAAACCGCTTTTTGGTGAGATCGACATCAGCGGCGCAAAAAACGCCGCTGTTGCCATCATCCCCGCCGCCCTGTTGGTGGACGGGGTATGCCGCATTGAAAATCTGCCTCAGATCAGCGATGTAACGCTGCTGCTCAACATTTTGCAGGAACTGGGCGCCGACGTGCGTACGGTCAACCGTACCACCGTGGACGTGGACTGCTCCCACATCCGCAATGCCCGGGTACCTGAGGAGCTGGCCCGCAAGATCCGGGCCTCCTACTACCTGATCGGCGCTCTGCTGGGCCGCTTTGGCTCCGCGGAGGTACCCCCGCCCGGCGGCTGTGATTTCGGCGGCCGGCCCATCGACCAGCACATCAAGGGTTTTGTGGCCATGGGGGCCAACGTGGACGTCCGGGGCGGCTACATCCATGCCAAGGCTTCCAATGGCCGGATGATGGGCACCCAGATCTATCTGGACATCGTCTCCGTGGGCGCCACCATGAATATCATGCTGGCCGCCGTGCTGGCCGACGGCATGACCATCATTGAAAATGCCGCCAAGGAGCCCCACATTGTGGACCTGGCCAACTTCCTCAACTCCATGGGCGCCGAGATCATGGGCGCCGGCACCGACGTCATCAAGATCCGGGGCGTGGAGCGGCTGACCGGCGGCACCTACTCCATCATTCCCGATCAGATCGAGGCGGGCACCTATATGACCGCCGTGGCTGCCACCGGCGGCGAAGTGCTCATCAAGAACGTGATCCCCAAGCACCTGGAGTGCATCACCGCCAAGCTGCTGGAGATGGGCGTGGACGTGGAGGAGCGGGACGACGCCGTGCTGGTGCGCCGCACCGGCAAGCTGACCCGTACCAACGTCAAGACCCTGCCTTACCCCGGCTTCCCCACCGATATGCAGCCCCAGATCGCCGCTGTCCTCTGTCTGGCTGAGGGCACCAGCGTCATCACCGAGGGCGTGTGGGACAACCGGTTCCGTTATGTGGACGAGTTCCGCCGCATGGGAGCTCAGATCCAGGTGGACGGCAAGATTGCCGTCATTGAGGGCGTGGAGAAGTTTACCGGCGCCCGCATCCAGGCCTGTGACCTGCGGGCAGGCGCGGCCATGGTTATTGCCGGACTGGCCGCCCAGGGCACCACAGAGATCGGCCACATCCACCACATCGAGCGTGGCTATGAGGACATCGTCCGCAAGCTGTCCGGCGTGGGCGCCGACATCCGTGTGGTGGTCACCCCCGACGAGGACAAACAGGCCCAGGTTGGATAATCAACATAAATCTTATGCAGGCGGGGGAACTCCCCCGCCTGTTTTTTCTGGAAAGGAGCGATTTTGTGCTTCAACTGTGTACCCTGGCCAGCAGCTCCAGCGGCAACAGCCTGCTGGTCAGTGACGGCGCCACCCATATCCTGGTGGACGCCGGCATCTCCTGCCGCCGGATCACCACCGCCCTGAAGGGGCTGGGCGTCGACCCCGCCAGCCTGTCCGCCGTACTCATCACCCATGAGCACACCGACCATATCTCCGGTCTCACCACCCTGACCAAACAGCGGAAAGTACCGGTATACGCCAGCCGGGGCACCGGGCGGCAGCTGTGCTACCGCATCGCCTTTCTAGAGGAGGTCCTCCACTCCTTCACGCCGGGGGAGTGCTTCTCCATCGGCTCCATCGACATTGAGACCTTCCCCACCCCCCACGACGCCGCCGAGAGCACCGGCTACGCCCTCTCCGCCGGCGGGCGGAAGGCGGCGGTGGTCACCGACCTGGGCCATGTAACAGCGGCGGTGGAGGCGGGCATCCGGGGCGCCAATCTGCTGGTGGCCGAGGCCAACCACGATGTGGAGTGGCTGCGCTCCGGCCCCTACCCCTACTTCCTCAAGGACCGCATCCTGGGCGACCGGGGCCACCTGTCCAACGAGGCTGGGGCTGCCCTGGTGTGCTCCGCTGTATCGGCAGGCACCTCCGCCGTAGTGCTGGCCCACCTGTCCCACGAGAACAACACCCCGGAGCGGGCCCGGCAGGTGGTGGGAGCTTCCCTCACCCGCATGGGGGCGGTGCCCGGCCAGGACGTACTGCTGGATGTGGCTCCCCGCAGTGAGCCGGGACGGAGGTACACCGTATGAAAGGAAGTTCCATCCATATCATCTGCGTGGGCAAGCTAAAGGAAAAGTTCTACATAGACGGGGCGGCGGAATACGTCAAGCGGCTGGGGGGCTACTGCAAGCTCCAGCTCACCGAACTGCCCGAGGAGCGGCTGCCCCAGAACCCCTCCCGGGCCCAGATCGACGCCGCCCTGGAAAAGGAAGCGGCGGCGGTGACCACCAAGCTGCCCAAGGGCGGGGCACTGGTAGCCCTGTGCGTGGAGGGCCAGCTTCTCTCCAGCGAGAAACTGGCCGCCCGTCTGGAGGGGTGGACGGGCCAGGGCAAAAACACCCTGACCTTCCTCATCGGCTCCTCCTACGGGATGCACCCCTCCCTGAAAGAAAAGGCCGATCTGCGGCTGTCCATGTCCCCCATGACCTTCCCCCACCACCTGGCCCGGGTCATGCTGCTGGAGCAGATCTACCGCTGCTTCAAGATCGTGGAGGGCTCCGGGTACCACAAGTAAAGAGCAGGAAATTTTTTGCAGCTTACGGCGTAAACTCCCAAAAAACAGGGTAGATATACCGGTCAGTTTGTGCTATAATCACAAGCGCAGAGATGTGCTTTTGCTGAAATTGAGGTATTGGAGGTAATTCCCATGGCTTATCGTGATGTATATGAAAAGTGGCTGAACAGTCCCGCTCTCAGCGAGGCGGAGAAGGAGGAACTGCGTTCCATCTCCGGCGACGAGAAGGAGATCGAAAGCCGCTTTTTTGCTCCTCTGGAGTTTGGTACCGCCGGTCTGCGCGGCACTATGTGCGTGGGCCTGCATCAGATGAATATCCACGTCATCCGCCACGCCACCCAGGCTTTCGCCGAGGTCATCAAGGCTGAGGGCCCCGAGGCGGTGGAGCGGGGCGTAGCCGTGTGCTACGACTGCCGCAACAACTCCGAGACTTTCGCCCGTGAGACCGCCTGTGTCATGGCGGGCAACGGCATCAAGGTCCGTCTGTTCGACGCCATGCGTCCCACCCCCGAGGTGTCCTTTGCCGTCCGGGAGTACCACTGCATCGCCGGCGTCAACGTGACCGCCAGCCACAACCCCAAGGAGTACAACGGCTACAAGGTCTACTGGCAGGACGGCGCTCAGCTGCCCCCCCACCACGCCTCCGCCATTGCCGCCAAGATGGAGGAGCTGGATCTGTTTGACTCCATCCAGCGTATGGACTATGACGAGGCTATGAAGGCCGGCCTCATCACCCTGATGGGCGAGGAGACCGACGAGAAGTTCCTGGCCAACGTGATGGGTCAGGTCAATGACAAGGCCGCTGTGGAGAAGGTGGCCGACACCTTCAAGATGGTGTATACCCCCTTCCACGGCACCGGCTACAAGCTGATCCCCGAGGCTCTGAAGCGTCTGGGCATGAAGCACGTCATCTGTGTCCCTGAGCAAATGGTCATTGACGGCAACTTCCCCACCGTGGTCTCCCCCAACCCGGAGAATCCCGAGGGCTTCTACCTGGCTGTGGATCTGGCCAAGAAGGAAGGGGCCGATTTCATCCTGGGCTCCGACCCCGACGCCGACCGCGTGGGCATCATGGTCCGCAACGACCAGGGCGAGTACATCACCATCTCCGGCAACCAGACCGGCGTGCTCCTGCTGGACTACCTGATCGGCGCCAAGCAGCGCACCGGCAAGATGCCGGACAAGCCGGTGGCCCTCAAGACCATCGTCACCACCGAGATGGCCCGCAAGGTGGCCGAGACCAACGGTCTGGCCTGCTATGACACCTTTACCGGCTTCAAGTTCCTGGCCGAGAAGAAGGACAAGCTGGAGAACGCCGGCGAGGGCAAGGTGATCTTCGCCTACGAGGAGAGCTACGGCTATATGCTGGGCGACTACGTCCGGGACAAGGACGCCGTCACCGCCGCTCTGGCCCTCACCGAGATGGCCGCCTGGTACGCCGGTCAGGGCATGACCTTGTACGACGCCCTCCAGAAGTGCTATGAGAAGTACGGCTTCTACGGCGAAAAGACCCTGAACCTGGTGATGCCCGGTCTGGACGGTCTGAAGAAGATGGCCGACCTGATGGCCGGTCTGCGGGAGCACCCCCCGGTGGAGATCGCCGGCGTGGCGGTGACCCAGCAGAAGGACTACAAGGACGGCTCCGTGGTCACCGTGGCCGACGGCAGCAAGACCACCATGGAGCTCTCCGGCTCCAACGTGCTGCGCTACGAGATGGCCGACGGCACCAGCCTCATCGTCCGTCCCTCCGGCACCGAGCCCAAGGTCAAGGTGTATATCCTGGCCAACGGCGCCACCAAGGCGGAGGCCGATGAGAAGGTAGCCAAGTATGCTGCCTGGGCCGAGAGCCTGAAGGGCTGATTTGAAATGCAAAAAGCCGCCCCCGCTTCACGCGGGGGCGGCTTTTTCATGTTTACTGTACCACTACCATACGGACCTTGCCGCCCTCCTCCGGCGTGCGGTCGTAGTAGATGGTGATGTTGTCGGAGAAGGCCCGGGCCTGATTGAGGGCATCCATGGGGTCCTCCGCCGTAAACCACTGCTTGGTTGTCTTGTTGTAGCACACCACACTGTCCGAAATGGGCAGCACCATGTCGGTGGTAGTCACCGTCTTGGCCTTCATGTCAAAGGCGCTGCGGCGTACGCCATCCAGCTCCTTCAGGAACACATAACCGGCAATTTTGTTTTTATCCTGAAGGGTATTCAGAGAGGCGACCATACCGCCTACCGCGTTGCGGGGCACTTCCACTCCGCCCACCAGTTCCAGCTTGGTCTCTCCATTCTTGTCCGAGGTGGTCACAATTACGGTAGAGTTCACAATCTCTCCCATGCTGGAGGGGGTAGTCATGGTACCCTTGCTCATGAAGCCATAGGTGTACAGATCGCCGGTCACATCGTTCAGTACCAGCACATTGTACCGGCCGGCATAATCCTTGCTGGCATACAGGATCTTGGAGGAAGGCACGCTGACGGCGGTGATCTGGCTGTACTTGACAGGCTGGAGCTTACTGCTGCCCACCTTCTCGTATACCGCCACGTTGTCGGCCAGGGCCACGCCGCCCAGAGTACGGGCAGCCACATCCAGCTTGCCGGTAATCCCACTGGAGGAGCCGCCGGTGAGCCGGGTCAAAGTGAGTTGGCCCAGCTTATAAGAGGAGACGGTAACCAGCTCTCCCATCATTTTGGTGGCGCTGTCCTTCCGGTAGGAGGTTTTTCCCTTCACCTCGCCCAGCACGTTATCCAGCAGCTGCACGGTAGCCTTACCATCCTCGGTGATACTCTCCACATAGCCCACCGCATTGCCCTTGGCCGCAGCAGTGGTAACTGCACCAGCCACCTTTCCGTCACTGGTGAGCAACAGAGTCAGAGTATCGCCAATCTTGAAGTTGCGCAGATCCTCTACCGCACAGGGCAACACCGGCAGCTCCACACCCATGACCCAGATCTTGGCCGGAGTATCGGTGTTGGGGTAGACATTCTCATACATACCGGTGAGCCGCAGGTCCGAGATGTTCATGACCTTAGCGCCGCTGTCATAGGTGGCCACGTCATACTGGCGGATGTCATTGACGGTGGCGGGCATCCCGTTCTTGTAGATCTGGTAATTGCCCTCCCCCTTGGTCAGGGCAGTAAAGGGATTTCCGGAGGGTACGCTCCGAGCCACCATAGCGGTGTCGGAGGCAGAGGCGGAGCGCAGGAACAGATAGTCCACCTTGCCCTCCGCCGTGTAGTAGAAGGTAACGGGGGTGCCCGGCTTCAGATCCTGCCACAGCTCCTCATACACCTTCTTCTCGCCGTCCTGATAGACGGTGGTCTGAGGCGGCAGCTCCAGGGTCTCGCCGCCGGTGAGGCGCGCTTCGTTGTAGGCCCACTCAGCCACATTTGCCGCCCGGCTGGTGATGTTCTCCTTGGGCTGGAAGGCCAGCAGCTTGTCGTTCTTGTCCAGAACCACGTCGCCCTGCATTCCTTCCAGATTCTCGTCCAGCCCCGCCCGGTCGGTCTTGTAGGTGCCGGTGGTGGTCTTGACCGCAGTGTTGGAGCCAGCCAGGGTGGCATTCACATCCAGCAGGATGCCGCCGTCCTCCACCTTGCAGCCCAGGCCGGTGAGGTAGAGGCTGTCGCTGCCCTTGGTCTTGGCAAAGAGCAGGTTGTAGAACAGGATGGCAGCTTGGCCACGGGAGATGGTGGATGCTCCGGTCAGGTTCAGTTTATCCAGCAGTCCGGCGGAGCCGGCCAGCCCCATATAGCCGTCGTACCAGTTGAGGCCGCCGGCTACGTCGCCGTCGCCGTACCCCAGCACCCGCATGAGGATGGTGACCGCCTCACCGCAGGTAATGACCCGGTCAGGCTGGAAGGAACCGTCTCCCACGCCCATGATGAGGCGGGTACCCGCCGTGGAGCTCTCTCCATCGCCGCCGGCGGAGCCGCCCACCGTGATGGAGGCGGCCAGGTTGATATAGCCTCTGGCCCAGTGGGTAGAACTGACGTCGGTAAAGATGGTGCGGCTGCGCTGGGCAGGCTCCTCATCGCCCCGGCCCATGATCTCCACCGTCATCTTGCAGAATTCACCCCGGGTCAGGGTGCCCTGGGGCCGGAAGGCACCGCCGCCGGTACCGTTCACCACGCCCAGCAGACGCAGCATCTCAGCGGCGTTGGCCTGGTCGGGGTCTGTAATATCTGTGAACGCTGTATTGCCGGCTGCGGAGGCGGAAGGCACCACCAGCATACTCACCAGCAGCGCCACCGCCAGCAGGGCGGAAAGCCAAGTTCTCTTTTTCATGATCTCACTCCTTTAGTCTGCCCGCAGAGCCTCCACCGGCTGGAGGCCGGAGGCCTTGATGGCAGGATAGAGGCCAAAGGCCACGCCCAGGGCAACGGAGATAAAGAAGGCGCCCACCGTTATCCCGGCGTTGGGTATCAATATGGTATGGAAGGATATTTTCCCCACGATCAATGTGCCGATATAACCCACGATGATGCCAAAGATGCCGCCGATGCCGCAGATCATACAGGCCTCAATGAGGAACTGGGCAATGATGCTCTTGCGCTCAGCACCTATGGCCTTGCGGATGCCGATCTCCCGGGTACGCTCGGTGACGGTGACCAGCATGATGTTCATGATACCGATACCGCCTACCGCCAGAGAAATGGCGGCGATACCGCCCAGGAAGCGCTGCTGCATCTGATCCTGCTCCTTACCCTCCTCCTGCATCTGGTTGGGGGTGGTGACGCTGTAATAACCGCTGTTGGGGTCGATGAGGCCCTGAAGGAAGCCCTTGAGCAGCGTGATGGCCCGGGTGGTGGACTCGGAGTCCTTGGCTTTGGCCACAAAGGTATCCATGCTGGTCTGGCCGTTGAGCACCCGGTTCATGGAGTAGGGCAGCACGATGTAGCGGTCCATACCGGTCATGTTGTTGGGGTCTTTTTCCTGATAGACTCCAATGACCTCAAAGGGGATGTTGTTGATGGTGATGGTCTGGCCCACCGGATTCATGTAGTTGAAGAGGGCGTCCGCCATCTTGGAGCCCAGCACGCACACCTGGTTGTAGTTCTTCACATCCAGGTAGGCAATGTCTCTGCCCTTGGCCAATGTAAAGTTGTTGCACAGGGAGAACTGCTGGTTGCCCATCACCACTTGGGGAGATTCCTCCCAGGGGGTATTGTAGTTGTCCAGGGTCTTGGCGCCGTACTTGATGACGGTCTGATTGTACATCTGCACCACCGGGGTGACGCCCAGTACATACTCGTCCAGCTCCATACAGTAGTCGTACAGCTCATCGGATACCTTCTCGCTGTTCCAGCTGCTGGCATTGATGTTGATGATGTTGGTACCCAGGCTCTCATAGAACGCCCGCATCTGCTGGTTCTGGCCCTGGGCATAGGACACCAGGATAATGACGGCGGCCAGACCGATGATGACGCCCAGCATGGTAAGGACGGAGCGGGCCTTCTTGGCCGCAATGGACTTGACGGCAATCTTGAACGCCTGCGTCAGATTCACTGGAAGGCCCCCTCTCTGTCTCCATCGTAGATGATGTGTCCGTCGGAAATCCGCACCACCCGCTGGGCGGTGGAGGCGATGCCGTTGTCGTGGGTGATGAGGATGATGGTGGAGCCCTCCTCATGGAGCCCGTGGAGGATCTCCAGCACGTGCTTGCCGGTGCGGGAGTCCAGGGCGCCGGTGGGCTCGTCGGCCATGATGATGGGAGGCTGGGTGGCAATGGCCCGTGCAATGGCCACCCTCTGCTGCTGACCGCCCGACATCTCGGTGGGCTTGTGCTCCGCCCGGTCGGCCAGCCCCACCCGCTCCAGAGCGGCTTCCACCCGGTCCCAACGCTTGGAGGCGGGCACCCCCTGATAGATCAGGGGGAGTTCCACGTTCTCCCAGGCGTTGAGGGCGGGAATCAGGTTGAATCCCTGAAAGATAAAGCCGATCTGCTTGTTGCGGATGTGGGCCAGCTGCTTATCGGTCAGCTCGGTCACGTCCACCCCGTCCAGATGGTAGTCCCCGTAGGTGGGGATATCCAGACAGCCCAGGATGTTCATCAGGGTGGACTTGCCGGAGCCGGACTGGCCGATGATGGCCACGAACTCCCCCCGGTCCACCGTGAGGCTCACCCCGTCCAGGGCCCGGACCTCGCTCTCCTCCCCTTCATGGTAGATCTTGAAGAGGTTTTTTACATCGATCAGCATATCAGCCACCCCAACTATCGGCATTCTGGGTGGCGTAGCCGATAAACACCTCGTCGCCTTCGTTCAGGCCCCGCTTGATTTCCACACGGGTGGTGTCGGCCAGGCCGATCTCCACCGGCACAGCCCAGAAGCCCTCGGGGCACTCCCAAGCGGGATCTGGCTCCAGAATGGCGTTGGCGGGGGCCTCCTTGGACTTGACAAAGACGATGGTGCCGGTTTCCTCATCGGAGGAACCGCCGCCCATACCGCTACTGGCGCCGCCGCCCGCGGAGATGCCCGGACCGGGCATGACGACCACACCCAGCTTACGGGCGGAGACACCGCTGCCGGAATACCGCTGCGGCACTGCCACCGCGCCGCCGCTGACAGACATATCTCCGTCTATGATCATGCCGCCGTCGTCGATAATCACATTTCCGCCGTCAACGGTCCCGCCGTCGTCGGGCAGGATCTCACCGTCAATCACGCTGCCGTCATCGGGCAGGTCACTACCGCCCATTTCGCCGTCCATACCATCCTCGCCGCCGTTCTTGGCAGGGGGAGCATCCATATTGTCGGGCAGCGTCACATTGTTGAAGCTGACGTACTTCACAGCGGCCACAGGCACGGTGAGACAGTTGTCCGACTGGCTGGCCACGAAGGAATAGCTGACGTAAGTACCGGGGATCATGGAGCCGTCAAAGTTGTCCACCGCAACCACCGCCGGGATGGAGGCCACGCCGTTTTCTCCGGAGGCGGTGAGGGAGACGCTCTGCACCACGCCCATGTAGGGGGTGCCATACTGGTCCAGATCCACCATCATGCCCACCTTGACGTACTGGGCATTGCGCTCGTCCACGCTGATCTCCACCGTCATCTGGGAGGTATCGGCAATGCTGATGCCCTGGCCGCTCTGTACCTCCTCACCCTCCATGAGGCTGCAGGACAGAACCGTACCGGCGATGGGGGCTACGCCGTTATACTTGCTCAGCTCATCATTGGCCTCCTTCAGCTTCTCCTGGGCGGCCTTCAGGGCCTCTTCCTTGGCGCTGATCTCTTCGTCGGAGTCCTTAGCGCCCAGCTGGACCAGTACCTGGCCCGCCTTCACGTCGGCGTAATTGAGCAGTCCAAAGCTCTCCACCGGACCGGAGGCCTTGGCCTTCACCACGGTAGTCTCATAGAACTCCAGCTTGCCGTTCTGATAGGGGTAGATGGGGGTGCCGTCGGCGGCGGTGAGGGAGGCGGAGGCCTCCATCCCCTCGGTGAGGGTGCCGGGATTGTCCAGCACAAAGACCACCTCAAAGTGGGTGGCCCCTTCCGGGGAGACAAAGCGGACCTTGTTGATCTTCTCCACCGTACCGGTGCGGCTTCCCATAATGGAGGGGATGGTGATCTGGGCGGTCTGCCCCACCTTGATGCTGTCCTCATAGGCATAGCTGTAATAGAGGGAGATGCGCAGCTTGGTGTCGTTGACGATGGTGGCGATGGTGTCGCCCTCGTTCACCGTATCTCCCGCCTTCAGGTTGGCCACCTCCCGCAGGTTGCCGGCATGAGGGGCCTTGATGGTCAGCTCCCCGATCTTCTCGTAGACCGCCTGGAGCTGCTTCTGGCAGTCGTCCACAGTCTCCTGGGCGGCCTTGACGGCCTCCCGGGCCGCGGTGTCGTCCATGCGGTAGAGGGGCTGGCCCTCGGTGACCTGGTCACCCTCCTTCACATAGAGCTCCAGGATGGTACCGGTGCCCGGTGTAACAGTGGCCGATTTGTTGGCCTTGGCCATGCCGCTGCCTTCCACCTTCACCTGGATGGACCCCAGCTGAACGGTGTCGGTCATGGCTTCACCCAGTCCAGTCTGATCCTCCCGGAACACAAAGTACCACAGAGCAAAGACAATTCCGGCAATCACCGCCGCGGTAATGAGCAGGCCCACGATCAGCTTGACCTTACTGCGGCGCTTTTTCTTTCTGGGGCCGGAAGGCGCCCCAGCCGGCGGCGTTTGGCCCGGAGCGGGCCGCTCGAGCACAGGCGTCTGTTGATCCGTCATATTGAACTCCTCCTTGTGTACTTGCTTGTTCACTGCCATTCTAGCATACCGGGTAAGGTAAGCAATGACAAAGCAATGACAAATTCTTAACAAATCCTTAAGTTTCCCAGTCGACTTTAGGTTGGACATCCGCCAGCACCAGTGTATGCCCTTCCGCAGGAAATCTCCGCCGAAAACCGCCGCTCCTTTCTTTGGTATACGTTTCCTTTTTACAGACGTTTTCCGTCTGAAAAGGTTCCATCTTGGAAGAAAAGCAGGCGGCGGAAGGTAATCCTTCCGCCGCCTGCTTTCGGTTAAAGTTCAATCAGATAGCGCTCATACCCGTTGATCACTCTGGTCTTGCCGTAGCGCTGTTCCCGCTGGATGCTCCGGCCGTAATTCAGATGGGTGTGTCCATGGAGATGGAGGGCGGGCTGATACTTGTCCAGCATCCGGTTAAAAGCCCGGAAGCCGGTATGGGCCAGGTCGGTGCAGGGCACCATGTCCTTGCCCGGCGCATGGGTCAGCAGAATATCAAACCCCTTTTTAAAATACAGCTTTGGGGCCAACCGTATGGCCCGCAGATTCATCTCCCTGTCGGTGTACTGGTGGGGGCCCTTCTTATAGCGCATGGAGCCCCCCAGGCCTACGATACGCAGTCCCTGGTACTCATAGTACTGCCCGTCGATACAGGTGCAACCCAGAGGCGGGTCCTTTTCATAGTGCCCGTCGTGGTTCCCATGGACATAGAGCACCGGGCAGTGGGCAAAGGTAGCCAAAAAGGACAGGTAATGGGATTTCAGGTCCCCGCAGGAGAGGATCAGGTCCACCCCCTCCAGCTTATCCGGCGTAAAATAGTCCCAGAGGGCGGGGGACTCGTAGTCGGCCACAGCCAAAATCTTCACTTCAGTCCAGCCTCCTCAAAGCCCTGGACTCTCATCCACTCCCTGGCCTGATCGGTAAGCTCATCCGGTTTGGGAATGGACCCCTCCACATAGCTGGACAGCCAGTTCATGGACAGGATCTGCTGGGCGGGCAGCGGGCCGTCATCGCCGTACACCACATGGCCCTGCTGGTTCATCAGCACCCCGTAGAAGGGGTCCAGCCGCTCGGCCCGGATGGCGTCCCGCAGCACGCCGGCCAGACGCCGGGTGCCGGCGGGCAGGCGGCGGGAACAGAGCACATCCACGATTTTCTGGTTCAGGCCCCACCAGTAGCTGATAGCGCTGCTGCCCCGGCTTTCCTTTTTCCAGCTGCCGTCCAGCACCCGCCGCACCAAGCTCTGGTAAAACCGCCCCCAGTCGCAATGGATCATGGCCAGATTATGCAGCTCTCTCGACCGGGGCCCGGCGTTAGCGGCCAGCCGGTCCAGGTAGTCGATATACACGATGCCCTTGGCCCGAAGGCTGTCAATGCCCCCACCCTCCTTCAGGCTGTTCCAGGACAGCAGCACCCGGGCATTGGCGTTGACCATTCTGGCCCCCTGGGCAAATGCGTTGATGCTGGCAATGGTGCCGAAGGTGGGGTAGTCGGCCACATAGCCGATCCATCCGCTGCGGGACAGGGTCCCGGCAATGGCGCCCTTGATAAACTTGGCCTCATACATCCGGGGATAGTAGGTCCGCACCGAGGGATAGGAGTTGTTGAGGGAGCAGTTGAAGAACTTCACCTCCGGATGGCGCACGGCCTGCTTCACGCTGGGCAGCAGCAGAGAGGGATCGGTAGTAAAGATCAAGTCCGCCCCCTTGGCCACCGCATCGTTGATGGCCACCTCCGCCGCCTGCTCAGTGACGGCATTTTCATAGGAGAGGGTATAGAGCTGGTCATTCATGGTATCCTCCAGCAGGTAGCGGCCGCACTCATGCTCATAGACCCAGCGGGAGGTATCGCTGCTGCCGGCGTGGATGAAGGCGGCGCACAAACGCTCGCCGATAGGATGGAAGGGGAACAAGGGCTTTTTCACCGTGTCCTCCAGCATAAGGGTCACCCCGGCGTTTTCCAGCCGGTTGCGTACCTCCTGCCGGATCATGGGCAGTTCCCGGGCGATCTGGGTGGACAGCTTGCCCTGGGAAGCCTGATAGCCAAACAGCTTCACATATACCAGGAAAGCCAGGGAGATGTACTGCTGATCGGCATTCTCCCGCAGACAGGCATCCCGGAACATATAGTAAAAGGAGCGGAAATCGTGGATCTCCTCCGCGCTCCACGCTTCCCGGCTGGGCCGTCCCATGGCCTCCATCAGCTCCCGGTACTCTCCCGGCCGCCGGAACACCAGGAAATTCAGCCCTGTCATCTGGTAGAAGTTGAGGAACTCGTAGTAGGCGGTCACCTCCGGGTCGTCGGAGGGCCGGGGCAAAAGCCGGGTGACCACCGCCGGAATGGTGATGGCCCCAAAGTATTTCAGCACGCTCACCCGCTTGTGGCCTTCCACCACATAGAAGCGGTTGAGGTATTCCACCGCTTTGATGGGGTCCCGGATTCCTTCATTCAGGTGGGCCTGACAGAGGGACGCCCACTTGCCTGCAAACTCGCTGTCAGCCTCCAGGGCGGGATAAAAGCCGGGGGAAAAGCTGTTGCGCCGCAGCTTGTTGCAGGTACCCACGATGAGCTCGCTGGGCACCTCCACCACGCCCAGGCTCTCCCGCCGCATGGCCAGTTCCTCCGGATCGCCGGGCAGCACCTGCAGGCCGGTTTCCTCCCCCCGGGCTGCCGCCGCCTTGATCTCCTTTTGTCCCAGGCGGAGCGCATTGTGGTATTCCTCCAATACGGGCATATCCGCCGTCCCCCTTTCCAGTTGGTTCTTTCTTCTCTCCCAACAAACTACCACGACCGAAACAAAAATACAATCCCTTTCTCCTTCCGGCTTCTGGTTTTTGGTGGTAATAACATACAAAAAAGGAGCGCTCCGGTTGAAGAATGGCCCAAGCCGTGCTATAGTATTACCTGTTGGGCAGACCCTGGGCGGTCTGCCGTTCACCCATCCGCCCTAATCTATCCGCACCGGCCCTGCCGGTGCGTACCATAAAGGAGATTTTCCTCATGAACGAACGCAATACTCACAAGGGCACTGTTCCCTGTCATACCTGGCGCATGACCCGTGCCCAGGAAGAGGACCTGTACTACAAGCGCCCCGCGGTTCCCGGCCGTCGTCCTGCCATCGTGATGCCCGAGGCCCTGTTGGTTCCCAAGACTCCCGCAGAGCCTGCTGCCGCTCCCGTACCCCAGGCCGCCCCTGTGGCGGCCGAGCCCGTGCCCAGCATCTTTGACCTGCGCATGGAGCAGTATGGGGACGAGCTGGCCCGGCTGTACCGGGATCAGTTCCACGGCGACCTGGCCGCCTGGGACCGCCTGACCACTCTGCTGCGCCAGAGCTGGGAGAACCGCCGGGAGGAGCTGCGGGCTCAGGACCAGCGCCGGACCGCCGACGCCGGCTGGTACTGCCGCCGGGATCTGCTGGCCATGGCCGTGGACGCCGCCGGCTTTGCCGGTTCCCTGGCCGGGGTGGCGGACCGCCTGCCCTACCTGAAGGAGTGCGGCGTCAACTTCCTGCGCCTCAACGGTAACGGCAGCCAGGAGGAGCTGGCCGCTCTGGCCGACGCCTGCCGGGCCCAGGAGATCCTGCTGGCCCTGCCTCTGAAGGCCGACGCTCCCCAGGACGCCGCCGCCTTCCACGCCTGGATCGAGCAGCTGCTCTGCCTGGCCGGTCTGGGTGCCGACGCCATCCGCCTGGGTGACCTGTCCCGCCTCCCCCACAGCGTGCTGCGGATGGCCCGCCTCATCTGCCAGCTGGTGTGCCCCGGCGTGCTGCTGATGGGCAAGGCTCCCGCCCACGGCGAGGCCCCCTACTTTGGCAGCGAGGACAAGCCCGAGTGTCATCTGCTCTGCCGGAACAACGGCGCCCTGCTGTGGAACACCCTGGCCACCGGTGACGTGTCCCTCCTCCGCCACGAGGTGGAGGGTTCCCTGTCCTCCGCCGGTCTGTTCCTCAACCGGCTCCACGGGGATAGCGGTCTGGACTGGGCCCTGGACTACAACTGGCTGAAAGAGCACTGCGGCACCGACGAGAATGCCCATCGCCAGTACCTCAATGACTGGGCCACCGGCAAGTTCCCCGGCAGCAACAGTCGGGGCGAGCTGTGCCGTGAGGGCAAGGTGTGCGGCACCACCGCCTCCCTGTGCGGCGTGGAGGCCGCCGACTATGAGCAGGACAGCGTCAAGCTGGAGCAGGCCGTGGCCTGCGACCTGCTGCTCCACGCCTTCCTGCTCACCCAGAGCGGTATGCCCCTGCTGACCTGCGGCGACGAGGTGGGCCAGCTCAACGACTACAGCTACCACGAGGACGCCGCCCGGGCCGATGACGCCCGCAACCTCCAGCACGGCCCCTTCCAGTGGGAGCTGGCCGCTATGCGTGACAATCAGGAGACCCGCCAGGGCAAGCAGTTCCAGGGCCTGCGCCGCCTGGAGCAGCTGCGCGGGGCAGAACCCGCTTTTGACGCCCGGGCCAATGTGTGGACCTTCGACACCGGCAATCCCCATGTGCTGGGTCTGGGCCGCTGGTATGAGGGCCGCAAGCTGGTGGCACTGTTTAACTTCAGCGGCGACTTCGTCACCGCCGGTGCCCCCGAGGGCGGCGCCTTTGATGAGCTGATCTACGGCGGCCACTATGACGAGATCGGCCATGTGGAGCTCTATCCCTACGGCTTTGTCTGGCTGCTCCAGCAGGAAGCCTAAAAAACATACAAAACGGACCGGGAACTCAGGTTCCCGGTCCGTTTTTTCTTTGGTCACCGTTCCGGCAGGGTCCGGACAGTCTTCTCCAACAGCTCCAGCAGCAGGGGCATCTGCTCCCGCTCGGGCAGCATCAGCCGCACCGCCCGGCAATCCAGGCCCACATAGCTCTCGCAGCTGACTGTGAGCAGCCCCTCCCCTATCAGGTGGCGCTGCAAATGGAAGGTGGGGTCCTCTGTCTCCACATAGAGCATGAGGATGGGGGTACTCTCGCAGGTGGCCGCCGCCCGGAGATTGCGTCCATACCGCTTGTTGTACCTCTCTATAGCTGCCAGCAGTTCCCTCTTGCTCACAATCACCGGCTGAATGCCAAAGGGGTCCTCCGGCCGCTCGAACTTGGTCTCCAGCGCGGTCTGGGCCAGCACCCGGGCGATGCCGTTGCTGTTGAAGGGCAGCACCAGCTTCTCCAGCTGAGGCAGCAGACCGCTCTGGGTGGAGCTGACCCCGTAGCCCAGCCGCACCCCGGCCATACCCCACCCCTTGGAGAAGCTGCGGGTCACAATCAGGTTGGGATGGCTGGGGATCAGGTTGATGGCGCTGGCGGAAAAGGGCAGGTACTCGGCATAGGCCTCGTCCACCACCAGCAGCTTTCCCCACTCCTCCGCCCGCCGGGCGATGCGGGCGATGTCCTCCAGACTGACCGGCAGGCCGGTGGGGTTGATGGGATTCTCCACGATGAACAATCCATACTCCGCCGACATCTTGGCCAGATAGTCGTCCACATGGAAGCGGTAGCCGTCGGAGCGGTCCAGATAGCAACACTCGTACACCGAGCCGGTGCAATTCACATGGTCCACATAGGCTGTGAACTGTGGGGCGTGGCCCAGCACTTTCTTGCCTCTGGTGAGGCACAGCAGATTCAGATTGCACAGGATGTCGTAGGAACCGTTGCCCAGGATGATGTGGTCGGCAGTGAGCCACCCCTCCCCCACCCCGTTGCCCCGGTACCAGTTGGCCAGAGCCTCCTTCAGGGTGCCGCCGTGGGGATAGTATTTGATCTCGGCAAAGTTGCCTCCGTGGGCCTCCGTCCGCTGCTCAAAGGCGTGGAGGCGCTGGAAAATGCAGTTGCCCAGCAGATCGGCGTTGACCCCCAGGGAGCAATCCAGCTTGATGTCCCCCTCCGGCAGGCTGCCTGCATAGTCCTTTGAAACGTAATCCCGCACATAGGGATTGATCTCCAGATGAAACATCCCGCTCCCCCCTGTTACAGCTTTTTCCTGTCTGTGCTTTCAGGATAACACCGATTCTTTTTAAAGGCAAGGTCCATCCTGACAGCGTCTTTGAGGATGACCCGCTGTTTCCACCCCGGTCCAGTGCTTCTGATACACTATGCAGCTGGCAGATTGTTTTCCCCGCTTAATGGGCCTAGAATGGGATTGTATAAAACCATTCTTAACGGAGGTGCCTATGATGAGAAAACGCTTGCTATCCCTCGTGCTTACCCTGTCCCTTTCCCTCTCTTTGTGCCTCACCCCTGTACTGGCAGCCGCCGGGCTGTCCAACTTTACCAAGAGCAAAACCTATACCCCCGGCCAGTTCACCGATGTGGCCTCCTCTACCTGGTACACCTCTGCCGTCCAGGCCGCCTATGAATACGGCCTGATGCAGGGCTCCAGCGACACCACCTTCAATGTGAACGGCAAGCTGACCATTGGCGAGACCGTCGCCATCGCCGCCCGTCTCCACGCCACCTATCAGGGCAATGGATACACCTTCACTGCCAGCGAGCCCTGGTATCAGACCTATGTGGATTACGCCCTGACAAACGGCATCTGCCAGGCCTATCCTGACTACACCGCCGTCATCAGCCGGGCCTCCTTCGCCATGATCCTGACCAATGCCCTTCCGCCCGAGGCGCTGACCGCCATCAACACGGTGGAGGAAAACGGTATTCCCGATGTGCCCAGCGACGCCAACTACCATGACGCCGTCTACCTGCTCTACCGGGCCGGCGTCCTCTCCGGCACCGATTCCACCGGCACCTTTGCCCCCTTCAACCAGATCACCCGTGGTGAGGTCGCCGTCATTCTGTCCAGCATGGTGGACCCCTCTCTGCGCAAGTCCTTCACCCTGAAGGCAGTGGTGAAGCCCACCTCCCTCACCCTCAGCGCCCCCAACTTTGTGGTAAATACCGGCGCCAAGCAGGCCCTGAAGGCCACTGTGGCCCCCGCCAATACCACCCTGCCTGTGACCTGGTCCTCCTCCAACACCAACGTGGCCACCGTGGCCTCTGATGGTACTGTCACCGGCGTCACTCCCGGCACCGCCACTATCACCGCCAAGTGCGGCTCTCTTACCGCTACCTCTGTGGTCACCGTGCAGAAGGTTCCCCCCATCGGCAAACCCACAGGCTTCTACTTCACCCGCAACAGCGTCAACGGCATCACCCTCTCCTTTGACGGGAAAAACAACTCCGGCAAGACCATCAATTACTACACCGTCCATGTGACCTTCCTGGACCCCATCGGCAATCCCGCCTACGACGAGATTACCCACAAGGCTACCGCCTCTGTGCGCTATGTGGGACCCGTTTCTCCCGGAAGAAGCATCCTTGTTTACAAGCTGATGGGCTATGTGCCCGCCTGCGACGCCATCCGGATCGATACCATCGACCTGGAATATGCCGACGGAACGAAGGAAACCATCGTTTATAACCAGACGACCCATCGGGAGGAGCACTTCTGATTCCTCTCTTTCCTATCCCTTTCAAAATAAGAAAGCAGCCCCCTGCGCCAACTGGCGCAGGGGGCTGCTTTCTTTTGGGGGGAGGGATCTTAGCCTTCGATGGGGGTGGACAGGTTGGTCTTGAGGGCGGAGATCTGGTCGGCAGTGAGGCCGATGCCGGTCAGGTAATCCTCAGCGGCCTTCTGCAGGTCCACCTTGGACAGGTCGGCGCCCTTTTCCAGGCCCGCCAGGTCACGGAGCATACCCACAGCCACCTCGGAGATCAGCTTATACTGCTCGGAGTTCTTCTCCACATGGTAGTAGTTCTCATAGGACACCATGTAGTCGGCCACGATCTCCTCCTGGGAAGCGCCCATCAGGGCCTCCAGCAGGATGGCGGTAAAGCCGGCCCGGTCCTTACCCTCGGTGCAGTGGAAGGCATAGGGGCCCTCGTGGGCGATCATGAACTCCAGACCGGTCTTGAGCTTGGCCTGGAAGTCATCGGCCTTGTAATCCACACCCATGTTGAGGGCGATCACATTTCCCGCCTCATAGAGACCCTTGTAGTAGGGAGAATCAAAGCCCTCGGCGGCAAAATAGCCCTGGATGGCCTCGTCATCGTCAGCCAGATTGACCACAGTCTTGACGCCGGCCTTTTCAATCAGGTCGTCGGCATAGGCGGCCCGGCCCAGCTCCGGGTTTACGGGGCTGCTGGTGCGGTAGAGCACACCCTCGGCAATGTCGCCCACGGTGATGGCGCGGAAGTTGGCAAACACCTCGTCGGAGGCGTAGTCGTCCCGCTCGTTGGTGCGCTCAAGCTGATGGGCCTGATACTGACCCAGGTAACCGGCCTTCTCGGCCAGTGTGAAGGTGACAATGTCACCCTCCTCCACGCCGTAGGTACCGGCAAAGTTGCCCATGTTGATGGCAACCACAAGGATGTCGCTCTCCTTGTTGTCACGCACCACGCACTCGCCGGTGTTTACATCGCTGTAGGCGGTGCAGAAGGGGATCTCCAGGCTCTGGCCGTTCACAGTCACGTCCAGCACGTCACCCAGCTCCAGGCCCGCGGTATAGAGCACCTCAGGCTTGATATCCAGGTCCAGGTTGCCGTATTTCTCGATGGCGGCCACGCTGCCTACCACAGGCGCCCGGCTCACATCATAGGTGTTGGCGAAGATCGCGCCGTTGACCACCCACACGTCGGAGAAGTCGGGCTTTCCGTCCTTGTTGGGGCAGACCAGGTAATCGCCGTAACCGTGCTCGGAGACGGGATCGTTCACATGGAGCACATCGCCCCAGGCGGTGTTGACGGTGAGGCGCACATCCTTGGGAACAAAGCAGGCAAAGTTGGTGTCGGGCTCAGCCTTGGTCTTCAGGTCGATAAAGGTATCCTTGGAGTTGGTGAAATCCTCCGCCTTGAGAGCGTTGCCGTCGGCCTTGGTGTAGGTCTCCAGCACCTTGCTCAGCTTGGTGACCCACTGCTCGCCCACGGTGCCCTTGAGGACCACGCTCTCCCCGTCATCGGTGGCGGTGTAGTCCACATTCTCCAGGTCGTTGTGGAAGGTGGTATCCTTGGAGACCATCATGCCCTGGATGGTATACTCCGCCTTGCCGGTGAGGAAGAAATCCTCGGCATGGGCCTTGATGTAGTCCTCAGCGGGGATCTCAAAGGTGAGCTTGCCAAAGTTCATCAGGATCTGGGCCAGCTCGGAGCGCTGGGCAGTCCCGGTGGGATTGAGTTTGTTCTGGCTGCCGGAGAGGATACCCAGCGCCACAGCCCGCTCCATACCGTCCTTGGCCCAGTCGGCCACGGAGGCGGCATCCGCATAAGTGCTCAGGTCGGCATTGTCGGCCTGAGCGCCCTGGGCGTCGGCGTAATCGGCAAAGACCTTGCCCAGCTCCTGCCGGGTCATGGCCCGTTCGCCGCCGAAGGCGCCCTGGCCCACGCCGGTGGTCAGGCCCTCATCTTCAGCCCAGGCGGCAGCGTCGGCGTACCACTGATCGGAGACATCGTTGAAGGAGGCAGCTTCGGCCACAGCAGGACGGCCCGCCATGTTGTACAGGGTCTGATAGACCATGCCCCGGGTCACGGTGAGAGAGGGGCCAAAGGCGTTATCGCCGGTGCCGTTCATGATTCCCTTTTCAGAGACATAGGAGACGGCAGGGGCATACCAGGCGTCAGAAGCCACGTCAGTAAAGACGGGGGCAGTTCCTTCCGCGGCCATGGCAGGGGCAGAGACGCCCAGCGTCAATGCGGCAGCCAGAGTCAGGGAGAGGAGTTTTTTGCGTTCCTTCATTTCAAACATTCCACCTTTCCACATTTGTATCCCACCACTGTTGGGATACTTCTTCCATATGCCATAGTAGCAAAACCGGTTTAACAATACAAGCACATTCTTGCGGTATTTTCCCTCTTCATTGATAAATACGTTTCATCAGCGTCTTTGGAGAAGCTAACTGAAAAAATGACGACAAATATGAAGAACGTACAGTTGCGATGTCAGACTATCTATTTTACTCTAAAAGTGTAAGATAGAGAAAGAAAACTTGGCCAATTTGCACGAACAAACAGGAGTGGATATCGGTGGTGAAAAAAGAGATGGATGATTACAAACAAAAAGGAACCGTTTGGCTCAGAGAGTATAAAAATGAGATTGCAATCACAGTTCTAATCATTGTGATTCTGATCCTATCCCCTATGCTCTCACCGTTTTTTCTCTCCGGCAGCAACTTGCTGAACCTGCTGCGGCAGACCGCCTATACCGCAATTGCCGCCATTGGAATGTACTTCGTGATCCTCATCGGCGGGATCGATCTCTCCATTGGTGCCACCATTCAGATCATCGGTATGGTCTCCATCACCATGCTGATCAACGGTGTGCCGGTATGGCTGACCATCCTGACTGTACTGGGCATCGGTGTGGCAGTTGGGCTCGTGAACGGACTCTTCGTTACCTACGGCAGACTACAGCCCTTCGTGGTAACACTGGTGACCAAGCAGATTATGCAGGGCATCGTGCTATGCGTCACCGGTGGTGCCAGTCTATCCGGA
Source organism: Flavonifractor sp. An112 (assembly GCF_002161085.1). Taxonomy (GTDB): domain Bacteria; phylum Bacillota; class Clostridia; order Oscillospirales; family Oscillospiraceae; genus Flavonifractor; species Flavonifractor avicola. Next base: position 132,139 of record NZ_NFLU01000003.1, on the reverse strand, counting down.
ACAGTGCCTGAGTCTTTTATGCGAATCGGAACAGGCTACATCTGGATTTTCCCGGTCCCCGTGGTGGTGCTCTTTCTCATCAGCGTGGCTTCAATTTTTGCAATGAGCCGCACCACCTATGGCCGGCGTCTGCGGGTGACCGGCTCCAACCAGGTTGCCGCCTATAATTCCGGCGTAAACGTGCGGATGGTGAAGCTTTCAGCTTATGTACTGTGTGCTGTGTTTGCCACCATTTCGGGGCTGCTTTCTGTGGCCCGCACCGGAGCCTTCCAGCCCACCACCACCCATGGCGGCGCCACCGGAATGGAACTGGATGCCATTGCTGCCGTTGTGGTAGGCGGCGCCGCCCTCACCGGCAGTAAGGGTACCGTAGCCGGTACCCTGCTGGGTGCTCTGCTATACGGCATTTTGTCCAACTTGTTCCCGCTGATCGGCATCAGTTCGTATATGAGGAGTCCGACGGCCTTATACGGCAAAAGACACCGACGGAGCTGCTCCAGGTCCTGCTTCAGCGAGAGGCGGCAGCCCAGATTATGACAAAAGAGGCTGAGATCAACGCCCTGCAAAGCCAAATCAATCCTCATTTTCTGTACAACACCTTGGAAACCATCCGCGGCCAGGCCCTGTGCTGCGGGGCCACTTCCATTGCCGATACTACAAAAGCGCTGGCCGAGATTTTTCGATACAACATCAGTCAAAAAGGGGCCATGATCAGTCTGAAAGAGGAACTGGCCAACATTGACGCCTATATGAGGATACAGAGCATTCGCTTCAATGACCGCTTCACGCTCCACTCCGATGTGGCAGAGGATAGTTGTCGGAGCTGAGCCCTTCGATGGCAAGGCCCACATACAGATCGTCATGGGCAACGCTGTCATCGGCAAAACGGATGGGCTCGTCGAATTCGACGACCAGTTCCACCTCATCGCCGGCTTTCAAAATCCGGTTGTCAATGCCGGTTACCGAAACGATGGACGGCGCGTTGTTGTCCATATAGGTGATGACCGGCTTGGTCACCGATGCGTCGCCTGCGCACTTGCAGCTTTTATTGCCGCCGTCGTAGTACGTGCCCTGCAGGCTGGCGGCCACGGTCGCATAGGGATAGTTGACATTATGGTATGTGACTGTGCGGTAGCCGGTGGAAAGGCGCTCCGTGTCCTTGGCCATGTCCCGGCTGTTGATGTACAGGGCAGGGTCGTTGGAATAGCCCGAGACGCGGAACAGGTAGGACATGTTGATGGCCGTGACCACGTTGGCCGTGTTGCTTTTCAGATTCAAAAACCCGGACTTCCAGGAGTGCTGATGCTTGTAATTGTGGAAGGAAGCGGAGAGGGACGTCTGCAGGTTGCTGCCCTTTTCCCGCAGTTGGCCAATGTCCACGTCATTCATATTGATCTGCGCGCTCGCATTGACCAGATTGTTTTCAAAGGATAAGTTGAACAGGCTGCTTTTGGTGGCCGCGTTAAACTTGCTGTCTGCGCTGATTTCCCGGTTATACAGCTTTTCATCGATGCCGGTCTGGGCGTTATAAATGGCCACCTCCGGCTTAAGGCGCGTATATGCCACATCTCCCGCCGCCAGGGCAGGGATCGACACCGTCGGCAGGAACAGAATCAGCTGCACAACCGCCAGCAGCGCCGCCAGAATCCGCTTGGGCCGTACTCGTCCTCTTTTTCCCATCGTGTTCCTCATCATCACACCCTCCTTCTTATGCTTTTCTGTTCCTCTCATGTCCGCACACGCCAAGCAAAGTGTTTGAAAACGGTCTGTAAAAGCGGCAGGAGCCGCAGTCGATCAGTCCCTCGCCCGCGCTCCTCTCTTCGCCGAAGGCGCAGGCATCCTCAAGCGTCAGCATGATGGGGTGCCCCTCCGGCGTATAGATGGGGTGTTCCAGAAAGTCCGGGTATACTTCCATGTATTTTCCAGTTTTTTGATCATACTGAAGCGGAATCGTGAGTGTTGCGCCTTCGACCTGATACGTTTTTGCCTTTTCCACACGCAAACCCTCCTTTTCTGTTTCGTATGGCTTTATCATACCATGAATCCATATTTTTGAAACCACCCGTTTGGGGGTGAAAAATGGGTAGGTACCCAAAAAAGGACCCGGCCAAATGGCCGGGTCCTTTTTCTCATAACAGCATATATTTTTTCAATTCCTGTCTGTTTTTGACGTTGAGCTTCTGCATGGCATTGGTAATATGATACTTTACCGTATTCAAAGAGATGTGCATATGGTCCGCGATCTCCTGATTCGTCCAGCCGCGGGCAGCCAGCATGGACGCAGCAAACTCCGTTGTGGTCAGATTGTCCGCCACATCATGCCCGGTATCAGGATTATGGATCTTGCGCCACCCCGCGGAAAACCGGTAGGTGATGGCGATGATCCGCTTGAAGTCCTCCGGATATTCCGGCTTGATCACCGCTTCCAGCATCCCGCCCAACAAGCCGTGGTGTTCGCCAAAGCCCTGGATAAAATCGTCCGGTTTGGCAAGCTCCCACGCCGCAAGCAGATGCCGCTTTGCCTTGTCCACCTGTTTTAGACTCATATAGTCCATGACTGCGGCCAAATGCAGATAAATGCTGGGGATCGGATATTCTTCCGTCTGCATACTCAGCGTGGCCTCTATAATGCCCAGGCTTCTCTGGTAGTCCTTTTGCAGATAGACACCGTGGGCGATGATATATAACGCAAACATCCGGATGCCCATTGGGAGCCTGGGAAGTAACTCCTGCGTGGGAGGCAGTTCTTTGGGCAAAGGACGGTGCAGCAGCACTGCCGCAGCAGAAGAAATAAAGGACAGAACCGCCCGCTTTTCCGGGTGCTTTTCCGTATCCGAGGCAAGCGTTTCCTGCACTGCTGTCAGCGCATATCTGGCCCTCTGTATCTCACCCACAGAAAGATTGGCATACAGATAGATCAGACAGGCGGAAAGCTGTATGTTCTTATCCGACTCGCGGAGAAGCAGTTGGGTTTGTTCGATGGCTTTTTCCGGCTGTCCGCTGAAATAGTAATACTCCGCAAGTGCGACCTGTTTTTCCAGGCCGTCCGCCATGCTGTCAATGAATTCCAGGCATTTTCCCGGCTCAAACGCGGTGTTCATCAGCGGCATAAGCCCCGGATAAGAAAGGCTCTGGCCTCTCTTCCCCTGCGTTTCCGGAGCCGACTGCTCCCTGCGTTGGTCTTTTGGCTTTTCGGCTCCCACTGGGATTCTCCAGGATGACCCAAACTTCTCTGCGCCCGCAATGCGCCCTGATGCGCAGTATTTCTGCACCAGGCGCTCAGATATGTTCCATTTCTGCGCCGCATCGTACACAGTCATGTATTCCATAAAGTGCCCCCGCCCCAGACCGTTTGATACCGCCGCAAATAAGTTGCAATGCAGTATCATCTTTCAAAAATTGAGACTAAACAACTTCTTCAGTTTTACTATATGTTAATTATTATATAATGCTGTCAAAGGAATTTCAACCGGCCATTTGGGATGGTCCAAATAGCATTTTGCAGAAGGTCCGTCGTTCGGGCAAGCTATCCCAATCGGTTTCCCGTTACACTCAAACCCAGCCACGCAGAGAGAACACGAAGCCACAGCAACTTCCACCAGAAAGAAAAATGAGATAGACTTTTGGGCTTGATCTTTCCCAAATTATTAAGAAAAAGCACAAATCCGAACCCTGCACCAATTGGTGCAGGGTTCGGATTTGCTACTTGTGGTGGACCAGTTTCGACGTTATACGGACCACCATCGACAGCGCCGGAGTCCAGGGCGTCCTCCACCAGGGGAAAGTCCACGGAGCTGTTCCGGCCGGTGTAGTTCAGAACCACCTTCAGGTGGTCGTCATACAGATAGATGGCGTTCACGAAGGTGGTCACGAGCCGGAGCCGGAAGGCCGGGTCGGTAAGATCCCCGGCGCGGAACTGTTCCAGCCAGAAGATGACGCGCTCCCGGGTGTAGGTGGGCCGCAGCGCCTTCTCCGTCTCCAGGGCCTGGGCCAGCTTCTGTTCCTGGGCCTCCAGCTCCAGCAGCCGGTCCTTCGTGGTGGCGGTGATGATCCCGGCCTCAATGGCGGCCATCACGTTCCCGATGGCGGCCCGCGTCTGCTTCAGCTGCGAGGCCAGGGCCTGAAGGGTGCCGTCCTCTTTGTGACGGCGCTGGTAGTCCACCACACAGTCGGCCATCCATTCCACCACATCGTCCTGCATGACCAGGCCGGCCACCATGGCACAGACCTTTTCCTCCAGCCAGTCCCGCCGGACGTTCTGCTTCTGACAGTCGTGGGAGAGCCGCCGGCCCTGGCAAACGTAATAATAATACAGGGGCTTCCCTGGGCGCGTCTTCCCGGACACGCCCACCATGGGCCGCTGACAGTGGCCGCAAAACAGCTTCCCCGTGAGCAGATAGTCGCCGTATGACCGCGACCTGCCCACGGGATTTTTCTTTGTGTGCAGGCGCCGCTGGACGGCCAGCCACGTGTCCCGGTCGATGATGGCCGGCAGGCCGCCGGGGGTGCGTATGTCGCCGTAAATGTAGACGCCGGTGTACCGTTCGTTCGAGAGCATGGAGTGGAAGCTGTTCCGGCCCCAGGGCTTCCCGCTTGCGGTGGTGATCCCGCGCCTGTTTAGGTCGTTGGCTATGTCGATGATCTTCCAGCCGGCCAGGAAGCGGTCGTATATTTCCTTCACCAGGGGCGCCCGGTCGGGATCCAGCTCCAGGGTGTAGTCCTTCGTCCGCCGATAGCCGAAGGGGATCGCGCCGGTGACCATACAGTGTTCCGCATTGTAGGCCAGGCCCCGCTTGATGTCCACGGCCATCTGGGCGCTGCGGAATTCTGCGTCGCCCTCCAGCATGGCCTCCAGAAGGATACCTTCCGGGCCGGCGGGAATGTATTCCTGGCTGAACAGGCAGCGCACGCCGCACTTCTTCAGCTTCGCCTTGTAGATGGCGGCGTCGTACCTGTTCCGGGCGAAGCGGTCATTCTTCCAGGTAAGGACGAAGGACCAGCCGCCGGCCTCTGCGTCCCGCAGCATGCGGTGGAATTCCGGGCGGCGGTCGGTGCGGCCGGTCATGTGCCGGTCGGCATAACAGGCCACGATATAGATATTATTCCGGGCGGCGTAGGCCATGCAGTCCTTCACCTGCTGTTCGATGGACACGTCGCGCTGGCTGTGGGAGCTGTACCGGGCATAAATCACCCCGAAGGCGGAGGCCTCCATGGGGTCGATCATGTTCATGGAGGGGTCGAAGTCGGCGGAGCTGACCGCCATGGGAATCATGCGCTTTTTCATGGCATCACTTCGAGAGGGACAGGTCGATCTTCAGCCAGTCGCCGCCGACGGCGGAGACTTCGGCCACCACGCTGTCGCCACGGGTGAGGAAGTCGAAAACCATCTTCTTCAGGCGCCCCTTGTAAAGGTACCCGACGCGCTCCCCGTCGAGATAGACGGCGACGGCCTGGGGGTCGTAGTCGTTTTCCGGCTCCAGGACGAGGTCGGCGGGATCGCCTTCGGAGACGCGGGAGAGGTCGGGATCTGTGCCACGGAGTATGCAGACATCGACGCCGTGATACTCATAGTCCTGCGCATGCAGGCGGGTAGTGGGCACGCCGCGGGAGCGGCAGACGCTGTCCAGGACCGCCCGGGCCTCTTCGTCGGTCATGGAGGGGCGCGGCGCCGCGGCGGCCGCAGCTTCGGCCAGTTCCTCCCGCTTCCGCCGGGAGGCCTTCACCAGAAGCACGATACCAACCGGGAAAAACAGAAAGAACCAGATAACGCCCATAATGGTAAGAAATTTGGAGCTTGCGCGCTTCTTTTTCGCGTTCGTGCGCCCAACGGTCGAATATGTAGGGCTTGCGTGCATCTTTGCCATGATCATGTCCTCCCTTCACGCCTGCGCCTGATCCAGTCCAGGCGCACAAGTTTTTATATATCGACCACCGGCCACAAGGTCGGCCGCATAGTCCAGCAGTTTCTCCTGGCCTTCGTCGTTCAGCTGATCGAGGGCGTCGGCCAGGGCCTGGAGCTGGGGCGACAGAGCCGCCGGCGCGGCGGAAGCACAGACTGGATACCCCAAAAGATCGGAGGGGTCAACGGAGAAGAAAATGGCCACCTTCTTCACGGTGGAAATCATAGGCTCTTGAAGATTGTTTTCGTAACGACTGACTGTGCTTTTGTTCATGCGGCCGTCGAAACGGGAATTATACTGCTTGCAAAATTCCTCCACGGTGAGGCCAGCGGCTTCACGGAGCTGACGAAATGTACGGCCGAAATGGCTATCTGGATTACTGGTCTTCATAAAACAACACCCCCTACAAACCGAATTATAAGCAACAGACACAAATAAATCAATGGGAAATGTAAATAAAGTTATTGACGGCGATAAAAAACTGTGCTATCTTGTTATCGTAAACGATAACCGAACGGCGAAGAAAGGAGGAACCCACGATGAAAAAGAAAGTACACGCCCCGTATGTTACGCTGAAGCGGGCACTTGCCGGTGCAGGCGTGACGTATAAAATGGTGGCCGAATTGATTGGAGTATCGGAAACCACGGTACAGCTGAAAATCAATGGATACTCTGACTTCTACATCTCCGAGCAGCGGAAGATTTGCGAGAAGTGGGGCATCGACCCGGCCGTTTTTTTTGAAGAAGAAGTTGCTTAAACGATAACGAACGGAGGAACAGAACATGAACAGGCAAAAGAAGGGAATCCGAACAGCGGCGGAAGGAAAGCTGCATATCAACGTGACCATCAACGGAGCGGGCGCGGAGCTGGCGGACGAGAACGAGGCCTTCAACCTGATGGCGGAAGTCATGCGGGAAGTCCGGCGCAGGCTGCGGAAGCGCGGCATCGAAAGCGTGTCCTACAAAATTGAAAGGTCCGGCGACTGACCAACAGTCGCCGGACGGTATGAGTTAATCGCTGATCTCTTCGATCTCCTCATAGTCGACCCCGAAATCAGACTCATTCTCGGAGGACGCTTCAAAGGAAATACAGGGACGGCCGTTTTCTCCGCCAGACTCTAAAAAGCGAATAAGAACGGTATCCATGCCGTCATCAAGCATTGCTTTGGCCATTTTGTAAAGCTCTTTGACGGAAACTTCAATTTCATTCATAAAATCACCCCCTTCCCTGCCTTGATGATACCACGGGGCGCCGGACGGGGCAACAACAGGAGGAACAGAACATGAAAGACGGAGTCATCACCATGCCGATGAAGAAGAACGTGCCGGAGGGCGGCCCGGCGTGGCGCCTGGTCACGTGCCCGGTATGCGGCCGGGAGTGCTGGGAACGGCCGGGGGTGCTGGACGTTATGGAGAAGAACCCGAAGCTGATGGCCGCCTGTACGGAGTGTGCCCTGAAGGTGACGGTTACGCACAGGTACGTGAAGGCATAGCCGGGAGAAGCGCAAGGGCATGAAAAAGATAACACTGAAATTGACGCCGAGAGAGGCCAGAGCCTTGCGCCGTGCGCTGCTCCATGAGATCGCAGACGCGAAGGAGGCCATAGAGAGCGCGGCCAAATTCCCCGGAAGCGATATTTTGCGGGAAGCAGCAGAACAGGCCGAAGATGAAAAAGCGGCTTTGGAAGAGCTGGATAACAAGCTGCTGGAGGGACTTTCCAGAGAACAATGGGACGCCGTGGTCCTGGGGAGGTGAAGGAAGAATGAACTATACCTGCGGGAAGCCGGAATACGCCATGTATCAGGACGGCGACTACTGCCCCATGGAGACCGGGGAGGTCGAGGACTGCAAGGACTGCTACTACGGAGTGAAGAAGGAGGAAGCCGGAGAATGAGCAGAAAGAAGAACCTGCGGCGCGTGTCTGTGCTGGTGACACCGCAAACCCTTTACAACCTGGAGCGCCTGGCCGACATGGCCGGGTATGGCCACATCGGGAAGGTCATCGACAAGCTGACCAGGGACCACATGCTGGCGCTGTCCAGGGCGGCGAGATTGCCGGCCAAGCCCCCGGAGGTGCGCCGGTGACCGGCCGGGAGCCGGAGAGCCAGGAGACGGCCCTGGAGTTCCTGCGGAGGGGCCGGAAGGGCTTTTATCCTTCCGCCATCAGGACGTGCGAGGGGGACCTGTTCCTGATCTGCGACGCCCTGGAGGACTACGCCGACATCTGCGAGCAGTACATCGAGCGGGAGCGGGACAAGCTGACCGCCTACCAGGTGGGGGCCATCGAGTGCCGCATCGAGAGATACAGATACATCGCCGGGAAGTACGCGGCCGCCATCGGCTACGACCGGGAGAAGGCCCTGGCCCGCTGTGCGAAGCGGCGGGCGGCGGAGGGGCGCGAGGACGTGGGCGAGGAAGCCCTGTCCGCCCTGGTCCGGTACGGAACGGAGAACGGGAAAAAGAACAGGAGGAAGGCATGAACATGAAAATCAATCTGGAATTGGGCGGAGTACCGCGCGGATACAGCTTCCTGCTGGACGGCGTGGAGCTGGTGAAACTGGACGATGACGGCGAAGGCAGCTTCGTGGTGACCGCTGACGCACTGCCGAACACCGTCCCCTTTTGTAACGACGAAGAAGTGGAAGCGCCGAACAACTACCAGGGAAGCAACCTGCACCACATTATCGAGGACTGGGCGGAGAGCCGCCCGAATCTGTACGAGGCCCTGCTGGAGCGGGAGATCGACCTGACCACCATGGACGGCATGACGGACTACGGAAAGCCGCAACTGTCCCTGCGGTCGCTGACGGTGGACGAATACAGGAAATACCGCCGCTTTATCCCGCTGACGTCCCGCGCCTACTGGCTGGCCACCGGGTGGGCCACCCTGCGCTCCCCTCGCTCGAACTACGACTACGCGTATTACGTGAATACTTCGGGGGCGCTGAACGACAACTACGTGCGCAGCGCGAACGACTACTGCCCGCGCCCGGCTTTTTACCTGAAATCTGAAATCGTTGTATCTATGAGCGTGCCGTCTGCGGTGATTGCCGAAGGGGATGGCACCCTGGCACGATACACCGACGCGGAGCTGATCAAAGAGCTATGGAACAGAGCCGGGAGAGAATGAGCGGCGGGAAGCAGGGAAAGAGGGCGCGGCAGGACCGCATCAACGCCGAATGGGCGGCCCTGGCCAGAGCCTGCAAAGGCTGCATCTATTTCACCGCCAGCCGCTGCTGCGATTACATCGGCATCGTCGGCCACCGCAGGCCGTGCCCTCCAGGCCCTGGGTGTACCGTGAAGACGACGGGAGACCGCCGGCGGAAGGTGGACTATGGGAAGGTCGAAGACCTATACCGCCGGAAGAAGACGGACAAGGAGATCGCCGCCATTGCCGGCTGCGGCGTGTCCACCGTGGCGAGGTGGCGGAACGTGAACGGACTGCCGGCAAACCCGGAAGGAGGCAAAGACCGTGGAGCGAATCGCCATTGACGTCGAGCGGGTGCCCCGGGGCGTCTGCGATGACCTGGCCCGCTGCCTGCTGGAACGGGTGGCGGCCTACTTCGAGCAGCCGGAGGCAGAAGCGGCCTTCCAGGTGTGGCTGAAGGAATACCGCAAAAGAAAACCGGCCAGAGCGGCCGGAGAATGAAGGAGTGTGTGACATGAGCCAGAGGAAAGAGAAGTACCTGCGCAGCGCCCTGACGCAGTACGAGGGGATCGCCAGGGACGTGGACTACCTGAAGAACAAGGTCGCGGTCATGGACAGGGACCTGAACATGGCCAGAGACCGCCAGGCGGAGCTGGGGCGGGCCGTCAAGCAGAGGGAGGACGCCGAAGAGCGGGGGCGCAGGGAGCGGACGCGGAGGGCCAGAGAGCGGAACCGCCGCAGGAAGGCGCACCGGCGCATCGTGGCCCTGGCGGCCCTGACCGTCCTGGCGTCCGTGCTGCTGATCATCGTCATGGCCAGAGTCCTGGCGGAGCCGAAGACGGAGCCGGCGGCGGAAGTGGAAAGCACGGGCGCCACGGGAGCCGTCCAGCTGCTGCCGCTGCTGGAGCAGGAAGAAATTGTGCAGCCGATATTCTACTGCGAAGCTGTGCCGCTGACGGCGGAGGAACAGATGGAACTGTTCAACGCGGCGGACGCCTTCGACATCTGGTACCCCCTGGCCCTGGGCATGGTCGACGTGGAAACGTCCTTCCAGAATGTCGCCGGCGACGGCGGCGCGTCCATCGGATACTTGCAGGTGAATGGGACCCTGCACACGGACCTGATGGAGCAGGTCGGCGCCACGGACCTGTGGGTGCCGAGGGATAATTTCCGCACCGGCCTGGCCTACCTGGCGCAGCAGATGGAACGCACAGACACCGTACACAAGGCCCTGATGGCCTACAACATGGGGCCGTCCGGCGCGGCGGCAGCCTGGGAGGAAGGCATCTATGAGACCGAATACAGCCAGAAGGTCCTGGAGCGGGCAGAATACTGGGCTGCCGCCATGGGCTGGTGAAGAGGAAGAACGCCAGCGCACCAGGAAGATGGCAGAAGAGCGTTCGCGGCGGGACCGCTGGGCGCACAAGTGCAAGGCCCGGGTGGTAGATCCGAAACGGGGCGAGGTCATCGTCCCCTGCGCGCCCCCCTTTGCGGCGATCCTGTGCGCGGCGGAAGTGTGGAAATGCGACTGGACAGAGATTATCCACGCGAAAGTCTGGAGGTATGACGAATGATTATTAACGAGCGGGGCCTGGTGCGAAACATCAAGCAGGCCTACAAGCGGAGCGGGTACACCATCATCAGCACCGGCGACCAGGTGACCCTGTTCACGGAAGACTGGTACGTCCGGGCGGACTGGGACAAGTTCCCGCGCAAGGCCCTGGCGGCCATCGTGGAGTGCATGGGCATGCTGCCGGCGACATCGGACGCCCTGGCCGTCATGGCCGGCGAAGAGCCGCAGGTGGTCATGCCGGAGGTGGCGGGCCAGGACGTGGCGTCCTGGGAGACCGGAGAGGACGAGGCGGACACCGTCACCATGGTGCCGGTGCTGTTCCAGGGGTACCAGCTGTATCAGACAGACGGCGGCGGGGCCTGCTATGGCGTAGCCGCTCCACTGCTGTCCATCGTGGAGCGGGACGTGGCCCAGCATAAGGAGGCCACCAGGAAGGGCGAGCGCCGGCTGTACTGGAGCCATGACGGCGAGCTGGTGATCCTGGGGGCCGTCAGACCCACGGGGGCCTGCTGGGAAAAGGACTGGGTATCCACCGCCTGGGCGGCCATGGAGACCGTGGACTTGCATCGGAAAGAGTAAAAGAACAGCCCCCTGCGTATCGTGCGGCAACACAACGCAGGGGGCCATACAAAAAGAGAAGACGAGCGCTTCTATACCAATTATATCAGAGAGAAGCGCCCGTTGCAACCGTGACAAAGCCGCCGGGGGACGGCGTTCCGGCCCCGGTAAGGGTATTAGTAAAGCGAACGGAGGGAATCACGGTGCCATACGTCGAGCGCATTGTGGAGGCCGGTCCAATCCGTGAGACCCTGAAGACCTTCACGGGAAGGGTACATACACAGGGAGCGACAAGGGAGGAAAACAGGGGGGCGACATCAGAGGCCCAAGCGAAGGTGAACGAGCGGGTGGCAGAGGAACGGCTACGCTGGAAGCTGAACGCAAACTTCACCCCCGGAGACTACCACCTGGTCCTGCACTACTACGACAAGGGGGTCACCCTGGAGCAAGCCGAAGAGGACAAGAAGGAATTCCTGCGGCTGCTGCGGAAGGAGTGCCGGAAGCTGGGCGTCGCCTGGAAGTATGTCGCATGCACAGAGACCAAGCGGATGACCAATGTCCACCACCACATCATCATGCCGGCCGTAGAGGTGGCGGTCCTATCGAACACCTGGGAGCGGGTGGTCGGCCAGAATAACGGGAACATATCCATCAAGCCCCTGGACAAGCGAGGAAACCACGCGAAGCTGGCCAGGTACCTGATGAAGGAAACCAGGTCCACCGTGGCCAGGCACAAGGAGGCCGGGAAACGGTACAAGCGCTTCAGCTGCGCCAAGGGCATGGTGCAGCCGGAACCGGTCTACCACGTGATCCGGGCCGCCAGCTGGGCAAAGGAGCCGCGCCCCAGGAAGGGGTATGTGCTGCTGAAGGACGACAACGGCGCCACGTGCCGGTCGGGGGTCCACGAGGTCAACGGCTGGCCCTGGCAGGAATACTTCGAGCTGCGGGTGGAGCCGCCGGGGCTGCCCGTCAAGCAGAAGGCACCACCCCGGCGAAGAAGGAGGAACAGAACATGAACATGCAGGCAATCGAGAAAATCAACACCGAAATGCAGAAGAACCCGACGGACCAGTACACCGAGATCGTCGGGCAGTACATCATCGACCGCTGCACCAGCGACACCGACGGCGCCCTGGTGGCCAAAGAGGGCAAGACCCTGGCGGGAGCCATGACGGCGGTGATGGAGCGGGCCAAGAAGGCCAAGCACGGGAATTATGCCGTGCTGCTGCCGGCGCAGGTCTTCGGAGCCGTAGACGAATACTTCGGCATGCAGACGGACGAAGAGGCCCAGGAGCGGGCCATGATGGCAGCCTGCGGGGCGACCCACACGCCGGTGACGCCGCCGGCCGCGAAGAAGGTGGCCCTGAACCTGGCCGACTTCCTGTAAGGGGGCGAAGTCATGAATGTGCCGAAGAAGGTCAAGGCCATGCCGTGGCCGGAAGAGTGGAAGAGCCAGACGAACCAGGACGTCATCGTCACGCTGGACTGGCCGGTGGTAGACCACGAGCGGCTGATGGTGGTCACCTTCCGCCGGAACACGGGGAAACGGCGCTACGGAACGCCGCCGGGGCCGGACGTCCGGCTGGTGTGCAGCAAAAAGCGGAACCGGGCGGCCATGGAGTACCGCGGCGGGTCGAGACCCAAGAAGCGGGCAGACCTGGAAGAAGCGGTCGGGGCCATGTGCGTCAGCGTGGGGACCTGTTACCCGGAAATCACGCCGGAGGACGAGGCAGCCCTGGCCAAGTGGCTGGGAGCCAAGCAGACCATGAACCACATGCTGCCGGAGCTGTCCAGGTGGGTAGAGGACGCCATGGAGCAAGAGCGAGAGGCGGAGGCCCGCGCCAGGGGCGAGCTGGAGGACGACGAGGTGACACGGCTGTGCCCGGACGAGCTGCCCGAGGGGCTGGTGGAGTACATACGGAACACCATGCTGCCCCAGGACCGGGTGCTGCTATACAAGAAGGGCAACGTCCGGGGGACATGTTTCGCCTGCGGCGAGACGGTATACGCACGAGGCCAGCGTTTCCGCCAGGGAACAGTGGCGAAGTGCCCGGATTGCGGGGCCATGGTGGTGGCCTACCTGGAGAGCAGCGACCGCTACGCCGTGGACTACGTTCAGGACCTGGTGACGGTCCAGAAGGGCAAGGACGGCGCCACGCTGTTCCTGCGGCAGTGGCATCTGTGCAGGGACAAGTCCGCAAAATGGGAGTCCGTGGAGGACTACCTGGAAGAGATCGCCCGATATGCCGTCCGCGGCAACAGGGTGGCCAAGTGGCAGATTGAGAAGAAAGAAGCCTGGTGCATGAACACCTACCGCTACCGCCTGAAGGACTGGGAGCGAGTCAAGAACGTGACCGAGGTCTACGACGGGACGTACCAGTTCTTCCTGCCGCCGAACTGGCGGGAGATCCTACAAGGAACCAGCCTGGAATACTGCGACCTGGGCGGCTACGTCCGGGAGCGGGAGCTGGCGCGGCGGGAGGCAGACCACCGGGGCAACCCGGTGCGCTTCCTGATGGACTGGGCCAGGTACCCGGCCGTGGAAAAGCTGTGGAAAGCCAGGTACACCGAACTGATCCACGAACGAATGACAGGACAGTGGAGGACGAAGAAGCACAGCATCACCTGGACGGCGCGGAAGATCCAGGACGCCGTACACCTTCCCTTGCGCCTGCTGCGGCTGAAAGAGACGGCGAAATGGACCACAAAGGACATCGCAAAGCTGGCGGAGCTGCGGGAGCTGGCCACCGCCGGCGTGATCCAGGAGCGGGAGGCCGTGGAGCTGTTCACCGCCGGGGTCGAGATTGACAACGTGCGGCAGGCCCTGGGGCATGCAACTGTCCACAAAGTTGTGAAATATGTGGAAAAGCTGGTAGCCGAAGAAGAGGCGAAGAAGGACGCGGAGGAAGCGGAGGCCAAGAAGAACCGCATGCCCTATTATCGGGGCAGGGTATATTCCCCGGAGACATACCGGGACTACCTGGCCGACTGTGTGCGGCTGCATCTGAACCTGGACGACCGGGAAGTCCTCTTCCCCGCTGACCTGGAGGCCGCGCACCAGCGCACCATCGCACAGGTGAAATACCAGGAGAACAAAGCGGCGTGGAAGAAGTTCGAGAAGCAAGCCAGGAAGCTGGCCGCCATGGCATGGGAGCGGGACGGCCTGCTGATCCGGCCGGCAAGAACGCCCGGGGAGCTGACGGCGGAGGGGAAGGCCCTGCACCATTGTGTCGGCGGATATGCGGACCGAATGGCGGCGGGCGAGACGGTGATCCTGTTTATCAGGAAGGCAGAAGAACCGGACACACCGTTCTACACCCTGGAATATCGGAATGGCGTCGTCGTTCAATGCCGGACAAGTCACAACGCGACATACGAGCAGGACGAGTCCGTGAAGAACTTCGTCGACGCATGGGTCGAGCGGGCGACCAAGAAGGACAAAGAACGCAAGAAGGCCGCTACTGCGGCATGATGAAAGGAGAACAGCATGGAAGAGTACAAGGGCACGGAAATGCAGGAACAGGAAGCGGCGGCCATGGAGACCGCAGGGGTGAACGAGGTGGCGCCCCGCTCCATCGAGGTCATCACGGCGGAGATCTGGCTGTATAAGCAGCAGGCCGGCGCCGCGATCCTGGAAATCGGCCGGCGGCTGAATGAAGCGAAGGCCCAGCTGTCGCATGGTGAGTGGCTGCCCTGGCTGGAGGAAAAAGTGGAGTTTTCCGAGGTCACAGCACAGCGATTTATGAGGCTTGCGAGGGAGTACGAAAACCCGTCTCTGGTGACGGATTTGGGAGCCTCCAAAGCCTTGCAATTACTGGCTTTGCCGGCTTCCGAGCGGGGCGAATTTATCGCCGAAAAACACGAGGTAAACGGCCAGGAAAAGACGGTCATGGAAATGTCGAAGCGGGAGCTGGCCCAGGCCATCAAGGAGCGGGACGAGGCCCGCCAGAAGGCCGAAGAGCTGGAGAAAACCATGGAAGAGCAGCTGGAGGAACAGCGCACCGTCTACGACACGGACATGGCGGAAATTCAGGGCCGCCTGGAGGAAGCGGAGAACCGGGCGGCGGGATATGCCAAGAAGCTGGAGGACGCCAAGGCAAAGGCGGCGGCGGACCTGGAGAAGGCACAGGAGGACATCGACAGCCTGAAGGCGGAGCTGATGGAGGTCACAGCGGAGCCGGCGCCCGTGGCCGTGGAGACCGTGGTGGACGAAGAGGCGGTCAAGGCCGCAGCGGAGGAAGCCAGGAAGGAAGCGGCCGAGAAGCTGAAGGCGAAAATCGAGAAAGCGGAGAAGGCCAAGGAACGGGCAGAGCAGGCCAAGGCAAAAGCGGAGCAGGACCTGGCGGCCATGAAGGTGGCCCAGGAGGAGGCCCAGGCCATCGCAAACCAGGAGAAGAAAAACCTGGCGGAGCAGGTGCAGGCCCTCCAGAAGAAGCTGGCGGTGGCGTCCTCTTCGGAAATGACCATCTTCAAACTGCACTTCGAGCAGGGGCAGACCTCCATCAACAAGATGACCGAGTGCATCGAGAAAATGATGGAGGCGGGAGACGGCGAAGGCGCCGGAAAGCTGCGCAACGCCCTGGCTGCCCTGCTGACCACCACCCTGGAGGTGCTGAAATGACCCGCCGGCGGCGGAAGAAGCCAAAATGCTACCTGGCACACGGGGCGAACACCTGCCTGGGGAAACCCACGAGGACGGGAACAACGGCGGCCAGGTGCCGGAAATGCAAGTGGCTGGAAAAGGGGCTGAAATAGTGGCGAACATCAACCTGGCGGACCTCCCGCCGAAGTACCAGGCCCAGGCCCTGGCCAAGCTGGCGAAACAGGAGCAAAAGAAAAGAGCGGTGACGCAGCAGCCCGCCCGGTCGAAATACGGAAACGTAAAGACCGGGCGGGACGCCCTGCATTTTGACAGCAAAAAGGAGGCCCGCCGCTTCGACGAGCTGGCGGCGGAGCTGGCCGCCGGGACCATCAAGGACCTGCGGCTTCAAGTGGAGTTCACCCTGCAAGCGGCGTACACTACGCCGGACGGCGAGAGGGTGCGGGCCATCAGGTACCTGGCGGACTTCACCTACTACCGAGACACCGGAGGAAGCTGGGAGTATGTGGTGGAGGACGTCAAGAGCAAGCCGACCAGGACGAGGGTGTACCTGATGAAAAAGAAAATGATGGCCGACCGCCTGGGTCTGGACATCACGGAAATCTGAAAGCGAGGGAAAAATGCTGAATAGGTGTATCTTCATGGGGCGGCTGGCTGCCGACCCAGAACTTCGGAAAACCGGGAGCGGGACGTCGTGCTGTTCCTTCCGCCTGGCTGTGGATCGGGACTACAAGGGGCAGGACGGACAGAGGGCCACCGACTGGCTGAACTTTGTGGCCTGGAGAGGGACGGCCGAATTCATAGCCCGGAACTTCCGAAGAGGCCAGCCGATGGTGGTCGAGACGAAAGCCCAGTCGAGGACCTACGAGCGGGACGGCCAGAACCACACTGTCGTGGAGTTTGTAGTCGACAACGCATACTTCGCCGGCGGGAAACAGACGGAGCAGCCCGCGGACGGAGGATATGAGCGCGGAGAGTATGGAGACGCAGCGGACGAATGGCGTCCGCCCTGGGAGGTGTAACGATGGCCAAGCGACTGCCGGAGGACGTGAAGCAGGTTTGCCTGTGGCTGGCGAAGGGATACGAAAGGCGGCTTGCGAAAGAGCAGGACCAAAAGCACCCCGGCAGCCGCAGAGCTGGGAAAGGACGCAACCGAGAGCGGGAGCGACTGGAGGCCGTGGAGCAGGCGCTGGTGGCCGTGGGCGCGGACATCGCCGCCGACGAAGTGCGGCGTCAGCTGCGCGAGGCCATCATGCTGAACGTGAAGAGCGGGAGGAAGTACCCGTATGAACTGCTGCGCCTGGAGGGCGTGAGCAGGTCGGACTTCTACCGCAGGAAAGACAAGTTCCTGGAGGACATCGCGGCCCGCATGGGGCTGCTGTAAAGTTGGGACTGTGCAGCGAAAAAATTTGCTACCATGTCCATACCGGGGAAACCCGGGCATGTTCTGTCCCTCCAGACCGCACCGGCGGGACATACCGGGAGAACGGCCGCTGCCCGGGAGGTGGCGGCCGTTCGTCATAGGAGGAAGCAATGGCAAAAGAATGGGCGAAGAGCTTCTACAAGAGCAGGGCGTGGCGCCAGCTGCGGGCGGAGATCCTGCGGCGCGACATGTTCACCTGCGAAGAGTGCGGAGCGAGAGCCACGGAAGTACACCATGAAATCGAACTGACGCCGGGCAACATCGACGACCCGGCCATCGCGCTGAATCCCAAACTGCTGCACAGTTTATGCCACGATTGCCACACGGCGATCACGCAAGGAAACTCTGATTGCGCAGAAGGATATTTTTTCAACGCCGACGGCCAGCTGACCCCCCGGGGAGGGTGAGGAATACACCCCGGCCCTGGGGACCGAGAGGGGCACACACGAAAACACGCGCCACGTGCGAGCATGAGGGGGGGTATCAAAATGGCAGAGGACAAAACGATGGATTTCGGCGATTATGCCGAAAGCTACGAAAAGGTGGACCCGGCCCGCAAGGTAGTGGCCCGGAAGTACATCGTCGAGCTGCGCTTCATGGAGGAACAGCTGGGCAGGCTGAAGGAAGACATCGAAAAAAACGGAGCCGTCGACAACTTCGTCCAGGGCAGACAGTCAATGCTGCGAGAAAGCCCCGCCATGAAGGCATACTGCACCCTGGTCCAGAGGTATGGAGATCTCCAGAAAAAGCTGGCGGACCTTCTGCCGGAGAAGAAGGACGCGCAGAAGTCGCAGGCCGGCGATAGGCTGGCCGCATTTGTGGCGAAAGGGAAAAAATAACCCGTGGCCGTAAACTATGCCCGCCGATACCTGAACGCCATCCGGGACGGGAAGGTGAAAGTCTCCGAGCCGGTGCGCATGGTGTACGAGCGCCTGGAGAAAGAACAGGCGGACAAGACGTGCAAATACCGCTTCGACCTGAAGCTGGGAAACCACGCCATAGAATTCATCGAAACATTTTGCCGGCACTACGAGGGAGACCTGGCGGGGCAGCTGGTGAAGCTGGACCTGTGGCAAAAAGCCTTCATTCAGACACTGTTCGGCTGGATCGACAAGAAAACGAAGCTGCGGCGCTTCCGGGAGTTCCTGCTGCTGGTGGCCCGGAAGAACGGAAAGTCCATGCTGTCGGCCTGCATCATGGTCTACATGCTGGTGGCAGACGGAGAGCCTGGCGCCCAGTGCGTCAGCATCGCCACGAAATACGACCAGGCGGCCATCGTCTACAAAACCGCCAGGAAGATCGTGGAGCAAGACCCAGAGCTGGACGCCCTGGTGCGCCCCATTGTGGGCGGCATGGAGTTCAAGCTGACGAACAGCACCATGAAGGCCCTGGCGTCCAAGTCGAAAACACTGGACGGCCTGAACCTGCATTATTGCAGCTGCGACGAGCTGCACGCGCAGGAAGACCGGAACATGTACGACGTCACGAAGCAGGGCATGAAGGCCAGGAAGCAGCCGATCTATGGCAGCATCACGACGGCAGGCTTTGCGCGGGAAGGGATCTTCGACAGCATCTTCGAGTATGCCCTGTCTGTGGCAAAGGGAACCGTGCAGGACGACCGCATGCTGCCCCTGCTTTATATGCTGGACAGCCGGGAAGAATGGACGAACCCGGAGGCGTGGGAAAAGGCGAACCCGGGCCTGGGGACCATCAAGGACCGGCAGCAGCTGGCCGACGATGTCGAGCGGGCGAAGAACGACCCGTCCTACCTGCCCACCCTGCTGGTGAAGGACTTCAACATTCAGGAAAACGCGGCGGCGGCCTGGCTGCCCTTCGCGGTGCTGAAGAATGAACTGGTGGTGCCGGATGAATACCTGAACCACACCTACGCTATCGGCGGCTGCGACCTGTCGGCGACCACGGACCTGACGTGCGCCACCCTGCTGATCCGCCGGCCGAAGGACCCGCGCTTCTACGTACTCCAGCAGTATTTCCTGCCGAAGGCAAGGGTCGAGCAAATACAGACACAGGGGCGAAAGGAAGCGCCATACACCCTATGGGCGGAACAGAAGTGGCTGACGCTGTGCGAGTCGGCCACCGTGGACTACAACGCCGTGACGGCCTGGTTTGTGAAAATGGTCCAGGAACGGGACATCAGGCCGCTGTGGGTGTGTTACGACGCGGCCCTGTCCGGCTACTGGGTGCCGCAGATGACAGAAACCGGCTTCGAGATGGAGAAGATCCGCCAGGGGCCGGTGACATGGACCTATCCGATGAAGCGCATGAAGGGTTTGTTCGAGGACCACCTGATGGTCTACCAGAACAACCCGATCCTGCGGTGGTGTCTGTCGAACACGGCGGCCAGAGCCAGCAATCAACGCGGAATCGACAGTATCCAGCCGGAAAAAATCACGTCGAACAGACGAATCGACGGAACGGTCAGTCTACTGAACGCCATGGTGGGCTACTACAACCACGAAGACGAATTTTTGCAATATTTGAGGTGATAAGATGGGCATTTTCAGCCAGTTCTTTGACTTCTTCCGGCCGAAGGTGCAGGTGTACTTCGGGCCGTCCGGGAGGTCGAGTCCGTGGAACAGAGAAGCGTATGAGCAGGAAACGGTGAGGGCCATTATCGACTGCATCGCATCGCACACAGCGAAGTCGCAGGCCATGCACGTGATTGAAGACAAGCAGGGGCGCATCAAAGAAATCAAAAGGTCAAGCCCGTATGCAAAGCTGTTGAACCAACAGCCGAACACCCTGATGTCCGGCTTCGACCTGAAGTATAAGCTGGTGGCACAGCTGGAAGACAAGACAACCGCCATGGCCTTCATCAAATGGGACGGACTGACGCCGAAGGCAATTATCCCGGTCCAGTACAGCAATTTTGAATTTTTCGGAATCAAAGGCGGCGGTTATGCGGTCCGCTTCGTAGATGAAACCGACTGGAAGGAATACATACTGAACGTCGAGGACGTCGTCATTCTGCGGAAGTTCTTCAATCACCACCCTATCGCCGGAGACGGAAACCAGCCGATCAACAACACGCTGACGATGATCAAGGCAAGCGACGAGGGACTGACGGAGGCCCTGACCGTGGCCAATAAGGTGCGCGGGCTGCTGAAGCAGAAGAAGGCTATGCTGGCGCCGGAAGACGTCAAGAAAAGCACCGACGACTTCGTGAACCGCTTCAAGACGGCCGCAAAAGAGGGCGGCATCATCGGCGTGGACTCCATGGAGGACTTCACCCCGCTGAATGTTACGCCGTGGTCCACGAACGCGGCGCAAATGCGGGAGATCCGCGAAAACCTGTTTTATTACTGGCGCATCAGCGAGCCGATCCTGAAGTCCAGCTACACCAGCGACCAGTGGCAAGCCTTCTATGAGAGCGTGATAGAGCCGATCCTAATCCAGATGGGACAGGCCTTCACGAACGCGTGCTTCACGCAGCGCGAAAAGGACGTGGGCAACCGCATCATCTTCACGTCGTCGGCCATGATCAACGCGTCGACGTCGGAGAAGGTGCAGCTGGTGAACGCGACGCGGGAAATCGGCCTGATGACAACGAACGAGCAGCGGGAGCTGTTCGGCCTGCCGCCTGTCGAGGGCGGGGACGAGCGGATTATTTCCCTGAACTATATCAAGCAGTCCGACATGTCCAAGTACCAGACGGGCCAGGAGCCGCAAGAGGACCCTGGAAACACGGGGGGCCAGGAGCCGCAGGGAGACCAGGGCGGCCAGGAGCCGGCGGCGGAAGAAGGAGCCGGAGACGGTGGGAAAGGGGGTGAAGAAAGTGGAGAATAAGCGGAACGACCGAATGGAACGCTGCTTTGAGGTCAAGACCAGAGCCGTGGAGGCCGAGGGACAGGAAGGCCAGAAGGAACTGTATGTCGAGGGATACGCGGTGCGCTTCAACTCCCCCACCGTCCTGTTCGAGATGGGCGGCGTGGAGTACAAGGAACAGATTGACCGGCACGCCTTCGACGAGGCCAAGATGGACGACGTGATCTTCAACTACAACCACGGCGGGAAGGTCATGGCGCGAACCAGGAACGGCACGCTGGAGCTGAAGGTGGACGACGATGGCCTATTTATCCGCGCCCGCCTGGACGGGACGGAGGAAGGCCGACGGCTGTATGACGAGATCGCCGGCGGCTACATCGACAGAATGTCCTTCGCCTTCACCGTGCGCGAAGAGAGCTTCGACAAGGAAGCGAGAATGTGGACGGTCCAGAAGGTGAAGCGGCTGTATGACACCAGCGCCGTGGACATTCCGGCCTATGATGACACCAGCATCGCCGCCCGCCGCGCCGCCGTCGAAAAGGCGGCGGGAGAGCGGAAGGCATCCCTGGAGCTGATGAAGCGCAGGGTAACCCTGAAATGCAAAATCTAAAAACCGAAAGGAGAACGAACCATGTACCAGAAGAGAATTGCGGAAATCGAGGCCAGAAAGGCGGAGATCGCCAAAGAGATCGAGGGCGCCGACGAGCAGCGCACCAAGGAGCTGGACACCGAGGTCGACGGCCTGAACACGGAGCTGGCCACCCTGCGCTCCAAGCAGGCCGTGGCCAATAAGCTGACCGAGATCCCCGGCAGCGAGGGCGGAGAGGACAAGGAGGAACGCGCCGAGGAAATCTACCGCAGCAAGAAGCTGACCCTGTCCGCCGATGAAGTGCGCCGCGGGCTGGCTTCCCTTCGCTCCACCCTGATCACCACCGACAGCCTGGCGAAGCCCACCGGCGTGGGTCAGACCATCGACGAGGGCTTCAACGTCGTTTCCTCCATCGTGGACCAGGTCCGCGTGATGGATTGCACGGGCTGCGGCGAGTGGACCGAGGCCTATGTGAAGAGCATGCCCGAGGCCGACGACGGCACCGACGGCACCGCACCCGACCCGAGCGACCCCGTTTTCCGGGTGGCGGCCATCAAGCCCAACCTGGTCAACGTCGTGTCCTATGTGTCCAAGAACATCGAGAAGCTGACCCCTGTCCCCTATGCGGAGAAGGTCCGCGAGCTGGCCCTTACCGCGCTTCGCGCCAAGGTATCGAAGCTGATCGTGAACGGCAACGACGGCACCTTCTACGGCATCAAGAACGCGGTGAACACCAAGAGCGAGGCCATCTACACCACCCTGGCCATGACTGTGAGCAGCGGGAAGGGCGTCATTGACCAGAACACCCTGCGGAAAATCGTCCTGGGGTATGGCGGAGACGAGAATGTGGGCGCAAATGCGCGCCTGTATCTGCACAAGACCGACCTGATCGCCTTTGGCGACGTCCGTGGTACCAACGAGAAGAAGGCGGTGTATGAGATCCTGCCCGACGCTGGCAACCCCAACACCGGCATCATCAAGGACGGCGGCCTGGCTGTTCCCTACACCATCAACAGCGCCCTGACGCCCCTGTCTGGCACCGCACAGACCACCAGCGCCGTGAACACCATGGTCTACGGAGACCCGATGAACTACGAGCTGGGCCTGTTCGGCGACTACACCGTCGAAGTCAGCAAGGACTACAAGTTCGGCGAGGGCCTGCTGACTATCCTGGGCGAGGTCATGGCCGGTGGCAACCTGATCCGGCACAACGGCTTCATGGTGTGCCAGATTGCCGCGAACGCCTAACCCGGAGGTGTGAGCCATGGCGGTGACTGCTGAATACCTGGCCAAGCTGCGCAGAGCCGTGCGCCGCGGCGAGAACGCGGAAGTGGACGCGGAGCTGACCGACATCATCGAAGAGTGCCGCCTGGACCTGATCGGGCTGGGAGTCCTGGAAAGCAAAGCGAACGATGAAGCGGACGCCCTCATTCTGGGGGCGATCCGCTGCTTCGTCCGCTGGAAGTTCGGCCTGAACAACGACGAGGCGGCCGTGAACCGGGAGGACTACATGACCATGCGCGACGAAATCAGGAAGAAGGTGGCCTATTGTACTTCAGCGACAGAGTGAAGCTGATCCGGCGCGTCACGCAGCTGGACGAGGCGGGGAACCCTGTCCTGGACGACATCGGGAACCCTGCATACACGGACGAAAGCCTGGAGGTGTGGGCGGACCTGCAAAGCCCTTCCAGGGCGGAAACGGCGGCTGCCGGCGCCATGGGGCTGAAACCGTCCTGCACGGTGGTGGTACACGCCAGCGACTACACTGGCCAGACCATCGTGGAGGTGGCAGCGGACAAGCGCCTGACCGTCTACCGAACCTTCAATAGAGGCGAGGACGTGGAACTGTATGTCACCGAAAAGGCGGGTGACGTGCGTGGCAAATAGAGTCGGGATCGACGGGCTGGCCACGGCAGTATCGGAGGCTGTGAAAGAGTATGCAACCGCAACGGCGGACGGAATCAAGAAAGCGGCGAGCCAATCAGCGGACGGCTGCGTGAAGGAGCTGCGAAGCACTTCACCGAAGCTGACGGGAGACTACCGCAGGGGCTGGAAGAAGACAAAGGCCTTCGAGAACGCCGCCAGCGTGCGCTACACGGTCCACAACGCCACCGACTACCAGTTGACCCACCTACTGGAGAAAGGCCACGCAAAGCGCGGAGGCGGCCGCGTACAGGCGCAACCGCACATTGAACCGGCGGAGCAGACCGCCATAAAGGAGTTCGAGCAGAAGGCGAAGGAGGCATGCCAGCCGTGAAAGAACCGAAAGACGTCCGCGCGATCCTGACCGCCACGGGCCTGCCTGTGGCATATCGCATGTGGGAGGAAGGCAAATCGCCCGACCCGCCCTTCTGCGTATATTACGCCGGCCAAGCGAACAACATGGCCGCCGACGGAGTGGTGTACTTCAGCGCACAGCGGTACACCATCGAGCTATACACCGACGCAAAAGAGCCGGAGACCGAGGCCCTGGTGGAGCGGGCGCTGACCGCTGCCGGGATCTACTGGACGAAGGACGAGACCTACATCGAGTCGGAACACATGCACGAAATCATCTATGAAATCGAGGTGTAAAAAATGGCTGACAAAGTCAAATACAACCTGAAGAACGTACACTACGCGCCCATCACGGCAGAGGGAACGGCGACCACCTTCCCCACCTATGGAGAGCCGAAGCCCTGGCCCGGCGCCGTGGAAATGTCCCTGGAGCAGCAGGGCAGCATCAGCAAGTTCTATGCTGACGGCATCGTCTACTGGCAGAGCGCCAAGAACAACGGCTACGAGGGCGACCTGACCACCGCCCTGGTGCCGGACGAGTTCCGCGTGGACTGCCTGGGCGAAGAGCTGGTGGAGACCGACAAGGTCTACATGGAGAAGGCGACTGCGAAGTCTACCCCCTTCGCCCTGTTGTTCGAGTTCGAGGGCGACGCGACCGGGACGAAGCACGTGCTGTATAACTGCACGTCCACCCGCCCCAACATCGAGAGCGCGACCACCGAGGAAGAGATCGAGCCGTCCACCGAGACTGTGACGATCTCTGCCGCCGCCCTGCCGAACGGATACGTGAAAGCGAGAACCGGCGCGGAAACCACCCAGCAGGTGGCGGCCGACTGGTACAACGAAGTGTACACCCCCACCGGGGCGTAATGATAGGAGGGACAAAACATGCAGGACATCATCAAGATTGACGGGAAAGACGTGCCCTTCCGGGCCACCGCAGCGGTGCCGCGCCTGTATCGGATTAAGTTCCGCCGGGATATTATCCAGGATATGCAGGCGATCCAGCGGTGCCTGGACCAGAAGAAGGAGAACGAGGAAGTGAGCCTCCCCCCGGAGGCCCTGGAAATGTTCGAGAATATCGCCTATATCATGGCAAAACACGCGGACAAGGACAACGTCCCC
Organism: Flavonifractor sp. An112; assembly: GCF_002161085.1. Taxonomy (GTDB): domain Bacteria; phylum Bacillota; class Clostridia; order Oscillospirales; family Oscillospiraceae; genus Flavonifractor; species Flavonifractor avicola. The sequence continues at coordinate 107,160 of NZ_NFLU01000003.1, read as the reverse complement.
GCGTCCCCGGAAGAGTGGCTGGACACCTTCAACACCTTCAGCATCTACGAGATCTTCCCGAAAATCATCGAGCTGTGGGACCTGAACATGGAAGGCATGTCGACCAGTAAAAAAAAATAAGACCATCGACCAGGGAGATGAACACGGCCCTTTTCCTGCTGCGCTGCGTGCAGCTGGGCATCTCCCTGGCCGATCTGGATCTGCTGACTATCGGAATGGTCGATGACATGTATATCGAGCAGAGCAACGACGAAGCGAAGTATCCGTACAAGGCGACGCAGCGGGACTTCGACAATTTTTAAGCGGGAGGTGGTTGAACATGGCGGGCAGAATCGAGGGAATCACCGTAGAGATCGGCGGCGACGTCACGAAGCTGAACGACGCGCTGCGGTCGGTGAATAAGCAGATCAATTCCACGCAGTCCGCCCTGAAGGACGTCGAGCGCCTTCTGAAGATGGACCCGTCGAACACGGTCCTGCTGGAACAGAAGCAGCAGCTGCTGGCCCAGGCGGTGGACGACACAAGAACAAAGCTGGAGAGCCTGAAGACCGCGGAAGCCCAGGTGCAGGCGCAGTTCCAGCGCGGCGAGGCGTCGAAAGAACAGTATCAAGCCCTGCAACGGGAAATCATCGCAACGGAGCAGCGCCTGGAAAGCCTGGAGGCAGCGGCCCAAAAAAGTAGCGTGGCCATGCAGAAGGTCGGCCAGGCTGCAAACAATATTTCGGAAGGCGCAGGAAAGGTAGCATCTGCAACTGCGCCGGTAACGGCGGGAATCCTGGGGCTGGGCGCTGCTGTGCTGGCAACTGTACCAGCAACGGAAGAATTACGCACAGACCTGTCGAAGCTGGATAACAACGCCAGACAGGCAGGCGTGGGCGTGGACGCGGCCAGGGAAGCGTTTACGGCTTTTAATGTCGTATCAGACGAAACAGACAGCAGCGTGGAGGCCACCGCCAACCTGCTGCAAGCCGGTTTCACAGAATCAAACCTCCAGAAAGCGGTGGAGGGGCTGGCCGGGGCATACCTGGCCTTCCCGGACACGATGAAGATTGAGTCTCTGGCGGACAGCTTGCAAGAAACGCTGGCTACCGGAGAGGCGACGGGGCAATTTGGTGAGCTGCTGGACCGACTTGGCATCGGAGCGGAGAACTTCAGTGCCGCCCTGGCGGAGTGTTCAACTGAGGCGGAACGCCAAAATCTGGTGCTGCAAACCCTGGCGGACGCTGGCTTGATGGACTCATACAACGCGTGGAAGGAAAGCAACTCCGCATTAGTCGAAGGGAAAGAGGCTTCGGCGGAAATGCAGCAGGCGCTGGCGGATCTGGCCGAAAGCATAGCCCCGGTGGTGACTATGGCCACGCAGCTGGCAACCACATTCTTGAACTGGTTTAATAGCCTGTCGAGCGGGCAGAAGGTCGCCATCGCCGCGATCCTGGCCATTGTGGCAGCTATCAGCCCGGTGGCCACGGTCATCGGAACGGTGTCGTCGGCCATCGCCATTTTCACGGGAGCAGCGACAACGGGAACGGCAGCAGCCACCGGCCTGGCCACCGTGATGACGGTCTTGACCGGCCCGGTCGGCCTGGTGATCGCAGCCGTGGCCGCCGCAGCGGCAGCCATCATTCTGCTGTGGAACAACTGCGAGGGCTTCAGGACGGCGGTCACGGCAGCGTGGGAAGTCATCAAGCAGGCCTTCCAGGCGGCCCTGGAGTGGATACAAGCGACCTTTGCGCCGGTGTGGGACGCGGTAGTCCTGGCCATGCAGACGGTCTTCCAAACCTTCCAGGAGGCCCTGACGATTGCGTGGGAAGCAATCACGGAAGTGTTCCAGGTCTTTGAAAGTTTCCTGATGGACGTCTTCGGCGTGACCTGGAGCGACGTCTTCGCCATGCTCCAGGACGTGCTGTCCACCTTCGGAAGTGTGGTGCAGACCATTATCCAGGCCGCCACGACAATCTTCACGGGCCTGATCAACTGGCTGACTGCCACCTTCCTGACGTGGTGGCAATCCGCATGGAATAATGTCATCAACTACTTGACTGCCTTCAAGGACAATGTGGTGCAAATCATCGACGGAGTGAAGACCATCTTCCAGGGCGTCATCGACTTTGTGACGGGCGTCTTCACGGGAGACTGGGAACGAGCCTGGCAGGGAGTGCAGGACATCTTCCGCGGGATCTTCGAGGCCCTGGAGGGCATTGTGAAGGCGCCGCTGAACGGCGTTATCTTCCTGCTGAACAAGGCCATCGGCTTCATCAATACGTTCATCAGCGGGATTAACCAGGTCATCGGCGTAATCAACATGCTGGGCGCCGGAATCCCCACAATCCCGAGTATCCCGGAAATTGCATATCTGGCGAAGGGCGGCATCCTGGAGGCCGGCAGCGCCGTGGTCGGCGAAAACGGCCCCGAGCTGCTGTCTTTGCTGAACGGAAAGGCACGGGTCACGCCCCTGTCTTCTGCCGGGAACACCGGAAGCAGCGTGCCGGCGGCCGCTGGCTTCAATCAGACACTGAACTTCTACGGCGCCGAAATGACGCCGTCGCAGGTGGCACGGAAAACCAGGAACGCCACCAGAAAAATGCTTGCGGGGGTGAAAGCGTGAGAATTGTATGCGAGCGGGACGACCGCAGAATTACCTTCGCCCACGCCCTCCCCTACTGGCTGGAGGAAACCGAGGGCCTGGGGGAACTGGACTGCGACGTGGAGAGCGAGAAAGCAACCGGGCAAGACGGCGAGCTGTACCAGGGCGCCACGGCAAATGTGCGAAACGTGACCATCAAGGCCACCGTAATTCCACCGAACGGAAAGACACACGCGGAGATCCGGCAAGAGTTCTTCGCCTTCTTTGTGCCGAGGGAGACCGGGACGCTGTACCTGTACGACGGCACAACGGAACGGAAAATCGAATACAAAGTGGAGTCCTGCGAGTTTGAAATGGACGGGATCTTCAGAGCGGTGGAGCTGTCGCTTCTTTGCCACGATCCTACCTTCAAGGCCGTGCAGGACGAAAGCTACCCTATGGCAGAAATCACCGGAAAGATCGAGTGGCCGGTGGAACTGGCGCCGGAGTTTGAGGTGGGCATAAAGGACAGCACCCTGATGGCCACCATAGTGAACGACAGCAGCGTGTCCAGAGGACTGACGATTACATTCCGGGCGTCCGGCGAGGTAGTAAACCCCGGAATGGTGGAAGTGAGCCGACAGGAAAGCCTGCAAATCAACACGACCATGCACGCCGGCGACATTATCGTACTGACGACCGCCCCAGGGAACAAGCGGCTGAAACTGTACCGCGAGACGGAGGAAATCAACATCAACAACCTGTGGGACTTCGGCGGAACCTGGCTTCAGGTAGAGCCGGGGAAGAATGTATTCCGATATACAGCGGACAGCGGGACGGACGTCCTGGAGGTCGTCCTTGCATCGACGCCGGCATACTGGGGGGCATGATATGGACCTGTATATCTATGACAGAGCCACGGGCCTGCAAGGGGTGGCGGACGCCACCACCAGCGTGCGCTGGCGGAGAAAGTACCAGGAACCGGGAGAAATCGAAATCCACATGCCGGCCACCAGGGAGAACGTCGAGCTGATGGCAGAGGGCCGCATCATCAAACGGCTGGACCAGGACGACGCGGCCATCATCGAAGGAATCGAGATTGACGAAAACGACCTGACCGTCACGGGGCGCATGCTGTCCGCTGTACTGGAGCGGGCGATCCTGTCGAAGCGCTATACCATGAACATGACAGCGGAGAAGGCCATGAAAACGGTCATACCGGAGGGCACCAGGGTGGTGCCGGAGCTGGCGGCGGAAGCCGTGAAAGGGATCGGGGACACCACAGTGGACGTGCAGGCCACATACAAAAACCTGCTGACCGTGGAGGAACGGCTGGCGAAGTCGTCGGGCCTGGGGTACCGGGTCGAATACGCCCCCGGGGAAATGACTTTCGTAGTATTCCAGGGGACGGACCGCAGCGTGCAGCAGAGCGAGCGCCCGGTGGTCATCTTCTCCGACGAGTTCGGGAACCTGGCCGCGCCGAAGTATACGAAGACGTCGGTGGACTACAAGAACAAGGCTTACGTTGCCGGACAGGGCGAAGGAGACGACCGCGTGGTGGTTATCGTGGATCTGACGGACGGCGAAGAGGCCAGGGAGCTGTATGTTGACGCAAAAGACATTCAGCAGGAAGAAGGCGTCACCGCAGAGGAATACGAAGCCCTGCTGCGGCAGCGCGGCCTGGAGAAGCTGGCCGAGTGCCCGAAGGTGGAAAACTTCGAAGGGGACGGCGAGAACGTCGGAAACTTCGAGTACCTGAAGGACTGGGACCTGGGGGACATCGTGACCGTCCAGTATGCGCGGCTGGGAATTACAATGCACGAGCGGGTGACGGAGGTGGAAGAGGTGTACGAGCGTGGAGTGGCCACGTTCACGCCCACCTTCGGTTCCCCTCTGCCGGAAACACTGAATTTAGGAGATGATACCGAATGAGCGAAAGCAGCGGCTTTTTTGTGTCCCAGAACGGCGACCGAGTCTACACGCCTGACTGGCTGGCGGAGTTCATCAAGGCCCTGGTGACCACCGGCGTATACTCTTCGGAACTGGGCGTGACGGCGGGAACCGCCATGGACGTCGTGGTGGGAGCTGGGCGGGCGTGGGTGGAGGGATACCTGTATCATAACGACACGCCCCTGACAAAAGCCATCACAACGGCCGACAGCGCCCTGCACAGGATAGACTCCATCGTGGTGCGCCTGAACATGACGGACAGGACTATCACCACCGAGGTGCTGACGGGCAGCTTCAGCACGAACCCCGTGGCACCGGGAATCACAAGAACGGCCGACATCTACGACCTGAAGATCGCGGAGGTCCGCGTGAACGCTGGCACCACCAAGATCGACCAGACGATGATTACAGACACGCGGCTGGACGACGCTGTGTGCGGGATTACTGTCAGCGCTGTGCAGCATATCCCGACGGCCGACTACCTGGAGCAGATGCTGGCGGAGTTCAACACCTGGTTTGATTATGTGAAGGGAATCCTGGGAGAAGACGAGGCCGGGAACCTTTTGCAGATGATCGAACAGCTGCGGGCGGACATGGAAGAAGCGGACGATGGAATCACGGCTGCATACGAGGCGGCGGACGAAGCCTTGCAGCAGGCCATCGACACGAAAATCACAGCACCCACGACAGGGACCACCGGGCAATACCTCCAGAAGACTGCGTCGGGCGTCCGGTGGGTGACAATCAAGGCGGGGCCGACGATCCACACGGGAACCACGGTGCCCTCTTCCTCCCTGGGGGCGAACGGTGACTTCTACATCAAGACGAGATAACCGGCCGGAGAGCCGGGAAAAGGAAGACGCCTTCGTCCTGGGGAACAAAGCGAAGGACCTATACATCTACACGTCGGAGGCAATCGGGAATACGAATATTATCCCAAAGCACAGACGGCACACGGCGGGGCAGCGGCTTGAAAATATGACTTTCGAGATTATGGACAAGTGCTACCTGGCCAATACAAAGAGCCTGAAAACAAAGCGCGAAGAGCGCCAGGCGCTGCAAGAGGAAATAATGGCCCTGTGCCTGGTATTTGAAAACCTGATCAACGCCCTGAAGGCGTCGAAGGCCTATCCCGGCGTCGACGCCCACAAGGCGGCGATCTGGACGCAGAAGTCCATGGACGTGCGCTTCCTGTGCGCGGCGTGGTACAAAAGCGATATGACCAGGCGCTGACCGTTACTTCGGGGTATGGCCTGTATCAGCGGTCAACTGGTGGCTGCGCTCCCCTAACTCGAACAACAACAACGCGTATTACGTGAATACTTCGGGGGCGCTGAACAACAACAACGTGAACAACGCGAACAACTACTGCCCGCGCCCGGCTTCGGCATGCAGATACCGCGAACGAGTAACCATTTGGTGAAAGCAGAGGCCTGCCAAAGGAGGCCATTCCCTGCCCCGTAAGGGGCAAACACTTCCTGCCGACGCGCGGCGGCCCACAAAGGAGGGAAGCCGCGCTATCAGCGGCGGGCCAATGAATTATGAAGAGTTTACCAGCGTGTCAGTCCTGGACGAGGCCTATCGAAAGACACGGCGAGGGAAGCGCGGAAAACGCGCTGAAGCCATCTTCGAGAGCCGGGAGACGGCCAGGCTGATCGCATTATCCAACTACCTGCGCAGCGGAAAATACGAGCCGGCAGCCCTGGACCAATTTATGATTTACGAACCAAAGCCCAGGGTCATAAACGCACCGTCGTTCCGCGACAAGATCGTGCAGCGGGCGCTGACGGACGAAGTGGTGTACCCAGCCCTGGCACCGTCCATTCCGTACAATGCCTTCGCGGCACAGACCGGAAAAGGGCAACACTACGGGCTGGACCTGCTGGAAAAGCACATGCGCACATACTTCCTGCGCCGGAAGGCAGCGGACGAGACAATCAGGAAAAAGGCGGGGCTACCATACAGGCCCATGGAGGAGTGGGACTACGCGCGCGGTTGGGTGGTGAAGGGAGACGTCAGAAAATGCTTCCCTTCAACGGACCACGAAAAGCTGAAGGCGGTCGTATTTCCGAAACTGCCGGGGCCGGAATTCTGCTACCTGCTGGAAAAGTACATCGACCAGGTGGACGGGCTGGCCCTGGGGCACCAGACCAGCCACATCTGCGCGGTGTTCTACCTGTCCAAGGCGCTGCACTACATCAACCAGGACCTACACTGTCCCATGTCGGGCATGTATATGGACGACTGGTACGCGATAGTGGAGACGAAGGAACAGGCCGTGGAGCTGCTGGAAAAGGCCAGGGAGAAGTTCAGGGAACTGGGATATGAACTAAACCAGAAGACCGGGATATACCCGCTTCAGAACGGCATCGACTTCTGCGGCTTCCATCTGTACCTGACAAAAAGCGGGCGAGTCATCAGAAAGCTGCGACAGTCATCAAAGAAACGCATGAAGCGCAGAATCAGGAGGTGGGAGCGGGACTTCAAAGAGGGCAAGGTCACGCGGAGGGAGATCGAAGACAGATTCCAAGCGTGGAACGCCCATGCAAAGCACGGAGACACCCGCGTGCTGCGCCAGCAGCTGCGCGAGCGGGTAGACAAAATTTTCAAGGAGGCAAGGAATGAGCAAAAAAATCAGCACCCTGGCGGCGGGAAACCTTTTGAAGCTGAACGAAAACGGGCAGCCGAAGAAGCTGATCTTCCTCCAGTATAACCATTACGGAAAAAACGAAGTCACTGTCCTGCGGAAGGATAGCTTCGCCACAAAGGCCTTCAAAGGCGGAGACAGCGGAAGAAACGGGTACAACGGTAGCGATCTGGACATGTTCTGCAACGTAGAATACCCGAGAATGTTGGACCCCATCATTCAGGCGTGCCTGGTGAACGTCCCGATCCCGACGGCGAGGGGAGCTATCACGGGAGATACGGACGCCACCGTCGTGAACCTGTATAGAAAGGGATTTGCCCTGTCGTGCAACGAAGTGGCCAACCAGAACGGAGCGGCAAAGGAAGGAACACCGTTCACATACCTGTCGGGGTCGCAGGCAAACAGAATCGCCTATTATGACGAGACCGCGACAGCGGTCAGCTGGTGGCTGCGCTCCCCTAGCTCGAACTACGGCAACGCGTATTACGTGAATACTTCGGGGGCGCTGAGCGACTACCGCGTGTACTACGCGAACAACTACTGCCCGCGCCCGGCTTTAGCTCTTTCCTCTGAAATCTATGTATCTGACAGCCCTGACAGTGATGGCTGCTACACAGTGGAAAGCGCACCCGCCGGAGAGCAGTATGTGAAGCAGAACGGCATCTGGCTGAAAATGACCTGACGGGGAGGCATGAAGCTATGACCATTATCAAGATCGAAAAGGAATGGAACAACGCCCATGCAAGTCTGGAGGGCGTCGACTATACCCTGCCCGGGTGGGCGGAGCTGCCGGAAGAGTTCACGGAAACCTGGGAGGCGTCCGGCCCCTTCGTGGAAATTACCGCGGACGAGGACGGGAACATCACCGGAATGACGCCGGCGGAAGAGATCCTGCCAGAAGAACCGGAGCCGGAACCGGAACAGGAGCCGACGGACACGGAAGTGCTGAACGCATTGCTGGGGGTGACGGAATGAACAGACTGCAAGCGGCGGAGCAGCTGCGGCGGGCGCTCCAGCTTTACGCCAACACGCTGACGGACGAGCAGGCAATGGAGGTCGCAACGGTGTATCCCACATGGGAAGTGGGGCACGCCTATGCAGTGGGAGACATCTTTTCCTATGGGGTAAACGAGGTCGGAGACCCGCAGCTATACAGAGTCGTACAGCAGCACACGAGCCAGGCCGACTGGGTGCCGGGCGCGGGGACGGAAAGCCTGTACGACGCCTTCGGACTGAACGAAGAAGGGTATCCGGTGTGGAGCCAACCGACCGGCGCCCACGACGCATACAACACGGGCGACATTGTGGACTACAACGGGACCCTGTATAAATCCACCATCGACGGGAACGTATGGAGTCCTGAAGCGTACCCTGCCGGCTGGGAGCTTGTGGAGGGATAAACCGTGTATATTGACGCCGAATCCATCATTACAGCCGCGAAGCTGCTGGGGGCGCTGGGAACCATTGCCGGCGTGGTAGTTGCGGTCTATAAGTTCGTGGACAGCGACCGGAAGCAGACGGCCAGAATTCAGGCGATCCAGAAAGAACAGACCCTGCTGTGCTACGGAATCATGGCATGCCTGAAAGGGCTGAAAGAACAGGGCTGCAATGGCCCGGTGTCCGAAGCGCTGAACAAAATCGAGAAGCACCTGAACCAGGCGGCACACGACGAAGAGGTGGCATGATGGCGCTGTTCTTTGTGGCGGCCGCCTCAATGGCCGCCGGTGCCGCCGTGGGCTTCGCGGCGTGCTGGGTAGCCCATAAACTTCGCGGAGGGAAGCGAGCAAAACAGAAAACGAAAATAGGAACGATGGACAAGATCCTGCTGTTGGAAGCCGTCGTTCTGATAGCTTACACTATCGCGGCCCTGGCGGTGTTTTGGCATACGGGGACGGAACCTTCAACGCTGACCGCTTGCGTGTTCAGCCTGTGCGGCGTGGAGAACGGCGTCATGGGGTGGATTAAAAACGAGAAGCAGAAGAAAGAGGCCCGGGCGCCGGCAGGAAACGCGCCGGAACCGCCGGAAGACCGGCAAGAGCCGCCGGACGTAGGAATTCAAGGAGGAAATGCACCATGACAGAAAAGGACCTGCGGCAGAAGGTCGCGGACATCATCACCAGCTGGGTCGGGGCAACTAAAGGGAGCGCGAAGCACCTGGAAATCCTGGCCATCTACAACGGGCACAAGCCCCTGGCCAGAGGCTACACCGTGAAGACCACGGACGCATACTGCGCCACCACGGTCAGCGCGGCGTACATCAAGGCGGGGATCGCGGAGTACACCGGGACCGAGTGCGGTGTGGAGAAGTATGTCGAGATTGCCAAGGGGCTGGGGATCTGGATCGAGAACGACGCCCACAAGCCCGAAATCGGCGACGCCTGCGTCTACGACTGGGACGACACCGGAAAGGGTGATTGTACCGGGTATTCCGACCACATCGGCATCGTCACCAAAACGGCCGCCAGCACCTTCGTGGTGACCGAGGGGAACATGTCGGGCGGAAAGGTCGGAACCAGGACCATGGCCGTGAACGGGAAGTACATCAGGGGCTTTATCTGCCCGAACTTCGCGGAGATTGCGAAGAAGCTGGGCGGAACGGCAACAGGAGGGACGAAGGAAGCGAAGACGCACACCGTCGTGGCCGGGGACACCCTGTCGAAGATTGCGGCCGCCGCCGGCACCACGGTGGACAAGCTGGTGGAAGTGAACGCCATCAAGAACAAGAACCTGATCCGCGTCGGCCAGGTCATTATGCTGGAGGACTCCGTGGAGGCTGCCGTGGAGAAGCTGGAGGCCCTGGGCGTCATCAACAGCCCGGACTACTGGGCGGAACAGGCGAAGAAATTCCAGTACCTGGACCTGCTGCTGAAGAAGGCCGCCCAGGTCATCGAGAAGGCCGGCACACGGCTGAAGACGGCGGAGAACGGGGTGGCTGCCCTGGTGGCTGCCGGCGTCATCAACAGCCCGGACTACTGGCTGGAGAATTACAAGAACTGCCCTTCCCTGGACCTGCTGCTGTGCGCCCTGGGCGGGAGCGTGTAAAAGAAGGAGGACATCATGGAAAACATCATTCAGAGTATCCCCGCGGTCGTTTCCTACGTGCTGATCATCGTGGCCGTGCTGGTCGTGCTGACCAACGTCGTCACCGAGGTCGTGAAGAAGATCTTCACCAGCGTTCCGTCGAATATCCTGGCGCTGGCGGTGGCCATGGTCCTGGCCCTGGTAGCCCTCTTCGCCTTCTGCCAGCTGATGGCGGTGGCGGTGACGTGGTACCTGGTGGTGGCCGCCGTGGTCGTGGGCTTCCTGACGGCATACGCCGCCATGTTCGGGTATGATAAGCTGCGCCAGCTGCTGGAACAGTTCACACAGGTAAAATGAAAAAGAGGCCGCACCATCAAGGTGCGGTCTCTTTTTTGTAGTCGAATCGAGCGACCAACACGAACACCGGGGCCACGAAGTAAAGCGTGGCGCCGGGGTCCGTATCAGTCGAATGTGGTGGAGGCGGGGGGAGTCGAACCCCCGTCCGAAAACGCTTCAACGGGAACTTCTCCGGGCGCAGACGGTCATTTACATTCCCGCACCCTGACGTAGGCCGTCAAACTTCAGGGCTTGGTAGCTTCATTGTTCATGGTGCGCTCAAAGCTTTGCGCACACACGTGCACCACTAAACGACGCCCCGTTCCGGCTCGTGGTCCTTCCGGACGGGACGGTCACGGCTTAAGCCGCGACAAGCTCAACGTTATCGTTGTTCTTTAATTTATAAGTTGCCCGTTTTAAGGATGTCAGGCACATCCGCCCGCTATTCCCGCCTCTACGTCCCCGTCGAAACCAGTACGCCCCCATGGAGCGGCGCGGTCAAGCCGCGCCGCGACAGGTAACACTTTACTGGAAGCCGGTCAGACTCAGCACTTCTCCGGCGCGGGATAGTCCACACCGAAGGTTTCCACGGTGACGGACTTCATCCGCTGATCCTCGTAGGGGCGGTCCATCCGGTCCCGCTTCACATTGACAATGGCGTCGGCCACGTCCATGCCTTCGATCACCTTGCCGAAGGCGGCGTATTCACCGTCCAGGTGAGGAGCCTTCTCCACCATGATGAAGAACTGGCTGCCGGCGGAATTGGGATGCATGGCACGGGCCATGGACAGCACGCCCCGGTCATGCTTCAGGTCGTTCTTCACACCGTTGTGGGCAAACTCGCCCTTGATGGAGTAGCCGGGGCCGCCCATACCGGTGCCCTGGGGGCAGCCGCCCTGGATCATGAAGCCGGGGATCACACGGTGGAAGATCAGGCCGTTATAGAAGCCGGACTTCACCAGGCTGATAAAGTTGTTGACGGAGTTGGGAGCCACATCGGGGTAGAGCTCGGCCACCATCTTGCCGCCGTTTTCCATTTCAAAGGTCACAATGGGATTCTGAGCCATTTGATTTTCCTTCCTTTCTTCGGGGGCTGTGCCCCCCTTGTCAATAACCGCTGCGGCGGTGTGATTTCATGGTGCGGTCCATCTCCCGCTTGGCGTCCCTGGCAGCGGCGGAATCCCGCTTGTCATAGAGCTTTTTGCCCTTGGCCAGGCCCACTTCCAGCTTGACCCAGGGGCCTCGGAAATAGATGGACAGGGGAACCAGCGCGTATCCGTCCTGCTTGACCTTAGCAAAGAGCCGCAGGATCTCCCGCTTGTGCATCAGCAGACGGCGGGGCCGCAACGGGTCCTTGTTGAAGATGTTGCCCTTCTCATAGGGACTGATGTGCATCCCATGGACGTGCATCTCCCCATCCTTGACAATGCAGAAGGAGTCCTTCAGGTTGACGTGGCCCTGGCGGATGGACTTGACTTCAGTGCCCGCCAGCTCAATACCTGCCTCGTACTTATCCTCAATAAAATAGTCGTGGTAGGCCTTACTGTTCTTGGCCACGATTTTGACGCCCTTGCTCTCCATTCCGCCACCTCCCAACCGGGACAGATCTCTTGAGCGTATATTATACCATGGCCACAAGCCATTCGGGCTTGTACGCCGCAGAGCGGCGGAAAACCGGCGCAGCCGGTTTTGGCCATGGTGTAACATCAACAGCAGGCGTTTTGCCCGCAAAACGCCTGGATACGATGGTATCCTGCCGCGCACTGTGCGGCAACTGTTGATATTATACCACAGCTGTCAATAGCTCAGACGGGAAAGTAGGTCAGCACCCCGGCCAGAGCATCGGCAGGAAAGACCATGCGCCCGTGCTCTGCCAGACTGGCTTCCAGATGGGGCCGCCCGGCCTCGCTGCGGCCGAACTCAGAAAGCCGTACGGCAGTCTGCTCCGCCTCTGCGGGAAGAGAGAGCCACCACCGCTCCTCCCACCACAGCAGGGCGGCATCCGGCCTGGGCTGATCCAGGACCCGGGCGGCGGCAGCCAGGTCCTCCAGGCAGGCAAAGGAGAACCACCGCTGTTCCGGCGGACGCACGTGGGCAAACACCAGCACGCCGCAGGACTCCGGGTAGGCCTCGATCTCAATGGAGCCCTCCAGATCCATACCCGCCTGCCGGAAGGCGGTACGGGTCAGCTCCAGGGCCTGCTCCAGAGTGAGCCCCACCGGTGTCAGGCCGTGCTCCTTCAGGTCGGCGGGGGTGATGTACAGGGCAACGCTGGCGCTGCCGATGGGCTGGATGGTCATAGTCTGCCTCCTCTCAAATGCAGGAACGATTATACCCGTTCCGGCCCCTTCCGTACAGCTGTAATGATTGGCTTGATTGGAAAAGCTGAGGGTGGCACGGAACCTGGAAGTATGATATAATGCACCTAACCGATGTAAGAAAAGGGGATATGCCGGATGGAACTGTGGGAAAAGACTGTAGAGAGCGAAACGCTCTTTGAAGGTAAAATTGTCACCCTGAAGCTGGACAAGGCCCAGCTGGTCAATGGCCGGATCGCCCGGCGGGAGGTGGTGGAGCACCCCGGCGGGGTGGCTGTGCTGCCCCTGTTTGACGACGGTACCGTCAGCATTGTACGGCAGTTCCGCTATCCCTTCCAGGCCGTGGTCACCGAGCTGCCCGCCGGCAAGCTGGAGAAGGGAGAGGACCACCGCCCCGCCGCTCTGCGTGAGCTGGAAGAAGAAGTGGGCGTCACCTGCGGCAAGCTGACCTATCTGGGCTGCCTGTACCTCTCCCCCGGCTTCTCCTCCGAGGTACTCCATATGTATCTGGCTCAGGATCTGAAGCAGGGCGCCTGCCACCCGGATGACGACGAATTTCTGGAGGTGGAGCGGGTGCCCTTTGCCCAGCTGGCCCAGCAGGTCATGGACGGGGAGATCGTGGACGCCAAGACGGTGGCCCTGGTGCTGAAGGTCAAGCAGCTGCTGGGTCTGTAAAGACAGGAGGTTGGCATGAGCAAGCGCATTCTGATTGTGGAGGATGAGAAGAACATTGTGGACATCCTCAGCTTCAACCTGACCAAGGAAGGCTACGAGACCCTGGAGGCCTATGATGGTCAGGCGGGACTCCAGCTGGCGCTGGAGCAGAATCCCGACCTGATCCTGCTGGACCTGATGCTGCCCAAAATGGACGGCTTTGATGTGTGCCGCAACCTCCGCAAGGAGAACCGCTCCACCCCGGTCATCATGCTTACTGCCCGGGAGGAGGAGACCGATAAGGTGCTGGGCCTGGAGCTGGGCGCCGACGACTATATCACCAAACCCTTCTCCATGCGGGAACTGCTGGCCCGGGTAAAGGCCAACATCCGCCGCAACGAGATGATGTCCGGCGCTCCCGCCTCCGTCCCCTCCGGCAGCCGGATGGAACTGGGCCGCATCTCCATCGATCCCGACCAGATGGTGGTCTGCAAGGATGGCCGCCCCCTGGATCTGACCCAGCGGGAGTACGAGCTGATCAAATTCCTGGCCTCCCAGCCCGGCAAGGTATTCTCCCGGGAGGCCCTCATGGAGCACGTCTGGAACTACGAGGGCTATGTGGGTGACGTGCGGGCTGTGGACGTGGCCGTCCGCCGCCTCCGTGAAAAAGTGGAGGACGACCCGGCTTCTCCCCAGTTTGTAGTGACCCGGAGAGGCCTGGGATACTATTTTAACGCGTAACCCTGCGCCAACTGTCCGGATCGTCCTCCACGGGCCCCCGCACAGCGGGGCGGCGCCTGCGCCGTACAAGCGATTTGCCCAGCGGGCAAATCCTTGATGGCCGGGGAAATTCACTTTTCCCGGCCAGATGCAATGATCTCCAGGGCTCCCGGCGGCTCTGCCGCCGGGAATCGGACGATCCGACTTCTCCCCAGTTCGTAGTGACCCGGAGAGGTCTGGGCTATTATTTCAACGCCTGATAGAAGCAATCTTGGCGGGCCGGGGCGGCCGTCCCTGCCCGCCCTGTCTTTATTTTTTGCAAGAGAGGAGTGGTCCACAGTATGTTCCGCAGCCTGCACATGAAGCTCATGCTCATCATGACGCTGCTCATCATTCTGCTGATGACCGTTGTGGGCGCGTTCCTCATCAACTCTGTGGCCAATTACTACACCCAGGACTTCTACACCCAGATGTCGGAGGCCTTTGCCGACGAGGTGTTCTGGGCCGACCTGAACACCCCAACCCCCGGCGAGCAGGACGGCGCTGCCAGCATTGCCGAGATCCTCAACGCCTACAACGGCACCCTGGGCGTGGACAACCGCAGCCGGAAATACTATGTGCTGGACGGTAAGGACGGCCACTGGCTGGCGGGCTCTGACGAGCAGGACGCCGACCAGCCTCTGGACATGGACTCCCGCAATCTGATGCGGGTGCTGGCCGGAGAGGAAAAGAGCGACGACAGCACCCCCTCCGCATCTTACATGGATGTGGCGGTGGCCGTTCAGCGGGGGGACCAGCGCTATATCATCTATGTCCGGGACGACGGCACCAATGCCGCCGCCCTGAACAGCGAACTCATCACCCTCATCGTGGAGGCTCTGGTTTTCGGTCTGGTGATCTCAGTACTCCTCTCCTTCCTGCTGTCCAAAACCCTTATCACCCCCATTGAGCGGCTTACCGAGGGTGCGGAGCGGGTGGCCAACGGCGACTTTTCTCAGAAACTGGAGGTGGCCTCCCGGGATGAGATCGGCATCCTCACCGGCACCTTCAACGACATGGCCCGTCAGCTCCACCACACCCTGGAGGAGGTGGAGAACGAGCGCAACAAGCTGGGCACCCTGTTCCTCCACATGACCGACGGCGTGGTGGCCTTTGCCCGAGACGGCGCTGTGATCCAGTCCAACCCTGCCGCCGAGGAACTGCTGGGGACGGCCATTCCCATTGGCGGCAGCGTCAACTATGATACCCTGTTCTCCGACATTGCGCCCCTCCAGGGGGTGCTGGCGGTCCAATCCCCCGGCTACCTGGACGGGACCCGTACCGTGGGCGGCAAGAGCCTGGAGCTGCTGCTCACCCCCTTTGACCAGGAGCGGCTGGGCGGCGTGCTGGTGATGATCCATGACGTCACGGAGCAGCACAAGACCGAGGAGATGCGCCGGGAGTTTGTGGCCAACGTGTCCCACGAGCTGCGCACCCCCCTGACCAACATCCGCTCCTACGCAGAAACTCTGGTAGACAACGCCGGAGAGCTGCCCCCTGACACAGAAAAGAATTTCCTGGGGGTCATTCTCAATGAGTCCGACCGGATGACCCACATCGTGCAGGACCTGCTCACCCTCTCCCGGTTCGACTCCGGCCGGTCGGAGCTGAAGCTGGCCCCCTTCTCCTTCGGACAGGCGGTGCAGGATGTATACAACGCCATCCTGATGGAGGCCCAGCGCCACGGCCATCAGGTGGAGCTGAAGCTGCCCCCCTGCCTGCCCGACATCGTGGGCGACCGGGAACGTATTTTGCAGGTGATGATGAACGTCGTCTCCAACTCCATCAAGTACACTCCCGACGGAGGCCACATCCGCATCTCCGCCGGCCAGTGGCCGGGTAAGGTGTGGATGGAGGTGGCCGACAACGGCATCGGCATTCCCAAAGCCGACCGGGGCCGCATCTTCGAGCGGTTCTACCGGGTGGACAAGGCCCGCTCCCGGGAGTCCGGCGGCACCGGACTTGGCCTTTCCATCGCCAAGGAGATCATCGACCGGCACGAGGGCACCATTGAGCTGCTGGACCGGCCCGGTCCCGGCCTGACGGTGCGCATCACCCTGCTGACGGAGGGGCCTCGCCATGGAAAGGAGTAAACCGAGACGCCGCCGGAACCGGGGACTGGAGCGGCTCAAGACCCTGCTCATCGTACTGCTCTCCCTGTCCGCCATCTATCTGACCGGCCTTGCCCTGGTACAAAACCGGGTCTCCGGCTCCCAGGGACTGCTGAGCGGGCTGATCTCCCTCTTCCGCCCTCAGAGCACTGTGGAGACCTCCGACCCCGGCAACACCGTGCAGCTCACCGCCGCCGCCCGCCCGGTCCGTATCGCGGTATGCGACGGGGTGAGCCGCTACGCCGTCCAGTACAACACCACCCAAACCGACAAACTGTATGACAGCGTGGGCATTCTGTTGGGCGAAGCCCTGTCCAGTGCGGACTCCCCCACGGTGGTCACTGAATCGGTATGGCAGGCTGCTTTGAGTGCCCCCGGTGTCTGGTTTGATTTTCTGGGCAAGATCCCTCTGGAGACCCTCAGCGCCTGGACCGGCGAGGGGGGCATCAACACCGCCCTCACTGGCTCCGCCCGGCGGATCGCCGTGGCTCTGGCGGACGACGGGGTGCGGCTGTACTATCATAATGAGAGTGACGGCCTGTATTATACCTGTAAAACGGCAGTGACCTATCAGGGGCATATGGACGAGCTGATCGCCGGTTACGGCGGCAACGGCGTTCCCTTTGCCTTTGAGCTGGGCACGGACAGCGGCTATGACGGGCTGGACCCCTATGTGCTCATCTCCGCCTCCGCACCCACCCCCAACATTTACCGCGCCTCCAATCCCCTGGCCAACCTGGACGACACGCTGATCAGCAGTCTGCAGCAGGCTCTCTCCTTCCAGACCTCCTACTATGCCATTCCCAACGGTATCCGTATCCGGGAAGGCCAGGAGACCCTGGAGATCAGCAACACCGGCACCGTCTCCTATACCACGGCGGAGGGCACCAGTTCCCGCTACCCCGTGGGGAGTGAGTATGGCTACGACATCACCGAGGTGGTGGAGACCACCCGGCGGATGGCCGCCGATACGGTGGGCCGCTACTGCGGCGCCGCCCGCATCTATCTGATGGATGTAACCGAAACCGACACCGGTCTGTCCGTCCGCTACGGCTATAGCCTGAACGGCGCGGAGGTCAGCCTCTCCGGCGGCGACAGCGCCGCCCTCTTCACCATCCAGGATGGACAGATTACCGCCTTTACCCTCCGGTTCCGGCGGTACGAGGATGCTGGCCAAACCAGTCTGGTGCTAAACGAGCGGATGGCCGCCGCAGCTCTGGAGGCCCTGGACCCGGAGGGCCGGGAGCTGGTCCTGTGCTACAGCGACAGCGGCGGCGACACCGTCCAGGCCGGATGGGTGGCCAAATGACGAGATCGCGAGGTTCCTATGGAATGGTCTAAACTGAAAAATGTGATCCTGCTGATGCTGCTGTGCGTCAACATCATCCTGCTCCTGCTTGTGGGCAGTCAGGCCAGCCAGGACAAGCGCTACCAGGCGGAAACCAGGCAGGCCGCCCAGGCCGTGCTGGAACAGGGCGGCATCGACTTTACCCTGGATGAATTCCCCGACGATCTGGCGCTGTCGGTGACCACCGTCACCCGTGACCGGACCGGCGAAGCCGGCATCGCCGCCGCCCTGCTGGGAGAGGTCACCCTGGAGGGGGAGAGCGAGGTACGTCCCCGCTACTCCGGCCCCGGCGGCGTGGCGGAATTTTCCATGAACGGCAGCTTTACCATTACCCTTACCCCCGGAACCTGGAGACTTGAAAGCGACCAGGACTATGAGTCCTCCAGCCAGGCCTGTCTGGAGGCCATGGGCTTTACCGGCACCCTGTCCGACACGGAGCAGACCGGCGCAGAAACTGTGCTGACCTACTGCCAAAGCTGGGAGGGTTCTCCCCTCTTCTCCTGCACCATCCGTCTCCACTGGCTGGAAAACGACCTGGTCCAGGTGGAGGGACAGCGACTGGACGGCAGCATTTCCGCCTCGGTCACCAAGTCTCTCCTCTCCACCCCCACCATTCTGGTCCGCTTTCTGGCCGGGATCAAGGAGGGCGGATATGTGTGCAGCCGCATCGATACCATGGACGGGGGCTACCTGCTCTCCAGCAACACTACCCGACAGGTCCAGCTGACGCCGGTATGGCGGTTTGTCACCGACACCGGCACCTACTACGTCAACGCGGTCACCGGTGAGTTTTCACCTCTGGAATAATAATTAAAAAAGGGAGCGGCTTACGCCGCTCCCTTTTTTACGTCTGAATGATCAGTCCTCGTCCACGATGAGGCCGTAGCCGCCGTCGTTGCGCTTATAGACCACGGCAAAGCGTCCATCCTGATCCACGTCCTTGAAGGCGAAGAAGGTATGGTCCACCAGATTCATCTGGAGCACCGCCTCGTCCACCGTCATGGGCTTGATGGGGAAGCGCTTGGTACGGACGATCTTGAACTCCTCCTCGTCCACCTCGGGGGCAAAGGAGGAAATCTCCTCGGCGTCCACACTGCGGGAGAAGGCATCCTGACGCAGGCGCTTCTCCAGGCGGCTCTTATTCTTACGCAGCTGGCGCTCCACGGAGGAGACCGCCGCGTCGATGGTGGCAAACATATCGGAGGTACTCTCCGCCACGCGGATGATGGTACCGCCGGAGCGGATAGTCAGTTCCACATTGTTGCGGTCCTTTTCCACGCTGAAGACGATGGCGGCCTCCGCATCCGCCTTAAAATAACGGTCTAACTTGCCCACCTTTTTCTCAGCGTAGGCGTGGACCTTGTTGGGCAGGTTGATCTTCTTGTCTGTGAACACGAACTTCATCGTTTTCAACTCCTTCCGCCCTCCGAAGAGGGATTGGTTCGCCGGCCGGGGCCGGTTCCCTGATTTGATTATACCACGTCGTACGCAGATTGTCACAACTTATTTCAAAAGTTTTTGTGAATTTTGCCCATCACACCCCGGACCCTCCGGGTGGGAACACACCCCGCAGCCGCAGCGGCCTCCGCCGCAGTCCCGCCGCGCACAGTTCCGGCCCGGACATACTTCCCCCTGTGGACACAGGGCATAGTCGCCGCCGGTGATGGTCAGTCGCCGTCCCTCCACCAGGGCCAGCGCCAGCTTCCTGCGGGCGGTATCGTACACCTGCTGCACCGTGGAGCGGGCCACCCCCATCTGGGCGGCGCACTCCTCCTGGGTACAGCCCAGCAGATCCATCAGGCGGATGGCCTCGTATTCCTCCACCGCCATCTCCACCGTCCCGTCCCCGCCCCCGGTCAGCGGTCCAAAGGTGTTGTGCCGGGGCAGGGCACAGATGCGGCGGCATTTCTTCGGTCTTGCCATGGGCGCTCCCTCCTGTTCCTGCTCTCAGTGTAGCAGATTTCCGGTATATGTCAAGAACACGCAAAAACAAAGCCACTGCCAAAGGCAGCGGCTTTGTAATTACAGTCCGGCGAATACCGCTTCCGCGGCGGCCAGAGTGGCCTGAAGTTCCTCCTCCCCATGGGCAGCGGAGACAAACATGGCCTCGAACTGGGCGGGGGCCAGAGCCACGCCCCGCTCCAGCATCCCCTGGAAGTACTGGGCGTACTTGCCCACGTCGCTGCCCTTGGCGTCCACGAAGGTGGACACGGCGGTGGGGGTGAAGAAGGGGGCCAGCAAAGAGCCGATCTGATTGACCACCACCGGCGCGCCGGTCTTGGCAATGGTTGCCCGCAGACCTGCCGCCAGCTTCTCGCCCTTGGCGGCGATGTGGGTATAGACCTCCGGATGGTCCTTCAGGTAGTTCAGCTGGGCCAGACCGGCGGCCATGGCCACCGGATTGCCGCTGAGGGTACCCGCCTGGTACACCGGGCCGCAGGGGGCCACCTGCTCCATGAGGGCACGGCTGCCGCAGTAGGCGCCCACCGGCATACCGCCGCCGATGATCTTGCCGAAGGTCACCAGGTCGGCCTTCACGCCAAAGTATTCCTGGGCGCCGCCCAGGGCCAGCCGGAAGCCGGTGATAACCTCATCAAAGATCAAGAGGGCTCCGCTCTTGTCGCACAGGGCCCGCAGCCCCTCCAGGAAGCCGGGAGCAGGATTGACCACGCCCATGTTGGCGGCCACCGGCTCCACAATGATGCAGGCGATCTGGCCGGGGTAAGCGTCCAGCAGGACCTCCACGGAGGCCAGGTCGTTGAACTGGGCGGTAAGGGTGTGCTTCACGATGTCCTCGGGCACACCGGCGGAGGAGGGATGGCCGCCCGCCAGGGCGGAGGAACCGGCGTTCACCAGCAGGCAGTCGGAGTGACCGTGGTAGCAGCCCTCAAACTTGATGATCTTGTCCCGGCCGGTGGCCCCCCGGGCCAGACGGACGGCGGACATGACCGCCTCGGTGCCCGAGTTGACCATGCGCACCATCTCGATGCCCGGCACCAGCTCCACCATGAGCTGGGCAATCTCCACCTCCCGGCGGGTGGGGGCGCCGAAGGACAGGCCGTCCTTGACGGCCTTCTCCACCGCCTCCCGGATCACCGGGTGGTTATGGCCCAGGATCATGGGACCCCAGGAGCACACATAGTCGATATACTTCCGGCCGTCCTCGTCCCAGATGAAGGGGCCGTCGGCCCGGGTGATGAAGCGGGGAGCCATACCCACCGCCCGGTAGGCCCGCACCGGGGAGTTGACCCCGCCGGGCAGGACCTTCACGGCCTGCTCAAACAGTTCTTCCGAGCGTCCCATCAGCCGATGTCCCCTTTCTGAATGGCCTGAGCCAGTTCTTTGGCGTAGTAGGTAATGAGCATATTGGCACCCGCCCGGAACACGGACAGGGCGGACTCGCACATGATGCGGTACTCGTCAATGAGACCCGCGGCGGCGGTGGCCTTGATCATGGCGTACTCGCCGGACACGGAGTAGGCGCACATGGGCAGATCATAGGCGTCGGAGCACTCCCGGATCACGTCCAGATAGCTGAGGGCGGGCTTGACCATGATGATGTCGGCCCCCTCCTCAATGTCCAGGGCGCACTCCTTCAGGGCCTCCTTCCGGTTGTGGGGGTCCATCTGGTAGCCCTTCCGGTCCCCGAAGGAGGGGGCGGAGCCTGCCGCCGACCGGAAGGGACCGTAGAAAGCGGAGGCATACTTGGCGGAGTAGGCCATGATGGGGGTAGTCTGATAGCCGTGCTCATCCAGAATAGCCCGGATGGCGGCCACCCGGCCGTCCATCATGTCGGAGGGAGCCACCATGTCGGCCCCGGCCTGGACGTGGGACAGGGCGGTTTTGGCCAGCACCTCCAGGGTCTTGTCGTTGTTCACCTCATGGCCGCAGAGGATGCCGCAGTGGCCGTGGTCGGTGTACTCGCACATACATACGTCGGTGATGATATAAAAGTCGGGGTACTTGGCCTTGATGGCCCGAATGGCCTCCTGGACCACGCCGTGCTCATCCCAGGCGGAGGAGCCGATGGCGTCCTTGTGGGCGGGCAGGCCGAAGAGGATGCAGTGATTTACCCCGGCAGACAGGCACTCCTCCACCGCCTGGCACACGCTGTCGATGCCATAGTGATTCTGGCCGGGCAGGGCCTCAATGGGCCGTACCCCCTGGAGGGTCTCGTCCACAAAGATGGGGTAAATCAGGCTGTCGGGGGACATCCGGGTCTCCCGGCACAACCGGCGCACCGCGTCATTGCCCCGCAGGCGGCGGGGCCGTTGGATCAGTTCCATATCAAACACCTTCCAAAATGGTTTCCACCAGCGCGTCCATGGTGGCCTCACGGGCCACCCGCACAGGAATTCCGAATTTCTTTGCCTCCGCGGCAGTCTGCTGCCCGATGCACATCCCCACCATATGGGAGAAATTTACTTCCTCCCCCACAGAGGACACAAAGCCCTTTACCGTGGAGGCGGAGGTAAAGGTCACCAACAGGCCTTCCGTCCCTTCCACCGCCGCCCGCAGCTCCTGAGAGCGGGGATTTTCATACACCGTGCGGTAGCTGGCCACGTCGTCACAGGCAATGTTACGCCTTGCCAGCCCCTCTGTCAAGGCGGGGGAGCCCTCCTCCGCCCGAAGGGCCAGCACCTTGCCCGTAGCGGGCAGACCCTCTCCCAGATGGGCGGCGTCGTACACCTCCGGCACATAGTCGGCCTTCAAACCATGTTTTTTCAGCTCGCGGTCGGTGCCGGGGCCAATGGCGGCCAGCTTCACGGCACCCAGGGCGCGGGCGTCTTTGCCGTGGCCCTCCAGCCAGTTCCACAGGGCCTCCACCCCGGCGGGACTGGTGAGGGCCAGCCACTCATAGCCGTGAAGCTTCTCCATGGCCTTATCCACAGCGGGACAGGGGTCCAGAGGCACGGTGGCGATGCAGGGGTACTCCCACACATCGGCCCCCATGGCGCGCAGCCGGGCGGATAGGGTGCCCGAGCGCTCCTTGGGGCGGGTGACCACCACCCGCTTCCCCTTCAGGGGCAGCTTGTCGAACCAGTCAAAGTCCTCCGCCAGGGCGCACACCTTACCCACCACGATGACGGCAGGGCTCTCCACCTTGGCCTCCTCGGCCACGGCGGGCAGGGTACCCAGGGTGGCGGAAATGCGCCGCTGGGCGGGGGTGGTGCCCCGCTCCACCACGGCGGCGGGCATATGGGGCTCCATGCCCGCGTCCAGCAAGCCCTTGCAGATCTGGGGCAGGGCGGACACGCCCATCAGAAAGACCAGGGTGCCCTTTGTGCGCACCAGAGCCTCAAAGTCGATGTCCAGCTCCTTCCCCGCCCGCTGATGGCCAGTGACGATGTGGAGGGAGGAGCAGCAGTCCCGGTGGGTCACCGGAATACCGCCGTAGGCGGGGGCGGAAATGGCGGAGGTGATGCCAGGCACCTCCTCAAAGGAGACGCCGTGCTGGGCCAGCAGCTCCAGCTCCTCGCCGCCCCGGCCAAAGAGGAAGGGGTCGCCCCCCTTGAGGCGCACCACATTCTTGCCCTCCAGGGCCTTGTCCAGCAGGATCTGGTTGATCTGGTCCTGGGGCACCGGGTGGCGGGAAGCCTGCTTGCCCACGTCGATGTGCTCGGCTTTCTCGGGCATCATGGCCAGGATGGCGGGGCTGACCAGCCGGTCATACACCACCACCTCCGCCTTCTGGAGGGCCTCCAGCCCCTTCCGGGTCAGCAGGCCGGGATCGCCCGGGCCTGCCCCCACCAATGTTACTTTACCAGGCATGGATTTCCCTCCTTCATGGAATTGGCCAGCTGCTCCGCCAGCGCGGTTCCCTGTTCCTTGGGTCCGGAGATCTTGTCCCGGAACACCTGCCCGGCCTCGTCCACATAGAGGCCGGTGAGGGTGATGGTCTCCCCCTCGATCACGGCGTGGGCGGCAATGGGAGAGGAACAGCCTCCGTCCAGCTTGCGGACAAAGGCCCGCTCGGCCTGGGCGCACAGAGTACCCTCCTCATCCACCACGCCGGTGAGATAGCGCAGGTCCTCCTCGGCCCGGGTCTGGAGGGCCATAATGCCCTGGCCCGCCGCCGGGATCATCTCCTCCACGGTAAAATACCGGGTGATGCGTCCCTCCAGCCCCAGCCGCTTCAGACCGGCGGCAGCCAGCACCAGGGCGGAATACTGGCCCTCGTCCAGCTTGCGCAGGCGAGTCAGCACATTGCCCCGCACCGGAGCCACCTCCATGTGGGGGAACAGGGCCTTGAGCTGCACCGCCCGCCGGGCGGAGGCGCAGCCGATGGGCTTGGCGGGGTCCAGCTCGGTGACACCCTCGGGGAGCACCAGCACATCCCGGGGGTCCTCCCGCTGGGAGAAGCCCGCCAGAGGAATGGCCGGGTCCTCCTCCATGGGCAGGTCCTTGCAGCTGTGTACCGTCAGATCCACCCGGCCGTCCAGCAGCGCGGCGTCCAGCTCCTTCACAAAGAGGCCCTTGCCGCCGATCTTGTCCAGGGTGCGGTCCAGGATCTTGTCGCCGGTGGTCTTCATGGTCACCAGCTCCAGCGTCATATCCGGATGGAGCGTCTTGATGCCCTCCATCACCAGCTCAGACTGAATGACAGCCAGCTTGCTCTCCCGGCTGCCCACCCGTATGGTCTTCATTCCAATCCCTCCAGTACGGCCCGGATGGCCTTGGCGGCCCGGGCGGTGCGGGCGTGGTCGTCTCCCCGCCCCGCCACTCCGGCCACAATGTTGTCCCCGGTGCAGATGGCGGGGAAAAAGAAGGTACACTCCTCCGGGGCGTCGGCCACGCTCACCGGGATGCCCAGGGCACGGGCCTCCTCCCCCACGGCACGGTTCACCGAGCGGTCGTCGGTGGCGGCCACCGCCAGGGCGGCACCCGCCAGATCGCCGGGGGCATAGGGCCGTCCTTCCCACTGTATGCGCCCGTCCAGCGGTTTACATCTGGGGGCAATGACGGTGACCTCCGCGCCGAAGCGGGCCAATACCTCCGCCCGGCGGCAGGCCACCACGCCGCCGCCGATGACCACGGCAGTTTTCCCCATCAGGTCGATGAAAAGTGGAAAACGGAAGTGCTTTTCCGGCGGCAAGGTCCACCGGGGCTTGGCGGCGGTGTGGACCTCGATCTTGGCGGCGCACCGCTCCAGGTCCTCCGGGGTCAGGTTGTCCTTCAGCCCACCGGACAGCAGATCCACCGCCCGGCTCACCGCCAGCTCCACCAATTCCCGGGCCTCCGGGCCCTCCAGGTCGGTGGACAGCACCCGGGCGGCCACCGCCTGCTTCACCCGCTCCAGGCCGGGCAGGCAGTTCTTGTAGTTCTCCCACTGGTTCAGCCGCTCCAGATACTTTTCCACAATGGCCGCCGCCTCCGGTGGAAGTTCCCGGCTGGTCTCCACCCCCAGGTCGTCCACATTGTAGAGGGTGAAGCCGGGCAGAGTGGCCACCTGAGGCTCGATATCCCGGGGGATGGCCAGGTCGGCCAGCACCCTGGGCGGATGGGACAGTTCCGCCAGCTCCCAGGCCGTCACGGTATAGTGGGGACTGGTGGTGGCGGAGAGCACCAGGTCCATGCCCTCCATGGCCTGATACCGCTCCTCATAGGGGGTGACGGCGCACCCGGCGGGCACCACGGTCTCCCCGTGGTGATAGCTGCGGAGGGTCACGGTGACGGCACATCCCGCCTCGTAAAGGAGGGAGGCGGCCAGCCGTCCCATCTCCCCGTTGCCGATGACCAGGGCCTTCCGGTCCTTCAGGCCCCCCAGATGGGCTTCCAGCCGGTCCACGGCAGACCGGGCCGCCGACCGGGGCACCCCGATAAAGCGGACCTTTGTCTTGATCTCCTTACCGGCGGCGGCGGCATTGCGGAACAGGGTCTCCAGCACCCCGTCCGCTGTGCCCACCTCCCGGGCGGCCTGGACGGCCCCCTTCACCTGGGTTACGATCTGATCCTCCCCCCAGATCTGGGAGCGCAGGCCGCCAGCCACCTCCATCAGGTGGCGGGCCGCCTCCTCCCCCGTCCGGGTGACAAAAGCAGCCGCAAAGGGGGAGTACTCCACCCCCGCTTCGGCACACAGCAGCCGTCCCGGGTCGGGCATGGGCCCCTCCCCGCAGGAGAGATACAGTTCGGTACGGTTGCAGGTGGACAGCAGCACGCAGCCCTCCACCCCCGCCCGGCGGGACAGGCGGCGGTCCAGCTCCAGCACCTGATTGCGGGTGAAGGACAGCTGTTCCCGCAGGTCGATGGGGGCTTTATGCCAGTCCAGGCCGGTCATGATGAGCTTCACACCTGTTCCCCCTTTTTCACCAGTACCACCGAGAAGTAGCCGCTGCCCTCCTCCAGGTCGGCAAAGTGGGGGCATACCAGCTCCCCCTCCATGCCGCAGTTGGCCACCAGGGAGGCCCGGCTCAGCAGGCCGTGCTCCTCCAGGGTGTTTTTCAGGGCACCAATCTCCTTGCCCGCCTTCATGAACACCAGGTTGGCGTCCAGGTCCAGGCAGTCGGACACATCCTTGTGGGAGGCGGGGACGATGAGCAGCCGCTCGCTC
This sequence comes from Flavonifractor sp. An112, assembly GCF_002161085.1. Classification (GTDB taxonomy): domain Bacteria; phylum Bacillota; class Clostridia; order Oscillospirales; family Oscillospiraceae; genus Flavonifractor; species Flavonifractor avicola. Next base: position 80,902 of record NZ_NFLU01000003.1, on the reverse strand, counting down.
TTCTCACACAGGGCCATATTCAACTTTGCAGCCACGGCACAGAAGGAGGGCACGCCGGGGATGATCTGGGCGTCGTACCCCCGGGCCACCACCTTCTTGTGGAGGTAGAGATAGGTGGAGTACACCGTGGGGTCCCCCAGGGTGATGAAGGCCACGTCCTTGCCCCCGTCCAGGGCGGCGCACACCCGGTCGGCGTTGCGCTCGTAGGCCCCGTCCAGGGCGGCATGGTCCCGCACCATAGGGGCCTCGCAGGTGAGCAGTTCCTTGCCGTCGGCCAGTTCCCCCACGATATTGAGGGCGGTCTTCTCCCCCCGGCCCGGGTCGGGCACGGCCAGCACCGCCGCCTGGCGGATGATGCGCTCCGCCTTCTTGGTCATCAGTTCGGGATCGCCGGGGCCAACCCCCACGCCGTACAACATTCCTCTCATTGGTTTTCCTCCTTGAGCATTCGCAGGATCTCCCGCCGGGCCGCCCCGATGGTGGCGGCGGACCGGTCGGCGTCCAGACCATCCACCTCCCGCAGCACCTCCATCAGGTGGGCGATGCGGGGCAGACGGAGATGATTGGCCCGCAGGGCCGCCGGGTCGGCAAAAAGCTGCTCCGGCGTACCCTCCAGCAGCACCTTGCCGCCCCCCAGCAGGTAGGCGTAGTCGCAGTACAGGGGCACGATATCCATGTCATGGGTGGCGATGAGCACCGTCATGCCCAGCTCGTCCCGCAGGCGAGTGAGCAGCTTCATGATGTCGCTCACCCCCTGGGGGTCCAGTCCGGCGGTGGGCTCATCCAGAATGAGCACCTCCGGCTCCATCACCAGCACTCCGGCGATAGCCACCCGCTTCTTCTGTCCGTAGGACAGGGCGTGGGTGGGTTTGTCCCGCAGATGGGACACGCCGGTGCGCTCCAGGGCGGCTTCCACCCGGCGGCGGACCTCCTCCGCCGGCAGGCCCAGGTTCACCCCGCCGAAGGACACGTCCCGATACACGTCGGCGGAGAAGAGCTGATCGTCCGGGTCCTGGAACACGATACCCACCCGGCGGCGCAGCTCCAGCAGGCCCTTTTTATCGTAGCGCACCGGCTGGCCCCCCAGCACTACCTTGCCGCTCTTGGGGGTAAGCACCCCGTTGAGGCTGAGGAACAGGGTGGATTTGCCCGCCCCGTTGGCCCCCAGAATACCGGTGACCTTCCCTTTTTCTGCGGCAAAGGTAATATGGTCCAGGGCTACGGTGCCGTCCTCATAGGTATAACACAGATCTTCTGCCTGGATGGCGTTCACAGCAGCAGCCTCCCTTCCACAAACCAAATGGCAATCTGCCCCGCCGCCGCAAATACGGTGAGGGGGAGCAGCCCCCACCCCGGACGGTAGGCATCATTCAGGGTGGTGAGGCTGCCGGTATAGCCCCGGGACTCCAGGGCGGTATAGATACGGTCGGCCTTTCGCCATGCCCGCAGGAACACCATGGATGCCAGCATCCCCAGGGAGGACACCGACCGGCGGAACCCCCGGTAGCCCAGCCGGGAATCCTGGGCGGTGCGGATGTTGGAGGCCGTCTCGGCCAGCACGAAGATGAAGCGGTAGATCAGCTCCATCAGCTCCACCAGCAGCTTGGGCACATGGAGCCGCCCCAGGGCCATGGTCAGGTCGGTAACGGGGGTATTGAGGGAGAGAAAATACATACATCCCACCGCCCCCAGGGCCTTGCAGAAGATCCGGCCGCCCAGCCAAAGGCCATCCACGGTAAAGCCCCACAAACTGTCCCCCACCGGAATGGCGGCCACCATCTCCGTCCCGGCGGGGTAGGCCCCCGCCACGATGGTAAGGCAGCCGATGACCAGGAAGATCAGCGGCACCTTGAGAAAATGGAGGTACACCCTGGGGGAGAGTCCCCCCAGGGCGGTAATCAGTACCCCCATCAGAATCAGGGTAAACAGGCCCACCGCCACGCTGTCGCAGCACAGGCAGATCACCAGAGCGACTACCGTCAGCAGCAGCTTGGGCATGGGAGACACCCGCCGCAGGCGGGACTGATAGGCGTAGCGGTCGGTGCCCATGGTCAGTTCGTTCCTTTCTCTTTCCCGTCCGGCTTCTTGGTGATGCGGCCCAGAATGAAGCCCACCACACCGGCGCCGATGGCGGCCTGGAGGGCAAAGAGCATAGACTCCACCTCGCCGCTGGCGGGCTCCAGAATGGGCTCAAACCAGGGCTCATAGTCGGGGTTAAGCTCCATAATGGCCTCCTCAGCCTGGCCGTCGGCCCCGCCGAACTCGGCATTGGGCAGCAGCCACAGGGGCACGGCGGCGATGACCACCACCAACAGGATCAAAATCAAATTTTTCTGCCAAACTTTCATATCCGTCCCCTCCTTACAGCACCTGCAGCTCATGGAGCTCGGTCTTGCTGTACTTCTCCAGCACGTTGAAGATGACCACGGTGAGCAGGCCCTCGGCAATGGCCAGAGGGATCTGGGTCACAGCGAAGATGGTAAGGAACTTCACCATGCCGCCGTTGATGACCCCCAGCTGGACCGAGGTGACCACATAGGTGAAGAGGTCACCCAGGGCGGCGGCGGCAAACACCGCCACAGCGGCGGGAGCCTTGGCCTTCCGCAGCAGCTTATAGATCAGCCAGGACACGATGGGCCCGGCAATGGCCATGGAGAAAGTGTTGGCCCCCAGGGTGGTCAGGCCGCCGTGGGCCAGCAGCAGGGCCTGGAAGAGCAGCACGATGAGGCCCAGCACCGTCATCACCAGGGGCCCGAACAGGATGGCGCCCAGGCCCACACCGGTGGGGTGGGAGCAGGAGCCGGACACCGAGGGGATCTTCAGCGCTGACAGCACGAAGGCAAAGGCGCCGCACATGGCCAGCAGGATCTTGGCCCGGGGGGCCTGATCGATCTTCTTCTTGATGGAGAAGAAGCCGGCCACCACGAAGGGGACGCACACCGCGCCCCAGCCAATGGCCCAGTTCACCGGCAGCATACCCTCGGCGATGTGCATGGCGGAGGCGCTCATGGTCATCAGACCCAGCAGCCCCACCAGCACCGCCGCGGCGCGGACGGTTTTGTTGGCAGTCAGAGTTTTCATGGTTGTTTCATCCTTTCCTATCACTCGTAGGTGGGTGGTTTCCGGGCCGGGCAAGGTTTTCCGGCTTGAGCCTCTCTGCCGCCGCGCGTCTTCCCAGGTTTTCCCAGTGACATGGTGCCCGGCGGCTCTTCTCTTACGGCAGCGGGACTGCGCGGGATTTGCACCCGGCTTCCCTTTTCCCGGCCCTCTATGCAAACAGGCTTACGCCTGGAGTTGTTTGGCCTCTCCGGCGTGCTTGACGAAGAGGGCCTGGATACTGGGAAACTCCCCCAGGCCCTGGAGCACGCAGTTGACGGCGTAGCCCTCTTGTTCCAGCAGGGATTTCCAGGAATCCTCCTCCTCCCCCGCCAGATCGTTTTTGGCGTGATCGCCCGCCACGATCATCAGGGGGCGCAGCTCTACGTTTGTGGCGCCCAGCTCTTGGATACGGCGCACCGCCTCCCCAAAGCCGGGGTAGCCCTCCACCGTGCCGATGACCACGTCCTTCCGGCCCATATCCCGGAACACATACTCCAGCAGGGCGTAACAGGAGTTGGCAAAGTGCTCGGTGCCGTGGCCCATGTAGAGGATGGCTTTGCCCTCCTCTGCCTGGGGCAGGTCTTGGAGCAGGGCCCCCACCGCGTCCAGGTAGTCCCCCGTCTCGGTGAGCAGGGGGCGGCCGAAGGTCAGCTTCTCAAACCGGCCCTCGAAGGGGCCGGCCAGAGCCATCATCTTGTCGTACTCGTCGCCGTTCATGATGTGGGTGGGCTGGACCAGCACGTCGGTGTATCCCTCCGCCGCCAGCTTCTCCAGGGCGGTGGGTACGTCGTCGATGTGGGTGCCCTCCCGCTCCAGCTTTCTCAAAATCATACCGCTGGTGAAGGCCCGGCGCAGGGTGCGCGCCGGAAAGGCGGCGGCCAGGGCCTTCTCGATGGCGGCAATGGTCTTTTCCAGGGTGTCCCGGTGGCTGGTGCCGAAGGACACCGCCAGAAGGGCTTGTGGTTTCATATCTTTCACTCCCGTACGTTGTTGCTGGCCTGGTATAACAGGGCGTTGCAGATGGCGGCGGCAATGTTGCTGCCCCCCTTGCGCCCCCGGGCCACGATGTGAGGCACATTCATGGTGAGCAGCAGTTCCTTGCTCTCCACCACGTTCACAAATCCCACCGGCGCCCCGATGACCAGGGCGGGGGCCAATTTACCCTCCTCCATCAGCTCACAGGCCCGCACCAGGGCGGTAGGGGCGTTGCCGATGGCCAGCACCAGAGGGCCTTCCAGACGGGCCGCCCGCTCCATGGACACGGTGGCCCGGGTCTCCCCCCGCTCCTTGGCCTCCGCGGCCACATCGGGGTCGGACATAAAGCACACCGCTTTCCCGCCAAACTTCTCCAGCACCTTCTTGTTGACCCCGGAGAAGGCCATCTGGGTGTCGGTGACGATGGTGCAGCCCCCCTTGATGGCGGCAATGCCTGCCGCCACCGCGTCGGGGGAGAATACCAGATTGTCGGCATAGTCGAAGTCGGCGCTGGTGTGGATGGCCCGCTTGATGATGGGCAGCTGGTCGGCGGGAAACACCCGGTCCCCCAGCTCCTGGCCGATGATTTCCATGCTTCTGGCCTCAATGTCAGCGGGGGCCACCCGCTGCAACTCTATCTTTTTCATGGGTCATTCCTCCCCGTTCAGGATGCGGTAGATCCGCTCCATGTCCAGACTGGCCCGCAAACCGTCCGCCAGCTTGTCGTACTGCCGCTGGGCGTACTCCTGCCAGTCCACACTGGCGGCCTGGCCCTCCAGGCCCTTGGCCTTCATCAGGGCATTCACCAGGGCCTCGGCCACGCCGGCCTTGTCAAAGATGCCGTGGACGTAGCAGCCCCACACGTTGCCCGCGCTGAGGCCGTCGATATGCTCCTCCCCGGTCTGGGTGGCAAACTGCACCAGCGGGGCGGCGGCGCTCTCCGTCTTGCCCATATGGATCTCGTAGCCCTCAAAGGCCACACCGGCCATAGGAGCGAAGATGCCCCCGGCCTGGACAAAGGTTCCGGTCACCCGGGTGCGGGTCTTTTCCCCCTGGAACACGGTCTCAGAGGGCAGTAGGCCCAGCCCTGCCAGGGTGCCTCCTCCCTCCACCCCGTCCGGGTCGGAGACGGTGTTGCCCAGCATCTGATAGCCGCCGCAGATACCGATGACCGCGCCGCCCCTGGCGGTATGCTTCAGAATGGCGCCCTCCAGGCCGCTCTGCCGCAGCCACCGCAGGTCGTCCATGGTGTTTTTGGTGCCGGGCAAAATGATGAGGTCGGGGTGGCCCAGCTCCCCCACGCTCCCCACATAGCGGAGGGAGACCTCCTCCATCCGCTCCAGGGGGTTGAAGTCGGTGAAGTTGGAAAGCCGGGGCAGGCGGATCACCGCTACGTCCACCAGGCCCACTTTACCGGATTTGGACAGACGGGCGGACAGGGAGTCCTCATCGTCCACGTCCACCTCCAGCATGGGCACCACACCCAGCACCGGCTTACCCGCCAGCTCCTCCAGCTGGGTGAGGCCGGGGCGGAGAATCTCCACATCGCCCCGGAACTTGTTGATGATGAGTCCCTTGATCATCTCCTGCTCGTCCGGGTCCAGCAGCTTCACCGTGCCGTAGAGGGAAGCAAACACGCCGCCCCGGTCGATGTCGCCGCACAGCAGCACGGGGGCCTTTGCCATGCGGGCCATACCCATGTTGACCAGATCGTCCTCTTTCAGGTTGATCTCCGCCGGGCTGCCCGCCCCCTCGATGACGATGATATCATACTCCGACCCCAGAGAGGAATAGGCCTCCATCACGTCGGGAATGAGGTTTTTCTTATACTTGAAGTAATCTCCCGCCTTCATAGTACCCCGGGGAATGCCGTTGACGATAACCTGGGAGCCCACATCGCTGGTGGGCTTCAGGAGAATGGGGTTCATCCGCACATCGGGGGCCACACCTGCCGCCTGAGCCTGCATGACCTGGGCACGGCCCATCTCCAGCCCAACCGGGGTGATGGCAGAGTTGAGGGCCATGTTCTGGGACTTGAATGGGGCCACCTTGTAGCCGTCCTGCTTGAAGATGCGGCACAGCCCCGCCGCCAGCAGAGACTTGCCGGCGTTGGAGGCGGTACCCTGGATCATAATTGCCTTTGCCATCACTGCACCTCGCTGAGGGCGGCCAGCAGCCGCCGGTTTTCTTCTTCGCCCCGGACGCACACCCGGTACCAGTCGGGGCCCAGGCCGTAGTAGTTGGCGCAGGAGCGGATGAGCACCCCCCGCTCCAGCAGTTTCTCTTTCAAATCGGCTACGCCGGGCAGCCGGAACAGGAGATAGTTGGCCTGCCCGGGAATCACGGTACACCCCGCCGCCGTCAGACCGGCGGCCAGACCGGGCCGGGCTTCCTCCACAAAGCGCCTGCCCTCCTCCGGCCAGTGGGGACAGCAGGTCAGGGCCGCCACGCCTGCCGCCTGAGCGGGGGTGGACACGCTCCAGGGCTGGGCGAATTTGCCCAGCTGCTCCCGCAGTCCCTCGTTGGCCGTCAGGCAGTAGCCCAGCCGCAGACCCGCCATGGCGTAGCTTTTGGTGAAGGCCCGCAGCAACACCAGATTGGGGTGGTGGGCCAGCCAAGGGGCCAGCCCCGGCCCGCCGGTGGCCAGAGGCAGGAAGCACTCGTCCACCACCAGCACCGCGCCCACAGCACCGCACCGCTGCACCACTTTTTCCAGCAATTCCTCATCGATCAGCCGCCCGGTGGGGTTGTTGGGGGTACACAGGAACACCAGGTCGGTGTCCGATTCGATAGCGTCCACGAAGCCCGCGTCCAGGTCGAAGTTCCTGCTCTGGTCCAGGGTGTACCGGTCGATCTCACAGCCCACGCAGGTGAGGGCCTCCTCATACTCGGAGAAGGCGGGGGCGGTGACCAGGGCCTTTTTCGGTTTCAGCGCAAACACCAATCGGAAGATCAAGTCGGCGGCTCCGTTGCCGCACACCACCTGCTCCTCCCCCACCCCGTCGTGGGCGGCAATGGCCCGCCGCAGGTCCCGGCACAGGGGGTCCGGGTAGCAGGCCGACTGGTCCACCGCCTGCCGGGCCGCCTCCGCCACCGGGGCAGGCATCCCCAGGGGGTTCAGGTTGGCGGAAAAGTCCAGGACCTCCCCGCCGTAGGCGGTCTGGGCGGTGAGGATATCCCCGCCGTGGGTGTAGACTGGCATAACAACGCTCCTTTTCGTGGACAAAGTGGGCATCCGCCCTCAGGGGAACAATAAAATCAGCAGTGGCACCCCGCAGAAGAGCAGCAGGGCGAAGAAGGCGGTAGCGTACAGGATCCGGCCCGCCCGCAGGATATCCAGGGGCTCAGGGGGCCGCTGATCGTCCCCGATGTAGGGCTTCTCCACCAGCTTGCCGAAGTACCAGCTGGGCCCCACCAGCCGAAGCTGGAGGGCACCGGCACAGACCGCCTCGGTGTGGGCGGCGTTGGGGGACTTGTGCTTCTTCCGGTCCCGCTTGAAAATGCGCCAGGCATTCTTCCCGTCATACCCCGCCGCCACAGCCCCCAGGCACATGAGCACACCGGAGATGCGGGCGGGAATGAAGTTCAGAATGTCGTCCCACCTGGCCGCCGCCCGGCCAAAGTAGAGGTATTTGTCGTTTTTATAGCCCACCATGGAGTCCATGGTGTTGGCGGCCTTATAGAACATACCCAGGGGCGCGCCGCCGATGGCCAGGAAGATGAGGGGGGCGATGACGCCGTCGGAGGCGTTTTCCGCCACCGTCTCTACCGCCGCCTTGGTTACCCCGGCCTCGTCCAGCCGGTCGGTGTCCCGGCCCACGATCATGGAGACGGCGTACCGGGCCTTGTCCAGATCCCCGGTCTTCAGGGCATCGTACACTTTACGGCTCTCGGCGGCCAGAGACTTGGTGGCCAGCAGCTGGTAGCTGATCACGCTCTCCACCGCCAGGGCCAGCCAGGGGCTCACCAGCCAGCATCCCCACAGCAGCAGCACCGTCAGAACCGTGGGGATGGCCAGGGTGAGGAGCACCAGCACCACGCCCCCGGCCAGCTCACCGCCGTGAGACCTGGGGAAGAGCTTCCGCAGCACCTTTTCCAACCCGGAGATCAGGGCACCGATGGCCCGCACCGGGTGGGGAGCCCAGTGGGGGTCCCCCAGCAGCAGGTCCAGGCAGAAGCCAATGAGCAGCGCCGTCAAATGACTGATCCACCAACTCATCCTTTGTACTCCTCCAGCACCGTCAGTTCCAGGGTGTCCGGGTCCAGGGCCATACGGAAGCCACCGCAGTTGGGGCACATCCAGCCGTAATACTCCCGCTCCGGGCGGCCATACTTGGACAGCAGGCCCATCAGCGCCCCGCCGTGGGACACCACGCCCACCCGCTCAAAGCCGCGGGCGGCGGCGTCCCTGGCCAGCTTCCCGAGGCCGATGGATACCCGCTCCACCACCTGCTCGGCGGTCTCCCCTACCGGCATGGCGGCAAAGTTCAGGTGGGTACCGGGCTGGCCGATCCAGGCTTGATACAGGGGATCGTCCTTCAGCTCCTCGTGGTTTTTCCCCTCAAAGGGGCCGAAGTCGGTCTCCCGCAGCTCTTCGATCACGGTGCTCTCCACCCCCGGCCACAGCAGCTGAGCCGTCTGGCGGCACCGCATCAGCGGGGAGCGGTAGATATGCTCCACATAGGGCAGGGTGGGCCCCACTTTACGGGCCAGCTCCTCCCCCTGGGGAGTGAGCGGTACATCCAAAGTGCCCACAAAGCGCTTCTCCAGGTTGCCCTGGGTGGTTCCGTGCCGAATGAGGATCAGTTCCATGGTTTGTCTCCTTTCAGGGTCATGGGCAGGCCGCAGAAAATGCGCTCCACACGCTCCGCCCGCTTAGCCAGGCGGCAGCACAGCCGACCCACATCCTCCCGCCAGGCCCGCTGGGCCGGGTCGATGGGTACCACGCCGCAGCCCACCTCGTCGCAGATGAGGATCAGGTCCGGATTGGCGGTCAGCAGCTCCTCCTCGTCCAGGTGGGGCCACTGCTCCAGGCCGTCAAAAATCGGCTTGCTTTTGGCCTCCTCCGGGGTATGGGCCACCTGGTCTGGGGTATATCCCGTTTTTTGCAGCACATAGTCCAGTTTTCCCTGGCCCGCACCGCCAACGATGAGTATCATACCAACACCTCGATTTTCTGGACCACAGCCACCATCAGCACCATGCCAAGCTCGCAGATCTGGAGGAAGAAGCCGGCCAGATCGCCGGTGACGCCTCCAAACTGCCGCTGGCTCATGACCCGATAGTACAGGCAGGCCAGTCCTGCCCCCAGCAGGGCGGCGCCGCCGGTCCACAGGTCCAGCCACAGCATGGCGGCCACGCAGACCACCACCCAGATCACCATGACGCCACGGGCCTTGGCGGTATCCATGGTGTCGGTAAAGGTGGCCAGCAGGCCGGTGCCCCGGGCGTTGGGCAGGGTAACGGCAAAGAGACCGGACAGGCTGCGGGAGAGCACCGGCCCCAACGCCAGCACCAGGGCGGCCCGTCCCGATGCCGCCACCTCACTCCAGCAGGCGAAAAATACCAGCAGGTAGAGCCCGCAGCAGATGATGGCAAAGGCCCCGGTGTGGGAATCCTTCAAGATCTCCAGCTTGCGCTCCCGGCTCTGGTGGGAGGACAGGGCGTCGCAGGTGTCGCAGAAGCCGTCCAGATGGATGCCTCCGCTAAGGGCGATGGGGATGAGCAAGGCGAAGGCGGCAAAGAAGAGGGGGCTGAAGCCCAGGTACCGGGCCAGGGCCATCCAGCCGTACAGCACCGCACCGATGACCGCTCCCACCAGGGGGAAGAAGCACAGGGCCCAGGACAGGGCCTTCTTCTCCCAGTCTACCCGGGGCATGGGGACCTTGGAGTACATGGCAAAGGCAATGATGAGACTTTTCACGCACGTTCTCCTTTCCACGCCACAGGGATGCCGCACACCACTTCGTAGACCTGTCCCGCCAGGGCGGCTACCCGGCGATTCAGTTCCCCCAGCACCGACAGATAGTCCAGGGTGACGGGGTCATAGTCCATGCCGTCGGAGAAGAGTTCGTTGGTGACCACCACCAGCAGCTCCGCCTGCTCCGCCGCCCGGCGGATGCCGGAGAGCACCCGGTCCAGAGCGCCGTCCTTTCCGTCGGGGGAAAAGTACTCGTTGGCGCACAGGTTGGACAGGTCCTCCAGCAGCACGGCGCAGCCAGTGGGTAGAACGGCGTTCGCCAGAGCGGTGGGGCACTCCACCGTCTCAAAGCCCTTGCCGGCACGCATCTGCCGGTGGCGCTCCACCCGGCGGACGCTCTCGGCGTCCCACACCTGCATGGTGGCCAAATAAATTCTGTTCTCCAGGCCGGAGGAGGTCACCAGAGATTCGGCAAATTCCGACTTCCCGCTGGCCGAGCCGCCGGAAACTAAGATCAGCATAACGTATTCTCCATTTCGTAGGGGCGACCTTTATGGTCGCCCGCCTCAGGTCAAGGGCTGGTATGCCTCAATATCTGTGTCCTCAAAGGTGGTCATCTCCCGGTACACCGCCAGACCCATGTCCAGCAGGGGCATCACTGCCACCGCGCCGGTGCCCTCTCCCAGCCGCATACCGGCATAGAGGAAGGGCTCCAGACCCAGCTCGCCCAGCACCAGCTTACTGGCCGGCTCGTCGGAGGCGTGGGAACCCAGCATATAATCCTTGCAGGTGGGACAGATCCGCGCAGCAATGAGGGCGGCCACCGAGGAGATAAAGCCGTCCACCAGCACCGGCACATGGCACATAGCACCGCCCAGGAACACGCCCGCCAGGCCCGCCAGATCCAGGCCGCCCACCTTGTGGAGCACGTCGATGGGATCACTGGGGTCGGGCTGATTGACGGCGATGCCCCGCTCAATGGCGTGGATCTTCCGCACCAGGCCCTCGCTGGACAGGCCGGCGCCCCGGCCGGTCATGACCTCCGGCTCTTTATTCAAAAATACAGCGGCCACGGCGGAGGATGTGGTGGTGTTGCCAATGCCCATCTCGCCGGTGCCCAGCAGTTTGACGCCGCCGTCACACAGCTCTCGGGCCACTTCCACACCCACCAGCACGGCCCGCTCGGCCTCCTCCCGGGTCATGGCGGGACCCTGGGACAGGTTGGCGGTGCCCCGGCGGATGTTTCTCTGCAAGATCCTCTCTCCATGGAGGGGGGTGGCCACGCCGATATCCACCGGCACGATCTCCACCCCGGCGGCCCGGCCCATGGCGCACACACTGGTGTCACCGGTGGACATATTCTCCGCCACGATGGCGGTGACCTCCTGCCCGGTCTGAGTGACTCCGTCAGCCACCACGCCGTTGTCGGCACACATCACCACCACCGCCCGCTTGGAGATGTCCACATTAGGGGTGCCGGTGATGGCTGCCATGCGGATCACCGCGCTCTCCAGGGCGCCCAGACTGCCCAGGGGCTTAGCGATGGAGTCCCAGCGGGCCTTGGCCTGTGCCGCCGCGTTCTGATCGGCGTGGGTAATGGAACGGACCACTTCTTCCAGTGTCATAGCGATGCCTCCTGTTGTTGATAGCGGCGTGCCGCCGCCACGAAATTGCGGGCCATCTCAGGTCTGGCCCAGAAATGAAAGTGGGGAAAACCGGCGTACAGCGTAGGGGTATGGACGCCGCAGTCCCAGCCACGATTGCTCAAAGGCTTCTGGGCCCGGAAGCTGTCGCCGGGCTGCTGGCTGTCCCAGTAGTGGAACTCATGGGCGGGCAGCTCTTCTCCCGTCTGACACAGCAGGCCGTCGGTCCGGGCGGTGAGGGTCACATAGCCGAACCGGCCCAGCTTGCCGGTATTCCAGGCCCGGCCGGGAATGACGCCCGCCATGGGCCAGTCTTTTCCATTGGTATCCTCCAGCATCTCATGGAGGTAGAGGAAGCCGCCGCACTCGGCCACGGTGGGCAGGCCACCCACCACCGCGTCCCGGATGGCGGCCAACATGGCGGTATTTTGGCTCAGCTGCTCCGCCAGCAGCTCCGGGTAGCCGCCCCCCAGGTAGAGGCCGCAGGTGCCTTCCGGCAAGGCCTGATCTTCCAGCGGGGAGAACTCCACCAGCCTGGCTCCCAGCTTCTCCAGCAGCTCCAGGCCGTCGGCGTAGTAGAAACAGAAAGCCTTGTCACGGGCCACGGCAATCACCGGCGCTCCCTCCACCGGCTCCGGCAGATCCAGAGGTCCGGCGTTCAGGTTGGGGGCGGAGGCGGCCAGGGCCAGCAGGCCGTCCAGATCGATGGTCTGCTCCGCCTGGGCGGCCAGCTTTTTCAGCTTCTCCTTCAGGCCCGCCACCTCGTCGGCGGTGACCAGGCCCAGGTGGCGGCTCTCCAACGCACAGTCGGGCAGACTGGGCAGGAAGCCGTACACCGTGACGCCGGTCTCGGCCTCAATACATTCCTTCAGCCGGGGGTAGGGCATGGGGGACACCCGGTTCAAGATAACGCCCTGAATGCCGCTGTCCGGCCGGAAGGTTTTCAGGCCGTGGACCACGGCGGACAGGGTGAGAGCGCTCCCCCGGCCATCCACCACCAGCACCGCCGGGGTGCAGGTGGCTTTGGCCAGATGGTAGGCGCTGGCCTCATGGCTCATGGCGATGCCGTCGTAGTAGCCCATGACTCCCTCGATGAGGGCCAGGCCGGACCCCACGCTGTTGTGCTCCAGCAGGGACCGGGTGCGGTCCTCCCCCAGGAAGAACAGATCCAGGTTGCGGCTCTTGGCCCCGATGACCTCGCTGTGGAACATGGGGTCGATGTAGTCGGGGCCGCATTTGAAGGCCACAGGATTTACCTTTCGATCCATCAGGGCCTGCAAAAGGGCGCAGGTCACGGTGGTTTTACCCCCTCCGCTGGCGGGGGCGCACAACAGCAGCCGGGGGGTACTCATGCGCGTCCCTCCCCGGAGAAAATCCACACCGGATTTTGGGCGTCCATGAGATGATACCGGCCCGCCTGCCGGGTGCGGGTGGCGGACACCTGCACCATATCAGCCCCCTCCAAGGGGGCGAAGAGCCGGGCGGCCTCGGCCACCGTCTCCAGGGTAACGGCGGTACACACCACCCGGGCGGCGGGATTTTTCCGGAAAATTAGATTCAAAATCTCCTCCAGCTCGCCGGAGGTACCCCCCAGAAAGACCCGGTCGGGTGCAGGCAGGTCCTCCAGAACTGCCGGGGCGGTACCGGGTACCACCACCAGATTGCCGGTGTGGAACCGGGCTTTGTTCTCCGCCAGCAGGGCCACGGCCTCTTCCTTCTTCTCCACGGCATACACCTGCCCGGCAGGGCAGGCCAGGGCACACTCCACCGACACCGAGCCGGTGCCGGCCCCCACGTCCCACACCACATGGTGCTCCTCCAGCCGCAGCTTGGAGATGGCGAGGGTGCGCACCTCCTCCTTGGTCATGGGCACGTCCCCCCGGAGGAAGGCCCCGTCGGGCAGGCCGGGGGAGTTGAAGGGCCGCACCACCGGGTCGGGATTCTCGGCCAGCACCACCGACAGGTCGGCAAAGGTCTGCTCTGCCAGCTCCGCCGCGGTACCGGTGACCACCCGCTCGTCGGGGTAGCTTAGACGCTCCCCTACCGAGACGGTGACCCCGCCCAGACCACGGCGGGTCAGCTCCTTGCAGATGTCCTCCGCCTTGGTGGCTCCGCCGGTAAGGGCAAAGGTACGGCTGTTGCGCTGGATCTCCCCCACCACGTTGTGGCTGCGGCCATGGGCGCTGACGATCTTCACGTCCTGCCAGCTGGTGTGCAGCTTGGCGCAGAAGTAGCTGAGGGAGGAGATGCCGGGAATGGTAATGACCTCGTGATTACCCAGCAGGGTCCACAGCTTTTTGGCTCCGCTGTAGAAGCCGGTGTCCCCGGACAGGAGCACTCCGATGGGGCCCTCCTGCTGCTTTTCGATGTATTCGGCGATATCGCTGCCGGCGATGAGGGGGACGCAGGTGTGGCTCTCCTGGAAGGGCTCCAGCAGCCGGGGAGCGCCCACCAGGGTGGAGCACTCCTTGACGGCCTCCAGCGCCCACACCGTCATGGTCTCCGGGGCGCCCATGCCCATGCCGATGAGATAGACTTTCATGCTTCTCCCTCCCGCAGCAGCTTCTCCTTACATTCCTCCAGGGTGAGGCCAGTCTCGGCCCGGGGCCGCTCCACCACCAGCAGCGCGCACCCCGCCTCACGGGCGGCCTCCGCCTTCTCCCGGAACCCGCCGTAACCCCCGGTGTCCTTGGTCACCAGAGTCTTGATGTGATATTGCTTCAGCAGGGCCACATTCAGCTCCTTGGAGAAGGGGCCCTGCATACAGATGATGTTTTTGGGCGGAAAGCCCAGCTTCAGGCAGCGGTCCAGGGAGTCCGCCATGGGCAGTACCCGGGGATAGCACCGCTCCACCAGGCCGGGCTTGGCAAAGGCGTCCAGCTCCTTGCTGCCGGTGGTGAGCAGCACATTACCCGGCAACCGCTCCAGCATATACGCCGCCCCGGCCATGTCTCCCGCCTTGTGGCACAGATCCTCGCCGTCGGACTGGCGCACCAGCCGCAGGAGGGGCAAACCGGCCCCTTCCGCCGCCGCCTTGATGTTGGCGGTCACTTCCACGGCGTAGGGGTGGGTAGCATCCACCACATGGGTGAAGGGGCGGGAGGCCATCAGAGCCTCCATCTCCCCCCGGTCCATCCGGCCCACATGGGCCTCCGCCTCAGGAGGCAAGAGAGTCTCGCCGTACTCGGTGGCCACGCACACCAGGGTGGGGATCTTCTGGTCCAGCAGCCACCGGGCCAGCTCTCTCCCCTCGCCGGTGCCGCCGAAGAGCAGGATGTTCATCTTACTCCCCCCGCTGGAGGTAGCCACGGGGGGTGACCATCTTACCGCCCAGCACCTTGGTCTGGCTGTTGCCGATGAACACGGTGGTGAACATATCCACCTGGGTGTCCCGCAGCTGGGCCAGGGTGAGGAGCTTGCCCTCCTCCCCCTCCCGGCCGATGTTGCGGACGGTACCGCACACGGTCTCCGGGTCCTTGTCCCGCAGCAGGATGTCGCAGGCCCGGGCCAGGTAGTCCGCCCGGCTCCGGCTGGAGGGGTTATAGAGGCAGATGACAAAGTCCGCCTGGGCGGCGGCGGTCAACCGCTTTTCAATCTTCTCCCAGGGGGTAAGCAGATCGGACAGGGAGATCACCGCAAAGTCGTGGGTCAGAGGGGCGCCCAGCACAGCGGCGCCGCCGCAGGCGGCGGTAATGCCGGGCACCACTTCGATCTCGATGGGCTCATAGTCCTGGGCCACCTCGTAGATGAGCCCCGCCATGCCGTACACGCCGGAATCGCCGGAGCACACCACCGCCACATCCTTGCCGGTGAGGGCGGCCTCCACGGCAGCCCGGCAGCGGTCCACCTCCCAACGCATCCCGGTGGACAGCACCTCTTTCTCCGGGAAATCCAGCTTGACCAGCTCAATATAGGCGGTATAGCCCACGATCAGGTCGCACCCTTCCAAAGCGGCCCGGGCACGGCCGGTGAGGTCGGCGCCCCCGCCGGGGCCCAGTCCGATGACAGTTACTTTTTTCATAGGATCTTCCTTCCCGCCACCGCCACGGTGACGCCGTTTTTTGCCTGCTTGGGCACCAGAATGGTCCCGCCGGCACACACTGCCGCCCGCTCGCACACGTTGTCCACCCCGGTGATATGGGCCACAAAGGCGGACGGGGTGAAGGTTCCCTCCGCCTGTTCCAGCTCCACCGCCGAAAAGACGGACAGGGGCAGGTTATGGGCGGCACAGAAGGCCAGCAGGCCGGGCTCGTTTTCTTTCAGATCAATGGTGGCCACCTGGGTCACCGCCTGGGCTTCATAGCCGGACAGGGCCTCATCCGCCGCCGCCTGGATGGTCTCCATGGGAGTTCCTCTCCGGCAGCCAATGCCCAGGACCAGCCCCTTAGGGGCCAGCCGCAGGGTGCGGGAAAAGGGTCCCTTTCCTTTCCGATAGGTGACCCACACTCCCAGCTCCGCATGGTCCCCGGTCAGCCCCTCCGGGCAGGAGTGGCCGAAGTCGCTGGCAAAGCCCACCGGCTTCCCCTCCAGCAGGGCGGCGGACACCTCTTTTGCCAGCACCCGGTCGGTAATGACCATGTCCCGCTCCCTGGCCCACACGTCCACGGCGAACAGGCCGTTGACGTCGGTGGCGGTGGACACTGCCGCCTGACCAACCGTGAGGGCGGCCACTTTGATGGCTAATTCGTTGGCCCCGCCCACATGGCCGGACAGCAGGGGGATGACGAACCGTCCAGCCTCGTCCACGCTTACCACGGCGGGGTCGGTAAACTTATCCTTCACATAGGGAGCAATGGCCCGAACGGCGATGCCCGCCGCCCCCACAAAGATGAGGGCATCCGCCTCGGTCCAGGCTTTGGCGGTCCAACCCTCCAGGCTATCATAGGCCTCCGCTCCCACCTCAGGGGCAAAGCGGGCGGGCACATGGAGGGTGGCTCCCAGGGCATCGGCCAGAGTACGGCCCAGAGCCGCCCCCCGTCGGGTAAAGGCGATGATGGCCGCCGTCACTTGCTGGCCTCCCGGAATTCATGGGTAAAGGTGGGGTCGTACAGCTTGGACCGCTGGTAATCGTTCCCCAGAAAATAACCGATGGTAATGAGGGCCGTCTTGGTTACATGGTTCTCCTTGGCGGCTTTGGCCAGAGTGGACACAGTGCAGCGGTACACCTTCTCCTCCGGCCAGGTGGCCTTGTACACAATGGCCGCCGGGGTATCGGGAGAATAGCCCCCCGCCATCAGCTCCTCCTCCACCTGCTCCAGCAGGCCGGTGGACAGGAAGAGCACCATGGTACAGCCATGGGAGGCCATCTTCCGCAGCTGCTCCCCCTCGGGCACAGGAGTGCGTCCCGCCATACGGGTAATGATAACCGACTGTGATACGTCAGGCAGAGTATACTCCGCGCAGAGGGCTGCGGCGGCTCCCGAGAAGGAGGACACGCCGGGAGTCACGTCGTAGGAGATGCCCAGCTGATCCAGCTCATCCATCTGCTCCCGGTGGGCGCCGTACAGAGAGGGATCGCCGGTGTGGAGCCGGACGGTGGTGCCCCCTCTGACCTCGGTGTCCTTCATCACCTCAATGACCTCTTCCAGGGTCATCTTGGCGCTGTCATAGACCTGGCAGCCCTCCTTTTTATAATCCAGCAGGGCGGGGTTCACCAGGGAACCGGCATAGATGATGACATCCGCCTCCCCCAGCAGCTTAGCTCCCCGCACGGTGATGAGATCGGCCCCACCGGGGCCCGCGCCGATGAAATGTACCATAATCGAAACTCCTATCTGTATCGGCGGACGGCCGTAAAAGTCGCCCCTACGATTGATGTTGATGCAGAGCCAGCAATTTATCCGCCCCTGTTGTCTTGCCCAGCAGTCCGTACTGGTTGGAGAAGAACACCGCCGCGATGGCCAGGTCGGGCCCGGCCCGGTGGTGCAGCACCTCCTCCAGAGCCTGGGCGATGGAGGCCATCACCGGCTTCAGCAGCCCGTCCTCTTTCAGCAGCTCTACCCCGGCATCGGTGGTAGGGCAGGCAAAGAGGGCTTTCAGCAGCGCCGGGCTCCCGCCCGCCAGGGCAGCGTGGGCGGTGAGGGTCTCCCGCCGGCCATCGGCCACCTTGGAGTGGGTGTTCATGTTCCCCGCCGCCACTTTAATCAGCTTGCCCAGGTGGCCCACCAGCAGGAAGGATCGGAAGCCCAGCCCGGCAGCGTGGTCGATGGCGTGACCCAGATAGTTGCTGCAGGTGCAGCGATGGGTCAGGTCCAGGTCCAGAGTCCCCTCCGCGAAGGAATCCCCGTAGTTGCCGGGGGTGACCAGCAGATCGGTCACGCCTGCGGCTTTGGCTATATCCTGCTCCAGGTAGAGGGAGTCAATGAGGGCGGCCTCGCTCATGGGGCGGACGATACCGCTGGTGCCCAGGATGGAGATGCCCCCTTCAATACCCAGCCGGGGGTTGAAGGTGTGGGCGGCCAGCGTCTCTCCCTCCGGCACCGAAATGGTAATGAACAGCCCGCCGGTATAGCCTGCCTTGGCCATCTCCTCCTCCGCCTGGTGCCGGATCATCCGCCGGGGGGTGGAGTTGATGGCAGCTGCGCCTACCGGCTGGTCCAGTCCGGGCCGGGTCACCCGGCCCACGCCGGTACCGCCGTCGATGATAATGCCGGGGGCGCCGGTTTTTTCCGCCCGGGCAAAAATCAGGGTACCGTTTGTCACATCCGGGTCGTCCCCGCCGTCCTTCCGGACGGCGCAGCTGGCCCAGCCGGTTCCGGCGGACTGTTCCAGCAGTTCAGCCTCCACCGTGATCCCCGCAGGGGTATCCACCCGCACTGCTGGCAAAGCCTCCCCGGTAAGCAGCAGCCGGACCGCCCCGGCTGTAGCGGCGGCGGCACAAGTGCCGGTGGTATAGCCGCAGCGCAGCTGCTTGTTCCCCACCGGGATATACAGTTCCAGCACCAGACCGCCTCCTTCGACACAAAAAGGCCCTCCCCAGCTTTGGGGAGGGCCTTTTTCAATGAAAAAATGCCGCACCTCTCCACCTCAGAGCTACGCAATACGGTATCCCTGCAGCGGGTCTCCTGGCTTGCGTTTCCTCCTCCGGCGCACCTTCTCAGCCCCACGGGCCAATGGTATTTGCGCCTTCGTCCACGCTTACAGTAGAGGTAAGACTGCGCCGGATTTGCACCGGCTTCCCCTTTCGCGGCACTGCCACAACTGCGGATACGATTCAATTCTCCGCTCATTATATCAGGACGCAGAGGAAAAGTAAAGGTAATTTCTTGTCATATGAGCGCACAGGGCGGTTCCCATACCATGACAAAATTGGTCAATTTGACCCCATGGCGTTCCACCTGCTGCTCCCGCTCCACCCGCCAGCCCCGGCGCTCAAAGAAGGGCCGGGCGGTGAGAGAAGCATGGGTCAGCCGGGCGCCGGGCAGGCCGTCGCACAGGGCGGCGGCAATCCCCCGACGCTGATAGTCCCTGTGTACATAGAGCCGGTCCAGATAGCCGCCGTCGGCCAGGTCGGCAAAGCCCACAATGACGCCGTCCCACTCCGCCACCAAAGTGGTGTGGGCCTGAAAGGAGGCATCCCAGGCCGCCAGATCCACCTGGCCATCGGCCCAGGCATCCAACTGCTGCGGGGTATAATCCCGCCCGCACACCCCATGGACCGTCTGATAGAAGAGCTCCGCCAGAATGGGGCAGTCCGACGGGCGGTAGGGCCGTACCGTCAAACTCATGTGCGGTGCCCCAGGTGTCTGGCCTTGTCCCACAGCAGAGCGCCGTACTGACATACCTTCAGCAGCACGTTCATCACCGGGTAGGACAGGCCCAGGAACACCACCAGTACGAGGAAGGACTGAATGGTCAGCTGGCTCAGGCCAAAGCTGGCGCCAAACCAGATAATGGCCACCGCGGAGGAGGCAGACATGGCGATCATCAGTACCCGCCGCTTCCAGTCGAAGGGCTTACACACCTGATAGAGCACCAGCAGGCCGATGACCACCAGCAGAATGGTGGACATGGTGGACAACTCGTTGGTGGTGAAACCGAAGGCCAGATAGAAGGCCTCCAGCCCCAGCACGATAATCAGGTCGGTAAGGCCGCCGGGCAGGGCCGCCCGGAACACGTTGGTGAGGAATTTTCCCTTCACCAGCGCGTGGTTGGGCTCCAGAGCCAGGAAGAGGGAGGGCACGCCGATGGTGACGGCGCTGAGGAAGGAGATCTGCAGCGGGGTCACCGGGTAGGGGAAGGTGGCAAACAGAGAGATGATGGACAGGAAAAAGGAGAAGATGTTTTTCACCAGATAGAGGGCGGCGGCACGCTGGATGTTGTTGATGACCCGACGGCCTTCCGCCACCACCTTGGGCATGGCGGCAAAGTCGGAGTTAAGGAGCACCAGCTGAGCGGCGTGGCAGGCGGCCTCCGCACCGGAGGCCATGGCAATGCCGCAGTCGGCGTCCTTCAGGGCCAGTACGTCGTTGACGCCGTCGCCGGTCATGGCCACGGTGTGGCCCGCCCGCTGAAGGGCCTGGACCAGCTTGCGCTTCTGGTCGGGGGTGACCCGGCCGAACACGGTAAACTCCCGCACCGCCCGGTCCATGTCGGCATCGGAGTGGAGGGTGGCGGCGTCCACATAGCGGTCCGCCCCCTGGATGCCCGCCTGACGGGCCACCTCGGCCACCGTCACCGGGTTATCGCCGGAAATGACCTTAACGGCCACCTTCTGCTCAGCAAAGAACTGGAAGGTCTTGGGCGCCGATTCCCGCACCCGGTTGGACAGCAGTACCAGGGCCATGGGGCACACCCGCCGGGGGTCCAGCCCCTTCTGGTCGGGCATCCCCTGGTATTCGGCAGCCAGCAGCACCCGGTAGCCCTTGGCGGACCAGGGGTCCACCTGCTCCTTCAGATCCCCGTACCGGGGTCCCAGGATGAACTCGGGAGCGCCCACCAGATAGGCGCCGTGGCCGGGAAAGACGGCGGCGCTCCACTTGGTGGCGGAGGTGAAGGGGATGGTCTTTTCCGCGTGCCAGGCCGACCGGCCGTGGAACTTCTTCTGCATGGCCCGGGCAGTATCGTTGTCCGCCTCGGAAACCTGATAAAAGGCGTTGAGGATCTCGGTGACCTCGGTCTCGGCGTACTTTTCCGGGTCCAGGTACACCACCTCGCCCACCTCCATCCGGGGCTCAGTGATGGTGCCTGTCTTGTCCACGCACAGCACATCCACCCGTGCCAGGGTCTCGATACAGTTCATATCCTGGGCCAGCACCTTGCCCTGGGCCAGCCGGATCATGCTCACCGCCAGAGCCACGCTGGTCAGCAGGTAGAGGCCCTCGGGGATCATGCCGATGAGGGCAGCCACCGTGGACACCACCGTCTCCTGGAAGGTGCGGCCCACAATAAAATATTCCTTGGCAAAGAGGGCGATGCCGATGGGGATGAGCAGGATACCGATGACCCGGATCAGCTTGTCCAGAGAGGACATCATCTCGCTCTTGCCCACAGTGACGTCCTTTTTGGCCTCCAGGGTAAGGCGGGCGGCGTAGGAGTCGGCCCCCACCCGGTCCAGCCGGGCCCGGCAGCGTCCCGCCACCACAAAGGAACCGGAGAGCAGGGCGTCTCCCGGCCGCTTGATGATGGCATCGGCCTCGCCGGTAATGAGGGCCTCGTTGACCTGGACCTGACCGGCCAGCACCGTGGCGTCGGCAGGGATCTGATCGCCGGAGGCCAGCTCGGCCACGTCGTCCCGCACCAGATGGGCGGCGGGCACCGAGCCCAGCTGCCCCTCCCGCACCACGTTAGCCCGGGGAGCCGCCAGCAGGTTCAGCTTGTCGATGGTCTGCTTGGAGCGCAGCTGCTGCAAAATGCCGATGCCGGTGTTGGCCATGGCGATGAGCAGGAACAGCAGATCCTCCACCGATCCCACAAAGATCAGCAGAGCAGCCAGCACCACAAAGATGAAATTGAAGAAGGTAAAGACATTAGCGCGCACGATCTGGCCCACGGTCTTGGTGGGGGATTCCACCGGATCGTTGGCCCAGCCGTTCTGCTGGCGCTCCCGCACCTGGATCATGGTCAGGCCCAGATTGGGATCGGCGCTCACCCGGGGCACATCCCGCCGGGGACGGGGGACAGCCTGAGGAGATGGATGCTGTTTCTGCTTGCCTTTCATGTAGTCGCCCTCAATACTGTAAATTCCGTCCTCAGGACGGACAATTTCCAAAATCTTGTCACATTATAGCCGATTTTTTCAGCGCATACAAGGCCGCCGGATAAATCTTAACCAATTCTCCACAATTTCTTAAGTCAGGGGCATGGAGCCCCTCCTTCTCCGCTATACTGGAATCAAAGGAGGGGTATCCATGGAGCCCATTTCAGACAAGATGCAGGTCCTGCTCCGGCTGGCACTGTGCGGCGGCGGAGCCGCCCTGCTGTACGCGGGCGCTCTCAAGCTGCCCGCTCTGGCCGACCGCCGCCCCTGGCTGGAGGAGCACCGGCTCCAGGTCATAGCCCTGGGAGCGGCGGGGCTGTTCGGCCTGTCCCTGCTGGCCTTTCCCCGTCCGGCGGTGGAAGAGGAGCAGGAGGCGCCCGACTGCTGCGACGGCTATGAGCCGGTGGAGTAAGCCGCCCCAAAAGCACAGGGCCCGCCGTCCGGCGGGCCCTGTTTGGGTTTATCGGAAAAGGGGCAGCAGGGCCGCGCCGATGATACCGGCGTCGTTGCCCAGAGCCGCCCGCACCAGCCGGGTACGGTGGACGCTGTTGCGGGCGTAGTCCTCCCGATTCAGGATGTAGCGCACGGGAGCCATCAGCGTCTCCCCCTGGGCGGAGGGTCCACCGCCGATGCAGAACACTTCCGGCTGGAAGATGTTCACCAGGCTGGCCACACCGCAGCCCAGGTAATCCACATACTCATCGATGACCTTTCCGGCGGCCGCGTCGCCCAGGGCGGCGGCGTCAAAGGGGGTGCGGCCGTTGACCGCCTCCAGAGTGCCCGCCAACTCCCACAGCTTGGAGTCGGGGTGTTCCTCCATGACCTCACGGGTGCGCTTGATGAGGGCGGTAGCGGAGCAGTAGGCTTCAAAGCAGCCCTTCCGGCCGCAGGTACACAGCCGGCCGTCGTGCTCAATGACAAAGTGGCCCACTTCCATGCCGGCGTAGTTGAAGCCGGTATACAGCTTGCCGTTGAGGACAGCGCCGCCGCCCACACCGGTACCCAGGGTAATGGCGATCATGGACTGGCTGCCCTTGCCGGCGCCGGCGGCAAATTCGCCCAGAGCGGCGGCATTGGCGTCGTTCTCCAGGTAGATCTTTTTGTTCAGCCGCTCCTCCATCAGGGCGGTGAGGGGCACATTGGAAAAGTCCAGGTTGGACCAGAACCGGATCACGCCGGTATCAGGCTCAATGGTACCAGGGGAACCAATGCCCACCGACTCAATATCATCCATGGACAGGCCCACCTGCTCCACCGCCGCCCGGGAGGTTGCCGCCATCTGATCGGCTACCTGTTCCGCCGGCACACCCCGGGGGGTGGGCAGACTGACCTTGCCCAAAAGTTCACCGTTTTCAGTCACCACAGCGGCAGCCACGTTGGTGCCGCCCAGATCGATCCCCAAATAGTACATCATCCCGCCTCCTTTGTTCTTCTCCCTGATTATAATGCACCCGGCCCGGCGGCACAAGAGGAAAAAACGGCGTCCATAGGACGCCGTTTTTCAGGTCACGATAGGCCCCCGGGCCTGCTTAGGGTAAGGGGTGGAATCCTCCATTCTCCGCTGGCGGCGGGTCCGCAGATGGACCGCCAGCGCGACAATGGCGCTGATCACCAGGAAGGAGTAGAAGCTGATGCCCCGGGACACCAGCACGGCAGGCGTCACCAGGCTGGAACCGAAGAAGAGGGCCATGGCGGTCACAAAGCCGCCCTCAGAGGCGCCCACGGCGCCGGGCAGCGGCAGATTGGCCACCGCCAGGGTCACCAGCGCCTGGGTGGCGATGATCTCCAGCGGACTGGCGCCCGACAGGCCGAAGGCGTAATATACCGCCACAGGAACGGAGAAGAGCGCGGTGAGCTGGACGATGGTGATGAGCACCAGGCCCACCATCATGCCCGGATTCTGTTTGACGCACTGGGCGCCCTTGTGGTACTCCTCCATCTGCTTCTCCAGCCGCTGGCGGGCCTTGTCCTCATTGCGGATGATGCGCACCTTCACCAGCAGCTTGAGCACGCCGCCGGTAAGCTTGCGGGCTGCGTTGGGCAGGAACATCAGGGAGAGCATTCCCACTGTCAGGCTGCCGTTGACCACCACACCGTAGAGCAGCAGCAGTCCCAGACCGCTCCCCAGATTCTGCACCAGATAAAAGTGGGTCAGGGCCGCCGCCAGAGCATAGACGATGACCACCGCCTGATAACACACCGCGATGAGCATCATATTCAGCGCGCCGTGGGCCGCCGGGATATTGTCCTTGGACATATAGTAGACCTGAGCCGGCTGACCGCCAGTAGAGGAGGGGGTAATGGAACTGACATAAAAGCCCACAAAGGAATAACCCAGACAGCGGCGGTAGCGCACCTTATGGCCCAGACGCCCCAAAACGATCCTGGAACACAGGGCCTCGCTGCCCACAAACACAAACATCATACCCAGCCCCACCAGCAGCCACAGGGGATTGAGCTGCCGCAGGGTGCTGGCCAGCCGCGAGAAGGACATATCCCGGAGCAGCATATAGCCGGTAAAGGCCATGAGAGCCAGGATCAGCCCGATACCGACCAAGCTCTTCCGTTTGTCCATCAGGCGCACACCCCTTTTCCCGCAGTGAGCCGGGCCAGGATATGGGTCAGGCTCTCCTGCTCCAGCTGTTCTTTCAATGCGTGCATTTTGGCCGACATATCGGCCAGCGTATAGTCGTCATAGATCAGTTCCCGAATGGCGGTCAGGCACTCGTCGGGCTCCTTGGCCGCCACACGGCCCAGTCCCCGCTTCACCAGGAAACGGGCGTTGTTCTTCTCCTGCTCCAGGAAGGGCTCCCAGGCCAGAATGGGCAGCTCGGAGAAAATGCTCTCAAACATGGTGATGCCGCCGGGCTTGGTGAGCACTAGGTCGGCCCAGGCCATATATTCATAGACCCGGTCGGTAAAGCCGATCACCCGGATGTTCTCATATTTGTTGACCAGCCGGTCGTACAGCTTCTGGTTGCGGCCGGTAATGATGGTGGTATGTACGCCGGGCATGGTGTCCAGCGCCTCATAGAAGGAATCCTTCCGGGGCATCATGCCCAGGCCGCCGCCCATAATGAGCAGGTTGCGTTCCTTTCGGTCGCCCCGGTGGACGGGCAGCTTAAACTCCGCCCGGACGGGAATACCAGTGACATAGATGATGTCCCGGCTGACCCCCTTGGCCGCCAGCCGCTCCCTGATCTCCTCGGTACCCACCAGATAGCAGTCGGTAACCCGGTGGATCCACTCGGAATGGCTGGTCAGGTCGGTGACGCAGGTCACCATGGGCAGGCTGCTCCCCGTCTCCTTCTTCCAGCGGGCCACAATGCGGGCACAGATGGGATGAGTGGCGATGATCACATCGGGCCGCTTGCGTTCGAAGAGCTCCTCCACCCGGTCGGGGCACTGCTCATCATTCAGGGGCCGTTCGTCGGAATCCTTGTTCTGGGTAAACTTATAATAAAGGTTGAACAGTCCGCTGCCCCGGGTCACCAGGACATTGAACCACTTGTACATGGACTCGGAGTTGTGGTTGGTATAGGCGATCAGGTCCATGACCTCCACCTGTGCTTCCGGGAAAGCCCGCAGCAGCTGCTGACGCAGGGACATGGAGGCCGACCAGTGGCCCATGCCGAACTTACCCGTTACGATCAGGATATTCACGCTGCTCCCTCCTCACGATACTCTTTCTCATGGTCAAGTATAGCGGGTGTTCTTTTAGAAAATCAGAGCCTGTTTCTTAAAAAGATATTAAGAAAAAGAAACAGATTGTCACTTTCCCGCCCAGACCTGCCTGGGCAGGGGCTCTTTTCCAGCAGTACACACCGCCGCCCGCCAGTCCGGACCGGCGTAGGCCCCAAAGCGCAGGCCGTCTTGTTCCCCCGTCTGTCCCGGCTCCAGCAGAGGCACGCCAATGGTCCGGGGCGCTTGACGCAGGCCGGTCCCCAGGCACTTGACCTTGGCCTCCTTCAGGGTCCACAGGGTATACAGGCTTCCCCAGTCTCCCCCCCGGTCCTGGAACCAGGCAAATTCCTTCTCCGAGAGGACATAACGGGCCAATCCTGCCCGCCGGGGCCGCACCCGCTCCACATCCACCCCCAGCGGAGCCTCATCTGCCCCGCACAGGGCCAGGCCGCCGCTGTGGCTCAAGTTGAAGTGCAGGCCGGGCACATCCGGAAACCAGGGCTTCCCCGACTCCATGCGGGCCACCCGGGGCAGTTCCGTCCGGCCAAAGTTCTCCCTGATCAGACGGGCGAGCAGCGCCCAGGCGTCGCCATTCTCCATCCGGAGCACCATCGTTGCCCGCCTCCTTCCGCAGCCACAAAAAGACGGCGAGCCCCGCCGGCCGCTTCACGGCACGGCAGGGACGCCGCAATATGCGTTTATTCATCATTATATCCGTCCGTCTCCCAATCCGCAAGTCCTTTTTACGTCATGATACCATTTTTCACAGTTTTTCCCTCTTCATTGAAAAAGAAGAAGAGGCCATTTACCCCTGCATTTGCTTTTACCGGTGGTTGGAGGTACAATGAGATATAACACGCATCAGACCAGACGCTCTTAAAGGCTTTTTAAACAAATTCCCGTTCCGCCCTTAAAAGACGTCTGCTATTCTTTACAGCATACGAGGTGAGCCTATGTATACCATTCTCGTCTGTGATGACGACCGCGACATTGTTTCCGCCCTGGACATCTACCTGACCAGCGAAGGTTACCGCACCGTCAAGGCCTACGACGGACTGGAGGCCATCAAGGCAGCCGAGGCCCAGCCGGTGGACCTGATCCTGATGGACATCATGATGCCCGGCCTGGACGGCATCCGGGCCACCGCCAAGCTGAGGGAAAAGTTCAATGTTCCCATTATCCTGCTCACCGCCAAAAGTGAGGACGCCGACAAGGTTCTGGGACTGAACATCGGCGCCGACGACTATATCACCAAGCCCTTCAACCCCATCGAGGTCATTGCCCGGGTGAAAAGTCAGCTGCGGCGCTATACCAGCCTGGGCGGTAAAAGCGGCGCCAGTGAGAACACCCAGCTGCTCACCAACGGCGGCATCGCTCTGGACGACAGCGCCAAGTCGGTCACCGTGGATGGGGACCGGGTGAACCTGACCCCTCTGGAGTACAACATCCTCCTTCTGCTGCTGAAAAATCCCGGCCGGGTCTTTTCCACCAGCCAGATCTACGAGCTGGTATGGAACGATCCCTCCCTGGGTTCGGAGAACACCGTGGCGGTCCATATCCGTCACCTGAGAGAAAAAATCGAGATCGATCCGGCCAACCCCAGGTACATTAAAGTGGTGTGGGGGCTGGGCTACAAGATGGAAAAGCTTTGACCCATTCAAAAGGAGGGGAAACACCATGAAAAAACTGGGGACCCGGCTGGTGGTGAAGGCGATCGCCTTCCTTCTGGCCCTGGGCACCGGCGTTGGGGGCTTCTGGGCCACCCTGTTTATCCTCTCCCAGTGGGACACCCTGTGGACCGGCGTTGGCTACTACTCCAGCAACGCCTGTTCTCAATACATGAGCAACTGTATGGTACCGGTGGAAGAACTGGCCCGGCTGCTCCAGTATCAGGCCTGGGAAGCCCCGCTGTCCTACCTGGACCAACAGCGCCTCAGCGATCTGGAATACGCTCTGGACAGCGAGCGCACCAATTTCTGCTTTACCATCCGGCGCAATGACAGCGGCGCGCTGGTCTACTCCAATCTGGAGGATGGCCAGACGGTGGAAAGCAGCGTCCATACCGTCCTGCGGGATTCCATTGACGTCACCTACAACGACGGCGGCGAGCGCCGGAAGGATTACTTTGTATGGAACGGAGAAAAGCAGTTTTATCTGCTCTATGTGGTGCTGGACAACGGCACCGAGCAGCTGCTCACCCCTACCGACGCCGCCCTGGCAGCTCAATACGGCTACACCTTTAACGGAAACTCCTGGGACTACAACCAGGCTCAGGACAGCCGCCTGCTCTATACGGAGCTGGCCATTGAATACGGCGTGGCCTATCCCCTGTCAGTCCACGATGAGTTCTGGGACAGCTTCCAGGATTTCAACGAATATGCCAGGTACCTGCCCGCTCTGGCGGTGCTCACCGTAGTGCTGGACGTATCCTGCGTGCTGGCCTGCGTCTTTCTATGCCGGGTGGTAGGACGCCGTCCCGGCAGAGAGGACATCATCCCCAGCCGGTTTGACCGCATTCCGCTGGACCTGCTGGTACTGCTGGAACTCTGGGTCATCATCCTGCTGCTGACCGGCGGCGATCCCATGGCAGTGGCCCTTAACTCCAACGGCCCGTCCACTGATGTGGTGGTGGGGCTGGCCCTCGTCTCCAGCGGGGTGGGTCTGTGTCTGCTCTCCTCCCTGCTCACCCTTATGACCCGCATCCGCACCAAAACCCTGTGGACCAACACCCTTGTTTGGCGGCTGATCCAGGTACTGGGCCGGGCGATCCGCAACGCCGCCCACAGCTGGCCCCTGACCGGGCGGGTCATCGTGCTCTTTCTGCTCTATCTGGTAGGCACCTACCTCACCGCCCTCACCATAGTGCTTGTTCCGGTCTACCAGGGCCTGGTGCTGTGGCTGCTGTGCCGCTGGGCCATCCAGTGGCACCGGGTTCGCCAGGGCGCCGACCACATCCTGGGCGGCGACCCCAGCTTCAAGATCGACACCAGGGGCCTGTACCACGACCTGGCCCAGCACGCCAAGCAGCTCAACGACCTTGGCGGCACCATTAGCCAGGCAGTGGATGAGCGCATCCGCAGCGAACGTTTCCGGGCGGAGCTCATCACCAACGTATCCCACGACCTGAAAACCCCCCTGACCTCCATCATCAACTATGTGGATCTGCTGAAAAAGCAGCCCATTGACAACCCCCAGGTCCAGTCCTATATTGAGGTACTCACCCGGAAAAGCCAGCGGCTGAAAAAGCTGACCGAGGATCTGGTGGAGGCCTCCAAAGCCTCCACCGGCACCCTGCCCGTCCACCTGGAGCGGCTGGGTATGGTGCAGCTGGTCCAGCAGGCTCTGGGTGAATTCGAGGAGCGATTTGCCCAGAGCAATCTGGCGGTGGTCACCCTCTATCCGGAAGAAGAAGTATGGATCATGGCGGACGGCCACCACCTGTGGCGGGTCATCGACAACCTGCTGTCCAACTGCAACAAGTACGCTCTGGAGGGCACCCGGGTCTATCTGGAGATCACCCGCCGGGATAACAGCGCCGTATTCTCGGTGAAAAACATCTCCCGGCAGCAGCTCAACATCCCCCCAGAGCAGCTGATGGAGCGTTTCGTCCGGGGAGACACCTCCCGCACCACCGACGGCTCCGGCCTGGGGCTGTCCATTGCCCGCAGCCTTACCGAGCTGCAGCACGGACAGTTCGATCTGAGCATCGACGGCGACCTGTTCAAGGCCACCGTCACCTTCCAGCTGGCTCCCCCGCCCAAGGCGGAGACGGAGCCCCAGCTTCCCCCGCCCGCATAAAAGAAGTCCTGCCGTTTTCACGGCAGGACTTCTTCGTTATCCGCAGGAGGAGCAGCAGTGCCCCTCCTCACAATCGCAGGGCAGCTTAAGGGACTCGGGCACCGGCTCTCCCTTCTTCTGATAGTAGTCGGCCAGCGCCGCCTTGATGGCCTCCTCCGCCAGCACGGAACAGTGCATCTTGTGGGCGGGCAGCCCGTCCAGGGCCTCAGCCACGGCGGCATTGGTAAGGGTCATGGCCTCGGCAATGGTCTTGCCCTTGATCATCTCGGTGGCCATAGAAGAGGTAGCGATGGCAGAACCGCAGCCGAAGGTCTTGAACTTCACGTCGGTAATAACGTCGCCGTCGATCTTCAGATACATCTTCATGATATCGCCGCACTTGGGATTGCCCACCTGGCCCACCCCGTCGGCGTTCTCGATCTCTCCCACGTTGCGGGGATGCTCAAAATGGTCCATCACTTTATCTGAATACAGCATTGTAGTTGCTCCTTTCCAATTACAGTTCCCAGGTGGGTTTCTGGGCTTCCTTGTCCCACACCGGGGACATCTCCCGCAGGTAGGCTACCACGGCGGGCACTTCTTTCA
Source organism: Flavonifractor sp. An112 (assembly GCF_002161085.1). GTDB lineage: Bacteria > Bacillota > Clostridia > Oscillospirales > Oscillospiraceae > Flavonifractor > Flavonifractor avicola. The sequence continues at coordinate 51,000 of NZ_NFLU01000003.1, read as the reverse complement.
GGATATAATCCACGTCCTCCTCGGTATTCTCCGCTCCCAGGGAGAGCCGCAGGGACCCATGGGCAATGGCGTGGGGCAGTCCGATGGACAGCAGCACATGGGAGGGGTCCAGAGAGGCGGAGGAACAGGCCGAACCGGAGGAGGCACAGATCCCCTTGGCGTCCAGATGGAGCAACAGGGCCTCACCTTCCACACCTTCAAAGACAAAAGAGGCGGTGCCGGGCAGCCGCTTCACCGGATGGCCGGTGAGGCGGGTATAGGGCAGCGCGGACAGGCCGGCGATGAGCTTGTCCCGCAGAGCGGCCAGCCGGGCGGACTCCTGGGCCAGGTGGTCCACCGCCTCCTTCAAAGCGGCAGCCATACCGACGGCGCCGGGCACGTTCTCAGTGCCGGAGCGGCGGCCCTTCTCCTGTCCGCCGCCCTGGATGAGGGCGGGCAGCCGGAGGGGCTTTTTCATATACAGGGCCCCGATCCCCTTGGGTCCGCCGAACTTATGGCCGGACAGGGAGAGCAGGTCCACATTCCACGCCTCCACATCCACCGGGATGTGGCCCACCGCCTGGACGGCGTCGGTGTGGAACAGCACCTTATGGGCTCTGGCAATGGCGCCGATCTCCGCAATGGGCTGGATGGTACCGATCTCATTGTTGGCGGCCATGACGGAGATCAGGATGGTATCCGGCCGGATGGCCTGTTCCAGGTTGGCGGGGTCCACCAGACCGTCCCCGTCCACCGGCAGGTAGGTCACCTCATAGCCCTGCTTCTCCAACCACTGGGCGGTATGGAGGATGGCGTGGTGTTCAATGGCGGTAGTGATGATATGGCCGGTCTTTTTGCCCTTGAGGGCCATCAGTTCGGCCACCCCCCGCAGGGCCCAGTTATCGGCCTCGGTGCCGCCGGAGGTAAAATAGACTTCTTCCGGCTTTGCGTTCAGGCAGGCGGCCACCTGAGCCCGGGCTTCCTCCAGATGGGTCTTGCCCTCCTGGGCAAAGCGATACAGGCTGGAGGGATTGCCATAATCCCGGGTAAAGTGGGGCAGCATAGCGGCAAGAGCGGTATCGGTAACGGCTGTAGTAGCCGCATGATCGGCGTAGACAAATTTTTCAGACATCGGTGGCTCCTTTCCGGAATCTACTTAATTCCTATCTGTTTACTAGATTATACGAAATCTCACTTTGTTTGTCAAGCAAAATCTTCCGGCCGCATTTGATTCGGCCGCTAATTAAATTTTCTTAAAGATCCTGCTTTCCCGTTGACGGTATGCGGCGAGGGTGCTATAGTGGAGTCACCAGTTCCTGTAAAGAAATCGAGGTTTCACATGGATAAGAAACTCTTCCGCAGTATCCTGCTCATTATTACATACGCAGTCCTGCTGGTTATGGTCCTGGCCCGTCTGGATGTGATCGGCGGTGTGCTGGGCACTTTACTGGCGGTCTTTAAGCCGCTGATCATCGGCTTCTGTCTGGCCTTTATCCTCAACCGGCCCTGTCAGTTCTTTTACCGGCTGTACAGCCGTGGGCTGGACAAAACACCCGCCCGGGGGGCCGCCCGCCCGCTGGCGGTGCTTACCGCCTATCTGGCCCTCATCCTCCTGATCGTGGCGTTGTTCTCCTTCGTGCTGCCCAAGCTGGTGGAGAGCATCCAGACCTTTGTGCTCAATCTGGGCGGCTACATCACCAACGCCCAGAACTCCATCAACCAGCTGCTGGAATACCTGCACCTGGACATCGAGCAGCTGGACCTGTCCAGCCTGAACACCACCCTGGAGGGTGTGCTCAAAAACGCCCTGAACATCCTGTCCAACCTGGGTCCCCGGTTGGTGGAGTTCACCACCGGTCTGGTCTCCATTCTGGTCACCGGCGTGCTGGCCCTGGTCTTTTCCATCTATATGCTTTCCGGCCGGGACAAACTGCTGGGCCAGTGCCGGCGGCTGCTGAAGGCCTATGTTCCCGCCAAGGTGGCCGGCCCCATCTCGGACGTGGTCTCCCTCACCGCCGCCACCTTCACCAAATTTGTTACCGGTCAATGTATCGAGGCCTGTATCCTGGGCAGCCTGTGTTCCCTGGGAATGCTCTTTATCCAGCCGGATTACGCCCCCCTCATCGGCGTCACGGTGGGAGCCTCCGCCCTCATCCCGGTAGCGGGCGCCTACATCGGCGCCATCGTATCCGCCATCCTGCTGCTGATGGTCTCCCCGCTGAAGGCCTTTATTTTCGTGATTTTCCTTATTATCCTCCAGCAGGTGGAGGGCAATGTGATCTATCCCCGGGTGGTGGGTACCTCCCTGGGACTGCCCGGCATCTGGGTGCTGGCCGCCGTTACCGTGGGCGGCAGCCTGCTGGGCCTGGTGGGTGTGCTCATCAGCGTACCCATCGCCTCGGTGATCTACACCCTGCTCCGCCGGGACATCCACAAGCGCCTGGGACCCCCGGACCAGGCCTGAAAACTATAAAAAAAGCCTGCTGCCGCAGCAGCAGGCTTTTTTGTACTTGTCAATCCTCCAGAATCTGGATGCCGCCCCCCAGCACACCGTCGCCGATGTACACGCTGAGGGTGGCGTCAATCTCGCCCTCCCACATATGCACAGCGTCGGGGAAGCGCTCCTTCATCCGAACGGCAAATTCCGCCATCTCCTCGGGCGCGCCGCCGTTGGCAATGCCCAGGTTGTACCGGACGCCGGGCCGGATGTGCTGTTCCATCAGCTCCAGGATCTTGTCCTGAACCTGCCGGCGGCCCCGCACCTTGGCCACGCTCTGAAGCTGGCCGTCGGTGGCGAAGGAAATCACCGGCTTGATGCTCAGCAGGGTACCGGCAAAGGCGGCCACCTTTCCAATCCGCCCGCCCTTGCTCAGGTATTCCAGGGTGTCCACCGAGAAGAAGGGGAAGGTATTTTCGATCAGCTTGGGTACCCGGTGGCTCACCAAAGTGTCCCAGTCCATCCCGGCCAGAATGTCCTCCCACAGCTGGAGCACCATGATCCCCATACCCAGGGAGCCGCTTTTGGAGTCGAACACGGCGATGTCCAGGTCCTTCCGGGTCTCCGCCTGGAGGCGCACCATATTATAGGTGCCCGACAGCCCGGAGGAAAGCATGACGGCCAGCACCTTTTCATAGCCGTCGGCCTTGATGCGGTCCAGGGTGTCGCTGATGCTGCCGCCGTCAGGCAGAGAGGTGCGGGGCAGCTCTCCCCGATGGAGGCGGTCATACACATCCTTGGCAAAGATGTCCACTCCGTCGGAGTATTCTCCGTCGTCGCAGACGATCTTCAGGGGCACCGTATAGATGGGCTTATCCGCCCGCAGCGCAGGGGACAGGTCGGCGGTGGAATCGGTAAGCAGCGCGATCTTCTGTACGTTTGACAAGTTGATCATCCTACCCTATAATCAATATTGCGAAACTGACATAACGTCGTTATGTGACTACTTAAATTATAGCGGCAAAGAGCCGCTGCTGTCAAGAGGTGGAAGCCAATGGAGGACTATCGGACCCGCAGAAAAGAGCAGGCCAGGCAGACCGAACAGGCCATTTTGCAGGCCGCCATGGATCTGTCCCGAAAGCAGAGCTTTGACAAGGTATCCATCCGGGAAATCTGCCAGCAGGCGGGGATTACGACCGGCGCCTTCTACCACCACTTCCGCTCCAAGGAGGATCTGCTCTCCCGGGGTTTCGCCCCCCTGGACACCTATCTGGAGCAGTGCCTGGCAGGCCATGAGGACGATCCCCCCGCCCGCCGCCTGTGGCGGCTCATGACCAACTATGCGGAATTTTTGGAAAACCTGGGCTGGGAGCTGGTGGCCCGGTACTATCAACGGCGTCTGGACGCCCCCGACGACACTTCCTCCATGGACTCCAGCCGGTTCACCCTCCGGGCCATGGCCGGCTGCCTGGCTCAGGCGGAGGCGGAGGGCGGACTGCTGCCCGGCTGGTCGGCGGAGTGGACCGCCGATTTTCTGCTCCGCCATTTCCGGGGCGTGGTCATTGACTGGACCCTCCACCGGGGCTCCTACCGCCTGCTGACCAAACTGGAGCAGGATTACACCCTCTTCAGCCATGTGTTCCGCACCGGCTGAGGGAGACAGGCAACTTTTGGCTCCATGGCGCATACCCATCTGTGAAGGAGGTGTGTGCCATGTCCCGGCTGCTGTCCAAAGCCAGAGTCCGCGATCTGATTCTGGGTCTTGTTCTGTTGTGCGCCACATTGGCGCTGATGCTCTACCCCAAGCCCTCCATGGAGGCGGCCCGCACCGGCCTCCAGCTGTGCTACAACGTGATCATCCCCTCGCTCTTTCCCTTTTTTGTGCTCTCCTCCCTGGTGGTGGAGCTGGGCCTGGCCCGCTATCTGGGCCGGCTGCTGGAGGGGATCATGCGCCCCCTGTTCCACGTCAGCGGAGCCTGCGCCTCCGCCTTTGCCCTGGGTTTTGTGGGGGGCTATCCGGTGGGGGCCAAGACCGCCATCAGCCTCTATGAAAAAGGGATGTGTACCCGCACCGAGGCGGAGCGGCTGCTGGCCTTCTGCAACAACTCCGGCCCGGCTTTTATCCTGGGCGTGGTGGGCGCAGGCATCTTCGCCAGCAGTACGGTGGGAGTCCTTCTCTACCTGGCCCATGCCATGGCCTCGGTATGCGTAGGGCTGCTCTTCCGCTTCTACAAGGCCGGCGAGGACAGCGGCAGAGGGAAATCCACCCGTCCCGCGCCCCAGTTTCAGGCCCAGCGCTTTTCCACCGCCTTTACCGGCTCGGTGAAAAGCGCCTTTCTCTCTACCTTAAATATCTGCGCCTTTGTGGTGTTCTTTACGGTGGTCATCCAGCTGCTTATCCGCTCCGGCTTCCTGCCCGGTCTGGCCCAGGCGCTGGGCACCGTGCTGGCCCCCTTCGGCCTGACACCGGAATGGGCCCAGCGGCTGCTCACCGGCGCGCTGGAGATCTCCTCCGGGGTGTCCACCCTGTCGGAGGGCGGCGCCCTCAGCAGCCGGTTGACCATGGCAGCCTTTATGCTGGGCTGGGCAGGCATCTCGGTCCACTGTCAGGTGCTCTCCTTCATCGGGGGCAGCGGCCTGTCGGTGGGCACCTACCTGGTAGGCAAGCTGCTCCACGGCGGTCTGTCCGCCCTTTTCATCGGCATTCTGGTCCGTTTTGTCCCCCTCAACGCCCCCGTCTCCAATTACCTGGCCGATCAGGTGGCCGGCATCGCCGGTATGGAGTTTCACGGCGCCCTCACCGCCTCCATCCTGGCCGCCTGGATGATCTTTCTGGGCTTTCTGCTGGCAGCAGCCCTGGGTTCACGAAAAAGCCTTGGCAAATGCCGCAAGCCCGTGGTATAATGACAGGTACTGAATTTATATAAGGACAGGAGGGATTCCATGCTGTTCCAAAAGGATATCGAACCCCGCTGCTGCTACTGTCAACGGGGCACTCAGCTGGACGAGGAGCAGATCCTCTGCGTCAAGAAGGGTGTGGTCTCCCCTGGGGGCAGCTGCCGGGCCTTCCGGTATGATCCGCTGAAGCGGGTACCTACCCCGCCGGTGACGCTCAATCTGGATAAACTGAAAGACGAAGATTTTTCCCTGTAAACAGGCCGGGACCCGCTGCTCAAGCAGCGGGTCCCGGTTTTTTGTCTCAGAAGATCAGCCGCACCGCCCAGGCGGCAGCCAGAAAGCCCGCCAGGTCGGCGCACAGAGCGGCGGGGACGGCATAGCGGGTTTTGACGATGCCCGCCGCCCCGAAGTACACGGCGATGGTATAAAAGGTAGTTTCGGTCGACCCCAGCATCACGGCGGCAGTACGGCCGATCTCCGAGTCGGGTCCATAGGTAGAGATCAGCTCCGCTCCCACGCCCAGGGCGGCGGAGCCGCTCACCGGCCGCACCAGCATCAGGCCCACCGTCTCCGGCGGGATGCCCACAGCGGTAAGCAGAGGGGCCAGCGCATTGGCGGCCAGCTCCAGGGCTCCGGAAGCCCGGAGCATATAGACCGCCGTCAACAGCCCAACCAGAGCCGGAACAATGCGGATGAGCACGCTCAGCCCCTCCCCGGCCCCCGAGAGCAGGGCGCTGTAGACGTCCACCTTCCGGGCCATACCCCACAGGGCCACCACTCCAATGATGAGGGGCACCAGCATGGTGAAAAAGGTATCCATGCTCAGTCCCTCCACAGCCGGGCCAGCACCTTGGCCGCCAGGATGCCCACGCATACCGAAATGGCGGAGGCCAGCCACACCGCCGGCAGAATATCAAAAGGGGTCTCACATCCTGCGGCCAGCCGCACCCCTGCCACAGTGGTGGGGATCAGCTGGATGGAGGCGGTGTTGCACACCACCAGCATACACATCCCGTCGCAGGCCACCCCCGGCCTGCGGCGGCTCATCTTCTGGGCGGCCTGAATGCCCAAAGGAGTGGCCGCATTGCCCAGCCCCAGCAGATTGGCCGACACATTGGCGGAAATACAATCCATTACCTCCCGGTCCCGGGCAAACTCCGGATAGAGCCGCCCCAGCAGCGGGCGCAGCAGCCGGGACAGACCCGCCGACAGGCCGGAGCGCTTCATGATCTCCATAACTCCCATCCACAGGCAGAGCACCCCCGCCATGGCCAGACAGAGATCCACCGCCGCCCCGGCTCCCTCCAGCGCCGCCGCTCCTACCGCCGGACCGTTCCCCGTGGCCAGCCCACACAGGATGGAAATCACCACCATGCCCGTCCAGATCGCCGCCATTGCCATGGCTGTCCGCCCCTTTCCCTGTCCAAATTTCCAGTTCAGACTATCTATACGATCCAGCTTCGGAAAAGATACCCAATTCCAAGGCGAAAAATGGCAGATAATATATGAAGTTTTTGTAACATTGCTTGACAGAACAATACGTTGTGTTATAATTGTGTCAGTTTCTAGTTAATGAAGGGAATAATTGGAAGCTAATAGGGAAAGGAAGTAGCATTTATGAAGTCAACCGGGATCGTACGTAAAGTAGATGAATTGGGCCGCATCGTTCTGCCCATCGAGCTCCGCCGCACGCTAGATATCGCAGAGAAGGACTCTCTGGAGATCTATGTGGACGGTGCTTCCATTGTGCTGAAAAAGTATCAGCCTGCCTGCATTTTCTGCGATGATGCAAAGGATGTCATCAACTTCAAGGGCAAGAACGTCTGCACCAACTGCATTCGTGAGCTTCAGCTGAAGTAATCCGAGTTGAAAGAAAAAGGGACTCCTCTGGCGTTTTCGCCGGGGAGTCCCTTTCTTTTTCCATTACTGTTAATAATTATACAATTAACACAGGTTAAAAGAATCCTGCAATTTTGTGCTGTTTTTTCCCATCTTTTTCCCTGTTTTCCCGGCGATTCGACCGTTTTTTTGCTGTTTCAGCATTTTTGGAACGTCTCCAAAAAATACATTTTGTAATATTCAATTCCTCTCATTAGCATAACGGCGTTTTTTCATTCATCGCCCTGCCGTACAGCTCATTCTTAGGCAAACCGGTCTCCTTGGCGGCCTGCCGGGCGGCATCCTTCAGGGACAGCCCTTCGGCCCGCAGCTGGGCCACCCGCTCCAGGCCCTGCTCCAGGGTGGGGGTCTCTTTGGCGCTCTCCGCCGCCCCCTCCACCACCAGGACAAACTCTCCCCGGGGCGGGTTTTCCTCATACCAGGCCACCGCCTCCCCCAGAGTGGTGCGGCGCACCTCCTCGTGGAGCTTGGTCAGCTCCCGGCACAGGGAGATCCGCCGGTCCGGTCCAAACACCTCCGCCAGGTCGGCCAGGGTGGCATTCAGCTTATGGGGGGCCTCATAGAAGATCATGGTCCGCTGTTCCTGCCGGAGCTCCTCCAGGTGGGCGCGGCGGTTTTTCTTGTTCATGGCCAGAAAGCCCTCAAAGGTAAAGCGGCCGGTGGGCAGGCCGGACACCGACAGAGCGGTGATGAGGGCGCAGGGACCGGGAATGGCCACCACCTCCACCCCGCTCTGAGCGCACAGCCGCACCAGGTCCTCGCCGGGGTCGGACACCGCCGGGGTGCCCGCGTCGGTAACCAGGGCGCAGCTCTCCCCCGCCAGCAGGCGGCCCAGCACCGCCTGTCCCCCCGCCTCGGTGTTGTGGCGGTAGTAGGAGATGAGGGGCTTTTTCAGCCCCAGGTGGTTGAGCAGCTTGAGGGTCACCCGAGTGTCCTCGGCGGCGATAAAGTCCACCGCCTCCAGAGTGTCCGCGATGCGCTGGGAAATGTCCCCCAAATTGCCGATGGGGGTGGGTACCAGATATAAAATGCCGGCCATAGGATTACCTCCGGTTCATCAGTAGTGTGGGCAGGACCTCCAGTCCCGGCCTGCCCTGGCGCACCGCCTCCACCAGGACGGCAGAGGGGGGCGTATCGGCGTCATGCTGGATCAGTTGGAGCCGCTTGGGCTCCAGGCCGCCGCCCTGCAGGGCGGCAAAGAGCTCCGCCAGCCGTTCCGGCCGGTGGACCAGAGCAAACCGCCCGCCGTTTTTCACCAGCCGTCCGGCGGCGGCGCACCAGTCGGTTACAGAGGCCGCCTCCATGCGGGCGCCTCCGCCGTCTCCCCCGCTGCCCGCCTTGAAATAGGGCGGGTTGGAAATCACAAGAGAGAAGCCTCCCGCAGGCAACGTTTTGCACACCTGGCGTACATCGCCGGTGTAAATTTCCCCTGTCAGACCGTTTTCCGTCAGATTCTTGCAGGCCAGAGCGCTGTCCTCGGGGGAGATTTCCACACCGGACAGGGTCAATGTGGATTGCCTGGCAGCCAGCAGCAGGAGCAGGGCTCCCGCGCCGCAGCCCAGGTCGCACACCCGATCTCCCCGCCGCAGGGTGGCGAAGGAGGCCAGGGCCAGACTGTCCTGCCCCAGGGGAAAGCAGGTATCCGACTGCTCATAGCGGTAAGGCCCCAGCTGCTCCGGCGCTCTCATGCCATTTCCTCCATCAGGTGGCGGACGATGCGGCCGGTGAGGCCCCAGATGGGCCGGTCCGGCCAGGCGTAGACAGGCACGGTGGTCTCTCCGCTGCGCCAGCGGTAGCCCCGGGGAAAGCCGATGCTGTCATAGGGAAAATCCGCCGCCACCTGGGGTTTGAGCTCATAGGAGTAGACCTGGGGCGGGTGGGCCAGCAGCCAGGCTACCGGCACCAGAAAGGTGCTGTCCACCTCGGCGGGGCTGGGGGCCATAGCGGCCATTCCCGCCGGACTCACAATACCTAAAAAGGGGTGCATCACAAACTTACCCTGCTGCACCAGCAGATCCAGAGGTGCAATAATCTCCACCTCATGGGGCGGAATTGCCAGCTCCTCAAAGGTCTCCCGCAGAGCGCAGTCCGGGGGATTCTCCCCCGGCTCCACTCGCCCGCCGGGAAAACATACCTCCCCCGGCTGATGGGCCAATGTGCTGGCCCGCACTTCAAAGAGCAGGCTGGGTCCCTCCGGCCCATCCACCAGAGGGACCAGCACGGCGTACTGCTGCTTGACGTCCTGTATGCCAGGCATATGGCCCGCCCAGCGGGCCCGGAAATCCGATAAGGTCATAGTGTCTCCATCCAATCACAGAGGGCCTGATGGAAGCGTCCCACATGGACGCCGTCCAGCAGGCGGTGGTTCAGTTCCAGACTGAGACTGAGCAAGGTTCTGTCCCCCCGCTCCTCCCAGCGGCCCCAGCTTACCCTGGGCACCGAATTCCAGGGCACCACATCCCGCTCGTTGGTCAGGGCAGTAATGGGGAACCAGGGCAGACAGGTAAAGTAGATCAGTTCATCCTCCGCCCAGGGCCCGGCGGTGATCAATTCCGTCTGGGCCGCCGAAGCGGCCTTGGCCCGGCGGCAGAAGTCGGCCAGATCCTCCCCCGCCTCCAGGGTGACAATGTGGAAGAGATCGCTCCCCTCCTTCAGGTCGGTGAAGCTGGGCACCAGCCGGTCATGGCGCACGATCCTGCCGTTGCGGTCCTTGTAGAGGAATGCCTCCACCCCCTCCATGGCCTTGGTCACCCCAAAGGCCATAGCGGAGTAAAAGGACAGTCCCTCCTGCTTGCACCGCCGCCGGAGCGCCGTCACATCCACCGGGAAGGTCAGGCTGTAAAAGGGGTGGGACATGGGGGCGAAAAAGGCATAGTGTTCCTTTCGGGCCCAGGTCTCCAGATCGATCTCCTGTGTCATAACAATTCCCTCTCTTTTCAGCTCTCCGGCCGGGTGAAGTGAGCCAGCGGATCGGGCCGGCTCCACAGCACCACCGTTCCCGCCTCCCGGCTTTTGGGCACATCGATGAGCCGCTGATTGGTGCTTCCCCGGAACAGGGCGTCGTAGGACTTGAGATTTTCCACAAAGGGCCCATCCACCAGCACGTCCACCTGCTCCAGCAGAGCCAGCACATCCGGCGCGCCCTGCTCCAGCAGGGTTTCGTAGCGATAACCGGTGTAAGCCCACACATTGAGGCCATTTTCTCTGGCCCGGGCCGCCAGGGCGGCGCACTCCCCCGCCTGGTCAAAGGGCTCCCCGCCGGAGAGGGTGAGCCCATCGGTCAGGGGATTGGACAGCATCTGCTCCGCCAGCTCCGCTACCGTGGCCTCCCGGCCCCCTGCGGGATCGTGAGTCTCCGGATTGTGGCAGCCGGGACAGTGGTGGGGACAGCCCTGGGTAAAGACGGTAAACCGCAGGCCGGGACCGTCCACAATGGAGTCGGACACAACATTGGCAATACGCATATCATTTCTCCTATAAAAAGCGGGAGCTGCTGCACCAGGGTGCAACAGCCCCCGCTTCTTTAGAATTGGAACACAACACCGATCACCGCGGAGGCGGCAATAAATACGATGGGGTGCAGCTTTTTCAGAGGCTTTACCTGGAGGCAGGCAAAGACCGCTGCCGCCAGAACAATGCCCTTCCAGTGGAAGAAGTCCGCCGTCCCGAAGGCCGCGCCGGTGTTCACCAGGGCAATGGCGCACACCTCCACCAGGGCCGCCGTAATGAGGGCGGTGGAGGCGGGGCGGATGCCGTAAAACACCGCGTCCACCCCACGGCTCTCCCGGAATTTTTTCAAAAATCCGGCAATGATAAGAATGACGATGATGGAGGGACACACCAGCCCCAGGGTGGCGATGATGCCCCCCAAAACACCGCCGGTGTGTAATCCCACATAGGTGGCCATGTTCACCCCCATGGGGCCAGGGGTGGACTCAGAAATGGCGATCATATTGGCCAGATCTCCGGCGGTAAACCAGCCTGTGCGGGCACCGATGTCGGTGAGGAAGGGAATGGTGGCCAGGCCACCGCCAATGGCGAACAGGCCCGCCTTGAAAAACTCAAAGAACAGCTGAAGGTAGATCATGCTTTCAGCCCTCCCTTGGCAGCCCGGACGCACAGTCCGGTCACCCCGGCCAGTACCACCAGCACGATGGGGGAGGTCACAAAGCCCATCACTACCGCCAGCGCGGTGCCGGCAGGGAAGGTGACAAAGTTGCCCACCACTGCCAGAACGGCCACCACCACAAAGATGATCACAGTGGGCACATCCACCACGGTGCTCTTGCGCAGCTTGAGCACGCTGGACAGGATGAGGGCGCACACGCAGGCCCGCACACCATTGAAGGCGTGGATCACCACCGGCAGCTCGGCAAAGTTCTGAAGAAATGCCGCAATGAGCATGATGATGACCAGGCAGGGAAACACCAGCCCCAGGGTGGCTACTACGCCTCCCACCGGGCCTTTCAATTTATGGCCCACAAAGGTGGCGGTATTGACGGCGATAATGCCGGGGGTACACTGACCGATGGCAAAGTAGTCGGACATCTCCGCCTCAGTGGTCCAGTTTCGCTTCTCCACCAGCTCCCGCTGGAGGATGGGCAGCATGGCATAGCCTCCGCCAAAGGTACACACGCCAATTTTGGCGAAGGTCCAGAACAATTCGAAATAGAGGTTCACCTTACTCCAGACCCTCCAGTTCCTCCAGCCACAGAGAAGCCATGGCGTCGGAAGGCATCCGCCAGTCGCCCCGGGGGCTGAGGGCCACCGAGCCAACCTTGGGGCCGTCGGGCAGGCACGAGCGCTTGAACTGCTGGGAGAAGAACCGGCGATAGAAGTTCTTCAGCCACTTGAGGAGGGTGGAGCGGTCATAGCGCTTGCCCATGGCCTGCTCCGCCAGCCGCAGCACCTTTCGGGGCCCGAAGCCCCAGCGGATGGCGTAGTAGAGGTAGAAGTCATGGAGCTCGTAGGGTCCCACCAGATCCTCGGTCTTTTGGGCAATCTGCCCCTCGATGGCTGGGAGCAGCTCGGGGGACACGGGGGTATCCAGAATATCCGCCAGCACGGTGGACAGCTGGGGGTCCTCCGCCTCCTTGTCGTCCGAGATAAAGCTGACCAGATGGCGCACCAGAGTCTTGGGGATACCGGCGTTGACGGCGTAGTTGCTCATGTGGTCGCCGTTATAGGTGCACCAGCCCAGGGCCAGCTCGGAGAGGTCGCCGGTGCCGATGACCAGGCCGCCGGTCTGGTTGGCGATGTCCATGAGCACCTGGGTCCGCTCTCTGGCCTGGCCGTTCTCAAAGGTCACGTCGTGGTCCTCCATGGACTGGCCGATGTCCTTGAAGTGGCGGCGCACCGCCTCCCCAATATCGATGGTCTTGAGGGTGCAGCCCAGCCGCTCGGCCAGCAGCACCGCGTTGGACTTGGTGCGGTCGGTGGTACCGAAGCAGGGCATGGTCACCGCAATGATATCACTGGCCGGCCGGTCCAGCATCTCCATGGACACCGCGGTGATGAGCACCGCCAGGGTGGAGTCCAGGCCGCCGGACAGGCCCACCACCGCCGTCTTGGCGTGGGTGTGCTCCAGCCGCTTCTTCAGGCCCAGGGCGGCGGTATACAGGATCTCGTTGCACCGCTCCGCCCGGTCGCTCTGGTCCTGGGGCACGAAGGGGGTGGGGGACACGGGCCGGGTGAGATGGGTATCCGCCAGATCCATGTCAAAGGACATCCGCCAGCACTCCTGGGAAGGATCGGCCCGATAGGTATTCATCCGCTGGCGCTCGTAGACCAGCCGGTCCACGTCGATCTCGCTGATGGTGAGGCCGGTGGCAAACCGGCGCTCGGCCAGGATGGAGCCGTTCTCCGCCACAATGTTGTGGCCGGCAAAGACCAGGTCGGTGGTGGACTCCCCCTCCCCGGCGTCGGCATATACATAGCCGCATACCAGCCGGCCGCTCTGGCCGGACACCAGCCCCCGGCGGTAGGCCGCCTTGCCCGCCAGTTCGTTGGAGGCCGACAGGTTCAGGATGATGGTAGCCCCCGCCCGGGCCAGGCGAATGGAGGGAGGCTCGGGGGCCCACAGGTCCTCGCAGATCTCCACGCCAATGACCAGATTGGGCATATCCGCGCAGGCAAACAGATCGTTGTTGGACAGGGAGACCTCCTGGCCGCACAGGGGAATTCTGGTCTCCACCCCGGCCCCGGAGGCGAACCACCGCCCCTCATAGAACTCTCCGTAGTTGGGCAGGTAGGTCTTGGGCACCAGGCCCAAAATCTCTCCGCTCTGTATCACAGCGGCGCAGTTATACAGTTTGTTGTCCCATTTGTTCCATACGGGCAGACCAATGGCCGCCACCATATCCAGATTCTTGGTGGCCTCCAGAATGGTGGCCAGGCCCTCCTCCGCTCCTCTCAGCAGGGTGGGCTGAAGAAACAGATCGGCACAGGTATAGCCGGTGAGGCACAGCTCAGGCAGGGCCAGCACCTTCACGCCCTGCTTGTCCGCCTCCCGCATCAGAGTAAAGATCTGCTCCGCGTTATAACGGCAGTCGGCCACCCGGATTTTGGGGGTGCCGGCGGCTACTTTTACAAATCCATCGCGCATATCACGCGCCTCCTTCGCTCAGGATCTTTTTCTAGCGAATATGATACCCCAAACCGGTCCCGATTGCAACGTCTCCCAGGCCTGGAGAAACAAAACCCTGCTGAAACCCGGCAAAGGCCGGCTTCAGCAGGGTCTTTGTGAATTGGTCGGGGCTGCTCAGTCCCGATTCTCTCCCCGGTCGCGCCCCTGGCGCTTCCGGTCCGGGTCAAAATCGTTGGCCGCCATAATGTCCTGGAGCTCCTGCGTATATTTGCTGGAGGTATGGACCACAAAGGCGTCAGAGTCGATGGGGATACCCCGTTCGTCCATCTGCCGGATGCTCCAGATATACAGAGCGTCCAGCGCGGGGATGAGCTGCTCTCCACTGGGGGTGAGCACATACTCCACCTTGGGCGGAATGGTGTCGTAGGAGATACGGCGGATCAGTCCCGCCTCCACCAGCTCCCTCAACTGCTGGCTGAACACTTTCTCGGAAATGGGCAGAGCCTTCAACGTCTGGTTAAAGCGAATGCTCCCGTAGGTGTGGATCTCATGGAGGATGGTCATCTTCCACTTCCCGCCGATGCAGTGCAGCACATAGTGGTAGGGATTTGTCGGTGTGTCAAAATGATCGTTCCACACAAGCAGTTACCTCTTTCTCTTCCCGGATTTACGCAGGGGAGCCGGTTTGGCTCCGCTGATATCATGATAACACAGCCGCCAGTTCACCACAAGATAGCAGTCCAGACTTCCGCGTTATGTATGCCAAAATTTTAACAAAGAATTTGTGCAGCTTTAACAACGGTGTATCATTCCGTCATCCGTTTTAGCTTTTTTGCACATTTTATTTTCGCCCCTTTTGTCCAATTTTACAACTTTCCGACACTTACCATTCGGTGGGTGCAAACCCGCAAGTTACCTACTTACATAATTGTGCGTATTGCACAAAAGCCGCGTCGTGGCTACACTATAACCAGACAAAGTGCTTAGGCCAAAGGGCCTGGCAGAGATCCCAAAACATGAAATATTTTATTTAAAGGAGCGGATTTCAAATGGTTAAGCGTACTGTTGAGGAGCTCAAGACTTATGAGGCCGCCGGCCACTTCGGCTGCGTCGCCATGCGTATTCACGGCAAGGAAGAGACCGGTGCTGAGAAGTTCTGGGTTGGCGTTTCCACCTTCCTGCCCGGCGGCGGTGCTGAGTGGGCTTACGAGGACAACCCGCTGGAGAAGGTCTACTACGTCCTGGAGGGCGAGATGACTGTCACCGATAAGGACGGCAAGAAGTATGTCATCCACAAGAATGAGTCCATCTCCTTCCCCCCCAACGAGGGCCGTGGCCTGAAGAACGAGAGCAACCTGCCCGCCCGTATGCTGGTCATCATCAACTACCCCAACGCCTGATCCGGTTGCGGAACAGACATTTGACCACTCATTCGATATAAGGAGGAAATCATCATGGTTCCCGTGAAGAAGGATTTCGTTGAGAATATGTTCTCCGTTAAGGACAAGGTGGCCCTGGTCACCGGCGCTACCGGCGCTCTGGGCTGCGTGCTGGCTAAGGCTTACGGCTACGCCGGTGCCAAGGTCTTCATGACCGGCCGCAACGACGCCAAGCTGAAGGCTCTGGAGGACGAGTTCAAGGCTGAGGGTATTGACTGCGCTTACTTCGTGGCCGACCCCGCCAAGGAAGAGGATGTGGACGCTCTGGTGAAGGCCTGCGTGGCTCAGTACGGCTGCATCGACATCCTGGCTGTTTCCCACGGCTACAACAAGCCCCAGAACGTGCTGGATCAGTCCGTTGCCGACTGGCAGTACATCATGGACGCTGACTGTAAGAGCGTGTACATCGTGACCAAGTACGTTGCCCATCAGATGGTGGCTCAGTACGAGGCCGACAACACCAAGCGCGGCAAGATGGTCATCGTGACCTCTCAGCGTTCCAAGCGCGGCATGGCCGGCTACACCGGTTACTGCACCTCCAAGGGCGGCGCTGACCTGATGGTCTCCTGCCTGGCCTGCGACCTGTCCGCCAAGTACCACATCAACGTCAACTCCATCTGCCCCACCGTGTTCCGCTCCGACCTGACCGAGTGGATGTTCGATCCCGAGTCCGCTGTGTACAAGAACTTCCTGAACCGCGAGCCCATCGGCCGCCTGGGCGAGCCCGACGACTTCGTTGGCTACGCTCTGTTCCTGTCCTCCGACGCCTCCAACTTCATCACCGGCAGCAACTGCGACTGCTCCGGCGGTTACCTGGTGGTGTAATTTCCGCTTGACGGGAAGGACGGCATAACGCAATGAAGAACATTAAGAATATCCTGATCTGCGGCGCGGGCATGATGGGCAAGAACATCGGCTTCGTGTTCGCTTCCAACCCCGACTTCCAGGTGGGTATGTACGACCTGTACCCCACCGATGTGGAGGCCGGTATCCGTACCAACACCAAGCAGCTGGTGGAGAAGGGCGTCATCACCGAGGAGGAGCTGGCTGACCGGCTCTCCCGCATCTCCTTCACCAACGATATCGACAGCGACATCGTCAAGAACGCCGACTTCGTCATCGAGGCCGTGTTTGAGGACATGAAGATCAAGCGCGAGACCTTCGCCAAGCTGGAAGAGCGCTGCGCCGAGGACACCATCTTCTGCACCAACTCCTCCGTGATGAGCCCCAGCGAGATCTCCGCCGAGCTCAAGCATCGCGAGCGTTTCGTGGGCACCCATTTCTGGAACCCCGGCCACCTGATCCCCCTGGTGGAAGTGGTCAAGTCCGACGCTTCTTCCGACGAGACCGCTCAGACTGTCATGGAGGTCCTGCGCTCCGTGGGTAAGAAGCCCGTGCTGTGCAAGAAGGACGTCCCCGGCTTCATCGCCAACCGGATGCAGCACGCCCTGTGGCGTGAGGCCATCTCCATCGTGGAGAACGGCATCGCCGATGCCGCCACCGTGGACGAGGCGGTCCGCTACTCCTTCGGTCTCCGTCTGCCCCAGCTGGGCCCCATGGAGAACGCCGACATGGTGGGCACCGACCTGACCTACAACATCCACGACTACATCCTCCAGGACCTGGAGGATTCCCACAAGCCCTCTCCCCTGCTCAAGCAGCTGCGGGATGAAGGCAAGATCGGCTTCAAGACCGGCGAGGGTTTCCAGAAGTGGACTCCCGAGCAGGTGGCCAAGGCCAACGCCGATCTGAACGAGTACCTGATCCGGATGCTGTACGGCAAGTAAGACATTCGGCCTATCCACAAGCATTTGTATATTATTTAAGGAGGCACCTGTTATGGGTAAAGTTTATGTTGATCTGACCCACCCCTTCAGCGCTGAGATCCCCCGCTGGCCCTACTTCGACAAGCCCGAAATCACCAACGCTCACACCATGGCCAAGGGCGGCGTTCTGACTTCCAAGATCACCTGCACCATGCACACCGGCACCCACTGTGACGCTCCCCGTCACGTCATGGAGTACGAGTTCGACGGCCGCCGCGCTCGTTACACCCACGAGATGCCCATCGACGCCTACACCGGCGAGGCTGTTGTGCTGAAGCTGGACGTGGAGCCCTGGACCCTGATCACCGACAAGCACCTGGACGAGGCCTGCAAGAAGTGGGGCGTGGATCCCGCCTCCCTGAAGGGCAAGGTTCTGTGCCTGAACACCGGTATGCACCGCCTGTTCGACGACTCCAAGGCTTACTATCACTACGCCATCGGCACCGGCATCGACGCCGGCAAGTGGTTCGTGAAGCACGGCGTGAAGTGCGTGGCTATGGACGGCCAGGCTCTGGATCACCCCCTGCACACCGCCATGGGCAACAACGGCATGACCCGCATGAACCTGCTGGGCGCCACCGGCAAGCCCATCACCGAGGAGTACAAGGAGCTCTTTGGCGAGGAGGCCTATGCTGAGTTCGATAAGTTCGAGTACATCCGCATCCACGGCCAGGCCGCTTACGACGAGAAGTTCGGCGAGCTGGAGAACCTGGGCGTGTGGGGCACCTGGGAGCCCTGCCACAAGGAGATGCTGGGCCACGGCATCGTGGGCGTTGAGAACCTGGGCGGCGATCTGGACAAGATCAAGCCCGGCACCGTGTTCCAGTTCTTCTGCTTCCCCCTGCGCTGGTACATGGGCGACGGCGCCATGTCCCGCTGCGTGGCTTACATCGACGAGGAGAACATCGATCCCTCCGTGCCCGACCGCACCTACAAGTACGGCGGCACCGGCTATGCCGATGAGGACGGCCACGGCGCCAGCGGCCTGGAGTATATGCAGAAGCTCTTCAACCGCAACAAGTAATCCTTTGTTCCAATAACTTTCCTAATTCCCTTCCATCCCATTCCATGCCGAACGTAAAGCGGCGGGCAGTCGCCCGCCGCTTTATGCGGTATCCTCATTCAGAAAGGACTTTGAACGATCATGGCTGATCTGAAGAATAAGACTATTATCACCGTGGCCACCACCGGTGCCTGGCCCACCAAGGAGAACAACCCCAACGTGCCCATGACCCCCGCTGAGATCGCCGAGGACGTGTACGCCTGCTGGAAGGCCGGCGCCGCTGTGGCCCACCTGCATATGCGCGACGACCAGGGCAAGGGCACCATGGACAAGGAGAAGTTCCGCCAGACCGTGGAGCTGCTCCGCTCCAACCACCCCGACTGTGACATCATCCTCAACATGACCACCTCCGGCGACCTGAACGCCACCGACGAGACCCGCCAGATCCACCTGAAGGAGCTGCGCCCCGAGATGGGTTCCTACGACTGCGGCTCCATGAACTGGCTGCACACCTCCCTCTTCCTCAACCCCCCCGCCTTCCTGGAGGAGCTGGGCAAGAATATGCAGGAGTGGGGCGTCAAGCCCGAGATCGAGGCCTTTGACCCCGGCATGATCGCCAACGCCCAGTACTACCTGAAGAAGGGCGTCCTCAAGGGGCCCCTGCACTTCCAGTTCTGCATGGGCTGCGCCAACGGCATCCCCGGCACCATGAAGAACCTGATCTTCATGAAGGAGACCATGGAGTCCCTGTGCCCCGGCTCCACCTGGAGCTGCTTCGGCGTGGGTCACTCCG
The DNA here is from genome assembly GCF_002161085.1 of Flavonifractor sp. An112. Classification (GTDB taxonomy): domain Bacteria; phylum Bacillota; class Clostridia; order Oscillospirales; family Oscillospiraceae; genus Flavonifractor; species Flavonifractor avicola. Next base: position 32,140 of record NZ_NFLU01000003.1, on the reverse strand, counting down.
CCATGACCATGCTGTACGGCGCTGTGGCCCTGGGCGGCCACATCCGTGTGGGCATGGAGGACAACGTCATGTACGCCAAGGGTCAGCTGGCTCAGAGCAACGTCCAGTTCGTGGACCGTGCCCGCCGCGTCATTGAGGAGTTCGGCAAGCAGGTTGCCACGCCCGACGAGGCCCGTGAGATCCTCAGCCTGAAGTAATTTCACAAGTTTTCCTGCAAAAGGACCGGGAGCATACCGACGCGGTGGAGCCGCGCCGGTTTCCCGGTCCTTTTCTGATTTTTGTCAGGCGTTCCCTCTGTGAGGCCCGCAGCGCCTCTGTACGCCGCTTTTCCATCCTGCGTATAGAATGACTCATTTGACTTTTTCCGTGTTTACAGCGCCTTCACGCTCTTTCTGAACACATTGCACAATGACCAATTGTACTGTCGGCTTTTGTGCGTTTTTTTGCGCTGCCCCCATGTTATGCAGGTTTGCCGCCATGCACTTCCAAATTTTATATCCGAAATTTGTGCATACTGAACATTCTATATTTTATACCAAAATTTATTCGCACCTCTTTGTCAAATCTTTAACTATCATTTTATGTAGTTTATACAAAATTAGATACTTACTTCTTGGTTACTATGTACTTATTGGTTAGTAACTCACCAACTTGTGGGGATTGCACAAAAGCCTCCAAATCGATAAAGTATAGCTGCAACAAGGAATGGACTTGCCGGCACTTGTCCTGATCCAAACCATTTAGAGATGAGGGAAAATAAATGGCGAAACAAAATCTCCGCGACGGTAATAAGAATTCCGTCGTCAACTTCGGCGCAGGCTGGGTTGTCATCATCTATTGCCTGCTGATGTTTTTCCTGTACGTTGGTATGTGCAACGACGGCGCTAACATCACCGCCCCCAACGTAGCCGCCCGCCTGGGTCTGGAGCAGGGCGACATCATGAACATGAACTCCCTGGCTGGTATCATCGGCGTGGTGTTCTTCATCGTGGTGGGCCAGATCAACCGCAAGGTTGGCGCCCGCATTACCTCCGGCGTGTGCTGTATTATCTCCGGTATCACCTACATCATTGCCTGCAGCGCTCCCAACATTGCCGTATATACCATTGCGATGTGCTTCGTGTACGGCAGCATCATGTCCGCCGGTTATGTGGCTGGCGGCACCCTGGTTGCTACCTGGTTCCCCAAGAAGAAGGGCGTGGTCATGGGCTACACCACCATGGGCCACAACTTCGCTTCCGCTTTCTATGTGCAGCTGGTTGCCATCCTGATCGCTCCCACCGCTGTTGCCACCAGCGTGGGCGGCGCTGACCTGTCCAACGTGGGCGCAAACTTCCCCGGCGGCATCGTGCCCATCGGCATCGCCGCCATCGTACTCGGCATTCTGGGTATGCTCTTTATCCGCAACACTCCCCAGGAGCGCGGCATCAACCCCGACAACGTCTCCGACGAGGTCTACAAGAACGAGTACGATACCACCGACGCCGTGGAGGGCGACGGCGGCTGGACCACCGGCAAGCTGCTCAAGACCAAGGAGCTGTGGCTGGCCGCTATCACCACCGGTTTCTTCCAGATCTGCTCCGTGGGCGTTATGAGCCAGCTGGTGACCCGTAACATTCAGCTGGGCTTCACTCCCCAGGCCGCTATGAACGTCATGACCATCCTGGCCCTGGGCGGCGTGGTCGGTTCCTGGATCATCGGCATCATCGATGACAAGATCGGCACCAAGAAGACCATGGTTGGCTTCGGCATCTGGTATGCCATCGCCCTGCTGTGCAACTTCGGCGCCACTGACAGCTCCTCCCCCCTGGTGTACGTCTCCCTGTTCATGATCGCCATGGGCATCGGCGGCTCCGCCAACTTCACCACCTCCCTGCCCACCTCCATCTTCGGCCGTCAGGGCTTCGATAAGGTGAACAGCGTGATCTTCCCCATCCAGGGCGCTATCACTGCTCTGTGCTTCCTGGTCAATGGCATGGTGCAGAAGATGACCGGCGGCGAGATCAAGATGGCTTATCTGGTGTTCGCCGGCGTGGCTCTGGTCAACGTGGTGCTGGTGCTCATCGTCAACGAGCATCGCTTCAACCGCGACTGGAAGGCCGCTCACCCCGGCAAGTAAGTTTACCCCCTCTTGGGCGCGCCGCAGAAACTGCGGCGCGCCTCTTTGCTGTTCAGACACCAAAAAGCCCCGACCGTACGGTCGGGGCTTTTTGGGTGTGTGTTGTGTGTGTTGCAAAGGTGTTGGAGAGGGATAAGAGAGGAATTGGTTTGGGAGGATGGTCTCGCTTGTGATTCATCTCTGAATCTGTCTGTATCATACCCTGTAAATAAGGCCAAATCGTGTATTCATTGTGAATAAACTGTTAATTTCAATTCCCATATTTTTCTCCCGGTCCTTCGCCGGTTCTTTCCCCGATTTTTGGCTTGACAGCCGTGTGGTTTGGTGCTATAGTTTCGTTGTTAAAATGGCAAAGACGGAGAAGAAACCGCGCAGCGGCGGACAGAGAGGAGCCCATTTGGTGGAAGGGTTCCACGACACGCAGCGGCCGTACCACTCCTGAGCCGCCCGGGACGACCGGGCCGGGGCTTTCCCGTTACAGAAAGTCACAAGCGGCATGAAGTCACGCTGCGCGCCCTCCGCGACGGCGCCTAAGTCCTGCGACTGCGCAAAACACCAAAAAGCCCTTTTGCTTTTTGGTATTTCGCTTCGCTCCGGCCTTAGTCACCTGCTCCCGGGCGCCTCCGCGCTCTATGCAAGCAGGGTGGAACCGTGGGACGTTTTTTACGCCTCACCCCTGACCGACAGGGGTGAGGCGTTTTCTTTACCCTCCGCCCCAATTTACAAGGAGGTTTTATTTATGTCCGAAGAAGTCAAGAACGAATTTACCTTTGAAAACCCCGAATACCGTCAGACCTACTGGCATACCTGCTCCCATGTGATGGCCCAGGCTGTCAAGCGTCTGTGGCCCGAGGTAAAGCTGGCCATCGGCCCCTCCATCGACGAGGGCTGGTACTATGATATGGACGCTCCCTTCGCCTTCACCCCCGAGCACCTGGAGCAGATTGAGGCCGAGATGCGCAAGATCTGCAAGGAGAAACTGAAGCTGGAGCGGTTTGAGCTGCCCCGGGAGGAGGCCCTCAAGTTCATGGAGGAGAAGGGGGAGCCCTTCAAGGTGGAGCTGATCCAGGACCTGCCGGAGGACGCCCACATCTCCTTCTATAAGCAGGGTGAATTCACCGACCTGTGCGCCGGCCCCCACCTGGACTCCACCGGCCGCATCAAGGGCAACGCCATCAAGCTGACCGCCTGCAACGCCGCCTACTGGCGGGGCGACTCCAACCGGGAGACCCTCCAGCGTATCTACGGCATCGCCTTCCCCAAGAAGGATGAGCTGGATGCCTACCTGCAGCGCATTGAGGAGGCCAAGAAGCGGGACCACCGTAAGCTGGGCCGGGAGCTGGGCCTGTTCATGCTGCGGGACGAGGGCCCCGGATTCCCCTTCTTCCTGCCCAAGGGCATGGTGCTGCGCAACACCCTGATCGACTACTGGCGTCAGGTCCACAAGCGTTACGGTTATGTAGAGATCTCCACCCCCATGATGCTCAACCGACAGCTGTGGGAGCGGTCCGGCCACTGGGATCACTATAAGAACAATATGTACACCACCGTCATTGACGACACCGACTTCGCCATCAAGCCCATGAACTGCCCCGGCGGTATGCTGGTCTACTCCAGCGAACCCCATTCCTACCGGGACCTGCCCATGCGGGTGGGTGAGCTGGGCCTGGTCCACCGCCACGAGCTGTCCGGCGCCCTCCACGGCCTGTTCCGGGTGCGCTGCTTCACCCAGGACGACGCCCACATTTTCATGACCCAGGACCAGCTGAAGGACGAGATCAAGAACGTGGTCAAGCTGTTTGACGAGGTCTACTCCGTCTTTGGCCTGCCCTACAAGATCGAGCTGTCCACCATGCCCGAGGATCACATCGGCACCGTGGAGCAGTGGGAGCACAACCAGAACATCCTGAAAGAGGCCATCACCGATATGGGCAAGGAGTTTGAGGTCAACGAGGGCGACGGCGCCTTCTATGGCCCCAAGCTGGACTTCCACCTGGCTGACTCCCTGGGCCGCACCTGGCAGTGCGGCACCGTCCAGCTGGACTCCCAGCTGCCCGAGCGGTTTGAGCTGGAGTACACCGGTGAGGACGGCCAGAAGCACCGTCCCGTCATGCTCCACCGGGTGGTGCTGGGTTCCATCGAGCGGTTTATCGGCGTCATCACCGAGCACTTCGCCGGCGCCTTCCCCACCTGGCTGGCTCCCGTGCAGGTAAAGGTGCTGCCCATCACCGACCGGGCCGCCGACTACGCCAACCAGGTGGCCGCCAAGCTGGATGCGCTGGGCTACCGTGTGGAGACCGACCACCGCAACGAGAAGATCGGCAAGAAGATTCGGGACACCCAGCTGGAGAAAGTCCCCTATATGCTGGTGGTGGGCGACAAGGAAGCCGAGACCGGCGACGTGGCTGTCCGTAACCGCCATGGCCAGCAGACCGTCATGTCCCTGGATGCCTTCGCCCAGCAGCTGAAGGACGAGGTGGACTCCAAGTCCATTGAACAGAAGATCTGATCCCCTTTCAGAGAGCGCTCTGCATCATGCAGGGCGCTCTTTTTTGTCACCCTTTCTCTCCGGCATACTGCGAGCAGACGCTCAATACACTTGAAGGAGCATACGCTATTATGGGAATGCCCGTTATCACCTCCAGCACCACTACCCGTACCCAGGCCATCACCGATATCATCGAGTCTGTGGCGCTTCAGGAGACCGCTCTGTCCCACATCCTCAACGCCGAGGGTGAGAAGATCCAGAAGATGGTCGCCCTGGAGGACGTCACCCCCGATGTGCTGCTTGCCACCAACAAGTCGGTGGAGTCCATGGTCAACGCCGTGTCCAGACTGGAAATGATCCTTCATTCCAAACTGTCCGTCTTTGACGGCTGCCTGTGCCAGACCACTCCGGCCACCGAGCAGTAACATCCATGTCCCAGGCGGGACTCCAGTCCGGAGTCCCGCCTTTTTGGAACCAAACAGGGATACGCCGCGTAACATGGACCACACATGAGATACCCTCATACCACACCATGGGAGGACCCATTATGGCAATCAACTTTGGCCTTGCCAATGACTATAACGTATTCGTATTCGGCAATCTGAGCCTGAGCAACACCGACGCAGAGGGCCGGGTGGCCGTGGGCGGCAACGCCGTGCTGAGCAACTACGGCGTGGGCGCAGGCATTACCCCGCTGCCTCCGGCAGGCACCGACCCGTCCTTTGTGGTGGGCGGCGCCGTCAACGTGTCCAGCGGCTCCAACGCCAGCGGCAACACCGTCATCAGCCCCACCAGCACGGTGATCAACTACACCATGGGCAACCCAAACGGCGCCCTGACCACCGGTACGCCCATCGACTTTGCCGAGGCGGAGCGCTACCTGAAATGCGCTTCCCTCTTCTGGGGCTCTCTGGAGGCCAACGGCACCGGTACCGTGGTGTTCGGCCAGCTCAACCTCACCGGCACCGATGAGACTCTGAACATCTTCCAGCTGGACAGTACCAACCTGTACGGCTCCGGTCTGTCTCTGGCCCAGCTCAACGGCATCAACATCATCGCGCCCATCAATTCCACCATCCTCATCAATATAACCGGCACCAACATCCTGTATGGCAGCTACCAGATCTTCCGCAACGGTATCACCGCTACCCGGGAGAACGCCCGGAAGATCCTGTGGAACTTCCCCGAGGCCCTGACCTGGTCCAACAGCACCACCGCCATCTACGGCTCCGTCCTGGCCCCTTATGCCGCTGCCGCTACCACCTTCAGCCAGATCAACGGCAATATCATCTTTGACAGCTACACCGGCAACGCCGAGAGCCACAACGAGCTGTTTGAGGGCGAGCTGCCCGAGCCCACCGGCTGTCTGGTGACTACCAGTTCCACCACCTCCAGCAGCACTTCCACCACAACTACGACTACGACCACGACCACCACTACCACTACCACTTCCACCACCAGCACCACCTCCACCACCACGGCGGTCCCGCAGCCCCGGAGTCAGGCCATCACTGACCTGTTTGAGTCGGTGGCCCTCCAGCAGGCGGCCCTGTCCCACATTCTCAACGCCGAGGGGGAGAAGCTGCAAAAGATCTTATCTTTTGAGGATCTCAGAACCGAGACCATTCTGCAGGCTAATAAGTCTGTGGAGTCCATGGTGGACGCGGTCTCCGGTCTGGAACTTATTCTGAAGCAGAAGCTGGAGCTCTTTGACGACTGCCTCTGTGACGGCGATATGCCCTAAACCCAACTGTGGCGCGGCAGAATCCTTTGCCGCGCCACAGTTCTCCATCTGGACAAGGAGGTATTTGGTATGAAGGTTGCTCTGTTGACCATGTTTTCCGGCCTGTCCCCCACCTACTCCCTGGTGAATGTGGCGGCCGACCAGATCCGGATGCTGCTGGAGGCCGGGGTGTCGGTGAAAATGCTGGTCAGTGAAACCTGCCCCGATGGGGAGCGGACCGGCATTTTTGCAGATGAGCGGCTGGAGTGGGTCAAAATCACCAACACCCTCCACGGGCAGCCCATCCAGTGGCACGACTACTCCTCCCCCACCGGACAGGTTCACGATACCTTCTTTGAGGAGGCCGACCACATTGCCAAAGACCTTGTGACCCATTTAAAAGACGTGGACGTGTGCATCCTCCACGACATTCTCTACCAGGGCTGGCACCTGGTCCACAACATCGCCGTCCACAAGGCCCAGCAGGAGCTGCCCCACCTGCGGTTTCTGGCCTTCACCCACTCTTTCCCGGCGGCCCGGCCCCAGGAGATGGAGTATCCCTTCTCCGCCCGGTTTACCGACCTGCCCCGGACCAAATTTGTCTACCCCACCCGCTCGGGCATCCCAGCCCTGGCCAAGCAGTACGACGTGCCGGAGGGGCGATGCGCCGTGGTGTACAACACCCTGCCCCTGATTCCCTCCATGAGCGAGGCGGTACAGGAGGTGGCCCGGCACATGGATCTGACCCGGCCCGACCTGCTGGCGGTCTACCCGGCCCGGCTCACCACCGGCAAGCGGCTGGAGAAGGTGGCCGCCTTGGCGGGCGCCATCCGCACCGCCACCGAGCAGGACATCAAGGTCATTTTCTGCGACTTCCCCAGCGCCGACATCCCGCCCAAAGTCTACAAGGCCATGATCCGCACCGAGGGCAAAAAGTACGGTCTGCGGGACGAGGACCTGCTTTTCACCTCGGACATCGGCTTCCCCGACGGCTTCCCCCGGCAGGGGGTATTTGAACTGTTCCAGCTGTCCAACCTGTTTATCTGCCCCTCCTACTCCGAGTCCTTCGGCCTCACTGTGCTGGAGGCCGCCAGCCGGGGCAACTTCCTGGTGCTCAACCAGGCCGTCCCCGCCCTGAAGGAGCTGGGAGAGAGCCTGGGGGCCTATTTCATGCGGTGGGATGCCCGGAACTTCGGCTTTGACACCCACGAGAGCTACTCTCCCTCCGAGCAGGCCTACTATGAGGAGCACGGGCGGGCCATCGTCAATCTGATGCGGGAGGACCGGAGCCTGAACGCCAAAACCATCGTACGCAACCGGTACAACGATGAGTGGATCTGCCGCAATCAGCTGCTGCCTTTGCTGGAGGGATAAAAAAGAGCCCCGATGAGACGCTGCTCGATGCAGCGCCCCATCGGGGTTCTCTTTCCTTTGAAATTAGAAGTCGGCATTACCCACCGTGCGGGGATGCAGCTCCGCCCCGGACACGCTGGCGTGTCCGGGGACCCCTTTTGATCCTGCGCGGGCGGAATGAATCCGCCCTGCGCCAAGGTTTTGCCCCACGGCCAAAACACTTGTACGGCGCAAGCGCCGCCCCATTTAAAATGGGGCCCCGACGTGGAGCTGCACGAAACAGTACCACATCGGGACCCTCTTTCCTTTGAAATTAGAAATCAGCGTTGCCCACAGTACGGGGATGCAGCTCCACGTCGCGGATGTTGGACACGCCGGTGAGGTACATGACCATCCGCTCGAAGCCCAGGCCGAAGCCGGCGTGGCGGCAGGAGCCGTAGCGCCGCAGGTCCAGGTACCACCAGTAGTCCTCGGGGTTCATGCCCAGCTCCTTGATGCGGCTCTCCAGCAGCTCCAGGCGCTCCTCACGCTGGGAACCGCCGATGATCTCACCGATGCCGGGCACCAGACAGTCGGCGGCAGCCACGGTCTTGCCGTCGTCGTTGAGGCGCATATAGAATGCCTTGATGTCCTTGGGGTAGTCGGTGACAAACACGGGGCGCTTGAAGATCTGCTCGGTGAGATAGCGCTCGTGCTCGGTCTGCAGATCGCAGCCCCACTCCACCTTGTAGTCGAACTTGTCGTTGTTCTGCTTGAGCAGCTCCACCGCCTCGGTGTAGGTAACGCGGCCAAAGTCAGAGTTGGCCACGTGCTCCAGCCGCTCCTTCAGGCCCTTGTCCACGAAGGAGGAGAAGAAGTTCATCTCGTCGGGGCACTTCTCCATGACGGTGTTGATGATATACTTGATCATGGCCTCGGCGGTGTCCATATAGTCGTTCAGGTCAGCGAAGGCCATCTCAGGCTCGATCATCCAGAACTCGGCGGCATGGCGCTGGGTGTTGGAGTTCTCCGCCCGGAAGGTAGGACCGAAGGTGTACACGTTGCCGAAGGCCATAGCAAAGTTCTCGGCGTTGAGCTGGCCGGACACGGTGAGGTTGGCCTTCTTGCCGAAAAAGTCCTTGGTATAGTCCACAGTGCCGTCCTCGTTCTTGGGCACGTTCTGGAGGTCCAGAGTGGTGACCTGGAACATCTCGCCGGCGCCCTCACAGTCAGAGGCGGTGATCAGCGGAGTCTGGGCGTACACAAAGCCCCGGTCCTGGAAGAAGCAGTGGATGGCGTGGGCGGCCACGGAGCGCACCCGGAAGGTGGCGGAGAACAGGTTGGTGCGGGGCCGCAGGTGCTGGATGGTACGCAGGTACTCCACGCTGTGGCGCTTCTTCTGCAGGGGGTAGTCGGGAGTGGAGGTGCCCTCCACCTGGACCTTGGAAGCCTTGATCTCCAAGGGCTGCTTGGCCTCGGGGGTCAGGACCACGGTACCGGTGACAATGAGGGCGGCGCCCACATTCTGACCGGCGATCTCCTTATAGTTGTCCAGCACATTGGCGTCCAGGACCACCTGCAAATTCTTGAAGCAGGAGCCGTCGTTCAGCTCCACAAAGCCGAAGCTCTTCATATCACGAATGGTACGGGCCCAGCCGCAGACGGTGATCTCTTTGCCGCCGAACTGCTCCTGGTCCGCAAAAATCTGTGCGATTTTGGTGCGTTCCATTTCCATTTCCCTCGATTCGTAAAATTTAACCTCAGTGGGCACTAGTATATCATTTTTCTTCGATTTTGCAAGGGGTTGCGGGCAATTCTCCCGCCAGAAGGTCCCCGAAAATCAGCTTTTCCTGCTCCGCTGCGCCCACGGACCGGTCCCGGAACTGGTAGAGCGCCCAGCCCAGCACCGCCAGGGCCGCCGCCAGGCCGTACTCCAGGCCGCTGAGGCCCCCTGGACTCATGGGCAGCAGGATGTTGCCCGCCAAAAAGGCCGAGGCCAGAATGCCCAGCACCGCCGTCACCTTCCCGCCGGGCATGGACACCGGCCGACGGAGGCCGGAGCGGGTTTTCCGCAACCACAGCACGGCGGCAAAGGACATGACCCACATGACAATGGTAGTCAGGGAAGCCACATTGATGAAGGGGATAAAGAACAGCTTGCCGGTGAAGGGGGTAAGCACCACGAAGGCGGCGGTGAAGCAGATGCACCGCACCGGCGTGCCGTATTTGGGGTGTAGGACGGCGAACTTCCGGGACACCAGGGCGAACCGGGACAGGCCGTAGAGCATCTGGGCGGAGGAGTAGAGGGTGGAGTTCATCACCCCCACCGCCCCCACAAAGGCGGTAACCAGGAACAACAGCCGCACCCAGGGCAGGCCGGTGATGGACACCAGCACGTCGGCAAAGGGGGCGGTGCGGCCCACCGCCTCGGTCCAGGGCATACAGCCCGCCACCGCGGTGGACACCAGGCACAAAATGCCGGTGACCAGAATGAGGCAGGTAATCAAAGCGGCTCCCGCCTTACGGGCGGCGGGACCGGTGGCATCGGCGGCGGCCTTGGACACCGTCTCCCATCCGGCCACCGAGAACACCAACAGGGAGAGCAGGGAGGCCGAACCGGCAAAGTCAAACTCCATGCCTCCATCTGAGGCATACACCGCCGGGTCGAAGTGGGCAAAGCACACCGCCAGACCGATGGCACACATGACCAGCAGCACCACCGTGGCGATCTTGGCCAGGGAGGCACACACGTTGGCTCCCTTGATCTGCACCCACAGGATGGCTCCCGCCAGCAGCAGCTGGAGGACCAGGTTGGGCAGAGTCACTGGGAAGTCCCCCACATGGTAGAGGACGGCGGTCTCCTTCAGAACGGGGAACAGCTCGTCCAGCAGGGAGATGGCAGCCAGATCCACCCAGCAGAACACGATGGTGTTCATGAGGATGCCCGCCCAGCCCACGGCAAAGCCTCCTCTGGGGCCAAAGGCAGCGTAGGAGTACACCACCTCGCCTCCCGGCAGGGGGAACATGGGGATGGCCTCCATGTAGGCGAAGGCAAAAGGCAGTTCAATGATGATGCACAAAAGAAAGGCCACCGCCAGATTCAGTGGCCCGCCCGCCGTGTCCAGCCAGGTGCCGGTAAGCAGCAGCCAGCTGGTGCCCAGCATACAGCCGATGCCCATGGCCACCAGGCCGAAAAAGCTGATGGACTGTTTTCCAGATTGTTCCATATCTATGTACCCCTTTCTTACAGGTTACTGGGGCAAGATCGCCTGGATCCGGGCATTGAGCGCCTCGATGTCTGGCTGGCCCACCAGGTGGTTGGTAAGGCCGTACTCCTGTTTCAGGGACAGGATGCGGTAGACGCTCTCGTCCAGCCGCTCCATAGAGATGCGGCCGGCGTCCACCGCCGCCAGCAGGGCGTCCCGGGCGGCGGTGAGATTGTCCGCCTCATGGCACACCAGCAGCAGGTCGCACCCGGCCTCCACCGCCATGACGGCGGCCTCCCCCATGCCGTAGGTATTGGAGATGGCGCCCATGGTCAGATCATCGGTACACACCACCCCGTCAAAGCCCAGCTCCTGCCGCAGCAGGCCGGTGACCACCTCTGGGGACAGGGAGGCAGGCAAATCGGGGTCGATCTGGGTCATGAGGATATGGGCCACCATGACGCAGGGGGTTCCCTCGTCAATGGCTGCCTGGAAGGGGATCAGCTCAAATTCCTTCAGCTGCTCCGCCGTCTTGTCCACCACCGGCAGATCTACATGGGAGTCGGTGCTGGTATCCCCGTGGCCGGGGAAGTGCTTGACCACCGGGATCACACCCCCCTGCTCCAGTCCCTCGTTCACCGCCAGCCCCGCCCGGGTCACCGTGTCGGGGTCGCTGCCGTAAGCCCGGTCCCCAATGACGGTGTTGTCCGGGTTGGACCAGATGTCCAGGCAGGTGGAGAAGTCCAGATTGAAGCCAAATGCGGCGCACTGGGCGGACAGCACCTTCCCCCGCTCCAGAGGATCGCCTCCGCCGGCGATATAGTCATAGGCGGAGGGCAGGTCGTCCACCTCCGGGGGCATCCGGTCCACCCGTCCCCCCTCCTGATCCACGCACAGGAAGAGGGGGATGTTGTCGCCGTTGAGCGCTTTCAGTTCGTTGGTCAGGTCCGCCAGCTGGTCGGCGCTCTCCACGTTCCGGCCAAAGAGGATCACGCCGCCCACCTGGTAGTCCTGGACCGCCTGAAGGCCATCCTCACCGGCCCCAGTTCCCCCGATGCCCGCCACCAGCAGCTGGCCCACCTTCTCTTCGGTGGTCATGGCCGCCAGAGCCTCCGCCACCGGGTCAGGGGTGGGGGTAGGCTCCGGGGTGGGCGCAGGTGTGGGGGTGGCGCTGGGGGTGGCGGCAGGCGTAGGCGTCGGCGTAGGGGCGGGCATTTGACTGCCGCACCCCGTTAAACCCAATACACAGAGCAATAACACCCCAGAAAGAATACGCTTCATCATCGTTTTCTGCCCCCTTTTCGCCGTTTGGGCAGGTGCATGGCCCGGCGGTTGCCTCCCTTCTTCCGGCGAGGCTTTTCCTCTCTGGGCTTCTCCGCTCGCCGCTCCTGCTTGGCTACAGGGGTACCGCCAGGGAGGATAAAGTCCACCTGACCGCTCACCGGATCGGCGGCGGCGCACTCCACCTCCAGGGCCATGCCGAAGGTATACCGGCCGCTGCCGCCCAGCTCCACCAGGAGCAGATGGGCCTGGTCATACTCCCAGGGCCCGCCGGGCAGGGCCTCCACCGGCAGCAGTCCCTCCACGCCCCCGGCCACCGACACAAAGAGGCCAAACCGGGTGACACCAGTCACCACACCGGCAAAGATCTCCCCAACGTGGCCGGCCATAAACTCGGCCAGGTAGCGCTTCTCGATCTCCCGCTCGGCCTCCTGGGCGGCCAACTCCCGCTGGGAGGACTGGACGGCGGCCCGCCCCACAGCGGTGGTCAGCTTCTTCTCCTGTTTATCCAGCGTCCCGTCCAGCAGGGCGGTGAGCACCCGGTGGACCATCAGGTCGGGATAGCGGCGGATAGGAGAGGTGAAGTGGCAGTAATACTCCGCCCCCAGGCCGAAGTGGCCCAGGTTGTCCTCGTCGTACCGGGCCTTCATCAGGGAGCGCAGCACCATCATGGACACCGCCCCCTCCTCCGGCCTGCCCTTGGCCCAGTCCAGGAGCTTCTGGAGGGAGTGGCTGTCGGTCCCCTTCAGGTCGTAGCCCAGAGGGGCCACCATGGTACGCAGGGCCTCCCCCTTCTCGTCGGAGGGCTTCTCATGGACCCGGTAGACACAGGGCTTGTGCAGCCGGTTCAAATGCTCCGCCACGCACTCGTTGGCGGCCAGCATAAAGGACTCGATGAGCTTCTCGCTCTCCCCCTGCTGCCGCAGGGCCACGTCCACCGGCCTGCCCTCACTGTCGCAGATCACATAGCTCTCTTTTGTCTCCAGGTCCAGGGCCCCCCGGTTCCGGCGCAGCTTCTCCAGCTGCCTGGCCAGGGCGGCCATATCCTTCAGCATGGGCAGGATGTGGGCGTACCGCTCCGCCAGGGCGGGGTCCTCCCCCGCCAGCAGCACGTTGCAGTCCTCGTAGGTCATCCGCTCGGTGGAGCAGATCACCGATTTGGTGATGGTGTGGTCCACTACCGTTCCATTGTCATCCATGATCATGATGCAGGACAGAGCCAGCCGGTCCACATGGGGATTGAGGGAGCAGATGCCGTTGGACAGCTCTACCGGCAGCATGGGCACCACCTGGTCGGCAAAATACACCGAGGTGCCCCGCTCCCAGGCCTCCAGGTCCAGAGGGGAGCCGGGGCGCACATAATGGCTTACATCTGCGATGTGGACCCCCAGCACCCAGCGGCCCTGGTCGTCCTTCTCCAGGCTCACCGCGTCGTCAAAGTCCTTGGAGGATGCCCCGTCGATGGTGATGATGGTCTTGCTCCGCAGGTCCAGCCGCCCCGCCAGAGCGGAGGGTTCCACCGCCTGGGGGATGGTCTCGGTCTCTGCCAGCACGGCAGGCGGGAAGGTGCGCACAATGTCATGGGTGTAGAGGATGGCCTCCACAGCACTCTCCCGCCGGTCGGCGGGACCGAACCGCTCCCGCAGGGTGCCCATGGGGGCGGTCTTGCCGCCACCGAAACTGGTCATGGCCACAGCCGCCCGCTCGCCGGGGCGCACCCCCTTCCGCTTGGTGAATACCTGGATGGGGCCAGGCAGGCGGTCGTTGTCCGGTTTCAGCCAGAGGGCGTGGTCCTGCCGCTCCAGCACGCCGGTGACGGTTTTGTTGGCCCGCTCCAGCACCTGGACCACCTTGGCCACCCGTCGGCCCGCCTCTGGGTCCTCCTCGGTGATGCAGGCCGTTACTTTATCTCCATTCCAGGCGCCGCCGTTGGCCCGGGGTGGAATGAAGCAGTCCTCCCCCTCCTCGGGGATCAAAAAGCCGAAGCCCCGGCCGCTGGCCTGGTAGATACCGGTCAATTCCTTTGTCTCTTTCATAGATCGTTCCTTTCTGATTCTGGTGTTTCTGGTTTGTATTATACCCCTTTTTGCCCCAGGCGCAACAAAAAACGCCCTTCCGAAACCGGAAGGGCGTTTTTTCGCATTCTCAGATCAGGCAGATGACAAAGGTGAGGATCATGAATCCAATGGCCACCCACTTGGTCATCTTGGCCAGCTTGGCGTCCCAGCTCTTGGCCTTATTCTTGGCCATAAAGGTGTCGGCAACACCGGCAATGGCACCGGACAGGCCGGCGCTCTTGCCAGACTGGAGCAGCACCACGGCGATGAGGAACAGGCAGGCCGCCACATCGATAATGCTCAGAATCAGCTTGGTGTAATCCACGCTACATCGTCCTTTCGGCCCCGTCAGCGGGGCAATATACACTCTATTTGGGCGCAACACACCCGCGCCATCTCTTACACGTAAGAGAAATGATAGCACAAATGCAGACCGATTGCAAGGGCTTTTCGCATTTTTTACGGGAAGTTCCAAAGATACACACTGGTATCTTGACTTGCCTCCCGCCCCGGCCTATCATGGAGCCAGAGGTAGAACCATGAAAAGGAGGCGCAGTTTATGGATCCGATCTTCCTGGCTTATCTGGACCCGCCCGGCATGGAATCGTCCAGCAGCGGGGAAGCCGAACTGGCACAGCTTCTGTCCCACCCGGCGGCCAGAGCCATTGTGCTCTCCACCCTCCCGGTGGCATTCTTTCCGCCTCTCAAGTTTCTGCGGGACCGGTTGAGCCAGCGGCTGCGCCCCAAACTCTCCCGCTACAAGACCCCTCTGTTGGTGCAGTTTCTCATTTTCTTTTCCCAGCTGGCCTTTCTGGTCCTCTTCTCGGCGGTGGAGTATTTTTTCCTGGACGGCAGCACCGCCCGCTTCGTGGGCCTGCTGGCTGTGGAGACGGTGGTCTGCTCCGCACTCTGGGTCCTGCTTCGGGCCATGCTCCAGGTCTTTTACCCCCCTGAGGAAGCCGATCCCGCCGAGGAGCCGGAGGATTCAGAGGATTGAGACGATTCAGACGAGCCATAACCCCGCAAGGGCCTGCCGCAGACTGCGGCAGGCCCTTGCTTTTGCAGAATCAGGTCATCCTCCCTTGAGCAGCCGTCGGCTGCCCCAGCAGGTGGCCAGGAAGTAGCCGCCGTACACCGCCACCAGCAGCAGGGCGGTGACAGCGCTGGAGGCAGCGGCATCCACCTTGCCCACCTCGGCAATGACGGCATTGGCGGCGGTCATGCCCACCACGGCATGGACCAGAGCCAGAGCCAGCGGCAGGAAGAAGGCCAGAAACACCTGGATATCCACCGACCGGCCCCGCATCCGCCGGGAAACCCCCAGCTGGGAGAGGACCCGATAGCGCTGGGCGCTGTCGGCAGCCTGACTGAGCTGCTGGAGGGCCAGCACCGCCGCCGAGGCCACCAGGAACACCACGCCCAGGTAGAGTCCGATGAAGAGCACCAGCACTTTGGTACCCATCAGGTCCATCCAGGTGGACAGCTTGGTGGTATAGGAATAGCCACCGGTATCCTTCAGACCGCTCACCGCCGCCAGGAAAGCGTCCTCCCCCTCCTGTCTGTCCCCGGCATAGTCGGCCAGGAAGTACCAGCGGGACACAGACAGCTCCTCTGTTTCCTGGGACACCATCTGGATACGCCAGTCCTCCACAAAAGCGTCGGCCTTTTCCTTCCCCCAGGCAGCCGCATAGGCATCATAGTCCGTCTGGAGCAGATAGGAGCGCCCGTTCTCGTCCTGATACATAGGGAAGGTGATCCAGCGGCTGCACTGCTGCTCCGGGTCAAAGCCCTCCGCCGTCAGCAGTGCGGGCAGATCCATGGTCCCCCCATCCTCCTCCGGCCAGACAGACAATTCCACATCCTGGGGCACGGTCTGGTCCGCCATCTGAGAGACGGTGTTGTTCAGTCCTACAGAGGTGGCGGTGATGCCGATGGCCAGCAGCAGCATGAGGCAGATCACCGTCATGGACCGGTAGGTGGTATTGATATTGGCGTTGAACTGCCGCAGGATGAACAAATTCAGATTTTTATAATAGAGCTTCTTGCTGGTCTGGCACAG
Source organism: Flavonifractor sp. An112 (assembly GCF_002161085.1). Lineage (GTDB taxonomy): Bacteria > Bacillota > Clostridia > Oscillospirales > Oscillospiraceae > Flavonifractor > Flavonifractor avicola. Next base: position 15,875 of record NZ_NFLU01000003.1, on the reverse strand, counting down.
ACGCAGCAGGAAACCGGACAAGGCCCGGAAGAACAGCAGGGTACCCAGGCTGCCCAGCCCGATCATTACCCAGAACAGTTCGTCCACCCGCAGCAGGCCCCGGGTCAGCAGCATGGTGTAGGCCACGGCCAGCAAAACGCAGCCCACGAGAAAGAGCACCACCGAGACGCCCAGGCTGCGCACCTTCAGTTCCTGATTGACCCGCCGGGCCCGCAACAGGTCGATGAGCTTCCGCCGGGATATGGTAAATGCGTGGTAGAACATCACCAGCAGGAAGATAGCCGCAAAGGCCAGCACCGTCTTGCCGATAGCAGGGAGAGAGATGGAAAAGGCAAAATAGGTCATGGGCACCGCAAACAACCCCGCGGTAAAGAGGGACAGGGCCTGGGAGAGCACCACACCCAGCGCCAGCCCCACCGCCAGCGCCGTCAGGGCAATGACGGCGGTCTCCGCCAGCAGCAGCCGGGCCACCTGCCAGCGCTCCATGCCAAGCATCAGGTAGGTGCCCAGCTCCCGGGACCGGCGGCGGACCAGAAAACCGGAGGCGTACAGGATGAGGAAGGCCAGTACCACCCACACAAAAACCGACAGGATGCCGATGAGCTGCTGAATAGCTCCCACAATGTTGGCCCGGGGGTGCTGGGCCAGATAGCGGATCACACTCTGGGTCTCCAGAGCGTTGAACACATAAAACAGGCACACGCCGAAGGCCACGGTCAGGAAGTACACCCCGTAGTCCCGGAAGCTGCGCCCTACATTCTTGACAGCCAGCTTAGAGAACATCGTTCTGGTCACCTCCCAGCTCAGTCACCACGCCGATGATTCGCCGGAAAAAGTCTCTGCGGTCCAGATCCCCCCGCTCCAGCTGTGCAAACACCGCCCCGTCCCGCAGGAAGAGGATGCGATGACAGTAGCTGGCGGTAAAGGCGTCGTGGGTGACCATCAGGATGGTAGCCTCACACAGTTCGTTCATCACCTCGAACCGCTCCAGCAGCAGCCGGGCGGACTTGGAGTCCAGAGCACCGGTAGGCTCGTCGGCCAGGATCAGGGCTGGCCGGGTCACAATGGCCCGGGCGGCGGCGGTGCGCTGCTGCTGGCCCCCCGACATCTGATAGGGGTATTTGTTCAGGCAGTCGGTGATCTCCAGCAGCTGGGCGGTCTCCTGCACCAGACGCTCCACCTTCTGAGGCGGGGTTTTGCGGATGGTGAGGGCCAGGGCGATATTTTCAAAGGCGGTGAGGGTGTCCAGCAGGTTGCAGTCCTGGAACACAAAGCCCAGCCGCTCCCGGCGGAATTGGGAGAGCTGCTTCTGTTTCAGCGAGGTAATGTCTTTCCCCTCCACCCAGATGTGGCCCGCCGTAGGGGTATCAATGGTGGAAATGCAGTTGAGCAGGGTGGTCTTTCCGCTGCCTGACGGGCCCATGATGCCTACAAATTCCCCCTTTTCCACCGAAAAATCCACATGGTCTACCGCATGGGTGACCGTTCCTCTGCCATAATCCCGGCACAGTCCTTCTACCTTCAGAATCTGCTCCATCTGTATGCCTCCTTTGCTTCTGAAGATAGTGTATCAGGATCATCTTAAAAATTTCTAAACGCCCTCTTACCGTTTTATGAAAGAAAAACGGACGTCCCGCAGGACGTCCGTTTTCCTATAAACAGGTTCAATCCAATGTTTTTAAAACTTCCATGGTCCGCTGGACCTCCGCCCGGGTCATGGTGGCAGAGGGTTGGAACTGGCCGTTCACCGGCTCCAGCAGACCGTTGCGGAGGCAGAAATCCACCGCCGTCACCGCCCAGCCGGAGACAGAAGCCCGGTCGGACAGGGCGTTGACAGCCGAGCCATCGGCGGTCAGGTCCAGCCCTTCCGCTCTGGCGTAGTTATAGAGCATGGCTGCCGCCTGCTCCCGTGTCACTTCCATCTGGGGCAGGAACATACCCTTGCCGTCTCCGCTGACGATGCGCTTTTCCGCGGCCCAAACCACCGCATCGCTGCCCGTCACATCCGCAAAGGCCACATTGGCCCCGGGCTTGGGCCGGCCTGCCACCTCATAGAGCATCTCCACAAAACCCAACCGGGTCATGGGACTGTCCACAGCACCGGCGTATACCGCCCAGGTGCTCTCCCGCTGAGGTACAACAGCCCCGGAACGGGAAGTAAACGCGGTCAGAAGGGAGGCCATTGTTCCGCCGGTGGCAGCATACTGCATATCGGCTGCGGCGGACCACAAAATGGTGCAGGAGGGGAACTCGTCGTCATACAGATGCGACTCCTCCAGAATCACACGATAGGTGCGATCCTCCTCAACCGGCTGGCCCTGCCAGGTCAGATTGACCACCCGCTGGCCAGGCTGGCCGCCTACATAAAGCTCATAGTCCATGCCATACAGGAAATCGGCGTCCTGCCCACCGGTCACCCGACCGCTCTCATCCACCTGGTACCGCCCGGCACAGACCTCCAGCCATGCCTCCAGCTGGGCACCGGTCAGTTCCACCATCACCACCGGGCTGTCTCCGCTGGCCAGGGTAGCACAGTCCCTCAGGCTCAGGGCACGGGCTCCGCTGCCGCTGCTGCTCTGCTCCGGCAGATATCCAAGGCTTCCGTTGGTAATCAGGGCCGCATCCGCCCCTGAGGTCCACAGCATAGCCCGGGCAACCAGATCAGCCGCCTGGGTCTGCCGGGTAGCACTGGCAGCTGTCTCCGTCCAGTTGCCGGACAGGGTCCCTGCGCGCTGCTCGGCGCGGGCCTGCTGGGCCTTCTGGCCGCCGGCCGTGGCTTGGGCCAGCGCCGGATCATTTTCATAGTCGCTCAGTCTCAGCAGCTGGCTCTCGCCGATCACAGGAGTACCGTTGTCAGAGAGAATCACCTCGGTACGGGTCAGGGTGGTTCCGCCGCTGCTGACCCAGGACACCATCTGGCCATCCCGATTCTCCAAAGTGCCCATATCCGCCTGGCCGTGGCCGCTCACCAGCAGGTCAATCCCTGCGGTTTGGGCGGCAAACTCCTCCAGCGTCTCCTGGTCTGCGTGGCAGCATACCACTACCAGGTCGCAATTCTGCTGCTCCAGCTGGGGCCAGATCCAGTGGTTCCACTCCCAGGCATAGCTCATGCCGGTGTTGTCCGTATGGCCGAACTGGCTGTCACTATAATAATAAGAGGGCAGAGACTGGGGCACCTCCAAAGTGCCCAGGCCAACCACTGCGATCCGGATCTCCTTGCCCTCCAGCTGGCGGGTATAGATGTGGTAGGGCTGGGCAGCGTTCTGTCCGCTCTCCCCGTCCATCCAGTCGGCGGAGATCAGTTTCACCGGCGTACCCTGGCCGTTTTCTTCGGTCAAATCCCGGAAAAAGGCGGCCCGGTGGCCCTGCCCCAGCCGGAACTCCTCCACGCTGGGGATGAGTCCATCATAGCCAATGGTACGCAGAGCCAAAGCGGTGTCGGCGGCACTGCCGCTGACCAGGGTATTGGCCACCGCATCCCCGCTGTCCAGCAGCAGCGCGCTCTTCACGGTCTGACGCTCCTCCGCCATGGCGGAAGCTACCTTCAAATAGCTGTTTTCTTCCGTTTGTCCGGTCATGGGATCGGTCTCTCCTACCCGGCCCGCCATATCTCCTGTGGTATAGATCGCCAGGGCAGGCGCCGCCTCAGCAGGTGCAGGTTCCGCAGCCCAGGCGACCGTAGCCGGCAGAAGCAGCAGCGCCAGCAGCGCCGCACCCAGCCGGCGAAACAATATGGATTTCCGTGCCATTAAGATCGCCTCTTTTCTCCCACATGGGGCACGTTCCTCCGGCATAAGGCCGGTAATCTGGTCCAAGTATTGTCGTTTTGTTTATTATACGTCCAGGCAGAGGCGGATTCAACGCATGGCAGGTGAATGTAAACAAAAAGAAATATTGTTACAATTCCTTTTCTTGAAGCAAAAAAGAACGCCGCATATGCGGCGTTCTTTTGCGTGAAAGAAAGGGAAAACTCAGCCCATGGCGCACAGCTCGGCGGCGGTGCGGGCAGCCAGACGGGCGTTGTTGAATACCAGCTGGATGTTGGAATCCAGGCTGTCGCCGCCGGTGAGTTCCTTCACCTTGGCCAGCAGGAAAGGGGTGGTGGCCTTACCGTGGATGCCCTGCTCCTTGGCCTGCTCAATGGCCTCGTCGATGGCCTTGTTGATGACGTCGTGGTCCATGGCAAACTCCTCGGGGATGGGGTTGGTCACCAGCATACCGCCCTTCAGGCCCAGCTCCTGGGAAGCGTGGAAAGTGGCGGCGATCTCCGCGGGGGTGTCCATGCGGTAGTCCACCTCGAAGCCGCTCTTGCGGGTGTAGAATGCGGGCAGCTCCTTGGTGCCGTAGCCGATGACGGGCACACCGTGGGTCTCCAGGTACTCCAGAGTCAGGCCCAGGTCCAGGATGGACTTGGCGCCGGCGCACACCACCATCACGGGGGTGGAAGCCAGCTCCTCCAGGTCGGCGGAGATGTCCATGGTGGTCTCGGCGCCCCGGTGGACGCCGCCGATGCCGCCGGTGGCGAAGATCTTGATGCCAGCCATGTGGGCGATCATCATGGTGGTGGTAACGGTGGTGGCGCCGTCGGCCTTGCGAGCCACCAGCACAGCTAGGTCACGGCGGCTGGCCTTGGTCACAGCCTGGCCCTGCTTGCCCAGGTACTCGATCTCCTCTGCGGTAAGACCGGCCTTCAGGCGGCCGCCCAGGATGGCAATGGTGGCGGGCACCGCGCCGTTGTCCCGGATGATCTGCTCCACCTTGAGAGCAGTCTCCACATTCTGGGGATAGGGCATACCGTGGGAGATGATGGTAGACTCCAGGGCCACCACAGGCTTGCCCTCAGCCACGGCCTGGGCTACTTCAGGGGCTACGTCCAGATACTTGTTCAGATTCATTGCAATTACCTCCATATGAAATCAGTTGTTTTTATGCTTATGCTTCCATCCGGTCTCTGAGCAGTCGGGCGCTCATAGCCGGGTTAATGGTCTCGGCGCTCTCCATGGCGATGGCTCCCGCTGCCATGGCGGCTTTGGCAATGCCCTCCAGATCGGTACCTTCCAGGTAGGCCCAGGCAATGGCCGCCATCCCTGCGTCGCCGCAGCCGGTGGTGTTCACCATCTGACCGGGACAGCAGGGCACATGAACCCGCCCGTTGTGGTCGGCGGCCAGCACGCCCTCCCCGCCCAGGCTGATGAATACCCGCCGCAGGCCGGTGTCCAGCAGGACGTCAGCCGCCCGGTTCAGGCTGGCCTCGTCGGTGATGGTCACCCCGGAAAGCAGTTCTGCCTCCATCCGGTTGGGCTTGAGGGTGTGGAGCTTGCCCAGCACCGGCCGCAGCTTCTCCGCCTTGGCGGTAGATACCGGATCGGCAAAGATGGGCAGATGCAGGTTGTCCGCCAGCCAGGCAATGGACTGAGCCGGAATATTGGTATCCACCACCACCAGCTGGGCGTTTTGCAGCAGGCGGCTCCGCCCGGCCAGAAAGGCCGGGGTCATATGCTCATAGATCTCCATATCGCTCACTGCCAGGGCCATATCCCCCCGCTGGTCGGCGATGAAGAGATAGGTGGAGGTGGCTCCGCCAGGCACCGTCAGACACTGGCTGATGTCGATGCCCAGCTCCCCGCAGCTGGCAGCAATGCGCTGGGCGTTCATATCGTCCCCGAAAGCGGTGAGCAGCCGCACATCCATCCCCAGCAGCGCCATGTTGTGGGCAATGTTGCGGCCTACGCCTCCCAGACTGGTTCGCACCTGTCCGGGGTTGGAGTCCGCCGGCACCAGCTTGCCGAAGGACCGGCCGCCAATGTCCAGGTTCACTCCTCCCACCACCACCGCGTAAGGAGCAGTGCGGACGATGTAGCCCTTTCCGGCGATATGTCCCTGCTTCATCAGGTTGGAGATATGCACCGCCGCCGACGACCGGGTGATACCGGCCTTTTCCGCCAGCTCCTGCTGGGAGATCAGGGGGTTTTCTTCGATCCATTTCAGGATCTGCCGTTCCCGCTGGGTCATGGGGCACCTCCTAAACTTTTATCTTTTTTCTAATCATATGCTTATGCAATGAGTTTGTCAAGCCCAATTTAGCCTGCCGCGATGCGGGCGGCTACCGTGTTGAGCACCTCCTGGTGGGTCTGGTCAAAAATGTGGGTATAGATCCGACCGGTGATGGACACATCCTTGTGTCCCAGGGCTTTGCCGATGTCCACCAAAGGAATGCGGGCGCTGTTGGCCAGGCTGGCAAAGGTATGTCGCAGGCCATGTACCGTGATGGGCGGCAGGCCGTGCCGCTCCACAAAGGTGCGGAAAGACCAGGTCACCATATTGGGGTGCCTGGGCTCTCCCTTGTCGTCGGTCAGTACATAGCCGCTGTCCACATAGTCCGGCTGGGTGGCCGCCCGCTCTGCCTGCTCCTGCCGGATGCTGTGGAGCAGATTGGTCAGGTCCTCCAGTCCGGCGATGCCCAGGGTGCGGATGGAATTGCGGGTCTTGGGTTCCTTTTCCACCACCTGATCTCCCGCAGTGGTGCGTGTGACCCGGATGCGGATCACATAGTGCTCAAAATCCACGTCAGTCCACCGCAAACCGCAGATCTCCCCCCGCCGCAGGCCCAGGTAGGCCCCCAACTTGACCACCAGCTCCAGCCAGGAGCCCTCCACCTCCCGGAAGAGATCCCGCAGCTGTTCCGGGGTGTAGTAGAACTGCCGGGTGGGGTGCTCTCTGGGGGCCTCCACCCGCTCCACCGGATTCTCCCGCAGGATCTTCTGCCGGAAGGCCAGCTGGAGGGCGGTGTGGAGCAGGATGTGGTGCTTGTGGACGCTGTTGGAGTCCAGACGGCCCTCCCGCATTTTTTCGGCGTAATATTTCTGGATGTGCCACGGCTCCAGCTGCCGCAGGCGGATGCGGCCCAATGCGGGAACGATGTGGTTTTTGATGAGTGCTCGATAGCAGTAATAGGTGGTATAGGCCCGATTGGGGGCAATGACCTCCTCCAGCCAGTACTCCAGCCACTCCGCCAGGGTCAGGCGGCTGGAATCACAGAGCACCCTTCCGCCCAGCCCCTTTTGGAACTGTTCCAGGGCCAGTTCCGCTTCTGCCAGATCGGTAAAGGTGCGTACTCTTCGGTCCCGGTGTCCATCGGCATTGGTGCCGTAATTGAAGCAGACGTAGTACAGCTGCTTTTGATCGTCATACGCCAGGTTCTTTTTGATCGTCTTTCTTGCCATTCCAACTCCTCCTCAGTGCACCCTATGATGGTCGAACAGTGTCGTATCTTGTATTTTGTCAGGGATCGTTTCAGCCGTCAACAGTCCTGTACTGACCGTTTCACTTTTCTTTTTCCCCTCATTTTGGCTACCTGGAGGATACCTGTCGCCATTTCTATTTCTTTAACCGACTGTGCCACAATGGATTGCGGATTTTCAAATAATTTGTCCCCTCCTCATGGTCAAATCAAATAAGGAGGAATTCCAAATGAGAAACCTCAAGAGGACTCTCAGCCTGGCTCTGGCCGCTGTTATGCTGATGGGCATGATGGTCGTGGGCGCCGGCGCTGCGAGCAAGGATTTCACTGATGCCAGTGAGATCAAGAACGTTGAGGCTGTCGACGTTATGGTCGCGCTCGGTATTCTCGAGGGCGGCGATAAGGGCGACTTCCAGCCCAACTCCATCCTGACCCGTGAGCAGGCTGCTAAGATCATCTGCTATATGCTGCTGGGTGAGGACTCCGCCGAGAAGCTGAGCACCAACTCCGCCGTGTTCAACGACGTGGCTGCTGACCGTTGGTCTGCTCCCTACATCGGCTACTGCGTGAACCTGGGCATTCTGGCCGGCGACGGCCAGGGCAACTTCTTCCCCGAGGGCAAGCTGACCGGCGCTGCCTTCGCCAAGATGCTGCTGGTTGCTCTGGGCTATGATCCCGCCATCGAGGAGTATGTGGGCAACAGCTGGACCATTAACGTGGCCGCTGACGCCATCGAGGCTGGCATCTCCCCCAAGGGCGTGGTGCTGACCGACGAGCTGTCCCGTCAGGACGCTGCTCAGATGGCCTTCCAGACCCTGACTGCCACTGTTGTGAAGTATGACAACAAGGGCACTACCGTCATCGGTTCCGACGGTATGCAGGTCATCGTGGGCGCTTCCTCTGCCAGCGCTGTTGCCAACACCACTTCCAACTATGATAACACCAAGGCTACCGACAATGTGATGCAGTTCTGCGAGAAGTACTTCTCCGACCTGACCAAGGAGTCTGCCACCGCCGATGACTTCGGCCGTCCCGCCGACTATGCTTGGGAGCTGAAGAGCAACGAGGTTTACACTGCCTCTGCTGCTCCTGTTGCCACCTTCAACAAGGCTGCCTCCGCCGACGATGTGGCTGCCGCTCTGAAGGGCTATAAGCTGGTGAATGACCAGAATACTGCTGGCGAGAACGACGACGTCACCTATAAGGTTGACAACAGCAATAAGATCACTACCAGCGGTACCGCTCTGACCAATGCCACCTCTGGCAAAATTCTTGACCACAACACTTACGACGGAACTTCCACCAACTATGCTATTTCTACCAATGCGGCTAATCAGACTGTAGCTGCGCGTCTTGCTGAATATACCCAGAATGGCCGTCTGGTTGAGTTCTATGCCAACAGCGACAAGGAGATCACCGCTATCGTTTGCGTGCAGTACGGTGTAACCCAGGTCACCAAGGTCACCACCAACAAGGATGGTGATGTGAGCTATCAGCTGAAGAACGTTGGTACCTACACCGCTTATGCTAACGAGGATAAGACCGACGAGATCATTCTGAACGGCGAGGTTGCCAAGGACGACATCGTGACCTATGTCACTCGCGATGGCCAGACCTATGTGTACCCCACCACTAAGGTGGTTGGTGCTCAGAGCGCCTTCAACGAGGACAAGGAGACCATCACTGTCTCTGGTACTACCTATGACGTTTCCACCTTCTCCTACGACAAGCTCAACAACCAGCAGGTGGACGTGGATGGCACTGCCAACAACTTCCCCAACAGCAGCGACGACGCCAACTACTATGTTGACCAGTTCGGTCTGGTTGTTTACAGCGACGCTGTTGCCTCCGAGACCAAGTATACTGTCATCAACGCCATCGCCAAGGTCAACGGCCTGTCCGACAGCATCGAGGCTGAGCTGATCTTTGCCGACGGCAGCCGCGAGGTCGTTACCGTCAAGTCCGTTAAGGATGAGAGCGGCACCGATAAGACCGGCTCCGTGGAGACTACTTCCAATGGCACTGAGGCTGCTAAGCTGGCCGGCATCGTTTACACCTACACCGTGAAGGACGGCAAGTATGAGCTGACCGCTGTGCCCACCTCTGGTGGCAAGAGCGTTGCTAAGGAGCCTGTGTCTAACGCTACCGTGACCGAGAAGGGCAACCCCGATGTGAACCTGGCCACCGACATTACTACCAACAACAGCACCGTCTTTGTTGTGAAGTATAAGAGCGGTTCCGACACCCTGTATGCTACCTACACCGGCTTCAAGGCTGTTCCCACCATCACCGCTGGTTCCACCGGTGTGACCGTGGACTACGCCAAGAACGGCAGCGGCACTGTGGAGTTTGTCTACATTGATGCCACTGCCGCCGGCAACAACCTCACCAGCAACTCTGAGCAGGGTGACATCGTGTACATCACTAGCACCAAGTACACCACCGCCCTGGTGGACGACAACACCGTCTACTACTACAACGCCATCATCAACGGCGAGAAGGGCACCCTGGCTACCGACAGCACCAACGACTCTGCTGCCTCCGCTCTGGCTGTGGGCCTGTACAAGGTCACTGCCGTGAACGATGACAATGTGGCTACCAGCATTGTGAAGCAGGCCACTGCCGCTGGCTCCGGTGATGACTTCTACGCCTACACCACCCTGACCGGCTCCAAGGACGCCAAGGACGGCGTGGTTGTTATTAACAACACCACCTACACCTATGACGGCTCTGAGACTGTCTATGTCATCGATGCTGACGGCAACGTCACCGAGGGCACTGTGGACGGTCTGGACATCGGCACCAACACTGCTGATTACAAGGCCATCTATGTGAAGGAAGTGGATAACACCACTACCGCTAAGGAAATTAACACCATCTATGTGGTAATGAAGTAATTTACTTCACCTCGTTGATTTCAATCAAAAAAGGGTTCCCCGCTATTTAGCGGGGAACCCTTTTTTTAGGAAAATGCGATGTAGCAGTAGCGGAGTTTCGCATTGAGATGGGGCGTAATAAAGGATGAACCATTGAAATATGCACTTCCCACCAAAAAACCCGTGTCTGTAATTTCAGCCAGCGCCTTGTTGTTGTGCATTAGCGGGTTGTCCGTCGAGAGCATAATACTTCTGGTAGGCTCCCAAGCGTTTACTTGGGTGATGATTACTAGGGAAGGCTGAAAGCCTAAGTTGACTGTTGTGGGAGTTAGAACATTTTCTGTGCCCGCATAGGTGCCAACCACAATTTGGGGTATTCTACCTAGCGCCGTGTCAATCTTCTTGAAATCGTCGTTGAAGTCCGTCCGCAGGAAGGGGTCCGACCCTTCCCACTGGTGCAGATGATAATGTTCCGTATAGTTTGCCATACGCATTCCTCCTAGTTTTTCTTTCAAGCTGAAAGCCCTCCGTCCAAACCCGGACAGAGGGCTTTTGTTGCATGGCCGAAAAATGCTTTTTTTTCTTGTAAGTGATACATCTACGCCGGTTTTCAGAAAATAACTCCAGTTCGAGTGCCTTTGTACTGACTGACAAAGGCGGCGGCAGATTACCGACGCTGTTTTCCCGGTGTGCAACAAAGAAGCCTTGTTTTGGTATCGGTGGGGACTGGGACAGGAACGCTTTTGCCCCGCAAATGAAAAATAAGGAGGAATGTTTATGGCAAACTATACGGAACATTATCAGCTGCATCAGTGGGAAGGGTCGGACCCCTTCCTGCGGACAGACTTCAACGAGGACTTTCAGAAGATCGACGAGGCGCTGGGCGGGCTGGCTGTAGAGCGGATCGCACAGGGCAGTTATGTGGGTGACGGCACCAATGACAGAACAATCCAGCTGCCCTTTTCTCCAAAATTTGTAATTGTATTTGGCCATTATTGTTCTGGTCCATACGATAACTATATGCTGTCTATTATTACAGAGGAGGACAACCGTTATGTGGCTTCCGGCGGTTGCGGCGGAGGACTGGGATATAATCTGCTGCTAAAGGATGATACACTAGAGGTAAAAAATGCGTCGTATAACAATACTACAGGTAAAATAGTCCGGTATACTGCAATACGTTAAAAAAGGGTTCCTCCGGCATAGCCGGAGGAACCCTTTTGTTTATGCAAATTTTGCTTTGCAATTAGCGGAAGACGAAGATGGTCTCCACGTCGCTGGTCACATTGCCGTTGTCGGTCTTCAGCACGAAGAAGCCAACGTTGCCGTTCACATCGCTCAGGTCGGAATCAACGTAAACGACGGAAGCATTGGACATATCGTAGTAGGTGGTGTCATCCATGGTCAGCATATTGCCGGTCACGGTCAGACGACCATAGCCGTACTTGATGTTCCGGATGGTACCACTGTTGTCCTGCTGACGCAGCAGATCATTGTTGGAAACAGTGTTCTCGCTGGTGTACTTGTACAGGCCAACGGTGGAGCTGCGCTCAGTAGCGGGAGTCAGCGTGGAGGTGGCGGTCAGATCGATGGTGCTGCCGTCAGCCAGATAGCCGGTGTAGACGTACTTCTCAGTGTTGCCATCCAGGATGGTGCTGTACTTGGAAGCGTCAATGAAGGCATAGTTGCTGGACTCGGCCACGACGCCGTTGGTCACGGTGTCAAACACGATGCTGGCGGTGCCCACGGTGCTGGAGCTACCGGACACAACAGCCTTGTAGCTGTCCAGATTGGTGGAGCCCAGGTTGGAGGTGCCGGTAACGACCTTGGCGGTCTTGGCGTCGTCATCATAGATCACGATGGTGACATCCTTGTTCAGCAGGACGGTCTTGCCGCTGCTGACCACGGAGGTGTTATTCTTGCTGATGTTGTTGGTGCTGTGGCTCACCAGAGTGGTGCTGCCGTCAGCCAGAGTGGTGCCCAGAGGCTCCAGGGTCATGACGTTGCCGTCCAGGGTGTAGCCATAGACGCCGGTGGACTTCAGGCCGTCAGCAAAGTCCTGAACAGTGCTGCTGTCAGTAACAGTGATCGGCTGGTTGGTGCCCTTCAGGTACCAGTTGCCGCTCTTCTTCTCAGTAGCGACCTGGTACACGCTCACGGTGCCGTCAGCCAGGACAGCACGCACCTCGATGTAGGGGGTGGAGCCATCGATGCTGGTATCCAGGCTACCGTAAGCGCTCACGATGTAAGCGTAGTCGGTAGAAGCAGCGCGAGCGGTGGACTTCACAACATAGCCATACTGATCCACATAGTAGATGTTGTCAGCCTTATTGCTGTTGCCGAAGTCGGAGATGGACAGGTAGCTGCTGGCGTTCTTCTTTACGCCGGTAGCCACGGTGTAGGTCTCGCCCTCAACAGTGATGGTGTTCTTGCTGGTGTTGTAAGCAGACTGAGCACCATTGAAGGAGGTGGTGGTGTAAACATAGAGCTTGTTGTTCTGCAGGGTAAAGGTAACAACATCGTCCACAGCAACCTCACCATTCAGCACAATGGTGTCGGTCTTGTCAGGATCGGCGTAGTTTACCTTAGCGCCAGCGCCGTTGCTGATGGTGTAGGTCACGTCGCCATCCTTGTTGGTGGTAACCTTGGTGACCTCGCCCACAGTGTAGGTGACGATAACAACATCCCCAACAACCTTGTTGTCGTTGGCAAAGATCTCGACCAGACGGCCATTGGCAGTCTCGTCCTTCACGGCCTGGGCAATAGCCTCGTTGCTGCCGACAGTCAGGTTACCGATGGTAGCACCGTCGGTATCCTTGGTGGTCTTGTCAACAACCTTCACACCGTCAAAGGTGTAGCCCTTAATGGCCTTGGCCACATCGTCCAGAGAGGTATCAGCAGTGAAGACAACAGAAGCCTTCTGAGCAGCGGTGTACACGTCATCGTTGTTCAGCTTCCACATATAGTCGGCGGGACGGCCGAAGTCGTCGTCAGCGCCATCAACCTTAGTCAGGTCGGGGAAGTACTTCTCGCAGAACTGCAGCACCTTGTCATCGGTAGCACCGGTAACCTTGTTGTAGTTAACGTTGTTAGTGGCGGTGACAGGAGTAGCAGAAGAAGCGCCGATGTTGACGGAGTTGCCGCCGCCGAAGTTGATGTCAGCGCCCTTGTTGTCGTACTTCACCACATTGGCGGTCAGGGTCTGGAAAGCCATCTGAGCAGCGTCCTGACGGGACAGCTCATCGGACAGCACAACGCCGGAGGGGGAGATACCGGCCTCGATGGCGTCAGCAGCCACGTTGATCATCCAGTCATTGCCCACATACTTCTCGATGGAAGCGTCGTAGCCCAGAGCAACCAGCAGCATCTTGGCGAAAGCAGCGCCGGTCAGCTTGCCCTCGGGGAAGAAGTGACCGTTGCCGTCGCCGGCCAGGATGCCCATGTTCACGCAGTAGCCGATGTAGGGAGCGGACCAACGGTCGGCAGCCACGTCGGAGAACACGGCGGAGTTGGTGGTCAGCTTTTCAGCGGACTCGGTGCCCAGCAGCAGGTAGCAGATGATCTTGGCAGCCTGCTCACGGGTCAGGATGGAGTTGGGCTGGAAGTCGCCCTTATCGCCGCCCTCGAGCACGCCCAGAGCGACCATAACGTCGACAGCCTCAACATTCTTGATCTCACTGGCGTCAGTGAAATCCTTGCTCGCAGCGCCGGCGCCCACGACCATCATGCCCATCAGCATAACAGCGGCCAGAGCCAGGCTGAGAGTCCTCTTGAGGTTTCTCATTTGGAATTCCTCCTTATTTTATTTGACCATGAGGAGGGGACATCCTCTCCATGAGTCTGGCATAATGATAATCCATCAAATCCGTTCCGTCAACACCCCCGGCGCTTTTGTAACACAAGCGTAATCTTCCGGCCAGGCTGTACCGGCGGAGGAAAGGAACGGGGTGCGGGTTAGTCCAGCAGCAGCTCGTATACCGCTCCCTGGACGTAGTCGATCTCTTCAAAGGTGGTGAAGGGGCCCACGGAGAAGCGGACCGCCCCCTGGGGGAAGGTGCCCAGGGTCTGGTGGGCCACCGGGGCACAATGAAGGCCGCAGCGGGTCTGGATGCCGTACTCCTGCTCCAGCCGGAAGGCCATTTCCCCATTGTCCGCCTTCAGAAAGTCGATGGACACCACCCCGGTGCGGTTGGCAGGGTTGTCGGTACCCAGCACCCGGATGCCGTCCTCCTCCAGCTCCATAAGCCGGGCCCACAGGTGTCCCGCCAGCTTATGCTCCCGGATACGGAGGGCCGCCCCCTCCCCCTCCAGATAGTCCAGGGCGGCGCCCAGGCCAAAGATGCCGGGCAGGTTGAGGGTCCCCGCCTCAAAGCGGTCGGGCAGGAATGCGGGCATCTCCAGAGATTCCGACATACTGCCGGTGCCGCCGGAGAGCAGCGGGTCCAGCTCCGCCGCCAGAGCGTCGGTCACCACCACCCCGCCGATGCCCTGGGGCCCCAGCAGGCCCTTATGGCCGGGGAAGGCCAAGCCGTCGATGCACATGGCGGCCATATCCACCGGGATGGCCCCCAGGGTCTGGGCGGCGTCCACCAGAAAGAAGATCTCCCGCTCCCGGCAGAGGGGGCCCACCTTATCAATAGGAAAGAGGGTGCCCGAGACGTTGGAGCCGTGACAGAGCATGACGGCCCGGACGTCGGGGGTCAGCTTGTCCGCCAGTCCGTCCAGGATCAGCTCACCCCGGTCCGTACAGGGCAGGTACTCCACCACAACGCCCTGCTTTTTCAGCTGCTCCAGCGGACGAAGCACCGCATTGTGCTCCATGGGGGAGGTGAGCACCTTATCCCCCGGCCGGAGCAGACCCTTGAGCAGCAGATTGAGTCCGGCGGTAGCGCCGGCAGTAAAGACCACATTGCGGGGGCCAGGGCCGTTTACCAGAGCATTGAGTTTTTCCCGCACCTCCAGCACCCGGCCGGCGGCGTCATAGGCCTGCTGATAGCCCCCCCGGGCAATGTTACAGCCGATGTTGGTGATAAAATCGCTCATGGCCTCCCCCACACCGGGGGCTTTGGGGTAGGACGTGGCGCCGTTGTCCAGATAGACGCTGCGCATGGCAGTTTCCTCCTGTCTCTACATTATTACATATAAGGTAAGGGGCGGGCATCTGCCCGCCCCCTTGGTTCAGAACCAGGTCTCCAGCGCCAGCCGGGTCCGGTAGTTCTCCCGCTCCATCCGTGGCAACAGCCGGTCCAGCAGATCGGCGGTACCGGGCCGGTCATCCAGCATGACCCGAACCGAGCCGGTACGGCTGTCAAAGCTGTTCATCAAGGCATTGCTGCGGGTGGCTGCTGAGCGGGTATCCACGGTCTGATCCAGCTGGGGAGACCAGCAGGCCCAGCCTTCCTCCGACAGCGCTGAGGACACATCCCGTCCCGCCTTCTCCAGATAGACGGTGTGGGTCTTGAGCCGCACCAGCCGGTCCAGCAGGGCCTCGCCCTGATCCAGCTGCTCCTCCACCTGGCTCAGAGTGGTCCCCTCCACGCTCAGGCCCACAGCGTGGCCGGAGCCCACGATACGGCGGAGGTTTTCCTCATTGGCCTCCAGCTCCTCGGACCGGAACAGGAAGAGGGCTTTCACCCCCGCCCCATCCAACTGGTCCAGGATCTGGGTCACACCGCCGCCTCCGGTACACTGGAAGGCGAAATACACCGTCAGCTGTGCGCGCTCCGGCTCCTCCCCGGGACTGGGGGTGGGGCTTGGCG
>NZ_NFLU01000029.1 GCF_002161085.1 Flavonifractor sp. An112 | reverse complement strand
CTTCCTCCCCCTGCACCCCCTCCATCCCCCGGGGCCATGCACCAGCCATGGAACAGAGTTTGCGACGATCTTGCTCCATTACAGCTGAGCAGCGCCGAAACTGGGCCAAAATCTGAACCATTTTCAGAAACAGCTTTGCGGCGTCAGGGGATGAAAAAGCGAGGGTGCGTCGGATTTTTTCCAACGCACTCTCGCTCATGTTTGGGGTCAAACTTGGCGGACAAGCCGCCGTTTTTCAGGGGATTAGGTCAGAGTGTTTGGAAGTAAGTCTGACCTGAGTATAGCACACCTTAATCTTGGTACGCAATAGAAAACTGTCAGGTATATGGGCCTATTTTGCAGATGGGTCAAAGGCGTGTTCAAGTGCTTTTTGGAGTGCCTGCACATGGACAAGCCATTCCTGGCGAGTTTTCTCTTGAAGCCACGATTGGTACATCTCATGCTCTGGGTTCTGGACACACCGAACTTCTTTCAGGAGGACGGAAACAGCTTCTTCTGTGACAAGCACCTGCTGAATATGTCGCTCCTGTAAATTTCCAATTGTTTTTATGTACTCGTGGACAATTAACTCGTTTGTGCGATAGTATTCTTCCAGACACTCCGCAATCAGAAGGGCAGCCCGGCTGAAGTATTGCTGCAATCTGCTCCGAATGTAATGGTCTAGTTTCGTTTGTGAGCAGTTATGATTGCGGTATATGATTTCTTCCAGAATGTGCTGACGCAACACCCCTATGGCTTTCCCTGTATCAAAATATGCGAATTGAATCGGCTTGAGCTGTTCCTCTATGAGAAGCCGGAAGCCTACCGGCTCCCGGCTTCTCATACGGCTGGCCTTGCTGTGCAGGTCTGTGACAGTCATTTCTGTACCTTTCCCATGTATTCCTTAAACCTGAAAATAAACACTAAAATGAAAAAGTATGGTACATGACCGGCACCGACTGACACACACGCTCCCACGCTCTCATGTCAGGGGGGAGGCGGTCCAGGGGTGCCGCACACATTTTCTTGTTCGGCAAGGACAGCGCGGGTCAGTTTATTCATACAGTCCACGAACCGCCGGGAAGCCCTGTCACGCTTGCGCCCCCAGAACCGCAGATGAGAACACCGGCCGTCCGCAATCGTGGCAGCGGCCAGCTTGTTGTTTATCCACCCTTGGGTGCGGAGGGGCACGTCCACCTGATACCGCCTCATCAGGCAGAGGACGATGGAGCACACGCTGGAATCATGCCGGCTCCGATAAAACTCTACGGTGTCATTTTGAAGCACGCCGCCCTCCCGGATAGTGCGAATGGCGTCCTGCACCTGCTGTTCGGCCAGCCGGTTGCGTTCTTCACAATACGCTTGGTCCTCCGCAACTGCTTTGGCTCTGCGCTTTTGTTCCCTCTCCCGGCTCTTACCTTGATAAATCGCAGACAGTTCACGGCATTCCAAGAGTTCTCCCAGCATGAGAGCACCGACAAAATCCGGGAAGGTCTCGCCGCCATTTTGTTTAGCAGCGCGGTAGGTGGAAACATGTTTGTCCAGGATTGCCTTGATGTAGTCGGCCTGATGGGCCGGATCGCGCCCAAGTTCCTGTATCTTATCTTCTTCCCGCTTCAAAGCCTCCAGCACCGCTTCATCGCCCCCAGACCAGCGCAGGCCGTCAAAATATTGCTCCCGCTGGTCTTCGTCCCCGTATAGGGCTGTAACTGCGGACGGAAAGCCACAGCGGTCAATCAGATAGAAGTCAGTCGTACGGAGCGAAGCAAGATACCCATGTAACTCCACATAGAGGATATAGTCGTCCCCCTCCCCTTGGGGGTACTGCCGGTCCGGTTTGCCGTCGCGCCTCCAGAGCCGGTAGGTGTCTGTCCCATTGGACACTTCGCGCACCAATATGGCCCGCATCTTCTTTCCGTCTGCATTGAAATTCCCCTGGTAAAAAAGCGGGGTCATCAGTTTTGCGTTTGACATTGTACGATCTCCTTTCATATTTTTGTATCGCACTGACAGCGGTTGTCATTGACTGTTAGCGAAATTGTGTATATAATCATGATAAAGGGGGCGGTTGATATGCCGAACATCAGGCCCGTATCTGACCTGAGAAATCATTTTGCGGAAATCACCCATGAGGTGCAGGCCAGCAAGGAGCCCGTATTCCTGACCAAAAACGGCGTGGGGTCTCTGGTGGTCATGAGCATGGAGGCTTATGAGGACGGCCTGTATGAAAGCCGTGTCTACGATAAGCTGATAGAAGCCGAGCTCCAGGCCGCGCAGACCAAAGAGCGCAGGACCCACACCGAAGTCATGGAGAACGCCCGGCGGCGTCTGGCCCGCTATGGAGATGACGAGGATGTATAAAATCGTCTACCTTCCTTTGGCGGAAGCGGACATTCTGGATGCCGTGGACTATATCGCCGGGAAGCTGGACGCCCCAAAGGCCGCACAGGACTTACTGGATGAACTGGACGATACGGTGGAGCGCATCTCCAAGTACCCATACGCCCACGAGCTGTATCGGACAACCCGGCCCATGCGGGATGAAATCCGCAAGGTGCCGGTGAAAGGGTATGTCCTGTATTACGCGGTGCTGGAGGACACGGTGGAGATCCGGCGCTTTCTCCATGGCCGCAGGGACCGGCAGAACATGGGACTGTAATTTCTGATACATGGTCAGGAACGCCCGCACGGTTGACCCGTGCGGGCGTTCCTGCTTCATCCTGCCAGCCGGTCTGTACTCTCCTGGTCCCCGATGTGGAGCAGGATGTCCAGTTCCGTGAGGCGTGCGGACTTCTCCGCCAGCTCCGCCTCCTGTGGAAACGGCTTCTCCAGTTCTGCCTTTGCCGCCTCGCACTGCTGAAGGGTGTGTTCGATGGCGTCCTGTGTCTCCTGGATGCGCTGGGACAACCTGTCCAGCACATGGTCGATGCGGACAAGGTTCCCCTTGGCGTCCTGCCCAAGTTCTACGCTGTGCTCTGCGGAGCCCTTCAGTATGGCCTTATAGCAGAGTAAGCCGGTACAAAGCAGGACGGTAAAGCCGCGGTACTCAATACCCCCACCGGGACAGTGGACCTGCGGACCGGCAAGATGCTGCCGCACAAGTCATCTGACCTCATCACCCGGCAGACTAACTACAGTCCATCGCTGGATGGCATTGACCTCTGGCTGGATGCACTGGACACATTCTTCTGCGGGGACCAGGAATTGATTGATTATGTGCAAGAAATAGTTGGATTATCGGCTATTGGCAGGGTTTACGTCGAGTTTTTGATCATCGCGTACGGCGAAGGCCGGAACGGCAAGAGCACTTACTGGAACACAATCGCCCAGGTCCTGGGGACCTATTCCGGCAGCCTATCCGCCGAAACTTTGATGACGCAGAAGAATAATAATAATGCCCAGCCCGAAATAGCAGAGCTACGGGGCAAGCGCTTGGTCACCGCGTCTGAGCTGGAAGAGGGCATGAGGCTGCATACCTCCCGGGTCAAACAGCTGTGCTCAACTGACATCATTTACGCGGCCAAAAAGTTCTTGCAGCCGACAGCTTTCAGACCGAGCCACACAATCGTTCTGAGTACGAATCATCTGCCCAAGGTTGGCGCAATCGACACCGGCACATGGCGGCGGTTGCTGGTAATACCTTTCCAGGCGACCATTGAAAATAACTCCGATATCAAGAATTATTCTGAATTTTTATGCGAAAACGCCGGTGAGGCAATTCTTCAATGGATCATCGAGGGCGCCATGCGTGTAATCGCAAAGGACTATCGGCTTCAGACGCCTGCCGTGGTTCAGGCTGCGGTGAAGAAGTACCAGGATGAACAAAACTGGCTGGCACACTTCCTGGAGGAATGTTGCGAAGTGGATGCATCCTACACGGCTCCATCCGGCGAAACATACACCAGATACCGTGAATTTTGCGGCGAATACGGCGAATATGCTCGCAGTACGACGGATTTTTATACAGCACTTGAAACACGCGGATACTATCGCACACGCACCAGGAGCGGGAAGATAGTACACGGTTTCAGACTTTTACCCAAAAGCGATGATAGCAGTATAATCGTGACCGCACCTGACGCTCCAGCACCTGCGGCCGGCTCTGAGCCTGCGGCAACAGCATAACTTTGCCCTGTATAGTAATGTATATATATAAATAAAATTGAAAATAACTGTACGCTCGACGATGCGCACAGAAAAAAATAAAGCTCCTGCAAGTATCTCTGTGGTGATGAGATACCTGCAGGGGCGTACTCTTTTCTTGGACCGTGATCTATTGGCTGTTCGGGGTGTTGTTGCCGTCTTTTGATCGTTTCTGCGGGCGGGCATCTGATACAAGCAGCAGTACCACGATGGCCAGGATGACGACGATGCCCACCGGCGTTCGGATTAGGTTAGCCGCGAGGCCGGCACCGGGGATGTGGCACAGGTACACGCCGGTGATGTCGGCCTCCGTGAGCAGGATGCCGTCATCTACCGGGTTGGCATCCCCTTTGGTCAGAACGCCTTCGTCAAAAATAGCAATGATGCGATGCACAACTTGCATGTGGTCATACGGCCGGTCATAGACGATGATGTCACCCACTTGGAGGCTGTCATAGTCTACATGGGTGTCGATAAGGCACAGGCTGTATGCAGGTATCGTTGGCGCCATTGATCCGGTCGTATTTGGGCAGAGGCGTAAGCCGGACAGCAAAAAAAATCCATAAATGACCAGGAAAACAAGAATGGGAACCGCTGCGGCCCGGAAAAATTTGCAGACTGTCGGCGTGGACTCGGTTATTTGTTCCTTGTCCATATTTTGTCGCCCCCTTTCAATTTTTCATGTTGTTTGTGAACCCTATCATAGTACAGTTGCGAGAGGTCTGCAAGAGTGTTCCCGCTATGATTTGCCATCCTCCCGCCACCGGCGCAACCCTGTATCGAGAAAATACCGCAGGGCGTGAGAGTAGGCCCCCATACCTTGCGCCCGCATAAACACCTCCAACTCCTCTCTCTCCATCGGGGACAGATGGATTGTCACGGTATAGATTTGCCGCTCCTGAGCTTCTTTTGCCGCCCCGGACTGTGGCCAGAACGGCGCAATTCCAAAGCGTTTTGCGTAGGGCAGGAGCCGGTCTGCCCGGATGCCAAGCAGCTTGGCGATGCTGGCTTTGTCCCGGATCACATGAGACGCGGCCAGCTCCCGCATCCGGGTCTCCAGTGTCAACGGGATTTGCTCCTGGGAGAACAGTACCTCCGGCCCCTGCCCCAGCATGACGGTCAGCAGAGCATACTCCTCCGCTGAGTATATCATGTAGTGCCGCAGGCGCAGGGCGTGGGCCTTGGTGATATGGTCGCCAAAGTAATGCTTCACCAGTTCGGCTCCATACTTGTCCGTCAGGGCGGTGTGTAACTTATCAACGTCAAACGCCTGCTTGCGGATGCTGTCCTCATTGAGCAGGCCGGCGTTCTCCATGGCCCGGGCCAGATTGTCGGCCTCCCGGTTTGGGCTGAGGTCGTAGGGCATGGTCAGGTAGGTGCAGAGGGCGTCGGTCAGGGCTGATTCGTAGTCCAGCGCCCCATAGTCCGGCGTTGCCCCATCCTGCCTGTCCAGTGGCAGATACTGTGCCCCCAAGGGCCGGGTGTTAGGGATGGGCTTGTCCAGGAGGCGGCAGCGGTGGCGGGGGCACAGGGGCATGAGCCCGATCTGGTGCTCCCGGTGCCAGTATGGTTCGCCGTAGGTTTGAGTGTCCTCCTGGAGGCAGATGGGGCAGTAGCGCAGGGAGCGGGGCTTGATGTCCCGGGTGGCCCGCAGATACCGGGGCCGCATATCCTCGCCCGCCAGAAAGGCTTCCAGGATGGCGGCTTTTTTCTTCTGGGGCTGAAACCTCATCAGGAATGGGAGCAGGGTGTGTTGCAGGGCAACCTCTTGGGCGGACAGGAAACCTGGCGGAAGCTGTTCCAAAATCTTGTGAATACTTCCGTTTGGGAAAAAGCTGCCCACATCTGCGTCGCGGGCATTGCCGAACAGGGCCTTCATGGTGGCCTGCCAGGACAGGGCGCCGCTGTGGGTATGGTAGCGGGCGATCACGCTGTACCAGAGCTCATCCGGGTAGGGTGTTGGGAAATAATGAAGCATGTAAGAACACTCCCAGCAGTAAAAAATGATGTTGAATTTTACAGCAGATTGAGATATACTGAGCATAAGAAGGGGGCTGAGCACCATGCCGAATATCAAACCCATCTCCGATCTGCGCAACTATACCGAGGTTCTGCACGATGTGGCGGTAGGCGCTCCGGTGTTCCTGACCAAGAATGGCCGGGGCCGGTACGCCATCATGGATATACAGGACTATGAGCGGACCCAGGCCACCATCCGGCTGATGAACGAGCTCGCCAAGGGCCGGAAATCCGGGGAAACCGAAGGCTGGCTGACACCGGAGGACATGAGGGCACATTTCCGTGCGAGGGCTAATGGGGAAAAATAAGATACACTACACGGTAGAGTCCCGGCGGGATTTGGACGAGATATGGGACTACATCGCGTCCGACCTGCAAAACACTTCTGCGGCGGAGCGTATTGTGAACCGCATCATGGACGATGTAGACCAGCTGGAAAACCATGCGGAGCTGGGCGCGTCTCTGTCCTCGATTGCCGATGTGGAGAGCGACTACCGCTTTCTGGTGACAGGCAGCTACCTCACCTTCTACCGGGTACACGGCAGCGACATCTATGTGGACCGTGTGCTCTACGGGCGCCGGGACTATCTGCGCGTCCTCTTTGGCGACGCGAAGGACGAAGCAAACCCGGAGCAGCCGATGTAGGCACTGCCCCAATGATCTGAATAAGCAAACCCGCTTGCAGGGTGACTCGCCCCTTGGACGGCACGGCAACGCTGTGTCAGGAGAGGCAGTTATCCAGGCGCAAGCGGGTTTTCTGTGTCTATCCCGCAGAATATTCAGCCGCCTGTGAACACCTCCAGGAGTCCAGCTTGTTCCAGGGCGGCGGCTGCTGTTTCCGGGTCCTGGCCCGCCGCCGCCAGGGTCAGGATGTCGTGCTTGTCCCGCTTGGCCTTGGGCCGTCCACGGGGCACCGCGTAGAGCCGGCGGACGGGTTCCGGCTCCAGGGCCTCTGCCGTGTCTGCCTCGGTGTCTGTTTCGGCGTCCTCATCCGTATCGCACACGGAGAAGTCGGACAGGTAGGTCCCCTTGGCGTAGGTCTTGGGGACGACGATGTTGAGTGTCTCCACGGCCTTGCGTATCAGCTTGTCGTCCAGCCGTTCGGCTCCCGCCTGGAGAGCCTGCACCTGGGCCTCGCAGAAAACCTTGACGATGTATGCGGGGATGCCGCCGGACAGGTCGTACATCAGATTGATAAGTCCGTCTGTGAAGTGGGCGCGCTCCGGGGTGTACTGATACGGCCACAGGGTGTGCAGAAAGCCGCGGTAGATGCCGTCCGGGCGCATGGGTAGCAGACGCAGGCCCCGGGTCCGGCGCTTCAAGTGCTCCTGGGACAGAAACAGGTCCTCGGCGGACGGGGTGCCCACATAATAGATGCTGGTGCACGCCTCGTTGGACAGTTCCACAAGGAACTTGATGAGGGCCTTGCTCTGTTTGTTGCGGGACGCGGTGAGGATGGCGTTCTGAATTTCATCAATCACAATGAGGCCCACATGATGGGTCAGACAGAGTATCTTGACCCTTGTAGCCAGTACGGAGGCGCTGGGCAGGCGGGCCACACGCTGGTTCAGGTCGCTGTAACTGCTTCCAATGGCCCGGTCGATGGCCTCGATGATGTTCAGGGCCAGGGTCTTGACGGAGCAGTCACCGGGGCATTCTACCATGAGCCATGTGACCTGGTTGCAGAAGAGCTTGCTGTCTCCATACTGGCTGTGCCGGATGACCTGTGGGATCTGGCGCAGACACCGGCGGATGGTGGAGGACTTGCCGATACCCGGTACACCGAGGATGGAGCCGCTGTCCGTGGAGGTGGCCACGGGGAGCTGCGCCAGGGCCGCGCCGTCGCCCTGGTGGATGGCGTGTACCCGGCGGATGCTGTCGATGGTGGCGCTGGCGGTGTAGGTGCTCTCCATGGCGCAGAACAGGGTGCTGTAAACCACGGCCATATAGTCCAGAGGGATGAACACGGAGGAGAGGGCGTTGAGACCCCGCCGGCGGTCCGAAGGTTTGAGTTGGGCGGCGTCCGGCGGCGGGGGCGAACAGGCAAGGCGGCGGAACAGGGCCTCTTTGGATAGCATCTCCGGCATGGCCTCCAGGAACGGGTTGGGCTGTGCGCCGCTGAGCTGATTGGGTGTGTAGACGGCATCCACCGCCGGCAAGTCTGGATATTTCACTGGTGTTTCCTCCTCTCCTGGGTCCGGTGGGCCTTGATGTCCGCGCCGGTCTGACGCCGGTCCGCCTCCGGTCTGGCCTCGTCCCGGATGGCGGTCAGCTTCTGGATCAGCTCCACCCGGCCCTCGTCCTCCAGCTTCTGAAAGTCCCGCTTGTGCCGCCGGTCCGCCCTCCAGTACAGCTCGCTCTCCGCCCTGGCTGCGCCGTCATAGGCGGCATACTGCGGGGCGAGGCGGAAGGGGATATAGGCGCCGTCCAGCACCAGATAGATTTCCCTCACGCTCTGCCCGTCGTAGGCGATAGACACCTTCTGTCCGATCTGCCGCTGGCCCTCCTCCGAGGCCAGGAAACCTCCGTTGATGTAGAGAAGGTGGTCGTGGCTGATGCCTTTGCGGGTCAGTTTGCAGGTCTTTCGGGGCAGGCTCATGTAGTAGACCTCCTGGGGATTCAGTTCCAGCAGGGCGGACTTGCCCGCGGCGGCGTAATACTGCCACAGGCCGGCGGCGGTGGGGGCGACGCCCTGCTGGAACATCTCCGGGGACATCTGGAGACTGTCCAGCACCCGGCGGCCGTTAAGGTAGAGGATGCAGTGGATAAGGATTTGCGTAAACTGGGTCAGGTCGAGGGAAGCCTGAGCACGGTAGTCCACCGCCCACCGCTCCTGTGCGTCCGCCTCGATAACACCCCGGCCCCGCAGGATGGGCTTGTACCGGCCCTGCATCAGATCGAACATCTTTTCCACAAGTCCCTTTCGGTCGGGACGGAACGGGGGCAGGGCCTCGCAGGTGACGCCGTAGCGGAGGCACAGTTCCTTCATACGGCCGCCCAGGAAGTCCCGGCCCTGGTCTGTGATGACCTCAGACGGGAGCCCTTTGCTGGGCCAGTCGGCAGCGTCGATGTCGATGCCGTAGCCCCGGCAGTATTCCATCTTGTCCATGGCGGCGTTGGCAAGGCAGGCCATGACGGCTTCCTCGCCCGCCTCATAGCCCACATAGAGCCCCGCAATCAGTTGGGTGGCGGTGTCCACGGCCAGGTAGACATAGGGGCGGCCCACGACCTTGGTGCGGTCCAGGCGGGAAACAAGGTAGATGTCCGCTGTGGTGGCATCCATCTGATAGGCCCCGATGTGATCTTTCCATGCCATGGCGGACCCGGTGAGGGGGCGGGCGGTTCTCTGGTAGTTGGTGAGGCCGTCCCGGGCGATGGTCCGCTCACTGCGGCGGTGGTATGCCTGGTCGTAGAAGTAGTGACGGAAGGCCGGCCATGTGGGGCGCTTGTCTGCCAGATGGCCGTCCGGGTCGGTAAAGAATTGATGGAGCATGAGGTCGTAGGTGTCCCGCAGGGTGGGCCGCTTGGCAGAGTAGTAGAAGGTCTGGATGGCGCGCTTGTAGTAGTTCTCGTACTCCGGCGGACGGCGCTCCCGGGACTTGTGTTTCATCACGGCCCCGGTGGCGATGTATTGATAGTAGAGCCGCAGGACGCGCCGGCTGGTGGTGCCGTGCTCCTGCGCCGCCTCTGCCGCAAGCTGGCGGCGAATGGCAGGGTCGCTGACGCAGTCCCCGTTGTCAAGCAGGGGCTGAATCAATGCCATGCGCACCTGCTCCGCGGCCGTCTGCGGCGCTTCCCCCTGCTCTGCGGTGCAGGGCTCCGGGGCAGGTGCGCGGGGGTAGGCGTCCAGTTCCCGCTGGTCCACGAAGCGGGGCGGCCCCGGAGCGTCACAGGAGACGAGCCATGCGCCTTGTGGCTCTGCCTTCAGGATGCGGAACTGTTCACCGTTGATGTCAAGGTACATCGCTTTTACACTCCGTTTCTTCTGGATTTGGTTTGATGTAAAGTGGGATGCAGGGGTGCTCCCGTCCACAAAAATGGGACAAGGAAGCAAAAAGTGGACACCCGGAACCCGTTGCGGCACAATGGCTTACGGTGTTTCTGCCTGCTTTTCCACTTTTTTATAAAAAAGAAATAAAGAAATATAACAAGTATAAATAAGATGTTTTTTGAAGAGAAAAGCGTAAAAGTAGACAAGGGTGCAGACATAGCACGAAACCACGCCTGCCGTCTTAGTTCAAGCCTCGTTTCTTTTGTATTAACAGAGGCATGGTGGGGCAAGGCTTGGCCGCAAGGTGCGGGCGGCAGGGCCTGGGAATACAGGGTCCATGCGGCAGGACGCGAAATGGCCTTCCGCTCCCCCATCTTCCTGTATTAGCAGGGGGGGAGCGGCGTCACGGACGAGGATCACCAGGTGTCCCGCCGGGGAATAAACTCGACCTCCATCCAATCCGGGATAGGGTCGCTGGGCTCTCCGCCAAAACTGTTTCCCTGTTTCGTGTAGATGTCCGGCCGGCGGTCTGCCCTGGGGTCTATATCGACATACAACCTGCCCTCATCACATTCATAGACAGGGCGGCTCCAGCTGTCACGGCCCACAAGCCGAAGCCGCAGTTTGGGCGGCCTGACTCCCCAGCGTGCCGGTTCCTTTGCAATAGCCCAGGCGGACAAGGGTGTCTTGGGGGCGCCCGGCATATCTTCGAGGGCCTCCGTCATGCCACACTCGTCACATATATAGACATTGAGCCGGCGGCTCAGGGCGTTTCGCACGGGATCGCTTTCCATTACAGAACGGCCACATCGTGGACAGGGATAGTCCTCATCCCACTGCTTCTCGGCAAAACGTGCTATGAGCACCTTGGCCGCTTCTTCACTCATGTACTCTTTCATATCAACATCAACCTTTCTTTGTATTTAGTCGTTCATGACAGGGTGACGGGCGGGGGCCTCTGCGCCGATGCATCGGTAAACTTGGTCGGCCCCATTCCCTCTGTATTCCCAGGCCGTCAGGAAGCGTGGGTCACACCACCCTCCCGGAACAGGGCGACGCGCCAGTCTGATACGCCTACGGCCTCCCAGTACCGGCGGGACAACTCCAGCTGTTCCAGCACGGTTGCCTTGGTCAACTCGTCCTCCCGCACTACCTCCCGGACAGCCTGGGTCCCGTCCGTGTGGTGGATCAGAAAATCCGTTTTCCATTCCTGCTTCATATAGGCGGCACGGATGCCTACGGGGTTCACATGTTGGAACCGCTCCGTGTCGAGACAGCAGTTCTCCTCGTAGTTCTCCACCCGGTCATCCGCCTCCAGCCTCTTGGCGTACTCCTGCTCCGCATAGCTGTTGACGCAGATGATGCGCCCGCACTTTCCGCTGTGAAACCGGATTTCCCGTTGCTTCTTCGAGGCCCGCTTCACGATAAATCACCCCCCTCTGTTTTTTGGATGAAATTCAGACTTACTTCCGATTTTTTCTGTATCTCCGTATTTAATCTGAAAAAATAGAGGTGTTTTGGAAGGGACTGGGAATTTTCGAGGTGTTTTTTTCAATTAAATCCCCATTTAATCTGAAAAAATGGGGGTATTTCTGGAAACACTTGGAATTTTGAGGCCATTTTTTCAAATTAAATCCCTTAAATCCGAAAAATCAGAGAATTATTTTGAAACACTATGTTCCCCTCCATTTTATTTTCGTCATCTGTCCCATAATTTTGTCACTTCCATCCACACCCCCTTCCTCCCCCTGCACCC
>NZ_NFLU01000028.1 GCF_002161085.1 Flavonifractor sp. An112 | reverse complement strand
CCCCCCCCCCCCCCCCCCCCCCCCCCCCCCCCCCCCCCCCCCCCCCCCCCCCCCCCCCCCCCCCCCCCCCCCCCCGCTTCTCTTATGCAGACTGATTTTTCTGTGCCTGACTGCCAAAATAGAAGGCGATCACCACCGAGAAGATGGTGAGAAACTGATCGGCAGCCACCTTGCCGGTGATGGCCAGGTGGAGAAAGGCAATGGTCAAAATCAGGGTGACCAGATTTTGGACCTGCATAATGCAGTGCAGGATCTGCTTCACGGTGAGCACCTCACAAAAAAGGATCGCGGAGCGTGGCTCCGCGATCCATTCTATGCAAGATTCAGCCCTTCAGCAGCAGGTCCAGCTCCTCCAGGGCACTGTCCAGCAGCTTGCTTACCGGCATATCTTCTACGCCGGCCACGATGTTGTCGCACTGATTCATGGGAACCAGGATCTTTTTGGCGGGCGACTGGCCCACCGCCACTGCCATAGCCGGGGAGATCTCTCCCAGCAGGGCGTCGGCAATGACAATGCCCAGAGGGCCCAGGATCACGTCCGCCCGGCGGCAGGCCACCAGCAGGGCATTTTCCCCGGTGGCGCCCTGAGAGGCGCCGCCCTTCAGCATGGCCGCCGTGGCCAGACTGTTGGTGCCTACGGCAAAGACCTGCAAT
Source organism: Flavonifractor sp. An112 (assembly GCF_002161085.1). Taxonomy (GTDB): domain Bacteria; phylum Bacillota; class Clostridia; order Oscillospirales; family Oscillospiraceae; genus Flavonifractor; species Flavonifractor avicola. The sequence goes on along the minus strand of NZ_NFLU01000028.1, from coordinate 11,612 downwards.
TTGGGGTGACGGGCCACAATGCCCCGCACCAGCTGCTGGCCGATCCGGCCGCCCTGGCCGTCCACTACCAGAAGTTCCATGGCCGTCCCTCCGTCTTACAGCAGGATGACGCCGGCGTCCTGGCAGGCCTGGATGGTCTGCTCATCCCAGACGCTGGCCTGGACTTCGCCGATGTGGGCCTTGCCCAGCAGCAGCATACACAGCCGGGACTGGCCGATACCGCCGCCGATGGTCAGGGGCAGCTTGCCCTCCAGCAGCATCTTGTGGAAGGGCAGCTCCCGGCGGCTGTCGCAGCCGGCGATGGTGAGCTGGCGGTCCATGGCGGCGGGGTCCACCCGGATGCCCATGGAGGACACCTCAAAGGTCCGCTCCAGCACCGGGTTCCACACCAAAATATCGCCGTTCAGGTTCCAGTCGTCGTAGTCGGGGGCACGACCGTCGTGGGGCTTACCCGACTTGAGGGCGCCGCCGATGCCCATGAGGAAGGTGGTGGGATGCTCCTTGACCCAGGCGTCCTCCCGCTCCTTGGGGGTGAGGTCGGGCCAGCGGTCCTCCAGCTCCTGGGTGGTGACAAAGGACACGTCGGTGTCCAGGGGGGGCAGGGCGGTGAGCTGGGGGAAGACGGAGCGCAGGGTGGACTGGGTCTCCGCCATGGCCTTCACGATGGTGGACACGGTGGCCTTCAGATAATCCACCGTCCGGTCCCGGGGGGCAATGACCTTCTCCCAGTCCCACTGGTCCACATACACCGAGTGGAGGTTATCCAGCTCCTCGTCCCGGCGGATGGCGTTCATGTCGGTGTACAGGCCCTCGCCCACCGAGAACTGATAGCGGTACAGGGCCATGCGCTTCCACTTGGCCAGGGAGTGGACTACCTGGGCGTCCCGGCCGGCGTCGGGAATGTCGAAGGAGACTGCCCGTTCCACACCGTTCAGGTCGTCGTTGAGGCCGGTGGAGGCCTCCACGAACAGGGGAGCGGATACCCGGCGCAGGTGGAGGGCGCCCCCCAGGGTGTCCTCAAAGAGCCGCTTCAGCAGGCCGATGGCCTTCTGGGTGTCATATAAATTGAGACAGGGGGCGTACCCCTGAGGGATCACGGTTTGCAGCATGGCGCAGCACTCCTTTTGTCTGGAATTACAATGTAACACATTATACAGGAAAAGTATCCCGCATACAACCCCTACCGATGCTCCAGCCACAGCTTTTGCCGGGCCCGGAGCACAAAGAAGAAGATCCGCACGATCCAGTCTCCCACCATGGCGATCCACACGCCGATGACCCCCAGGCCAAAGTGGCCCCCCAGGATGTAGCTGCATCCCAGCCGCACCAGCAGCATGGAGCAGATGGAGATGACCATGGGTACCTTCACGTCGCCGGTGGCCCGCAGGGCGTTGGGCATGGTGAAGGCCATGGGCCAGAACAGCATGGCGCAGCCGTTGTGGATGAAAATCAGTACCGTGGCATACCACTGGGTCTCTGGGGTCAGGCTGTACAGCATGAGGATCAGGGGCAGGCCCAGCAACAGAATGCCGTTGAGGACCCAGGTAAAGAGGTAGGTCATTTTCACCAGCCTGACGGTGTAGGAGCGCACCTGGTCCCAGGCCTCGGCCCCCACGCACTGGCCCACCACCGTGATCAGGGCCAGGCCCATGGCGGTGCCGGGGATGACACCGAAGTTGTCAATGTTGTTGGCCACCGCGTTGGCGGCGGTCTGGGCGGTGCCGAAGGTGGAGATCAGGCTCACCAGCAGCACCCGGCCCAGCTGGAAGAAGCAGTTCTCCAGCCCGTTGGGCACGCCGATGCGGAGGATGCGGCCCATCATGTTCGGCTCAAACCGGAACTTGAGCAGGCCGGACACCCGCACCGGATTGTGGCGGCTGTGGAGGAGCACCAGCATAATGCCGGCGGCCACGATGCGGGAGAACAGGGAGGACAGGGCCACGCCGTCCACCCCCCGGTGAAAGACAAACACAAAGATGGCGTTGCCCACAATATTCTGTCCGTTCATCCAGGCGGAGACGTACATGGAGGCCTTGGAGTTGCCCATGGACCGCAGCAGGGCGGCGCAGCCGTTGTACAGGGCGATGAAGGGGTAGGACAGGGCGGAGATGATGAAATAGGTCACCGCACCCTCCATGACGGCGGGCTCCACCTGGCCGAAGAGCAGCCCCAGCAGGGGACGGCACAGGGTCAGGGACAGGGCCATGATGATGAGGGCGGCGGCGGTGACGATGTACATCAGCTGATTGGCGGCCCGGTTGGCCCGGTCCAGGTTTTCCGCCCCGATGGACTGGGCGCACACCACCGCGCCGCCGGTGGCCAGGGCGGAAAAGACGTTAATGATGAGCACGTTGATCAGGTCCACCAGGGCCACGCTGGACACGGCGGCCTCTCCGGCAGAGGACACCATCATGATGTCGGCCATGCCCACCATGACGGCCAGGAACTGCTCGATAATCAGGGGAATGATGAGTTTTTTCAGGGCTTGCTTGTTAAACACGGGGGTTCCCTCTCTCTGGTTGGGTTACATACCAAAAAAGTATACTACCGGCGGCAACAGGGCCGCAATGGGCAAAACCCACAGGATTGAGGGGGATGTGCCGCTTGCCTTTTCGCCGGATTGGAGGTATAATTTTCTGCGAAATTGGATCAAAAGCATAAGGAGGAGACCATGGAAAAGATTCAGATGACCACCCCCCTGGTGGAGATGGACGGCGACGAAATGACCCGGGTGCTGTGGCAGCAGATCAAGGACGAGCTGCTCCTGCCCTTTATCGACCTCAAGACCGAGTATTACGACCTGGGCCTGCCCTATCGGGAGCAGACAGGTGACCAGGTGACCGTGGACTCCGCCGAGGCCACCAAGAAGTACGGCGTGGCGGTGAAGTGCGCCACCATCACCCCCAACGCCCAGCGGGTGGAGGAGTACAAGCTCTCCCAGATGTGGAAGTCCCCCAACGGCACCATCCGTGCTATCCTGGACGGCACTGTGTTCCGTGCCCCCATCATGGTCAAGGGCATCTCCCCGGTGGTCAAGACCTGGAAGAAGCCCATCACCATCGCCCGTCACGCCTACGGCGATGTGTATAAGTCCACCGAGTACCGGGTGCCCGGCCCCGGCAAGGCCGAGCTGGTGTTCACCGGCGAGGACGGCCAGGAGCAGTTCCGTCAGACCATCTATGACTTTGAGTGCGGCGGCGTGCTCCAGGGCCAGTACAACAAGGACAGCTCCATCTCCTCCTTTGCCCGCTCCTGCTTCCAGTACGCCATCGATACCAAGCAGGACCTGTGGTTTGCCACCAAGGACACCATCTCCAAGAAGTATGACCACACCTTCAAGGACATCTTCCAGGAGATCTTTGACGCCGAGTACAAGGCCAAGTTTGACGAGCTGGGCATCGAGTATTTCTACACCCTCATTGACGACGCCGTGGCCCGTGTGGTTCGGTCCCAGGGCGGCTTTATCTGGGCCTGCAAGAACTACGACGGCGACGTGATGAGCGACATGGTGTCCACCGCCTTCGGTTCCCTGGCCATGATGACCTCCGTGCTGGTGAGCCCCGACGGCAAGTACGAGTACGAGGCCGCCCACGGCACCGTCACCCGCCACTACTACAAGTATCTGAAGGGGGAGGAGACCTCCACCAACCCGGTGGCCACCCTCTTTGCCTGGACCGGCGCCCTCCGCAAGCGGGGCGAGCTGGACGGCATCCAGGCTCTGGTGGACTTTGCCGACAAGCTGGAGAAGGCCACCATCGACACCATCGAGGGCGGCGTCATGACCCGAGACCTGGTGGGCCTGTGGGAGGGTGAGACCCCCGCTCAGGGCGTCAACTCCCTGGACTTCCTGAAGGCCATCCGGGCCAAGCTGGAGGCCAGCCTGTAACAGCCAAAAAGCAACTCTGACCAACAGGGGCAGCGGAGCGGCGGTCTGCCGTGCCGCTGCCCTTCTTTGATCCGGGAAGAAAGGAGGATCTCCATGAAAAAGCAGCTTCTGGCGGGAGCTCTGTCCCTGGCCCTCCTGGCCGGGCTGGTACCGGCGGCGGGGGCGGATTCCACCCAACAGGCCCAACAGGCGGCGGAGCACCTGTACTGCCTGGGCCTGCTGGACGGCGCGGGTACCGGCAGCGACGGGATGCCCAACTTTAATCTGGGGGGCACTATGACCCGGGGGGAGGCCATCACCATGGTGGTGCGGCTCACCGGCGGAAAGGAGGCCGCCCTCACCGGCGGAAGCACCCACCCCTTCACCGATGTGGACGACTGGGGGGAGCCCTATGTGGCCTACGCCTATGCAAACGGTATCACCACCGGGGTGAGCGATACGACCTTCGGCTTCCACAGTGCCATCACTCAGGAGGAATACCTGACCCTGCTGCTGCGGGCCATGGACTATACCGATGTGGACTGGCGTGATCCCTATGCCGCCGCCGACCGGCTGGGCCTGCGGGAAGGGGAGGACTATGTCCGGGACCAGACCTTCCAGCGCAGTGATATGGTCCTGCTGTCCGACCGGATGCTGGAGGTAACGCTGGCGGGGGAGGAGGTCACCCTCTATGAAAAGCTGGATCTCCAGGGCGCGCTGGAGCGGCGGGAACTGCCTGCTCCCAAGCTGCAGCCCGGGCCCACCGTAACGGTGGAGAGCACCTTTTCAGTCAGCAGCGTGGAGGATATGATCCGCCGGATGGCAGTCCAGGTGGACGCCCGCAACACCGCCCTCACCATCCATGTCCCGGTGGGGCAGGAAGGGGCGTACAGCCAGGCCCTGCTTACCGAGGATACCATCGACCGCTTCCCGGACGTGGATTCCATGGCCACCCGGTATTATCCCGATCAGGGCTACTTCACTGTGGAGATCCGCTACCGGGACTCCGCCCGGGTGATGGCCTATGTGGAGGGAAAGACGGATCGCCTGTCGGCCCAGGACATGGCCCTCTATGAGGAGGCGGTGCGGGTCCACGACAGTCTGGTGGACAGCACCATGAGCCAGTATGAACGGGTGAAGGCCTTCCACGACTACCTGTGCGACACCGTCACCTATCGAAAGACCGGGCCGGAGAGTCACACTGCCTACGGCGCACTGGTGAACCACGCCGCCGTGTGCCAGGGATATACACAGGCCATGGATCTGCTTTGCTTCCTCAGCGGCATCGACTGTGAGCATATCTTCGGTCAGGCCACCGCCAACGGCGTGACGGAGTATCACGCCTGGGTGCGGGTAAACATCGACGGGAACTGGTACAATGTGGACCCCACCTGGGACGATCAGGTGACCTATATCTCCTACGACTATTTCCTGGTGTCCGACGGGCATATGGACGGCCATATCTGGACCGCCTACCCCAACTGGCCCGTCTGCCCCAGCGACTATCCCCGGCCCTGAGGGCACGGTGGAAAACTGTGCCTTGACAAGTGAAAAGACCAGTGCTATGGTATAGCACAGAGTGAAGCTGAAAGAAGGCGTCACGAAGGGGTACACCACCGCGGGTGTAGTTCTTTCGTGACGCCTTTTTTGCGTTTGGAAGGAGGCAGATTATGCTGCAAGTCAACGGTCAGCCCATGGACCGGACAGGTCTGCATACCGTGCAGGACCTGCTGGACAAGCAGGGCTGGAAGGCCGCCCAGGTGGCGGTGGAGCACAACGGCGCCATTCTCCGCCGGGAGGACTTTTCCACAACCGCCCTGTCCGATGGGGACAAGCTGGAGGTGGTGCGGTTCGTGGGGGGAGGCTGACCCATGGACCGGGAAACGCTGGAACAGGCCCTCATCGCCCGCCACGGGGCGGAGAATCAGAAAAAATTTGCCGCCGCCTCGGTGGGCATCGCGGGCCTTGGGGGCCTGGGCTCCCACATTGCCGTCCACCTGGCCCGGCTGGGAGTGGGGCGGCTGGTGCTGGCCGACTTCGACCGGGTGGACGTGACCAACCTCCACCGGCAGCACTATTTCATTCCCCATCTGGGGCGGTACAAGACCGAGGCCCTGGCGGAACAGCTCAGGGGGATCAATCCCTGGCTGGATTATGAGATCCACACCTGTAAAGTGACGGCGGACAACGCCTGCACCCTGTTTCAGGGCTGTCAGGTGGTGTGCGAGGCCTTCGACCAGGCCGATCAGAAGGCCATGCTGGTGCAGACGGTACTTACCGGCCTGCCGGACACGCTGCTGGTAGCGGGCTCCGGCATGGCGGGAAGCGGCTCGGCCAACGCCATCCACACCCGCAAGGCCATGAGCCGCCTCTGGCTCTGCGGCGACGGGGAGAGCGATATCGACCAGGGGCAGGGACTGATGGCCCCCCGGGTGGCGGTATGCGCGGCACACCAGACCACTATGGTCATGCGGCTGCTGCTGGGACAAATGGAACCGTAAAACATCAAAGAAAGGAACGAACAACTATGGCAGATCAACTGATTTTGGGCGGACACGCCTTTACCTCCCGGTTCATTCTGGGCTCGGGCAAATATTCTCTGGACCTGATCCGGGCGGCAGTGGAGCACGCCGGGGCCCAGATCATCACTCTGGCCCTTCGCCGGGCCAACTCGGACACCGACAGCATTCTGGATCATATCCCGGAGGGGGTCACCCTGCTGCCCAACACCTCCGGCGCCCGCAACGCCGACGAGGCGGTGCGGATAGCCCGGCTGGCCCGGGCCTGCGGCTGCGGCGACTTTGTGAAGATCGAGATCATGCGGGACAGCAAGTATCTGCTGCCCGACAACTACGAGACCATCAAGGCCACCGAGATCCTGGCCAAGGAGGGCTTTGTGGTCATGCCCTATATGTACCCCGACCTGAACGTGGCCCGGGATCTGGTGGACGCGGGGGCAGCCTGCGTCATGCCTCTGGGCGCTCCCATTGGCTCCAACAAGGGACTGGCTACCAAAGAATTCATCCGCATTCTCATCGACGAGATCGATTTGCCCGTCATTGTGGACGCCGGCATCGGCCGGCCCTCCCAGGCCTGCGAGGCCATGGAGATGGGCGCCGCTGCCGTGATGGCCAACACCGCCATTGCCACCGCCGGGGACATCGCCGCCATGGCGGGGGCCTTCAAATCCGCCATCGAGGCGGGCCGGGCCGCCTATCTGGCCGGGCTGGGCCGGGTGCTGGACCACGGGGCGGCAGCTTCCTCCCCCCTTACCGGATTTCTGGCGGACTGAGAGGAGGAAGAGACATGGATCAGCCTATGGAAGGCATTACCGTGGTGGAGGTCAAGGACAAGATTGACCACATGACCTATCTGCCCGGCATGGAACAGATCGACCCCACCGTCCGACTCCAGGTGACGGCGGCCCGGGACGGCTATGATGAGACTATTTACACCGCCAAGGACGTGCGGGCCGCCCTGGACGCCGATGTGCGTACCCCGGAGCACTTTGCCGCCCTGCTGTCCCCGGCGGCCGAGCCCTTTCTGGAGGAGATGGCCCAAAAGGCCCGGATGGAAAAGCGGCGGTACTTCGGCGACAACGTGTACCTCTTTACTCCCATCTACATCTCCAACTACTGTGAGAACTACTGCATCTACTGTGGCTTTAACTGTCACAACAAGATCCGCCGGGCCAAGCTGGACATGGCGGGCATTGAGGCGGAAATGGCCGCCATTGCCAAAACCGGCCTGGAGGAGATTTTGATCCTCACCGGTGAGAGCCGGAAGATGAGCGACGTGCAGTACATCGGTGAGGCCTGCAAGATCGCCCGGAAGTATTTTAAAATGGTGGGCATCGAGGTCTATCCCATGAACTCCGATGAGTACGCCTACCTCCACCAGTGCGGGGTGGACTATGTGACGGTGTTCCAGGAGACCTACCACGCTGACCGGTACGAGCAGCTCCACCTGGCGGGCCATAAGCGGATCTTCCCCTACCGCATGGAGGCCCAGGAGCGGGCCCTCATGGGCGGGATGCGGGGGGTGGCCTTTGCCGCCCTGCTGGGACTGGACGACTTCCGGAGGGATGCCTTTGCCACCGGAATGCACGCCTGGCTCCTCCAGCGCAAGTATCCACACGCCGAGATTTCCTTCTCTTGCCCCCGGCTGCGGCCCATCGTCAACAACGACAAGATTAACCCCAAGGACGTCCACGAGCGGCAGCTGCTCCAGGTCATGTGTGCTTACCGCCTGTTCATGCCATTTGCCGGCATGACCATCTCTACCCGGGAGCGAGCGGGCTTCCGGGATCGGGTCATCGACATTGCCGCCACCAAGATTTCCGCCGGGGTATCCACCGGCATCGGCGGCCACTCCGGCGAGGAGGAGGGGGACGATCAGTTCGAGATTGCCGACAACCGGGACGTGGAGCAGGTGGCCCAGGCCATCCGGGACCAGGGCCTCCAGCCGGTGATGAACGACTATGTCTATGTTTGAACTGATATGCGTTACCCACCGGGGGCTGTGTGCCGACAACCTGCCCCAGCGGGTGGCCGCCCTGTGCCGGGGCGGCGTGAGCAAAGTCATCCTGCGGGAGAAGGACCTGTCCGAGGAGAAATATGAGGCCCTGGCCCGGCAGGTGCTGGCTGCCGGGGGAGACAAGGTGGTACTCCACCATTTTCCCCGGGTGTGTCAAAGGTTGGGCGTGCCCCGGCTCCACCTGTCCCTGGGGCAGCTGGAAGCCAAGCCTGACCTGCGGGAGCAGGTGAAGCTGCTGGGTGTGTCCATCCATGCCCCTGAGGAGGCCGTCCGGGCCCAGAAGCTGGGGGCGGACTATGTGACGGCGGGCCACGTCTTTGCCACCGACTGCAAAAAGAGTCTGCCCGGCCGGGGGCTTCCCTGGCTGGAGGGGGTGGTGAAGGCGGTGTCCATTCCGGTGTATGCCATCGGCGGCATCGGACCGGACAACCTGGCTGCCGTAGCTCGAACCGGGGCGGCGGGAGCCTGTCTCATGAGCGCTTTTATGGCCTGTCCAGACCCGCAGACCTATGTGGAAGGACTGCGGCAAATAACAGATTGAACGCAAAAGGCGCGGGACTACCCGCGCCTTTTTTATTGCCTCCATATTCGGAAGATGTTTCTAGCCCAGGAATACCTTGACAGAGTTGGCGGGGGTGAGTAAACTGGAAATGACATCCGTCGAATTCCCCCGAAATGGGGGCGCGGAAGAGAGAGGAAGATGGGTATGTTTTGTTATCGATGCGGCGCCCAGCTGACCGGAACAGAAAAATTCTGCGGGCACTGCGGTGCACCGCTGGAAGAGGCCTTGAAGTCTGTGGGCCAGGACCAGACCTCGCCGCCTCAGGATCAGACTCCTCCGGCAGCGGAGCAGCCGGTTCATGAGCCGGAGCCCGCTCCTGTGGAGGAACAGCCTGTCCAGCAGCCTACGGCGCAAGAGCCGGGTCCTGCTCCGGCGCAGGAGCCCCCCATACAGGAGCCGGGGACCCCGCCCGGATGGGGTGTGCCTCCTACCCAACCGCCCCAGCCGGGGCCTGTTTATGCGCCCGGACCCGGCGGACCTGGGAATGGTCAGCCCTCCGCCCCCAAGGGCGGCAAAAAGAAGTGGTTGCTGCCCGTCGTCATTGTGGCGGCCCTGGCGGTGGGCATAGGCGGCTTTTTGCTGTACCGGAATATCAGCACCAATCAGGCCTATCAACAGGCGGTGGAGCAGGGACGGGACGCCCTGAACCGGGGCAGCTACGCCCAGGCGGTGGACTACTATGAGCAGGCCCGGAATCTGCGGGGCCTGGAGAACGCCGACCGGCTGGCCCTGGCGGAGGCCTATCTGGCCCAGGACAACCGGACAGCGGCGGCCCGGCTGCTGGAGGAGGGCCCTCTCCAGGAGGGGGACGAGCAGTATGCCCTCTACCAGAAGCTGTATGCCATGTGCATTCTCTCCCCTGAAGTGGACGATGTGGACACCGACAACTTCCCGGTGGTCACCCTGAAGCTGGACTGCGATCAGCCCTTCCCTCTGGACCTGTCCGAGGTGGGCATCCGGGAGGATGGCCAGGACTGTGAGGTGCAGGAGGTGACCCAGGAGGATGGCCAGGTTGAGATCACCTACCTGACCTTTGACGCCGAGTACAGCGAGGAGCACCGCCAGCCTGTACTCACCTTCTCGGTGGACGGCATCTCCATGGAGCGGGAAGGAGACTACTATACCCCCTACTTCGTGCCCGCCCGGCTGCGTCTGGTGTCCACTGACGTCAGCGAATATCCTGTGGTCCGGGCCTATTTCCAGGTGGTGGACGACTACAGCGGCGAGACGGTGGAGGGCTTGGATTCCAACGCCTTCCGCATCATGGAGCGGGTGGAAGGCGGCGAGTATCTGGCTCGTGAAGTCAAGTCGGTGCTTCCTCTGGAGGGCAACGACGGCCTGAAGATCGATCTGGTGGCTGACAAGAGCGACAGCATCACCGAGTACGACATGGGCAAGATCAAGACCGTTATGACCGAGTTTGTGCAGGAGCTGGACTTCGCCCTGGGCGACCGGGCGGAGGTGCTGGCCTTTGACTCCATCGTGCAGCAGATGTGCTACTACACCGATGACGTGGGCCTGTTGGTCAACGGCATCAACAATATGTCCACCGACGGCCTCACTGCCTTCTATGACGCGGTGTACGACGGTGTGACCAACGCCACCCTTCAGGGCGGCGCCCGCTGCGTCATCGCCTTTACCGACGGCATGGACAACCGCAGCCGCCACACCCCTGAGGAGCTCATCCGCTACGCCAACACCCAGCAGACCCCGGTGTACATCATCGGCGTAGGCAACTCGGTGGAGACCAGCACCCTGCGCCATATTGCCGAGAGTACCGGCGGCCGCTACTGGTACATTGACGATCTCTACGACCTGGAGGCCATCTTCCAGCAGATCTATGACGAGCAGATGGACTACTATATCGTGGAGTACGAGAGCGACAGCGCCGCCGACAGCTACGCCACCCGTGACCTGCAGGTCAAAGTGTCCGGCCAGGGCTACCGGGGAGAGAGCGAGCTGACCGTTACCCCGGTACGCAGCATCCGGGACGACGGTGGCGTGGGCGGCGGACACCGCTACGAGCTGTTCAAAGAGAGCCTGACCTGGGAGGAGGCCTCCCGTCGCTGCCAGGAGATGGGCGGCCATCTGGCCACCATTACCTCTCAAGAGGAGATGGACCAGATCACTGCCATGGCGGAGGCCCAGGACGTGAAGTATATCTGGCTGGGCGGCTACACCTCCTATGACGACGCCGGCAACGTGTTTGGCCACTGGGTTACCGGTGAGGCATTCAACTTCCAGGCCTGGTCTGCCAACGAGCCCTCCCGTCAGGATCAGGACGGCACCGAGGAGTGGTACATCATGCTGTGGAACATTAAGGCGGTGGGCGGCTGGTGCTGGAACGACCAGCGCAACGATCCGGTCTCCGCTGTGCCCACCATGGCCGACGGCATGGGCTTTGTGTGCGAATTTGAAGAATAGGAGTATCGGCTGCCATGAAAGGAAAACGATGTGCCAAATCCTCAGGAGGGCGGATTGCTCTGGTGATTGTGCTCCTGGTTGTTGTGGCGGCGGCCGGAGGGATCGCCTGGTGGCTGCTGGGTTCCGGCGGTCCGGCTCCGGCGGCTGAGAGTACTGACCCGGTGACTTCCGCTCAGCCCACCCCGTCCCCCACACCGGCGCCCACTCCAACGCCCACGCCGGAAC